>NZ_CP055305.1:0-1200000 GCF_013377995.1 Mannheimia pernigra
ATGACCGCTTGCTTACCAATTAAAATCACCTTAAAACTTACACCGAAACTATCAAAAATTTGCAAGATTTCTCCCCTTTTTTCAGGTATCATTACGCCATTCATAACAATAATTTTGGAGCAAATTGTGTCTTCCCTTTGGTCTGATTGCCTTAATCACTTACAAACGAAAGTATCGCCAACCGACTACAGCACTTGGCTACGTCCTCTACAGGCCAGTTCTGACAATGGAGAACTCACGCTTTATGCTCAAAATCAATTTGTTGAAAATTGGGTTAAAGACAAATTTTTATCCGAAATTACCGATCTTGCTCGCTTTTTAGCTAAAAATGATCATTTAGTTGTTACGCTAAAAGTGGGTATTAAGCCCACCGAGCAACCAAAGCCCCAACTTGGTACTCAAAACGCACCATCAGAATTTGCCAATACGGGCTTTAAAACAGGCTTAAATCCGCATCAAACTTTTGATAATTTTGTACAAGGCCGCTCCAACCAACTAGCGAAATTGGTGGCTCAACAAGTGGTAGATAATTTAGGTGAAAGCCATTGCAATCCACTCTCTTTCTATGCGGGCACAGGCTTAGGCAAAACCCACTTATTACACGCGATTGGTAATGAGTTAATCAAACGCAATCCAACCATTCGTGTGCTATATATCCATCTTGAGCGTTTTTATCGAGATATTATTAAAGCAATTAATAGCTCCAATAGTGATGCGGAAAAAATTAAGAAGTTCTATCGTTCACTAAATGTATTAATGATTGATGATATTCAATTCCTAGCAAATAAGCCAAAAGTTCAAGAAGAGTTTTTACATCTATTAAATGCACTATTTGAACAGAAAAAACAGATTATTCTGACTTCTGATATATTACCTAAAAATATTGATAAAATTGACACGGCGATTAAATCTCGTTTAAGTGGCGGTATTAGTGCCACGATTGAGCCACCTGAATTAGAAACCCGAGTAGCCATTCTTCGCCAAAAAGCCTTAGAACGAGGTGCAGATTTGCAAGAAGAGGCCGCTTATTTGATGGGGCAAAAACTCCGTACGAATGTGCGTGAATTAGAAGGTGCATTAAACCGTGTCATTGCGTGGCAAAAACTCACACTCCGCCCAATTACTGTTGATGCCGTACGTGAAACCTTACAAGATCTATTCGCCTCATTCGATTACTTAATTACGCTTGAAAATATTCAGCGAATTGTAGCGGAATATTATGGCATTAAAGTGGCAGATATTAAATCGAAAAGCCGTGCGAGAAGCGTTGCCCGCCCTCGCCAAATGGCGATGGCATTAGCAAAAGAGCTTACTAATCATAGCTTGCCTGAAATTGGCAGAGAATTTGGCGGACGAGATCACACAACTGTGCTACACGCCTGCAAAACGATTAATGAATTACGTGATACTGAAAGTGGCATCCAAGAAGATTATATTAATTTAACTCGTAAATTATCATCTTAAGCCGTTAAGAATAAAGGAATGATTATGCAAATTACGATTACTAGAGACCAGTTACTTAAACCTTTACAACAAGTATGCAGCGTATTGAGCAGCCGCCCAACTTTGCCAGTCATTAACAATATTTTGTTAAGAATTGAAGGCGATCGTTTATCCTTAACAGGAACAGATTTAGAAGTTGAATTGACCACCCAAGCTCAGCTACTACAAGCGGTCGATTTTGCTGGAAAATTTACCATTCCAGCAAAAAAATTCTTAGATATCAGCAAAAGTTTGCCTGATGACAGCGTGATTTCAGTTGAATTTGAAGAAGATAAAGCCCTCATCAAAGCAGGTCGTAGTAAATTTAGCCTAGCTACTTTGCCTGCCAGCGACTATCCAAATTTAATGGATTGGAGCCCTGAAGTCGATTTTTCTATTGAGCAATCTACTCTTGCACGACTTATTGATGCAACCCAATTTTCAATGGCAAACCAAGACGCCCGATATTTCTTAAACGGTATGAAGTTTGAAACCGAAGGTAACTTGTTACGCACAATAGCAACAGACGGACATCGTTTAGCTGTTTGTACTATGGTGTTAAACCAGGAGCTTTTAACCCATTCCGTTATTGTGCCACGAAAAGCCGTTCTTGAACTTTCACGTTTGGTGTCTGCAAGCAATGACGAAGTACGTTTAGAGATTGGTTCAAGCAATATTCGTATTACGATGAATGGTATCGTATTTACCTCCAAACTCATTGACGGTAGATTTCCAGACTACCGCCGAGTACTTCCTCGCAACGCAGATCGTATTTTAGAAGCTGACACTGAAACCTTAAAACGTGCTTTAATGCGTGCTGCGATTCTTTCAAACGAAAAATTTAGAGGCGTACGCTTAACGCTAAGCAACAACTTACTTAAAATTACCGCTAATAATCCAGAGCAAGAAGAAGCTGAAGAGATGATTGATGTCGCCTACGACAGCCCAGAAATGGAAGTCGGCTTTAATGTAAGCTATGTGTTAGACGTGCTAAACACTTTAAAATGCCAACGAGTACGCTTCAGCCTAGTTGATTCTAGCTCAAGCTGCTTAATTGAAGATTGTGATAACCCCTCTGCAGAATATGTAATTATGCCGATGCGTCTATAATCCTAGATGCTCTAAATAATAAGCCCCTATTTGATCTGCCCCCAAAAGTTAACACTGATTAAGGTGCAGATTTTTTATGCCTAAATACAACTAATCTTTCAAACAGCAAATCAATGTTATCTCCAAAACAGTAAATCGGATCATTAACACTATAACAATCAGCTGCTAGCGAAAACAAAAAGGACTAAGCCCGTGCAATACAGAACTTAGTCCTTAAATTAAAATAGCCTAAATTTTAGATTTAGATCAAAGCGTATAGCTTTTCGATACTACGCGTATTGATTAGTGAGCCAAAGGGCGAGCTAAACGATAGTTCGCAGCAGCTTTTTTCGCACCAAGCACACAAGCTACAAAGGTTAATAGTGTGCTAATTAACCAAAATAGACCCGAATATAGTGCAGCTTTACGAGCAGCTTCTTCAGCAGTAGCTAAAGCTTGTTCTGCTTTAGCTTTAGCATCAGCAACAGCTTGCTCAATTTTAGCTTTATATTCTTGATAAGCAGAAACTGCTTCATTGCGAATTTGCTGAGCTTCAGCTTCGCTTAAACCTTCATTTTTTAACTGAACGATGATTTTATCACCTGTTAACGCATTCTCAATTTCAGCAGCACGTTTTTTAGCATAATCATCTAGATTTTTCCAAGTCTCAATGCTGGTAAAGTCCATATTTTTGATTTCATTTTTAGTGGTATTAACCATTTTTTCTACCACATTAGCAGACGCACTGATTTGCTCTTTAGAGAATGTATCGTTGTTTTTAGCAACCCATTGTTCAATATCTTCACGACTGATGTTGCCAGTAACTTGTTGATAAAGCTCTTGTGCTTTATTGGCAATGATATTAATCACATTACCTGATTCTCCAGCAGATGCCTCTTCTAGTTCTTCAGAAATAATAGAACCGATAGAACTTGAACTGATAACACTCGTAGTTACACTAGCTGTCGAATTGATCGCAGAACCTGCAGTACGAGCAACGTTACCTAGCCCGTTCATAGTTGAAAAAGTAGTGATAACGATGATAGTAGCGGCAGTCAAGATACCCGTTAAGACAGCATCTT
This sequence comes from Mannheimia pernigra, assembly GCF_013377995.1. Taxonomy (NCBI): domain Bacteria; kingdom Pseudomonadati; phylum Pseudomonadota; class Gammaproteobacteria; order Pasteurellales; family Pasteurellaceae; genus Mannheimia; species Mannheimia pernigra. Next base: position 3,654 of record NZ_CP055305.1, read on the forward strand.
TTGGTAAGATGTCAGTGCCATCACCAAATAAAGCTTCAGGTGCTGATGCCTTAACAGCAAAATAGCCTGCAACAAAAGCACTGATTAAAGCTGTGATAACAGCATAAACGCCTGCAGCAATGCCAGCACCGCTTAAATCCAATGACAAGAATGAACCGACAACTAACGCTAAAGCAAACATAACCATGCTAACAACTAAGCCCATAACAAGCCCAGCCAAAATGCCGCGCCACGAAGGTCGTCTAGCTGACGTATATGAATGTTGCATATTTTCTCCTAATAACCAATAAATAAAATAATATGAAATAGGGATTACTTATTTATCCAAAAAGCAACCTTATTAATTTACTTAGGCTAACTAAATGAGCTAGCCATTTGATAAACGTTATCTTAATTCAATACATTTACCAAATAAAAAGCGATTGATTGAATTTAAATTTTAAAATTGATTGAAATAAATTTTCAATTAAAAATACTTCAAGCAAAATAAACCATCAAAATAAATTACTATCAATAGAAAAAAGAGAATACTCTCCTTTTCACTTTACGCTTCTATTATAATCAAATTTATTTTTTGATAGTAGTTTTTTTAATAAGTTTTTACTACTTTTGTAACAATTATTACAATATTCTAGGTTTCTAATCATCCACTATGGCAAGAAATTTGTTTTTCTATGAAAAAATTAACCCTCAACATCAAAAATATAAAAGCCTGATTGACTTTCTATTTTCAATCAGGCTTTATTTTTATAAATTATTCAAACGCACATCAATTAAAGTTTGCTCTTGAGGAGCCGCATTTAATCTAGCTTGTTCGTAAGCCATTTTAGCGGCAGGCTTATCACCTTTTGCAACAAGAATATCGCCAATTAGGATTTGCTTACGTAACTCCCACGCTTTATCTTGAATCTGAGTAAGACCTGCAAGTGCTTCATCGTAAGATTTTAATTGGTAATCCACTTGTGCTAAACGAAAACGAGCCAACGTTTTCAATGTAGAATCAGATTGAGTTAAAGCGGATTGTAACGCTACTTTAGCTGCAAAAAAATCGCCTTTTTCGACCGCTTGTTTTGCTCGCTCAAATTGTGCAAAAGTCGCATAGCTTGAATCTTGATTATCCGCAATAAACTTTTCTACAAGCGGTTGATTTTTATTTGGATTTTGCAAATAGCTCTCCATCACACGCTGATATGATGCGGAAGTCTTTTGTGCCGTTTCAAGCTGATGGTTTTTCCAAAAATTCCACCCCAAACTGGCTGCACAAACTAAAATAATTGCGACTAAAATAGGGGTACCATTTTCCTTAAACCAATTTTTGGCATCTTCAAACTGCTGTTCTTCGGTTTTATTTAAATATTCGTTACTCATTTTTTCTCCTAAAATCGTTTATTAAGTTCAGCAATTAGTTCTGATTGTGCAATCGTGATCTGCTCAGAACCTGAACGTAGGTCTTTGATAACCACTTTTTTTTCTGCCACTTCACTTTCGCCAATTACTAATGCAATCTTTGCTTCCATTTTATCTGCACGTTTAAATTGTTTTTGGAATTTTCCACCTGAACAGTGGCTCATTACACGCAGTTGCGGTATTTCAGTACGAATTTGTTCTGCAATTTCGAAGGCATTTACGGTTGAGCCTTCGCCCGAGAAAACAAGATAAACATCAACTGCTTTGGGTAAATCAATCTCTTTGTTCACTTCTTGCACAAGCAATACTAAACGCTCTAACCCCATTGCAAAACCAACACCTTGTGTTGCGTGTCCGCCAAGCTGCTCAACTAAACCATCATAACGCCCACCACCGCAAACAGTACCTTGTGAACCTAAAGCGGAAGTAACCCATTCAAATACAGTTTTGTTGTAATAATCTAACCCACGTACTAATTTGGGGTTGACTTCGTAACAAATGCCCATTGCATCAAGTAAACCACATAATTGAGCAAAATGCTCACGGCTCTCATCATCTAAATAATCAAGCAATTTTGGTGCCTCATTTAGCACTGCTTGTAATGTTTCATTTTTTGTATCGAGAATACGCAGTGGGTTTTTTACTAAACGCTCTTTCTCTTCCTCACTCATTAAAGCGGTGTGATTTTCCAAAAATTTTACCAATGCCGACCGATAATTTGCTCGAGCCTCTAATGAACCAATGGAATTAAGTTGAAGCGAAACGTGTTGCTCAATGCCCAAAGCTTTCCAAAGGCGAGCAGTTAAAAGAATTAATTCTGCATCAATTTCGGGATTAGGAATACCGAAAACCTCAACACCCGCTTGATGAAATTGGCGATAACGTCCTTTTTGTGGGCGTTCATGGCGGAACATTGGTCCTATATACCACAAGCGTTGTTCGTTATTATAAATCCAGCCACGCTCAATTGCTGCACGCACACAACCTGCTGTGCCTTCGGGGCGAAGGGTTAATTGCTCATCATTATCCCAGAATGTGTACATTTCTTTAGATACCACATCGGTGACTTCGCCAATCGCACGAGCAAATAACGGCGTACTTTCAACAATTGGCATACGCACTTCTGAATAGCCGTAACAGGCTAATACGTGACGTACTTTTTCTTCAACCCATTGCCATAATGGAGACTCAGTAGGTGAACAATCGTTCATTCCACGAATTGCTTGTATTGTTTTTGCCACAGTTTTATTCCTATTTATTTACAATATCTATACGGTTGTTCTGTTGTGCCACTCTAGCACGGATTTTAGCTTCTAGTTGGTCAATTAATTTTGCATTATCAAAACGCTCTTTTTGACGCACGCCATCTAAATAAAAACCACTCATTTTATTACTGCCCGTTACGCCTAAATCAGAGATCAGTGCTTCACCTGGACCATTGACCACACAACCGATAATAGAAACATCCATCGGGGTGATAATATCTTCTAAACGCTGCTCTAGCTCGTTTACTGTTGCAATCACATCAATTTCTTGGCGTGAGCAAGTTGGGCAAGCAATAAAGTTAATGCCACGTGAGCGGATACGCAGAGATTTTAAAATATCAAAACCCACTTTAATTTCTTCTACTGGATCGGCAGCCAGAGAAATACGTAAAGTATCACCAATACCTTCCGCTAATAACAAGCCTAGCCCAACCGCAGATTTTACAGATCCCGCTCTTGCCCCACCTGCTTCCGTGATCCCTAAATGTAGCGGCTGATCTATTTGTTTTGCAAGCAGTCGATAAGATTCAACCGCTAAGAACACATCTGAAGCTTTCACACTTACTTTAAATTGATCAAAATTGAGACGATCAAGATGATCCACGTGACGTAATGCTGACTCCAACAACGCTTGTGGCGTAGGTTCGCCATACTTCTCTTGCAAATCACGCTCAAGTGATCCTGCATTAACGCCAATGCGGATTGGAATATTTTTATCTCTTGCACAATCAACTACCGCACGAATACGCTCTTCATTACCAATATTACCCGGATTAATACGCAGGCAATCTACGCCGTATTCCGCCACTTTTAACGCAATACGATAATCAAAATGAATATCCGCAACCAACGGCACATTCACTTGCTGTTTAATCACTTTAAATGCTTCCGCAGAATCCATTGTTGGTACAGAAACACGCACAATGTCTGCCCCAACACGTTCTAACGCTTTAATTTGAGCTACTGTTGCCTCCACATCTGTGGTGCGTGTATTGGTCATTGATTGTACAGAAATCGGGGCATCTCCCCCTACTGGCACATTACCGACATAGATTTTTTTCGATACCCGACGTTTAATTGGTGATTGATGTATCATATTCTTTCTAGTAGTTAAAAGTTGTAGAACAGAAAACACTCGTAGAAAATAACGACGAAACGGTTATATTTACGTGCGTTTTATTCTTAAGAAGATTATTGCAACGGCAAACGGATACGAGCAACACGTCCATCAATTTTTAACGGTACTTCCTCTCCTTTGTAGTAAATTTTTACGTTTGCTGGCGCGCCGATGGTTAAGCGGTATTGCTCATTTTCATTAAAGGTTAATACTTCGCCATTACTGTAAAGCTTCTCCGCTAAACGTTTATTTTTAGCATTTCTTACCGTAACCCAACTTTGTGAGCCAGTAATTTCAATGCGTAATTCATCATTGCCTACCACTACTGGTGGCTCTGCTACGTCAACATCTATTATCGTTTCTGCTTTTTGCAAAACATTCGCAGGTTCAGTCGTTATTTCTGTTTCAGTTTTTGGTTGCTCCGCAGTTTGTTCTTGTGCAGGTAACAATTCTTCAGACTGAACTGGTTGTTCAATAACTAACGCATTAGATTCCTCTGGTAAATCGTTCGTAATTTGAGCAATAGGTGCTGAATTAACTAGCTGCTCACGATTTTCCTGATCTTTTTGATAACCTTGCCACCACCATAAAAGTGTCATACCTAACGCAGCTAAAAGCACTAATATGGTTAAATATTTTAATGCTTTACCCTGCGAATTAGACGATGATCGTACAGGAGCAACTTTTGTAACCTCTTTCGGAATAGTTACCTCACCATAATTGACAGAAGAAACCAATGATTCGGGCAACCGTAAAAATTTCACATAATTACGTACATAACCACGCACAAAGGTTGGAGCAACATTTTTTAAAATAAAAATATCATTTTCAATAGAATCAATATGTGATTTTTTTAGATTTGTTTTTTGAGCTACTTCTACAATTGAAAGATTTAATGCCTCACGAGCTGCTCTTAATTTCTGCCCTAAAGTGAGAGCTGAATTAGGCTGCTCCTGAATAGGATTCACTGATTCGGTCATATAACACTCTTGAAATAAAATAGTGGAAATAAAATTCAAAAATTACTCGAAAGTTTAAAGAGGTAATGCCCATTTTGCAATCGTAACGAGCAAAAATCTTAAAAATTTAGCAAACAAGCGGCCATATTTAAAAAATTTTTTGCAAATTTCATTAAAAATATGACCGCTTGTATCTCGGAAAATTTAAGAAGCTAAAGAGGCTTTTGCTGCCGCAATTGCTTCTGCAATACGCTGTGGATTTACTCCACCTTTAGCACAACGTTTTTCTAAGCAGGATTCTAATGACAGAATAGGATAAACATCATCGCTAATTGTGTGGTGGAATTGTTGGAATTCTCTAATGCTTAATGCCTCAAGTGGCTCTTTTTTGCTGATGGCATAAACCACGGCTTCCCCCACAATATGATGTGCTTCACGAAATGGCACCCCCTTCACCACAAGGTAATCGGCTAATTCAGTTGCATTTGCATAGCCTTGCTGTGCGGCTTCACGAGTACGTTCCGTATTCACTTGAATATCAACCAACACTAATTCTGCAATTTCCAAACAAGCTTGCCAAGTTTCAAGGGCATCAAAAATACCTTCTTTGTCTTCTTGCATATCTTTGTTATAAGCAAGCGGTAAACCTTTTAAAGTGGTTAAAAGCCCTGTTAATGCCCCAAATACACGCCCTGATTTACCACGAATTAGCTCGCAAGCATCTGGGTTTTTCTTCTGTGGCATAAGTGATGAGCCTGAAGTGACGCGATCAGACATTTCAAGAAAGCCCGATTCGCCGCTATTGAAAATAATCAAATCTTCGGCAAAACGTGATAAATGCACCATACTGATGGCAGCAGTTGAAAGTAATTCCAAAATATGATCGCGGTCTGACACGCTATCTAAACTGTTACGCGTCGCTTCTTCAAAGCCCAAATCACGGGCAAGGAGATCACGATCAATACCATAAGCAGTTCCCGCTAATGCACCCGAACCAAGTGGGCAAGTGCTCATACGTTTATTCGCATCATTTAAACGGCTGAAATCACGCTCAAGCATTTCATAATATGCCATACACCAATGGGCAAAAGTAACAGGCTGTGCACGTTGCAAGTGCGTGTAGCCAGGCATTACCGAATTTTGATTCTCTTCCGCCACGGAAACTAAACGTTCTTGCAACGCACGAATACGCTCTTGCAACGCCGTTGCTTGTACTTTGCACCACATTTTAATGTCTAACGCAACTTGGTCATTACGGCTACGCCCAGTGTGCAATTTTTTACCTAAATCACCTACTTTCTCAATTAACTTAGATTCAACCCAGCTGTGGATATCTTCTGCATCATCTTTTAAGATGATGGTTAAATTAGCCTCCACCTCCGCACGCACTTCTTTCAATGCTGCAATCAGCTGTTCTAACTCTGCTTCCGTTAAAATACCGACTGATGTAATCGCTTTTGCCCAACCTATTGACCCTTCAATATCTTGAATGACTAAGCGATAATCAAAACGTAATGAGTCATTAAAATATTTAAATTTTGCATCTGCTTGTTGTGTAAAACGTCCACCCCAAAGAGCCATAATTCTATTCCTTTTATATTATCAAAATGAAAAGGTGCTTTATCGCCTTCCTTTTTTGCTTGTGCTATTTTGCATAAATATGCAAAATATTTCAATATTTATTAAAATTATTTTAGCTGTGCTTCAATAATTCCACCGCCTAGGCAAACTTCACCTAAATAAAACACGGCTGATTGACCTGGCGTCACTGCAATTTGCGGCTCATCAAATACCACGCGAATAGTTTCATCATCAATTACTTGAATTTCACAGGCAATATCTGCCTGACGATAACGAGTTTTCACAGTACAACGTAAATTTTCACGCAGTGGTTGCATATCTACCCAGGTGAGTTGTTTTGCAATTAAGCCAGTTGAAAGTAGTGCTGAATTATCGTGCCCTTGAGCCACCACCAGAACATTATTGATGAGATCTTTCTCCACCACATAAAACGGATCTTCACTCAAGCCTTTTACACCACCAATCCCTAAACCTTTACGCTGACCGAGCGTGTGGTACATTAAACCATCGTGGCGACCAACCACTTTCCCCTCCACCGTGCGAATTTCGCCAGGTTGAGCTGGCAGGTAGCGTGCTAAGAAATCTTTAAATTTACGCTCACCGATAAAACAAATTCCAGTCGAATCTTTTTTCTTCGCCGTTGCCAAACCCAAATCTTCAGCAATCGCCCGCACAATCGGCTTTTCAATTTCGCCGACAGGGAATAAACTCTGCCCAACTTGCTTTTTATTGATAGCGTATAAAAAATAGCTCTGATCTTTATTTTCATCTAAACCACGCAGTAATTTTGCGTTTTGATCGTCCTCACTACGGCGAACGTAATGCCCTGTAGCGATATAGTTTGCACCAAGATCTTCTGCCGCATATTCCAAAAATGCTTTGAATTTGATCTCTTTGTTACACAAGATATCAGGATTTGGCGTACGTCCTGCTTTATATTCTGCTAAGAAATATTCAAATACGTTGTCCCAATATTCCGCTGCAAAATTGATTTTATGCAATTTTATTCCCAGCTTACCAGCCACAGCTTGAGCATCCGCTAAATCAGCGGCTGCAGTGCAGTAATCTGTGTCATCATCTTCTTCCCAATTTTTCATAAACAAGCCCTCAACGATATAGCCTTGTTGTTGAAGAATAAAAGCAGAAACAGAGGAATCTACCCCACCTGACATACCAATAATCACTTTTTTCTTAGCATTTTCAGCAAGCTGTTCTGGCGTTAGTTTAGGGAAATGGATATCATACGTTTTTGAGGTTAATTGAGTTGTCATAAGTCTCCCGTAACTTCGGTTAAGGCGAAGCACATTGGTTTGTTATAAAAGCAGCAAGCGGTGAAATTTGCAAAAAATTTTGCAAATCGTACCGCTTATACATAGATAATAAAATTTAGAGTGTAAAGATAAATTACTTCACTTCGTAAAATTGTGGTTCTTTATTAAAATGTGCTACTTCTTCAGGATCTGCCGTGCCGTCTGCGATTTTCGATTTTAAGTTATCACAGGGCTCTTCACAGTCGCACATTTTTTTCATACCTAAAGCGGTAATGCCACCACAACTGCCTTTGATGGTTTTACCTTTCACAATAAAGCCAATTGACATTGCAAAAATCACTGCAATAAAAAAACCAAAGGTTAATAATACTGTTTCCATTTTACACTCCAACTATTGTAATTGAATCAATTTTTTAAATTCGCTCGACATTTGCGACTCAAACTTGTCACCATTTTTAATAATTAAAAATATCGCTAACTTTTCACGCTCTGCCAGTGCCAAGGCTTTTTCTGCGCCTAGTACAAATAAGCCCGTTGATAATCCGTCTGCTGTCATCGTTGTTGGGGCAAGGACGGTAATTGAAGCTAAATTGTGGCTCACCGGGCTTAATTTTTGTGGGTCAATAATATGTGAAAGACGGTTGCCGTTTTCATCTTCAAAATAATTACGGTAATTGCCCGATGTTGCCATACCTAAATTATGTAAAGGCACTGTAATTTGTGCAGATTGAGATTGCTCCATTATAGGCTGTTCAATCGCAATTCGCCAATCTAATCCTTTTAAATTTTTACCTTTACCACGCAGCTCACCACCGATTTCTACTAAGTAGTTGCTCACACCTGCATTTTCAAGATATTCCGCTAGCTTATCTACGCCAAAACCTTTCGCAATAGAAGATAAATCTAAATAAAGATTAGGCACCGTTTTAGTCAGCGTTGGCTTATCACCCATTTTTAGGTTGATTTTATCAATGCCAACATAGCTAGACAATTCTTTAATTTTCTCGTCAGAAGGCACTATGTTTAAACGCTTATCGGGTCCAAATCCCCATAAATTTACTAGTGGCCCAACCGTAATATCTAGTGCCCCTTCTGTCATTTTATTTAAACGAATAGCCTCTTCCACTACTTTTGCAAAATCTTGCGAAATTTCAACCGCTTGGTTCGCTTCTTTGAGTTGATTAAATTGGCTAATTTCAGAATCTGGTTGGTAAGTGGACATTTGGTTGTTCACTTCAACTAATAAACCATCTAACTCATTTTTTACTTTTTCAGGATTAGCTAAGTTCTTCACTTCGCCATTATCAATATATTTGACTGTGTAAGTCGTTCCCATTGTTTTGCCTTGCAAGACGATTTGCTCTGGGGCTTTTCCGCAAGCGGTTAAAATAAAAAGAGTAGTACATAGAAGAAATAATTTTTTCATGAGGATTAATAGGCTTAAGAATTTGGCAGAATTATAGCATATTCTATACTTAAATTAGCACGGTATATCTCTGTAAAATCAATTATTTAAATTTTTTACGACAAAAATAAACTGTTTTTCAATACGACTAATGGTTCTCTCAGTGAAATAAAAGGCTTTTTGAAGAGCTGAGATATCGAACTTTTTATTTTTCTACCCTATATTGAAATAGCAAGCGGTTGATTTTACAAAAAACTCTGCAAAATCAACCGCTTGTTGTTTATTGAAACGAAGGGCTATTAGCCGCCGAAATCATCTAACAAGATGTTTTCATCTTCAACACCTAAGCTTTTCAGCATACCGATTACGGCGGCATTCATCACCGGTGGACCACACATATAGTATTCACAGTCTTCAGGTGCTTCGTGATTTTTCAGGTAATTTTCATAAAGCACATTGTGAATGAAGCCACGGAAGTAGTCTTCACGGTCACCTGGTAGTGGATCAGAAAGTGCTACATACCATTTGAAGTTATCGTTTTCTGCTTGAAGCATATCGAAGTCTTCGGTATAGAACATTTCACGCTCTGAACGAGCACCGTACCAGAAGGTCATCTTACGTTTAGATTTTAAGCGTTTTAATTGGTCAAAAATATGCGAACGCATTGGTGCCATACCTGCGCCACCACCAATAAATACCATTTCTGCATCAGTATCTTTGGCGAAGAATTCACCAAATGGACCAGAAATTGTTACTTTGTCGCCCGCTTTTAATGACCAAATGTATGAAGACATTTGTCCTGGAGGAGCATCAGGCTGTTTTGGTGGAGGTGTCGCAATACGCACATTTAGCATAATAATACCTTTCTCCTCTGGGTATGAAGCCATTGAGTAAGCACGGATAATATGCTCATCCACTTTTGAGACATAACGCCATAAGTTAAATTTATCCCAGTCTTCGTGGTATTCTTTTGGAATATCGAAGTCTTTATAATTAACGGTATGTGGCTCTGCTTCAATTTGGATATAACCACCAGCACGGAATGGCACCTCTTCACCCTCAGGAATTTGAAGTTTAAGCTCTTTGATGAAAGTTGCTTTGTTATCATTAGAAATAACAGTACACTCCCATTTTTTCACGCCAAAAATTTCTTCTGGAAGTTCAACATCCATTGAAGATTTCACGTTTACTTGGCATGCTAAACGCCAGCCTTCTTTCGCTTCTTTCTTCGAAATGTGTGATAACTCAGTTGGGAGAATTTCACCGCCGCCTGATTTCACTTGCACTTTACATTGCCCACAAGAGCCACCACCACCACAAGCTGAGGAAACAAAAATCCCTTTGCTCGCTAAAGCACCGAGTAATTTTCCGCCAGCTGGAAGAGTGATGTCTTTTTCTGGATCATTGTTGATCGAAATTGTGATATCGCCAGAATCTACTAATTTAGATTTAGCTAAAAGGATAATCACCGCAAGCACTAATACCAGAGCAGTAAATGCGATAATACCGAAAATAAAATTACTATCCACGATATGCTCCTATAATTGAATGCCTGAAAACGACATAAAGCCTAATGCCATTAAACCTGCTGAGATAAAAGTAATCCCTAAGCCACGAAGACCTGCTGGAATATCTGAATATTTCATTTTTTCAGTTAAACCTGCAAGTGCAACGATTGCTAACATCCAACCTAGACCTGCACCAATCCCGTAAACTACAGATTCGCCCAAATTGTACTCACGTTGTACCATAAATGATACACCACCAAAGATTGCACAGTTTACCGCAATAAGGGGAAGGAAAATACCAAGTGCAGAGTAAAGTGCAGGGAAGTATTTATCTAATACCATTTCTAAAATTTGAACAATCGCAGCAATAATACCGATAAACGTAATAAAGTTAAGGAAAGTGAGATCTACACCTTCAACTAATGCACCTTCTTTTAAAATATGCTCATAAACCAATTGGTTTGCTGGCACAGAAATAGCTAGTACAACAGTAACTGCAATACCTAAACCAAAAGCTGTTGAAACTTTTTTAGATACTGCAAGAAATGTACACATACCTAAGAAGAATGCAAGTGCCATATTCTCAACGAAAATGGACTTCACTAATAAACTAAGATAATGTTCCATCTTATTTCTCCACTTGCTCTGGTTTCCACGTTCTTAATCCCCAAATAATAAAACCGATGATAAAGAACGCACTTGGTGCTAATAAGAATAAACCATTTGCTTGGTACCAGCCGCCATCTTGCACCGTTTGGAAAATAGTTACACCAAACAATTTACCAGAGCCAATTAATTCACGGAAGAAACCTACAACAATTAACATTGCACCATAACCTAAACCATTACCGATGCCATCAACAAAACTTTCCATAGGGGAAGATTTCATTGCAAATGCTTCTGCACGTCCCATTACGATACAGTTAGTAATAATAAGCCCTACAAATACTGAGAGCTGTTTAGACAAACCGTAAGCATAAGCACGTAAGATTTGATCGACTACAATTACCAATGAAGCAATAATGGCCATTTGAACAATAATACGAATGCTATTTGGAATATAGTTACGGATTAATGCAATAAAGAAACTTGAGAAAGCTGTTACAAAACTGACAGCAATCGCCATTACAAAGGCTGTTTCTAATTTTGTTGTTACCGCTAAAGCAGAACAGATACCTAAGATCTGTAATGCAATCGGGTTACTATTGACTATTGGATTCAATAATAACGATTTGAGATTACTTTTCTCAGCCATTAGTTAGCCCTCGCTTTTAATTTTGCTAAATAAGGTCCAAAAGCATTTTCTCCGAACCAATATTTAAAAGTACCATCAACACCTTTTGATGTTAGTGTTGCACCAGATAGTCCATCAATACCGTGATCTTTATTAGCTGAAGCACCTTTAGCCACAATAATTGCAGATTGACCTTGCTCATTTTGTAATTTTTTACCAACAAAGTTTTGTTGCCAACGAGGATTTTCAATCTCTCCACCTAATCCTGGTGTTTCACCATGATCGTAGAAAGTAATCCCTTTAATTGTATTAGCATCTGGTTCAACAGAAACAAAACCATACATCACAGACCATAAACCTGTACCGTAAATTGGCAGTACAATTTGGTTTACTTTATTCTCACTATCCTTAACTAAATACACTTCCGCATATTTTGCACGAGTACGAATGCCAGCTTTATCTTGCTCTGGCTGAATTTTCACACTTTGTTCAGGATCTTTAGCGGCTGCTTTAGCATCAAAGTTAGTTACGCCTTCTACATATTCGCCTGTCTGTAAATCAACAATTTTAGCTTCAATATTTTTTGCATAAATATCTTTAATTTCGCTTGATTTAGTATCTTGTGGTAATAGACCAGCAACACTTAAGATATTTTTTTGTTTATCAAGGGCTTTTTGTTCTTCTTGAGTAGGCTTTAACAATACAGCAGAACCAGCCACAATTAAAGCACAAACTAAACTAAGCAGAACAACAACGGTAATGGTTCCGCCAACGCTATCTTTGTTAAATTTAGCCATTGTTTGATACCCTCGCTAATCTACGTTTGATATTCCCTCTAACTACTAAGTAGTCAAAGATTGGGGCAAATAAGTTAGCAAATAAAATTGCCAACATCATACCTTCTGGATATGCTGGGTTTACCACACGAATTAATACACACATAAAGCCAATTAAAAGGCCGTATGCCCATTTACCTTTATTAGTAAAAGATGCAGATACTGGGTCGGTTGCCATAAAGAACATACCTAATGCAAAGCCACCTAACACTAAATGCCAGTGCCAAGGCATTGAAAATAATGGGTTAGTGTCAGAGCCAATAACATTAAATAATGTTGATGTTGCAGCCATACCAATCATAACACCAGCAATGATTCGCCAAGAAGCAATACGAGCAAAGACAATAATTGCAGCACCAATAATAAGCATTAATGTAGAAGTTTCACCTATAGAACCTGGAATATTACCTAAAAATGCATCCATCCAAGTAATAGTTTCGCCTGTTGCAATATGTTGTAATGCACCTTGACCACCAACTGCCCATTGAGAAAGTGCAGTTGCACCAGAGAAGCCGTCAGCAGCAACCCATACCGCATCACCAGAAATTTGTGCTGGATAAGCAAAGAATAGGAATGCACGACCTGCAAGTGCTGGGTTCATAAAGTTTTTACCTACACCACCAAATACCTCTTTCGCCACTACAACACCAAAGGTGGTTGCGAGAGCTGCTTGCCAAAGCGGTAGTGTTGGTGGAACAATTAATGCTAATAAGATTGAGGTTACGAAGAAACCTTCGTTGATCTCATGCTTACGCACCATTGCAAATATAACTTCCCAAAAACCACCCACTGCAAATACCGTTAAATAAATGGGTAGAAAATAAGTTGCACCTAAGACCATTTTAGTTCCCCAACCTGCATCGGTTACAGAACCTAAGCTGTTTGCAAAACTATAGTGCCAGTCATTTGCAATTAAATCACTTAATGTACCTAAATTTAATGCTGCCAAAATACCTTGGTGCCCTACATTGTACATCCCGTAGAACATCGCTGGGAATAATGCTAACCATACAATTAACATCATACGCTTAGAGTCAATTGCATCACGCACATGAGCATCTTTACGAGTCACTGTACCTGGGGTATAGAAAATCGTATAGGCAGCTTCAAACAGTGTGTACCACCTTTCATACTTTCCCCCTTTATGGAAAGCGGGTTCCATTTTTTCAAAAAGATTTTTCAAACCCATTTTTAACCATCCTTCTCGATCTTATCTAACGCTTCACGTAACAATGGTCCCCAGTTGTTTTTACCAGAGCACACAAAAGTACACAACGCTAAATCTTCTTCATCTAACTCTAAACAGCCCAAAGCTTGAGCAGAATCTGTATCCCCAGCTGCTAAATCACGCAGTAATAATGTTGGAATAATATCCAATGGCATTACTCGCTCATAAGCACCTGTTGGCACCATCGCACGCTCACTACCATGCACAGCAGTTGTAAAGTTAAATAATTTTTTAGCAAAATGCCCAACTGTTGTACGTGTAATAGAGTACTTATCTGCATAAGGTGCGATCATACCGAAAAATGCTTTTTCACGCCCTTCTAACAACGCAGAAACTTGTAATGCATAACGACCTAAATAATCGTGAGGACCAACTGCCGTAGTTCCACACAATACTGAGCCTGAAATCACACGGTTTTCACCCGCTTTTAATTCATTTGAGGTAAGTTGAGAAAGGTTTGCACCTAAACGCGTACGAACCAAACGAGGACTTTTCACTTGTGGACCAGCGAGTGCTACAACACGATCAGTAAATAATTCACCTGTAGTAAATAATTTACCTATTGCAATCACATCTTGATAATTTAAATACCAAACCTGCTTATTCATTCCTACAGAATCAATAAAGTGAATATGCGTACCCGCAAGGCCTGCTGGGTGTGGACCTTTAAAACGGTTTATTTGCACATTACTAATTTGACGACTTTGTACTGCACTTAAAATATGAGAGTTCTCACTACCACAAAGATGAATCGTTTTTTGATCCTCAAATAAACGACTTAATACCGTTAAGCCATCAAAGAACGCTTGCTGGTGCTCAGCAATAACCACTTCAGGATTTGCAGCAAGTGGATTTGTATCCATTGCATTCACAAAAATTGATGAAGGATTTGCCTCTAATGCAGGCACTTTACTGAATGGGCGAGTACGGAAAGCCGTCCATAAGCCTGATTCAACTAAGTTTTGTTTCACTTGCTCTGAAGTTAATGAAGCTAATTGATCAGCACCATAACAAGCAAAGGTAATTTGCTCATCACCCTCAACCTTAATTACTACTGATTGAAGAATTCGTCTTTCGCCACGATTAATTGCCGTAACAGAACCGCTTGCAGGTGCAGTAAAAACAACACCAGGATTCTTTTTATCCTCAAAAAGAACCTGACCTTTCTTCACTACATCACCTTCACGCACCTTCATTGAAGGACGCATACCTATATATTCTTCACCAAGCATAGCAACTTCAGTAACGGTATTACCGTTATGGATTACTTGCTCAGGCTCTCCTGAAATTGGAAGATCTAAGCCTTGTTTGATTGTAATCATATTGTTTGCACTACTTTTTCTTTTGGGTTAAAAATATGATTGCGAATAACGCAATCGCTTCTATTGAGCCGCAGCCAAAACTTGATAAACGAATTCCCCCACTTATCAAAAGGCTACATTAAGTTCTCAAATCTGTTCTATACCTTTATTATTTTTTAACAAAAGATTAACTAAAAATATAATCGTCTATTCTACCTAAAAATTCCCCCTTATGGCTAGAAAAACCCCCTCTTTTTTACTTTTCCTCTTCCAAAATTTGAAGTAAATCAATATTTTTACTCCGTAAAATTAAATAGTACCTATGAATGGGTATAAATATTTTAGGCAAGCGGTCAAATTTTCTTGTTGATTTGCGATTATCCCATCAAGTTATAATCAGCCTATCTTATCTCAAAAACAAGCGGCGATTTTTAGCTAGGCAATTTTCAAATTCAGGCGTAGAATAGTTGATGATTTTTATAGAATATTTTTTATTACAGGACAAGATAAAATGGAAGAGAAAACGATTCATATTTCAATTTCAGATGCCGCACAGGCCCATTTTTCAAGGCTTTTAGAGCAACAAGAAGAAGGCACAAACATCCGTATTTTTGTCGTCAATCCAGGCACGCCTGGCGCAGAATGTGGGGTGTCTTATTGTCCGCCGAATGCAGTAGAAGAAACGGATACAGAATTTACATTTAATAATTTCTCCGCTTTTGTCGATGATATGAGTTTACTGTTTTTAGACGAAGCAGAAATTGATTATGTCACGGATCCAATGGGTTCACAACTCACCCTAAAAGCACCTAATGCAAAAATGCGTAAAGTGGCTGATGATGCCCCTTTTATTGAGCGTTTAGATTATGTGATTCAGACCCAAGTCAATCCGCAGCTAGCCAGCCATGGTGGTAAAGTAACCCTTATTGAAATCACTGAAGATAAATACGCAGTGCTTCAATTTGGCGGTGGTTGTAATGGTTGCTCAATGGTTGATGTAACCTTAAAAGAAGGAATTGAAAAACAACTTTTAATGCAATTCCCAGATGAATTGGCCGGGGTAAGAGATATTACCGAACATCAACACGGCGAACACTCTTACTATTAAGAGTAAAAAAGGATAAATCGCATTGATTTATCCTTTTGCTTTTGATTAATTTTCTAATTCTGTTTTCTCTTTTGGCAACACTAAATTCATAATAATTGCCGCTATCGCACACAGGCTAATTCCCTTCAATGAAAATTCGCCCACGTTGATAAACATTCCACCAATACCAAACGTCATCACAACAGACACAATACACAAGTTACGTGCTTGCCCCATATCAACTTTCGCACGAATCAGTGTACTCATACCAACAGCCGCAATTGATCCGAACACCAACATCATAATACCGCCCATTACTACGCCTGGAATAGTTTGTAGAAATGCCCCCACTTTTCCGCAAAATGAAATCGCAATTGCCCAACAAGCGGCCCACGTCATTACACGTGGATTGAAATTTTTAGTAAGCATTACTGCCCCTGTTACTTCTGCATAGGTTGTATTTGGCGGACCACCTAAAAATGCAGCCGTTGAAGTTGCAATACCATCACCTAATAAAGTACGGTGCAAACCTGGTTTATTCATAAAATCTTTACCTGTTACTGAACTGATCGCCATAATACCACCAACGTGTTCAACCGCTGGTGCTAATGCAATCGGTAATAAGTATAAAATCGCTTCTAATTTAAACTCAGGTGTCGTAATTGTTGGCAGGCTAAACCATTCTGCTTCAATCACTTTAGTAAAATCAATTATGCCATAGATAAGTGAAAGCAGATAGCCTACTAAAATCCCAAACATAATCGGCACCAATTTCATCATTCCTTTAGCAAACACTGCAACAATTAATGTTGCCACTAAAGTTGCCATCGAAATAATTAATGCGATATTTGGATCAATCTGCGTACCTTTTGCTAATGCCATATCGACTGCAACAGGTGCAAGCCCTAATCCAATGATGATAATGACTGGTCCAACAACCACTGGTGGAAATAATTTCTCAAGAATTTTCGTCCCTTTTAGCTTAACTAGCGTACTTAACAGGAAATAAACTAAGCCAGTGAAAACTAAGCCTCCCATCGTAACAGGAATGCCCCATTGTTGAACTCCGTATTGGATAGGTGCAATAAAAGCAAATGAAGAAGCGAGAAAAATAGGCACTTGCCCTTTAGTGCAAAGTTGGAAAAGAAGAGTACCTATCCCTGCGGTTAGCAAAGCGGTATTGGGATCTAAACCAGTAATTAACGGCATAAGAACTAAAGCACCAAATGCCACGAATAGCATTTGTAAGCCCACGAACGCTTGTTTAGGCGTACTATTAATTTGATTAGTCATTTTGTTTCAACTCTCTGTTTGAATTAACGAATGATAGATAGTCACAAGCGGTCAATTTCGCAAAAAATTAGCAAATTTAACCGCTTGTCAGCTGGATTAAGCCTTACGGCTTTCTTGATGTTCTTTGGCTGCTTTTACAAAACCAGCAAATAACGGGTGACCGTCACGCGGGGTTGATGTAAATTCAGGGTGGAACTGTGCTGCCACAAACCAACGGTGATTTGGTAGTTCAATAATTTCTACTAATTTGCGATCGGCTGATAGACCTGTTACTTTTAGCCCCGCCGCCTCAATTTGAGGCAATAATTTATTATTCACTTCATAACGATGACGATGGCGTTCTTCAATCGTTTCTGCAGCATATAATTCACGCACTTTTGAACCTTCAATTAAGTGGCATTGTTGTGCACCTAAACGCATTGTCCCCCCCAAGTCCGACTCATCAGAACGAGTTTCAACATTACCTTCTGCATCCTGCCATTCGGTAATTAAACCAATCACTGGCTGAGGACAGTTTTTATCAAACTCAGAAGAATTTGCTTCAGTTAAACCGGCTACATTACGAGCGTATTCAATTAAGGCAATTTGCATACCTAAACAGATGCCGAAGTAAGGAATATTATTTTCACGAGCATATTGTGCCGTACGGATTTTACCTTCGACACCACGATAGCCAAAACCACCTGGAACTAAAATACCATCTAAGCCAGCTAATAGTTCCGTGCCTTTGGTTTCAATATCTTGCGAATCAATATATTTGATATTCACCGTTAAACGATGGGTTAAGCCTGCGTGTTTTAACGCTTCATTCACCGATTTATACGCATCTGGCAATTCCACATATTTACCTACCATACCAATAGTTACCTCGCCTGTCGGGTTCGCTTGGCGGTATAGTACTTGCTCCCACTCTGAAAGATCCGCCTCTTGGCAGTTTAAGCGAAAACGCTCACATACAAATGAATCTAAACCTTGCGATTTCAATAATTCAGGAATACGGTAAATGGAATCCACATCTTTTAATGAAACGACCGCACGCTCTGGCACGTTACAGAATAAGGCAATTTTTTTCTTCTCGTTTTCAGGGATCGAACGATCTGAACGACAAATCAGCACATCTGGCTGAATACCAATTGAAAGCAACTCTTTCACTGAATGCTGAGTTGGCTTCGTTTTCACCTCGCCTGCAGTTGGAATATAAGGCACAAGAGTGAGGTGCATAAATAATGCTTTTTCACGACCGATATCGACCGCTAATTGGCGTAATGCTTCTAAAAATGGGAGGGATTCAATATCACCTACTGTGCCGCCAACCTCAACAATCGCCACATCACGACCTTTTCCACCTTCAAGTACACGTGCTTTAATTTCATTTGTAATATGAGGAATAACTTGAATTGTTGCCCCTAAATAGTCGCCGCGACGTTCTTTACGCAATACTTCAGAGTAGATTTTACCGCTGGTGAAATTATTCGCTTTGCTCATTTTTGAACGAATAAAACGCTCATAGTGACCTAAGTCTAAGTCGGTTTCCGCCCCATCTTCTGTGACAAACACTTCTCCGTGTTGAATCGGGCTCATTGTACCTGGATCGACATTAATATAAGGGTCTAATTTCATAATAGTGACATTTAAACCACGAGCTTCAAGAATAGACGCAAGCGAGGCAGCTGCAATACCTTTACCTAAAGAAGATACAACACCGCCCGTTACGAAAATATAATTCGTTGTCATTTTATTGCCTTTACTGATTAATTGGATTGGAAATAGGATTACATTCTCTCAAAGAGAACTATCAGGACGGGAGCATAGTCTACAGCAAGTTAGAAAAAATTGCTATCCTAAAAACGAACAAGCGGTTGCAAAATATTTACATTTTACAACCGCTTGTATTTATTTAACAAATCTGTCGAAAGTGAGCTCGTAATTATCGCCATCTCGGCTGTAGGCGATGTAGCGAGGGAATTTTTCGCCTTCAAATTTTTTTATCGTGATGTCTTTATTATCACTGGTTCGGAATTTATAGGTGATTTCTTGATAAGCCTTACCGCTAACTTTCACCTCTTTTTGTGATTTGAGTAGCTTCACATTCAGTGTTGGATACAACTTCTTACCATTCGTAGTTTGGAAACTTTCTGGTAATTTATCGTAATAACTTAGCTGGAATGCCGTAGTAAATAAATCATAAGTCGGCATAGTTAACGCTTCTTCTTTTAATGGCTCTTTTACTTTTCCGTATGTGACCGTTTTGGAATCAATCTCAGCCATTGCATAGGTTTTACCATTCCGTGTATCTCGATAACTTAACATATTAAATTGCCCATTTTTCTCTGTTCCTTTAGCAAGGAATACAATTTTATATAACGGCACATTAATTCTTGCTTGAATATCATATTTTCCTGCCTCGTTATTAAATTGAATATAGGCTGGCATTAAGTAATTTGAGCTGTATTTAATATGATAACTCTCTGCATAAGCGGTCGAAATTACCCCTAAAATCGCAAGAATCGCGGTTGTTAGTTTCTGCCAAATCTTCATCTATTTCTCCTCTAAAGATACTGTTTCAAACAATCTTGAGATTGCGTTGTTATCTCGTAATTGTTCAGCTTTCTCCACTTGCACTCGTGTTAAATGTGGCGAAAAATAATTAATAAAATCATACATATAGTTACGAAGAAAAGCTCCCCGTTTAAATGCAATTTGGGTCATACTTGATTGGAATAAATGGCTGGCATTGATTGCAACTAAATCTTTATCCGCTTCAGTGTGTGCCATTGATGCCATAATTCCAACCCCTAAACCTAAACGAACATAGGTTTTGATTACATCTGCATCGGTTGCAGTAAATACAATATTCGGCAATATACCTTCTTTATTGAATGCTTGATCTAAATCTGATTGCCCTGTAAAACCAAATGTATAGGTGATCAAATCATATTTACCTAGCTCTTCGACAGTTAAATTTTTACTTTGGTTCACAAAAGCTGCTAATGGATGGTTTCGCTTGACAATCACTGAACGGTTCCACCAATAACAAGGGAGTAAGATTGCTTCCTCAAACAAATATTGTGCTTCGGTGGTTATGGCTAAATCCACTTCTCCTGCCATTAAAGCATCATAAATTTGGCTTGGAGAACCTTGATGCAAATGTAAACTCACCTCTGGATAGCGAGCTTTAAATTTTTCAATCACATCAGGCAACATATAGCGAGCTTGGGTATTCGTTGTTGCAATACGTAGCACCCCCTTATTGGGAAGTGTTTGCTCCTGTGCTACAGATTTAATATTTTGTGCTTTAACTAATAATTCACGGGCAATTGCCACTATTTTCTCGCCTGTAGGCGTTAATCCTTTAACGTGCTTACCGTTACGTTCAAAAATATTAATCCCCAGCTCACTTTCTAATAAACGGACCTGTTTACTAATACCTGGTTGCGAAGTATAAAGCACCTCCGCTGCCTCAGTAATATTCAAGTTTTGATTGACTATTTCCACAATGTAACGTAGCTGTTGTAGTTTCATTCTTGTGTTCCTTCTACAATCTCAATAATTTGACTGATTGTGTTAATGGCATAAGTTGGCTTAATATCAGTATCATTTTCCAAATTAAATGTATTGAGCCAGCAAGTATCGATACCTGCATTGTTCCCACCTAAAATATCAGAGGAAAGAGTATCGCCCACCATCAGCACTTTGCTGCGATCAAACTCGCCCATTAAGGCAAAAGCATAATCAAAAATTTGACGATCTGGCTTAGCAAAACCAATCTTCTCAGAAATCACCACAATATCAAAAAAATGTGAAGTCTGAGTATTATCCAAACGCTTTTGCTGTAATGCGGTAAAACCGTTGGTGATAATCCCCATTTTTACTTTACCAAATAAAGCATTCAATGTGTCAATAACACCGTCTAATGGTTGGCTAACTAATGCCATTTCCGCCATTAATTCTTGATTGAGCCTTAATGGATCAACTCCTGTTTGTTCTGATAATTTCGCAAAACGGCGTCTTTGAATATCTTGTGCTGTGATTTCATTATTTTGATAAGCAATCCAAAGCGGTTTATTGATTGCTTGAAATTCTTGATAAGACTGCTCGCTAAAATCAATCTGATAGCGAGCTAACATTTTTTTCAAGCCTAAATAAGAATTAAATGAAAACAAGGTTTCATCCGCATCAAACAATACCCATTGGTATTTCATAATTTTCCTTTTTAAACAACCAGTGCAAGCGGTCACATTTTAATAATTTTTTGTAAAAAAAGATTGTAGATATTAAGCACTGCACTCTGCCATTTTTTGTTGTATCCATTCAACGAAACATTTCACTTTTTCTACCTGTGCTGATTGAGGTGAATAAACAACATAGAATGATTTTTCATCAAAAAGTGACGTCGGGAAAGGCTCAATTAATGTGCCTTTTTCAATTTCGTGCTGTGCTAAAATTTTATTCGCAATTGCCACGCCCTGCTGGTGCATTGCCGCTTGCAACACCATAAAGGTATGACTAAAAATAGCGCCCGTTTCTGCCTCAACTTTATCTGCGATATTAAGATGTTCAATCATTCTTTTCCACTTATTATAAGTAGAAGAATGTAGCAAATGCTTATTAATTAAATCTTCTGCTGAGTGAATACGATTTTGCGACAAATACTCTGGCGATGCCAAAATCACAATGCGAGATTCAGTTAAGCGGATAGACTCCAAATCCTGCCAATCACCTTTACCATAATAAATCGCTACATCGGTTTCTTTACCCAATAATCCTTCATCTTGATCCACACCTTTAATACGCACTTCAATCTCAGGATATTTTTTATTGAAATCCGCTAGGCGTGGTACTAGCCAATGCATACCAAAAGTTTGAGGTACGCTAATAGTTAGAATTTGGCGTCTACTCTGTTGGCGAACTTTATCGGTTGCTAACCCAATTTGTTCCAATAAAGGCTGCACCTCGTAGAAATATTGAGCACCTAACTCAGTTAATTCTAATAAACGGTTACGGCGATGAAATAGCGAAACACCTAAAAAGTCTTCCAATAACTTAATTTGATGGCTAACAGCGGCTTGGGTTACAAAAAGATCTTCTGCCGCTTTAGTAAAATTCAAATGGCGAGCAGCAGATTCAAATGCTTTTAACGCATTTAATGGTGGGAGTTTTTTGTTCATAGTACTCAAATATAATTAACTACCTAATCAAAATAAAAGTAAGCCCATTATTTTTTCTGATAGTTAAAATAAAAAAAATTCGGTTGATGGCTAAAAGTAGAAACAATAGAATACTATTCATACTTATTGGATAGTCTTAGAATTTATTCTATATCTAAATTTTAAGTATGATGTTGTGTTTGCATATTGGTCTAGGAAACTAGACTAGAGTAACGACGTTACTCGTTTCACTTCCTGTATATTTTGAACCATATTGGTTTATAACCGCCTAATTATTAGGGCGGTTTTTTTATTTATAAATCTCATTAAAACGAGAGAGTATTCTATATTATTCATTATATTTATTCTAGCTTTATACTCTTTTATTCTTTCACTTTATCTGTTATAAAAATAGGTTTTATAGTATTCTAACACTATAGTTTTTAATAACAGAGCATTCCTTTGAGTAAACTGAGATTAACCCAGAATCAACAACGTAGAATTAAATCTAATCATCATAAACGCATCAATAAAAAAGAAATTGAATGGCAAGATGAAATGTTAGGCGAAATGCAACAAGGCATTGTTGTGACTCGCCACGTAAAACACGCTGACGTCGAGACCCAAGAGGGTGATATTTTTCGTTGTAATATCCGCCGTACATTAAAAAATGTGGTAGTAGGTGATCGTGTCTCTTGGCGTAAAGGCAGCGAGCAACTACAAGGCATTAGTGGTGTAATTGAAGCTGTTTTTCCACGTAAAAATGAGCTTACTCGCCCAGACTATTACGATGGCATAAAAATAATGGCATCAAATATCGATCAGATCATTATTGTTTCAGCGGTTGTACCTACACTTTCATTGAACATTATTGATCGTTATTTAGTGATTTGTGAAACTGCCAATATTCCAGCACTTATTGTGCTTAATAAAATTGACTTACTTGATGAAACTGAACGAAAAGCGGTTCAAGAGCAGTTAAAAATTTACGAAAACATTGGCTATGAAAACCTTTGTTTATCCGCCGACACCGGCGAAAATATGCACGCTTTACATCAATATCTTGCGAAAGGCACATCGATTTTTGTTGGGCAATCGGGCGTAGGAAAATCAAGTCTAATCAACCAACTTTTACCAGAGGTGAATGCACTAACAGGTTCTGTAAGCGATAATTCAGGCTTGGGGCAACACACGACCACCGCTTCACGTTTGTATCACTTACCACAAGGCGGTCAATTAATTGATTCGCCAGGTATTCGTGAGTTTGGGCTATGGCATTTAGAGCCAGAGCAAATTACCTTAGGCTACCGTGAATTTCAATCCATATTAGGCACTTGCAAATTTCGTGATTGTAAACACAAAACCGATCCAGGCTGTGAATTAAGACAAGCGGTCGAAAATGGTCAAATTTCTGCAATTCGATTTGAAAATTATCATCGCTTAATTGAAAGTCTTTCAGAAACTAAAAGCCAACGCCATTTTAGAAAAGAAGAAGTATAATAATGAATGAATTTGTATATCCTAATGCAAAGTTAATTGCAGGCGTTGATGAAGTTGGGCGTGGGCCTTTAGTTGGCGCGGTTGTTACTGCGGCAGTTATTTTAGATCCAAATAATCCAATTAAAGGATTAATGGATTCCAAAAAGCTATCAGAAAAGAAACGTTTAGCATTAGCTGAAGAAATTAAAACAAAAGCACTGAGTTGGTCTCTTGGTCGAGCGGAACCTGCTGAAATTGATGAATTAAATATTCTCCACGCAACTATGCTAGCAATGCAAAGAGCTGTTAATGGTTTACATATTCAGCCTGATTTTATCTTAGTTGATGGCAATCGACCACCCCAATTTTTAGTGCCAACGCAAGCGGTAGTGAAAGGGGATAGTTTAGTCGCTGAAATTAGTGCAGCCTCAATTATTGCTAAAGTTGCACGAGATAGTGAAATGAACGAATTAGACAAGCAATTTCCACAATACGGTTTTGCAAAGCATAAAGGCTACCCAACTAAGTTGCATTTTGAAAAATTAATCGAATTTGGCGCAACGCCTTATCATCGTAAGAGTTTTGCCCCTGTAAAAAAAGTATTAGGTTTAATTGGCTAGAAGGAAAATTTTATGACGACAGAGTACCAAGAAACTATTTTTACTAAAATTATCAATAAAGAAATTCCTGCAAATATTGTCTATCAAGATGATCTTGTAACGGCATTTCGAGATATTTCTCCACAAGCACCAACTCACATTCTCATTATTCCGAATAAATTCATTCCCACGGTTAATCACGTAACTGGCGAAGATGAATTGGCATTAGGACGCTTATTTACGGTTGCAGCGAAATTAGCAAAAGAAGAAGGAATTGCAGAAGAGGGTTACCGTTTAATTATGAATTGCAATAAAAACGCAGGGCAAGAAGTATTCCATATTCATATGCACTTACTTGGTGGGCAAAAACTAGGTCCATTAGTGGCAAAATAATATGCGTTTATCCTATTTTAGTTTTACAATTTTTTCACTTTTTTTGACCGCTTGTACCAGTAAACCAGTGAGCTATTTACCGACAAGTTCAAAACCTATTGTGAATATTGAAGCCGACATTGCAGGAAAAATCAAGCTTGATACTAACGGAAAAACTTTTAGTACTACTAACTTGACCAATTTTCCACTTAATGTGATTTATAAACTCTTTTGGTATGATAAAGATGGTGTTACTCAATCACCCGATGGCATCTCAGCACACTCTGGTTGGCAACATTTATGGCTACAACCTAAACAAAAGCAAACAGTGGTATTCATCAAACCAACAGCAGAGAGCCAACATTATCGCCTTTATTTACGGAGTTTACACAAGCAGAGTGAAAAACATCTGAGCTCAAAAAATTAGACTTTTAATTCAATTCAAGGCTGCGTTCTGTACTCTACAGGGCTCAGTCTTTTGTATTTCAAACTAGGATCATTATTTTAGCCATAAAAAATCTGCACCTCAAATGGTTTCTAATCCATTTGAGGTGCAGATCATATTTATCTAGGCTTTTTGTTGCTAAAAGATTTATTTTACTAAGTCTTTTAATGCTTTACCTGAAACAAATGCAGGTACTTTAGCCGCTGCAATTTTAATTTCTTCACCTGTTTTTGGGTTACGACCAGTACGTGCTTTACGCTCATTTACTTTAAAAGTACCGAAGCCGATTAATTGAACAGGGTTACCTGCTTTTAAGCTTGCAGAGATTGCATCAAGAGTGGCTTCTAATGCTGCTTTAGCTTCTTTCTTAGTTAAATTTGCATCTGCTGCGATAGCATCGATTAACTCAGTTTTGTTCATAGTTTTATCCTCTAAGATAGTGTTTTGAATAAATGACGTAAAACGCCTGAAAAGTTATTGAAACCTTGCCATAGCTTAATTCAAAGTTCAGATTTGTCAAAGTATTATTATACAAGATTCTATAAATATTGATGTCATTGATTGATATTTAACCCGATATTACTAATGCCACTACGTCTAATTTCATCTTTCAACTCAAAAATGAGATCAAGATCACGGTTTTCACAGTCATTGAGTAACCGATAGATTTGCCATTGCACATCTAGCTCTTCTTGAATGTCCTCTGAATTTTTCAATTCTTGCTCGCTGAGTTCTTTGTCTTGTTGCATTTCTAAGTAGCTTGCAACTGTTCCTAATGAAATTTGGCTAATGCGAATAGCTTGTTCTAAAGTGGCGCCAGCAATAATACTATGCAGCAATTCAGAAAGAGCTTCACAGGCTTCTTGAGCAGGTAAAACACCAAAAAATGCATATTCATTCACATCGGGAATGATTTCTTCTAATTTCTCTAATTGGTTATCGAAATTAATTTTCGCCCCTTTTACCGTTAAAAACTCCCAAACTAAGTTTAAAATATTTTGGAATACTTTAGCTTTTTCTGGTTGCTCGGTCATCTCACAGAAAAGCTGGTAATTTGGGAACATTCTTTCGCACAAACAAGCCATAAAGGTGATATTTTGCCAAGGCTCAAAGCGTTCCATACGTTTATGAATTGGGTTTCGCATTTTACTTTCTCTTTTATTTAGCGCTTTCGATTGTCAGTGAGGGAAACAAATTTGCAAAGTTTTGTAAAAAAATAACCGCTTGTTCCTTTCCCACAAAGAGAGCGGATTATACATTATAGGTGATACTGTTTTGAGTAATGATGAATCGCATCAACAAATACTTTTGGGCTTTCTACTGGCACATCTAAGTGAATGCCGTGCCCTAAATTAAACACATGCCCACTGCCGCTACCAAAACCAGCAAGAATATGCTTCACTTCTTGTTCAATACGTTCGGGCCTTGCGTAAAGCACGCTAGGGTCCATATTACCTTGCAGTGCCACTTTATTGCCGACACGCTGGCGAGCATCAGCAATATCTACTGTCCAGTCTAAGCCGATGGCATCACAGCCTGTTTCTGCAATCGATTCTAACCATAAGCCACCGCCTTTAGTAAAGAGGGTAACAGGCACTTTTCGTCCTTCATTTTCACGGATTAAACCCTCAACAATTTTATGCATATAATGTAAAGAGAATTCTGGGTAGTCGTTATGTGCTAACACGCCGCCCCAAGTGTCGAATACCATTACCGATTGTGCGCCCGCTTTGATTTGTGCATTTAAATATAAAATTACGCTATCTGCTAATTTATCGAGTAATTTGTGTAGAAGTGTTGGGTCAGCGTAAAGCATTTTTTTGATTTTGGTAAATGCTTTGCTTGAGCCACCTTCAACCATATAAGTTGCTAATGTCCAAGGGCTACCAGAAAAACCGATTAACGGCACGTCGCCTTTTAATTCACGGCGAATAGTGCGTACGGCATTCATAACATATTGCAACTCACCTTCAGGATCAGGAATTGGAAGGTTGTTTACATCAGATAATGTTTGGATAGGACGAGCAAACTTCGGGCCTTCGCCTGCACCAAAACTTAAACCCAAGCCCATTGCATCGGGAATAGTCAGAATGTCAGAGAATAGAATAGCGGCATCTAATTCATAGCGACGTAGCGGTTGTAAAGTCACTTCACAGGCTAAATCTGCATTGCGACAGAGCGACATAAAATCGCCCGCTATGGCACGAGTTGCTTTATATTCAGGTAGGTAACGCCCTGCCTGACGCATCATCCATACGGGGGTCATATCCACAGGCTCACGTAAAAGGGCTTTTAAATAGCGGTCGTTTTTAAGTTCAGACATCATTTTTTCCTTTCATTTTTCTGTAAGGGCGAAATACATTTGCAAAGTTTTGGTAAAATTTAACCGCTTGTTAATGTAATTGAGGCTTTGGTTCTGCTTTAGCGATACCCAAAGCAAAATGACTATGTAAAAATAGTGCTAAAACACGCAAATATTCTAACACTTCTTCGCCTGCTTCAAGCAGCTCCTCATTGTTATCCTCATCATTGTAACCTAATTTTGCAATTTCATCTAAATCATCAATCGCCTCACCGACTTCATCTGTTTCTTGTTGGAGTTTGGGTTGAGCTACGCCTAAGCCAAGTAAGAAGCTGTTTGCCCATTGGTAGATGCCATCTGCAAGGGCAAAACCATCTTCTTCATTTTCAGGTAGCCACAGACTAAATAGCGTATTGGTTTCCAAAAAACTTTCGGTGAGCTGTTGATAAAACTCGGTAAGTTTTGTTAGCGGTTCAACTGAAAAAGCGTGCCCGTCATGAGTAAATTGATAGGTTAAGGTTTTCCAAGAGTCATCTTGAATTCCACCTGCAATTAATCCGCATAAGAAACCATGAAACTCTGCTGGTGTATCTTCAATCTGTAATTGAGTGATTAATTGTTTAAATTCTTGAGGGGTTTTTATAGCCATAATTGCATTATTTGTGATTTTACTAAAGAGTGGCATAATATAGCAAAAATTTTGCGATTAAGTGAGGATTTCATATTTATGTCGGTAAATAATATTGAGCTACAGATTTTTGGACAGGTTTTACGCTTGCAATGCCCTGTTGACCAACAAGAAAATTTACTGGCTTCAGCAGAGCGTTTAGAAGCGCGTGTGGCAATATTGAAAGAGCAATCTGGCATTATTCAGCTTGAAAAAGTATTAGCCATCGTCGCCCTGAATTTGAATTACGAATTAGAGCAGGCTCAGCGTCAAAATGCAGAAAATAAAAATGTATTAGTTGCTTGTATTGAGCAACTCGATCACTCTCTGAGTAAATTACAATCTAATAGTTGATTTTTAACCTATTCGATTAGGAATAGTGCTAAAGATTGAGCATTTGCAATTTTATTTTACTAAATACTAGGAAAAATCATTAAATTCCGTTACTATAAATCTTGCCTGGGGTGTGCGTTATTGGTTACGTCCCTGAGCCGATAATTTGAAACTTTGAGTTGGATATTTATTGCTGGTGAGCAAGCTTACCTTGAATCAAGAGTAAGAAGCCTAAAAGCAGTTACATTTGACTCCCTTGAACCAACTGGTTCAAGGACCATTACTAGTAGCGGCATCTCGGGTACTTATATATGAATAGTTCTACTGCTCTTCGTAATCAACTAAGGCATCTTATGCGGGTTAAACGCTCCAGTTTAACCAAACTACAACAGGCACAAGCTGCTCAATCACTTATCCCACAAGCGATTTCTTTAATTGAATCTTACCAAGTATCACATATTGCATTTTATTTACCTTTTGATGGCGAAATCTCCCCGTTACCTTTAATGAATTATTTGCTTGAACAAGGCAAAAAAATCTATTTGCCTATTCTTCACCCTTTTACAAGCGGTCAATTATTGTTTTTAAATTACGATTGCAAAACTTCCTTAAAATTTAACCGCTTGAGAATTCAAGAGCCTGTGTTGGATGTGAGAAAAATCATTCCTCTACAAGAATTAGAAATGATTTTTACGCCATTAGTTGCGTGTGATAAAGCAGGGAATCGTTTAGGTATGGGCGGCGGTTTTTATGATCGAACGCTTGCTCAAGCACCTCATATTATCCGTGTTGGATTGGCTCACGAGTGCCAGCAAGTAGAACAATTGCCGATAGCGCATTGGGATATGCCGTTACATCATATTATTTTGGGAGCATCCAGATGATTGAAAAAAAAGAGAAGGAATCCACAGGAAACCAAAGTTTAATTCGAGGTTTAACTCTTTTAGAGTTATTAGCACAATTTCCTAACGGCTGCCCATTAGCCCACTTAGCTGAGCTTTCAGGCTTAAATAAAAGTACGGTGCATCGTTTATTACAAGGCTTGTTGCAAGAAGGGTATGTTCGTCCAGCACCAACTTCAGGCAGTTATCGTCTCACGACAAAATGCTTGGCTATTGGGCAGAGAGCGTTAAGTTCAATTAACATTCTACATATTGCCGCCCCGCATTTAGAAGCGTTGAATTTAAAATTGGGGGAAACAGTTAATTTTGCGATGCGAGAGAAAGATCACGCTATTTTAATCAATAAATTGGAAGCGACGACAGGCTTAATGCGTACGAGGGCTTATATCGGGCAACAGTTACAATTATATTGTTCTGGTATGGGAAAGCTTTTCTTAGCTTATAATTCGGTTGATTATATACCACAATATTGGCAAGCAAAATCCTCCATTATTCAACCACTGACCATTAATACAATAACCACGATTGAAGGGATGAAAAAAGAGCTGGAAACGATTCGTGAACGTGGTTTTGCAATGGATGACGAAGAAAACGAATTAGGTGTTTCTTGCATTGCTTGCCCGATTTTCGATCATCAACAGCACGTACATTATGCGGTGTCGGTTTCACTTTCCACTGCCCGTTTAAATCAGTTAGGGAGAGAAAATTTACTGCCTGCAATTCAAGAAACGGCAGAAAAAATTTCTGCAGAGTTAGGTGGATAGTAATTTTATATTGCTATTTTGATTATTTTAGGTAATCTTGCAGCTATTACAAAATGTGGTTTTTTATGAAATAAAAATGTTGAGGATTTATTAATAATGTTTGGTTTTGACCCAACAACAATAACGTTTGTTGTTTATATTTTAGGTATGATTGCAATAGGTTTTATTGCTTATCGTGTTACAAATAATCTTTCAGATTATATTTTAGGTGGTCGCCGTTTAGGGAGCTTTGTAACGGCCTTATCAGCAGGTGCATCAGATATGTCGGGATGGCTACTGATGGGATTACCTGGTGCGGTTTACGCAGGCGGTTTGATCGAAGGTTGGATTGCGGTTGGTTTAACGATTGGGGCTTATTTGAACTGGAAATTAGTGGCTGGCAGATTGCGTTCTCATACCGAGCATAGTGGTGATGCGTTAACGTTGCCTGAATATTTCCATAATCGATTTGGCGATAAAACCCGTTTAATTAAGATTTTATCAGCGGTCATTTTTTTACTTTTTTTTGCAATTTATTGTGCATCAGGTGTTGTAGCTGGCGCTAGAGTATTTGAAAATCTATTTGGATTACCGTATCACCAAGCGATTTGGTATGGTGCAGTAGCCACTATTCTCTATACCTTTATTGGCGGTTTCTTAGCCGTAAGCTGGACAGACACCATTCAAGCTTCATTAATGCTTTTTGCTTTAATTCTAACCCCTCTTTTCGTAATGTATAACTTAGGTGGTTTTGATGAAATGCAAGCCTTAATCGATCGTGCAGGCGAAATGGCACAAAAAGATTACAATGATATGTTTACTGGCACGAGCGTATTAGCCGTTATTAGTCTAATGGCGTGGGGGCTAGGCTATTTTGGACAACCGCACATTGTAGTACGTTTTATGGCAGCTGAAAGTGTAAAATCGCTAGAGAATGCACGCCGTATTAGTATGACGTGGATGGTAATTTGCTTAGTAGGTGCAATTGGGATTGGTTATTTCGGTATGGCGTATTTCTTTGGCCACCCTACTCAAGCAGCTAACGTGAACCAAAACCCAGAACAAATTTTTATTGAATTAGCAAAACTGTTGTTTAATCCTTGGGTCGCAGGTATTTTATTGTCGGCCATTCTTGCTGCAGTAATGAGTACGCTTTCTGCTCAATTATTGATTTGCTCTAGTGCAATTACTGAAGATTTGTACAAAGGTATTTTACGTCCTAAGGCATCAGATAAAGAATTAGTTTGGTTAAGCCGCTTAATGGTGCTCGCCGTGGCTGTGCTTGCCATTTATATTGCCCAAGATCCTGATAGTAAAGTATTTGGTTTAGTTAGCAATGCGTGGGCTGGTTTTGGTTCTGCATTTGGGCCTGTCGTTCTTCTTTCGCTCTTCTGGAAACGTATGAACGGCTTTGGAGCAATTGCTGGAATGCTAACAGGAGCGTTAATTGTTCACTTCTGGGCAGATATTACGCTTAAATTAGCATTACCTGAAATTTATTCTATGATTCCAGGCTTTATTACTGCCACAGTGATGATTATTGTGGTATCGCTCATCACACCAGCACCAAGCAGAGAAATACAAGAAACGTTTGAACGTGCCAATAACGCGTATTTAGATGAGATAAAATGATATAAAAAAGTGGCTTAAGGTATATGCTTTAAGCCACTTTTTTGCAAAAAATCCTTAAAAACTCACCGCTTGTATGCTATTGAAAATGTGCCAAGCCATATTGATATAACGCATTTTTCTTATATCCAAAGGTTTCTGCCACAATGCTTGCCGCTTTTTTCAATGGAAGAGTTTGACAAAGTAGTTCAAGTAATTTGATTGCTTGTTTGGAAAACTCTTCCGCCACGTGGTGTGACTTTCCTTCAACAATGAGCACAATCTCACCTTTAATACGGTTACTCTCTTCATTTAGCCATTCAATTAAGTTACCTAATTGATCGCTGTAAATGGTTTCCCAAGTTTTGGTGATTTCACGCGCCATCACGATATAGCGTTCTTCACCAAAGATTTTTTGCATATCCGCAAGGGTATCTAAAATGCGATGCGTGGATTCATAGAAAATTAGCGTACGAGACTCATTTTCTAATTCAGTTAATTTATCGCAACGGGCTTTTGTTTTGGCGGGCAAGAATCCTTCAAAACAAAAACGGTCCGAAGCAACGCCAGAAGCACATAAAGCAGTAATAGCGGCACAAGCACCAGGAATGGGTACCACTTTCACACCCGCTTGACGGCATTGACGGACGAGGTGAAAACCTGGATCACTAATAAGCGGTGTGCCAGCATCTGAAATTAATGCAATATTTTCTCCTTTTGCTAATTTTTCGACTAAAACGACCGCTTTTTGCTGCTCATTATGGTCGTGTAAGGCAAAAAATGGCTTTTTAATACCGTAATGGCTAAGCAATAAACCACTATGACGAGTGTCTTCAGCAGCAATTAGATCAACAGAGGAAAACGTGTCTAATGCTCGTTGAGTAATATCGCCTAAGTTGCCGATTGGCGTTGCCACAATGTATAAAATACCGTAGCTTGGAGAGATTTCAGATGAATTTTGTCTGTTTTTCATTTGCTTTTAGCTCATTTGATAAGTAAGATTTCACATTAAATTTAGCACATTATATTCTATCGAGGAAAATACAATGGCAACTATTTTAAATCAAACAATGAAAAAGGCATTTTTGCCAACGGTGATCGCATTATTTATTTCTGCTTGTACATCACTAAACCCTATTACTGAGTCCATCAAAGATGAAGCTTATTCAAGCTCAGAATTCTATCTTAATAAGGCAGAGCAAGCCAAAGAGAAAGAAGATAAAATCTCTTATCAACTTTTGGCTGTGCGTAAATTAATTGATGAAAACAAAGAATATGAAGCACAAAATACCTTTAGTGAGATTATGGCATCAGAAATGAACGAGGTGCAAAAGTTAGAATATGCGTTAGTGTATGCACAACTTGCCGCTTTACAAGGTAAAAATGAGATGGCAGTGAATCAATTAAGAGATATTCCGCAAAGTCTGTTAAGTTCTGCACAACGTGTACGCTATATTCAAACTCAAGCTCGTATTGCGGCAAATAAGAATGATGCGATTGGGGTTGTGCGTGCGAGATCGCAATTAAATGATTATTTCCGAATGAATCGTGAACGTCAGGAAAATAACGATATTATTTGGAGAGTCCTGCGTGATGCTAATCGTGGTATGTTAGAGAAAGCGGTTGCTGAAGCAGGTGAAATTGAGTTTGCAGGTTGGTTGGCGTTAATTAACATCTATAACCAAAATATGACAACACCAACACAAATACCACAGGCATTTAATAACTGGAAAAATCAATATCCAAGTCATAGTGCCGTTACGCTTATGCCAACAGAATTACAAGGTGTGAGTAATTTTCAGCAAACCCAATTAAATGGTGTTGCACTATTATTACCGTTAAGTGGTGATGCTCAGATTTTAGGTGATATTATTAAACGTGGTTTTGATGATGCCAAAGCAGGCGATTCCACAGCAGTACAGACTTTTGATACCAGCACTTCAGACGTAAATTCATTAATTGCTCGAGCAAAACAGCAAGGGGCAAACATTATTGTTGGACCGCTATTAAAATCTCGCGTAGATGAGATGCTATTAAGCCATGAAATTCAACATATTAATGTATTAGCGCTTAATTCGACTGAAAACGCACGCAATATGGCACAGGTTTGCTATTATGGTTTATCTCCTGAATCTGAAGCTCAAGCAGGTGCAGAGAAAATGTATAATGATGGTCATAGTATTGCTGTAGTTGCTGCTCCACAAGATGATTTTGGACACCGTTCAGCAGAAGCCTTCGCTAAACGCTGGCGTCAACTAACAAATACAGATGCAGATGTGCGTTATTACAATCAGCCACTTGATTCTGTTGCTACCATTCAAAATACAGGAGTAACGAAAGCTGGATTGTATATTTTAGGTAATGCAGGACAAGTAGTAGAAATTAAGCAAGGCATTGATAACTCTAATTTGAAAGATCGCCTAGCAATGTATACTTCATCTCGCAGTAATTCTCCAAATAATGGTATTGATTTCTATACCATAATGGAAGGGGTAAAATTCAGCGAAGTGCCTTTATTAGCGGATACATCTTCTAGTAAATTCCAAAAAGCGGAAAATTTAGCGAATAGTGATTTCTCAATGATGCGTTTATATGCAATGGGTGCAGATGCGTGGTTACTCGCAACTAAATTCAATGAATTACGCCATATTCCAGGTTATAAAATCTCAGGCTTAACAGGTGAATTAAAAGCAGGGCAAAATTGTAATATTGAACGTAGTTTATCTTGGATGCAATATCAAAATGGGGCTATTCAACAAGCTTATTAATCAAAAAGAGGCGAGTAAACGGCAGCAAGGTGCGATTTATGAACAAAAAGCCCGTGTTTTTTTAGAGGAAAAAGGATTTCGTTTTGTTGCTGCCAACCAATATTTTAGAGGCGGAGAGCTTGATCTGATTATGCAAGATGGAGAAACTACCGTTTTTGTGGAAGTTCGTCAGCGTAAAAATAATCGTTTTGGCTCAGCAGTTGAAAGCATTGATTACCGAAAACAACAAAAATGGCAAAATGCGGCAAATATGTGGTTGCTCAAACAAAATAAAAGTTTAGAGACTGCAAATTGTCGCTTTGATGTTGTTGTATTTGAAGGCAATCAGCCTCCAATATGGATCCCTAACTTTCTAGGTTAGATAAGATGTTAAATAAAATACAAGATAGATTTAGCGAAAGTATTCAAACCCAAATTTCTGCAGCAGAGTTATTGCCGACTAAATTAAGTGAAGCGGCAAACCGCATTGTAGCGTGTTTATTACGTGGGGATAAAGTGATTGTATGTGGACACGGGCGTTCTTATGGTAATGCGGCGTTATTAGTTAGCCACTTACTTCATCGATATGAATTAGCAAGACCCAGTTTTTCTGCCATACAATTGCAACTCAACGGTATATTAGCTGGCGTTTTTTCTCAAGATAATGAGCTAGATTCCGTATATAAAAAACAATTACAAGCAGTTGCTAAAGCGGGCGATTTATTCATTGTATTTTCACCTATTGGCAATGAAGAAAGTATATTGCAAGCGATTCATACAGCTAAAAATCACCATTTAGATTTAGATATTATCGCATTAACTGGCAGCAGTAATGATCACACTCTCGGATTATTAGATGAAAGTGATATTGAAATTTCAGCCCCCTCAACTAATGAATTAAGAGTCATTGAAAGCCATCACTTTTATACGAATTTATTATGTGAACTTATCGATCATTTACTTTTCTCTTAGGGAGAGATTATGAATAATTTAGTGAAAAAATGTCTTAAAGTAAGTTTGTTCATCTCAGGCTTTATTGCTTTACAAGGTTGTATTGCGACGGCGGTAGTCACATCAGCTGCGATGGCAACTAAAGTAGCCACCGATCCCCGTTCAACGGGTACACAGGTTGATGATGAAATTTTAGAAGAGAAAGTCGCTTACAACATCAATAAAGATGGGCAGATTAAAGAAGAGGCTCGTATTAATGTAGTCGCTTATAACGGCAAAGTGTTATTAATTGGTCAAGCTCCAAGTATGGACGTGGTTGAAAATGCGAAAAACCTTGCAGCAGGTGCTGACGGCGTAACTGAAGTTTATAATGAAATTAGACAAGGCGAAAAAATCGGTTTTGCTCAAATTACACAAGATAGCTGGATAACCACCCAAGTAAAATCTAAACTTTTAGTGAATGGCAAAGTGAAAGCAACGGAAGTAAAAGTCGTTACTGAAAATGGCGAGGTCTTTTTAATGGGCAAAGTTAGCCAAAGCCAAGCGGATGAAGCAGCCGAAATCGCACGTAATATAAGTGGAGTAACAAAAGTAGTTAAAGTATTTAGTTATGCACAATAGCAAAAAATACGGCAAATTTAACCGCTTGTAAAATAGTGTTCAAAATTTGGACCCTATTTTTATCTTTATCGACAGAAGTGATAAATCAACTTTGTTAATAACTCTTTTGTCGGTTCAATATATTTCATTTCTAAAAATTCATCAGGCTGGTGAGCTTGCTCAATTGAGCCTGGTCCTAGCACGAGTGTAGGGCAGAGTTGCTGAATAAATGGGGCTTCGGTGCAGTAATTTACCGCATCACATTTTTCACCTAATAATTTTTCTACCACTTGTACGATTTGGGCGGAGTGTTCGCATTCATAGCCGGGAATGCCGTCGTGTATCGGGCGGATTTCGATTAAATCACCATATTGTTCAATCATTGGTTTTAAATATTCATCAACCATTGCATATAAATCTGCTATAGCCATATTGGGTAATGGTCGCATATCAAACTGTAATTCACAGCAAGCACAAATGCGGTTGATGGCATCACCACCACGAATGTTACCGAAGTTCATTGTCGGGTGAGTGACTTGGAAGAGCGGATTATGATATTTTTCTTTCAGGTCATCACGCATTTTCATCAAGTAGCCGATAGATTCGTGCATCAACTCAATGGCATTAATCCCTTTGCTTGGGTCACTTGAATGTCCGCTTCTTCCTGTAATTCTAACAGATTCGCCTAAATGTCCTTTGTGAGCACGAATTGGCTTAAGTGAGGTTGGTTCACCAATAATGGCACAGTCGGGGCGAATATGAGTATGTTGAGCAAAAGTTTTTGCTCCAAGCATTGTGGTTTCTTCATCTGCTGTGGCTAAAATACGGATTGGCTTTTTGATTTGACTTAGGTCAATTTGGCTTACCACTTCTACTACAAAGGCGAAAAAGCCTTTCATATCTGTAGTGCCTAATCCATAGAGTTTGCCCTCTTTTTCGGTAAGTTTGAATGGATGAAACGTCCATTTTCCATCGTCAAATGGCACGGTATCAGTGTGTCCTGCCAGTAATAATCCGCCTTCGCCCTCGCCATAGGTTGCAAGTAAATTGTATTTATTACGGCTGCCTTCTACAGCTAAAATATCCGTTTTAAATCCAAGATCTGCAAGCCAATTGGCAAGTAATTCAATTAAAGCACGGTTAGATAAATCATTTTCTGCGACTAAACTTGAGATGGTTGGGAGCTCAATTAGCTGTGCGTAGCGGTTAATAAAAGGAATCTTGTGTTTCATCGTCTATCCTGCGGTTTATCCTATAGGGCGAGTTAATGATGGGATATTTCTTAATCGTTTAATAATGGCAAATCCTGCTAAAATTTCCCATATCATAATGGTGTAAATTCCCATACGTTCAATTAATGGACTAAAAATGGTTGGTAAGAACATCGTGACTAAAATACAACTCACCCCAATCATACCTGCGGCAATACTAAAGTGTTTAAAAAAACGTATAGTTGGGTGGTGAATATCTAGCCCTACCATAATCAGAGTTAAGTTACCAATTAAAAAGGTAATGCTTGCGCCTAAATTGTAAATGCCAAATTCACCACGAGAATTTGGCTGAATACCAGACACTAAAGAACAACCAATTGCAAAAAAGAGGGCTAAAATTAAGCCAATAACTCGCCGTTTATTATCAGCAATATGTGTAATGCCGATTGCATAAATAAAGAAAAAAACGACCGCTTGCACCATAAAAATAATACGCATTACCAGCGAAAGTGGCGAGAGTTCGCTAAGTTTATCATCAATCATTGTGCTAACAGGCACGAGTAATTCTAAGGTGCTGTGATGGAAATAAGCGGTGAGAGATCGTTCACTAAATAAAAGAGTGAAATGCTCTGCTATCAAATAAAATAGTCCGCTAAAGCTAGAAACAATAGCTGTGATAAAAATTAAACACTCATAGCTTTTGCGAAAGCAAGGGTGCATTAGCAGAGGGTAAAACTTCACACCAAACGAACCGCTTGTAAA
Organism: Mannheimia pernigra; assembly: GCF_013377995.1. Taxonomy (NCBI): domain Bacteria; kingdom Pseudomonadati; phylum Pseudomonadota; class Gammaproteobacteria; order Pasteurellales; family Pasteurellaceae; genus Mannheimia; species Mannheimia pernigra. Next base: position 42,014 of record NZ_CP055305.1, read on the forward strand.
ATAGTTTTCCACGGCGTCTAAAGCAAAGAGCAATTTTTGAACGATATTTTTAATCCACTTTATTGTCATAATTACCTTTTGATTAATTCTTTTTCCTAAATTCTTGATTTAATACCGCCAAACTCCTCAATCAATTTAGCTATAAAGAGCTTTAATTCTTCCGTCATCAATAAGAAATCCGCATCAAATCGTTGAGCGACATCCTCTTTGAGAATATCATCATTTTTCTCACGCACTTCATCGGCAAATTTTAGGCGAGATAGCACGCCATCTTCATTGAGAACACAAGAGAGATGCGTTTCCCACTCAATTGCAATTTTTGTGATAAATTTGCCCGCTTGTAGGTGCTGAGCAATTTCTTCAGTCTCCAAATCTTGGCGTTTACAGCGAATAATACTATCGGTATCAAAAGATTTTAGCTCTGCTTCTTCCAATAAATTCAACCAACTTGGCGTATGCCCTTTCGCGATCCAGTTTGTCATCACTTCTGCAGGCGGCAGTGTGAACGAAATGGGCACAACAGGCAACGAGCCAAGTGTTTTCCGCAACAAAGCAAGCGTTTCTTCCGCTCGTTTGCTGGAGGCAGTGTCAATATAAATCAGCTGGCTATCTAAATCTAACCAAATTGCGGTGAATTGATGTTTGCTAAATGCACGAGGCAAAAGATTAGCAACAACTTGGTCTTTCACGGCTTGCTTTTCGGTCTTTTTAAGCTGACGAGCCTCTTTTTCTTCTAATTCGGTAATGCGTTGCTCGGTTTCTACTTTCACCACATTAGCTGGCAGTAATTTATCTTCTTTGTGTGAAATGAGCAAAAATTGGTTGCCTTGTGAAAAATAGAGTAAATCAGCATCTTTTAGTGGGCTAGACCAACCGAATTTACTCATATCATACTGAGTACAAGGGGTGAATTTCGTTTCTTGCAGTAAATTATCAAGTTTTTTGCCCTCCAGCGAAAGCTCACTTGTTAATTTATAAACCATCACATTTTTAAACCAAACCATTTTGCATATCCTTTAAAGGTGTATAATAAAATATTTTAACAGAGCTAGCTTCAACACAATAGAGAATTTGCAAATGAAGAGTAAAAAACTTGCCTTTATCGGCACGGGCAATATGGCATTTGCCATTATTCAAGGTTTATTAAAAAGCAATTACCCTGCCTCTCAAATTATTGCGTGCAATAAAAGCAATTTAGCTCGCCGAGAAGCACTACAAGCGGTCGGAATTGCGACAAATTTTGCAAATCGGGAGGCGGTTGAGCAAGCGGAAGTTATTGTGTTAGCAGTTAAACCTCAAATGATGGCAGAGGTTTGTGCAGAATTTGCCGACCTCGATTCTTCAGACAAATGGGTCATTTCTGTTGCTGCGGGCATTTCGGTAACACGCTTGGAAACATTATTACCGAATGCTAAAAACATCATTCGTACTATGCCCAATACGCCATCGCTGATTGGTGAAGGAATGACAGGGCTATTTGCAAAAAAATCGGTCAATTCGACCGCTTGTCAATTTGCTGAAGAACTGATGTCTGCGGTGGGCAAATGCTATTGGGTGGATACGGAAGACAAAATCAATCATATTATTGCCATTACAGGCTCAAGCCCCGCCTATTTCTTCCGCTTTATGGAAGCAATGCAACAAAGTGCAATCCAAATGGGCTTTTCTGAGCAAGATGCAAGGCTACTTGTTCAATCTGCGGCATTAGGTGCGGCAAAATTAGTTGCATCAAACCCAGCAACGCCGATTTCCACCTTACGAGAAAATGTCACCTCCAAAGGTGGCACAACAGCAAAAGCATTGGACGTTTTTGAACAGCAAAATTTAGCTAAAACCGTAGAGAACGCAATGTGGGCGGCAATTCACCGTGCTGAAGAAATGGAGAAATCGTTGTGATAGTGGTTTCGCCTTTTAAATGGACAGCATTTAACTATTTTGGCTTTTTTTGTGCTTACGGAGTGATATTGCCTTTTTTACCTGTTTGGTTAAAACATTATGGATTCTCCACTGAAATTATTGGATTATTGGCTGCAGTGGGCTATTTATTTCGTTTTGGCGGTAGTATGCTTGCTTCACAACGAGTGAAAACGGTGAGCCAGCTCATTCCAACCGCCCGAGCCTTAACGTGGCTGAATGTAGTGGCAGCAATTGCGTTAGCATTTTCAGGCAGTTCGATTTGGCTTGTTTTTCCTGTTTTAATGCTATTTCAAATGTTTAATTCAGGGGCAATGCCGCTTGCAGACAGCATTGCCTCTCTTTGGCAGCGACAAGTTGGGCTAGATTATGGCAAAGCACGGCTTTTCGGTTCAATCGCTTTTGTGGTTGGCTCCCTTTCAGGTGGCTATTTCATTGGGCAGTTAGGCGAAGATGTTGTAGTTTGGGTGATTGTTGGGTTTTTGATATTTTTCGGTGTCGGGCAACTAGCCAAACCGACCCTAGGCTTTGAAGAACAAAATGTAGCAAGTAGTGGCTCAAATGTGACTTACGCTGAATTATTAAAAGAGTCTGCTACCTTACGAATGCTAATTGCAGTATCGTTAATAGGCGCTTCCCACGCAGCTTATTACACTTACAGCACCATTCATTGGTCAGATGCTGGCATTTCGACAGAAATGACAAGCCTATTTTGGGGATTGGCAGTAGTCGCGGAAATACTCTTCTTTTTAGTGTCTAAACGGCTGTTTAAATCTTGGAAAATCAGTCATTTAATGATTCTCTCTGCCGCATTTGCTTTCATTCGTTGGGGAATTATGGGGAGTACAACAGAGATTGCTTTGATAATTTTTGCTCAATTTTTACACTCAGTTACTTTTGGTGCCTCTCATATTGCAATGATTCGTTATATTTCGATGCAATCTGCAGACAGGATTACAAAGTTACAAGGATTGTATTTTGGTTTAGCGAGTTGTGCTGTTATGGCAGTATTTACATTTGTATCGGGTATGATCTACGAATATTCTCCAAGTTTAACTTTCTGGATAATGGCCGCTTTTGTTCTGCCAGCGATATTTATTGTACCGAAGAAATTTGAAGTGCAAATTTTGAAATAAATATAAAAAATGCCGACATTATGTCGGCATTCTCGAAATTGTTTAATGTTTAATTAAATTTTTTTCACGTTTACGGCTGATGCACCACGTTCTGAATCTTGAATTTCAAATTGAACTTTTGCACCATCTTCTAATGTACGGTACCCATTGTTTGTTTCAATTGCAGAGAAGTGAACGAACACATCTTTACCACCTTGATCAGGGGTGATGAAACCAAAACCTTTAGTTGAGTTGAACCATTTCACTGTGCCGGTAACTGCTGACATAACATTTTCCTTATAAAAATAAAAAGTAATAAAAATAGATAGCTAAACGGGATATTACAACAGACGCATCTATCAATCACTTGCCCAATTTTTATTGGGGGAAATAATAAAAAGATTCAACTATTTAACTCTAACGCACGAACAGCTTTCGCTATTAGACCACTTATTCGTTTTTGAAGCAAATTATTTTTATACTTTTATGAAAATTCACCTGAAAAAGAGTCTATCGTTTTTATGATAGGAATGTACAATTTATATAGACGAAGCTTTATAAATAAAATATAGTATTGAGTCGGAGATTTTAATCTTACTTAACAAATTCTCGAATTTTATTTATTAATGGAACTTATTATGTCAGTTATGTCGGAACAACAAGTAGAGCAAACAATAGAACAAACTAACAATAAAACAAATCCAAGCACAAAGGAAGTGATTGCGTATTTAGCGGAAAAATTTCCGCTTTGCTTCACTGTTGAAGGAGAAGTGAAACCCTTAAAAGTAGGGCTTTTCCAAGATTTGGCAGAAGCATTAAAAGATGATGAAAAAGTCAGTAAAACCTTGTTGCGTCAAGCATTACGTAACTACACAAATTCTTGGCGCTATTTGGCGGCAAGTCAAGCAAATGTCGCTCGTGTTGGTTTGCAAGGTGAAGAAGTAGGTTGTGTTACAAAAGAAGAAGCTATTCATGCGTCAGAAACCTTAGCTGAAGCGAAAGCAGCTGTGGCAGAGCGTAAATTACAAGAACGTAAAGCACAGCGTAAAGAATTCTTTAAACAAAAAGCACGTGAAGAAAATGCTAAAAAGCGTGCAGAATCTAAAGTGAAAAAAGTACATTTACCAAAAGCGTCAGAGGAAAAATTAGCGGCTTTAGCAAGTAAATTTGGTCGTCAATAGTTTTCTATCTGGTTTACAGTTACAAGCGGTCAAATTAACGTAGATTTTTACACATTTATGACCGCTTGAATATTTGGAAAAGAAGATGAAATTAATAAAATTCAACAATATATTTGCGATAACTTTAGGTTTATTGCTAAGCAATGCTTTTGCGGTTCAACCCGATATAAAAGAGAGTGGAATTACTATTCCCAAACCCAGCGAGCAGCACAGCTTATCTACCAAGAGAGTAACGGCTCGCTTAACGCAATCTCACTATCATAAATTCCAATTAAATGATGCTTTTGCACACAAGATTTTCAATCGTTATATTGATTGGCTTGATCCGTCTCACAATACTTTCCTACAATCTGAAATTGATGAAATGCGTAGCAAATATGCCTCATTATTAGATGATGAATTATATGCAGGAAAGTTAGATTCTGCATTTGCGATATATGAGTTGATGTCCAAACGCCGTTACGAGCGTTATAGTTATGCCTTATCTTTATTGGATAAAGAACCCGATTTAAAAAGCGATGATAACATTGAGATAGATCGCGAAGATGCTGCATTTCCAACAAATATAGAAGAAGCAAATACACTTTGGAAGCAACGTGTTAAAAACGATATTATTAATTTGTATTTAAAAGATAAAAAATGGCCTGAAATTAAGAAAACCTTAACTAAGCGTTATAATTTTGCAATTAAGCGTTTAACACAAGTAAAAGCAGATGATATTTTACAAACTTACTTAAATTCATTTTCTCGTGAAATCGACCCACATACGAGTTATTTATCGCCTCGTGCAGCAAAAGCCTTCCAAGAAAGTATGAACCTTTCATTAGAAGGGATTGGAGCAACGCTTACACAAGAAGATGATGTAACCAGTATAAAATCCCTGGTGCCAGGTGCACCTGCTGCTAAAAGTAAGAAACTAGTAGTGGGCGATAAGATTGTGGGAGTAGGCCAAGGTGAGAAAGGTGAAATCGAAGATGTTATCGGATGGCGTTTAGATGATGTCGTTGATAAGATTAAAGGTAAAAAAGGCACAAAAGTACGCCTAGAAATTGAACCAGAAAAAGGTGGAAAAACCAAAATAATCACGATTGTGCGTGATAAAGTGCGGATTGAAGATAGTGCAGCTAAATTAACAGTTGAGAAAGTTGATGGAAAAAATGTCGGCGTAATTAAGATCCCAACATTCTATATTGGTTTAACCGAAGATGTGCGTAAATTACTTACGCAAATGAGTAAGAAAAATGTTGAAGGATTGATCATTGATTTGCGTGAAAATGGTGGAGGTTCATTAACTGAAGTGATTGAATTAACGGGGCTGTTTATTAAAGGCGGACCTGTTGTTCAAGTCCAAGATGCGTTTAATCGTATCAAAATATACGAAGATCCAGAATCTAAAATCATTTACGACGGCAAAGTTATGGTAATGATTAATCGCCACAGTGCTTCTGCCTCTGAAATTTTTGCTGCTGCAATGCAAGATTATAATCGTGCGATTATTGTTGGTCAGCAAACCTTTGGTAAAGGGACTGTACAACAAAGCCGTTCATTGAATTTTGTGTATGATTTAGATAAAGAACCTTTAGGTTTTATTCAATACACCATTCAAAAATTTTATCGTATTGATGGCGGTAGTACACAGCTAAAAGGGGTAGAGCCAGACATTAAATTTTATGAAATTATTAATGCGGAAAAAACAGGGGAAAGTTTTGAAGATAATGCACTACCTTGGGATAAAGTGCCTGCGGCTCATTATCAAGAGGCTGATAATGCACGAAATGCAGTGTCAGTATTAAAAACAAAGCACGAAGAACGTATTGAGAAGCACCCCGAGTTTATTGTATTAAATGAGAATATTGCAATTCGCAAAGAACGTGATAATCGTAAATTTTTGTCATTAAACTTGGCAGAGCGTTTAAAAGAAGGTAAAGCAGATGATGCTAAACGTTTAAAAGACATTAATGCACGTTTTGCCCGAGAAGGTAAAAAATTATTGAAAAATATTGATGATTTACCAAAAGATTATGAAGCACCTGATTTTTTCTTGAAAGAAGGCTTACAAATGATAGTCGATTGGTCACAAATTGATAAAAAATGATAAATCTGTAATATACACATCAAATATTACCGCTTAGGCGACTAAGCGATCTATTTTTTGAGTAAATTTGCAAATAATGGATTAAGAGGAAGAGTGGGTGAGAATCTTTAAATTATTAATTATGATGATGGCTTTTTCAGGCGTTGCAGTAGCTGAAAAGACAACAGTTATTCATATTTCAGCTGTATCTGTTGTGCAAGATACCATTTTGCCTCAATTAAGTTTAGCAGCTCAGCAGGCTCGTGCAGCAGAATTAATAAAACAAGCAGAGGCTAGAGTGATGCAAGAGATTGGTCATAATGCCTTATTACTAAGCCAAGCCACGATGAAAGTGTATTTAGATAATGAGTTTGCCACAATGTGGCATGATAAGGTAGCAGAAAAAGCCTTTTTAAAGGAATATGCTCTATTTGCTGCAAGTGGCGTGTCGTCTAAATCTGCAAAAGCATTACAACAAATCTTAAACCAGCCAGAAGGTTTAGCAAAAGACATTTTATTGACCGATGGTTTTTTAGATTACTTGTATTACAACAAAAATGTCTTTAAATACGCGAATAATTGGTTATATAACTTAGGAAGTTATACACCTAAAGCCCCTTCTTCAGAGCAAATTACGCAATGGACAAATGCAGTAAAAATGGGAGTTGCAGGTGAATTTGTGACTAATCTTGTGCCCCAAAATCACTTATATCGAGATACAGCACAAAGAGTATTAGCAACCGCAGGAGAGGCGGTTAACAACGCTTTCTATAAGCTGGCATTAAATGTTCAACGTTTACGCATTATTCCAAGTTTTGATAATGGTATTTTTGTTAATATTCCGAGTTACCAATTATATTATTTCCGTGATGGCGTGTTATCCCTACAATCGAAAGTTATTGTTGGGCGAGTAGATCGTAAAACACCTGTAATGTATAGCAAATTAAGTAATGTAGTGGTCAATCCTCCTTGGAATGTGCCATCAGGTATTTTAGCTAAGGATATCATCCCTAAATTAGCTCGAGATCCTGCTTATGCCGAGCGAGCAAGTTTTGAGATTCTTGATAGCAGTGGAAATCAGATTGATCCTCACAGTGTAAACTGGTCAGAGTATGTAAATGCTAAAAATGTCCCATATCGCATTCGCCAGAAAGCAGGCGATGATAGTGCATTAGGTCGCTATAAATTTAATATGCCGACAACTGATGCCATTTTCTTACACGATACGCCAAACAGAGGTTTATTTGGTAGAAAACATCGCACTTTAAGTTCAGGTTGTGTACGAGTGGAAAAAGCCGACGAATTAGCTACTATTTTACTTCAAGAAGCAGGTTGGGGATTAGATAAAAAGAACAGAGTGCTAGGTAGTAAAAAAACAACGTCGGCACAAATTTATTCGGATAATCCCGTTTACTTATATTATGTAACGGCTTGGGTTGAAAACGGTAAAGTTCATACTCTATCAGATATTTATAATTTTGATGTAAATATTCCACAATTTTCAATTAGTTGGGAAAAACTAAAAAGTTTGATCTAAATTAAATAATATTATGAAATTCCAAGAAGATCTCAGATCTTCTTGGAACTTTATTTGAATTCAGGAGACTGATTTAACCTAAGCTTTAAATTATTCACTAACCTATGAGGGAAAAATGGAACAAATTGATATTCAACGCCGTAAGTGGTTATCACTCGGCGGACTTGTGTTAGGGGCTAGCCTTCTGCCAAGTCAAGTAATAGCTGCACTTTCTACCTCAGCTCCTGTTGCGTTGCGTTTTCGTAACATTAATACAGGCGATACTTACACAGCAAAATTTGGTGTAGGTGGTTTAAACAAAAAAGATCTTGGGCAATTAAATTATTTAATGAGAGATCGACACATCAATCAAGTGAAAGCAATTGATCCGAAACTATTCGTCAAACTGAACCAATTACAACGCCGTTTGGGTTTCCAGAATGCAGAGATTTTAGTATTAAGCGGTTATCGCTCTCCTCAAACTAATGCAAAAATGCGTAGCAGAAGTCGTGGTGTTGCAAGCAACAGCTACCATATTCTTGGTAAAGCGGTTGATTTTAGAGTTTCTGGCGTTCCTTTAGCTAAAGTAAAGCAGGTGGCTGAAAGCCTAAATAATGGCGGAGTAGGCTACTATCCGCGTAGTAATTTTATTCATGTTGATACAGGTCCTGTTCGTACTTGGAGAGGCTAACAAGCGGGCATATTTTATGTTTAATTTGCAAATTATTCCTGTCAGCCCATTTCAACAAAACTGTACTGTGATTTGGGATGAAAATAAAAACGCTGCCATTATTGATGCAGGAGATGATGCAAATCGCATCATCGAATTTGTACAATCTCAACACTTAAAAGTACAGAAATTGCTAATTACACACGCCCATTTAGATCATATTATGAGTGTTGAGGCACTCAGAGATCATTTTAAAGTTGAGGTATTTGGTTCTCATATCGCAGACAAGCCATTATTTGAACGCTTGCCAGAAATGTGCCAACAATTTGGCTTACCACCGGTAAGGGGATTTTATCCAGACCATTGGTTAGAAGAAAATGATGTAATTGAAGTTGGTGCATTAAAATATACAATTCGCCATTTGCCAGGACACGCGCCAGGTCATATTGGTTTTTTTGATTTTGAGAATAAAATTACTTTTAGTGGCGATGTATTATTCCAAAATAGTATAGGAAGAACCGACCTCTATATGGGCAATCACCATCAACTTTTAGAAACTATTCGTACTAAAATGTTTGATTTAGAGGATGATTTCATTGTTATTCCTGGACATGGTTCACATACTACTATCGGGCAAGAGAAACAAAATAATCCATTTTTGAAGTCATAAAGAAAAAGCAGAATTTTATCTTCAACAGTAAAAGTAACACTTCCTGAATTCAAATTATTTACAAGCGGTCAAAAATGCCTAATTTTCTGCAAAATTGGCTTGCCTTCTGTTTAATATTGCGAATTCAGGCATTATTATGCGAATAGTTCCAAGCCTAATTCATTAACATATTCAATGGAAATTAAAAGGACTGACAGAATGCAGCCCTAGAATCAAATGAGCCCAACTTTTGGAGTCAGATTATTTTTATTAGACCGAGAATGGATATTGAATAGGCGGATGATATTCATAACCTTCCACTTTAAAATCATCTAGAGTTACCCAAGTTTCTAAATCTTTTAATGATTTAATATCAGGATTAATGATTAATTTCGGAGCATTTAACGCTTCACGTTTTAACTGCACATCACGCATCAATTCAAGTTGATCTTCATAAATATGAGCGTTCACAATTTTATGGAAAGCCTGCCCAGGTTTATGCCCCGTAATTTGTGCCATTAAAGCTAGAAAAGTGTAACACTGAATCATATTCCAATTTAAACCTAATGGCACATCTGCAGAGCGTTGGGTGCTATTTAGATAAAGCTTACCATCTAGTAATGAGAAATGATGGCTATATAAACAAGGACGTAAACAACCCATATGAAACACACCCGGGTGGTAGAATGTATAAATTTCACCGCGATTATCAACCCCTTTTTTTAAATCACTAACAATTTGATGCAGTAAATCAACTGCTCCACCATCAGGTTTCGGAAAATTACGCCCAACCGCACCATAAACTAAACCCATATCATCTTCACCCTTACGGTAAGGATTAGATAACCAAGCGGCATTCTCGTTAGCATTTGCATCCCATGATTTAGTCCCCAAACTACGAAAATCAGCAGCATTGTCGTAGCCTCGAATATAGCCTAATAGTTCAGCTATAGCCGATTTCCAGTAGCTTCTTCTGGTAGTAACTAAAGGGAATTCACCGTTTTCAACATCATAGGTTAAATCAGCATTAATGACTGTAAGGCAACGCTTAGCTGTACGCTCATTCGATACCCATTTCCCTTCATTTACAATCCGATTACACAAATCTAAATACTGCTTCATAGTTACCTCATAAAATTTTTAAGTAATTTTGCCATTTCTTCGGTAAAATAGCTAAAACTTTATGACAAACACAATAGGGGTTATAGATGAAAAAAACAATTAAGTCTATTTTAATGATGACTACAATAGCATTTTTAGTCGCTTGCTCATCAAATAAAAATGGTTGGAAGCTCTTAAATTATTCAGCAGTAGATCAAAAATCTTATGCAATTGCTTACAGCACAACCGCACAAACTTATCAAGACCGAGTAAATGAAAGTTATGATATCAACGCCTTTATGAATGGCGTAAATGATTGGTACACAAAAAAAATCACCTTACCGGTTGAACAAATTCGCGCAATGACAATAAACAGAATGTTAGATCATAATGTTTACGCTTATTATAGCGGTGTGCTTTATGCGGCAGATTTACAAGCTAACTTTAATCATTTATCGCCAACTTGCTGGAACTTATTACAACCAACGAGTATGTCGCAAGGCATTCGTGATGCTATGCTAGATTTACAAAAAAATAAAGTACGTAGCGATAACTATATTAAAAATGGCGTTGAGCAAATTTTACAGCATTGTGTAAACAACCTTGCAAAAGATTAAAAAAGAGAAATATCAACGTAATAAAACGAAAATAGCATTTAAATTTACAAGCGGTAACATTTTTAAAAAAATTTACCGCTTTTTTATAAGCCTATGAAATGCTTAATATTTATTCGTAAAAATTAAAAAATCGTCGTTTTGCTTATAACATAATCAAACACGCTGGAATTTAACATTTTCCAGAAAAAGAATTTGACATCTTTTTAAATTCTAGTAATATGTCGCCCACAGACACAGTGAGTGGTGAGATGGCCGAGCAGGCTGAAGGCGCTCCCCTGCTAAGGGAGTATAGGGTTAAAAAGCTCTATCGAGGGTTCGAATCCCTCTCTCACCGCCATTTCTTTATCACGCACCCGTAGCTCAGCTGGATAGAGTACTCGGCTACGAACCGAGCGGTCAGAGGTTCGAATCCTCTCGGGTGCGCCATTTTATTTACTCTAAAAATAAAATGGTCGCTGATAAACTAAATTTTCATAATTTTTAAATACGCACCCGTAGCTCAGCTGGATAGAGTACTCGGCTACGAACCGAGCGGTCAGAGGTTCGAATCCTCTCGGGTGCGCCATTCACTCAATATTTCATTTCTTTCTTTTCACTACTAAAATTAAACTATTATTCCATTAAGCTATAATTTCGGCTAGACTTAACATTTAGTTGAATGAGGATTTTAAATTGAAAGGATTAATTGCTCGCCTTTTTATCGCAATGACCCTACTACTTTGGGCTTGGGATATGATTTTCCCTTGGCAAAAGATTATTCATTCAGAAGCCAATCACTATACTCAAATTCAGCAGAGTAAAAATCTAAAAGTAGGAATGATTAATCACCCCATTTCGTATTTTGTCGGCCCTGAAGGCAAGAGCGGGATAGAGTATGATTTAGCCACTGCATTTGCACAATATCTAAACGTCAATCTTGAAGTGAAAAACTATGATAGCAGCGAAAAGTTATTTGAGGCTTTAAAAAATAATGATATCGACATTGCCGCTGCAGGTTTACTTTATCACCCAGAATTAAATGAAACGTTTCAAATAGGCCCATCTTATTATTCAGCATCTTGGCAAGTCGTTTATAAAAAAGGGACAACTAGACCATATCGACTTTCTGACTTACAAGAATATGTAATTATTCCAAACGGCTCAGCAGTAATTCCTATACTCAATCAACTTAAACAAGACAACCCCCAGCTAAAATGGAAAATTTCAGATAAATTTACCCAAGAAGAATTATTATTAAAGGTAGCACAAGGAGACATTCCGCATACTATTGCAATGTCGGTAGATGTTTCTTCCGCTCAGCATATCAACCCTAATCTTGCTGTAGGCTTTGATTTAACCGATGAAAATCCTGTTTTATGGTATTTAGCTAATAGCTCTTATAGTGAGCTACAGTCCGCTTTACTAGGCTTTATGTCTGATTCAGTAGAAACAGGATTAATTTCTCGTATAGAAGAAAAATATTTTAACCATTTAGCCAAGTTTGATTATGTCGATATCCAAAGCTACTTAAAAGCAATTCAAACTATATTGCCTAAATATGAGCCCCTTTTCCGTGCACATAAAGGAGATTTAGACTGGCAAATGTTAGCTGCAATTGCCTATCAGGAATCTCACTGGGATCCAGATGCAACTTCTCCAACTGGTGTTCGTGGTATTATGATGCTAACTAAAGACACTGCTGATAGAATGAAAATTTCAGATAGAACCAACCCTGCACAGAGCATAAAAGCAGGTTCTGAATATTTACATATGTTAATGAGGCAAATGCCAGAAACTATCCCACAAGAAGATAGGATTTGGTATAGCTTAGCTGCTTATAATATGGGACTAGGGCATCTATTAGATATCCGCAGATTAACTAAACAACTAGGCGGCGATCCAGACAATTGGTTAGATGTGAAAAAAAATCTGCCACTACTTGCAGAAAAGCGTTATTATACAAGCCTGAAATATGGGTACGCTAGAGGCTATGAAGCACTACAATATGTTGAAAATATACGCCGTTATTATGGCAGTATTATTAATTATCAACGAGTTGAGGAGCGAAGAATACTAGAAGAAACAAGAAGTTTATCTGATAATAAATCAATACAGGAGGATACTTCTCATGAGAAGATTGAAGAAAAAGAAAACTCTACCGACTAGGAAGTTACGCCTACGCCAAATCAAACAAATTAAAGACAGAAAAAGGCTAGTTTCTTCACGTAGAAGATCATTTATGCAAATGCAACAAGAAGCATAATTTATTTTCTTTTGGGTGGTAACTTAAAATGGACAAAAGTGTGGGTTTTACCCACTCTTTTGTTTAGAAAATCCTTTATAAACAATACCTTATGCTTCCTGCTTAAGCCGTTATGGACCCGCAGTTTTTCTTTTCATTGTTTAAATAGATTTTCAATCCGATTTGTTGTCTTTTCTATCCCTAATTCCTCATATTTTTCTTACGCAAAAAGATAATCCATATAGCGTTTTAAACTTGCATAAGCACTTCGTAGATTACGGTGTTTATAAGGAAAATAGCCTTTCTCATTCGGTATCTCTGAACGCTCTTCTAAAAAGACTTTGTGCTTCTCATACCAATTAAATGAACATAAAATTCATTTTTTGCGCTATTTTTCAGTGTCTTGACGATATGTTTTAACGCTTTCCCTGCTTCTGACTTATGCTTCTTTCTCAATACCCTCATGACAATCGCAACCATATGAAATTGGCACATTTGGGTAGGTATATCGAATAAATCTTTTCGTCCATCGCAGGTAATTGATTGAATTATATAACCTTTGGGGCTTTATCAAGGTATCGTTGAATAGGGCTGATTGAGCATTGATAACTTTCAGCAAGCTCTTTTAGTGTCTGTTTTCTAATGGAATAATCATCCCAAATTTTGCTTGGATTAAGTAATTTTTTGTGCGAAAAAGTCTTGTTGCAAGATGTGCATTTATAGCGTCGCTTACTGTCTTTTTTACCGTGCTTTTGGATTGTATCTTGTTGGCAAAAAATACATTTTTTATGTTCATAATTTAAAAAAGTGGGTTAAAGCCTTGTAATATATGACTTTAACCCACTTTTTACTAACACTTTTGTCTATTATGCCTGTATTTCGCAGGGCTTGGTCTTTAAAAAATCTGCACCCTCTTAATAAGTTATTTTGAGGATGCAGAAGATTCTACAAGCGGTTATATTTTCGAATAATTTTACACATTATTCATTATATTGCTTAGAAACGATAAGTTGCATTTGCTGTGAAAGCATTGCCTTTTAATTTAGTGTTGCTACGTCTTAGGTTATCACGGGTGTATTCTGCACCAAGTTCAATATCGCTTGATACCGCATATTTTGCCCCTACACCAACGCCAAAACCACGATAGGTTTTGTTTCCTGCTTTAGTAGAGCTCGCGTCAACTTTAACATAAGGAAGTAATGCGGAAGTAATGCGATAGCCTTGTTGATAAGCAACGGTATATTTATTTTGTTGTTTGACATCCTGAGAAACTTTAGTGCTACCGAGTTTCATTTTACCTTGCACAACACCTACTAAGTTATTGCCTTGATCAATACCGTAATCTACCACGAGCACTGGACCTGTTGAATCTTTACCTTTGATTCCATCTACTTTATATTTTGTGGTAGTTACATCAATACCTACACCAACACCAGTAAATGTATTGCCGACGGGGGCTGCAGAGAGATGAGCAGAGAATAAGCAAGCAAGTGCTGCAACAGTTAATTTTTTCATATATGACTCCTCTTTTTTATTAAGATTCGATATTACCACAAAAACGATAACCTTCACCGTGAATCGTGACGATAATTTCTGGGGTGTTAGGGTGATCTTCAAAATGTTTGCGAATGCGACGAATGGTCACATCAACAGTTCTATCGTGAGGTTTTAATTCACGTCCAGCCATTTTTTTGAGTAAATCTTCACGAGTTTGGATTTTACCTGGATTTTCGCAGAAATGTAATAAGGCTCTAAATTCGCTACGAGGTAGCTTCATTATTTCACCCTCTGGAGTAATAAGGCTATGGCTGTGAATGTCTAATGTCCAGCCGTTAAAGCGATAACTTTCAATCTCAGATTGTGCTTTGGCACCATTATCTTTTTCGCACATTGTGCGTTGGAGCAAATTTCTGGCACGAATAGTTAATTCTCTAGGGTTGAATGGCTTCGTAATATAGTCATCAGCTCCAATTTCTAAACCCAAAATCTTATCAATTTCGTTATCACGACCAGTCAAAAACATTAAAGGAAGTTTGCGTTTCTCGCGAATCTCACGCGCTAAAATCAGTCCATTTTTGCCGGGTAAGTTAATATCCATTAATACAAGATTGATTTCTTGCGTATTGAGTACAGCGTGCATTTCTTCGCCATTAGAAGCTTGAAATACTTGATATCCTTCACCTTCAAAAATGCTTTTGAGCATATTCCGTGTGACTAATTCATCCTCAACAATTAAGATTTGTGGGATTTTCATTGTTTTAACCTCTAATCTAATTTATAAATTCTGTTATATAACTTTTATATTACAAATTGCTGAAATTCTACTTATAAATTTTTATATGGAAAGTGTAAAAATGACAATTTGTTTAATTCAATCAAATTTTGAGTTATTTCTCTCTATCATCAACACCGAGTATCAAATAATTTCCGTTGATGTCTGCAAGGCTACGAAAACCAATATTGTAAATATCGCATCCATACTTGACATTCAGATTGTCATAGTGAAAATTATCATGGTGATGTCCGTGAAAAATCTTAGTTGCCCCTAACTTTCTAGCTAGCTGGTTAATCACTGAAAAGCCTTGTGGATGAGGTTTTGGTGCTTCGTGCGTAATTAAAATATCAGCCTTTTCCTGTTCTAATGCTTCAAAATCCGATGGAAATATAGAAGAGCGATGTCTTAATGGTACTCCACCACGCCAAATTTTTTCTTGTGGCGAGTATTGGCAAAAATGAATCGGATCAAAAAACATAGGTCGGTTAGGTGGCATCCAAATATAACCTCTAAAGACGCCACCAATCCCCGCAATTTTTACGCCTTGAATTTCCACTACCCTGCCGTGAATATTGCGTTCTTTCCAATGGCTGTTCCAAATAGCGTCAAAGGCGGCAACGGTTTTGCTATCATGATTACCGTGAATAAACCAAATATCACAATATTGTGAAAGTTTATCTAACTCATCGGGTGTAGTTAGTTGGAGATCGCCTAGAATAACTAGAGCTACATCTTCTTTTTGTTGTTGCAAAATAGGATAGAGATGTTCATAACTGCCGTGCGGATCTCCTGCAAAAAGTATCATTATTATGTCCGTTACTATTACTGTGATTGTGAATCGTTAAGGTTATATTGTTTAAATTGTAATGGAATCGGCTCTTCATTTAAAATCGCCTCAACAACCTCTTTTGCCTGATTATAACGATCTAAATAACTTGGCGATTCAATTTCAATATAAGGAATGCGGTATTTTTCAAGCAATTTTTTCAATAATTGTTGGAATTGTTGGCGTTGTTTCTTGGAGCCTAAACTACGTAAGCCGTCGGCAACCCATTTTGTGTTGTTAGACAGCAAAATCGTGACATCAAATGGATACTCTCGAATCATTGAATCTAAGAATGGGTGAGATTTACCTTCATATTGAATACAAAACGCCTGCGTTGTAATGTAATCAGTATCAATAATCGCTACTTTATGTGCGTGCTTCATCGCATAATCAACATAACGCTGATGCCCTAGTACCATTTGAGGATAGTCGGAATATTGCATTGCCTGTTCATTACCACCTAGTTGCTCAAACACAAATTCACGCCCGAATTCCCAAGCCGACGTAGTGTTAAACACATTTGCCAACTTACTCACTAATACCGATTTACCGCTACTTTCGCCACCTAAAATTGCAATTGTTTTGACAAAGAACGGGCGAACTTCTTTCGGGATAAAACGCCAATATTGAAACGGATTATTACGAATTTGGGTTGCAGAAACATTAAATGATTCACGAGCAGGATCGACTAAATGTACCTCTAAATGCAAATATTTTTCATACGGATCTTTATCTTGTGTTTCGCTACTAAACACAACGGTTGGATTAATATTTTTTTCTGCAAATAACGCTTTGACACGCGTAGACCAACCTTCCCAACCGTTAGGATAACTTGGAATGCCATCTTCGACTAAATGATGAATAAAAATTTGTTTTTGTTGATATTTAAAAATTTGTTGCACCCAACGAAGGCGATCTTCGTTAGTTGGCATACGCTTCATTTTGCTTTGCTCAAAAAGACGTAAATCACGCTCGGAATCAGTACACACAATAACATGTAGCACATCAACTTTACTGAATGCCTCATAGATCATATTAATATGACCTGTGTGAATTGGGTAAAACTTACCAAAAATGACACCAGAACGCTGATTATTATCTTCGACAATCTCTAAAACTGAGTGTAATGCTTTAAGTTTATTGGCACTTGGATTTTTAATTTTGCCGCTCACAAGTTGATTAAAATAGGCTCGTGTTACACCAGCTTGTTCACAAATATCATTCACTTTAAGTTTGAGCTGTTTGCGTTTTTGTTGAAGATAAGTGAAATCTGTCATAATTATTCTCCCTGAGTTTAACTGCAATCATATAGCAAAATGTAGCATTTGAATATCTTTTTATACAAAATAAGCGATATTTATGTCATATTCATATATTCATTAATAACACATAGGATTTTTTTTCCTTTTTTGCCGATTTATCGCTATAATCACAGCAATTTTCACTCATAAAACGGTTTATATTTTATGCAGCTCATCCGAGGCTTTCACAATTTAGACAAATATAGTGCTTTAAACAAAGGCTGTGTTCTCTCTATTGGAAATTTTGATGGTGTGCATATTGGGCATCAAAATATTCTAGCTCGCTTATGCGATAAAGCACTTGAGTTAGGTTTACCGTCAGTTGTGATGATTTTTGAGCCACAGCCTCGCGAATTTTTTGCAAAAAAAAGTGGAAATTTAACCGCTTGTAGCCCACCTGCTCGCCTTATGCGTTTGCGGGATAAGCTAAAATATTTAGAAGAAACAGGCGTGGACTTTATACTTTACGTTCGTTTTAGTGAAAAATTTGCCCAAATTTCAGCAGATGATTTCATTAGTGATTTATTGGCGAAACGCCTGAAAGTTCGTTATTTAAGCGTAGGTGATGATTTCCGATTCGGTGCAAAACGCAGCGGTGATTTTGAAACCTTACGCAACGCAGGCTTAAAATATCGTTTTGCCGTGGAAGAAAGCCATACTCATAGCTTAAATGAAGAGCGGATTAGTAGCTCATTGGTGCGTGAGGCGTTACAAAACAATGACTTAGACTTAGCCGAAAAATTATTAGGTAAACCTTATTCCATTCACGGTCGAGTTGCACACGGTAATAAACTTGGCAGGACGATAGGCTTTCCAACCGCTAACATTATGCTTAATCGCCTTGTTACTCCTGTTCAAGGGGTATTTGCAGTAAAAGTGAACACTAAACAAGGTTGCTACAACGGTATCGTAAACGTGGGAAATCGTCCCACTATTAATGGCACAAAACCACTATTAGAAGTGCATATTTTCGATTTCAACCTCTCTATTTATGGCGAGGTGATTGAGGTAGTATTTCTTCATAAGATCCGCAATGAAATTAAATTCCCTAACTTTGAGGAATTAAAGGCTCAGATTGAAAAAGACTGTCTGCAAGCGGTAGAATTTTTTAAGAAATTTGCAAGTTAAATCTCTCTAGTTTTCAGCCTCATAGGGGCTTAATTATGCTTAACTGAGTACGGTTAGGCGTTGCTAGGTATAAAACAGATAATTATGTACGAGAAAAAAATGACTATTGATTACAAAAACACCTTAAACCTGCCTGAAACAGGCTTTCCGATGCGAGGGGATCTCGCAAAACGCGAACCTGATATGTTAAAAAACTGGTACGACAAAAACCTCTATCAGAAAATTCGTATCGCCTCTAAAGGCAAGAAGACTTTTATTTTGCACGATGGTCCTCCGTATGCGAACGGTAATCTGCATTTAGGGCACGCTGTAAATAAAATTTTGAAAGATATTATTATGAAGTCTAAGACTTCATTGGGCTATGACACGCCTTATGTGCCGGGTTGGGACTGCCACGGTTTACCGATTGAGCTGAAAGTAGAAGGCATTGTGGGCAAGCCGAACGAAAAAATTTCAGCTGCGGAGTTCCGTCAAGCGTGCCGTGATTATGCCAAAGAGCAGGTGGAAGGGCAGAAAGCAGACTTTATCCGTATGGGCATTTTAGGCGATTGGGATAATCCATACCTCACAATGAATTTCAACACCGAAGCGAATATTATCCGAACTTTAGGTAAAGTGATCGCAAATGGTCATTTATATAAAGGTTCAAAACCAGTTCATTGGTGCTTAGATTGCGGTTCTTCTTTGGCAGAAGCGGAAGTGGAATATGAGGATAAAGTATCACCTTCAATTTATGTGCGTTTTGAAGCGGTAGATGCAGCTGAGGTGGAAGCAAAATTCAATGCACAAAGCAAAGGCAGTGGTAAATTATCCGCCGTGATTTGGACGACTACGCCGTGGACGATTCCCTCTAACCGTGCAATTGCAATTAATCCTGAATTAGCCTATGCCTTAGTGCAATTCGGCGATGAGCGTGTGGTACTAGCGGTCGATTTAGTGGAAGATGTTGCAAAAGTAGCAGGCGTGGAAGCCTTTGAAATTTTGGCGACCACTCAAGGTGAAAACCTAGAATTATTACGCTTTAACCACCCATTTTACGAGTTTAACGTGCCATTTATTTTCGGCGACCACGTTACCACCGATGGCGGTACGGGCTTGGTTCACACCGCACCAGACCACGGTGCGGACGACTTTGTCGTGGCTCGTAAATATAATATCGAAATGGCTGGCCTAATTTCAAACGATGGTAAATTTAAAGCAGAAACGCCATTCTTTGCTGGTTTAGGTGTGTTTGAATCGAACGAAAAAGTCGTGGAAAAACTGCAAGAAGTGGGGGCGTTATTAAAATTATCCCGCATTAAACATAGCTATCCACACTGCTGGCGTCATAAAACGCCGATTATTTTCCGTGCTACTCCACAATGGTTTATCGGTATGGAAACCCAAGGCTTACGCCAACAAGCATTAGGCGAAATCAAATCGGTACGTTGGATCCCAAGCTGGGGCGAAGCTCGTATTGATAATATGGTGGCAAACCGCCCAGATTGGTGTATTTCACGTCAGCGTACTTGGGGTGTGCCAATGGCAATGTTTGTTCATAATGAAACTGAAGAACTGCACCCACGCACTTTAGAGCTTATCGAAGAAGTGGCAAAACGTGTGGAAGAAAAAGGCATTCAAGCGTGGTGGGATTTAGATCCAGCAGAGCTATTAGGTGATGATGCGAAAGAGTACCGCAAAGTGCCAGATACGCTTGATGTGTGGTTTGATTCAGGATCAACTTATGCCTCTGTTGTAGAACAACGCCCAGAGTTTAATGGCAAATCTGCTGATATGTATTTAGAAGGTTCAGACCAACATCGTGGTTGGTTTATGTCATCATTAATGCTTTCCACCGCAACTAACGGCAAAGCTCCATACAAGCAAGTTTTAACGCACGGTTTCACCGTAGATGAAAAAGGCAGAAAAATGTCGAAATCACTCGGTAACGTGATTGTGCCAAGTGAAGTATGGAACAAAAATGGAGCGGATATTTTACGTTTATGGGTGGCTTCAACCGATTACACAGGCGAAATTGCGGTTTCACACAATATTTTAAACAGTGCAGGGGAATCTTACCGTCGCATTCGTAATACGGCTCGCTTCTTGTTAGCGAACTTAAACGGCTTTGATCCGAAACGTGATTTAGTTAAACCAGAAGAGATGATCGCTTTAGATCGCTGGGCAGTATCGTGTGCGTTAGAGGCTCAAAACGAGATCAAAGAAGCTTACGACAACTATCAATTCCACACGGTGGTGCAACGCTTAATGCGTTTCTGCTCAATTGAGATGGGGTCGTTCTATTTAGATATTATCAAAGATCGTCAATACACGACTAAAGCAGATAGTCTTGCTCGCCGTAGTTGCCAAACTGCGTTGTGGCACATTTCTGAGGCTTTGGTACGCTGGATTGCACCAATTCTGTCATTTACTGCTGATGAAGTTTGGGGCTACTTACCGCAAGTAGAAAACCGAAGTGAGTTTGTCTTTACCGAAGAATTTTATGACGGTTTATTTACCTTAATTGAGCAAGATAAATTAGATGACGTTTACTGGCAGCAAATCTTAAAAGTACGTTCGGAAGTAAACCGAGTGCTTGAGCAAGCCCGTAAAGACAAAATTATTGGTGCAGGCTTAGAAGCAAAAGTAACGGTATATGCAAATGATGAAATTCGCCGATTGTTAGAACAACTTGGCAATGAATTACGTTTTGTATTAATTACCTCACAAGCTATCATCAAGCCACTTGTTAAATCAGATATTACTGAAGGCGAATTAGCTGGTTTAGCAGTGAAAGTCGAAAATGCAGATGGCGAGAAATGTCCTCGTTGCTGGCACTACGCTACCGATATCGGCAGCCACGCAGATCACAAAGAAATTTGCGGACGTTGTGTGGAAAACGTAGCGAAAGTTGGTGAGAAACGCTTGTTTGCTTAATTGATAAATTGAGTATGTTAGGCAGGGAAACCCCTGCCTTAATTTTTTATAGGGTAAGTGCATTTATACGCAATATAAATTTTCGTTTATTCATTTCACTTGCCTCTATCCAAATGCAGCTTATGTGTGCCGTTAAGCGAAAATCGCTTTATTGCCAATTTCAGTGTAAAATACGTGCCATTGATTGAAAGATCAGGAATTTTAGAATGTTAATTTTAAATAAACAACGCAAAGCCAAACATGTATTGGAAAATTTGCCCTATTTGCCGCAACAAGCGGAGCAGGTGACATTTCTCTCCTCAAGCCAAGCGTTTAAGCAGGAAATTCTCAAGCGGATTGCGTCTGCAAAAAATCGGATTTATTTGACCGCTTTATACTTTGAAAAGGACGAAGCAGGGCAGGAAATTTTAACTGCACTTTATGATGCTAAACGAAGTAACCCTGATTTAGACATTAAGGTATTAGTTGATTGGCATAGGGCTCAACGTGGGCGTATTGGGGAAGTAGAAAATCTTTCAAATGCAGGCTGGTATAATCAGTTTAGCATAGAGCAAAATTTACCCGAAGGCCAAGAAATTGCATTTTACGGTGTGCCGATTAATAGACGGGAAGTATTTGGTGTGCTGCATCTCAAAGGTTTTGTATTTGATGATACGATTTTGTACAGTGGTGCAAGTATTAATAACGTTTATTTACACCAATTCGATCGTTATCGTTACGACCGCTATCACGTAATTAAAAATAAAGCGTTATCGGATAGTTGGGTAGATTTTATTCAACAAAATATATTATCTAGTGAAGTGGTTAAGCGTTTAGATACAGCTAACCGCATGAAAACAAGTGAAATTCGCCCACAAATTAAGGCCTTTCGCAAGCAATTAAGCCGAGAAAAGTATCCGCTTAAAGGTGCTTTGAGAAGTCACGATTTGATGGTTGCGCCATTGTTTGGTTTAGGTCGTCGCAGAAATCAGCTCAACAAAGTTATTGAGGCGTTGTTCTACCAAACAGAACAAAAATTAACGATTTGCACGCCTTATTTTAATTTTCCGCTTTCGTTAAGAACTCGTATTGAATGGTTGCTGGCAAACGGCAAATCAGTGGAAATTATTGTGGGCGATAAAACCGCTAATGATTTCTATACCAAGCCTGATGAAAAGTTTACGATGGCATCAGCATTGCCTTATTTGTATGAAAAGAACTTACGGGCTTTTGCTAAGCGGTTAGATTTTTATATTCAAAATCAACAGCTTACTATTCGTTTGTGGAAAGATGGCGAAAATAGTTATCACCTAAAAGGGGTGTGGGTAGATAACCGCTATATTTTGCTCACAGGGAATAATTTAAATCCGCGTGCGTGGCGTTTAGATGCTGAAAATGCGATTTTAATTTCTGACCCGAAAGCAGAGCTAAGTGAAAAAGCGGAAATGGAGTTGAGCCAAATTCGCCAACATACGCAGGTTTTAAGCCATTATAGCGATTTAGAAGTGCTGACAGATTACCCTGAAAATGTGCGTAAATTGCTGAAAAAATTTGGTAGAGTTAAACTTGATAAAATTGTGAAGATGTTATTGTAGTAGATTTTGTATGGGCGGACCGATGTGTTCGCCCAATTTTAAGGAAAAATATGAGCGAACAAATTTATGGTATTCACGCTGTGAAAGCTTTCTTAGACAATGCTCCAGAGCGTTTAATTGAGGTGCTAGTGCTTAAAGGGAGAGAAGATAAGCGATTAATTCCGTTATTAAATGAATTACAACGTTTAGGCGTTTCAGTGCAACAGGTTAATCGCCAAACGTTGGATAATAAATCACAAGGTGAAGTGCATCAAGGTATTATTGCGAAAGTCGTGCCACAAAAAGAGTTAAACGAACACGATTTAGATGCAATTCTCAGCCAAAAACAGAATCCGTTGCTACTTATTTTAGATGGTGTTACCGATCCTCATAATCTTGGTGCGTGCTTGCGTACTGCTGATGCAGCAGGGGTTGATGCGGTAATCGTGCCAAAAGACAAATCGGCCCAACTGACATCAATCGCTCGTAAAGTGGCTTGTGGTGCAGCAGAGGTAATGCCGCTTATTCGCGTTACCAATCTTGCCCGTACAATGCGTGATTTGCAAGAAACCTACAATATATGGATTGTTGGAACAGCAGGAGAAGCCACGTCTAGTATTTATGAAGCGAAATTAACTGGCTCAATTGCCTTAGTGATGGGAGCAGAAGGAGATGGAATGCGTCGTTTAACTCGTGAGCATTGTGATCAGCTTATCAGCATTCCAATGGCAGGCTCGGTATCATCGCTTAACGTCTCTGTAGCAACAGGTGTTTGTTTGTTTGAAATTGTTCGCCAAAAGCTGGCAATAGAATAAGAAAAAAAGATGAGTGTAGTAGGAGCTTATAGTCAGGATTTGTAATATTATGAAAGTGGCGGGCAAATAACCCGCCTTTCTTATTATTTGGAACCAGATCCCCAATTAAACCCCCAATTATAATAGTGATCGCACTCTTTATGTCCATTGTGGAAAGTGATCTCTTTCCTTACTGACATTTGATTTCCGTGAAACTCAATTGAGGCAATCGCACAGAATGTTCTGGGATCAATTTGTCTACCCATTTCCACGACAATATCAGGCTGGCTAGGCACTTTTACTGTTACTACTGCATCAGATTCCCCCCATCTAGCTACACCCTCATAGATGAAACAGTAAACGATAATTCGTTTAATATATTGAGTTCCTTGCGGATTCACTAAAATATTCTCACCTGAATTATTGCCAGCACCTCGATCATCGCCACAATGCCAAATATAAGGGGCTTCGGTATAGCAACCTTGTCGGGTACGTTGATTTCTAGCTCCTCCTCGATTATGTGAAAATTGTAATCCATCAATCACTGAAGATTGCCCATTATTTAATTCATAATAACATCCTAAATCTAAATCAATATCTTGGCTTTTGTTAAATAGGTTGGCAAATAGCCCACTATTTTTTTTCTGCGTCCAATTTAAATTGATTACAATGTTTTGATTATTACTTTTAGATAAATCAATACTCGTAGAATCTCCCGATTTTTCTAATACGACTTTACTAAGTGATATTTTAGGCTTTTTAGTTACATCAATCGCCATATGCTTTCTCCATAAAAAATGGGTAATTGCTTACCCATTTATCCAATTAAATATTAATACCGTAATTTCTTGCTAATGCGGCTAAACCACCGGCAAAGCCTTGTCCTACGGCACGGAATTTCCATTCTCCGTTATGGTGATAGATTTCACCAAAAATCATTGCTGTTTCAGTTGAAGCATCTTCACTTAAATCAAAACGAGCGATTTCATTATTATTTGCTCCATCTACACAACGAACAAATGCACTAATAATTTGACCGAAATTCTGTTTTCTTGATTCTGCTTCATGAATAGTTACTATAATCGCAATTTTTTCTACCATAGTAGGTAATTTGTCAAGGTGTACAATGATGCTTTCATCATCACCATCGCCAGCTCCGGTACGGTTATCACCCGTATGTTCAACACTGCCATCAATTGATTTCAAATTGTTATAAAAAATAAAATCGGCATCTGAACGTACTTTTCCATTTGCATCCAAAATAAATGCACTAGCGTCTATATCAAATTCTGCACCATCGGTTGTGCGAACATCCCAACCTAATCCAATCACTAATTTAGTTAAATTAGGGGCGTTTTTACTTAGGCTTACATTACCGCCTTTTGATAAAGATACTGACATATAAATTCTCCATTAAGTTGATGAGTAAAAATGCACCTTCATAGAAGGTGGCTTTGCTAAAGCCCCCTAGAAGGGGGCAATTAAAATTCGAATTCATAGAACCCGAATTTTTATATATCTGATAAACGAAGTTGTTTATCTTCTAATTCGTGCTTTTCCTGATATTTCACATACTTCCTTATCATTTCTGCATTGACACCTACGGTGTCTACGCAATAACCTCTTGCCCAAAAGTAGTTACCCCACAATTTATGCCTACGTAATGAGTTTTTTATTCAGGCAAAGCCTTTTAAGGCGATGACCACCTTCATAGAAGGTGGTTTTTAGTTAGCGATAAAATTAGTAGCAATTTTGATTAAACCAGTTAGTTAATTGGTTTAATTTTGCAATATTCTGGTTGTATTGATTCACTTCATATTGAGAATATTGATTAAGCGAACTATGATTTAAATCATTTTCTAACCATTCAGCTTCATTATAAATTTTGACACACTGCTCCATTAACTCATCACTAATTACAGGTACATAGCCACTTGTTGAGGATGTTGGTGGAGTTTTATAAGGTTGCGATAGTGCAGAGCTAGAAACAAGTAACAGGCTTAAGACAAAATTAATTTTTTTCATTATTATCTTTCTCTGGAAAAATAAAGGAAGCCAATACACCAACAGTTAATGTTCCTAACACAATCAATAAACTGGTATTTGGAGAGATATGAATACCTGTATCACCGAATGCATGATTCCAAGATTGAATCCCCATCTTGATACCAATAAAGAAAAGTAAAGCGATAACAGCTTTTTCAAGATGAACCAGATATTTAGTAAGTGCAGCTAAAATAAAGTAGAGGCTACGTAATCCTAGAATGGCAAAAATCATAGCAGCATAAACGAGTAATGGTTCTTGGGTAACTGCAATGACGGCAGGAACAGAATCAAAAGCAAATGCAACATCTGAGGTTTCAATTGCCATAAGGCAGAGGAATGCTGGTGTAGCATAGCGAATCCCTTTACGAGTGACTAAGGCTAAATTTTCTGCACCCAATTCATGATGTTTAACAAAGAAACGTTCTCCAAACAATTTGGGATAAACACGCATTGTTTTCCCGATAAAGCGGACACTCCAATGATTAGAATAGTCTTCAATCTCCTCATCTGACTCATTGTTACTATTGAGCATTTTATATCCACTCCAAATAACAAAAGCAGCAAAAATGAAACCAACATAAGGACTGGCTGTAAATAGGCTTGCTCCAATTACCACAAATATTGCACGAAAAACCAATGCTCCTATAATTCCCCAGTAAAGAATACGGTGTTGCAATTTGCCAGTGATTCCAAATGATGCAAAAATAGCAACAAAAACCATTAAATTATCAATTGATAGACTTTTCTCTAGCACATAACCAGCAAGATAAAGATCAGCGGATTCCTTATTAAATCTCGCCCACAAATAACCATAAAAAGCTACAGCTAGCCCAATCCAAAATAGAGACCAAAGCGAAGCATCTTTAAGCGTAATCTCTTTAGTATTGCGATGAGCAAACAAATCAATGTACACCGAAAAGGCAATAACCCCCAAAAAGACAAGGATTGTTTCGACAGGAAAGCCAAAATTAGCCATAATATAATTCCCTTAAAATTCAAGCATAGCTTGATAAATAAACAAACAAAAACTAGAATCAGTGTAGTTTTTTTCGTTTTACTTAACCACCTAAAAAAGATGGGTAAAATTACACTTTTTATAAGTAAAATTCTCCAAATAGTAGGTATTTATGGAATACAATAAAAAAATTAGGGTATTAAGAGAGATTAGGCAATGGTCTCAGGAAGATATGGCAGAAAAATTGAATATGTCAGTAAATGGTTATGCAAAGATTGAACGGGGAGAAACGAAATTAACACTCAATAAATTAGAACAGATTGCCAATATATTTAATATGGATGCTTTGGAATTTATGCAAAATGCAAATAATGGTGTCTATTTTATGATGAATGAGGTTGTAGATAATAATACAATATATTATGGAACTAACGAAATCTCAGCTATTGAAATTGAGAAGCTAAAATTATCGCTACAATTAAAAGATAATATTATTTTCCATAGTGAGGAGCTTTTAAAAAGTAGAGATCTTTTATTAGAACAGAAACAGAGGGAGATTGATTCATTGAAAGAGATTATTGCATTGTTGAAAGAAAAATAAATGCCTCTTTTAGGAAAGATAATAGGTCAGTTTTGCTGATATTTTGCTAAAAACTGACCGTCTATTGCTTGGTTTAGCTACTTTATAAAATTTTTAATTCAAATAATCTTCTAAATTAATCACCTTATCGCACGATTTCTCAATTAAATACGGATCGTGGCTAACTAAAATTAAGCTACAATTTCTTGCCCTGCATTGGCTTATCAATAATTCAATGGTTTCTTGCTGCGTGATCGGGTCAAGTCGAGAAGTGACTTCATCGGCAAATAGTAACACTGGGTCAAGTAATAAAGCACGCAAAATTGCTACTCGTTGTAGCTCACCACCGGATACATTTTCCGCATTGCGTTGTAAAATTTCTGGGCTTAGAGAAAGTTGTGCCAATAAATTTGGAATTAGTTTGCGATCTAATTTATGTTTATTGATCACATCATCAAGCAAGGTTTGTAGGCTCACATTCGGGGCGAAAGCCTCGGGTGGATCTTGGTAGAGCTTTAATACCTGGTGCTTTTTGTGGCTTTGACTGTGCCATTTTACCTCGCCCGATTTTGGTTTTAGCAAACCACATAACACATCGGCAAGGGAGCTTTTTCCAATACCACTATGCCCCACCATACCTAGCACTTCGCCTTTGTGTAAATCAAAAGAGAGATTGCTAAACAAGGTTTTCTTGCCTCGAGCAACACTCAGATTTTTAACCGAGACAAGCGGTTGTTTTTGGCTCAAATTTTGCAAATCTTGAAATGGTTGCCAATGTTTTGGATCTGCGGCAATTAAGGCTTGGGTATAAGGGTGTTGTGGATTGCTTAATAGAGCTTTTGCCTCGCCTTGTTCCAACAGCTCGCCTTTTTTCATTACCAGTATGTAGCCACTGAGTTGTTCGGCAACTTCAATATCGTGGGTAATGGTTAATAAGCCACCACCATTTTGGTAAGCGGATTTTAACAGTTCAATCACTTTGCCTTTGCTAATTGGATCAAGCCCTTTGGTCGGTTCATCTGCCAGTAAAATTTTTCCACCCGCAGCAGTTGCAATTGCAAAAGAGGCACGTTGAGCCATTCCGCCCGAAAGTTGGTGAGGGTAGCTTTCAACCGATTCACCTAAACCGAGTTTGGCCAAATAGGCTTGGCTCTCCGTTTTCGCTTGAGGCGAAGATTTTCCAGCCACATAGTGAAAGCTTTCCCACAACTGCTTGCCGATTTCCATAATAGGGTTTAGCGAGCGACGAGGTTCTTGTGGCAGCATTACTAAGGTTTTGCCCCACATTTTTTCAATCTCAGATTGTTGGTTAAAATCAATTTTGCAAGTTTCAACAAAAAATTGACCGCTTGCAATAAGCTCTTCAGGTAAAGCACCCATAATGGCTTGAATTAACAGGCTTTTGCCCGACCCAGTTTCGCCTAAAATGGTAATATTTTTGCCTTGTTGCAGTGAAAGTGAAATAGGTTGAACCAGCGTTATACCTTCTTTGGTCTGTACGCTTACATTTTGAATTTCTAGTAACATTATTTCACTCTCCCTGATAATAATTGTAGGCTAAGCACCATCAAAAATACGGCAACTACTGGCTGTAAAAAGATCAGTGGTGCTTCGTAGTAATAAGGGAATAATTCCGTCATCATTAAGCCAAGCTCCGCTGTAGGTGGGCGTAACCCTACACTCACAAAGCCAAGTGTAGCTAGAGCCAAAATCGCGTTGCCGAGTGAAAATGCAGATAATGTGGCGATCATTGGCAGTAAACGAGGTAATAAATGGCGTTTGAAGCTATAAAGCCAGCCCATTCCCATTAAGCGTGAGGCTTGAATTTCCGAACTGTTTGCCATTGTTGAGCTAATGGAACGGATCACACGGAAAAATTCTACCCACATTACCAATGAAATCCCTAAGTAGAGCGTCCAGAACGAACCTGGAGAGAGTGCGGCAAACAGTAACACCAGTAATAAGCCCGGTAGTGCCATCACTAAATCACACATAAAGCTAAAAATGCGATCAATCCAACCACCGAAAAAGCCAGCCATAACGCCAGTCAATAAGCCTGCAATTAAGGCACAACATACGCTAAATAGTGATAAGCCAAAAGAGAGGCGAATTGCAGATGACAGGCGAGCAAGCATATCTCTGCCAAGATGATCGGTGCCGAACCACGCCAACGCATTCGGGGTAGAAAGCGTATTGGTTAGATCCTGAAAGCTGATATCCATTGGATAAAAATAAGGTTGTAGAAATGCAAACCCTAGCATCACCACTAAGATCGTAGCACCTAAATATTGTGAAGTTGAAATTTTCATCTTGATGTCCTATCGCTTAATTCGTGGATCAATCCAAGCACTTAGTAGATCAGCGAGGGTGTTTAGTACAACAAATAATCCGCCCATTACTAAGGCTGTACCCTGAATCATTGGTACATCACGGGCAATAATGGCGTGGACTAATGCGTGTCCGCTACCTGGCCAGGCAAATAAACTTTCTACCACCACAACGCCTTCAATTAAATAGACAAGCTGGACTGCGTGATAGGCAATAACTGGGACGGCAATGTTTGGTAAACCGTGTCGGATAAAGGTTTTCCAAAGACTTAGCCCCTTTAATTGCGAGAATTGGTAGAACTCAGCATTTTTTACTTGCACCATTGCAGTACGGGTAACTCGCACCGAAACTGCACTTAAACCAATCGCAAGAGTGAACGCTGGCAAGATAAAATGTTGCCAACTGCCATACCCACCCGCAGGTAGCCATTTTAGCTGAGCTGAAAAGAGCGTAATTAAGCCAATGGCGATGATAAAGATTGGCAAAGAACGCAATAGTGTGCTCAATACTAATGTCAAGCGGTCAAAAAAATGGTTTGGTTTGCCAGCGGCAAGTAAGCCCAGTGGTGGACCAATAAGGATTGCCAAGATTAATGCTACAATCGCAAGGCTTAATGTATGACCGAATTGGTGCTGAATTTCAGCCCAGACTGGATCGCCTGTTACCAATGATTTACCTAAGTTAAACTGCAACAAATCGCCTAGCCAACTGAAATAGCTTTGCCACCAAGGTTGATCTAATGCTAGCTCGGCACGTACGGCTTCAGCTGCCATACTATCGGCTTGATCGTAACCATAGCGGCTGGCAGCAATACGGTATGCCATATCGCCTGAAAGCTGGCGGGTAAGGATAAAGGTCAATGTGCCAACCGACCAAATAACTAATATTAATTGGGTAAAGCGGCGGAGTAGGATTTTTAGCATAGGATAATTTTCTATTTATACTCTTTTCTTCGTTAATTTCTACTGCCAAATCTCCCCCTCCCCTCTTTGCTAAAGAGGGGGACTATCGGATATAAATTTATACTTTATCTCTATTTTAATTATCCTAATGAAGGACTTGAATTTAAAATTTACTGGAGATCTATCACCCCTCTTTAGCAAAGAGGGGAGGGGGAGATTTGGCAGTATATATTGGCGAAGTACGAGCGGTTATTTACTTAGTTTTTCCAAATAAAATCGTCTTTCAAACGGATCTAGTGTTAGGCCACGAATGCTTTGATGCCCTACAACGGTTTGCTGATCATATACAATCGGAATAATCGGCAATTCATCGTGAATAATTTGGCTGACTTGTTGTTTTAATTGCTTAGCTTTTTCAGGATCGTTTTCCGTTTCAAGCTTTTTCAAGGCTTGATCTAAGTTTTCATTACGCCAATTCATTACTCCCCAATCACTACCGCCATTCGCAAAGTCTTGTACCATTAAAGCAAAAGGATCGAGCGTTTTAGCGTAGTTGAAAGCATAAAGTGCCATCTCTAACGTACCATTTTGATGACCTAGCGGGATTTCACTAAAGTTACCCACTGAAACATTGACATCAACTCCGATTTTTTTCCATTCTGCTTGTAAAATAGTGGCGATAATCGGTAATTCAGGACGATCAGAATAGGTTTTTAAGGTAAATGTAAATGGTTTGTCGTCTTTCGTTAATTGACCTTCTGCATTATATTGATAACCAGAAGCGGTCAAATTTTCTTTAATTTTTGCAATCGTTTCTTCGTGGCTCAAATGAGATTCTGTAGTATTAACTCGCCATTCTGAGAAGGCTTTTGGCAAGATCTGATCTGCCATACCATCTTGAATTTTTAAGATCTGCTCGGCAATTGCTTTGCGGTTAATTGCTTGTGATAAGGCTTGACGAATGGCTAAATCATTAAAAAATGGCTTTGCAATGTCCATTTTTAGCTGAGTAGTACGTGCAATCGATGTATTAATCAATTGTAAATTCGGATCGGCTTTTAAACGAGCCACACTGGCTTTATCTAAATTGAAAACTAATGCAGTTTTATCGCTTTGTGCCATTAAGGTTCGGGTTTCACTACGACTGCTGGCTAAATAATTGGCTTGCTGAAGTTGTGGCTTGTTGCCCCAATATTCGTCAAAACGAAGGGTTTCTAATTTTTGTGGTGCTTCGATTTTAGTCGCTTTGAATGCACCTGTACCGATAACTTGTGCCACATTCCCTTTTTCGTCAAAACTATCTTCTGCTAAAATCAACGTGGTGTAGTGCGTTAAGAAAGATGGGAAGGGTACAAACGATTTGGTTAATTCAAATTGAATTTGATTGCTATTTAATGCTTTAATCTCTTTAATAAAAGCTTTTTGCAGGATGCTTGGCTTTGAAAGTGCAATTTTTAATGATTTTTCGACCGCTTGTGCAGTTAAAGGCTGACCGTTGTGGAATTTCGCTTCACGTAAAGTAAATGTCCAAACACTTGAATCTTCATTAGCCATCCATTTTGTGGCTAAACCTTCTGATAACTGACCTTCAAGATTTGCTTCAACTAAAGTTTCCGCAATATTCATTCGCTGGAAAATCACACCTGATTGGTTTAAATCTAAGCTGTTTAATTCCCAAGGAGCCACTACCGTTACAAGCGGTAATATTTCTGGATTTTTTTGCAACTGTTCATTTTGAGCAGTAGGTTTTTCTACATTTGTTTGTGTATTATTTTTTTCATCACAAGCAGCAACACTGAAGGTGGCTACTGTTAATGGAATTAACCATTTTTTCACTTTATATTTCTCCATAAAAAATTGTAGTTTTAGTTAACAACGGCACTTTAGCATATTTCCATAAAAAGTATAATTATGTGTAGTTGGTTGTTTAATAGGCAAAAATAATTATTTCTTATTGCGGTGATGGCACTATTTTTATACCAAAGTGGTTGGCTACTTTCCGTTCTTCGCTTTGTAAAAACGGTAAAGAATTTACCCTCTTATTATTGATAACCATTGTTGAACTACCGCCACCATCAAGATTAATTGCTTTAGTTAGTTCAAGTTTGTGAGCGACTTCTGCGAGCTCATCTAATGTCACGCCACTAAAGGAGAATTGTCTTCCTTCTACCACAACCAGATAGAGCCAATTTTTCTGTTCATTTAAGCCGATAAGAGTGCGAGGGTGTTTATCGTAAAAAATGCTCTGAGCACAGCCGACTTTATCTGTGTCTGCACATTCAAATTTTTTGCTTTTCGCGTTGTACCAATGCCAGCCACTAATTGCTACTTGCCATTTGGGGTTGGTTGACGTCACTTTATTTTTTTCCTCAATCATACATTGATTTGCTTTATCACAAGCAAATATAACCCGATTTTGCACATCATTATATTTTGACCAGCGTTTGCCCTGACTAATAACTAGGCTAATCGGGGTATAATCTTTCCAGTAAAAGTTGGCATTGATCGCAACGTTAGTTTGATATTTTTGTGCAAACTGAGAAACGGTGGATTGGTTATCGCTTTGTTGAGAACCAATCAGACTGATATTTTTGCAATTTAGATCAACACGGGTAATGTGAAACGGGGATTGGTTTGAATAATCAATACATTGGTCTGTAGCGTGGGCAAAGCTAGTTAGAAAGAGCGATAATAAAATAAAATATCTTTTCACAGGCAAATTTAAGTGTTTTGAATACATCAAATAAGCAGTCGGTTTGCAAAATTTTCTGCAAAATCGACCGCTTGTGTTAAAAGGCTAATGTTCTCTTGTTTTAAAGAAGCTTACATCAGGGTAACGTTCTTGTGCAAGGTTTAGGTTTACCATCGTTGGGGCAATGTAAGTGAGGTTATCACCGCCATCAAGGGCTAGATTTACCTCGTTTTTGCGTTTAAATTCTTCGAGTTTTTTTGCATCGTTACACTCTACCCAACGAGCAGTTGCTACATTCACGGTTTCGTAAATAGCTTCTACGTTATATTCTGATTTAAGACGTGAAACCACGACATCAAACTGTAGCACACCGACCGCACCCACAATTAAATCATTATTAATAAGTGGGCGGAAAACCTGCACCGCACCTTCTTCTGAAAGTTGAACTAAACCTTTTAATAGCTGCTTCTGTTTTAGCGGATCTTTCAAACGAATGCGGCGGAACAGTTCTGGTGCAAAGTTTGGAATGCCTGTAAATTTCAAGTTTTCGCCTTGCGTGAACGTATCGCCAATTTGAATTGTGCCGTGATTATGTAAGCCGATAATATCGCCTGCGTAAGCTTCTTCAGCGTGAGTACGATCGCCAGCCATAAAGGTTAAGGCATCAGAAATTACCACGTCTTTGCCGATGCGGACGTGTTTTAACTTCATTCCTTTTTCATATTTGCCTGAAACCACACGCATAAAAGCAACACGGTCTCGGTGTTTAGGATCCATATTCGCTTGGATTTTAAACACGAAACCGCTGAATTTTTCTTCGCTGGCTTCAACGGTGCGAATGTCTGACTCACGAACTTGCGGAGCCGGAGCCCATTCGGTTAAACCATCTAAGAAATGGTTTACGCCAAAGTTACCTAACGCCGTTCCGAAGAACACTGGGGTTAATTCACCTTTGATGAAGGCATCGTGATCAAATTCGTGCGAAGCACCTTGCACCAATTCCAACTCATCACGTAGTTGTTGCGCTAAATCATCACCAACCGCTTGATCTAACTCTGGGTTATCAAGCCCTTTAATAATACGCACTTCTTGAATGGTATGCCCTTGCCCAGTTTGGTAAAGATAAGTTTCATTGTTATAGATATGATAAACTCCTTTGAATAATTTGCCACAGCCAATGGGCCAAGTGATAGGCGCACATTTAATTTTTAATACGCTTTCCACTTCGTCTAATAATTCCATTGGATCACGAATATCGCGGTCGAGCTTGTTCATAAAGGTCAAAATTGGCGTATCACGCAGTCGGGTCACTTCCATCAATTTAATCGTACGTTCTTCAACCCCTTTTGCTGAGTCGATAACCATTAAGCAGCTATCCACCGCTGTTAAAGTGCGATAAGTATCTTCCGAGAAGTCTTCATGCCCTGGGGTATCTAAAAGATTGACTAAGCATTCGTTGTAAGGGAACTGCATCACAGAGGTGGTAATAGAGATACCACGTTGCTTCTCCATTTCCATCCAGTCCGATTTTGCGTGTTGTGCGGAACCTTTACCTTTTACCGAGCCTGCGGTTTGGATCGCATTTCCGTAAAGCAACACCTTTTCGGTGATAGTTGTTTTACCTGCATCGGGGTGAGAGATAATCGCAAAGGTGCGACGTTTATTAACTTCTTGTGGATATGACATAATGTTCTCGTGTATAGGTTAAAACGTAGGGGCGAATTATTATTCGCCCCCCAATCATAATTTGGACTGGTTTTCCATTAAATTAAATATTGGAATATCAAATAGCTACCAGCTTTCTCTGCGGATTGCATCTATCTGACAATTACCTGTTTTACATTCACGTAGGCGATCACGTAAGTATTCGGTGCGTAATTTATTAACTTGATAGTTACAATCTACCTCAATATTTCCATTAGTTTCGCAACGATTATCTCTATATTTGATCCAGTTACGTTGTGTAGTGGTTAAACTTTTTGATATTTCACTTTTTAAATAGGTTTTTAGCTCTTTATAAACTTGATTCAGCTCATTGTCTGATTCTACAAATAACTTAGCAACGCAATAGGTACGATCGTAAGATGTAGTAAATTTTTCACAGGATTCTTCAGCAAAAACCTGGTTTGTTATAAAAAGTGATACTATTCCCAATAGTAACTTTTTCATATTATTCTCCTCAAAAAGCAATTATAGTAATTATGAACATATTTAAATTGACGGGAATATCGCCAGAAAATTAAGCTTATTTTCGCCGATTTGGGACAACAGGGCAAGCGGTTAAATTTTGAGAGAACTTTGCAAATTCGCATTTGCAAAAATTTTGTAAAAATCGACCGCTTGCTATGGAACAACTCAGGAAACGAAGTACAATACCAAACTTTGACTTTATTTTTCGACGAATCTTTTTATGAAAAAACTTATCCCTCTTATCATTACCGCATTAGTATTGAGTGCTTGCTCTTCACAACCAGCAAAGAAACCAAGTCCTCGTATTAAAGCGAAACCTGCTTATATCCCTGCTGAAAATTCAGCTTATGTAGTGTTTGATTTAAAACAGAAAAAGTTTTTAGAAGGTAGAAATGTGAATTTAGTTCTGCCGATTGCTTCGGTGACTAAGTTGATGACGGCGGTTGTATTTTTAGAAGAAAATCGTTATGGAGAAAATTGTCAAACGCAAATTTTGCCTTCAGATGCTGATTTTATTAAAGGCACAACCAGCCCGTTACCGAAGAATACCAACATTGCCTGTAGCGAATTATTAAAAGCGATGTTAGTGCGCTCGGATAACTATGCTGCGCATTCTCTTGCTCATGCAACACACTTAAATAAAGCTCAATTTTTAGCTCGAATGAACAGTAAAGCAAAAGAAATCGGTATGACTCAAACCTACTTTGGCGATAGCTCTGGTTTATCTTCTTATAATGTTTCAACGGTGGTTGATTTAGCAAAACTTGCAGGTTATGCCGCGAGTAAGCTTGAAATTCAGCAACTTTCTAATTCTCCATTGGTAAGTGTTTATGCAGGTGGTCGATATTTTTCAATGAAAAACACCAACAGTATGGTTCGCACCCAATCTTATCAAGCGTTAGTAAGTAAAACAGGTTATACCCGAGAGGCGGGTTATAATCTTGCTTTTATTGCAAAAGGAGATTGTAAAGGTAAACAAATTGGGGTAGTAAGCTTGCATAACAATAATGCAACATCTCGTGCTTATTTTACTGAAGCGATGCTAGCAAAATACCAATGTGTGGCAAATCCATATAGGCAATATGATTAATGGCAAGCTAAATACTTGTCTTGAGAAAACCTCCGTTTTTATCTACAATGTTGCCCTTTAATTAAATGAATTGAGACAAGATAGTGTCAGAAATTAAACTAATTGTTGGTCTTGCAAACCCTGGAACAAAGTACGAAGACACTCGTCATAATGCAGGTGAGTGGCTTATTAATGAACTTGCTCGAATGTATAATGTAAGCCTAAAAGAAGAAGCCAAATATTTTGGCAAAGTGGCTAAAATTAATACCGCTCAAGGAGAAGTGCGTTTATTAATACCAAGTACGTTTATGAATTTAAGTGGAAAAGCGGTTGGTGCACTAGCCAATTTTTATCGTATTAAGCCAGAAGAGATTTTAGTTGCTCACGATGAACTTGATTTGCCGCCTGGTTCGGTTAAGTTGAAAAAAGATGGCGGACACGGTGGGCATAACGGCTTGAAAGACATTATTGCGGCACTGGGTAATAACAAAGCGTTTTACCGTGTGCGAATCGGCATTGGACACCCTGGGCATAAAGAGTTAGTTGCGGCGTATGTATTAGGTAAGCCTGCTCCACAAGAAAAAGCATTAATTAATGCAGCAGTTGATGAGGCGGCACGTTGTACTGAAATTTTATTGCAAGACGGAATAGTTAAAGCAATGAACCGTTTAAATGCGTTTAAAGTGTAATAGAACAAGCGGCAAATTATTATTCGCTCTACAAGCGGTTAAATTTGCATAATTTTTTGCAAAATTGAATTGAAATAAGGAAACAAAAATGGGATTTAAATGTGGTATTGTGGGTTTACCTAATGTTGGTAAATCAACCCTTTTTAACGCATTAACAAAAGCGGGTATTGAAGCGGCAAACTATCCGTTTTGTACCATTGAGCCAAACACGGGTGTGGTGCCAATGCCAGACCCTCGTTTAGATGCGTTAGCGGAAATTGTTAAACCTGAGCGTGTATTACCCACTACAATGGAATTTGTGGATATTGCAGGCTTAGTCGCAGGTGCAAGTAAAGGGGAGGGTTTGGGTAACAAATTCTTAGCCAACATTCGTGAAACCGATGCAATTGGCCACGTTGTACGCTGTTTTGAAAACGATGACATCGTTCACGTTGCAGGTAAAATTGACCCTGCAGATGATATTGAAATCATCAATACCGAGTTGGCGTTGGCAGATTTAGACAGTTGCGAGCGTGCTATTCAGCGTTTACAAAAACGTGCTAAAGGTGGCGACAAAGAGGCGAAATTTGAATTATCAATTATGGAGAAAATTTTACCTGTGCTTGAAAATGCGGGAATGATTCGCTCTGTTGATTTAGATAAAGATGAGCTGCACGCCATCAAAGGTTATAATTTCTTAACGTTAAAACCGACGATGTATATCGCAAATGTAAATGAAGATGGTTTTGAAAATAACCCATATCTTGACCGTGTGCGTGAAATCGCAGAAAAAGAAGGGGCAGTGGTTGTGCCGGTGTGTGCGGCAATTGAGTCTGAAATTGCAGAACTGGATGATGAAGAAAAAGTTGAGTTTTTACAAGATTTAGGGATTGAAGAACCGGGTTTAAATCGTGTCATACGAGCGGGCTATCGCTTGCTTAATTTACAAACCTATTTTACTGCTGGGGTAAAAGAAGTGCGAGCGTGGACTGTTTCAGTCGGTGCAACTGCACCAAAAGCTGCAGCAGTAATCCATACTGACTTTGAGAAAGGTTTTATCCGTGCAGAAGTGATTGCTTACCAAGATTTCATTGATAACAAAGGCGAAGCCGGTGCAAAAGAAGCCGGAAAATGGCGTTTGGAAGGGAAAGAGTATATCGTTCAAGACGGCGATGTAATGCACTTCCGTTTCAATGTGTAATTTGCAAAATTTAGTAGAAAAAAGACCGCTTGCAAGCGGTCTTTTTTGTTTAATTAATTGCGTATTGAATGGTTACCACCAAGCGAACTTTTTTGTCGATGGTTGAAGTATCATAACTACCGCCATAGCTATTATCATCGCTATCTTCGGTGTTTGGGCGGCTTGATTTAATATCAAACGAACCTTGTGAGGCAGAGCGTAATAAGCCGACTTTCACATTGCTGGTTTTAGCAAATTCTTCTGCTCGTACGTAGGCATCTTGGGTGGCTTTTGCAATTAAATCACGTTTTATTTCTTCCAAATTCTCTAAATAATAATCGGGCTGGCTAAAATCAATGGCTTCGTTTTCAGCCCGTAAGAATTGGATTTTTGATAATCCATTTTGTAATTTGGCTAGGTCTTTGGTTGAAAGCACAATAGAACGTGTTGCGTTATAACCATTTTGACGAGAGCGATCTTTACCAAATTCGTCTACATAGTACTCTGTTCTCACATTCACGGAAAGCTCGGTAATTTCACGCTCTGTATCCAAAAAACCTTGTTCTTTCAAAAACTTAACGGCTTGATTTAAGTTTTGCTGATTGGCTTTCATTGCATCATTATAAGTTAAGCCCCAACCAAAAATAGACACTCGCCAAGTGCCTAGTGTGGCTTTATGTTCAGCTTCGGCAAGCCCTTTTACCGTAATGACACCTGTTTGTTGCAAGTTTTTAAATTGATGTCCAAGAATAAAGGCGGCAGCCATCAAACCTACGGCTAAAATAACACCAAAAATGGCAAGATAGCGGTTATTAGAAGTTAAAGACATAATGTTTCCTTGAAAAGTAAAGTAATTACGAAAGATTATACTTTATTGAATTGAAAAATAAACTCCAAATGAATAACTTTTGAGTGTTGTTTATAAAAATTAGGCTTTTTTTTAATCATACGCACCTTAAAAATTTGAATTATATCACAAATTTACAACAAGCCAGTTACATTACTTTTTCTAATGTGTAGAATGCACACTCAAACCAGTTGGTCATATTTTATAATCATAAAAAGAGGTGTTCTATGGCTCTATTCCTGAGCGTTTTTCCAATAGTTTTACTCATTTATTTAATGGTAAAACGCAATGCGTTACCGTCTTATGTAGCGCTTCCACTAACAGCGTTATTCATTTTTATCCTTCAACTTACTTATTTTGGTAACGATACGACCCTCATCTTTGCAAACATCATTGCAGGTTTAGGTGATGTATTAACGCCAATTACCGTTATTTTCGGTGCGATTTTATTTAATCGGTTTTCTGAGGTTTCAGGTGCAACCAACATATTGCGTAAATGGTTAGGAGCGATTAACCCAAATCCAGTTGCACAGCTCATGATCATTGGTTGGGCATTTGCCTTTATGATTGAAGGGGCATCAGGTTTTGGTACGCCAGCTGCTATCGCTGCACCAATCTTAGTAGGTTTAGGTTTTAAGCCATTACAAGTGGCAATGTTAGCACTTGTGATGAACTCTGTACCCGTTTCATTTGGTGCAGTAGGCACGCCAACGTGGTTCGGAATGGGGCCATTATTAAAAGATGGTTTATTAAATGATGGACAAGTACTTGAAATAGGTGCTATTACCGCATTAATTCACTCAATTGCGGCATTTATTATTCCAATTATGGCATTGCGTTTAATTGTAAGCTGGAAAGAAATTCGTCAGAATATTGTGTTTATTTACATTAGTATTCTAGCTTGTGTTGTGCCTTACTTTATTATTGCTCAATTTAACTATGAGTTCCCTTCATTAGTTGCAGGTGCAATTGGTCTATTGGTTTCTGTATTTGTAGCAAATGCAGGTATTGGTTTAGCGAAAACTGAGAATAATCTTGCAGGCGAAAAAGCAACTTTTGGCGAAGTAGCGAAAGCGTTATTACCAACAGGTTTGTTAATTTTTATCTTAGTAATTACACGCGTCCAACAACTTCCATTTAAAGCCTGGTTAAATGATGCAACGACTTGGATTTCAGGCTCGTTAGGTTTTGCTAATGTTGAGATCAGCCAAGGTTTGATTTTTGCTCTAAAAAATATCTTATCTACTAATGTAGCAACCAGCTATAAATTACTTTATGTACCAGCTTTAATTCCATTTGTTATCACGGTATTAATCTGTTTACCGATTTTCTCTGTCTCAGGTAAAAATACTAAAGATATTTTCGGTACATCATTTAGCCAAGTGAAGAAACCATTCTTAGCACTTTTAGGTGCAATTATTATGGTAAAATTAATGTTAATTGGCGGTTCAGAGTCAATGGTGCAAGTTATCGGCAGAAGTTTTGCAGAATTTACAGGCCAATCTTGGACATTATTTGCTTCTTTCTTAGGTGCAATTGGTGCGTTTTTCTCAGGTTCTAATACAGTATCTAACCTAACCTTCGGTACTGTACAATATGCAACAGCACAGCAAGTTGGTTTGTCTGTAACGTTAATCCTTGCATTGCAATCTGTAGGTGGTGCTATGGGTAATATGGTATGTATCAACAATATCGTTGCGGTATGTTCTGTAACAGGTATTGAGAAACAAGAAGGTAATATTATTAAGAAAACAGTAATACCAATGTTTGTGTATGGTGTAATAGCTGCTATTGCTGCATTATTTATCGTGCCAATTTTTTATAATGTATAAGTAAATATCAACATTTAATTAAGAAAGGAAGTGGTGAGTTTTTGTAAATTTTTGCAAATTCCCCTTCCTTTCTCTTTCTTAAATGGAGTCATTTGAATTTAATTCTTATTTTTATTCTGGGAGTTCCCCTATGGACGTTAATTTTTACGTTACCTGCATTGCAGATGTAATGAAAGCGGGTGTTGCAAAAAACACCGTACTTTTATTGGAAAAATTAGGTTGTAAGATCACTTTCTTAGAAAAACAAGGTTGCTGCGGTCAGCCAGCAATTAACAGTGGATATACCAAACAAGCTTTACTAGGTATGAAAAATTTAGTTGAAACTTTTGAAGCAAATGATTACCCGATTGTTGCTCCTGCTGGTTCTTGTGTCTATGCAATTAAAAATTATCCTGAATATTT
Organism: Mannheimia pernigra; assembly: GCF_013377995.1. Classification (NCBI taxonomy): domain Bacteria; kingdom Pseudomonadati; phylum Pseudomonadota; class Gammaproteobacteria; order Pasteurellales; family Pasteurellaceae; genus Mannheimia; species Mannheimia pernigra. The sequence continues at coordinate 83,556 of NZ_CP055305.1, forward strand.
TGAACGTTTTGGTGAGGTTGAATGGATTGCTCGTGCGAAAAAGATAGCAGATCGCTTTTACGATTTAACCGATTTTATTGTAAATAAATTAGGCGTTAAAGATGTTGGTGCTTACTTACCAGGTAAAGCGGTTTATCATCCGTCTTGTAGCTTATTTCGTAAATTGGGCATTAAAGATGAGCCGATTACCTTATTACAAAATGTAAAAGGTTTGGAACTATTACCCATTAAAAACCAAGAAACCTGCTGCGGTTTCGGTGGCACTTTCTCAGTCAAAATGGCGGAAATTTCGGGTGAAATGGTAAAAGAAAAAGTAGCGAATATTGATACTGATGAGCCAGATTATTTAATTGGTGCAGATGTAAGTTGTTTGATGAACATTGGTGGTCGATTAAGCCGTGAAGGTAAAGAGATTAAAGTGATGCACATTGCTGAAGTGTTAATGCAGGGGGCAAAATAAAATGTCTTATTTACAAACTAACACCCTACCTTTTAAGCAACGAGTTGAACAACAAGTTAATAATCAAGTCGTTCGTAAAGCGTTAGTAAAAGCACAAGAAACGATAGGTGCTAACCGTCAGCGTATGGTCGATGAGTTAGGTAACTGGGAAGAATGGCGTGATGATGCGAAGGCGATTCGTAACCACGTTTTAGCTAATCTTGATGCTTACCTTTACCAATTAAGTGAAAAAGTCACCCAAAACGGTGGACACGTTTTCTTTGCGGAAACGGCAGAAGAAGCGACAGATTACATAAAAAAAGTGGCGAAAGCGAAAAATGCGAAGAAAATCGTTAAGTCGAAATCGATGGTAACCGAGGAAATCGGTATGAACCACGTGTTAGAGGCAGAAGGCATTAACGTGGTAGAAACCGATTTAGGTGAATATTTGCTACAAATTGTAGGCGATAAGCCCTCTCATATTGTTGTACCTGCGATTCACAAAGATCGCTACAGAATTCGCCAAGAAATGCACGATGTGCTAGGTTATGATGGGTCTGAAACCCCAGAAGAGATGACCGCATTCGTTCGTCAAAAAATCCGTGAGGATTTTTTAGAAGCAGATATCGGTATCTCAGGTTGTAATTTTGCGGTACCAGAAACGGGTTCTGTTTGCTTAGTCACAAACGAAGGTAACCTGCGTATGGCAACAACTGTGCCAAAAACGCACATTGCAGTAATGGGAATGGAGCGTATCGCCCCAACTTTCAAAGAAGTCGATGTGTTAATTACAATGCTTGCTCGTAGTGCAGTAGGGGCAAAATTAACGGCATATAACACTTGGCTAACAGGCCCTCGTCTTGAAGGCGAAACAGATGGTCCTGAAGATTTTCATTTAGTGATTGTAGATAACGGTCGTTCTAAAATTTTAGAAAGTGAATTCCAAGAAGTATTACGTTGTATCCGCTGTGGTGCTTGTTTGAACACTTGCCCTGCTTATCGACAAATTGGTGGACACGGTTATGGTTCAATCTATCCTGGTCCGATTGGTGCGGTGATTTCCCCATTATTAGGTGGCTACGAAGAGTTTAAAGAGCTTCCATATACGTGCTCACTTTGTACTGCTTGTAATAGTGTATGTCCGGTCAAAATTCCACTTGCTCAACTTATCTTAAAACACCGTGAGAAAATTGTGGATGCAGGCTTAACGCCGATGACAGAACGCCTCTCTATTTTTGGTTTCAACTTTGCTAACTCACACCCAACACTTTGGAAAGTTGGTGTAAAAGTGGGGGCTAAAGTGGCGAGTAAACTCATTAAAAACGGAAAAGCACCTGTGAATTTTGGTGCATTAGGTGAATGGACAAAAGCACGTGATTTACCTGAATCTGAGGGTGAGAGCTTCCGTGATTGGTTTAATAACAGAGGATAAGAAAATGGATTTACAAAATCGTGAAAATTTCTTAAATAAATTGGCACAACGTATGGGCAAAGCACGCCAGAATGTGCCTGAACCAATGCCTGTGTTGGAAAATAACCACGCTATTACACGTTTAACTGATCTTGTTCAACCACAACTTTGCCAAGAGTTTATTGACTTTGCTCGAGTAATGATGGCAGATGTTATAGAGACGAAAGAAGCCGATGTAGCTCAATCGATCATCGAGATCTGCGAAAAATATGGAGGTACGAGCGTGATCATTAATAACGATCAACGCTTAAAAGATCTCGGCATTACTGAGGCGATTCAAGCGAAATACGAAGACAGCTATGTGTGGGATTTTAACCAATCAGAAACTAACTTTGAGAAAGCCAAAAATGCAAATATCGGTGTGGTTTACGGCGAATACGGCTTGGCAGAATCGGGGGGTATTGTGATTTTCTCAGATAAAGAGTTTGGACGTTCAGTGAGTTTACTCCCTGAGAAATCGGTGGTGGTATTACGCAAAAGCACGGTATTACCTCGAGTCGCACAGCTTGCCCAAATCCTGCACGAAAAAGCGCAACGAGGAGAAAGAATGCCATCTTGTGTGAATATCATTTCAGGCCCATCAGCCACCGCAGATATTGAGTTGATTAAAGTCGTTGGCGTACACGGTCCCGTCAATAAAATTTACCTCGTAATTGACGATCTGTAATTTGCAGAAAAAATCTAAAAAATAACCGCTTGTTGATCTGCCCCCAAAAGTTGGGCACCAAACCGACTGATTAAGGTGCAGATTTTTTATGGGTAAAGATTATGCTATCGAATTTGTCTACTCTGCCTAAAATCCTTTTAAGCATCATCTTATGTTCATCTGTTAATCGCTGATGTGGTGCTAATTTTGCTTTTATCTGTCTAAAAAACACTCAACCAAGTTGATTTTATGAGCAATAGTTAACGCAGGATATTTTTGATACCTAAATAGATGTTTTAAACGCCAATAGCACTCCGTAATCGCTTATGTTTATTTAACTATTGAGATAAGGCTAGAGTCAGTTTCTTGTGTTTGAAGTTTAGTCTTAAAGGACAAAATTAATGGTCAAAGCCTCATTAAAGCCTTATATTACAAGGTTTTAACCTACTTTGTAGATTCAATTTGTCCACTATCCCGATTTTTTAAAGACCAAGCCCTGCGAAATACAGTGCTCAGTCTTTATAATAAACCCTTTTGAGTTCAGTTCAAATTTCAGCCTCTTGTTTCATTATATTAGTACAGCACTCGTGCTCGAATTGTACCTTCGATGGCTTTTAAGCGTTGTAAGGCCTCATCTACGTTATCACATTCTACATCAATGACAACATAACCAATTGTAGGATCTGTTTGTAAATATTGTGCAGCAATGTTCACATTTGACTCCACAAAAATTTGGTTGATTCGGTTTAAAACACCTGGGCGATTTTCGTGAATATGCAACAAACGTTTTGCTTGGTTGTGAATAGGTAATGAAACTTCAGGGAAATTTACTGCAGATAAGGTTGAACCATTATCTGAATATTTCACAAATTTATTCGCTACTTCTGTACCGATATTCGCCTGAGCTTCCGAAGTGGAGCCTCCAATATGCGGAGTTAAGATCACGTTATCAAACTGACATAATGGAGAGACAAACGGCTCACTAATTGAAGCAGGTTCTTCAGGGAAAACATCAAGTGCGGCACCACGCAATGATCCATCTTCAATACGAGAGGCTAATGCGTCTAAATCAACCACTGTGCCACGCGCAGCATTAATTAATACAGATCCTTTTTTCATTTGACCGATACGTTCTGCATTCATTAAATTTTTAGTCGATGCCATTTCAGGCACATGGATGGAAATAATATCACAGCTTGAAAGTAAACCTTCCAAGGTTGGTACTTGTTGAGCATTACCCAGTGGTAATTTATTTTCCACATCGTAGAAATAGACCTTCATTCCTATCGCTTCGGCAAGCACACTTAATTGAGAACCAATATGACCGTAGCCCACAATGCCTAATTTTTTGCCACGAACTTCATTTGAGCCAGTGGCAGATTTATTCCATACACCACGGTGAACTTCTGCATTAGCTGTGGGAATTTGACGCATTAATAAAATCATTTCCCCTAACACTAATTCTGCCACCGAACGTGTATTTGAGAATGGTGCGTTAAATACGGGAATACCTCGTTTTTTCGCAGCCACTAAATCTACTTGGTTAGTGCCAATACAGAAGCAACCCACTGCAATTAATTTTTGAGCTTGAGCAAGCACCTCTTCTGTTAAAAACGTACGTGAGCGAATACCAACAAAGTGTGCATCTTTGATTGCCTCAATGAGCTCTTGGCCGTCTAATGCCTTCTTGTGCACTTCAATATTAGTATAACCTGCTGCCAAAAGTACATCGATTGCATTTTGATGTACGCCTTCAAGCAGAAGAAATTTGATCTTTGATTTATCCAAAGAAACTTTAGCCATATCTTGCTCCTAGTATTATGTGTTTGCGATAATAAATTATTCTAATATAACTGCACCTTCAGGCGTGCCAACAATCGTTACGTTAGCATAACGTTGTGCGAAAATGCCGTTTGTTACCACACCTGCAATATTATTGATGGTATGCTCCATTTTCAATGGTTCTATAATGTTGAAATTATGCACATCTAAAATGACGTTACCATTATCAGTGACAACCCCTTCTCGATATTCAGGCGAACCGCCCAATTTTACTAACTGACGAGCCACATAAGAACGCGCCATCGGAATCACTTCTACAGGCAACGGGAAGGTGGTACCTAAAACATCCACTTGTTTTGAGCTATCAACAATACAGATAAATTTTTTAGCCAAAGAACTTACAATTTTTTCACGAGTTAGAGCCGCACCGCCACCTTTAATCATTGCCCCTTGAGGAGTAATTTCATCAGCACCGTCAATATAAACATCGAGTTCGCTCACTTCATTGGCACTAAAAACTTCAATGCCAATATCACGCAAACGCTCTTCAGACGCTTTTGATGCAGCAACTGCCCCTTTAATTTCATCTTTCATTGAAGCTAATGCCTCAATGAAATAATTGACTGTTGATCCGCTTCCCACACCCACAATAGTATTGGGTTTTACAAATTTTAATGCCGCTTGTGCTGCAATTTTTTTCATTTCTTGCTGATCCATTTTCTGCTCCTTTTAAGCAACAAGCGGTCATATTTTGCAAATTTTTTACAAAATATGACCGCTTGCGATTAATTGCGTTTTACCGCTTCGACAATCTCTTTTGCACAGCTTTGAGCAAGTTGTGCATCTTCACATTCCACCATCACACGAATTAACGGCTCGGTGCCTGATTTACGTAATAAAATACGCCCCTTACCTGCCAAACGTTTTTCAACGCCAGCTGCGACAGCTTTTACCTCATCACTTTCAAGTGGATTTGCGGCTCCTTTTTCAAAGCGAACATTCAACAACACTTGTGGAAAGAGTGGTACAGCTTTAGTTAAATCGTTCAAGCTTAACTTATGGCTTACCATTGCTGCTAACACTTGGAGTGAGGCAATCACACCATCTCCCGTGGTATTTTTATCTAACACGATGATGTGTCCTGAATTTTCGCCACCAAGTTTCCACCCTTTTTCTTTAAGCTGCTCTAATACATAACGATCGCCTACATTCGCACGAGAGAATGGAATCGCTAATTGCTTTAACGCTAATTCCAAGCTCATATTACTCATTAATGTGCCCACCACTCCGCCTTGTAATGTGCCCGAACGCAGTGCTTCACGAGCTAGAATAAAGAGGATTTGATCGCCGTCAACTTTGTTACCTAAGCTATCGACCATTATTAAACGATCACCATCGCCGTCGTAGGCTAAACCTACATCAGCACCTGCTTCTACCACCACTTTTTGTAGTGCTTTAATATCCGTTGCACCGCATTTTTCATTGATGTTTAAACCATCTGGTTTAGTGCCGATTTCAATCACTTCTGCCCCTAATTCACGCATAACATTTGGAGCGATATGATAGGTGGCACCATTAGCACAATCTACCACGATTTTGTAACCTTCGAGGCTTAATTCAGATGGAAACGTGCTTTTACAAAATTCAATATAACGCCCTGCGGCATCGTTGATACGGCTTGCACGGCCTAAACTCTTAGAATCTACGCAGTCCATTGGCTCATCTAACATAGCTTCAATGGTTTCTTCCACTTCATCAGGCAACTTTTCGCCCACTGAAGAGAAAAATTTAATACCGTTATCGTAATATGGATTATGCGAGGCTGAAATAACAATACCCGCTTCTGCACGAAAGGTTCGCGTTAGATAAGCCACTGCTGGGGTTGGCATAGGACCAACAAACACTGCGTCTAACCCCGCTGAGGTTAAACCAGCTTCAAGTGCCGATTCCAACATATAGCCAGAAATACGGGTATCTTTACCGATCAACACTTTTTTTGTGCCTTGTGTAGCAAGTACTTTACCTGCTGCCCAACCTAATTTTAACGCAAACTCTGGCGTGATCGGAAAGCTACCTACCTCACCACGCACACCATCTGTACCGAAATATTTACGAGCCATTACTATTCCTAGTTCTTATAATAAAAGTTTATTTTAAAAAATATTGATAAGCTGGGCTTTCACTCACATTTTGGAAACGATAGCCAAGCTGTTCGAGATGCTGGTTTAATTCTACTTCATCGCAATGATTTAATGCAAATGCCGCAAGAATATCGCCATAATCTGAGCCATGGGCTCGATAATGGAATAACGAAATATCCCAATTTGTTAGTGCTTGTAAGAATTTTAATAATGCCCCTTTTTGCTCAGGGAATTCAAAGCTATAAAGTTGCTCGTTTTGAACTGATTTTGCTCTACCGCCTACCATATAACGAATATGAGTTTTGGCAATGTCATCATCTGATAAATCCACTACATCATAACCATTTTGTTGTAAATCTTTGATGATCTCCATTTTTTCTAGCAAGCCTGAAATTCTCACCCCAACAAATACACACGCATTTCTATCATCTGAATGGCGATAATTAAACTCTGTTACTGCTCTATCACCTAAAATGTGACAGAACGTTAAAAAACTGCCTTTCTGCTCTGGAATTGTTACCGCAAGTAAAGCCTCACGTTTTTCGCCAATCTCACAACGTTCTGAAACAAAACGTAACGTATGGAAATTCAAGTTTGCCCCAGACAAAATACAAGCAAGATTTTTGTCTGTTAATTGATGCTGTTTCACATATTTCTTCAAGCCAGCTAATGAAGTTGCTCCAGATGGTTCTGAAATGGCGCGCACATTTTCAAAAATTAACTTCATTGAGGCACAGATTTCATCATTATCGACTAATATCACATCATCAACATATTGCTGGCAAAGACGAAATGTTTCATCACCAATACGTTTTACGGCAATGCCATCGGCAAATAATCCAACACGTTCTAAATCTGTTGGTTGTCCTTTTTTTAGAGCGTGATACAAACAGGCGGAATCTTTTGACTCCACCCCAATCACTTTAATATTTGGCAATACTTGCTTAATTAACACAGCAACTCCGGCAATTAAGCCGCCGCCGCCGACAGGAATAAACACATAATCTAAATCTGATTTTTGTTGAACTAACTCTAAACCAATCGTGCCTTGCCCTGCAATTACCGCAGGGCTATCAAATGGATGGATAAACGTCATTCCTAATTCTTGTGAGAGGGCAATCGCTTTGGCTTTAGCCTCATCAAAATTTGCCCCAAAAAGCAAGACTTCACCACCAAAGCCACGTACCGCATCGACTTTAATCGAAGGCGTATTTTGCGGCATCACAATCAGTGCTTTTAGCCCTAAATGTTTCGCTGAAAGTGCTACGCCTTGTGCGTGATTGCCCGCAGAGGCGGCAATCACGCCTGCCTCTTTTTGCTCTTTGGAAAGGTTCGCAATCATCGAAAAAGCACCACGTAATTTGAAGCTATGAACAGGCTGACGATCTTCACGTTTAATAAATACATTATTATTTAAACGCTCAGACAGCTTTTCCATTTTTTGTAATGGTGTAACCTGAGCTAAATCGTAAATATTTGAACTTAAAATCAAGCGTAGGTAGTCGATACTAAGTAGGGTTTGTTTGGTTTCACTCATTTTCTAGAAAGGTTGTATTATTTTGTTGTTATTTTAAAGATATTGGTAAACTTTCAGTAAAATTTGACCGCTTACCTACTATCTTTATGGGTATTTAAAAGCAGATCTCCCTCCATAAAGGAGGGAGATCAAAAAATTAATGATGGTGGTGACCATCGCAACCACAGCCATTGTGGCTATGGTGATGATCGTGGCCGCTGCAACAATCTTCCTCATCGTGTCCACCACAACCGCAACTGTGTTCGTGTCCACCGTGAACGTGACCGTGAGCGATTTCTTCGACTGTAGCCTCTCGCACGCCAACTACTTCTACAGAGAATAACAATTCTTGGCCTGCTAACATATGATTGCCATCAACCACCACTTCGTCACCATCTACTTCAGTAATCACAACAGGTAATGGACCTAAATCGGTATCTGCAATAAAACGCATCCCTACCTCTAATTCATCCACTCCCATAAAGACCTCTTTTGGCACACGCTGAACCATATTGTCATTGTATTCGCCATAGCCTTCTTCTGGTTTTACTCGCACTTCAAATACATCGCCAACCGCTTTGCCTTCAAGTGCTTTTTCTAAGCCTTCCACTAAGTTATTATGGCCGTGTAAATACTCTAACGGTTGATTTGCTGGTGCTTCATCAACTAATACGCCCTCTTGAGTACGCACTTGGTAAGCGATGCTTGGCACCAAATCTTTTGTAATTTTCATATTGAATCCTTTATCCACGTTTAATTAAAAATAGCAAGCCATTGTAACGATTTATTTTATATTTGCAATCTATCGGCAAATTTTAACCGCTTGTCGTGTTTATTCACGATATTTCATTTCTATTCAAACTCTACATTTCCTGAGGCTGAAGCATAAATGGTAGTTTTACCTGCCTCAAGTGGCAACGCTTTAGCGGATTTTCCGATTGCAGCTTGTTTCACCGCATACTCCGCACTGTCATACGCTAAACGATGCTGATAATATTGCCCACCACTTTCATCTGGCGTTTGAATATTAATATTGCTCAATTTATATTTTTTTGCCCCTAAGCCTTTTTGGATAATATCAGCTTTATGTTGGAATTTTTTGATGATTTCAAGCGTCATCTCATCTTCAAGTGACGCCTTTTTTTCTGGCGACACGCTAAAATCAACATAACGAATTGCAACATCTTTACTTACACTTTCCAGCACGGCTGCCATTGCATCAAAATCTTTACTTTTTAAATGGATACTGCCTGTGGTTTCCCAACCATCAATATTGCCTTTACCATTATAATTAGCATAGTTAATTACGCCTTCGGCTTCTACTTCAATTGAAGGATATTTTTTCGCTTCTTCCAACACACGATTTAAATGTTGAGCAACCTCTTTTTTCAAATTGGGCAATGACTTACCCGATTTTTGGCTATATACATTTGCTTGCATTAAATCTTTTTCAACAGTGCGAAACACCTCTGTTGAAAAATGAAAGGTCGCAGGTTTATCTTTATTTTCGGCTGACACAGCCGCCGCTTCAGGTGTGACTGTTTGTGCAAAGGTGGTTGCTGTTGCCAGTACAAGCGGTAAAATAGTGAGAAAATTTTTCAATGTCATAATCGTCCTTAAAAGAGTTAAAGGTGATTTATTAGATCTCGTTACATTCAGAAAGTTCATTTACTCAACAGAAAGCACGAGTGCCTGATTACGCCCCTCAATTTTCCAGCGAATGTTGTAGCCCGCAAGATTCATTCCATAAACTCTATCGGCGGTTTTGTTTTGTAGATAGGCAGGCCTTGGATCTTGTGCAATCACATCACGAATAAAGGCAAGTGGCTGTTGAATGCCATATTTTGCAAAATTTTGGCAAAATTCGACCGCTTGTTGAGCAGCTTCACTAAACACAACGGATAACCTCTGCTCTGGTTTCTCTTGTGCAAAGCCCGAAACTGCTCCAGGCTCATTATCTGCATAGGCAATGTAAGGCTTAATATCGAAAATCGGTGTGCCGTTTACTAAATCCACACTGCCTAATTTCAAATAAACTTCACCATTATTCATCACGACTTGTTCTAATTTTACTTTTGATAATCCTAACGGATTTGGGCGGTGCGTTGCTCGGCTGGCAAACACGCCCACTCTTTCATTTCCACCCAAACGCGGGGGGCGAACAGTAGCGTGCCAATCCCGTTCAGGAATATGATGGAACTGAAATATCAGCCAGATATGACTAAATTGCTCCAAGCCTCTTACTGCATCAGGGCTGTTATAAGGAGGCACTAAATGCAAAATACCTTTGCCTTCTGCCACTAAATTGGGCTGACGCGGTACGGAAAACTTTTCATCATAAGGGGTATTAACAAAACCGATAGGGTTTAACTGAATGGAGGCTAATGGCATAAAGGTAGCGTTCATCGGGCTTTTTTCTGTTAAAATAGTGAAAGTGACGATCATTTTAAACGAAATATAAACGATGAACAAAAATTCTCTTTTTTCGATCTGGTTTACTACCGCCCGCCCAAAAACCTTACCGCTGGCACTCGCTTCAATTATTGTGGGCTCAGCGCTAGCACACTGGGCTGGAAAATTTGATTTTATTACAACGCTACTCTCATTTTTGACAACCATTTTATTGCAGATTCTTTCTAACTTTGCTAATGACTACGGTGATCACGTTAAAGGCTCAGATACCAAAGAACGGATTGGGCCTTTACGCGCCATTCAACAAGGTGCAATTAATGGGAAGCAGCTTAAAAAAGCGGTGATGACTTTAAGCTTGCTCTCTTTTCTTTCAGGTCTGGCATTAAGCTTATATGCTTTTGAAACTATTCAAGACTTGTTTTTCTTTATCGGGCTAGGTGTTCTTTCCATTATTGCGGCAATAACTTATACGGTTGGCAAAAAAGCCTATGGTTATTTAGGTTTAGGCGACTTATTCGTGCTGATTTTCTTCGGATTTGTGGCGGTTATTGGGGTATTTTATCTGCAAGTTCATAGCGTACTGCCAATGATTTTATTACCTGCTTTCGGTTGTGGATTACTTTCGGTTGCGGTACTAAATATCAATAACTTACGAGATATTAACCAAGACAGACAAGCTAGTAAAAACACGCTCATTGTGCGAATTGGTAGCCAAAACGGGCGGAAATACCATATTGCGTTATTAATACTCGCGGTCATTTCTTATCTAATTTTTGCAATTTTGGAATTTGAGCATTGGTACAGCTTCGTCTTCTTACTTGCTATTCCTCTACTCGCAAAACACGCTCGCTTTGTTTATCAGCATAAAGATCCGAAAGAGCTTTATCCAATTTTAGGGCAAATGGCAGGATTGGCGTTAATGACTAATTTGCTATTTAGCTTAGGAATTGTGCTGGGTTAAGTGGCAAAATTTCAACAAAAATAAACCGCTTGTAGAAAAACCACAAGCGGTTATTTTTTAGTTAAAATTTACGATTAATCTTTCAAATCTTCTTCAAAAAAACCATCTTTTTCGCCAACTTGGTAATCCGAATTGAGTAATTTATTGACACTATACCAACCCGCTTCAACTTCCACATTCCCCTCAGCATAAGAGCCTAATTCGTATGGCGGATAAACAAACACGATGCCACTAGGCGAGAAATAGAACTGCTCGGAAAGACGAAACTCCTTCTCATTTCCAAATCCGTTATATTTGCCTGATTCATCCACTCGCGTACTACTGTAATTTTTCCAAAGGATCTGTTTAAGCTCTGCTTGATTTTGCTGGCTGATTAAGTCATTTAATTTAATCTCTGCTTTTTTATCCAAATCAACATTAATATAACGAGTATAGTGCATACCATGTGCACCTCCCGCATAGCTATAGGAAGTCATTATGAAAGTAGCAATATTATTGCGTTGCCCGACAAAAGTGCTGTAGATATGGTCATCATACCCAATTGCTGGCTCAGTTTTCGCACTTTCCACTAAATCTTGATAAACGCTTTCACGGTAGTTTTTAAACTCTTCTTCTGTTGGATTTTTTAGCTTTCTGCCTTGTTCTTCGTTGTAATCATAAGCTTGATTAATCAAAAGCTGATTGAGCCAATCAAAATTTGTTTTTGGCAATGAAACAAAAGAGCTAACCTTGCTCTCTGTAATTGCAAATTCTTCTTTTGCATCAACTTGATGCTTAATGACATCTTTTTTATCAAAAATGTTTACAATTTCAACGTGTAATGCCATATTTTTTTGAGCCTTTTCAAGCTCTGCTTTTAAATTCTCATTCTCTGCTTTCACTTCTGAAAGCTCGGCAAGCTCTAGCTCTTTTTTCTCTAAAGCATCTTTGGTACTTTTTAACTCGTTGCCAAGCTGCACAATTTGTTTTTCTGCCTCAAGCACCGTTTGTGTCATTTTTCCGTCTTCACAACCAGCTATCATAAATACGGAGCCAATTAACAGAGCTAATAGTGATTTTTTCATATATTTTCCTTTTGCAAAAAATGCGATAAATACAACCGCTTGTCATAAGTTTAAAAAAATCCCCCACACCGCTTGGCACAGGGGAACTATCAATTAATCGTCTAAGAAACTACGCAAGGTTTCTGAACGACTTGGGTGACGAAGTTTACGCAGTGCTTTTGCTTCAATCTGACGAATACGCTCACGGGTTACATCAAATTGCTTACCTACTTCCTCAAGCGTATGGTCTGTGTTCATATCAATCCCAAAACGCATACGTAATACTTTCGCTTCACGAGGAGTTAAGCCTTCCAGCACTTCGTTTGTTGCCATACGCAAACTTTCTGCCGTAGCTGAATCTAGTGGCAATTCAAGGCTTTCATCTTGAATAAAATCACCTAAATGTGAATCGTCGTCGTCCCCTATTGGGGTTTCCATTGAAATTGGCTCTTTGGCAATCTTCAGCACTTTGCGGATTTTATCTTCTGGCATTCCCATACGTTCTGCCAACTCTTCTGGTGTGGCTTCACGCCCCATTTCTTGCAAACATTGGCGAGAAATGCGGTTTAGTTTATTGATAGTCTCAATCATATGCACGGGAATACGGATTGTACGAGCTTGGTCAGCAATTGAACGAGTGATTGCTTGGCGAATCCACCAAGTTGCGTAAGTTGAGAATTTATAACCACGACGGTATTCAAATTTATCTACCGCTTTCATCAAGCCAATATTACCCTCTTGGATTAAATCCAAGAACTGTAAGCCACGATTAGTATATTTTTTTGCAATCGAAATAACTAAACGCAAATTGGCTTCCACCATCTCTTTTTTCGCACGGCGAGCTTTTAATTCGCCATTTGAAATACGTCCGCCAATTTCTCGAATTTGCGCAATAGTTAAGCCTGAAGCTTGTTCTAAATTTTGTAAATTTGAGATATTAATACGAATATTATCCACATAATTTGCTAATTTTGGCACTGCATTTTTCTTCGCATTAATGGCTTTTTCTATCCACATCTCGCTTAATTCGTGACCTTGGAAGGCTTTTAAAAAATCAGCTTTATTCATTCCTGCATATTCAACTGCATAGCGTTGAATTTGACGCTCTTCCATACGCACTTGTTTCATCAATTTTTGTACAGATGCTACCAGCAAATCAAATTGTTTAGGCACTAAACGGAATTCTAGGAAAATATCGGAAAGAGCCTCAATTTGCTCTCTTGATTTTTTGCTAGTACGCCCGTGTTTTTGAATAAACAGCAATACTTTCTGATGCTGATTGCGTAATGCTTCAAATTTCTCACGAGCAAGCTCAGGATCAATTGAACCATCATCACTACTAGATGAACTATCTTCGCTTTCTTCGTCCTCATTTTCATCATCAACATCAGGAACATCCGCTACTTCATCATCCTCTAATTCTGGATCGATTTCTACTAATGGAGTCTCTTCCAAAACATTTAGATCCACAAATGCCGTGACTAAATCCGATAAACGCATTTCACCTGCTTCAACTTGGGCATAGCTCTCAAGTAAGCCCACCAACGCTTCGGGATATTCCGCTATTGCACATTGTACTTCATTAATGCCTTCTTCAATACGTTTTGCAATGTCGATCTCGCCCTCTCGGGTAAGCAGTTCTACCGTTCCCATTTCACGCATATACATACGCACAGGATCTGTGGTTCTACCTAATTCGGACTCTACGGTTGAAAGCACTTTGGTTGCTTCTTCTACCACATCTTCATCGGCAATATTTTCAGAAAGCAGAAGATCGTCAGTGTCTGGGGCAACGTCTAAAACTTGAATCCCCATATCGTTGATCATCTGAATAACATCTTCGATCTGCTCCGCATCAACTAACTCTTCTGGTAAGTGATCGTGAACTTCAGAGATCGTTAAATATCCCTGCTCACGCCCTTGTGCGATCAGAAGTTCCAATTGGGATTGCTGTTCTTGTTCTAATTGTTGATCTGCTTGGTTTTCCATAGTTTATCCGTTTATTATGCGAGCAAAAATAGTAGAGGATTATACCACTAAATTAGAGAGTGTGTCCTCATTTTATTCTATTGTCTATTTGCAAAAAATTTATAAATTTTGACCGCTTGTTATACGATTTTGCTCTAAAAAAAAGTACTCTTTTTTCTCATCATCAGTTAAGCCCACTGTTCGGTCTTTAGCAATCAATTCTTCTTTTCGACATTCCACTAATTTTGCATAGAGAAAATCAAGCGTATCAATAAAGGTAGTTTCAATATTTTCTGGCAACACTAAATGCTCCCAGCTTGCTAAAGTTTCAAGGATGTTATATTGGGGATGCGCTCGGTAATGTTCAAGTAGCCCACCCATACTGATGCCCGTATTTTGCTGACAAATCGAAACAATATCGGTTAATAATTCAAAGCCAGGCTCTTTTAACGCTTTCAGCGAGCTAACATCAGGCACAAATTTTACCAACTGCGGATTTTGTAGCAATAAGGTAATGAGCAATCGCATTGGAGTTCGCCGAATTTTAACAGCTTGATGTGCTATCTTTTCTTCTGATTTTTTATTCGCAAGTAACGCTTCCAGTTGTATTGGATCTAAAATACCTAGCTTCTGCCCTAAAATATTGCGTAAGTAAACCCGCAACATTTCTCCAGGAATCCGATTAATGAGTGGCACAGCTAAGGCAGCCAGCTTTGATTTTCCTTCTTTTGAGGAAAGATCCACATCTGAAAGCAAGCTATCAAACAGAAAATCACTGAGCGATTTAGCATTCTCTGCTAAATATTGCTCAAACCCTGCTTTTCCTTGTGAGCGAATGAAAGTATCTGGGTCTTCCCCGTCAGGTAAAAAAATAAATTTAAGCTGACGGCCATCTTGCAGATACGGCAAGGCATTTTCTAACGCTCGCCACGCAGCATCTCGACCCGCTCTATCGCCATCATAACAACAGATAATTTGCTCGGTGCAACGGAACATTTGTTGAATTTGCTCACCCGTGGTTGCCGTGCCAAGCGAAGCCACCGCATTATCAATGCCAAATTGAGCCAATGCTACCACATCCATATAACCCTCTACCACAAAGAGATAATCTGGATTTTCATTGACTTGTAAGGCTTGATATAAACCGTATAGCTCACTTCCTTTATGATAAATTACGGTTTCAGGCGAGTTCATATACTTCGCCCCTTGCTCATCATTTGGCAGCACACGCCCACCAAAGGCAATTACTCGCCCACGTTTATCCCGAATTGGAAAGATGACTCGATTGCGAAATTTATCATAAATTCGACCGCTATCATTTTTGGTTAAAACCCCTATATCAAGTAACTTTTGCGTTTCCTCAGGCGATTGCCCAAAAGTGCGTAGTGCAGCGTCAAAAGCGTTCGGAGCAAAACCAATTTCAAAGCGTTTAATAATCTCAGCTGATAAACCCCGTTTCTGCAAATAACGTTGAGGCTCAATTTGGTGGGATAAATTTTGCTGATAAAACGTTGTCACTGCTTCCATCAACTCATAAAGATTACGTTTGGTTTTAAAACTCGCTTGAGGCTTGCCATCTCGATTAATCACATTCTCTCTGGGCACTTCCAAACCGTGCATAGTGGCCAGTTCTTCAATGGCTTCTGGAAATTCCAGCTTATCGTAATCCATTAAAAATGTAATGACATTACCGTGAACACCACAACCGAAGCAGTGATAAAATTGTTTAGATTGACTTACCGAAAATGAAGGCGTTTTTTCGTGATGAAAAGGACAACAAGCCTGATAATCTCGGCCTGCCTTTTTAAGTTTGACCCGATTGTTGATAACCTCAACAATATCGGTACGAGCAACCAGATCATCAATAAACGAACGTGGGATTGTACCTTTCATTGATTTCCTCCTGCTCTTTTAATTGATACAAGCGGTTAAATTTTGGCAAAATTTTACACATTTACACAAACGCTTGCGTTGAACATAATTAAACAACCATAAAGTTGAATAAGCGAGCAATATACAACTGCTTGAAATAAAAATATAAAAACACCAAAACCGTGACCCTAATAGGCATCACGGTTTCGATATATTTTTCCAATTAGCGAACTAAGCTAATTAGTATAAACGTGTATTACGTGCGTTCTCACGGAAGTTACGTTTAGCGTGACGTTTAGCAAGTGATGCTTTTTCACGTTTACGAATTGTAGTTGGTTTTTCATAGAATTCACGAGCACGAACTTCTGCTAAGATACCCGCTTTTTCGCAAGAGCGTTTAAAACGACGTAATGCAACGTCAAATGATTCATTTTCACGAACTTTAATTACTGGCATATGCCATCACCTCAGAAAAATATGATTAAATTATTAACCGCACACAATTTTGGCGGCATAGAACAAAAAAGGTAGCGTATTCTACCCCAAGCACGTTGATAAGTAAAGTGCTATGTTTATCCAAATTTACCCATTACTTTGCGGATGTCTATAAATCATCTCATTTCAGTTGAGATGGAAAATTCAATGTTGAGGGCAACACAGGCACCGCCATTTCATTAGATGAACTTTAGCTTAATGGCGATATATTTATCTTATAGCACAAAAATGTGAATAGCCTTGGCTCAAAAATACCAACAAATCCGCTTTCTCTTTTATGCCAAATAATCGTTTAAATTCACGTATACCGCTTTAAAAAAGAGATAGATAGCCCACATACCTTAGTATAAAATAAGTATCGTTCTTTCATAATATTAGGATTGTCTAATGCTTTTTAATTTCAAAATAGAGAAACCACAAATTATACTTTTCTGCAATATTCTAGTGGCAACATTTTTTGTGAGTGTTTTAACGTTTAAAAAAGGCTATAGTTATGCGCCAATCATATTGGGCATTATCGCAATACTTAACCTTCTCTGCCATTCTCTGCCATTCTCTGCCATTCTCTGCCATTCTCTGCCATTCTCTGCCATTCTCTGCCATTCTCCATCATTTAAAATTAAAACAAATGCGGTTGCTTGATAATGAAGACAAATTTTTTATTTTCTCTCTTATTGCTTATTTTTCAACATTTCTAATATCTGTTATAGATAATCAAGATAGTTTAAGAGAAATTGATAATCCAAGTAGAGTTTTACTATTTATTCCATTAATTTTTTTCTTTAGTCTTTATCCAATAAAGAAAAAAATAATTTTCTATTTTATTCCTATTGGTTCATTTGTTATTGGATTATTAGCCATATACCAAAAATTTATTCTTAACTTTCCTTTACCATTTCCTGAAACACACAGTATTCAAGCTGGCGATATTTCTATGACATTATCTTTATTAAGTATGGTTATTGCTTTTTACTGGTTCAATAAAAATACTAAAATTGCCTTTTTATGTATTTTATTTGCAACTTTTGGATTAAGTGCAAGTATTCTAACTGGTGCAAGAGGTGGGTGGATTGCATTTCCGTTTTGCTTTTTACTTATTTTAGTATGCTATTATAAAAACCTGAATAAAAAGATATTATTACTGATTGTTTCTATCATTACTATTGCTATTTCACTGTTTATTACTAGACCCGAATTTGGATTTAAACACAGATATAATTCTGCTAAAGCAGATATTACAAATTATATAGAAAAAGGAATAAAAAACACGTCTCAAGGTGCTCGGCTAGATATGTGGCAAAATGCAATGATTGCGATTAGTGAAAAACCCATATTAGGGCACGGCAGTTCAGGTTATGAATTATTTAGGAAAAAACAGGTCAATTCCAATCAAATGGCAGAAACAACGTTGCAATATCATAGCCTGCATAATCAATATTTAGAAGCTTTTGTAAAAAGAGGAATGGTTGGTTTTATAGCATTAATTGCTATTTTAATTATTCCGTTTTTTCTTTTTGTAAGAAGATTAAAAACTGATGATTTCGCATTAAAATGTATCGCTGTGTTAGGTATTGTACATATTACTTCTCACTCATTCTTTTTCTTAACTCAATCATATTTAGCACATAATTCAGGATCCATATTTTATTTCTTTGTATTGATATTGCTCTATCATTTACTTAAACAAGAAAAAGAGAATATATAATCAACAAAGGCAGAATGAAATTTCTGCCTTTCTTTTTATCTCTATTAATTGCCATTCTCTAAATACCATTGCACGGTTTTACGCATACCACTTTCAAAGGTTTCTCGCGGTTTCCAACCTAATTCTTGTCTTATTTTTGTGGCGTCAATAGCATAACGAATATCATGTCCGGCTCGATCATCAACATAAGTAATCAAATCTATATAATTTTCTATATTTTTAGGTTTATTTGGTGCAAGTTCTTCTAACAAATTACATATAGCTCTTACTATCTCAATATTGGTTTTTTCTTGATGAGAGCCAATATTGTAAGTTTCTCCCACTTTACCTTTAGTTAATACTCGATATAAAGCTCTAATGTGATCTTCTACAAAAATCCAATCTCGCACCTGCAAGCCATTACCATAAATGGGCAACGGCTTACCCTGCAATCCGTTTAAAATCATCAAGGGAATCAGTTTTTCAGGATGTTGAAACGCCCCATAATTATTGGAGCAATGAGTAATCATCACAGGCAAAGCATAGGTGCGATGCCACGCCCTTACCAGATGATCGCTTGCTGCTTTTGAAGCAGAGTATGGGCTACTTGGGTAATAAGGCGTTTCTTCAGTAAAGAGCCTATCGCTATCCGCCAGATCGCCATAAACCTCATCGGTAGAAATATGTAGAAATCGGAAATTCGATTTCTTAGGCTCATTCAGCCCTTGCCAATAAGCTTTTGCAGACTCTAATAAAGTATAAGTCCCCACAATATTGGTTTGAATAAAATGAGATGCCCCATTAATAGAACGATCAACATGGCTCTCAGCCGCTAAGTGCATAACGGAATCAGGCTGATATTTGCAAAAAATTTCAAAAATATGACCGCTTGCACAAATATCAACTTGCTCGAAATGGTAGCGTTCATTATCGGTAACACTTTCAAGTGAAGCTAGATTCGCAGCGTAAGTCAGCTTATCAACATTGATGATGATATGGTTAGTTTGTTCAATCAAGTAACGAACCAAGGCCGAGCCAATAAATCCAGCTCCGCCTGTAATAAGGATAGTAGACATAAGTTATAAGTGAAAAGAGCTTATTTTAAGATAAAGTATTATACACTTTTCCCAACACATACCTTTGCTCTTTTTAAGATTGCACTTCTACAGCAATTATTAGATAATACTCAACCAAGTAAAATTTGATCTAAAACAAAATGAGCGATATTCAAATTCCTTTAATCTTTACTGATGCCGCGGCACGTAAAGTGAAAACCTTAATTGAGGGCGAAGAGAACCCGAACCTTCGCTTACGTGTTTATATTACGGGAGGGGGCTGTAGTGGGTTTCAATACGGTTTTACCTTCGACGATCAGGTAAATGACGGCGACCTGACTATTGAAAACCAAAGTGTCGGCTTAGTCGTTGATCCGATGAGCTTACAATATTTAATCGGCGGTACTGTAGATTACACTGAAGGGCTAGATGGCTCTCGCTTTGTGGTAACAAATCCAAATGCAAGCTCAACCTGTGGTTGTGGCTCTTCCTTTAGTATTTAAACCATACCATTTACATAAAAAAATAACCGCTTGTATATAAGAAGATAGCCTCACTTTTCAGTGAGGCTATTTTTCTTTATGCTTATCTTTACAACATTTTCCTTTACAAAGCGGGACAAGATCCTCTCCGCCTTCGCTCATTGGATTGCAACGTAAAATCCGTTTAAAGGCAAGATAGCCACCTCTGATTGCACCGTGAATTTTAATTGCTTCAACCGCATAAGTTGAACAGGTAGGGTAAAATCGGCAACGAGGTCCAATCAATGGGCTAATTGCATAGCGATAGAAATAAATAGGCAACAATAAAAGCCTTGCTAACAAGCTAATACTTTTAGGCTTACTTATTGATTGCTCTGAGCTGGCTTTTTGCTCAGACGGATGTGTCTTGCCCATAGTTTTTCCAGTGTTTCAAAAAGCATTGCATTGTCTAATTTACCAATTCCGCCTTTTGCCACAAAGACAAAATCAAAATTCGGTAATTCGTGCTGTTTTAAACGAAAACTTTCTCTCACAATACGTTTAATTCGATTGCGATCGTGAGCACGTTTGAGATGTTTTTTAGCAACCGTTAAACCTAGACGAGGATTCTCTAATGTATTCTCTCTAGCAAGAAGGGTCATTTGAGGGGTACTGGCTCGAAGTGGCTCTTCAAACACCGCTTTAAATTGAACGGGAGCTAACAAACGCAGCTCCCGAGAAAAATTTAGCTTATTCACACTTAAGATTAGAAAGGTGTTTTGGCTGAGTTCTGCAATTATGCAGATAAAGATTTACGACCTTTAGCACGACGACGTGCTAATACTTGACGACCGTTTTTAGTAGCCATACGAGCACGGAAACCGTGTGTACGAGCACGTTTTAATACTGATGGTTGAAATGTACGTTTCATTGCTATCTACCTAAAATTCAAAAAGTTGGCATACAAAATGTTTCTGCCAAACAAGGACCATAAAAAAGAGTTGCAATTCTACAAGCAATCAAAACAAAAAGCAAGAATCAATATAAGTCAAATCCGCTTGTTTGCAAAGTTTTTGAAAAATAAGACCGCTTGTAATAATCACAGAAATTTATATTGGTTTATGGCATAATCTGTTTATGTAATTTACCACCTGTCTTAAGTGAGAATGTAATATGAATCAACAAAAAATCGGTATTTTATTAGCCAATTTAGGCACACCAGACGAACCCACCTCCGCAGCAGTAAAACGCTATTTAAAGCAATTTTTAAGCGATCCTCGTGTTATCGACTTACCTAAAATTAAATGGCAGGCAATTTTAAACTTTATCGTTTTACCGACACGCTCACCAAAGGTAGCAAAGTTATATCAATCGGTATGGAGGGAAGGAGGCTCGCCTTTGCTGGTTATTTCTCGTGAGCAACAAAGAGCAGTGCAACGGTATTTTGATGCCAAAGGCAAAAGTGTGGTGGTTGAATTGGGTATGTCTTACGGTAATCCAAGCATTGAAAGTGCAACAGATAGCCTCATCAAGCAAGGCGTTGATCGAATTATCGTACTACCACTTTATCCACAATATAGCAGTACCACCACCGCTTCAGTATTTGATGCTTTCGCAAACGCTTTAAAAGCACAACGTAAAATTGTGCCATTTGATTTTATTCATAGCTATCATAACGATCCACTTTATATTCAAGCTTTAGCTAACACCATTCAGATTGAACAAGATGAGCTCTTACTCTTCTCATTCCACGGCATTCCCAAACGCTACGAAAACGAGGGCGATTTTTACTCAGCACATTGCTATAAGACGGCTGAATTAGTAGCGGAAAAACTTGGCTTTCCGAAGCATAGATGGCTTGTTTCATTCCAGTCACGTTTTGGGAATGAAGAATGGCTACAGCCTTATACAGATAAAACGCTTGAAAGCTTTCCGCAAAAGGGCGTGAAAAAAGTGGCTGTCGTTTGTCCAGGCTTCTCATCAGACTGCTTAGAAACATTAGAAGAAATTGCAGAAGAAAACCGTGAAAACTTTGAACAGGCAGGCGGAGAATCTTACCGTTACATTCCAGCACTTAATGCGAACGGCGATCATATTAGAGCTTTAGTGAAATTGATTGAAGCAAAGATGTAAAAAATACAAGCGGTTAAATTTTAATACAATTTAACCGCTTGTTAGCTATTTACGGAAAACGTTTACCACACCATTAATGCTGGATAATTTGCGTAAAATCGCCTCAAAATGCGCTTTATCTATAACAGAAATTTGGAATATCACTTGATAGACATTTCCTTCTCTTGCTTCACTATGAATGCTACCGATGTTGCTGTCCATCTTCGCAAAGGTTGAAGTAATGGCTGCCAACACCCCTGGTTCATTCATAATGTCCAACACAATTTCAGTTTCAAACTTAATTGGTTTATCTTTTGCCACTTCCCATATTACTGGCAAATAGTGGCTTGTTTCAACAATATGATCTCTCACATTCGGGCAAGCCGTGTTGTGAACCACTAACCCTTTCCCTGCACTGACATACGCCACAATGTCATCACCTGGTATGGGTAAGCAACATTTCGCAAAACGAATAAGATGATTTTCAATACCTTCAATTTTGATTGGTTGATTATTCTCTGGATTACCGTCCGTATCAATCTGCAGCGGCTCACCCAATAAACGTTGAGCAATCACACTACTTATCTGATTACCTAATCCAATTTCAGACAGCAAATCATTAAATGTTTCTAAACGTAATTCATCTAATACAGGTTGAATCGCTTCTGGTGTGAGTTCATCAATTGAGTTTAAATTCATTACTCGAATTAACTGGCATTTTCCTAATTCAATCGCACCATCTTGTTCTTGATTTTTAAGGAATTGACGAATTTTTGCTCTTGCCTTACCTGTTACCACAAAATTTAGCCAAGAGGCTTTTGGACGCTTACCTTGCTCAGTAATAATTTCAACGGTTTGACCTGTTCGTAAAGGCTGTGAAAGAGAATATGGATTACGATCTACCATCGCTCCTACACAACGATTACCAATATCAGAGTGAACCGCATAAGCAAAATCAATCGCTGTTGCATTCGCTGGAAGTTCAACAATCCGACCTTTAGGAGTAAAGACGAAAATATCATCAGAGAACAAATCAGATTTCACACTATCAATAAATTCAGCAGAGTTGCCTGCACTGTTTTGCAATTCAACAATGCTTTGTAGCCATTTCTGTGCTTTAAGCTGAACCGTGGTATTATGCGGATTTTCGCCCTCTTTATAACGCCAGTGAGCGGTAACCCCCATATCAGCCATTTTATCCATATCTTCAGTACGAATTTGTACCTCAACAGGCACGCCATGCGGACCAATCATAGAAGTATGTAGCGATTGATAACCATTTGGTTTCGGCACAGCAATATAATCTTTCACACGTTTAGGCCGAGGCTTATATAAGGCATGCATCTGACCTAACACTCGATAGCAGTTCTCTACATTTTCAACTACCACACGGAAAGCATAAATATCTAAAATGGAATGAAAATGCTGATCTTTCTGACGCATTTTTTGATAAATTGAATAGAGATGCTTCTCACGCCCATAAACCCGTGCTTCAATTTGCACGTCATCTAAACGCCCTTTAATATCATCTGCAATGCGTTGAATCAGCTCCTTACGATGGCCTCGAGCACTTGCAATTGCCATTTTAAGCACGTGATAACGCTGTGGGTACATAGCTTCAAAACCCAAATCTTCTAACTCATTTTTAATATGTTCAATCCCCAATCTATGAGCCAGTGGACTGTAAATTTCCAATGTTTCTTTCGCTATACGGCGGCGTTTATCAGGACGAAGTGAACCTAAGGTTCGCATATTGTGGGTACGATCAGCAAGTTTAATCAGAACAACTCGAATATCTTTCGTCATTGCCAAAATCATTTTGCGAAAATTAGCCACTTCAGCTTCTTGGCGAGTACGGAATTTTAACTTATCAAGTTTGGAAACCCCCTGCACAATATCTGCAACGCTCTGCCCAAATTCGGCGGCAAGTTCTTCTTCGGTATAAGGTGTATCTTCGATGACATCATGTAAGAGCGCGGCAATCACCGCTTCGTGATCTAATTTCATCTCAGCAATAATAGAAGCAACCGCAACGGGGTGTGTAATATAAGGCTCTCCGCTAGAGCGTGTTTGCCCCTCGTGTGCATCACGTGCAATCACATAGGCACGTTTAACACGCTCAATTTTATCACTCGGTAAATAGCCTTGGATAATTCGATCTAAAGGTTCAAAAAGATACACGTTATACCTCAATAGAAATAAAAATGGACAACGAATTTGCAAATATTGAGGAAAATCCTACCGCTTGCAGACCCTATTGCCCATTCTCTCTTGACGAAAAATAAAATTACGCTTCGTTACTCATTTCAGTTAAAAATGAAATAGCTTCTTGCTCTGCCGCTTCTTGCTTAATAGACTCATGATTTTCTAACTGATCCATAATATCAGCGGTAATAAACCCTTCTTCAATTTCACGTAATGCTATCACCGTTG
Organism: Mannheimia pernigra; assembly: GCF_013377995.1. Lineage (NCBI taxonomy): Bacteria > Pseudomonadati > Pseudomonadota > Gammaproteobacteria > Pasteurellales > Pasteurellaceae > Mannheimia > Mannheimia pernigra. Next base: position 108,047 of record NZ_CP055305.1, read on the forward strand.
CTTTATCATTCTCTTCAGGCACAAGTGGCTCACGTGTGTGAAGTTGTAATTGTCTTGCACGACGTGCTGCGACTAAGATCAAATCAAAACGGTTACCAATTTTCTCCGCTGCTTCTTGTACGGTTACACGAGCCATAAATTTACTCCAAAGATATATTCATTTTTATTCATAAAAAGATTGCAGATTATATAGAAATTAGGCAAGTTCTGCAATTATGGCAGGCAGTATTTAGGCAATTTATTTCGCAATTATCTCAACTAATGCCTCATTCTCTTAGATTAGATCGCTTCCCGCCACAAGATTTCACAATCCACTTTCACACTTTCCACCGTGTTCTGGGCTAATTTCTGCTGAATTAAGGCAAAGGTTCTTTCTGCGATTTGTTGATGATCTTGCTTAATTGAGTGAATATGAAACGGCAACGCATTCAATAAATGATGATCGTCGAAAGTGGCTAAATGCAGTTCTTGGGTTAAGAGTTTATCCATTTGGCGATGCTCGGTTAAATAACGCATTACCCCTTCAAGCAAAGTAAAAGAGGCGGTAAATACTGCTTCAGGCAGTCGTCCTAACTTTTCTACAATCTGCGAAAACATCTGATAACCCGATTCAGGCTGATAATCTTTGTGCAGCAGCCAATTTTCATCAAAATCCAAATGCGACTGCATCAATCCTTCACGAAAGCCTTTCAAACGATTTTGGCTCGGCGAGAGCGAGAGCTGACCGCCCAAATAGAAAAATTCAGTTGGCTGATAAGCTCTAACCATATTTTCCACCAACATACTGATTGTTTCGGTATCATTACTGGTTATAGATGGCACATCTAGCCCGGAAATATAACGGTCTAGCTGTAACATTGGGGTATATTGAGTAATACTTTTATAGTAACTCGGCTCGTAGTGAGTAGGAGCGGTAATGAGCAAATCTACCTGCCTATCTAACAAACGCTCTATCGCTTTTTTCTCACCTTCAAAGCTGTCATCAGAGCAAGCAATCACAAGCTGTAAGCCGTTATCACGACATAATTTTTCTAACGTTTTTGAGGTTAACGCAAAACCATAGTTAGTTAAATCAGGAATGACTAAGCCAATTACATTGCTACGTTGAGCTTGTAAAGATTTAGCATAAACATTGGCTCGATAACCGTATTTTTGGGCAATATCTTTTACTTTTTGACAGGTTTCAGGCTTAATTCTAAAATCATTGCCCCGCCCGTTTAAAATCATACTTGCGGTGGTTTTAGACACACCGCTTAGCTCTGCAATATCGCTTAGCGTTAAGCGTTTTTTCACACTTTCTCCTTTTTATCATTTTGGGGCTTTCCCGCCCACTTTGTTTTATTCTACGCTAATTGGTATTACTTTTGCTACTCTCGCTTGGAGAGGACGAGAACTTTTCACGATATTTTCACGCTTAGCAATAAAAAAACGAGACGTTAGCACTTGTTCGCCACCATTGAGGAAAATTTCCACTACCGAGCGGTCAAAGAAAATATCCAGCGTGTCTAATTTTTCGATTTTACAATGACGAACCGTACCAAACTTTTCCATTAATTCCGTTTGCTCACTTTGGCTGCGGTCTAAGCTAAATACGCCGTTTTCAAAACGGATTGTGAGCTTTTGCCCTTGTTCATTGCTGAAAAAATCTAATACAAGCGGTTGATTTTCCACAGAAATTTGCAAATAAGCTGTATCTAAATCATCAATTGCAACATTTTCTGAAATTTCGACCGCTTGTGGCTCGCCTAAATGCACTATCGGCTGCTGTACCACTTTGCCATTTTTTAAGGAAAGCTTGCGAGGCATTGTCAGCATTGAGTGCCATTGGTATTTATCTGTTGGATAAGTGAGATCTGGCAAGCCAACCCAGCCAAACATAATGCGATCCGAATTTTCCACCGTTTGTGGTGCATAAAAATCGAAGCCGTAATCTAATTCTTCAATATGCTCGGCATTAAAACTATTACTATTTAACTGCCCCACCGCATAAGTGGCGTGATAGTTATTTTGGAATTGATGACTGTCACGCAGTTTACCCTGTGGCGACCAAACAAACAGATCTTTTCCGCCAAGTCTGAATAGATCCGGGCATTCCCACATAAACACGTTGCTATTATCAAAACCATTCACATCAAGTTCGGCAACTAAACGAGGAGTATCATTTAGATCATTCATTTCATAAATTAACGCCGTACCAGTTAAATTTTCACGTTGAGCACCAAGTACAAAACGAATTTTGCCTTCCGCTGTAATATAAGGTTTCGGATCACGCACGTGTTCAGTATAACCTGCAGGGGCCTGGTCAATAATACAACGTTTTTCAAGCAATTTGCCTGAAGTATCAAAAATCGCAATATTTTGATGTGGAACTCGAGCGTTATCAGAAGGGCGGCGGGTGTTACCCGTATAGAAAGCCACGATTTTGCCTTGCCATAAAATCGCTCCACCGGAATAGCAACCGTGTGATTCAAACAATTCATCAGGAATTAATAACTCCCCTTTTTCAAAGGTTTGAAAATCTTCGGTCATAAAATGCTGCCAATGCTTCATTCCGTGCAACGCACCGTAAGGAAACCATTGAGCAAAGATGTGGTAGTTCTTACCATCAAAAATTAAACCGTTTGGGTCGTTAAATAAGCCTGTTTTAGGAGCAAGATGGTAAGTTGGGTAGAAATCTTGGTCAGAAAGTACGGTTTGGCGAAGAGTATTTAATTCGCCCTCGCTTTGAGCGTGTAGGCTTTTGTATTTGCCGTTATTGAAAATGTGCATAGGGATTTCCTGTTTAGTTACCCTCTCCCCTTGTGGAAGAGGGACAGATTTTTCTTCGTTCAGAAGACAAATCAGGGAGAGGGAAAATAAAACTATTCTGCCAAAAATGCGTCTAACTCTGCTTTATTCGGCAATGCTGACATCGCCCCTTTTGCAGTGGTGGCTAACGCACCGGAGGCATTTGCTTTGCGGATAACCTCAACTAAAGCGGTTTCATCTTTCCAATCTCGCGTGTTGGCTAAACCGGCTAATAATCCGCTGACAAAAGCATCGCCTGCACCAGTCGTATCAACAGGTGCGAGGGCTTTACCTGCAACCATTTGGCTTTTACCGTTGAAGTGATAAATGGCACCATCTTTGCCCAAAGTAATAATAATGAGTTTTTCTGGATACTGAGCAGTCATTACTTTGGTTGCGTCTTCTAAATTTGCTGTATCGGTTAATAAGGTCAGCTCTTCTTCTGAAAATTTGAGAATATCCGCCATTGAGATCACAGAATTCACCACCGATTTCATCTCATCAAGATTTTTCCAAAGCGATTCACGCAAATTTGGATCAAACGAAACATATCCACCTGCACGTTTTATACGGCAAATCGCTTCAATAGTGGTTGATCGTGAAGGATCGTTAATAAAAGCAATGGAGCAACAATGTAAGAAATCACCTTGACTAAATTCAGGTAAATCGCCAATTTCTAAAAATTGGTCTGCACTTGGATTTACCATAAAGGTAAAGCTACGCTCACCATTATCTAAACCAACGATCACGGTTGAAGTGCGATAATGATCATCTAAAATCATATTCTCTACAGACACCTTTTCTGCCGCCAGCACATCTCGCATAAATTGACCAAGCGGATCGTTACCTACTCGTCCAATAAAACCAGCCTCAACACCTAAACGAGAAACCCCCACCGCCACATTTGCTGGTGCACCGCCTGCACATTTCAAATAGTGATTTTCGCCATCGGGAATTAAATCAACAACGGCATCACCAGTTACCCAAATCTTATTCATAACGTCTCTCTTAATCTGCTTAATATAAAACTAAAACGATTTAGCTAAAGCTATTATATAATTTATTTTATGCTTTAGTGAACTACAAGCGGTTGTTTTTGCCTTCTTTTTTGCACTTTAAAATTTACAAAACCATCGTTACTCAAATGCTTGAACAATGTCGAGAGGCGATAAAATGCCAATTTTTCTAAAAAAATGACCGCTTGTATTCTCGCTACAAGCGGTCATAAAATGTCATTTTTTTACAAATTGACTACATATTTGCCAACACCTAAGGCATCTTCTTTACGAGTTCGGGCAATCACATCTTCTGCTGATTCCACCATACGTAATCCCATTTCCTCTTCCGTACGGATAACCTCACCACGCAGAGAGTTGGTGTAAACATCGGTAATTTTCACATCAACAAATTTGCCTATCATATCAGGCGTTCCCACGAAATTGACGACTCGGTTGGTTTCAGTACGCCCTGTGAGTTCCATTAAATCTTTTTTAGAGGGTCCTTCAACCAAAATGCGTTGCTCTGTGCCCAACATTGCTCGGCTAAATTGCATTGCTTGGTGATTAATGCGTTGTTGCAGACGTGATAAACGCGCTTTTTTCTCCTCTTCTGATACATTATCAGGCAAATCTGCCGCAGGCGTACCTGGACGAGCTGAGTAAATAAAACTGAAGCTCATATCGAAGTTTACTTGCTCAATAATTTTCATCGTTTGCTCGAAATCTTCCGCCGTTTCTCCTGGGAAGCCGACAATAAAGTCTGAGCTAATTTGAATTTCAGGGCGAACTTCACGCAATTTGCGTATAATCGCCTTATATTCTAACGCAGTGTGGTTACGTTTCATCATCGTCAGCACTCGATCTGCTCCGCTTTGAATAGGTAAGTGCAAGAAGCTGACTAATTCAGGCGTATCACGATAAACTTCAATAATATCATCGGTAAACTCAATTGGGTGGCTAGTGGTGTAACGAAGGCGATCAATGCCGTCAATCGCCGCCACTAAACGGAGCAATTCAGCAAAAGTACAAATTCCACCGTCAAACGTTTCGCCACGGTAAGCATTTACGTTTTGACCGAGTAAATTTACTTCACGCACACCTTGAGCAGCAAGTTGTGCAATTTCAAATAATACATCATCCACTGGGCGTGAAACTTCTTCGCCTCGTGTGTAAGGCACAACACAGAATGAACAATATTTGTTACAGCCTTCCATAATTGACACGAAAGCAGTTGGACCTTCCGCTTTGGGCTCTGGCAAGCGGTCAAATTTCTCAATTTCTGGGAAAGAGATATCCACAATCGAGCTTTTACCGCCACGAATTTGGTTAATCATTTCAGGTAAGCGGTGTAAGGTTTGAGGACCAAATACAATATCCACATAAGGGGCGCGATCACGAATATGTTCCCCTTCTTGAGAAGCAACACAGCCACCTACGCCAATAATTAGATTTGGCTTGTCTTTTTTCCAATTTTTCCAACGACCAAGTTGTGAAAATACTTTCTCTTGTGCTTTTTCACGAATAGAACAGGTATTTAAAAGTAAAACATCTGCATCTTCTGGATGCTCTGTGAGTTCAAAACCGTGTGTTGAGTTTAGCAAATCTGCCATTTTTGACGAGTCGTACTCGTTCATTTGGCAGCCCCAAGTGGTAATATGTAATTTAGCCATAGTTAAAAAATAATAAATATATCAATTAGTTAGAAAAGAAAAGCGTAAAGCAATTTATTGTTTTTATACTCAAAATAAACTCTTTACGCAAAATTTATAGCACATTTTACCCTCTCGCCTATTTTTTATCTAGAAATAATCTGCATAAATCTGATATTGCACAAATAAAAAAACCACGATTTTTTTAATATCGTGGCTCTATTCATTATTTTAGAATTATTTTGTTAAGGTTAAAACAACGCTCTCGCCTGCAACAACTTGACCGTTTAATTTAGATAAGTTGCTGATTTCGTCCATATTTGAAATCACAATTGGTGTTAAAACAGATTTAGCTTTACCTTCAAGTAAGGCTAAATCAAATTTAATGATAGGATCGCCCACTTTTACAGTTTGACCTTCTGTCGCAACACGAGAGAAGCCTTCGCCTTTTAATTCAACGGTATCAATACCAAAGTGAACAAATAACTCAACGCCATCTTCAGACTCAATAGAAAATGCGTGGTTAGTTTCAAAAATCTTACCAATTGTCCCATTTACTGGTGCAACAATAACATCACCTGCAGGACGAATTGCAATGCCATCGCCTACGATTTTTTCAGAAAAAACCACATCTGGCACATCTTCAATGTTTACTATCTCACCTGTTAATGGTGAATAAATTTTGATTTCTTGGCTCTCTTTTTGTTTTGAACCAAATAATTTATCAAATAAACCCATCTTAAAATCTCCCTCAGATATTACAGAATTCCTATACATTTTATACGAGAATTTTGTATTTGTATGCTAAATAATTCAAGTTAGTTTAATTTTTGATAAAACTCATCAACTAAACGTTCAATATCCGCAACGGTTGGTTGAGCAAGTGCTTTATCAGCTAATGCTTTCGTCTCAGCAAAATGAATTGAGCGGATTAATTTCTTAATATGTGGCACAGAAATACCACTCATACTAAACTCATCTAAGCCCATTCCAAGTAATAATGCGGTTGCACGCACATCACCTGCTAACTCACCACACATACCCGTCCATTTACCTTCAGCGTGCGAAGCATCTATTACTTGCTTAATTAAATTTAGCACAGATGGGCTTAATGGATTGTATAAGTGAGCAATAATTTCATTCCCACGATCCACTGCAAGTGTATATTGAGTTAAGTCATTCGTACCAATACTAAAGAAGTCCGCTTCTTTTGCTAAGTGGCGAGCATTTATCGCAGCCGATGGAGTTTCCACCATAATACCCAGTTTTAAGTTTTCATCAAAAGCGTGACCTTCACTGCGTAATTGCTCTTTTAATTCTGCCACGATAGATTTCAACAAACGAATCTCTTCTACTGAAATAATCATTGGGAACATTACCGCTAAGTTACCGAATGCTGAGGCACGCAATACTGCACGTAATTGAGTATCTAAAATTTCACGACGAGTGAAACCAATACGCACTGCACGCCAACCTAAGAAAGGATTCATCTCTTTCGGTAAGTCTAAGTATGGTAATTCTTTATCGCCACCAATATCCATAGTACGAAGAATAACCATCTTACCATCCATCGCTTCTACGATTTCTTTATAGGCTTGAAACTGCTCTTCTTCACTCGGTAATTGGCTCCGATCCATAAATAAAAACTCAGTACGGTATAAACCAACCCCTTCAGCACCGTTACGCAAAATTCCATCTACATCACGAATAGTACCAATATTACCTGCTACATCAACTTTATGACCATCTAAGGTTTCAGCTGGTAACTCTTTTAATTTAGCCAGTTCTTCTTTTTCTGCTTTTAATTTATCCTGTAAGGATTTAAATTCTTCAATTTTTTCTTCTGATGGGTTTAAATGCACTTCGTTATTAATGGCATCTAAAATTAAGAAATCACCCGTTTTTACTAAAGAAGTCACATTGTTTGTGCCTACAATCGCAGGAAGCTCTAACGAACGAGCCATAATAGAAGTGTGGGAAGTTCGACCACCAATATCAGTAATAAAGCCTAATACTTTATCTAAATTTAATTGTGCCGTTTCAGAAGGGGTTAAATCGTAAGCGACTAAAATAACTTCATCTTGAATATCGCCTAAATCAATAATATTCATATTTAAAATATTACGCACTAAGCGATTACCGATATCACGAATATCGCCTGCACGCTCTTTTAAATATTCATCATCAATTTCTGCAAGCATTGAGGCTTGCATTTCAATTACCTTACTTGCTGCAACATCTGCAGTCACAAGATTATCACTCAGATAACTTAGAATTTCTTCTTCCAGTTCTTCATCTTCTAAGATCATTAAATGACCTTCAAAAATCGCTTCTTTTTCCTCACCTAAGGTTCGGCGAGCTTTTTCTTTAATTGCGGTTAATTGAGCTACAGCTTTTTCACGTCCATCAAAAAATTTCGCTTTTTCCGCCTCAATTTCGCTTGAGGTAATTTTGCGAGCATTCAATATAATCGGCTCTTCTTTTAAAACTAATGCCTTTCCGAATACAGCACCAGGGGAAGCTGCGATACCTGTAATCATAATCGTGTCCTTATGTAAGATGATAAATCGTCTCGATATTACATAGCAAAACACTTTATTACAGCATTTCGCTGCAATAAAGTGATATAAATCTTAATCCAAGAATAGAAAAAATTACTCTAAAGTAGGAATCAAATCTACTAAGAAATCAACTGCTTTTTGCTCGTCTTCACCGTCAGCAGAAATAGTGATGGTTGTACCTTGAGTTAACCCCAATGTTTGTAATTTAAATAAGCTTTTTGCACTTGCACTTTTACCACCTGAAGCAACCGTAATATCTGATACAAAACCTTTAGCGGCTTTAACAAACTCAGCTGCAGGACGGGTGTGTAAACCATTAGGAGCTGTAATAACAACATCTTTTGAGTACATAATGTATTCCTCTTAAATTTGAGAGTTAAAAAAATTTATTTTTAATCAATTGATTTTCAACCGCAACTTTACTACAAATTTAAATTAAAAACACGCTAAAAAAAGTAAAAAACTTGTTGCATCATACCCCAAAATTGCTATTTTTTTGAGCTAATTTAAAAATCATTTGCTAAATGTCAAGATTCTAGCATACTGCCAGATGGAAATGTTACAATAATTTCAGCACGATTTTCCCTTAATTTTCAACATTTGGAGCAATATGCTTAGCAAATTAACCAAAACAACAGCCTGGTTTATCTACTTCAGCATTATTGCACTTTATGGCTTTAGTTTATGGTCACTGGTCGGACATCAGCAAGATACTACCTTAATTTCTGGCATTTATGTATTAAAAATTCTGGGTTATAGTTCACTACAAGCTACCCTTTCTGCTGTACTTTCACTGATTTTAGGTAGCTTTTTAGCGAGATCTTTTTTCTATTTAGACTTTAAAGGCAAACAATTACTTTATAAAACCCTATCTTTTGTTTGGGCATTGCCTTCTCTTGTGATTATTTTTGCTGTGATTGGCGTATTCGGTCATTCAGGCTGGCTGGCACACCTTTTTCAATTTTTAGGTTGGGAATGGAAGTTTAATTTGTATGGCTTGCAAGGCATTATCATTGCTCACTGTTTATTCAATATCCCATTTGTGATGAAATATTACATTAGCGGATTAAACCTCATCCCAAGTAATCGCTTTCAACTTGCTGCTCAATTAAATTTAAAGGGACGGCACTATATTCAAATTGTGGAGCTACCTGTCATCAGAACGCTTTTACCTTACATTTTTATGACGGTCTTTCTAGTTTGCTTCACCAGCTTCCCGATTGTTTTAATGCTAGGTGGAAGTCCGAAATATAGCACTTTAGAAGTTGCTATTTATCAAGCCGTGACGTTTGAGTTTGATTTTGCAAAAGCGATTATTTTGATTTCGGTACAATTTGTTGTGGGAATGAGCTTACAATTTTTGATGAACCGAATTACCACCTCTGCTTTCAAGCAGTTAAAACAACAACCTAATCGAGTAGATATTTGGAAACTCAAACCAACAGGTTTAACTAAAGCCTTTTTACAAGCGGTCATTTTTTTGCAAAGTTTTGTCATAATTCTACCGCTTGTCAGTGTGATATGGGCTGGCATAAGCGTGTCAAACCTCGGCGAGCGTTTACTCAATCCAGCCCTCTGGAAAGCAATTCAGTTCTCGTTAGTCTTAAGCCTTATTGCCTCTTTTGTAGTGATTGGCATTAGCTATCTTATTGCTCTTGAAGCTCGCCAACTGCTCTATAAAAAATCAAAAATTGCCCACAGTATTTTAGGTAGCGTTGCAATTTATCCATTGTTACTGCCTATTTTTTTATTATCTGTCGGATTGTTTATTTTATTGATGAATCAAGATCTCTCAACGACTGAATTATTAGTTTTGGTAGGCGTATGCAACGGATTAACCTTGCTGCCTTTTATCTATCCGATGCTCTTTTCAGCAATGTGGCATAGCCTCATTTCTCACAACAAACTCGCTCAAAGTTTAGGGCTAACAGGCTTTCAACGCTGGTGGATTGTGGAAAAAATGCAGCTAATTCGACCGCTTGCAACCTGCTTTGCATTGGCGATGTCCTCAAGTTTAGGCAGTTTTACCGTGATTGCCTTTTTTGGAAATCGTGATTTCAGTTCGTTACCTTATTTGCTCTATCAACAACTTGGAAGCTATCGAACCGAAGATGCTGCCGTTACCGCATTAATATTAATGCTATTCGCCTTGTTGCCATTTTTATGTATAAAGGATAAAACATGATCAAATTAGATCTTCAATTTACCTATGAGCAAATGCCAATGCACTTCCAATTTTCCGCTAATCAAGGCGAACGCATTGCTGTAGTTGGGGAAAGCGGTGCGGGTAAAAGCACTTTGCTTAATCTGATTGCAGGTTTTGAAAAAGCGAAAAATGGGGAATTGTTTTTAAACCAAGAAAATCACACTCACACTGAAGTGGCACAACGCCCTATTTCAATGCTGTTTCAAGATAATAATGTTTTTCCACACTTAACGGTAGAGCAAAATATCGGTTTGGCACTTGCACCAAAATTATCCTTCAATGCAGAGCAAAAATTGCAGGTCAAGCAGATTGCCAAACAAATGGGAATTGAAGCATTTTTAAATCGTCAAGCCGATCAGCTTTCAGGTGGGCAAAAACAGCGTGTTGCTCTCGCTCGCACCTTATTACGAGATAAACCAATTTTGCTCTTAGACGAACCCTTCTCTGCCCTCGATCCAAAACGCCGAGAAGATTTACAAAAAATTGTGCTAGATATTTGCCAAAGCCGCAACCTTACACTTCTTATGGTTACCCATCAATTAGAAGAAAGTTTATTTTTGTTTAATCGAGTGCTGACCATTTCAAATGGAAAAATCATTCAAGATCAATTTTTATAAAAATGTGATCTAAATCACAATTTTAGAAATATTTTCAATCTTTTCTTTTTTAGCTAAACCGTTTTAGTTAGAATGCAACCGTTCTATTCACATAAAAGGTAATTACTATGAATTTTCCTAAAATCGCCGAGCAAACGATTGCACAATTAGGCGGAAAAGAAAACATCACAACGCTTGCCCACTGTGCAACTCGTTTACGTTTAACCCTTGCGGATGAATCAAAAGTAAATAAAGAAGCTATTGAAAACATCGAGGGCGTAAAAGGTCAGTTCTCAACAGCAGGGCAATACCAAATTATTTTTGGCTCAGGCACAGTAAACGAGGTGTACGCTGAAATGCAAAAACAGATGGGCATTGGTGATATGTCCACCTCTGAAGTAGCCGCTGCTAGTGCAGCAAATCAGCCATTGCTACAACGCTTGGTAAAAGGCTTAGCCGATATTTTCGTGCCTATTATTCCTGCAATCGTTGCAGGCGGTTTGTTAATGGGTATTCACTCAATGCTTACTGCGGTAGGATTCTTCTGGGAAGGGGAATCGGTTGTAAGTCGCTATCCTGCAATTGCGGACTTAGTGGATTTCATCAATACAGTTTCAAATGCACCGTTCGTTTTCCTCCCCGTTCTATTAGGCTTCTCCGCTACCCGTAAATTTGGCGGAAATCCGTTCTTAGGGGCAGCTTTAGGTATGCTATTAGTTCACCCTGCATTGGCAGATGGTTGGAACTATGCGAAAACTTTAATGGAAGGTAATATCAAATATTGGCATATTTTCGGGTTAGAAATCGAAAAAGTAGGCTATCAAGGCACAGTGATTCCAACGATTATTTCTGCTTGGGTATTAGCAACTCTTGAAAAAACTTTCCGTAAATTTGTGCCATCTTATTTAGATAATTTGGTTACACCACTGTTTTCTCTCTTTATTGCAGGCGTACTCGCTTTCACTGTTATCGGTCCATTTGGACGTGAGGCAGGTTCTGCCATTTCAGCAGGATTAACTTGGTTATATGACACATTAGGCTTTATTGGTGGTGCCATCTTCGGTACATTCTATGCACCAATTGTCATTACCGGTATGCACCAAACCTTTATTGCAGTAGAAACTCAATTGCTTGCAGAAGTTGCAAGAACAGGCGGAACGTTCATCTTCCCAATTGCCGCAATGTCTAATATTGCACAAGGTGCCGCTTGTTTAGGCGTGGCGTTTGCAATGAAAGATGCCAAAGTACGTGGTTTAGCTGTTCCATCGGGTATCTCTGCACTATTAGGGATTACCGAACCTGCAATGTTTGGGGTGAACCTACGCTACCGCCAAGCCTTTATTGCGGCAATGCTTGCCTCAGGTTTATCCAGTGCATTTATTGCATTCTTTAATGTTAAAGCCATTGCCTTAGGGGCAGCAGGTTTCTTAGGCATTCCTTCAATCAAACCAGATAGCCTTGCTATGTACTCTGTCGGTATGGTGATCTCATTTGTTTTAGCCTTCACCATTTCAGCGATTTGGGTAAAAAAAGCTCAAGCGAAAGTGAAATAAAGATAATAATCTAAATAAGAAAAGGGATTAAGTGTTAGCTTAATCCCTTTTGCTATTACAAGCGGTTGTTTTTTTCTAAACAATTGCAAATGATGGGTTAGACATTTTGCATCACACGAGCAATACGTCCATTTTGAATTTCTTCATCACGAATTGTCAGCACTTCGCAGCCGTTTTTAGTTACCACAATTTGATGTTCGTATTGGGCGGAATGACTGCGGTCTTTGGTTTTTACTGTCCAGCCATCTCCCATTAAACGGATTTCTCGTTTTCCTGCATTAACCATTGGCTCAATGGTAAAGACCATACCTTCTTTTAGCACTACGCCACCGTCATCTGCGGCATAATGTACGACTTGTGGATCACAATGGAATTCAGTACCAATGCCGTGCCCACAATATTCACGCACTACCGAAAAACCTTCTTTCTCGACATATTTTTGAATTGCCGTGCCGATCTCTTTTAAACGAATACCCGCTTTTACAGTACGAATGCCTACATAAAGCGACTCTTGAGTCACTTCAATTAAACGCTTATCACGCACACTTGGCTCACCCACCATATACATCATTGAGTTATCGCCGAAATAGCCATCTTTAATCACTGTTACATCAATATTGAGAATATCACCTTTTTTCAATTTTTTATCATCACTTGGAATGCCGTGACAAACTACCTCATTTAAAGAAATACAGACCGATTTCGGGAAACCGTGATAGCCTAAACAAGCGGAAGTTGCGCCATTTTCTAAAATATATTCGTGGCAAATTTTATCTAACTCACCTGTTGTGATGCCTTCTTTCACATAAGGTTTGATCATAACCAACACATCTGAAGCTAACTTACAAGCCTCGCGTAATTTTTGAATTTCTTCTTCATTTCTAATTGGGATATTATTCATTACATTATTCTCACTTAAAAAAATTAAGGGGATTATACCTTTTTTCGGCATAACCCCCAAACCCTCACTGCACTATTTTCTATTTCAAATCTAATTTCTTCATAATGACATTTAACACCACGCCATAAAGTGGGAGAAATAATAATAAGCTCACAAATAGCTTAAAGGCATAATCTACCGATCCGATGGTAAACCAATGTTCCGCCATATATTCATCACTACTTTTATAAAATGCCACAGCGAAAAAGACGAAGGTGTCAATTAATGTACCGAAAATGGTTGAGCACATTGGTGCTAGCCACCAACTTTTGCCTTGACGTAAACGATTGAATACAAAAATATCCAGAAGTTGTCCAACCACATAGCCACTAAAACTTGCCAACGCAATACGAAAAACAAAAAGATTAAATTCAGATAACGCCGCAACTCCCTGAAATTGAGTTTCAAAGAATAAAACTGAAATAACATAGCTAACTAACAACGCGGGCAACATCACGAGAAAAATGATTTTTCGAGCGAGCTCCGCCCCAAAAACTCTCACCGTTAAATCCGTTGCTAAGAAAATAAATGGGAAAGTAAAAGTTCCCCAAGTAGTCGGAATAATCCAATCAGTAAAAGGCACGTTTATTTCAAACGTGATCTGCACTAAATAGTTACTGATAGTAATAATAAAAATATGGAAAAGGGAAAGTAAAATCAGTGAACGAAATTTACCTTCATCGGAAAAGTAAGTATTAAGATTCATATTGTATCCTTTTTAGTTAAACAACAACTTGAGGTAAGGGAACTCAAGGGGGCGTAATCATAACGGTTTTTAAGGAAAATGCAAGCGGTCATTTTTTATTAATTATTTACCAATAAAAACAATGAAGACAAAAACACATATTTATCTATTTTTAGATAAGGTAAACTAGGCTCAACAAAACAAAAAAGGAATATATAATGTTACAAATTAGAAAAGCAAACGAACGTGGTAATGGATCCTTTGATTGGCTTGAGAGCTATCACACTTTTTCATTCGCTAATTATTACGACCCAAAACATATTCACTTTTCCCATTTACGGGTAATTAACGAGGACTTCATCGCCCCAAATCACGGCTTTGGCAAGCACCCGCACGATAATATGGAAATATTAACTTATGTGCTAAGCGGCCGTGTGGCTCACGAAGACAGTATGGGAAATAAAACCGAAGTGAACGCAGGCGAATTTCAGATTATGTCGGCAGGTACGGGAATCTTCCACTCTGAGGTCAATCCCTCTTCAGACGAAACGCTACATCTTTATCAAATATGGATTATTCCAAATCAAAAAGGTGTAACACCACGCTATAGCCAAGACAAATTTACGCCGAAAGAGGGGGCAACGTTAATTCTTTCGCCAAACGCAGAAAATGGCTCATTCAACATTTATCAAGATATGAAATTGTGGCGTTACCAATATCCCACGGCAAAAACAGAACAAGTTACCCTTAACACTAACCGCAGCTATTGGTTACAAGTCGTAAAAGGAAATGTAAAAGTAAACGGGATTGAGCTAACCACCAGCGATGCACTAGGTATTCGCCAAGAAGATCTATTAGAAATCTACGCTCAAAATAACGTAGAATTTTTACTGTTTGACTTAGTATAAATTAGGGCTGTAAATAAGATACAAGCGGTTAAATTTGTAAGATTTTTTCGGTATTATGTAGCAGTTGCACAAAGATTTAACCAATTAAAAACATTAAAATCCCTATTGAAATTTTCACTCAATAGGGATTTTTATTATGACACAAAAGTTACTCAAACACGAGTTAGTTGAACGATTACTTCAACTGAAAGAAAAGCAAGATTTATTAACGGTGCAAATGCAACTTTTAACGCAAGAGATTAGCGAATTGACCGATCCATTTATGCCGAAAACACCGAAAAGCCAGTCTGTGATTACCGCTCGTTTAATCGCACAAGTATTAAGGGAAAATCAGGATACGTGGTTAGTATGTGGAGATATCGCAGAACAGGCATTACGGTTAGTGGGGCAACCGCAGTTTGTTGATGTAGGTGATAGCTATTATAAGGTGGTAAAAAGAATGTTGTTGCGGTTAGCAAAAAAGGCTTGGTTGAGCGTGCAGGGTTTCATTGGCGGTTGAAATTGCTAAAATAGCGACATTTTGTCGCTATTTTTATCAAGGTTTAAATTTTAAGGTTGAAGAAATCGACTGCTTTTGTTCTTCTTTTGTGCTTGTTGCTGAATTTAATAAACTTTGAAAATCACGTTGCGAACTTGTCATTATGGCTTGCATTGCTGGGTGATTTTGCATAAGTTCTGTTTGCTTATTTAACCAAATTTCATTAGCAATATCATTCAAGTTAAGAGCAATTTGCTCTACGTCCATAATTTTATTTAGTAGTGGATCGGCTTCTATATCTTCTCTATATAAACTTACGAGCTTATCAGGATCTTGAACAAAATTACTTAACCGTTCTGCTAGGTCTGGTGTGAAGTGTTCAGCGTATTGTGTGGCTAAAAAATGCAAATCAAATAAATCACGCCCTTTGGTTCGTGTATTTTCCCCGTCATAAGCCGCATTTAGTTTATTATCAATAATCCGATCTACCGATGAAAAGCGAATCCCATCTTTAATCGTAATTTGTTCATCAGGTGTTGGGGTTCGATAGGAAATTTCTATTTTTAACGAATCCTTGATACCTGTATCACGAATATGATAATTAACTACATAACGGCTTACGGTATCTGTATCTTTTTTCACATTGATATTATCAATCACAATACCTTGTGGAGCCGAAGATTTAATTTTATTCAGCAAATTTAATTTCTTTGACGAATCAAAATCTAAATCTTCTGAAAAACGGTTTAAGCCATAACCTAAATAAAGTGCTGTTCCACCTTTTAATACCAACGGTGTATCAGAAAGGTTTTTTAAAATATTGATCATTAACTTTTCGTGATATTTATCACGTTCTGTTAATAGCTTGTTATTGGGTTTTTGTGTTTCCATAGCATTAAATTTTCTCTTTCTTGTTCGGTTAAGTGCGGTTCAATTTGGTCAAGTAATTGATAAACCGACAGTTTATCTTCATCACTCGGGAACCAATCATCTAAAATAACACGCCCAATGGAGCCTGTTTGCAACACAGCCGTGTAAAGATAATCGACACAAGCTCTTGGGTGGTCAGCAAGCCAAACAGGACTGTTTTCAGGGAAATACCCCATATCATTGAGCCTTTTTGTACCGTCAATAATCCCAATATCGCCTAAAAGATGATGGGTATTTCGTTTTTGACCAAAGCCATAAATATAAAAATCTTGCGGATATGCATTGTCATTTAATGCTGCCGCACTATGCCAATCGCCTGTTCCATTGGGGCTATGAATATTGAGAGCCACAAGACTGCTCACATAGCGATTGGTTTGTGTTGGGGGAATGAGTAGCATAGTTTGTCCTAAAATCAACCAGTTATATCTGAATTATCGTTAAAATCTGATTTTATATCAATGGGTTTTCCACTGCCAATAAACTTCTCTACGGCTGATTTGTGTTCTTGTAATCCAACCACGCTGATAAAACGCATTTAACTGCTTACGCACGGAATCCAAATGTTTTTCTGATGGAATGCCTTGTGTCTGTTCAATATCAAAAATTCGTAGGGTAAGCTCGGTAATGGTAAAGGCTTTATTCGGTTCATCACGCATTATCTGAACAAGATACTTTCGGATTTTCCCTTTGAATAATTTATACCTATGGCGATAAATGAAGTTTTCCGTGTTATAACGTGCTATATCTTCTTCCGCTTTCATTAAATCAATGGCTTTTTGAACGGTAGCAATCTTCACATCTAATAATGCTAAATGCTCTAGCACTTGCTTACGTTCAAAGACAAGGGCTTTTAGTTTTTGGTCAAGTTTATAAGCCATTATTATTCCTATTGCCAAATCACTTCTTGATGAACAATTTTTCGTTGCCAATAGCCACACCATTCATTATTTTCATTCGTGGTATTTAGGCATTTGCTTAGCACATCTTTGAACTGCCAACCATTTGATTTTCTACGATGATCTTCACGGTAAGCTACTTCATTAGCATAATTGAGTAAATAGGTATTACTCATTTTATGGGTTTGTCCGTAGTACATTCGTTTGAAGGGGCTAAAGAAACTTTCCGCTTGATTGTTGGTTACACCTAAATCACTACGATATTCTTTTTTGTGATTGACGGTACGTAAATCATAATTCAGCAATAATTCACCGTAAGCATTACTTTCATCAGTATTGATACGGCTCTTTTTCTCAATATAAGCATTAGCAAAAGAATTAACAACAGATTGCGTTTCCAAATGGGTAACAAAGATGTGTGAGCGTTTTGCCCCACGATTTAACTTATCCACTTCCCCTGATAGGGGTTGTAAATCTCGCTTATCTAATAAGGCTTTGCGGATTTTATGCGACAGCACAAACGCCGTACGGTAATCGCCGTACGGTAATTGACTCCCGCATCACGAGCCAGTTGTAGTGATGAAATACCTTTGGCGGCATTCACAAATTTGGCGATGATGTAGAGATAGGTTTGCAGCGACTTCTTGCGATTGGCAAAAATCGTGCCTGATGTAATGCTAAACGTATGATTACAATGTTTGCATCGCCACTGCTGCGAGTAGAGATAAAATAAGCTTTATGTTGTACACTGCACTTAGGGCAAACCACCACGTCTTTACTTCCCCAGCGTAACTCGCACAATAAGCTAAACGCTTCATCATCAGATAGGCGAGCTATCTTAATAGATGAAAGCGTGCGAGCTTTGCTGGTTAAAAGAAAGTGCTGGGTCATTGTAGTTATTTCTGATGATATATGTCTGATTAGGTTAATAATTTAAATTGCAAATTTAAATTGCCGTAAAACTTTTAATTGCCAAAAAATTATGTTATTAGAGTATTTCATACACGCTCAAACGTGATAAAATATTCCTCATTTAATGTCAAATATACGCTCATTTGCGATATTTGTCAATCTAGTATTGAAAATGGAACGCTCAAATGTGCATATCAGAAAGACTGAGACAAATTTGTGAAGCGAAAAACTGGAAAATTAAAGATTTTGCAGAACAGACTGGCATCGCTTACCGCACACTACAAGGTTATGTTGGCGGTGAACGTGAACCTAATGCAGAAGGAATGACTGCCATTGCTAAAGCTGGAGTGAATTTGAACTGGCTGGTAAGTGGTGAAGGCGAAATGTTTCAATCTGAACAACAAAAAACTGTAATGTCAGAGCAAGAAACGAAATTAATTTCAGACTACCGCACTATGCCTGAAAACTTAAAAGATGCTTTCTCAATTTCTTTTAAAGAAATTTCAGAGAAACAGTAATTATTACTTGACATACTAAAATAGGGATCTCAAAAATGTTCAACGCAACGCAACGCAACGCAACGCAACGCAACGCAACGCAACGCAACGCAACGCAACGCAACGCAACGCAACGCAACGCAACGCAACGCAACGCAACGCAACGCAACGCAATAATTTACGTTTATTCATTCAACCTTGCAAATTTACTTTTGGAGGTTGCTAATGAAATCTAAACATTCAGAAACAGAAACAGAATGGTTATTCAAAGATCTTTTGAATGAGAATGGATATTTAGGTGATGACGATTTAATCGTTGAATTTAAAGATAAAACAAAAAATGAAAAAGTAAAGAAATTACTATCCAATGCAAGTAAAAAAGGCAATCGAAATGGTATCCCTGACTTTATCATTAGATCACATAAATATCCCGATATTATTTTTTTGATTGAATGTAAACCCGATATTCGTTTTCATGAAAGTAAAAATAGAGATAAATATGCTGGATATGCAGTTGATGGAGTTTTGCTTTATTCATCTTTTGTATCAAAGGAATTTGATGTTTTATCTATTGCAATCAGTGGAACTCCTAGTGATTACAAAGTAGATGCTTTTTGGCAGCTAAGAGGTACAGATAATGTTAATCATGTTGATGCAGATAAACTTTTACCATACAAAAATTACTTACGTTTAATTTTGGAATCAGACGAAGCATTTCGTAGAGATTATAATACTCTTTTATCTTATGCTAAAACATTAAATGCTGATTTACACAAAAAGAAAATTAAAGAATCAAACAGAGCTTTACTAATTAGTGGCGTATTAGTAGCATTGCAGAATAATGTTTTCAGAATTTCTTATCAAGAAAACAAAACATCAAAAGACTTAATTACAGCTTTGTTAAATGCCATATCATCTGAATTAAGATCGGATGAATTAAAAAATAAAAATGCAGATACGGTTTTAGGAGCATTTAATTTTATTCGTTCAAACAAAACTTTTGAAGATAAGAAAACTGGGCTTGCTAATTTGTTATCTGTAATTAATTCAATTAAAGATAATGTTTATACTTTTCTTGATAAATATAAATATATTGACACTCTCAGCCAATTTTATATTGAATTTCTACGATATGCTAATACAGATAAGGGGTTGGGTATTGTATTAACCCCATTACATATTGCACAACTTTTTGCCAAAATGGCTGGAGTAAACAAAGATACTGTTGTACTAGATAATGCAGCTGGAACAGGGGGGTTCTTAGTTGCTGCAATGGGGGAAATGATCTTAGATGCTGGTGATGATGAACAAAAAATTTTAGATATTAAGAGGAATCAGATTTATGGTATTGAATATGAAGACAGTATTCTTGCTCTATTAGTATCAAATATGATCATTCATTCTGATGGGCGTAGTAATATTTACTGGGGAAGTTCTTTCGATATTATTCCACACAAATTATTAACACATAAAGACAATAATAAAGAAAAAAACGAAGAAAGTAGAAAAATACCCAAACGTTATGAAGATATTGATTTAGATAAAAATAAGATAGATATTGGATTATTAAATCCCCCATTTAAAATGGCTACGGATGATATTGAAGAATTTGATTTTATATTTTCAAATTTAAACGCCGTAAAAAAGGGAGGTAAAGTTATAGCATTAGTCCCTGCCAGTGTTATTAATGATACAACTGGAATTAATTATATAAATAAGAAGAAGCTATTGGATAATCATACATTAGAAGCCGTTGTATCTCTACCAGAGGATTTATTTGCAAATAGTAAAACTTCTATAGTTACAGTTGGGGTTGTTATAACAGCTCACATTCCTCATTCTAAGTTAAAAGAAACTTGGTTTGGATATTGGAGAGATGATAAATTTGCAAAAACAAAAAATCTTGGCCGTGCTGATATAAATAATGAATGGTATGGTGAAAATAAACTTCAAGAACAATGGCTATCATCTTTTATTAATCAAAAAGAAGATTCTCAATTTAGTGTTAAAAGAAAAGTAACAGCTGATAATGAATGGTTAGCTGAAGCTTATTTAAAAACGAATTATAATTCTCTAACTATTGATACTGTGTTGAAGCCTTGCTATCAATATATGGCTTTTAGAATAGAAAATGGCAATATTGGAGATGAACAAGAGATTATTGAAATAATAAATAACGTAACATGTCTTCATTCAAAATTGAATGTTAAGCATCAAAAAAGGCTAGATGAAGTCTTTAATATGCATAACGGTGTTATTTCATCTAATGTTGAAGTCCAAGAAGATAAAATATCAAATGATTACTTACCTTACGTAAGACCATCTAAAAGACAATCTACTAGCTATGCTGGTTTTGTCGAAAGTAAAGCTGTCAGAGATGAAAAAAAATTTCCTGCTGGCACACTATATGTTTCAACTGATGGTGCGGGGAGTCATACATATGCTTATGTATCTATTGAAGAATTTATCCCAAATAGTAATGTTGTAGTATTAGAACCTAAGTTGGATATGAATTTAGAAACAAAGTTATTATATGCTGCATATATAACTGCAAACAGATTCAAATTTTCTTATGGTAGAAAACCTAAAGGTGAACGTTTGGGTGAGCTCCTGCTTCCAATTATTTAATTAGGAAGTAATCTACATTAGCCCTATTTTATGTCTATTATTTAAGTTCTTAGTACCTTTTTTATTTGACAAAAAAACAACGTAGTTCTATATTAAATACCGTTCATCATTGATGAACAATTTGCCAATGAACCATTTATTTATATTTAGCCTAGCTTCTTTCAAAGAAGCACTGCGAACCATATAGGCGTAGAAACCTTTTATTAAGGCTCCATTTTTGGTTTGCAAGTTGTTTATTATTAAAGCCCACGTATTTCTTGTGGCAGTACGGTATTCAAGGCAAAACGCTTTGAGCCGACCTGAAAATTCAAGTGGGCGATTTTTTATGTCTGGCGTTTAGCTTTGAGTGCCTTGTACACACAAGGAATACTTATGGCTCATTACTTACTTTCAAGCAAATCTAAAACATTATCCCTTAAACACATCTTCCGTCTAAGTGAAGATGAAGCCTTCCAACTTTTAAAAGCAAACCGTTGGGGAAATCTCTGATAGAATCATAGAAGTAGCACGTCTAAATTACAGAATAAGTCACTTAGGATAACCACTCAATATGTTTAAAATATCAGCAATTAAACTCATCAAAAAATTTCTCTTGACATAGCTTAGGCCTTTTTTGAACTGGTTATATTCAAAAATACAAAAAATTTCAAAAAACACTTGACAAAAGAAAGTGCTTGACAAGCACCCTATAAAATAATATCTTTTTGCCCACAGAGAATAGTCCCTTTATTATGACTTTGCTTTTTAAGCCTAAAAAGGCTTGAAAATTTCAGAGTTATAATGAAGGGATTTTTGTTTCTATGGCACAACATTTTCGGTTATCAGCGACAGCACGCCAACTATCTGTGGATAGCTTGGTGAGCTTGTCTGATGACGAGATTTTTCAGCTATTAAAACAAGCTCGTTGGGATAATGTAGATGGGATGAATGATGTTATTTGTCCGCATTGTCATACTCGCCACCACGCCTATTTCATTTCTACTCGTAAACAATGGCAGTGCAAACATTGCCAACATCGTTTTTCTATTACAGCAGGCACTATTTTTCAAGGTGCAAAACTTTCTTTGCGTAAAATTGTATTGGCAATTTTCTATTTTTCGACTGAAAGCAAAGGATTATCTGCTATTACGCTATCACACAAGCTCAACGTGCAATATAAAACAGCGTGGGTATTGCTGCATAAATTTCGTGAATCGCTTGATAAAGCCAAAGATTTAACACATTTAAGTGGCGAAGTTCATATTGATGGAGCTTACATGAACAACTACATTCGTCCTAAAAACTTTCTCCATAAACGTATTGATAGACGAAAGAAACGTTATCAGCGTGCAGATAAATCTTGTGTATTGGTATTCCGCCAACGTGCCGCTAATCAAGAAGTGATGAAAGGGGCTGATAGAAGTATTGTAGCCTTAATTAAAGAAGAAAATACGCAAGATATACTTCATTTAACGCAACGTCTAGTCAAGCAAAATAGTACCATTCATGCTGATGAAAACTCTGCTTACGACAGTTTAGCCTTTCATTATGATTTATGGCGAGTAAACCATTCGAAAGAGTACTGTTCGATTGACGGCGTAACGAATAACCTAGCCGAATCCTTTTTCGCACGGTTACGGCGAGCAATTACAGGTGTCTATCATAAGATGAACAATAAATATCTGATGTTTTATGCAAATGAAATAGCGTGGCGAGAAGATAATCGCCGAAAAAGTGTAAAAGAGAAATTTGAGCAATTACTAAAATGTTGCTTAAACACCTTACCATCACGAGATTTTACAGGGTACTGGCAAGGCAATAAAAAACCAGAAGCTAAGTTTGGCTTAGAAAGCCTATATGCTTCAAATGACTTTCACTATTCATTGGTGGCATAATGCAAGCATTTATTTTAATCTACATTCTTACATTAAATGTCTTTTATCAACGAGTAAAACGACTACGCTTTTTCTACTATGTAATGTTATTGGCGATCATCATCACAATAAGCCATTACTTGATTGTGAATTATCAAGATACGCCAATATATTATGCCATAGCAATAGGCAATACTTGGGTAATATTGCTTGAACTCATCACGCTTATCGCAGGCTTAATTTATCGATTTGGTTATTTAAAAACACCTATCCCTGATGCAAATACAATTTTGACAATGCCTACATTGGCACTCTTTCCCTATATTAGCCTATGGGGAAAGATGAAAAATGAACATATTGCCTATTGGGAAAATTTCACTCGTTAATAAGGAAAAACAATGACAGACACATCACTTAACGTTGATTTACGTAAAATGTCCTATGAAGATTTTAAGAAGTTTATGAAAGGATTAGCGATGATTTATTCAGAATCCACTTTTGATTTCAGTTTCTTTTCCCTGCATAAATCCTTGAGTAGTATCGCCAAACAAATAGATCGTCCGCTATATAGCTTATTTACCATTTATGGTGCGTACGAAATCGCAGATAATCAAGTGGTGTTAGCCATTTTTGATATATGCATCAACCTTGATGACGATGAAAGTGAAGAAAACAAAAGACCTAAAGTAGAAGTGAGCTTTGCAGAAGATACCACTCGTTTGCGTTGTCCAATGAGTGTAAGAGATTTACTCACTCAATCAGATTATGTATTACGAGCAGAGCAAGCCTTTCCCCGAATAATGGAAGAAATGCTCTTGGAAAGGGAAAAAGAAAGACGAAAATCAGCACCTATCACGTTTACTGATGAAGAACTTGAGTTACTATTAGAAGGTAGCATTCCATTTGAATAAACAAACATTACTAGCTCTAACTTATTAAACTAAAATGCCTTTAACTTTAATTAGTTAAAGGCATTTTTTATTGCGGTTAGATTTGAGTTTAGGCTTTGTGCAACTGCTACATAATACCGGATTTTTTGCAAATTTCACCGCTTGTTATTTATCCATTATTTTGCTGACGCATCTTCATACAACCACCTCGCGACACGTTTAGCAAAGTAAGTTAAAATACCATCCGCTCCTGCTCGTTTAAAGCAGAGTAACCCCTCCATAATGCACTCACGCTCTTTTAGCCAGCCATTTTGAATCGCAGCCATATGCATTGCATATTCGCCCGAAACTTGGTAGGCAAAGGTTGGCACACCAAAGTTTTCTTTCACCCGCCACACCATATCCAAATAAGGCATTCCTGGTTTTACCATAACCATATCCGCCCCTTCTTGAATATCAATTGCCACTTCGTGTAAGCCCTCATTACCATTCGCAGGATCAACCTGGTAGGTATATTTATTGCCGCCTTTTAAATTACCAGCAGAACCGACAGCATCACGAAATGGCCCGTAGTAGTTAGAAGCGTATTTTGCGGAATATGCCATAATTTGAGTATTAACAAAACCATTTACCTCCAACGCTTCACGAATTTTGCCAATTCTTCCATCCATCATATCACTTGGTGCAACAATATCCGCTCCTGCTTCTGCGTGGGATAAAGCCTGTTTTACTAACACCTCAGTGGTTATGTCATTGAGCACATAACCTGTTTCGTCAATAATGCCGTCTTGTCCGTGAGTAGTAAACGGATCTAAGGCGACATCGGTAATCACACCAAGCTCAGGATATTTCTCTTTTAATGCACGAACCGCTCGCTGTGCCAAACCTTCCTCGTTGTACGCTTCTTCTGCCATTAATGATTTTTTTGCATTGCCCACCACAGGGAAAAGGGCTACCGCAGGTACGCCATATTTCACGAGTTCTTCCGCTTCAATTAAAAGTTGATCGAGAGTTAAACGTTCCACACATGGCATTGAAGGCACTGACACACGCTGATTTTCACCTTCAATCACAAACACAGGATAAATTAAATCATTTACAGTTAATTGGTTTTCTGCCACTAAACGACGACTAAAATCGTGTTTGCGTAAACGACGCATACGGCGTAAAGGATATTGGGATTGAATTACTTGCATTTTAAATTCCTTAACTCCTAAAAATAAAGGCACAGCCTCAGGTGCTATGCCTTTTTAAATAAATAGACTATTACTGTGCAACCTGCTCTGATGGCTCATCATCTTTTGGCCGATAAAATTTAGCACACAGCACCCCCACCTCAAACAGCAAACATATTGGAATTGCCAATAAGGTTTGAGAGAAAATATCAGGTGGTGTGAGAAACATACCAATGACAAAAGCAGCCACAATAATGTAAGGGCGTTTTTCCTTTAAATCTTCAGGGGTTGTTACCCCTGCCCAACACAATAAAATGATAGCAACAGGCACTTCAAAACAGACACCAAACGCCATAAAAATAGTTAAAACGAAATCTAAATAGCTGCTAATATCGGTTGCCATTGTTACCCCTTCTGGTGCAGTTGAGGTTAAGAAACCAAAAACTAATGGGAACACCACATAATAAGCGAAAGCTACTCCACAATAAAATAACAATGTGCTTGAAACCAGCAGTGGGTAAACCAAGCGTTTTTCCTGTTTATACAAAGCAGGGGCAACAAAAGCCCAAATTTGATACAAAATAAAAGGCACAGATAAAAACACTGAAACCACAATCGTCAATTTAATGGGTGTAAAAAATGGCGTTGCAACATTAGTGGCAATCATCGTTGCCCCTTCGGGCAAATTTTCTGTTAAAGGAGTTGCCAATAGCGTATAAATATCATTTGCCCAATACACTAACGCACAAAACACGACTAAAATGCAAATAACACAGCGTAGTAATCGGTTTCTGAGTTCAATTAAATGCGAAATCAGCGGTTGGGATTCATCAGCGTCTGCCATACTCTTCCTCCTATGATGTCTTAGCTATTTCAGCCGTATCAGGCACTGCCAAATCATCGTCTGATGGATAGTATTTAGAAATATCAACTGGCTCTTCCATTTCGGCAAGTTCAGCAATTTCATCTGATGACAGCTCGCTTTCTGCTTGAGTAACATTTAACTGCTCAGACAAATCATCTACAAGCGGTTGCTTTTCCACATTTTTTTGCAATTCTTGAGCTTCTAACTTTTGGTTTTCTTGCTCAATTTGTTGCTGAATTTCAACAACCTGCTCATCCGTTAGTTTCAACACTGTTGCGGATGTAGTAGCATTTTTGTCAAACTCATTTTTGGCAGAGTGAATAGAATCTTGAAGCTGCGTGGCAGAGCTTTTTAGATCTTCCACCGTTTTACTTAACTCAGGCGAGAGAGAACTCAAATTCAGCTCTTCCGCCTTTTTGATACTCTCTTTTAACTCTTGCAGCTTAAGCTCTTGAGACAATTCATTTTGCACATTTGCGGCTAAACCTCGAATTGTACTAATCCAGCCCATTACGGTGCGAATTGCAATCGGCATACGCTTTGGGCCTAGAACTACTAAGCCCACAACCATAATTAGCACTAATTCAGAAAAACCTACATCAAACACGGATTAAACCTGCTCTTTATCTTTTACAACGGTTTGCTGTTGCCCTGTTGAAACGCTTTCTTTTACTTCAACCACTTCAACTTTTTCAACGTTTTCAAATCCTGCATCTTTTTTTTCATCAGACATTGCTTTTTTGAAACCCTTTACCGATTCGCCCAAGTCAGAACCTAAAGTGCGTAACTTTTTGGTACCAAAAAGTAAAACAATAATTGCCACTACAATCAGAAGTTGCCAAATACTAATACCGCCCATAAAAACTCCTTTGTTTAGTTTAGGTAAATAAAATCTTGCTTATTATATGCCAGTTTGGCATATAAAAAAGGGATTTCGCAAAAAATTATGAAAATATGACCGCTTATTTACGCTGTATCAAAATTAATAACAGTGGAAACAGCGTTAATAATGGCACACTTAGCCAAATCGGCAAAGATTCAAATTTCCAAAATGTGCCAAAGATCACAATTGCTGAGAGCGAAAGCACAATAAAACGACGATTAGTATTTAAATGCTGAGATTTCAAACTTTCATTGATTTCAGCTAAACGGAAGTTAATCTGCTTTTGTTGCTGCAAAGCTTTAAATAAGGCCTCAGGAAATTCAGCAAAATACTCACGATATTGCGGCAAACGCTGTTTTATATCCCGAATCATTGCTTTTACGCCAACTTGTTCATCTAGCCAATTTTGTAAAAATGGCTTCGCAGTTTGCCATAAATCAAGCTGTGGATAAACCTGTCTGCCCAATCCTTCGATATAGAGAAGCGTTTTTTGCAACAGCACCAGCTGTGGCTGCACTTCCATATTAAAATCTCTCGCTACATTAAACAGATTCAACAACACCTGCCCAAATGAAATTTCTGACAATGGTTTGGCAAAAATTGGCTCGCACACTTCACGGAAGGCTTGCTCGAATTTATCAATATCGGTATCTGGCGGTGTCCAGCCTGATTCAACGTGCATTAATGCTACACGGCGGTAATCGCGATTGAAAAAAGCCACAAAATTTTCGGCTAAATAACGTTTATCGTTATGATTGAGCGTGCCAACAATACCGCAGTCAATGCCAATATATTGTGGATTTTCGGGGTGATTTGGGTTCACAAAAATATTGCCTGCGTGCATATCCGCGTGAAAAAAACTGTCTCGAAACACTTGGGTAAAAAAGACCTGTACACCACGCTCTGCCAGCAATTTCATATCCGTACCGTTTGCTTTCAGTTCAGCAATATTGGAAACAGGAATACCGTAAATTCGCTCCATCACAATCACATTTTTATGACAAAAATCTTGATACATTTCTGGCACATAGAGCATTTCACTATTTTCAAAATTTGCTCTCAATCGAATGGCATTGTGCATTTCTTTGCGTAAATCAAGCTCGTCTAAAATGGTTTTTTCGTACTCTCGAACCACTTCTACCGCACGTAAACGCTTGCCATCATTCGATAATTTCGGAATAAGCTGGGCGATTTTATACATTAACGCCAAATCGGCTTTAATAACAGGCTCAATACCTGGACGAATCACTTTCAGCACCACTTCTTTGCCTGCAAGCGGTTGATTTTGATTAAATTTTGCCGTATGAACTTGAGCGATAGAAGCAGAAGCCAAAGCAGTTTCATTAAAATCATCAAACCACGTTTCTAAAGGTGCCCCCAAAGCCTGCTCAATAATTTGACGTGCAACGTTGCCATCAAAAGGCTCTACATTGTCTTGTAGCAAGGCAAGTTGGTCAGCCAACTCTGGCGCCAAAAGATCACGACGAGTGGCAAGCATCTGCCCCAACTTAATCCAAACAGGCCCAAGCTCTTGCAAAGCCAAACGCAAACGCACGCCATAAGGTTTTTCATTATGTTGATTTTTAACCCAAAACAACACCTTACGCCCTAGCCTCATTTTGCGAGTAAACGGAATATTCGGCATCGCCTCATCAATGCCATAGCGAAGGAAAGTGCGGATAATGTAATAAAAGCGTCGAGTATTTCTAAATTGCATTAATGAATTCCTAATTTTGCAAATTTTTGCTCTAATTTAACCGCTTGTTGGGCGAGTTCTGCTACTTGATCGTAGAAATGAACCGCTTGTAAGCGGTGTACCAACACTGGGCGTTCTTGCATTAAATTCTCAACTAAATGTTGGTTATTTAGCTCGAACTGAGATTTTATTTTGCCCGCCACTTTTTTCGCAAAATCAGTTGAGGCTTGTGCTAACACATCGCCAATAAAAGGGGAGAGTAGCTCCGCTGGGTCTTTTTCTAGCTGTTCGAGTAACGCGGTGAAATGTTGTAAAACTTGAATATCGCCGTGTAAAATAAGTGATTTATTATTAATCAGTTCGGTAAGTTTTTGCTTATCTGCCAGTTTTGGGAGCGTTTCAAACGCCAGTTGTACGGAACAATCAGGCTCTCCCTCATAATTGCCTAGCCAATCTATCCTCTTCTCACTAAACAGTAGAAAAAAGTCTATTTTGGGCGAAGTTAGTGCAATTTTAAGCACTTTTCCGTTCAGTTTTCGTAAATTCGGTTCAATATGCGGTGAGCGTTTGAGCAACGCATTAAAGGCGGTTTCAATTAAACCGAATGTAAATTGAGGGAGCATCAAATGTTGTTTGAGATTAGTTAACATAATGAAACCGTTAAAATTTATAGCCTCGGTGCAATGCCACAATGCCTGCACTTAAATTGTAGTAATTCACGCTTTCAAAGCCCGCTTGTTCCATCATTGCCTTGAGCTCATCTTGTTTTGGGTGCATTCGGATTGATTCCGCTAAGTAGCGGTAACTTTCGGCATCGTTTACCACAAGCTCACCTATTTTCGGCAAAATATTGAACGAATAGAAATTATAAAGCTGGCTAATTGGGTCGATAATCGGTTTTGAAAATTCCAACACAAGTAAACGACCGCCCGGTTTTAGTACTCGGAACATTGAACGTAATGCTTTATCTTTATCAGTCACATTACGTAAACCAAAACTAATTACAATGCAATCGAAAGTATTATCAGCAAATGGCAAGCATTCCGCATTAGCTTGTACATAACCCACATTACCAACCACACCTAAGTTGCGTAATTTTTCTCGCCCAACTTCAAGCATTGAGCTATTGATGTCCGCTAAAATTACGTCGCCTGTTTCGCCAACCATTCGGGAAAATTTTGCAGTAAAATCGCCCGTACCGCCTGCCAAATCCAGCACTTTTTGCCCTTTACGAACGCCACTACAATCAATGGTAAAACGCTTCCATACACGATGAATGCCAAAAGAGAGTAAGTCATTCATTAAATCATATTTGCCGGCTACCGAATGAAACACATTCGCCACAAGCTGCTGCTTTTGTTCTTTCGCAACGGTTTTAAAGCCGAAATGAGTGGTTTCTAATTGTTCAATTTGTTCGGATTGCTTAACGTCATTCATAGCCAATTCTCTTTCATTAAAATTTAGGTATAACCATAGCAAAAAAGCGGTCGATTTTCCTTAATATTTTGCAAAAATGTTGTCTCAATTTTGAAATGGTCAATTTCATCAAAAAATGACCGCTTGTACATTTTGCAGAAATTCAACAAATACGCCCATCACACCGCCTCGCAGACATTCTTGACCGATTTTCCTAAGTAAGCCACCGCTTTCTTGACTAAAAACCTCAAATTCTGTAACATTCGCACACTATTTTTTATTGAGGATTACACATCTTGGACAGTCATAGTCGATACTTAACACTTTAATCTATCTTGTCTAACCTCAAGTTACCGACAAGATCGGTAATGCTTTCCTAGTATCTTTGCTCCTTTTTGTTCTAGCCTCCTAACCATTCGGAGCTTAATATGATCCGTGCTTTTGGATTGGATAACGCTCGTTTAATCAGCGTTGATGAAACGAACCCCATATTATTAAATGATGCCATTTGGATTGACTTGGTTGATCCAACCGAGGCAGAACGTGGCGTATTAGAAAGTCGCTTAGACCAAACCCTTGCTGAAGAACGTGAATTAGAAGACTTAGAAGCATCTGCTCGTTTTTTCGAAGATGAAGACGGCTTGCATCTACACTCCTTCTTTTATTGCTTAGATGATGATGGTTATGCTGATATCGCAACCGTTGCATTTACTATTCGAGATGGGCGTTTATTCACTTTTCGTGATCGAGATTTGCCTGCATTTCGTTTATATAGAATGCGTTCACGCCGTGAAAAATTGATTGATAGCAATGCTTATGAATTATTACTTGATTTATTTGAAACTAAAATTGAGCAGCTAGCAGATGTCATTGAAGAAGTCTATTCCGATTTAGAAAAATTAAGCCGCGTGGTGTTAGATGCTAAACAAGAAAAAGATAACTTTAATGATGCACTTTCTCGCTTAACCGAATTTGAAGATGCAAGCTCAAAAGTACGCTTGTGTTTGATGGATACGCAGCGTGCGTTAAGTTTCCTGCTGCGTAAAACTCGTTTACCAAATAATCAGCTTGAACAAGCACGCGATATTATGCGAGATATTGAATCACTCCAACCGCATAATGAATCTCTGTTTCAGAAAGTGAATTTTTTAATGCAAGCAGCAATGGGTTATATCAATATTGAGCAGAACCGTATTATGAAATTCTTCTCAGTGGTGTCTGTGATGTTCCTACCTGCCACGCTAGTTGCTTCTACTTACGGGATGAACTTTGAATTTATGCCCGAATTACAGTTTAAATATGGCTATCCTATGGCAATTGGTTTGATGATTATCGCCGCCTCAGCACCTTATCTTTACTTTAAACGTAAAGGGTGGTTATAAAATACAACCTGTAGTTTGATACACTACAGGCTTTCTTATTCATGAAAAATAGATGAGGAAATATTTATGTTCAGCAAATTACATCTTTTTGGCGTGATGATGAAAAACGCGATCATCAAACACCCAATAGAAATTTTATTCGTTACCTATGTGACCGCAATATTGCTCCCTAACATAGGGGACTATAGCCTATTTAAGAAATTTGAAAATTTACTCGCCCTTGCTCCAATTTGCTTTATCGTGCTTTATTTAGCTCGCAATACTAAGGCTTATTGGCTTTTAGTGCTGCTGCCGATTGCAACTGCACTCTTTTTTAATGAAATCAAAATCGAACTTCTTGAAGATTCACGTTATTGGGCGATCGCACTTTGTATTTTCTTATGTTTAATCAGCCAGCATTGGCATAAAAATAACACGCATTTTGTCAGTGAAATGGTCAATAAACTCGTAAATATTGGCTTTGCTTTTGTATTAGCAACGATTATTTTTGCAGCATTAAGTTCGATTACTTTTGCCATTACCGAGCTATTTAATCTTAATAGTTACGACGATTCTCTATTCCAACGGTTTTGGGTATTTGCTATCATTTGGGCTTTCCCTGTTCTCTTTCTAACACTTGAGAACCAAGATTCTGCCGATGATTCTACCTATTTAAACCGCATAGGCGAAATGCTACTGAATTGGATTTTATCACCGGCATTGATTATCTATACTGCCATTATTTATGCTTATGTGGTTTATATTATTATCCGAGGCGAAATGCCAAATGGCGTGGTGGCAAACGTTGCATTCCCCTATTTAATTATTGGTTTGGCAATACAAGCGGTGCAATTATTGCTACAAAATGCAAAATGGCAGTGGTTCTATCGTTACTATGTTTATTTAGCCTTATTGCCACTCGCTTTAGTGTGGTATGCCATTTACATTCGCCTAAGCAATTATGGCTTAACTGAAGCCCGTATTTATTTAGCGATTGGAGCTATTACTTTATCCATCTGTTATGGATTATTGCTAGTACAACGTTTCGCTCAATACCGCTTATTCTCTGCAGTTTCGATTGCAGTCATTTTGATTTCAGTATTTGTTTTAGACCCACAACAAATGGCGATTAAAGACCAAACCCAGCGTTTAGATCGCTATTTGAACGAACATAACTTGCTAGATAAGAATAATAAAATCGATAAAGAAGCCGTATTTAAGCATAAACAATTACTAGGCGATAACCATGCTGAAATTGAACGTTTTGATTCAATGGTGAGCTATGTTGCAAGGGAATTTCGCTCTGAACAATTTAAAGAAAAATATGGTATTGAGTCATCTTATGAACTGATTAGCGAGAGAGATTATAATGAGAATCCACGCATCTTTGAAACCTCTGATCTCAGCCCTATTCGCTTAACCAAAACCGATATGGAAAATGTGAAAGAGTTTATTGTTCTTGAGAGAAGGTTTTATCGCCCAACCCATATCTATACTCGAAGAACCGAAGAAGATAGAAATCAGTGCCAAACGTTAATCTATCAAGGTTATGATTTTACCACTAATGAATTTAATGCGGATAATTATACCAAAACCGCCCAAGCCTGCGATGAAATAAAAGCCCCGACGGAGTTTATCATCGCCTTTAAAGGCATTGAACCAGAAATTCAATTTAATATAGACGATGAAGTGCGAAAAATTTTCGCTAAACACAAGTTAGACATTACGCAAACTCATCAATATGAAGTATTGGAAAACATAAAATCCGATCTACTTAACATTGATTTAGGTAGTGCGGTGTTATCACTGAGTGATATTCGACTTCAGTTTGAAGATAATATTGGCTATATGGTAGATAATTTCAGTATGAAATATTTGATGTTTAAATAACGAAAAAGCGGATTATTTTTTAATAATCCGCTTTTAATTTCAACTAAGCCAAGCTTGCCACCATCACCGCTTTAATCGTGTGCATTCGGTTTTCGGCCTGCTCAAACGCTACATTCACGGGTGATTCAAACACCTCTTCGGTTACTTCAATACCGTTTACTAATGCAGGATATTTTTCAGCGATCTCTTTACCAACTTTGGTTTCACAGTTATGGAATGCCGGCAAGCAGTGCATAAATTTTACTTTAGGATTGCTGGTCAATTTCATTAATTCAGGTGTAACACGATAAGGCATTAATAAATCAATACGCTCGCCCCAGCTATCTAACGGCTCACCCATTGAAACCCACACATCGGTATGCACAAAATCTACGCCTTTAACCGCTTTCTCAATATCTTCAGTCACGGTAATTCTCGCCCCCGATTCCGCTGCGAATTTCTGGCACATTTCCACAAACGAATCTTCAGGCAACAAGGCTTTTGGTGCACAAATTCGCACGTCCATTCCCAACTTCGCCCCGATTAATAGCAACGAGTTCCCCATATTGTTGCGAGCGTCGCCAATATACACATAGCTGATTTGACTAAGCGGTTTTTCACAGTTTTCGATCATCGTTAAAACATCAGCCAACATCTGCGTTGGATGAAATTCATCAGTTAAACCATTAAATACAGGTACGCCTGCATAATCAGCAAGCTCTTGTACAACAGATTGTTTAAAACCTCGGTATTGAATCGCATCATACATTCTGCCTAGCACACGAGCCGTATCTTTCATTGACTCTTTATGCCCAATTTGCGATGAGGTTGGATCAATATAAGTGATATGTGCTCCCTGATCGTAAGCTGCCACTTCAAAAGCACAACGCGTACGAGTTGAGGTTTTCTCAAAAATTAAGGCGATATTTTTGCCTTTTAACTTTTGTTGCTCTGTGCCTGCATATTTGGCACGTTTTAAATCACGAGCTAAATCTAATAAAAAACGAATCTCACGCTCGGTATGATTAACTAAACTTAATAAATGTCTGTTTTTTAGATTAAATGCCATTTTGTTTCTCCCTGTAAACATTAAAATAATTTTTATGCAAAATTATTGCATAAAAACGCAAAATAAAGCAAATAGTTAAGGCAAATAAAATTCGCCCTTACCAACTTCAATCACGTTGCCGCCCACAAAAATGGTGTTTTGACTATCCACTTTTAACGATAAACGATTTGGGCGGTGAATTTCATCACCTTGTGTAATGGTCAGATTGATTGGCGTTAAACCTTTTGCAATATGCCAACCGCCTAAATTTGCTGCTGCAGAGCCCGTGCCAGGATCTTCTACCACCGCACCTTGAGTAGCAAAAAACAAGCGAACTTTTGCTTCACTCCCTATTCTGTGCCAGACATAGAGACTATCTTTGATTACCTTATTATGTATAAATAAATTTGCATTTATTTTGCAATTTTCGACCGCTTGTTGAGAAGTTAGCTCAATCAGTAACTGTTCTACGCCAGTGTTTACGTAGCAAGGTTCGGAGGCAATATCACTAATATCAAGTCCTAAAAT
Source organism: Mannheimia pernigra (assembly GCF_013377995.1). NCBI lineage: Bacteria > Pseudomonadati > Pseudomonadota > Gammaproteobacteria > Pasteurellales > Pasteurellaceae > Mannheimia > Mannheimia pernigra. The sequence continues at coordinate 142,855 of NZ_CP055305.1, forward strand.
ATCAGCACATTCAGCACAGCTTAGTGGTGCATTTTCTGACTCAACGCCATTTTTTAAGGCAAAGGTAACAAGCTCATTATGGTGTCGAATTTCCACCAAACCCGCGTTGGTTTCAAGCAGATAATCAGCTGGCAAATTCAAGCGTGAAGCAAGTACAAACGCCGCCCCCACCGTAGGATGACCAGCAAACGGCATTTCGTCATCAGGCGTAAAAATTTTCAGTTTTTTGACCGCTTGTAAATGAACTGAGGATTGAATAAAAACCACTTCGGAAAGATTAAATTGACGGGCAATAAGCTGCATTTCGCTCTGGCTCAAGCCATCAGCTTCATAAAACACCGCAAGCGGATTGCCACCAAAATGAGTTTCCGCAAACACATTCACTAGCTGATAATTATAACTTCTCATTTCTTTTCCTCTATAAATAATCAAATTCTATCATTTTGATTGTAAAACAACCAACTCTATTCGTTATTACCCTTTAGAGTTAGTTGTTTTTGATTTATTTCAAAGTTTTAACAAATGGTAGGGAGTAAACTTGCTTCCAGTGATTATTTTATTTTTATTGAGGTTCGTATGCTTTATGTAGAATTTTTACTTTTATTAGCATTTTTATATGCAGGTAGCCGTTATGGTGGTATCGGTTTAGGGGTTGTATCAGGTATTGGCTTATTCGTTGAAGTTTTCTTCTTAGGTATGCCACTTTCTGCTCCACCAATTAGTGTTATGTTAGTTATTTTAGCTGTGGTCACCTGTGCTTCTATTCTTGAAGCTGCTGGCGGTTTAAAATTTATGTTGCAGATTGCAGAACGCATTTTACGCAATAATCCTAAACGTATCACGTTCTTAGGCCCACTTGTTACCTATATTATGACATTGATGTTAGGTACAGGCCACTCTGTTTACTCTATTATGCCGATTATCGGTGATATTGCTTTAAAAAATAAAATCCGCCCAGAACGCCCAATGGCGGCGGCATCTGTTGCTTCTCAATTAGGGATTACAGGCAGCCCACTCTCTGCAGCAGTTGCTTACTATTTAACCGAAATTACAAAATTACCTGGGTTTGAAGGTGTTACGCTCTTAAATGTAGTGAGTGTAACCATTACAGCCACTTTCTGCGGTGTGATTGCAATGTCTTTATATAGCTTACGTCGTGGTAAAGAGCTTGAAGATGATCCTGAATACCAACGCCGTATGCAAGACTCTGCCTTGCGTAAACAAATTGAAGAAACCAGTGCAACCTCGTTAGATGAGCAATTACCTGCTAGTGCAAAAAATTCGGTGTACTTATTTCTAACCGCAATTGCGACTATTGTGGTGATTGCGATGCTTCCATCTATCAAACCAACAGTTGCAGCAACAGGTAAAGTTGCTGGTATGGATCAAATTATCCAAATCGTGATGCTTACTTTCGGCGGTTTAATCTTAATTTTAACCAAAACTGATCCCAAAAAAGTACCAAACGGTATTGTATTTAAATCTGGTATGGTTGCGGCAATCGCCATTTTTGGTATTGCGTGGATGAGTGATACCTACTTCACTTACGCAATGCCCTCATTCAAAGCAAGTGTAATGGAAATGGTTCAAGCCCAGCCTTGGACATTTGCTTTCGCTATGTTTGCGGTATCTGTCGTGGTAAACAGCCAAGCGGTAACCGCGAAAATGTTATTACCCGTCGGTATTGCGATGGGCTTACCAGCACCATTATTAGTTGGTTTAATGCCCGCAACTTATGCTTATTTCTTTATTCCAAACTATCCATCAGACATCGCAACAGTAAACTTTGACGTAACAGGCACAACCAAAATCGGTAAATACTACTTTAACCATAGCTTTATGGCTCCAGGTTTAGTGGGAGTAATTACTGCCTGTGTCGTAGGCATTACTATAGCGAATATATTAATCTAAAATAGGCATACGGCTTATTATTACTTATTCTTGAATTACATATAAGGGCGAATCATTATTCGTCCTTATATCTTAAGCCCAAAAGCTATGCTCTGGCTAAAACCCACACCTGAATTTCTTCAATGCCACTTTTCAATAATTCTGCACAAATAGCATTTAAGGTTGAGCCTGTTGTCAGCACATCATCAATAATAGCAACTCGTTTATACTTTTTTATCGGTTTATAATTAAAAGCTCTTTTTAAATTTTTACGGCGTTCATTTGCAGTGAGATCTCGTTGTGAAATAGTCTGCCGATTTCTTATTAAACTACTATTATCTAAAGGAATAGCCAACCATTTCGCCAACCAACGCCCTAACAATTCACTTTGGTTAAAGCCTCTTTTCCAATATCTTTGCCAAAATAATGGCACAGGCATAATCACTTCAGGCAATATCAACGCTTGCTCTCTCTGAGCTTGCTTAATAGCGAGTAACAATTGCCGAGCAAGAGCTTGATCGAGCCAATATTGTTGCTGCAATTTAAATCTATGCACCCAATGAGAAAGTGGTGATTTATACTCACCTACTCTAACTAACTTATGCCATTTCAGTTCATTTTTTAAACAGAATCCACAATAATGACGATACTCTAACGCACTCATTCCACAGTGGTAACAATACGGCTGACTTTTAACTAATTGTTGGCAACCACTACAAAAGCCGTGAGCGTCAATTGATAAAACGCTATCGCAATGAAAGCAACGAAAGCCAAATAAATTCATCTTTTCTCCTTTTCTTGTCAGATTATCAAACTTAGTGCTAATTTTTCGCACTATTTTTGTGACATTACTCGAAAAAAGAGTAAAATCTTACTATTAAAAATACAAAGGAAAAACAGATGAATAGACCACAAAAACCAATCAAAATTGTTTTTTTCGATATTGACGAAACCTTGTATGTAAAACACAAAGCCTACATTCCAGTATCAATTAGCGAACAAGTTCTGCCTCGCCTAAAAGCAAAAGGCATTATTCCTGCTATCGCCACAGGCAGAAACCACGGCTGTTTTCCCGAAGCCCTAAAGCCTTATTTAGATCCTGAAACTGGTTTTGAATTATTTGTTACTATCAACGGGCAATATAATTTCTATAAAGATCAACTCATCAGCGATTATTCTCTTAGCCGTGAGCAAATTGAGCGAATTATTCGCAAATCGAATGAATTAGGCATCGCTTATGCCTTTGTAACACCGATGACAATTGCGGTTTCTGAAACCAACCCCATCGTTCACGAAGCCGTTTTGCCTATCACGCCCAATTATTTAATCGATCCGCACTACCACGAAAAAGAACACATTGTCCAAATGCTATTGTTTTACACCAAAGCGCAAACACAAGCGGTCGAAAATAGTGGGATTTTTGCAAATGATTTAAAAGAAGCTCGTTGGCACCCAAATGCGGTGGATATTCTCAGAAAAGAAAATTCTAAAGCACGCGGTATTCAAGATGTATTGGCAAAACTGAATATTGATATTGAAAGCTCAATGGCATTTGGCGATGGATTTAATGATATGGAAATGCTACCCACTGTCGGCTTTGGTGTAGCAATGGGCAATGGCGAGCCAGAGCTCAAGGCTGTGGCAGATTTCGTCACCAAACCCATTGAAGAAGACGGTATTTTATACGCATTAGAAACGCTTAACGTGATTTAAATACAAGCGGTTGTAAATTTTCCTTCATTTACAACCGCTTGTATTATCTCCGCCTGAATAACCTATCGCCCGAAATTGCTAAAATTGCACCAACAACTACCACAACAGCACCGATATAACCTATCCAATTCATATCAGGCTCTGCAAACATTTCAGGGAAGAAATAATGTCCAAGCAATGAAAAAATCATAGTAAAAATCGGCAGCATCGTGGTGACTACGCTCACTTTTGAGGCGTCCCAATGATTAAGAGCCTCGCTGTAAGCACCATAGCCAATTACGGTATTTACACAACAAAAAATAAAACATATCCATAGGAAAACGCCTTCAATATGACCAATTTGGGCAGGAGAAGCAAAAGGCAACATCGTCATTGCACAACCACAGTAAATAACCATTAACGCTTGCTGTGGAGTAAATTTAGCTAGCAATAACTTTTGAGCAAAGGCATAAATAACCCAAACTAAACTCGCAGCGATACCAAATAAAATACCTAATGAATAGTCGTTAAGCTGCAAAATCTCACTGAATTTATCGTTGAAAAAAGCAATTAAGCCAATCATTAATAAGCTAGAACCTAGCTTTTGAAAAACACCAAATTCCTCCTTAAAAACCAGCACGCCTAGCAAAATCATTGTAAAAGGAGCTAACAGCCATAGCACCTGATTCGTTGTAGGAGAAATATAATTTAATGCTTGGGCAAACAAAAAGAAGTTTGCCGATAAGCCTAATATAGCCACAACAAACAAACCCAGCTCTTTTTTACTACAAGCGGCTAAATTTGGTAATTTTTTTGCAAATGCTAAAATGCAGAATAATCCCAATGCTGCGGCTAAAAACCTAAACCAAACTAGAGTTTGAGCGTCCATTGCTTTGATGACTTGCTGTGTAGCAATAGGCGATGTTCCCCAAGCAATTGCAGTAATTAAAGCAAACGAAAATCCTAAAAATGGTCTTTTTTGCTGCATTTTTCTTCCTTGTATTGAGAAATTGTAATTTTAGCATACAAAAAACCTCGCAAGTTGCGAGGTTTTCTTTTGCAATTTTAGCTTTGAAATGATTAGTCAGCAATGATGCTTACATATTTACGGCTTTTATCACCTTTCACTTCAAACTTAACTTTACCGTCAGCGGTTGCAAATAAAGTGTGGTCTTTACCCATACCTACATTTGAACCTGCATGGAATTTAGTACCACGTTGACGAACAATAATGCTACCTGCTAATACAGATTCACCACCGAAACGTTTAACACCAAGGCGTTTAGCTTCAGAATCACGACCGTTACGAGTTGAACCACCAGCTTTTTTAGTTGCCATCTTCTAGATCTCCTCTGAAATTATGCTTGAATCCCAGTGATTTTCACTTCTGTGAACCACTGACGATGACCTTGTTGTTTACGGCTGTGTTTACGACGACGGAATTTAACGATTTTAACTTTCTCGCCACGACCTTGTGCTACAACTTCAGCCACTACTTTTGCACCAGCAACTACTGGTGCACCAATTTTAACATCTTCACCGTTAACGACCATTAACACTGAGTCAAATTCAACTTTTTCACCAGTTGCAATTTCAAGTTTTTCTAAACGAACTACTTGACCTTCGCTAACACGGTGTTGTTTGCCGCCACTTTGGAAAACTGCGTACATATTTACTCCGCTATGTGCCAACTGCTTTTGCGTTTAGGCACTTAATTAATTCATAAAAATAGGGTTGCAATTCTACGAAAAAACTCTAGAAAGAGCAAGCAGGATTTTTATAAAAATATAGAAAAATTTATAGTCTTCGATTTTAGCTAATAAAGGCAAGTTCCCATTAAGCAGAAAAATGAACCTTTTCTATACTCAACAACCACAGCATATCATAAAAGAAAATTATGGGTATAAATGCTTTCTGAAATTATTTTTTGAAGCTAGGCTGATTTAGGGTAGAATATGGGGCAAATTTTACCTCTTAGGTGTAGATGGAAGCAAATGACCACGCAATTAACTCTCGAACAAATTCAAGCCCTTGCGAATGAGGATATGCAAGCGGTAAATGCAGAAATTTTGGCTCACCTTAATTCGGAAGTTTTACTGATTAACCAGCTCGGGCATTATATCATCGCAGGTGGCGGTAAACGCATTCGCCCTTTAATTGCAGTACTTTCAGCACGAGCGTTGGGTTATAAAGGTAAACAGCATATTACTGCGGCAGCCTTTATTGAGTTTGTACATACAGCAACCTTATTGCACGATGATGTGGTAGATGAATCTGATATGCGTCGTGGCAGACCCACTGCAAATGCGGAATTTGGTAATGCTGCAAGTGTTTTAGTTGGTGATTATATCTACACTCGTTCTTTTCAGATGATGACGGATTTGGATTCTCTTCGCGTGCTAAAAGTGATGTCTTCTGCAACTAACGCTTTGGCGGAGGGGGAAGTTCAACAATTAATGAACGTAAACGATCCAAACACCACTGAAGCGAACTATATGCGTGTAATTTACAACAAAACCGCACGTTTATTTGAAGCAGCAACACAATGCGTGGCAATTGCAGCTGACTCAAGTGAAGAAATCGAAAATGGCTTAAAAGACTACGGCTGCTATTTAGGCACAGCCTTCCAGTTAATTGATGATATTTTAGATTACTCTGCCCAAACAGAAAATTTAGGTAAAAATATAGGTGATGATTTTGTAGAAGGCAAACCAACGCTTCCACTGTTACACGCAATGTATTCCGCAGAAAAAGCAGGCAAGGCAGCACAGGCAGAACTTATCCGCCACGCGATTGAAAACGGGGGAGAATTAGAACAAATTCCTGACATATTAGCAATTATGGCAGAACATCGCTCACTTGATTATGTGATGCAAAAAGCCCGTGAAGAAGCACAAAAAGCAGTAGATGCCTTAGCCGTATTACCAGAGAGTGAATATAAACAGGCATTGATTTCATTGGCATATTTGTCGGTGGATAGATCGTATTAACCTGTTACTTTCTTTGCTTGCAAATATAAATAACCCAAATTTCCCGCAAATTCAAAATCGCTCTGGCGGTTCAAAAGGGAATAATAATTTCATAAATAACAATATATGACCCAACCAATTGAACATATTGAAAGCGTGCGTGCTAGACGCAGAGCTCAAAATCAAAAAAAAGACGCAAACGCTCCTTTTGTGCGTGAGAAATTAGCACTGCCGAACGGTCACAACAAGCTGTTATTACACTCTTGCTGTGCACCCTGTTCGGGCGAGGTAATGGAAGCTATTCACGCCTCAGGCATTGAATTTACCATTTACTTCTACAACCCCAACATTCACCCACTCAAAGAGTACCTCATTCGTAAAGAAGAAAATATCCGCTTTGCCGAAAAATGGGGGATTCCGTTTATTGATTTAGACGATGACTACGAAAACGATCGCAAAGAGTGGTTCAAAAAAGCCAAAGGTATGGAATGGGAGCCTGAGCGTGGCGTTCGTTGTACAATGTGTTTTGATATGCGATTTGAGAAAGCGGCAGAATACGCTCATCACAATGGTTTTCCTGTATTTACTAGCTGTTTAGGTATTTCTCGTTGGAAAGATATGAACCAAATCAACGACTGCGGACACCGTGCCGCCGCCAAATTTGATGATGTTGTTTATTGGGACTACAACTGGCGTAAAGGCGGTGGCTCGCAACGAATGATCGAAATCAGCAAACGTGAACGTTTCTACCAACAAGAGTATTGTGGCTGCGTCTATTCCCTGCGTGATAGTAACAAATGGCGGTTAGAAACAGGGCGGCAAAGAATTGAAATCGGCAAACTCTATTATTCGCCAGATTAACATACCGAGCTCGACAAAGCCGTTCTCGGTTAAGCCTCTGGGCTGTGGTTACAAGCGGTCAATTTTGAATAAAATTTTGCAAAAAATCGCCAATAACGCACCGCTTGTCTCGTCAGAGCGACTTGCGATTTCTAGAAATCACAACCCTCAATATAAATTTCAACTTAAAAAGTAAAAAGGAATAAAAACAATGTCAAAATTTGCTATGGTTTTCCCTGGTCAAGGTTCACAAGCGGTTGGAATGCTTGGTGATCTTGCTACTCAATTCCCTATTGTTGAAAAAACATTCGCAGAAGCAAGCGAAGTGCTTGGCTATGATTTATGGGATTTAGTGCAAAATGGTACAGCTGAAGAGTTAGGGCAAACTCAACGTACTCAGCCTGCCTTATTAGCCGCATCGGTTGCTATTTTCCGTGTATGGCAAGAAAAATCCCCTGAGTTAAAACCTACCGTAATGGCAGGCCATAGCTTAGGTGAATACTCGGCTCTAGTTTGTGCCGGTGTGTTAAACTTTCAAGATGCCATCAAATTAGTGGAGCTGCGTGGTAATGCAATGCAAGAAGCGGTGCCTGCTGGTAGCGGTGCAATGTATGCAATTATTGGTTTAGATAACCAAGCTATTATCAACGCGTGTGAACAAGCAGCAAATGAGACAGGCGAAATCGTTTCAGCGGTAAATTTTAACTCGCCAGGTCAAGTAGTTATTGCTGGTACAAAAGCCGCTGCAGAAAAAGCAGGCGAATTATGCAAAGCTGCAGGAGCAAAACGTGCGTTACCATTAGCAGTAAGCGTGCCTTCACACTGTGCATTAATGAAACCAGCGGCAGAAAAATTAGCCACTGCATTGCAAAATATTAAGCTAAATCAACCGCTTGTATCTGTCATTAATAACGTAGATGTGGCAGTTGAAACTGATCTTGATGCTATCCGCAACGCCCTTGTTCGTCAGCTTTACAGCCCTGTACGCTGGACAGAAACTGTAGAGAAAATGGCTCAAGAGGGTATCACCACGCTTTATGAAATCGGTCCGAACAAAGTTTTAACTGGCTTAACAAGCCGTATTGTGAAAACACTTTCATCACAGGCGGTAAACGATGTTGCCAGCCTTGAGGCAGTTCAATCCTCATTTTAGTAGCACATAAAATGAGCAAAGAAACTTTATTTATGCTAGCTAGCATATTGCTTGCATTAGTGATTGTGCCTGCTAGCTATATGTTTAGCGATCTTGATACGCTTGAAAATACCCCCGTATTTAAACAATTTGGTATGCTCTCAATTGCATCTGGTTGCTCATTTTTAGTTTATTTTCTCGCTATCCATCCTAAAATTCGTCAGGCTTTTATTGGCGGTGCCTCTCTCACCTCTGGCGCTATTCAAGCGTGGGCAATTTATGGCGTGCTGTTAAGCCAAGGCGACCCAAAAGGTGCGATAGCATTATTGCAAATTTATTTATTAAGCAGTTTGGGGCTATTAGTCGTCTCAACAATATGGGTATTCGCCCGCCCACGTTGGATTTATCCACCGCAAGGCTCGGCGGTTAAATATGCCTTATTTGGTAGTTCAACCACCGTCATAAACTACTTTATTATTCTTTTTATTTTTTATATTTTAACGCGTTAATCATCGTCTTTTATAGGAGAATATATGAGCAAAATCGCATTAGTTACAGGTGCAACTCGTGGTATCGGCAAAGCAATTGCCGAAGAATTAGTAGCAAAAGGTTACACCGTAGTCGGTACAGCAACCTCTGAAAAAGGAGCGGAATCCATTTCTGCTTACTTAGGCGAAAGCGGTAAGGGTTTAGTGCTAAACGTGGCAGATGCCGAATCGATTGATTGTGTATTAAAACAAGTCAAAGAAACCTTTGGTGATGTGGATGTCTTAGTCAATAACGCAGGAATCACACGTGATGGCTTATTAATGCGTATGAAAGATGATGATTGGTTCGACATCATTCAAACTAACCTTACATCCGTTTACCGCTTATCAAAAGCGGTGTTACGCCCAATGATGAAAAAAGGCGGACGTATTATCAACATTGGTTCGGTAGTCGGTTCGATGGGAAATCCAGGTCAAACAAATTATTGTGCAGCAAAAGCAGGTTTAGTCGGTTTTTCTAAATCACTTGCAAAAGAAGTGGCAAGTCGTGGCATTACGGTAAATGTGGTTGCTCCAGGCTTTATCGCAACGGATATGACCGATGAGCTAAACGACGATCAACGCAATGCCATTTTAAGCCAAATCCCAGCAGGCGAACTTGGCTCTCCACAAGATATTGCAAAAGCAGTCGCATTTTTAGCTTCAGATGATGCTCGTTATATCAACGGCGAAACCATTCACGTAAATGGCGGATTACATATGAGCTAATTTGCTCCTAATTTTACGAAAAGTCAGCAGCTTGCTGGCTTTTCTTTTAAACGTATTTCCCTTAGCAGCATTCAAGCGGTCTTTTTTTGCAAGAAATTAGCAAATATGGCACAATGCCCACTCATTTTTTAATGCTTTTCTTTAGTAGAACTTATTATGAATAAAAATACTTTTATCGTGGGCTTTATGCTCTTTGCGATTTTCTTTGGGGCGGGCAACTTAATTTTTCCGCCAAAACTAGGTTTAGACAGTGGCCTAGATTTTCTACCGTCAATTATTGGCTTTGTACTCACAGGCGTAGGTTTACCACTGCTTGGTATTGCAGTGAGTGGCTACTATCCAGGTGGTTATAAAGAAGCCTTGAGCAAAAATGTTCACCCTTATTTCTCGCTGCTATTTTTAATGGCAATTTATTTAACTATTGGTCCCTTTTTTGCCATTCCTCGTACAGGAGCAACCGCTTACCAAATGTCAGTTGTGCCTTTTATTGGCGAGAGTGGAACATTCTCATTACTCGTATTCACCCTAGCTTACTACTTAGTTGCAGTATGGTTTAGCTTAAATCCATCAACCGTGGTAGATAGAATCGGCGCAATATTAACACCTGTATTATTGCTTGCAATCCTAGGATTAGTCGTTAAAGCGATTATCTTATTAGGCGAAAATGAATTGCCTGCACTCACGACTCAAACAGATCCTACCTCTCCTTTCTTTACTGGTATTGTTGAAGGCTATTTAACAATGGACGCACTGGCTTCTATTACCTTCTCGGTCATTGTCATTAGTGCAATTAAAGCGAAGGGTCTTGGTAATAAAGACTTAATCAAGCAAACCTCAATGGCAGGAATGATCGCCGCAATTGCATTGGCAGCCATTTATATTTCTCTGGCCTGGATTGGAAACCACTACCCGATCAGTATAGAAACCCTTACCGAGCTAAACGCAACAGGCCAGCACATTGGCACATTTATTCTCAACCATGTAGCAACTGAAACTTTCGGCGAGTTTGGTCGCACGCTCCTTGGTGTGATTGTAACATTGGCGTGTTTAACCACCTCTATTGGTTTGATCGTCACCACAAGCGAATATTTCAATGAAATATTCCCGAAAATTTCATACAAAGTATATGTGTTTATTTTCACGCTAATTAGTTTTAGCATTGCAAATCAAGGGTTAGATTTTGTTATCTCAAAATCTGTGCCTGTTCTCTTAATATTATATCCAATTGCGATGACAGTCATTTTCTTGATGTTTATCAACATCTTCTTTCAACTACCATTACTGGCTCAACGCTTACCATTAGCATTGGTTACGGCAGTCTCTATTTTATCTGTTGCGGGTGTAAATGCGATGAACGCTCTACCGTTAAAATCCATCTCAATGGAATGGATTCCCTTTGCAATTGCAGGCACCGTAATAGGATATTTACTGGGTAAGAAATCCTCATAGATAAATAACAAGCGGTCATTTTTCACTTATTTTTTACAAACTGCAAAAATAGCATTTTCTGGGGGCAGGATCAATTCCTGCCCTTTTATATTATAATAACGCTCACTTTTCACTATCCTTGGAGGAGAGAATGCCTGAACTACCCGAAGTTGAAACCAGTGTGCGAGGTATTGAGCCTTATTTAAAAGGGCAAATTATAAAGAAGATTATTGTCCGCCAGCCCAAACTGCGTTGGTTAATTAGCCCCGAATTATCACAAATGGAAAATGCGAAAATTGATGCAATAGAAAGACGAGCAAAATATCTGATTATCCGCACACAAAAAGGCGATATTTTGATACATTTAGGCATGTCTGGTTCACTTGGGATTTTGCAAGCACATCAACAAAAAGAAATTAGTAAGCATGACCACGTCGATCTTGTTACGCAAAATGGCACCATTTTACGCTATAACGACCCTCGTAAATTCGGCTGTTGGCTTTGGATTGCAAAAGCAGAAGATCACCAACTACTGCGTAAACTCGGGCCCGAACCCCTTTCTGATGATTTTACCCCTGATTATCTATTTGCAAAAAGCCGCAAAAAAACAACCGCTTGTAAAACCTTTATTATGAGCAATGAGGTAGTCGTGGGTGTAGGGAATATTTATGCGTGCGAAAGTCTATTTATAGCGGGAATCCACCCTGAACTTGCAGCACAGAATCTCACTAAAAAGCAATGCGAACGTTTAGTCAGCACAATTAAAGACGTGCTAACTAAAGCCATTATTCAAGGTGGCACTACCTTGAAAGACTTTATTAAACCTGACGGCAAACCAGGCTATTTTGCCCAAGTGCTACAAGTGTACGGAAGAAAAAATGAAGCGTGTAACGATTGCGGAAAGCCAATTCAAACCAAAGTAATTGGGCAACGCAATACTTATTTCTGCCCTAAATGTCAAAAATTGCCGAAATAAACTATCTTATATAAAAATCCATACTTAATTCTGATAAGTTTAATTAAGGAGCTATTATGTCTACATATCAACTGAATATCTATCATTTAACCGATAAAGGGAGCGTCAGACTCCTTAATGGAAAAACACATACGCTAAAAACATTAGCAAATCATCAAGACCAAATCGTCAATAAAAAGGGGGAATTGATTCCACTTGACAATATTCCAAAAGCAGAATTGGTCGGAAATGATCTTTATATTTATCTGGAAGACGGGACGAATGAGGAGCCAAACTTGATCATGCAAGATTATGCTCTATTTTCTACTATTGAGGATTTTCAGCTGTTAACCCAGACTAATACAACTTTTAATACTAATCAACCACAGCAGCCATTGACTTTGGCAAAACCGATTATCACTATAGATAATGTGACTGATGACAATGTCATTACTCGCATAGAAGCAGAAAAAGAGAGTATACAGCTGAATGGTCAAGTTGATACAGAGAGAGGAGGTAATATTTCTGTCAATGTTATATTAAATACCAAAACTTACCCGGCAAAAATTATAGGTAATCAATGGTTTGCAACAATTAATACCTCAGATCTTACGACAATACAAGGTAAACAACATCTTATTGTGCAAGCTATCGCCAATAAAACCGAGCTAGTTGCTACATCTGAACTCAAAAAAGAGTATATGGTTGATACTCAAATCGAACATCCTATTATTGAGATAGATCCGATTACAGCTAACAATATTCTAGAATATGTTGAAAGTAAAACCGAAACCATCCATATTACAGGGAAAATTATTAATGTAGAGCACTCTGCCGCTAAATCCGGTGATGAGGTGGTGATTCATTTAGGTAACTCAACCAGTACAGGAAAGTTAACAACAGATGTTAATGGTGAACTCATTTTTAGCATACCGGTTAGTACTGTTTCATTAATTGCTCATCAAAGTGAAGGCATAACGCTAAGTCTTAGTACGACTGATAGTGTAGGTAATGTCTTGGAGAGCCAAAAATCAAAAAACTATCAGGTCAATTTAGAGCGTAATATTAACGTTTCTGTTAATACTATTACCAATGACAACATCATTAATCAAGCTGAAAGTAAAGAGGATATCACAATACAGGGAGCGGTAACCAATGGTGAAGAAGGAGAAAGCATCGGTATTTATTGTTCTTGTCCGGTTTGTGCAAGCGGTTGGCGTCTACTACAAGAAGTACCTTTAAATAGTCTTGGAGCATTTAACTTAACCGTTAACGGTGAAGAATTGATTAGTAACGCTGGAGAATCTCCTGTCATCAGAGCCATCTATCGTAATCAACCAACTAAAACTACTGATAGAGAATATAGTATTGATAGAGAATATAGTATTGATACAGAATTAAATAAACCTATTACTACCGCACCTAAACTCATCAAAAATCAGTCATCGACAGGAAGTATACTATCTGGTGAGTTGGACAATATTGATAACGATGTGAACGCTAGTAATGTGGAAGTGCTTGTTACTATTGATGGTCAAGTACATAAAGCCTCTGTCTCTGAAGACAAACGCTCGTGGACTCTGCTTCAGTCCAATACTCCATTATCTGATTTAGAACATAAATCGGTAACTGCAAAAGTGCTTGTGACAGATAAAGCAGGTAATACGAATGAAAGTGACGAAGTAAAAGCGGAATTTCTACCTCAAATTAACATTACTGAAATTGGTGATAGTTTTAGTGTAAATAATATCGGACCATTAGTTACTATTTCAGGGGAAGTAAACTATAGTGGTCTATTTGCCAGTGGCAGGAATGCCTCTTTTGTTCGCATAATTAAAGTGAAAATTGGAAAAAACACTTTTGAAGTGCCAATGAATGCTGATGGAAAAACGTTTGACTTGAAACTCCCTTTTACTGAAGCCTTAGCGCTAGATAATAAAGAAATTAGCTTCAGCTTTAACAAAGTTAGTGTATTTTCTCCAAAAACAAATAACGATGGCAGTATCGGATTTGAAACTCATAAGAACCAAGCTGTTACCACTGAAAGCATCATACTAAAAAGTGACTACATCACTCCAAACGGTAATAATGGTTATAATCTCAGCATTAAGTCCCCAAGCAGTATTATTGCAGGTGAGGTCATTGGGGATAACATCGCTGTTGGTGAGACTATCGAAATTACTGTCGGTAATAAGGTATTTAACGCAAGCGTAGAACAAGATAAAACATTCCGGATTGCGGTAGAAAACCAATTCTTAGCTGGATCAGGAGATAGTCAAATTACCGCCACATTAAAAACAACTAATCTTGCAGGAGAATCAGTAGAAGTAAAAGATACGGAAACCTTTACATCAACATTAGCGGTAAGTGGGAGCTACAATCAACCACGCCATAACGATGTGGAATTTAATGCACGCCAATATAACCATTTGAGCGATAATTTCAACTTCCATTATTTTATGGATACTTTCTACTCTGCCAAATTAGGAGCTGTGGATTATGGAAGAGTACCATTCGGTGGATTAGGTAACACCCCAGTGATTAAATACCACTTTGCAACTTTAGAGGAGATGGCAATACATCACAAAAATGCAATTAAACCTCTTAGTATTTCGGCACAGCAAAAAGATGCCTTCAGAAAAGCTTATGAGTATATTGCTAAATTCACCAATCTAAAATTTGAAGAGGTTGATAACTATATTACAGATGGCTCAGGAACAAATATTTTTGCCAAAACACATAATGGTGGCGGTGCCGCTTATGCTAGCGTAGGCGATGGCTCTTGGATTTGGGTGAATAGTGCCTTTGGTAATGAAAATGGCTCTACTACCGCACCTAGAATTGCTAATCTTTATAATAATGTCCTAAATTATGTTTATTATGCCGCAATGCATGAAGTACTACACACTCTAGGTTTTAATCATTCAAATGTGCTATTCACCGATAATAACTATAGAGGAAAATATAATGAGGTTGGCCTAGGTAGTAAAGAGGATAAAACAGAATTTACTTATATGTCTTATAATGGCTTATTCGAAACTAAAGGTAGTTATATCCCATTCTATGATTTAGCAGCATTACATTACCGCTACGGTGTTAATAAAACTGTACGTTCTGGCAATAACATATATGGATTCCAACGTTATCGAGATGTAAACAGTGATGGTAATGGTGTCTATATTTGGGATGGCGGCGGTGTAGACACCTTTGATGCCACAAATGAAAGAGAACGTGTTTATATCAACCTGAAACCAGGTTCTTGGATTTATCGTGGCGATACCGCAGAGAAGATGATGACAATCAAATCCATAACAGACTTCAATGCAGTCCAATTCTTTGGGGATGAAGTGGGTGTCAATAAAACAGCCGCAAGAGGAACGCAAAAAATAACCGAATATGTTGAGGGTCAAGCCTTTATTGGTTTTGGTACACAAATTGAAAACGCTATTGGTTCGGTATATAACGATATCTTATTAGGCAATGATGCTGCAAATAACTTAATCGGTAATGGTGGCAACGATATTCTAAGAAGTGGAAAAGGCGATGATTATCTACACGGCGGTATAGGTGATGATGAAATGCACGGTGGTGAAGGAAATGACACCTATGTAGTCGATAGTAACAAGGACCAAGTTTTTGAATTGGAAAATCAAGGTATTGATACTGTCTATAGCTCTATCAACTTCGAGCTTCCTGAAAATGTAGAAAGTCTCACCCTACTAGGTACTATTGCAACACAAGCAACAGGAAATAACCTCAGTAACACCCTTATAGCTAATAATATTGGCAATACCCTCAATGGAAAGGAAGGAGATGATCACTTAATCGGAGGATTGGGAGAGGACATTCTCATTGGCGGAACAGGTAAAGATACCTTTGTATTCAATACTACGTTAAACGGTAAAGTGGATATCATCAAAGATTTTGAGAATGGCGATACTATTGAACTAGCTAAATCAATTTTTAGTGCAATTGAAAATGCCGAACAAGTATTTGATTTTATTAGCTTTAACAAAGGTGAACTTAGTTATAAACCAAATGCAACTACGGAAGCAATTCACTTTGCTACACTCGAAAACTTCTATACCAACTTAGAAACAGCAAATTTCAGCATTATTTAAGTTGATGGCCTACTATTAGCCCCAAATTAGACCAAATCTAATTTGGGCTAATTTCTAAACAACTAGTATAACCAAGCCGCTAAACCCGCAACCAAAAAGTGACGGGACCATCATTTTGTAAACTGACTTGCATATCTGCTGCAAACTGTCCTGTTTGTGTGTGAATTTTCATCGCAGCTTGTTGATGAAAATAGTCATACAAGCGTGCGGCATCAACTGGGCTTGCGCCTTTTGAGAAACTAGGTCGTAAACCCTTGTTAGTATCTGCAACAAGCGTAAATTGTGAAACTACTAATAAACTGCCAGCTGCTTGCTGCACACTCAAATTCATTTTGTCTTGCTCATCGGAAAACACTCGGTAATTCAGTACCTTTTCCAATAATTTATCAGCCTTGGATTCATCGTCATCTTTTTCAACGCCGAGTAAAACCAATAAACCGTGTTTAATTTCACCAACAGTTTGCCCTTCAACCTCAACTTTTGCCCATTTAACCCGCTGGATTAATCCGATCATTTATTTCCTGTTCCTTGCCTACTTCTGTTTCTTTTAATATTGCGGCGAACTGCCCGCCTAATAAAACGACTTGCCAGCTCAATTGAATCCACAACAACATAATCGGTAATACGGCCACTGCACCATAAAGAGCCTGGTAAGAAGGGAATGTTGTGATATACCAAATAAAGGCTTGTTTACCTAAGGTAAAGAAAATTGCCGCCAATAACGCCCCAATAGCGGCGTGCTTAAATTTTACCTCTGTAATCGGAATAAATTTATACACTAATGTAAACAACAACCAAATCAATAAAAATGGCATCAATTCCAATAAATATTGCCCTAATGATACGCCAGAAGCATTAAAAATAGCCAGCGACATCACATAAGTTGTAATTGCAATACTCGCCCCAGCCAGCAAAGGCCCAAATATTAAAATTAAAAAATAGAGTAAAAAAGAGAACCACATCGGACGTGAGCGGCTATTGTGCCAAATGGTATTTAGCGTTTCATCAATATTCTTAATCAGCATAATGGCAACAACAAATAAACCAATAATACTGACAATCCCCATATTTTTCGCATTATCGACAAATAGATCGAGGTATTTCGAGACCGTTTCACTCGCACTAGGGGCAAAGTTATCATAAATCAATGCTTTTAACATCTCACTCGCTTCATAAAAAATAGGAAAGAATGTGAAGATGGAAAACAGCACAATAATTGAGGGAACAATCGCAAGCATAGTACTGTAAGTAAGATAACCTGCAGAAATCGCAATATTATTCTCCACATAACGCTTAGCGAACAATTTAACAAATTCTAAAATCCGTTTTAACATACTATCCTCTTACTAAATAATCGCTCTCACACACCCATTTATAGGTGGTTAATGCTTCAAGCCCCATTGGGCCTCTAGCGTGTAATTTTTGCGTACTCACCGCCACTTCTGCCCCCAAGCCAAACTCACCACCATCCGTAAAACGAGTACTGGAATTGATATACACTGCTGCGGCATCAACTTGTTGTACGAATTGGCGAGCAACTTGGTAATTAGACGTTAAAATTCCCTCTGAGTGCTGCGAACCGTAATGGCGAATATGCTCAATTGCTTGTTGTAAGTCATTCACCACAACCACGTTAAGATCGAGTGACAACCACTCTTGACTTAACTTTTTCTGATCAAGCGGTTCGATTCCTTCAATTTTTTGCAAATCATTACTGTGAATTGTCACACCTAGTGCCTGCATACGGGCAACTAATTTCGGCAAAAATTCTACCGCGATCGCTTTCTCTACCAACAAGGTTTCTAACGTATTACAGGTGCTTGGACGCTGCGTTTTAGCATTCACAATCACTTCAAGGGATTTTTCTTGATCTGCGGTTTTCTCCACAAATAGATGACAAACACCAATACCGCCTACAATCACAGGAATAGTAGCGTTTTCTTTACAGAATTGATGCAAACCTGCCCCACCACGTGGGATCACCATATCAATATAGCGATCTAACTTCAGCAACGCTAATAATAACGAGCGATCTGGATCAGTAACCGCTTGCACCGCTAATTTCGGTAAGCCTGATTTTTCTAACGCCTCTTGTACGACATCAACTAACACTGAGTTGGTAAATTTAGTTTCTTTACCGCCACGTAAAATCACCGCATTACCTGTTTTTAAACAAAGTGATGCCACATCAATAGTAACATTTGGACGCGCTTCATAGATAGTTAAAATCACGCCTAATGGCACACGTTGGCGTTCAATTTTCAAACCGCTATTTAGCACACCACCATCCATTATTTGCCCGACAGGATCAGCAAGTTTTGCCACATTACGTACATCGTTGGCAATGCCCTTTAAACGCTCTTCGTTAAGCAACAAGCGATCAATAATTGCCAATGAAATGCCTTGTGATTGAGCAAATTCAATATCTTTTGCATTCGCATATAAAATTTCCGTGGCACGCTGTTCAAGGCTATCAGCAATCGTCAGTAACGCTTTATTTTTTTGACCGTGGCCAAATTGTGCTAAATCAAAACTGGCTTGCTTAGCTTGTTGAGCAAGTTCTATCATTTGCATAAATTTGTTCTCATTTCATTCACATTTGCATAATCTAACACGTTCTTTTGTATGAAGAAATATGCAAAAGCGAAGAAAATTAGATAAAATGGGCTAATTCCAAACAATTAGGCACCAAAATGACAAATAACTCTCCAAAACAGCTGATTCACATTCTCCCACCACAACTGGCAAACCAAATTGCCGCAGGCGAGGTAGTAGAACGCCCCGCCTCTGTAGTAAAAGAGTTGGTCGAAAACAGCCTTGATGCTGGTGCGAATAATATTCAAATTGACATTGAAAAAGGCGGTTCGCAGCTCATCCGCATTCGGGATAACGGCTGCGGCATCAGCAAACAGGATTTGCCACTTGCTTTAGCTCGCCACGCCACGAGCAAAATCAGCAGCCTGGAAGATTTAGAAGCCATTTTAAGTTTAGGCTTTCGGGGCGAAGCGTTAGCAAGCATCAGCTCAGTGTCACGTTTAACACTGACTTCTCGCACTACAGAACAAAATGAAGCGTGGCAGGCTTACACACAAGGAAGAGAAATGATAGTTGAAATTCAGCCTACCTCTCACCCTATCGGCACAACGATTGAAGTGGCTAACTTATTTTTCAATACGCCAGCACGCCGTAAATTTTTACGCACAGACAAAACTGAGTTCGCTCATATTGATGAAGTGATTCGTCGCATTGCACTTGCCAAACCCAATATCAGCTTTACGCTAAGTCATAATGGCAAAATCGTCCGCCAATATCGCAAAATTATTGATAATTCAGTTGAGCAAAAACAGAAACGGGTGGTCGCGATTTGTGGCGAGAAATTTATTCAAAACGCCAATTATATTGACTGGCAACACGGCGATTTACACTTACACGGCTGGGTTGGCTCACCGATGCTTGCTAGTCCACAAAATGATCTTTGCTACAGCTATGTAAACGGACGAATGATGCGAGATAAAACAATTAATCACGCAATCCGCCAAGCCTATGGTGAGAACATTACGACAGGCAAC
Organism: Mannheimia pernigra; assembly: GCF_013377995.1. Lineage (NCBI taxonomy): Bacteria > Pseudomonadati > Pseudomonadota > Gammaproteobacteria > Pasteurellales > Pasteurellaceae > Mannheimia > Mannheimia pernigra. The sequence continues at coordinate 162,707 of NZ_CP055305.1, forward strand.
TACCCTGCTTTTGTTATCTTTTTAGATTTAGACCCCACTATGGTGGATGTGAATGTTCACCCTGCCAAACACGAAGTGCGTTTCCATCAAGGAAGGCTGGTACACGATTTTATTTTGCAAGGTGTCAGCAATAGCCTACAACAAACACATCCGTCACTTGAATTGCGAAACGAGCTCAATGAACCAATGCCTGCTTATGCAAAAGACACAAACCGCCAAGCGGCAGGGCAAAATGTATTTACACAACCCAAAGAGCCAATACAAGCGATCGAATTTTCACAAAAAAATGTAAATCACTCTACTCATAGCTCTTTTACACCTAAATTTGAGCGAAGTAGTAGCAGTCAATCTGCTCAAAAATGGTATAACGAGCTAGTAGGTGGTTCAGATATACGAACGAAAAAAGTAGAAAAAACCGCTGTTAAACTGCCCACTTTTGAGCCGAACATAAAGATAAACCCAGAACCTGCCCCTATTTTGCAAAAAACGGAGCAAATCACACCGCTTGCAAGCCACCACGCCCAAGCCTTGGCAATTGTGAAAAATCAGGCGATATTGATGAAAGAAGGAGAAGATTTCTACTTAATTCCCCTGCACCAATTAGCCAAGCTGAAATTCGCTCACCAACTAGGCACACGGCAAACACAGGCACTACTCATTCCGCTTACGCTCACCTTAAACGACAAACAAACGGAATTGTGGCAACACTATAAAGAAAGCATCGCAGAATTTGGTTTCGCTATTACCGAAAAACATTGGCAAGAACAAACTCGCCTCACGATACTTTCTGTGCCACAAGCCTTGCGTGAACAGAATTTGCAACAGCTACTGCTTTCACTCTTTAACCAACCACAAGCGGTCAAATTAACTGAATTTTTTGCAAAACACTGTGAAATTCCCACCGCTTGCACGCTCAGTGATGCCATTGCGTTACTCTCAGACATTGAGCTTTACCCGAATGGAAAGAAAGAGATTGAAGAAATTAGGAAGGAAGTGGATTTTTCTAAATATTTATAAAGACTAAAGGGCAACTCTCGCCCTTTATCCAAATAAATTAGAATGACTACCTATTCTCAACAATTCTAATTTATCATCAATCTTTCGATAAATCAGCACTAAATCAGGCTGAATATGGCAATCCCGAAAACCTTTCCATTCGCCTGTTAATGCGTGATCGCAATATTTCTCAGGTAATGGCTTATCGTTGATGAGAAAATAGAGTGCTTCAATCAGCGAAGAAGATAATGTATCAACGGTACACTTTTTATAGTCTCGTTTAAAAGCGTTACTATACTCAATCTCTCGCATTAAGTTGCTCCATTAAATCAGCAATGTTTTTAGCTGGATTTAATTTTTCATCTCCATTTCTAACCGCTTTTAATACTTCTGCTGTTTCTACGTTAGGCTGATAGTCAAACTGAAAACGTTTTTCCGTCGCAATTTTTGCTAATGTCATTCGCATAACATCAGAAACCGTCAAACCAATTCCAGCTAAAACTTCGCTTGCCTGCTCTTTAATTTCAGGGCTAATTCTTACGCTAACTAATGCACTATTTGCCATAGAAAACCTCTTTCTTGTAAATCAAATGATATACAATATGATAGCATTTATAAAAATTTGTTCAATGAATAGTTTAATTTTATGACTATGTGGCGGAGCCTAAACTTAGGCTTAAATGTGCTATACTGATTTAAAAGAATTAACTATTCAGCTTAATAATAAAATGACTCAAAAACCCCTCGCCCTTTTTTTAATGGGACCAACTGCCTCAGGCAAAACAGATTTAGCCATCGCTCTCAGACAGGAATTGCCTGTTGAAGTCATTAGTGTCGATTCCGCCTTGATTTACAAAGGAATGGATATTGGTACAGCAAAACCCAATAAGGCAGAATTAGCATTAGCTCCGCACCGCTTGATTGATATTTTAGATCCTGCAGAAAGCTATTCCGCAATGAATTTTCATAGTGATGCATTACATGAAATGGCAGAGATTACCGCACAAGGCAAAATTCCGCTCTTGGTTGGTGGCACAATGCTTTACTACAAAGCCTTATTGGAAGGGCTTTCGCCGTTGCCATCTGCTGATCCCAATATTCGTGCTGAAATTGAAGCAAGCGCGGAACAACACGGCTGGGCGGTTTTGCACCAAGAATTAGTAAAAATCGACCCTGTCGCGGGAGCAAGAATTAACCCCAATGACAGCCAGCGTATTAACCGTGCCCTAGAGGTGTTTTACATCACCGGCAAAACAATGACGGAGCTCACCGCCAAACAAGGCGAGGCGTTACCATATCATATTCTACAGTTTGCGATTGCCCCCAAAGAGAGAGCCGTGTTACATCAACGTATTGAGCAACGTTTTCACAAAATGATTGACTTGGGCTTTGAAGAGGAGGTCAAGCGGTTATTTTTACGTCAAGATTTGCATATTAATCTGCCGTCCATTCGTTGTGTGGGCTATCGCCAAATATGGGAGTATTTGCAAGGCGATATTTCCCTTGATGAAGCGATTTTTAAAGGTATTTGTGCCACACGCCAATTAGCAAAACGCCAAATGACTTGGCTTCGGAGCTGGCAAGGTGAACTCACCTGGCTAGATAGCCTAGATCCGATCAGCTCTAAAGCAAAAATGGTCGAAAAGATCGATGATTATTTAAAGAATTGTGATAATATTTAAACGCCTCAGCACTTATTACGATATTTGCTGTCCTAGTATTCATCACACAACTATAAAAAAGGAAAGAAAAATGGCAAAAGGTCAATCTTTACAAGATCCATATTTGAATGCACTTCGCCGTGAGCGTATTCCTGTTTCAATTTATTTAGTTAACGGTATTAAATTACAGGGTCAGATTGAGTCGTTCGACCAATTCGTCATTTTACTAAAAAACACGGTCAGCCAAATGGTATATAAACACGCGATTTCAACCGTTGTACCTGCTCGAGCGTTATCGCACAGCAGTAATAACCCCCATCATCAACACGCTCAAGCTGCAACAGAAGCAGCTGAACAAACGGAATAATCAACATTACTAATCAAAAAATGTTAAACGAATCATCGCCAAACTCAGAAGAAAATTCTGCGTTTGGCTTTGCTTTATCTGAAGCAAGCCAAATTTCAGAAATAAGTGAAACAACAAAAGACAAAGCAATCCTAGTCCATCTCTATCTCGGTCAGCATAAAGACACAGAAAACCTACTTGAATTTCAAACATTGGTAGAATCTGCTGGCGTGGAAATACTAGCAACGCTGACTACAACTCGCCCAAACCCTCATATCAAGTATTATGTTGGGCAAGGAAAAGCAGAAGAAATTGCAGAAACGGTGGAACAACTTGGAGCTTCTGTTGTGCTGGTTAATCATCAACTTAGCCCTGCTCAAACACGTAATTTACAATCATTATGTGGCTGTCGTGTAGTAGATAGAACAGGTTTAATCCTTGATATATTTGCCCAACGAGCCCGATCCCATGAAGGCAAATTACAGGTAGAACTCGCACAACTTCGTCATTTATCTACTCGCTTAGTTCGCCGTGTAACTCACCAAGATCAACAAAAAGGCGGTTCTGTCGGCTTACGAGGCCCAGGTGAAACACAGCTCGAAACCGATCGCCGTTTGATCAAAGTACGTATCCAACAGCTTTTAAATCGTTTAGAAAAAGTAAACAAGCAACGAGAGCAAAACCGAAAAACACGCCAAAAAGCGGATATTCCAACAGTATCTCTTGTTGGCTATACCAATGCAGGAAAATCTACTCTATTTAACACTATTACCCAAGCTGGCGTTTATGCGGCTGATCAACTTTTCGCCACACTCGATCCAACTCTACGTCGTATTCAAATACAAGATGTCGGAACAACTATTCTTGCTGATACAGTTGGTTTTATCCGTTTTCTGCCGCATGATTTAGTATCAGCTTTCAAATCCACTCTACAAGAAACAACAGAAGCTACTTTACTTTTACACATTATTGACGGTTCAGACGATCGCAAAAATGAAAATATTGATGCAGTAAATCAAGTACTTGATGAAATTGAAGCATTGGAGATCCCAACACTTCTGGTCTTTAATAAGATAGATAAGTTAGCAGGCGTTGAGCCACATATCGAACGTAATGATGACGGTACAGCAACTGCAGTCTATTTGTCTGCCCAAGAAAATAGTGGCATTGAGCTATTATTTCAAGCTATACAGGAGAGACTGAGAAGTAATTTAGTTCATGAAACGCTACTACTACCTGTTACAGCAGGTGCAATTTATGCTCAACTTAAAGCTGAAGATTGCATTAAAGCAGAACATTTTAATGATTTTGGCGAACGCATCATCTCTATCCAAGTCAATGAAATACAATGGAATAAGTGGCTAAAGCAGTTCCCCGCACTTTTAGAATATGTGGAATTAGCAAAATGGGAAAAGCCACAAGCTAAGATACTCTAAGAGAAAATCCTTTTTTAAAGATGATGAATCCTAAAATTTATAGCTCTGCACCATTGACAAATGGTGCAGGTTTTTTATGAATAACTACAATACAAGCGGTCAAAAATGAGCAATTTTCTACCAAACAAGCCTCACCCTCATTTCGTTATTTGTATCGCCGAATGTGTAGCGTAAAATCAAAAGGACTGAACTCTGTATAATACAAAGCACAGTCCTTGAATAAAACAGCCTAACTTTTTAGAGCAGATAGATAAGCGTTTTTTATTAATCTATACTAAATAGTTGCTAACGCATCCCTTGCTTTGAGAATTGGTCTAAAAATGTAGTCGATAATTCTCATATGACCAGCTTCTAATTCAGCTTCTACTAGCATACCAGTTCGAATATCCAAGCCCTTTTTCTGCCATTGTTTTAATGAGTCAGGCGAGATTTCTAAAGAAACTACATAGCTAGGAGGAGCATTTCTCTCCTCTTTATTAGGCACGGTATCTGCACCAATTTTAACAACCTTACCTAGCATAGTGCCATAAATACTATAATCATAAGCAGTTAATTTAAGAGAGGCTCTCATACCAGGCACTACATAACCAATATCTTTTGGTGTTACACGAGCTTCCACTAGCAAATTACCATTATTTGGAACAATCTCTAAAATAGTTTGTCCAGGGTTAACTACAGAACCTATCGTATTGAAGTGAATAAGATTTACTGTTCCACTAGAAGGCGAAACAATTGTTGCTCTATCTATCTGATCTTGAACGGTCTTAATACTCTCATTAGCTAAGGCTAATTGGGATACAGCTTCTGATAGCTCCTGTGCCCTCTTTTTATGGGTATCGGAAAAATAATTTTCTTGCTCCGCCCTAATATTATTAAGTGCTTGTTGTAAAGCAATAATATCTCGCTTAGGCACTGCACCACTATTTTCAAATCGAGTAAGATTAGTTAGTTCTTTCTGTTTTAAAGAAATTTGAGATTCATAATTTCTCTCTCTTGTCAAATACTCCTCCACTTTTCTTGATAACAGGCTCTTTTCTGCTTCAACAAGATCAGGGTATGTATCCTGATAACCTTTTGGAATATCAAAAATTATTGCATTTTCAGATTCTGCTTGTAATCTCAATTTTCTTAATGTAAAAGTAGCAATTTTTTTCTCAATTTCTTCTAATTGGGCCTGATATCTTGTGGTATCAAGTTCAGCCAAAACTTGCCCTGCTTCTATATTATCGCCTTCACTCACATTAAGCTGAGTTAAAATCCCACCTTCTAAGTTTTGCACAATTTGAGTTCTCTCGTGAGATACAACTTTACCATTAGCTCTCACAACCCGACTAAATTGGGTTAAATACGACCACACGAGCAAAGCACTTAATAAGCACACAATTATCCAAAGCAATTTATTGCTTTTTTTAGGTGGTTTAATTTCTTTTGTTAAATCTCTCATATTCAAACCTTAATTATTTTTGAGGTGGCTGATTGGTTTGAGCCTGTTGAATTCTATTTAATACTTCATCTCTCGGACCATCAGCAATCACGTAACCATCAGCAATGACGATAATACGATCAACCATCGCTAAAATGGGCATTCTATGTGTCACTGTAATGAATGTTTTATCCTTAGAAAAATTAGCTAAAGTATTGATAATAGAACCTTCTATATTAGGATCTAAACTTGCGGTTGGTTCATCAAGTAATAAAATTTTACTCTCACTTAATAGCATTCTAGCAAGCTGAACACTCTGTTTTTGTCCAACAGACAATCCTCTCCCACCATCTTTAATCATTAAATCTAAACCGTGTGGGTGAGAAGTTAAAAAGTTAGCCAACCCTGTTTGAGATAGAACCCCCATAATTTGTTGATCGCTAATATTTAGATTATTAAAAGTTAAATTCTGTCTTAACGTACCACTAAATAATTGAATTTCCTGATTAATCACCGAGATAGCATTTCTAATATCGTTACTATATATCTGGCGAATATCTATTCCGTCAATTTTTACTTCACCTGAATTAGGATACTGCAAACCTGATAATAAACGTAAGAAAGTTGATTTGCCAGAACCGTTCGGACCCAAAATACCAATCTTCTCACCTGGTCTAATCACAAGATTTTGAATCTGTAAGGCAGGTTTAGAATCTCTATCATATTGATAACTTACATTTCTTAGCTCGAAAAATCCTCTAATATTTTGACGGCGTAATTTCTGCTGATCTACAGGATCATCTTGCTCTGATTCAGCAATCAAATCTAACTCTTTAAGTGAAGATTTCACTTGAGCCCATCGAATTAAAAGTGAGCTTAAACGAGCAATAGGCGCAAGCGTACGAGAAACAAGAATACTCATTGCAATAATTGCCCCCATCGTCATTTTGCCATCAAAAGCATAATAAACCGCAGTAGATACTGTTAATACATAAGCAATTTGCTGAACACTTGCCGCCCATTGGGTTAAATTAGAGACCAAAGACCGCTGACGCATTGAAATATTAGCAATAATTTCACTAATATCATCCCATTGTTGAGTAAAGAAACGCTGTGATTTTGTTACTTTAATCACATCTAATTGGTAACTTACCTCGTTAAATAAACGGTTAGCAGCGGTACGTGAACCTAATGTTTCTTTTACGATATCCATCATTTTCTTTCTAAACAAGATAGGTGGAATAACCATAAATAACATTGCAATAATAGAAACCCACACAACATTACCGCCTATTGCATATATAACAAAGATAAATAACAATACAAACGGAATATCCACTAAAGAGCCGACAGCTGCTTCAGTAAAAAACTCACGAATAGAGTTAAAATCTCGTATCATTTGGCTTAAATGATTCGGTGTTGGTGTATCATTCTTCAACCTCAAACCTAATAAGCGACGTAACAATAAGCTAGTTGCTTGAATATCAATACGCTTACCGCTAAAGTCTAATAAATGCGATCGGATAATTCTAAGTGTAGCTTCTAATGCAAAAGCAATCATTACCCCAATTAGTAATGCCCACAGCGTTTCTTCAGACTTATTCGGAATAACTCTGTCATAAACCTGTAATGAGAAGAAAGAAGTAATTAACGCTAAGATATTAGCAAAAAGAGAAGCAATCAATACTTTAGTAAATACACCTTTTTCTAAAGAGAATATAGACCAAAACCAATGCTTCTTCTCAACAGGGATAGACTGTTCTAAGTAAATTCGATCAATTTGCTTTCTAATAACGAGTGCAGGCAAACTGATTAAAGAAAGCAAATTCTCTACTTTTAACTCGATTGTTTCACCAAAATTAACTGACGCTAAAGAAATAATATTATTAACAGGGTTTATATCTGTAATTACAGCATATTTACATTGAGAATCTTCTTTTTTCAATTCAATAATGCAAGGTACGGGCAAATTCAATAAGTCTTTATCAGTTAAACCGATATCTAATTGAAAATCCTCATTAAATTTCGCATTATTTTTCACATCAACAAAAGATTTTAGTTCTGCTAACTCATCAACAATTAGCTCAACCCCAATCCAATTTGCTTGAATTTTAATTGCTTCTGGTAAAGTTAAATACCAATTAGGCGTTACGTTATTCTTATCCATTTTCTACTCTGATATGTTAAAGATAGACCCATTCGTGATACGAATTTTGCTTGCTTTCAAATTTAGTAATTGAGCTTGCAACGAAATTAATTGCTGACGGGTTTGCAGTAAAGTTCTATAAGCAGATAGACCGTCAGATAATGTTGCCGAGCCTGCTTCAAATTCCGAACCAAACACTTTTATCGCACTCACTCCCTTTTTTTCTAACCCTATAAGAGTATTTTTATTATTATTTAAACGATTAGTTTCTAATTCAATTCGTTTATTTTCATTATTTAACTGAGTTTGAATTTGTGTAACTTTTCTTTCTGTTGCCTTATAAGCGGATTCAGCCGCATTAACAGTTGCAGATCGGGCAAAAACAGAGGTAGGTAATTGAAAAGAAACCCCAACGTTACGAATAGAATTTCCGTTGGTAGCCTTACCCACTTCCCCATCTAACACTAAGTGTGGGTAAATATCACTTTTGGCCTGCTGAAATTGAGCAAACGCAATCTCTTTGTTAATTTCTGCTTGTCTTAATTGCAACGATTCATTACCCAAATCTGGTAGAATCTGAGAAGTTATACTATATAAACTAGGGATATCATTTAATGTTATTGGCGACATCAATTTTGCAGACAATAAATCTAAATTTAAAGCAATTTCGATATTGATAGCCTCTAACTCAGATTTCAGCTCAGCCAGCCTAAGATTTAACGTATTCGATTCTGATACACTAGAAACACCCGCATTAAATCTCACATCAGCAAAGCCTGATAACTTAGAAATAGAGGCAATTGACTCACGTAATAATCGACTATTTTCAACTAATGAAGAAATTTTAACTACCGATTCAACGGTAGAAGCCATTACTTCTCTCTCTTCAATAAGAAAGTCTAATTGAGAATTATCAATCCCAAGCTCACCTTGTTTCTCTTTATGTTTTGACGAGCCAAAATCCCATACTGTATAGCTTGCCTTTGCACCAATATAAGGAGTTGTTCGGCTGTAATAACGAGCAACAGGCTGAATAGTCGGATAGTTATTTTTATGTATAATCTCTGCTTCTGCCCTCCTCTGCTCAATCACACTCGGTAATGAAGAAATTCTATGGTTATATTCTAAAGCAGAGTTAATAATAGATAAAAAGGAGCGATAATTTTTGGTTGGTATAGATTCCGTGTTTTCCAGATTCAGATTAGTAGTTACAAGAGGGATTGCAGATACAGATACAGATACAGATACAGATGAAATTACGCCAACATTACCAGCACTGCAACTTGAACAAGATTGACTACTAACTTCAAAATCATTTTGATTTTGGCTACAAGCACTTAGAAAAGCCGAAGAGCCCACCAATAAAAGTTTTTTCATAAACATAAATGAGTTACATCACAACACAAAAGATAGATTATTTTTATATTAATTTAATAATCTAAAAAAAAATAGTGTTTTATATATAAATTTGCAAGAAAGTGAAAAAAAACACATTTGTTATATACTTCTGATAATGGATCTTATCGGCAGTGCCATCACCGTTGTTATCGTACTCGATTTTGGTTTGACGGTTATAGTCGTTGTAGTCATATTTCTCAATAATATCAAGACCTTGTACTTCCTGACCATTGATGGTTTGCTTTGAACCAGTCTCAGTTTTATTGTCGGTATTCACATATTTTGCCGTTGTGAGATACTCGGTAATTGTGCCATTTTCTACTTTGGTCGTTGCAGCTTTGTACTCAAAGTGTTCCACTTTATCAAAGTGTGACTCGTCTAATTTCCAAGCATTTTTATTTCCTGGAACTTTCTCTGTCACTCCATTTGCATCGTTGTCGTACTCAATCTTAATAGGATTTGGGTTATCTCTATCTTTATCGGAATAAGTATATTTTTCTGCACGGTCAATTTTGCCATCTGCATTGTCGTCATAGAAAGCAAATGTTTTTTGACCTTTGTCGTTGTATTCAAAGTAGGCACGAGCATCGTCTTTACCTGTTGCATCATTGTTGTATGCAATTTGGGTTTCTAATACGACGTCTTTAGTTTGTTCTACACCAGTTTTACTTTTAACGGTTAGTTTTTTGGTTACAAAAGCTTCAATGGTTTCATATTTATCAATACCATTTTTGCCATCTTGGCTAGAACCTGTGTTAGATTTTGCATCTAAGTCGTATAGGCGTTTTTTCAGATTACCTTGCGTATCGTATATGAAGTAGGTGTGTTGGTCTGCTCCTTTTACATCAAGGTCTTTACCACCGTTTGGTACGCTCATATTACCTTCGCCATTCGCGATATCGCTAGCTTCTAAATAATGGTCGATTTGAACAACTTTAGCGTCAGAATTTACTTCTTTAGTTCTTTCGTTAAGCGTTGGTTTTGTTTGGTAAGTTGCTACTTCTGCGGTGTCTACTTTGCCATCGTGGTTGCTGTCAGAGTAAGTTGACACTTTTTTATCATTTTGCACTACAGCTGTTAACGGGTCTGATAAGTCAGGTAAGCGAATTGGATTTGCTTCAGTTTCATTGCCTTTCGCATCTTTCGCTATAACTACAACATTTTCAGGTGCTGTTGCAGGAACTTTGACTGAGAATGAGCCATTTTCTTGAACAGTCGCTTTTGCGATCACGTCATTACTACCTGGTGCTCTCACTTCAATAATTGAACCAGCTTCACCTTTACCTGTAATTTCATTACCTTCTTTGTTTATTTTAACCTCAGTAAGTGCCTTAGGTGGCATCACGTCTGGTGCAACGATTGTACCTTTCGTCGTTTGACCTGCTTTATCGGTTACTTCAACGGTTAAGGTTTCGCCGTTTTTCGCCTTGTCAGTCTCGGTTAATTTAATGCTGTACGCACCTTCCTCATTTGCTTCACCTTCACCAATTTTTTTGTCTGTTGCATCTTTGATAACAACAGTTGCACCTGGCTCAGTCGTACCTGAAATGGTTACTGTATCGTTAGCCTTATCTGCAGATGACTTAGTATTTTGTGCATCTGGTGTTGGTGGTGGGGTAATATCAATTGCCTTGATCGTCCCTTTTGTCGTTTGACCTGCTTTATCGGTTACTTCAATGGTTAAGGTTTCGCCGTTTTTCGCATTATTAGCATCATTTAACGTAATGTCGTAATCACCTTCTTGGTTTGCTGTCGCACCGCCAATTTCTTTATCATTTTTGTCTTTGATAACAACAGTTGCACCTGGCTCAGTTTTACCTTTTACAGTTACTGAACCATTTTCGTTGTTTTTAACCACAGTATTGTCTACAGTTGGTATTGATGGTTTGGTAATATCAGGTGCAGTAATCGTACCTGTTACTGTGTTGTTACCTTTATCGGTTACTTCAACGGTTAAGGTTTCGCCGTTTTTCGCATTGTCGGTCTCGGTTAGTTCAACGTTGTATTTACCTTCGTTATTTGCTTTACCTTTACCGATTTCTTTGCCTTTTGCATCTTTGATAACAACATCCGCACCTGGCTCAGTAGTACCTGAGATGGTTACTTTACCGTTAGTTTTATCTGCAGATGAAGTGGTGTTTTCTGCAGTTGGTGTTGATGGTTCGCTAATATCAGGTGCAGTAATCGTACCTGTTACTGTGTTGTTACCTTTATCGGTTACTTCAACGGTTAAGGTTTCGCCGTTTTTCGCATTGTCGGTCTCGGTTAGTTCAACGTTGTATTTACCTTCCTCATTTGCTTTACCTTTACCGACTTCTTTGCCTTTTGCATCTTTGATAACAACATCCGCACCTGGCTCAGTAGTACCTGAGATGGTTACTTTACCGTTAGTTTTATCTGCAGATGAAGTGGTGTTTTCTGCAGTTGGTGTTGATGGTTCGCTAATATCAGGTGCAGTAATCGTACCTGTTACTGTGTTGTTACCTTTATCGGTTACTTCAACGGTTAAGGTTTCGCCGTTTTTCGCATTGTCGGTCTCGGTTAGTTCAACGTTGTATTTACCTTCCTCATTTGCTTTACCTTTACCGACTTCTTTGCCTTTTGCATCTTTGATAACAACATCCGCACCTGGCTCAGTAGTACCTGAGATGGTTACTTTACCGTTAGCCTTATCTGCAGATGAAGTGGTGTTTTCTGCAGTTGGTGTTGATGGTTCGCTAATATCAGGTGCAGTAATCGTACCTGTTACTGTGTTGTTACCTTTATCGGTTACTTCAACGGTTAAGGTTTCGCCGTTTTTCGCATTGTCGGTCTCGGTTAGTTCAACGTTGTATTTACCTTCCTCATTTGCTTTACCTTTACCGACTTCTTTGCCTTTTGCATCTTTGATAACAACATCCGCACCTGGCTCAGTAGTACCTGAGATGGTTACTTTACCGTTAGCCTTATCTGCAGATGAAGTGGTGTTTTCTGCAGTTGGTGTTGATGGTGGGGTAACATCAAATACTGTGATAGGCGCTGTGGTTGTTGTGCCAGCAGAATCTTTCACATTCACATTGATCGTTTCACCGTTAGTTTTCGGTGGATTTAATGGAATATTATATTCACCTTTTTCATTTGCTACCGCATTGCCTAATTCATTACCTTGTTTATCAGTAACTGTTACGGTTGCACCTGGTTTGGTTGTGCCACTTACTGAAGCCCCATTTTTGTTCACCGTGGCAGTTGTGCCTTCACCATTATTTTCAGTTTTATCAGCTGAACCGTCAGCATTATTGCTGATAGTTGTTGAGCTACCGTCTGGTCGCTTAGTTTCAACTGACTTAGATCCGTCTTTTTTAGATGTGGTTGTTTCTTCATTACCTTTGCCATCAGCTTTAGTAATTGAAGTTGTTCCGTCAACCGCATTTTGAGTTTCAGATGTAGAACTACCGTTAGTATGTTTCGTTGTCGTTGTCGTTACATCTACATTACCATCAGCATTATTATCTTCTTTTGTGACAATAGTCGTTGTGCCATCTTGGTTTTTTGTTTCCTCAGTGGTCGTGATAGCTTCTGGTTTGCCATTTTGATCTTTATCAACTTCTTTCGTTGAAACGGTATTACCGTTTTTATTTTTTTCAGTAGTGATTGTAGTATCTAAAATGCCATTACCATCAGTATCTTTCTTCTCTACTGTTGTCTCTACAACGGCTGAACCTTCTGGATGCTTGGTGGTAGTAATTTCGCTCTCTGCTTTACCATCTTCATTTTCATCTTTCGTTTCAGTAGTGACTTCAGTACCATCTGATTTAGTCACAACTTTTGTTGTGCTTTCGACGATGCCGTCTTGGTCTTTATCTACTTTTGTTTCAGATGATGTTTTTTTACCGTTGTTAGATTCAGTTGTAGTAATTGTGCCTTTACCGTCGTCTTCAATAGTTGAAGATGTGTTGTCTGGACGATCGATAGTCGTTGTTTTGCTACCGTTATCACGCGTTACTTCGGTGGACTTAGTTACATTACCTTCTTTGTCTTTTTCGGTTTTGATTACTATGCCTTGACCATTATCTTCAGTAGTTGAAGTTGAGCCATCTTGGTTTTTCACACTTTCTGTTGAGCTGCCACCAGGGCGTTTAGTTGTCGTGATTGTACTATCTACAATACCGTCAGAATTTTTATCTACTTCTTCAGTAATGATAGTGGTATTATCTGGTTTTTTCTCTTCAACCTTGGTGCTTTCTGGATTACCATCAGCATCTTTATCTACGACTGTTTTAGTTGAAGTGGTTTTACCGTCTTTGGTTTTTTCGATAGTCGTTTTAGTATCTAATGTACCATCGCCATTGGTATCTTCTTTTTTCTCAACAGTTGAGGTATCATCAGGACGAGTTGTGGTCATCGTTTCACTATCGGCTTGTCCATTAGAGTCTTTATCTGCTTTTTCTGTAGTTACTTTTGTACCATCAGTTTTAGTTTCAGTTTTAACTACGCTTTCTGGATTACCATCTTTGTTCGCATCAATAACAGTTTCTGTAGAAGTAACCTTGTTATCTTTGCCTTTTTCAGTTGTAGTGACAACACCTTTTCCGTTATCTTGTGTTGTGGAACTAGTACCATCAGTATTTTTTGTTTCAGATGTTGAGCTGCCGTCCGCATTTTTTTGCGTTTCAGTTTTTGAAATTACGTCACCATCTTTACCTTTTTGGATGCTTGTTGTCGTTGTACCGCCTTTACCATCTGGTTTGGTCGTACTCTCAGTTTTACCTGTTGCATTACCATTAGAATCCTTATGCACAGTATGAGAAATTAAGCCGCCTTTACCGTCTGGAGTAGTAGTTGTCTCACTTGTACCTGTTACTGTTCCGTTTTCGTCTTTATGCTTAACTTTTTCAATTTTTGTACCGTTTGCTTGAGTCTCGCTTTCAGCTACGCTATCTACTTTACCATCAGAGTTGTTGTCTTTAGTTACTGTCGTTTTGGTGCTGCCGTCTGCTTGAGGCTCAACTTTAGTTACTGTTTCAGGGTTGCCATCAGTTGGAGATAAGTCAACGCTAGTTTCGGTAGAAATTACTTTACCGTTTTTGTCTTTCTCAGTGATAACTGTAGTATCTTGTGTACCGTCACCGTTTGTGTCAGTTTTAGTTACAGTTGTGCTAGTTCCATTTGAGTATTTAGTCTCAGATGTAGAATCACCATTTGGTTTTGTTTTGGTTTCTGTAGTTGCAATGATGTTATTGTTAGCATCTTTTTCTACAGCTGTAGCACTTGTACTACCGTCTTTGTTTGGTTTGGTTGTGGTAGTAACACTTGTACCATCTGCTTTCTCAGTAGTAGATACTGAAGAACCATTAGCTTTAGTTACTGTTGTTGTAGAGTCAGTTAGCTTACCACTAGGATCACGGTTTTCAATTGTAACTGTGCCTTTGCCGTTATCTTTTGTGATTGACGTTGAACCGTCTGGGCGAGTTGTATTAGCCACAGATGAGCCATCATCTTGAGTTACTTTATTGGTTGTAGCAACTACATCACCATTTTTATTTTTAGTAATAATGGTTGAGTTTGTTGAACCGTCTGGATTTGGTTTAGATACTGTAGTTGTAACTGTGGTACCATCTGCGTTTTCAGTTACAGATTGTGTTTCCCCACTCGGTTTTGTTTCTGTTCTGGTTGTACTATCTGTTTTTCCATCGCTGTTCAGATCTTCAGTTTTAGTTATAACTTTTGTACCGTCTGGTTTTGTTTCAGTTTTTATTGTCTCTTCTGAATTACCATCGTTATTTTTATCAATAGCATTTTCAGTAGAGGTGGTGTTGCCAGATTTATCTTTATTTACAGTTACAGATGTAGAACCGCCTTTTCCATCTGGTTTAGTTGTCGTGGTGTAGGTTTCTCCACTTGGTTTAGTTGTTGTACTTGTTATGATACCCTCTGAGTTTTTCTCAGTATGAATTTTCGTACCATCAGATTTAGTTTCTTGTTTGCTTGAAGTACCATCTAAGTTCTTAGTTTCAATTGAGGTGTTACCTTTGCCATCATCTTTGGTTGTGATGGTTGAACCGTCAGTTTTTTTCTCAGTAGTGATTTTTGAACCATCTGTGTTGGTTTCAGTCGTAATGATATTATCTTTTTTACCATCATTATTTGTATCACGGCTTTCAACAGTTTTTTTGTTGCCGTTTTTATCTGTTGTAGTTTCAACAGATTTATCAAATACACCGTTGTCTTTAGTGCTTTCTTCAACAGTTACAGTTTTGCTACCATCATTATTTTTTTGAGTAGTTACGATTTTTTCTATTTTACCGCTGTTATTCGCATCCGTTTTGCGAATTTCTTTCGTAATTTGACCGCTTGCATCACGATTAGTGATGACTTCAGTATCTAGTGTGCCATTATTATCACTATCTACACGTTCAGTAGTTGTTTTGCTATCGTCTGTTTTATTCGCTTTAGCTGGCGTTGATTTACTGCCTTTATCTGAAAGGATGAACATACCTGCTAATAATCCAGCAGATGCACCTATTACTTCCATAGTGTACGATTTGCCAGATACTGCGGTATTGGCTGTATTAGCTGATGCGTCATTAGCAGACAATAAAAGAACATCATTAGGCTGTGTACTTAGTGATGAGTAGGCATTGCTTAGCATACTTGCTGCTTCATCAGCACTTAGTTCTTTGATGCCAACGATAATACCATCATCACTAATCGTAAATTCTGCAACTTTATTGTTGCCTTCGTTAGTTAATAGAGTAGGTTTGTTAGGGAAATAGTTTTCTAAAGTAATAACACTACCGTTCGATAGATATACTTCTAAATTATTGCCAACTCTCACAGTTCGTTTAATCGCAACAGATTTTACAGGCAGTACAACTTTAGCCGATTGTCCGATATTAATGTTCATAATGAAATTCTCCACAGGGTTATGAATATTTTTTAAAGCTTCGATAATTAAAATAAAGCTCTATAATCTTGTTAGCATTAGCATTAGCATTAGCATTAGCATTAGCATTAGCATTAGCATTAGCATTAGCATTAGCATTAGCATTAGCATTAGCATTAGCATTAGCATTAGCATTAGCATTAGCATTAGCATTAGCATTAGCATTAGCATTAGCACACTACATGATATAAGATCCATTATCAGCAGTTTGATAGTCTAGGCAGGGTTCAGAAGGTGTTAGTGGACAATGATGCGAAAAAAACCACAGGTCATAATATCCACAAGGATAACGATGGTAAGCCAATTGAAGGTGTCGACAGAATCGAAACTTTCGGTCTTAACGACAAAGGTCAAACCTTGAGGGTTGAATACGACAACACCGGTAATGGCGAAACGAATTCCAAATCTTACCTTGTGTTAGACCAATATGCTCGTGCAGTGGCGAGATATACAGATAACGACAACACGGAAGGTACAGGTAAAACCATTAAAGTCACCATCGACGGTCAAGAGGTTGAGCTAAAAGGTGTCGATAGCTATGAAACCTACAAGCACAATGCAAACGGTCAAATCATCCGAATCAATCGTAACTTAAATGCGAGAGAGGCGGGCGATGGTGAAGCGTTTAAAAACGACAAAGGCTTTGAAGAAGTGGTTCACATCGAACGTGACGAATACGGACGTGAGAAAGGTCGTTACACCGATTTAGACAATAACGCTGAGACAGGCTCGGGTAATAAAGACAAAGAAGGCCAAGCAGACCAAGATGACGCTAAGAAGTTAAATGATGGTCGTACATTGAAAGGCGTAGACCGTTATGAAACGTATGAATACAACGAACTCGGGCAGGCTATTCAAATAAATAAAAACTTTGATGGAAAAGGTGAGTTTGATGAAATCGAATACCGTGATGTGGATAAAGCAAGCGGTCAAGTTAAGGGTGCTTATTACAACCGTGATAACGACATCAAAGATGGCAAAGCGTTAGAGAAGAAAACAGGCGAGACTATCACGCTAGATGATGGTAAACGTACTCTTGAAGGTATCGACAACTTTACCACTTATGAGCGTGATGGCCAAAACCGTGTGATTACTGAAAAATTCAACCTAGATGCGAAAGGCGGGGATGACCGTGTGTACCACTATGAGTTAGATGCAAACGGCAACCGTATTGGTGAATACCAAAACTTGGATAACGACACAACGCTAACGCTCGACAGTAAAAAGCAGGTCACAGGTACAGAGCATACACTAAAAGATGGACGTAAAATAACAGGTATCGAACGCGTTTACCTCAAAGAGTATGATGCAAATAATCATCTCATCAAACAAGAGCAAAACTTGGACGGTAAAGGCCATGCAGAAAACGTGAGCTACTATGTGCGTGATGCGTTAGGTCGTGAAGTTGCCCGTTACGACAACACGAATAACGACCGATTCAGTAATGGTAACGAAAACAAAACAGGGTCTAGCCATCAGATTAAACTCAATGGTGAAACAGTCACTGTAGAGGGTATTGATAGAATTATCAAAAACACATTCAATGCGTATAATAAGGCAGAAAAAACCGAAATCAATAACACGGGTGAAGCGGGCGATGACAAGTTTACTAATATCACAGAACGTGTTTACAACGGTCGTAATCAGCTTGAATCTGACGTCTCAACAGTGAAGACAGAAAGCGGCGAATTTGTACAATCTTCTGCCAATAAGTACACTTATGACAACTACGACCGTGTAGCAACGCGGAGCTTTGATACGGACTCTAAAAAAGAGGGGTTTGAGCGTATCGACACTTATCACAGAGATGTTTATGGTAGAGCTATCCGTGAAGATAAAAATTATACGAATGATACATTACCCATTAACGAATATACTATCCATGAGTTTGATTTATATGGCCGAGAGGTAGTAAGACGCACATTTGATAACCAAAATCATTTAATCTCCAAATTAGTGATGGAACGCAATATGTATGATCACGAAGTAAAACGCACAACTTATACTGCTGAAGATAAAATCAATATCTCACAGATTATCACACGTGATGAGTACGGCAGAATAGCTATTATAGGTCAAGATCGTGATCTAAATGGTGAGTTTGGCTTAGGCGATACTTGGAGAACGTATTTTTACGATGATGGTAAGGCTTATAAAATAATTGATAGGCAGGCAAATGGTAATGATAACGTAAACCTCTACTTCTATGATGATTTTAATAGACGTAATCTTATCGTAGCTGATGACAACAAGAATGATATTTTTGATGGTAATGATGTTAAAAGTATTATTACCTATCACGGTCAAACAAATTTTCAAGATACTCTCACTCAGTTTTCCGCAAAAGACGAAACAACACCAGTGAAAATCAATAAAGTCATTTACCTCAATGCAGGTGAGTCAGGTCAGATGTTAGGTTTTTTACACGCTTGGAATGGTAAAGATTTTACTGATCTAGCTTACAACGTATATGGCTCAGTGGTTTCTTCTACTGAAGACTACACCACTGAAAACTGGCAACGTTTCTTCGACAAAGTAGGTGGGCATATTGAGGTGATTAATATGTCTGATGCACGTGCCAAAACTGAGATTACGTTGGATAACGATGTACTAAGCAAAATCACGGGTTCACAGCTACGTATTGCAGGCGACAGTACCGATGTAGTCAATCTCAAAGATAGCCATGAGTTCAAGAAGTTGGATGGGACCAAAACCGTGGCTAACCAAGAGTACAATCAGTACACGACACAGGTAGATGGACACGACTACACCCTGTTAATTGATACTGATATTACAACCAACCTGCTCCCGTAGCCAATAACAAGCGGTCTGTTTTTGCTGGTAATTTGCAAAAGTAGCTGAAGCTGAGTTACTAAGTGGCTAAGCGACTATCAGAAACTACACCGCTTACCTTAAAAATAAAACCGCCTGACGATGTTTCTTCGTCAGGCGGTTTTTTATGACTGCGTTGCGGTGCTTTTTACACATTGTCAGCAAAAATCAACCGCTTGTATTGCCCCGAGTGGCGGGGCAAATCAGCAAGGAAGGCTATTTGCTTAAATAATTTCCGTCCCTGGGTGTGCAGCATCAAAGAGCTTGATGTCGGTATCGACCAATAACGTGTAGGTTTTGCCCTCAACCTCTGTGGTCAGTTTATCATAGGTGTTGCTGCCTATTTTCACTGTCTCTGGTGCTTTGGTGAATTCACCGTAGTCTTTGAGCTTGACTGTGTCAGTAGCGTCACCGTTGATCGCGAGTGTTAACTCAGGTGTTGACTTAGTGAGTTTCGCTAGCACGTCGTTATCTAAAGTGATTTCTGTGTTTTGAGTGGCATTCGACAAATTGATCTTCTCTAGTTTACCCTTTGCAAGTTCTAAGACTTTGTTGAAGCTGATATTGCCACCTGTATAATCTTCAACCGATGAACTAGGATTACCCCAGCCGTCGTAACTCAATGCTACAAATTCCTCTTTATTGTTAGATAATAAGCGAGCAATTATTTTGTTAGTATTATCACGATGGCCATAAATGGCATATTTCAAGTTGTCATCGCTACCTACATAATAATAGTTGATATATGTATTCGCTGTATCGTCACCATAAACGTATCTCGTATAATCTTCACCTTCGGAGATTTTACCATCATTATTATTATCTCTTAAGACTAAAATTCTTCGTCCAAAATCGTCATAATCGAATATCTCATAATAACTATCTTGTGATGGTTTGATGACTTTTTGACCTATCAATCTACCCGTAGCATCATCAGCACGCGTATATTCAAACTTGACATCGCCATTATCCCATTTGCCTAACACCCCTCTATCATCTGACTGGCGAATAGCCAGGCCACGAGCGTTATATTCATAAGATCTAGTCCACATGGCATTACCCTCTTTATCTAAAAAGAAATGCTTAGAAGTACGACCATAAATATCAAACTCATAAGCCGTTTGGGAGGTAACGGTGCCATCTGAAGTATGCTGAATTATCTTATTGTTTTGTCCATAATGATTACGATCGTAAGTAGTATATCCATCAATATCACCACCTTGACCAACAATGTCATTATCAGTGCGAACAGTTCTACCATAAACATCTCTATGATAAGTTTCTACCCGTTCAAAACCTTGTTTTGTCAAGTCCGTATCAAAGCTCCGCGTTGCTACGCGGTCATAGTTGTCATAAGTGTACTTATTGCACCTTATCGATAGATTTTATAGATTGATTATATGTTTTTAATCGTTATAAGAAACACATTAGCTGAATATAAGGCAATAAAAAACGCCCTTGAGATCTCAGGAGCGTTTTCGATCAGATTAGTTTTTTTACTTGACATATTTTTGTACAACGATTGCAATGCCAAACATCACAAAGGCAAAAACAGCTAATCCAAATGTTAAACCAGTCATTATGTTTCTCCTTGTTTATGTTTATTTCGTCTCAAATGGCGGCTGATGAGCAATGAAAAATAAGCTCCTATTAATAATAAGAATGAGTTAATGATCTTTATAACAGCCGTTTCGTTCCCATAAAGCATAACAGGAATAGCAAGAATTGCAACTTTTGCAATATCATCGGCAATTTTTGCCCAGGCATCAATCGTCTCAGTTTCTATTGGGCGTTTAAATAGATTAAACATATTTTCTCCTTAATTTAGGCATTGCAATATAGTAAGGTTACTTTTTTATAAAGTCAAAACTGTCAATAAAATTAAGTATTATAATTAACTATATAGGTTCAAAAATTGATTGAATTTTATTCTTATTGGATATTGTTTAATCAAGAATGTGATGATAAGTACACTTATAACAACTATGACCGCATAGCAACGCGGAGCTTTGATACAGACTCTAAAAAAGAGGGTTTTGAACGGGTGGATACTTATCAATACGATCAATATGGAAGAGAGATTCGTGCTGATAGCAATTTTACAGGCGATAATCTGACTATCAACTCTTATTTGAAGAAAGAGTTTGATCTTTATGGACGAGTGAGCACAGAAAGAATTTTTGATAGTAATGATGTTCTAACAAAGAAAAACGATTATGGGTATGATGCTTATGGACAACGAATCAGAGAAACCACATACGCTACAGAAGATAGCATAAATATTCAATTCCTAAGGGAGAGAGATGAATATGGTCGTAATATAAAATATGGACGAGACCTCAATATGAATGGTGTTCTTGATTTAGGAGATAACTATCGAGCATATACTTATAATGATCAAGGTCAACCCTATAAAACATATGATGTTTTAGCAAACGGCGATAAAACTGCTACATCACTATGGTTCTATGATGAATTTGGACGACGTGCTTACAGCATTATTGACGCAAACAATAATGGGAAATGGGACGATAGAGAATACAAACATGTTGATACTTATCACGGTACAAGAACAGATCGTGATGAGTCAATCACTTATACATACCAAGATGATAAGAATCCAATCAGGATCGTGAAATTTGTTTACCAAAATGCAGGAGATCAAGGTTACCAAATTGGTACTCTGGATGCCCCTCAAGGGAAAGAATTCAAGTCATTTAGTCATAACGTATACGGCTCAGTCGTTTCTTCTACCGAAGACTACACGACTGAAAACTGGCATCGTTTCTTCGACAAAGTAGGCGGGCATATTCAGGTGATTAATATGTCTGATGCTCGGGCTAAAACGGAGATTACGCTAGATAACGATGTGCTGCGTAAAATCACAACAGGTTCAGAACTGCGTATTGCAGGCGACAGTACCGATGTGGTGAATCTCAAAAATAGCCACGAGTTCAAAAAGTTAGATGAGACCAAAAAAGTGAGCAATCAGGAGTACAATCAGTACACGACACAGGTAGATGGACACGACTACACCCTGTTAATTGATACTGATATTACAACCAACCTGCTCCCGTAGCCAATAACAAGCGGTCTGTTTTTGCTGGCAATTTGCAAAAGTAGCTGAAGCTGAGTTACTGAGTGGTTAAGTGACTAAGCGACTATCAGAAACTACACCGCTTACCTTGAAAATAAAACCGCCTGACGATGTTTCTTCGTCAGGCGGTTTTTTATGACTGCGTTGCGGTGCTTTTTACACATTGTCAGCAAAAATCAACCGCTTGTATTGCCCCGAGTGGCGGGGCAAATCAGCAAGGAAGGTTATTTGCTTAAATAATTTCCGTCCCTGGGTGTGCAGCATCAAAGAGCTTGATGTCGGTATCCACCAATAACGTGTAGGTTTTGCCCTCAACGTCAGTGGTCAGTTTATCATAGGTGTTGCTGCCTATTTTCACTGTCTCTGCTGCTTTGGTGAATTCACCGTAGTCTTTGAGCTTGACTGTGTCAGTAGCGTCACCGTTGATCGTGAGTGTTAACTCAGGTGTTGACTTAGTGAGTTTCGCTAGCACATTGTTATCTAAAGTGATCTGAGTACTATGTTTATCATTAGTAAAATTCACAGCCTTAAGATTACCGCCGACCTGCTTGAATAGCTCATTGTAATGCTCTTGGGTGAAATCTTCACTTGAGCTAATAGGTCTATCATATCCGTCATAGTTCAATGTGCGATAAACACCGTCAGCATCAGCTCTGAAAGTGGCAATTGCAGTATTATTATTGTCATAGTGAACTTTTCGGGCTATATTTAATGTTGTGCCTATATACTCATATATTGTATCCATTGTACTTGTTTGCCCGATATAAGAGATTTTCCAGTTCTTTTCATTTTCATCAATCTTGTTGTTTTCGTTAACATCTTGATGTGTAGCAATACGGCGATCTAAATCATCGTAACGCCACTTACTTTTTACCTTTATACCATTAGCAGCATTAATATCAGTACGACTTGAAACCCAATGGATTACATTGGTATTGTATTCGTAACTCAGCTTATTGTCTTTACCATCGAAAATCCCATTGTTATTTTTATCAAAAAATATTTCCGTTATGAGATTGTGAGCATTATATTTTCTCTCAATAGTTTGATCTGGAACGCCATTTACATCATTGTAAATTATCTTAAGCTTACGGTCATATACATCATATTTATTCTCTATATTACGATTTAATTGACCGTTAGCATATGACTTTGAAATGGTATCTCGCCCAAAAATATCACGTTCATAAGTAATGTATCCATCAATATCACCACCTTGACCAACAATGTCATTATCAGTGCGAACAGTTCTACCATAAACATCTCTATGATAAGTTTCTACCCGCTCAAAACCCTCTTTTTTAGAGTCTGTATCAAAGCTCCGCGTTGCTACGCGGTCATAGTTGTCATAAGTGTACTTATCATGAGCGATTCGATTAAAATAAACTCTAAAAGCACAATTATCATTCATATTGAGCTGATTGGTTTGCCTATTCAGCTCCAACATTGAGCCTATTATTGATATGTTAAAAATCAATACTCAATTAAATAGCGGGTGCTTCGTCCTCCTTGTTCCGTTTTTCTTATCAGACCTTTTTCCAGTAAATCGGTTAAGTGACGTGTGGCAGTCGCTTTACTGACTTTGGCCACCTTTTGGTATTGTGATGCATTGATACCTAATTCAAACCCGTTTTCACCACCATCCAGCAAGCGATTTAACACTTTTTTTTGTTCTTTGTTTAGACTCAGCCCTCTATGTTTTAACCAAAAGCGACTTTTGGCAAGCAGTCGTTCGATTTGAACCAAGCTGCTTTCAATGCTTTCGATTAATGTAGTTAAAAACCAACTTAGCCATTGTGTGATATTAGGGCTACCTTTTTGGCTCTCTTCCAATAAGCGATAGTATTCATTCCGTTTTTGTAAAATGGTAAATGAAAAAGCGTAGAGCCTAATACTTTGTTGGTCTGCTTGCGTTAATGTTAAATCAGTTAATGCTCTCGCCAGCCTGCCATTGCCGTCATCAAAGGGGTGTATGGTTAAAAACCAAAGATTACATATACCTGCACGGATAAGGGGATCAAGTGAGATATCGTGTAGGCTAGAGTTGAACCACTCAATGAAACGAGATAATGCGACTTCCAACTCTTGGCGTGGTAGTGCTTCAAAATGTACTTTGGGCTTATCTAAGCGGCCCGAAACAACCTGCATCGGCTCTTCGCCACGTATTTCTCCAACTTTAATATGGGGTGTATGATAAGGAAACAACCAAAGATGCCATTGAGCTAAACGAGCAAAACTTAACGGCTGCTGCCAGTTCTCCAATACATCAATCATAATGTTACTGACACCTTCGGATCGGTCAGAAACAGGACAAGGGGTTTCAATTGAAATATTTAACTTGCGAGCCAACGATGACCTGACTGAGTAGGCATTGAGATTTTCACCTTCAATCTGTGAGGAGCTCAATATATTGCTTAATAAGGTATCTAGAGCCAGTTCCGAATCGCTGTATTCAATTTGACTGCTATACCCAATAAGTTTACCCAGTAACAACCAGCAACGGCGTAACTTGGGTTCCAACTTTGAGTTATCCCATGAAAACTCGGTCCAATTTGGGTATTGCCATATCCATTTGTAATTATCATATTGCATTATTCCTGTCCTTATAATAAAAAATTCAGTATTATAATCGTATCATTTTATAAACCAAATATGATAGCCAATCAGCTCAATATGAATGATAATTGTGCTTTTAGAGTTTATTTTAATCGAATCGCTCATGATAAGTACACTTATGACAACTATGACCGCGTAGCAACGCGGAGCTTTGATACGAACTTGACAAAACAAGGTTTTGAGCGGGTAGAAACTTATGATAGAGATGTTTATGGTAGAATTGTTCGCACTGATAATGACATTGTTGGTCAAGGTGGTAAGATTGATTCTTATACAACTTATGAGTCTGATATTTTCGGGCGTACCACAGACATAAAGACTTATAGTGATGATAAGGGTTCATTTGAGTTACATCAAACTAAAGAATACAATCAATATGGAGATGCAACCAAAACAACCTCTTATAATGCTCAAAATCAAGTATCACGAATTTTTAATTCGGAAAGTGATGAGTATAATCGCCAAGCCATTCATTGGACAGATAACAATTACAACGGTAAATTTGATGGTAATGAGACAAAGCATATTCTAACGCGTGATCCTGCTAATGGTAGACTAATCAGCCGCATTGAGAAATACGCCAACGGTTCACCTGAATTGAATGTTAAGTTTTACTATGATGAAACTGATCGCCACGTTGCAACTCTATTTGATAAAAATAACAATGGCACGATTGAAAAGGGTGATACTTATTCCGTTCGTCAGTATTTTGAAGGTAGTCGTAGTCTAGTTGATTACTTTGAACGTTATCAGGGTAAACAAGAGAGCAATGGCGTTGCCTTTGGTGAACCAAATATGGAAGAAGGGCTGCAGCTCGTTGATGTGCTCAAACTGCATTATAGTTATTCAGGGCAATCTTTAGGTACACTTTACGCTGATGGAGAACGAGTATTCAAAAATTGGGCATATAATGGAGGCAACGGTGCCCCTGTTAGTTCTTCAACTGAAGATTATACTGACAGTAAATTCGAACCATTGTTAGAGCAAATTGGCGGAACATTGAGAGAAATCAATCTCAGCAATGCGACGCAAAGCACGGATATTGCATTCGACAACGACACCTTAGTAAAACTGAGCGGTAAAAGTAGCACTCGAAAGCTACTCATTAACGGCGATGCAACCGATACTGTCCGCCTGAAAGACCACGCTGAGTTTAAAGAGATTGAAAATGTGAAACAAGGTAAAAATGACTACAAACAATACACCACCGAAGTGGACGGTCAGCAATATACCCTATTGATTGACACCGACATCAACATTGTATTGGCGTAGCTTTAGCTCACAATAAGCGGTCTGTTTTTGCTGATAATTTGCAAAAGTATAGCCACATTAACTCAAACCACCTTATAGGTTTTCTGTAAGGTGGTTTTTTTATCAACACTTTACCAAAAACGGATTAAACTTAATACGCCATTTGAGCTTGTTACCCAAAAGCATATAAATATAGATAACAAAATCACTTGTCTCGCATAAATTCATTACAACTTATTTTATCAACCAAAAAACCATTAAAGTGAATAACAAACTTGTTTGTGCTGCATAAATGAGGCACAATTTTGCTTTTATAACTAAAAATTACTAAAAATGGGGAACAAAATGCACAATATCAACATTGAAAATGCGGTGAAATATCACGATGGGAAATTTCCACCCGATGAAATCGCTTACCAAAGAATCATTCCAGCCCTAGCAAATGCGATTGAAGCGATTTCTCGCTACGACCAAATGCTTAAAAATATGCATAATAGCGAAATTTTGCTTGCCCCATTACGCAATCAGGAAGCGGTGATTTCTTCTCGTATGGAAGGCACAATCAGCACAATGGATGAGATTTTGCAATATGAGGCGGATTATCCTGAAACAGCAGGAAAAAATGAATATAGCTTGAATGTGAGACGCGATATTATTGAAACAGTACTGTATCAACGCACGTTAAAAAACACGCAAAAAGCGATGCTAGATGGCTATCCACTGTCTAAATCTTTACTAAAAGGAATGCACCAACAGCTTTTATCGGTGGGAAGAGGGGCAAATAAAAGTCCAGGCGAATTTAAGAAAGAGCAAAATTTTTTAGCAGACACCATTCGGCGAAGTGTATTGTTTATCCCAATCTCTCCAGAAAAACTGGAAGAAGGAATAGACCGACTTTTTGACTATATTCAGCAAAATAATGACCATATTTTAATTAAAACAGCCGTCAGCCATTTGGAATTTGAAGCACTCCACCCATTCCAAGATGGCAACGGTAGAATTGGTAGAATGTTGATTACGCTAATGTTATGGCACTCTAAGCTAATTTCTGCCCCACATTTTTATATTAGTGGTTATTTTGAACAAAATAAAAACAGCTATATTGATTTAATGAGGCTGGTTTCACAAACTGGTGATTGGAATGAGTGGATTATTTTTTTCTTGAATGCTGTAGAAGTACAAGCAAAACATAATTTGATGATTGCTGAAAGTATCCAAAAACTTTATGAAACAATGAAGGCTATTTTTGCTGATACTCTCTCTTCAAAATATGCAGTGATGGCACAGGATTTTATTTTTACCAATCCAATTTTTAGAAATAGCCAATTTATTGGACGAAGTGGTATTCCAAGTACAACCGCCACTCGCTTTACCAAACTGTTGGTGGAAACAGGTGTTTTAGCCGTTAAAGAAGAAGCAGCAGGCAGAAAATCTGCCCTTTATGCTTTTGAACCATTAATGAATTTAGTGCGGATTTAGGCTGAATAAAGGGTAAAAAAACCTGTTACCAATCGGTAACAGGTTTTGTTTTATCTTAAGCGGCGTTTTGCAAATTATCAGCAAAAACAGACCGCTTATTGTGAGCTAAAGCTACGCCAATACAACGTTGATGTCGGTGTCAATCAATAGGGTATATTGCTGACCGTCCACTTCGGTGGTGTATTGTTTGTAGTCATTTTTACCTTGTTTCACATTTTCAATCTCTTTAAACTCAGCGTGGTTTTTCAGACGGACAGTATCGGTTGCATCGCCGTTAATACGTAGCATTTGGTTTTTGGCGATTTTCGCAATAACGTCGTTATCTACTGTTAATATAGTATTAGCAGTATTATTGGTGAGATAAATGGCTTCAAGTTTGCTTTTATACTCATCGAATAATTTATTCCAGCTACTCGACGTATAGTCATCTTTTGTAGAATAGTGAGAACCGTGAACCCCATAGCTCATATAGGTTTCCCCAGATGCTATATCTGTGCGAATACCTGCGATTTGAACGCCTCTTGTACCAGCGTCAGGGAAGATAAAATGCCAAGATTCAAATATGTTCTTTTTATCTAATCCATAGCTATATTCGAATTTTTTCACAAATAACCCAGTATCGTCCGTGTAGGTTATGTGCGTGACAAGTTCATTAGAGTCAGCTTTTTGATTATTGTTAAGATCAATAAACTCTCTAACCCGGACTTTTTCATTGTAAACATAATTGAAGTCTTGGGATGTTTCTTTACCTGATATATCAACTACAGTATTTTTGCGTCTCATAAGTAATGATCTAGCATCATTAGAGAAACTCAAACTATATTTGACATCACCAGCATCAAAAATACCGTTGGCATTTTTATCATCCCATCCTATTACAGGTCGATCAAACTCATCTCGGCTATAAGTATGGATGGAATTCTTTCTGGTTTCAGATGAATAGTGAGTTTCTTTTGTAAGTGCATCATACTCATTGTATTCATACTCCCGTTTCCAGACCAATGTTCCATCTGCTTGGAAATTACGAACCACTTTATCACGACCGAACTCATCTCTTTCACTGGTCGTACGGCTATTGACTGCGATGTTATCACCAGCAACATCGGTGGCTGTATCAATGATACTTCCGTATGTGTCATAAGTGTAGTTTTCTACCCGCTCAAAACCTTGTTTTGTCAAGTTCGTATCAAAGCTCCGCGTTGCTACGCGGTCATAGTTGTCATAAGTGTACTTATCATTAGAAAATTGAGTGATTTTTATTCAAATGATTCCAAGCTATTTAAGTATAATACTTTTCAAAATACAGTCCTAAAAAGAAAAGCTCGTCAAAAAACGAGCTTTTAGTACCATTTTAGCTATTCTTTCCCGCAGGGATAAACTCACTAATTAAAATAAAATCTCCAACAACAATAAATCTCACAGAATGAGGTTTTCGCCTTTTAGATACAGGAAATTTATGGAATTTACCATCGTTATATGCTCCAGCAATATATGACAGTTTTTCTGCAGTGGTTTTAATATCATCAAAGAAATTAGCCGCTATTTCTCTACTGCTTTGCTCTGCTATATAGTCAGCTTTTTTATTAAGTTGTTCTTCTGCTTCATTAGACCACTGAACAATATAATCAACTTTCATCACTATTTATCTAGCTTTAATCTTTTTCGTAGGTTTTCCAGCACTTCTTCATTACTTTTGAAGGTAATTTCACCGTTCAGAATTCTCATCAAAAAGATTTGTTCTTCAGATGGGCGGTTTTGTTCAACAAATTCAATTTTGCTGGTTGTTACTACTTGATTCTTTGCGAGAGTTATCATTTTATTTATCCTAATTTTTCTTGATAAGTGCAGAAATGGTACTCTTATTACTTAGCAAAGTCAAAAGAATAAGTGTATACAAAATAACCTAAAACTGTAAATAAGTACACTTATGACAACTATGACCGCGTAGCAACACGGAGCTTTGATACAGACTCTAAAAAAGAGGGTTTTGAGCGGGTGGATACTTATCATAGAGATGTTTATGGTAGAATTATTCGTCAAGATAACAACTTCACAGGTGATGAATTATTAATTAATGGATATTCTACCCATAAGATTGATTTATATGGTCGTGAGGTAGTAAGACGTATATTTGACAGCCAAGATCGTTTAACCCAAAAACAGGAGCTTAAACACGATATTTATGATCGTGTAATAAAACGCACAAGTTATACTAATGAAGATACAATCAATCTCTCACATATTACCACGCATGATGAGTACGGCAGAACTGTTACTATAGGTGCAGATAATAATCTAAACGGCAAATTTGACTTGGGCGATACTTGGAGAACGCATTTTTACAACAATCAAGGTCTTGTTGAAAAAGCAATTGACAGAATAAAAGATGGTACTGATAGAGTAACTACCTACCACTATGATGAGCTGAATAGAATTGATTCTACTTTCTGGGATCAGAACAATAATGGTAAATTTGATGGTGATGATGTTAAACATATTAACACCTATCACGGTCAAACAAATGATCAAGATACTATCACTCGGTTTTTCGCAAAAGACGAAACCACACCAGTTAAAATAGAGAAATTTATTTACCTCAATGCAGGTGAAGCAGGTCAGAAATTAGGTATGTTACACGCTTGGAATGGTAAAGATTTTACTGATTTAGCTTACAACGTTTGGGGCTCAGTCATTTCTTCTACCGAAGACTACACGACTGAAAACTGGCATCGTTTCTTCGACAAAGTAGGCGGGCATATTCAGGTGATTAATATGTCTGATGCTCGGGCTAAAACGGAGATTACGCTAGATAACGATGTGCTGCGTAAAATCACAACAGGTTCAGAACTGCGTATTGCAGGCGACAGTACCGATGTGGTGAATCTCAAAAATAGCCACGAGTTCAAAAAGTTAGATGAGACCAAAAAAGTGAGCAATCAGGAGTACAATCAGTACACGACACAGGTAGATGGACACGACTACACCCTGTTAATTGATACTGATATTACAACCAACCTGCTCCCGTAGCCAATAACAAGCGGTCTGTTTTTGCTGGCAATTTGCAAAAGTAGCTGAAGCTGAGTTACTGAGTGGTTAAGTGACTAAGCGACTATCAGAAACTACACCGCTTACCTTGAAAATAAAACCGCCTGACGATGTTTCTTCGTCAGGCGGTTTTTTATGACTGCGTTGCGGTGCTTTTTACACATTGTCAGCAAAAATCAACCGCTTGTATTGCCCCGAGTGGCGGGGCAAATCAGCAAGGAAGGTTATTTGCTTAAATAATTTCCGTCCCTGGGTGTGCAGCATCAAAGAGCTTGATGTCGGTATCCACCAATAACGTGTAGGTTTTGCCCTCAACGTCAGTGGTCAGTTTATCATAGGTGTTGCTGCCTATTTTCACTGTCTCTGCTGCTTTGGTGAATTCACCGTAGTCTTTGAGCTTGACTGTGTCAGTAGCGTCACCGTTGATCGTGAGTGTTAACTCAGGTGTTGACTTAGTGAGTTTCGCTAGCACATTGTTATCTAAAGTGATCTGAGTACTATGTTTATCATTAGTAAAATTCACAGCCTTAAGATTACCGCCGACCTGCTTGAATAGCTCATTGTAATGCTCTTGGGTAAAATCTTCACTTGAGCTACGAGGTTTATCATATCCGTCATAGTTCAATGTGTGATAAACACCTTCAGCATTACCTCTGAAAGTGGCAATTGCACCATTATTATTGTCATAGTGAACTTTTCGGACCACTTTTAATGTTGTACCTGTGTATTCCCTTATTATATCCATAAAACGTGTTTCCCCTATATGAGAGATTTGCCAGTTATATTCATTTCCGTCAATCTTGCCGTTTTCGTTATCATCTTGATGTACGGCAATACGGCGTTCAAAGTCATCGTAAGTCCATTTACCTTTATACTCTCTACCATCAGCGTAAATATCAGTACGACTTAAAACTAGATGGATTCTATCAGGATTGTATTCATAAATCTGCTTGCCTTCTTTACCATCGAAAACCCCATTGCTATTTTGATCAAACCAAATTTCTGTTGGACGATTATAAGCATTATATTTTGTTTCAATAGTTTGGCTTGGCTTCCCATCTACATCGTAGATAATTCGCTTAGCCTGACGGTCATATAAATCATATTTACGCTCTGTATGACTATTTAATTGATCGTTACTATATGATTTTTCAATTTCATTTCGCCCGAAAATATCACGTTCATAAGTAATGTATCCATCAATATCACCACCTTGACCAACAATGTCATTATCAGTGCGAACAGTTCTACCATAAACATCTCTATGATAAGTTTCTACCCGTTCAAAACCTTGTTTTGTCAAGTCCGTATCAAAGCTCCGCGTTGCTACGCGGTCATAGTTGTCATAAGTGTACTTATCATGAGCGATTCGATTAAAATAAACTCTAAAAGCACAATTATCATTCATATTGAGCTGATTGGCTATCATATTTGGTTTATAAAATGATACGATTATAATACTGAATTTTTTATTATAAGGACAGGAATAATGCAATATGATAATTACAAATGGATATGGCAATACCCAAATTGGACCGAGTTTTCATGGGATAACTCAAAGTTGGAACCCAAGTTACGCCGTTGCTGGTTGTTACTGGGTAAACTTATTGGGTATAGCAGTCAAATTGAATACAGCGATTCGGAACTGGCTCTAGATACCTTATTAAGCAATATATTGAGCTCCTCACAGATTGAAGGTGAAAATCTCAATGCCTACTCAGTCAGGTCATCGTTGGCTCGCAAGTTAAATATTTCAATTGAAACCCCTTGTCCTGTTTCTGACCGATCCGAAGGTGTCAGTAACATTATGATTGATGTATTGGAGAACTGGCAGCAGCCGTTAAGTTTTGCTCGTTTAGCTCAATGGCATCTTTGGTTGTTTCCTTATCATACACCCCATATTAAAGTTGGAGAAATACGTGGCGAAGAGCCGATGCAGGTTGTTTCGGGCCGCTTAGATAAGCCCAAAGTACATTTTGAAGCACCACCACGCCAAGAGTTGGAAGTCGCATTATCTCGTTTCATTGAGTGGTTCAACTCTAGCCTACACGATATCTCACTTGATCCCCTTATCCGTGCAGGTATATGTAATCTTTGGTTTTTAACCATACACCCCTTTGATGACGGCAATGGCAGGCTGGCGAGAGCATTAACTGATTTAACATTAACGCAAGCAGACCAACAAAGTATTAGGCTCTACGCTTTTTCATTTACCATTTTACAAAAACGGAATGAATACTATCGCTTATTGGAAGAGAGCCAAAAAGGTAGCCCTAATATCACACAATGGCTAAGTTGGTTTTTAACTACATTAATCGAAAGCATTGAAAGCAGCTTGGTTCAAATCGAACGACTGCTTGCCAAAAGTCGCTTTTGGTTAAAACATAGAGGGCTGAGTCTAAACAAAGAACAAAAAAAAGTGTTAAATCGCTTGCTGGATGGTGGTGAAAACGGGTTTGAATTAGGTATCAATGCATCACAATACCAAAAGGTGGCCAAAGTCAGTAAAGCGACTGCCACACGTCACTTAACCGATTTACTGGAAAAAGGTCTGATAAGAAAAACGGAACAAGGAGGACGAAGCACCCGCTATTTAATTGAGTATTGATTTTTAACATATCAATAATAGGCTCAATGTTGGAGCTGAATAGGTAAACCAATCAGCTCAATATGAATGATAATTGTGCTTTTAGAGTTTATTTTAATCGAATCGCTCATGATAAGTACACTTATGACAACTATGACCGCGTAGCAACGCGGAGCTTTGATACGAACTTGACAAAACAAGGTTTTGAGCGGGTAGAAACTTATCATAGAGATGTTTATGGTAGAGTTGTTCGTCAAGATAACAACTTCACAGGTGATGAATTATTAATTAATGAATATTCTACCCATAAGTTTGATTTATATGGTCGTGAGGTAGTAAGACGCGTATTTGACAGCCAAGGCAATCTGTCTAAACAGAATACCGTTGAATACGATGTATATGGTCTGAGAGCGAAGGATACTTCTCATACCAACAATACTACCGCTATCTTTAAACGCGATGAATACGGTCGAATTATCGTAGAAGGAAGAGACAATAATTTAGATGGAGAATTGGGGGCAGGCGACAGTTGGCGAGCCTATACTTACAACGACCAAGGACGAGCCTATAAAGTAACGGATGTAAATACAAGAGGTGTAGAAACCAATACAATATGGAACTATGATGATTTCGGAAGACGTGATTACACCTTTGTAGATAGTAATGGTAATGAGCAATGGGATAACGGCGAAACCAAGCATGTGGATACCTACCACATTACGAATTCACGTGATGCCGTTTATAGATATGTCGCCCCTAATGAGGAGAATCCGACAAATATCTTGAAGTTTGTCTACCTCAATGCGGGCAATCAAGGCACTCAAATCGGTACACTTGATTCCCCTCTCGGTAAGGAGTTCAAAACATTTAATTACAACGTCTACGGCAGCCAAGCAACATCAGTCGAAGACTACACGACTGAAAACTGGCATCGTTTCTTCGACAAAGTAGGCGGGCATATTCAGGTGATTAATATGTCTGATGCTCGGGCTAAAACGGAGATTACGCTAGATAACGATGTGCTGCGTAAAATCACAACAGGTTCAGAACTGCGTATTGCAGGCGACAGTA
Source organism: Mannheimia pernigra (assembly GCF_013377995.1). Lineage (NCBI taxonomy): Bacteria > Pseudomonadati > Pseudomonadota > Gammaproteobacteria > Pasteurellales > Pasteurellaceae > Mannheimia > Mannheimia pernigra. The sequence goes on from NZ_CP055305.1 coordinate 197,013, forward strand.
CCGATGTGGTGAATCTCAAAAATAGCCACGAGTTCAAAAAGTTAGATGAGACCAAAAAAGTGAGCAATCAGGAGTACAATCAGTACACGACACAGGTAGATGGACACGACTACACCCTGTTAATTGATACTGATATTACAACCAACCTGCTCCCGTAGCCAATAACAAGCGGTCTGTTTTTGCTGGTAATTTGCAAAAGTAGCTGAAGCTGAGTTACTGAGTGGCTAAGCGACTATCAGAAATTGCACCGCTTACCTTGAAAATAAAACCGCCTGACGATGTTTCTTCGTCAGGCGGTTTTTTATGACTGCGTTGCGGTGCTTTTTACACATTGTCAGCAAAAATCAACCGCTTGTATTGCCCCGAGTGGCGGGGCAAATCAGCAAGGAAGGCTATTTGCTTAAATAATTTCCGTCCCTGGGTGTGCAGCATCAAAGAGCTTGATGTCGGTATCGACCAATAACGTGTAGGTTTTGCCCTCAACGTCAGTGGTCAGTTTATCATAGGTGTTGCTGCCTATTTTCACTGTCTCTGCTGCTTTGGTGAATTCACCGTAGTCTTTGAGCTTGACTGTGTCAGTAGCGTCACCGTTGATGAGTAGTGTTTTATCTTTGGCAATTTTTGCGACAGTGTTATGATCTAACGTAATATGCGTACTTGCCGTAGTATTCGTAAGATTGATTTGGTTAATTTTATTTGCATAATTATCTAGAAGTTTGCTCCAGTTGTCGGAAGTATAATCATCCTCAGAGGAATAGTGAAAACCATGAAGCCCATATAGTAAAGCATACTGATCTGCTGCAACGTCTAGCTTTAATTGTGCAATCGGGTTACCAATATTGCCTGCATCTGGGTAAACATACTTCTGAATAAGGGTTAATTTTCCATTTGTATAGAACTCAAATCTATCCGTTATTCCAGATTCACCAAAGTAGAAACGTTTGGTTAACGGTTCATAACTATCATGGGTTTTATTACCATTTTTATCCTCAAATGATGAACTTATTCTTTGGTAATCATCATAGGTATAGATGTTGTGTTTTTTCTGTAATACTGATTCATCAATACGTTCCGCATATTTGCTGTCAATATATTGATCGTAAATTAAGGTTTGTTTCAGATCGCCAGCATCAAAGATTTCATTAGCATTTTTGTCTTCAAGTAGTTTTTCTACCCGCCCAATACTATCACGTTTATAATAATGATTGATAAAACTCTTCTGTGTCTCAGATGAATAGCTGGTTAGTTTGGTAATGTATCCATATTCATTATAATCATACTCACGTTTTGATAATAGACTACCATTTGCTTGGTAGTCACGATATATTTCAGTACGTCCATACAGATCTCTTTCAATCGTTCTTGTCGTATTCACGGCAATATTGTCGCCAAGTATGTCAGTCGCGACATTAATAATATATCCGTACTGATCATAAGTGTATTTTTCTGTTCTCTCATCCCCCTCTTTTTTAGAATCTGTATCAAAGCTCCGCGTTGCTACGCGGTCATAGTTGTCATAAGTGTACTTATTGGCAGAAGATTGTACAAATTCGCCGCTTTCTGTCTTCACTGTTGAGACGTCAGATTCAAGCTGATTACGACCGTTGTAAACACGTTCTGTGATATTAGTAAACTTGTCATCGCCCGCTTCACCCGTGTTATTGATTTCGGTTTTTTCTGCCTTATTATACGCATTGAATGTGTTTTTGATAATTCTATCAATACCCTCTACAGTGACTGTTTCACCATTGAGTTTAATCTGATGGCTAGACCCTGTTTTGTTTTCGTTACCATTACTGAATCGGTCGTTATTCGTGTTGTCGTAACGGGCAACTTCACGACCTAACGCATCACGCACATAGTAGCTCACGTTTTCTGCATGGCCTTTACCGTCCAAGTTTTGCTCTTGTTTGATGAGATGATTATTTGCATCATACTCTTTGAGGTAAACGCGTTCGATACCTGTTATTTTACGTCCATCTTTTAGTGTATGCTCTGTACCTGTGACCTGCTTTTTACTGTCGAGCGTTAGCGTTGTGTCGTTATCCAAGTTTTGGTATTCACCAATACGGTTGCCGTTTGCATCTAAATCATAGTGGTACACACGGTCATCCCCGTCTTTCGCATCTAGGTTGAATTTTTCAGTAATCACACGGTTTTGGCCATCACGCTCATAAGTGGTAAAGTTGTCAATACCTTTAAGAGTACGTTCACCACCATCTAGCGTGATAGTCTCGCCTGTTTTCTTATCTAACACTTTGCCATCTTTGATGTCGTTATCACGGTTGTAATAAGCACCCTTAACTTGACCGCTTGCTTTATCCACATCACGGTATTCGATTTCATCAAACTTACCTTTTCCATCAAAGTTTTTATTTATTTGAATAGCCTGCCCGAGTTCGTTGTATTCATACGTTTCATAACGGTCTACGCCTTTCAATGTACGACCATCATTTAACTTCTTAGCGTCATCTTGGTCTTCTTGGCCTTCTTTGTCTTTATTACCCGAGCCTGTCTCAGCGTTATTGTCTAAGTCATAGTAACGACCTTTCTCACGTCCGTATTCGTCACGTTCGATGTGAACCACTTCTTCCGCTGCACCCTCTGCATTGGTGTTACGGTCGATTTGGATGGTTTGACCGTTTGCATTGTGCTTGTAGGTTTCATAGCTATCGACACCTTTTAGCTCAACCTCTTTACCGTCGATGGTGACTTTAATGGTTTTACCTGTACCTTCCGTGTTGTCGTTATCTGTATATCTCGCCACTGCACGAGCATATTGGTCTAACACAAGGTAAGATTTGGAATTCGTTTCGCCATTACCATTGTTGTCGTATTCAACCCTCAAGGTTTGACCTTTGTCGTTAAGACCGAAAGTTTCGATTCTGTCGACACCTTCAATTGGCTTACCATCGTTATCCTTGTGGGTATTATGACCTGTGGTTTTTTTCGCATCATTGTCCACTAACACCTTCTGAACCCTACCCAGACTATCAAACTGCTGATAATGGATCTTATCAGGCACTCAACAGTAAATACTCTATATTATTACATTGGCTTTTCGTACCTACAAAAATACATTCTAATGAATTTTTATTCTCCCTTCTTTATTTATCAAATGGAGTGCTTGATTGTTTTTTGAACTTCCATGTTAACCAATATAATCCGACTGAATGTCGCTTTTTTAAGGCTGTATTTTATGGATTAAAGATTAGGTAGAGTGCCTGATAAGATCCATTATCAGCAGTTTGATAGTCTAGGCAGGGTTCAGAAGGTGTTAGTGGACAATGATGCGAAAAAAACCACAGGTCATAATACCCACCAGGATAACGATGGTAAGCCAATTGAAGGTGTCGACAGAATCGAAACTTTCGGTCTTAACGACAAAGGTCAAACCTTGAGGGTTGAATACGACAACAATGGTAATGGCGAAACGAATTCCAAAGCTTACCTTGTGTTAGACCAATATGCTCGTGCAGTGGCGAGATATACAGATAACGACAACACGGAAGGTACAGGTAAAACCATTAAAGTCACCATCGACGGTAAAGAGGTTGAGCTAAAAGGTGTCGATAGCTATGAAACCTACAAGCACAATGCAAACGGTCAAACCATCCAAATCGACCGTAACACCAATGCAGAGGGTGCAGCGGAAGAAGTGGTTCACATCGAACGTGACGAATACGGACGTGAGAAAGGTCGTTACTATGACTTAGACAATAACGCTAAGACAGGCTCGGGTAATAAAGACCAAAAAGGCCAAGAAGACCAAGATGACGCTATTAATTTGAATGATGGTCGTACATTGAAAGGCGTAGACCGTTATGAAACGTATGAATACAACGAACTCGGGCAGGCTATTCAAATAAATAAAAACTTTGATGGAAAAGGTGAGTTTGATGAAATCGAATACCGTGATGTGGATAAAGCAAGCGGTCAAGTTAAGGGTGCTTATTACAACCGTGATAACGACATCAAAGATGGCAAAGCGTTAGAGAAGAAAACAGGCGAGACTATCACGCTAGATGGTGGTGAACGTACTCTTAAAGGTATTGACAACTTTACCACTTATGAGCGTGATGGCCAAAACCGTGTGATTACTGAAAAATTCAACCTAGATGCGAAAGACGGGGATGACCGTGTGTACCACTATGATTTAGATGCAAACGGCAACCGTATTGGTGAATACCAAAACTTGGATAACGACACAACGCCAAAACTAGATGGTGGAAAACAAATCACAGGTACAACACACACGCTAGAAGATGGTCGCGAAGTGAAAGGTATTGAACGCTTCTACAAAAAAGAGTATGACTCGAACAATAATCTGATTAAACAAGAGGCAAATCTAGATGGTCAAAAACACGCAGAAAGTGTGACTTACTATGTGCGTGATGTCCTAGGACGTGAAATTGCTCGTTACGACAACGCCAATAACGACCGTCTAAGCGATGGGAGTGTAAACAAAACTGGTTACGACCACACCATCACGCTTGACGGCAAAGAGGTAACGGTAACAGGTATCGACCGTATCGTGAAAAGCGAACGCAACGAATACGGCAACGTACTGAAAACCTCCACCAACAAAACGGGTGAAGCGGGTGAAGAGAAATTCACGGAGGTTACTGAAAACAAATACAACGAACGTAGACAAAAAACGGACGATGTCTCAACAGTGAAATCAGAAAAAGGCGATTGGGTACAATCCTCCGCTAATCAATACACTTATGATACCTATGGTCGTACAAACAAGCGTTGGTTTGATACGGACTCTAAAAAAGAAGGTTTTGAGCGTAACGAAACCTACCACTACAACAATCTGGATCAGCTTGTAAAAGTCGACAGGGCTGCAGGGGAAAGTCAGGAGATTGAGGGTTACACTATTTTAGTTAAGGATAGATTTGACAATACATTGAAATATGAGGCTCGAAATGCTGACGGCTCACTCGTTTCTAAAGTAATACACAAATATGATCAATACGGTTATCTAACCCAAAGAGATACATATTCGGGCAATGATGTACTTACCATCGTTCACAAATATGAGAAACGTGATGAAAGAGGGTATATTATTAAAGAACTGTCAGACACAGGCGTAATTGAACAAAGAAACGCTGGAGACACCATCTTTGAATATACTAGAGATGCTTTCAATACCGTATTAACCCGTAAAAATACTCGTTTTAATGATGACGGTGAAATTGCCTCAGTAACTAAGGAAGTATGGGGATATGACCCTCTAGGACGGAGGATTTCAACACATATTGATACAAATGAGGATGGTGAAATCTCTGCGGGAGAATCTAACCAAAAGATGACTTTCTACGGTGAATCCAATTTGGTTAATTTGACTCACACATATGTAGGAGATGAATATCGTGGTACGTTTAAAACAGTCCATGATAATCTGAATATCGCTCAGGTAAGATTTTTCGCCGGAAAAGATAGGGAATATAACAGATTTGACTATGATGGTGCTCGTACTCCAAGAAACTACACGGATGATTTAACGACGTGGAAGCAGGAGTTTTATGAGGAAATAGGTGATAAAATCAGAACAATTAATTTATCTGATACTAGAGCCAGTACGGTGATCACCCTTGACAACGACACCTTGGCAAAACTCAGCTCAGGGGTCAAGCCAACCAAGGCTAAGGACAGCGGCAAGGATAGTATCATTCTCACCATCAACGGCGATAAAACCGATACTGTGAATCTGAAAGATAATACCGAGTTCAAGAAACTCGCTAATATCAGAGGAGGAAAAGAGGAATACGAGCAGTATCAAACAGAGGTAGGCGATCAAACCTATACGCTTCTGATTGACACCGATGTGAATGTTGTATTGGCGTAGTTCCCAGCCTAACAAGCGGTGCGATTTGAGCAGAATATTGCAAAAAATCCGCAAAAAACGCCCGCTTGTATAAACTAAAAAAACCTGCTGCCGAGCAATTGGCAGCAGGTTTTGTTATATCTCATTACGGCTTTTACAAGCGGTCATTTTTTACTAAAACTTTGCAAAAAATTAGCCAAATTCAACCGCTTGCTAAGTGGCAATACTAATCCAATACTTTCACCTCAAACGCGACTTCTCGGCTATCTTTATTAAACTCCACCCCAATTTGGTAAATCGTTTTGCCTTGTCCTTGATATTTCTTCGCATAATCTCGGTCGATAATCTGTGCTAGAGCTAACCCCAACGGGCTTTCTTTCACCTCTTTACCCACCACTTTAAACTCAAAAATATAAACGTGGTTATTAACCAGCAATGTCATATCAATATTGCCCACGCTGGTCGCATCTTCTGTGATAATCGGAAAACCAAGGCTCGCAAAATAGGCATAAAACACACTCGCCCAATACCCCTCATAATAGGCAATTTGGTTATTTCTATGCCAATCGTGCGGAATACTGGCAAAAAAGGCTTTCAGCACGAGCTGCATTCGGGCTACATCGTGTTGAATCAGGGCGTCGTATAAATAAGCATTTAACTCTAACCCCGCATCTTTTTTATGCAAAAATCGTCTGAGTAATAATTCACTCAAACTTTGCTGCACTTCTTTATTCGGGAATTTTAGGGTATAACCCACTTTGCCTAAACGTTCTACTTGTTGATTGATTGTCAGATAACCGGTTTGGAACATTAACGCAATCGGGCTAATATCGCCCACATCAAAGCGAGAAAGCAAATGATTATCCGAAATTTGCTGGGTAATTCTCCCTAAATCCACCTTTTCATTGATTAATTTATCAATCAAAAAGGTGGGAGAACCTGTCTCAAACCAATAAGGCTGATAAATGCGTGTTTGGAAGTAAAACAACACATCAAAAGGGTTATACACACACTCCCCCGACCAGTTATAGCCGTTGTACCAATTCTTCAGCTCAATTAAATTCACACCTGATAATTCAGGCGAGAACACGTTTTCTAATTCAGATTGGGTGTAGCCACATAAGTCGGAGAATTGCTTGTCTAAGGTGGCATCATAAAGGTTATTTAAGCCTGAAAATAGGTTGATTTTACTGAATTTAGAGACGCCTGTGAGCATTGCAAAACGTAAAAATGCATCGTTTTCTTTCAGTACGCTATAAAAATCACGTAAACGATTTCGTGCTAAAAGAGATTGTTCTGGGTTCGATAAATTATCCAAAATCGGCTTATCATATTCATCAATCAGTACGACCACTTTCTGCCCAGTTTGGTTGTGAATATGTTTGATAATCCGCTGAAAACGAGCTGCTTCGGATAAATGCGGTTTTGCGGAAATGTTGTGGATTTCTTCCAGTTCCTCTAATTTTTCATTAATAATTTGTACTAAACGTTTATCATCAAACGTCACATTAGTACCAAAACTAAGGCGAATCACGGGATATTTTTTATCCCAATCCCAATTTTTTTCAGCGTATAGATCCTTGAATAACGGCTTGTTAGCAGAAAATAGCTCGGCAATGGTGTCTAGCGTTAAACTTTTCCCAAAACGACGAGGGCGGGAGAGGAAAATAAATTCGCTTGCGTTGATGAGTTCAATGATTTTTTGCGTTTTATCTACGTAGTAATAGTCATTGTTTTCTCTTAACTTAGCAAACGTTTGAATACCGATAGGGAGTTGTTTTTTCATATTTTCTCTCCGAAAATAGGGAATGAGGATAGGTGGGATTATAGCAGAATTGCAAAAGTTTAGTAAAAAATGACCGCTTGTGAGGAGAAGTACGAAACGTAAAAAGCCCCATATTGCTATGGGGCTTGAGTTATCTAAAAGAAATTAGGATTAGCCAACAACAGTATGTATGTCAGTATCAATGTAAACTGTATAAGTTGTACCATCAACTTCGGCTTGGTAGGCTTGTAATACATCTTTACCTGCTTTTTTGGTGCCTTTAACTTCAACTTTTGTAAAGTCGCTGCTTAGGTTAACGGTATCAGTTGCATCACCACGAATATCAAGGCCAGACACGCTTAATTTAGATACAATATTGCTATCTAATGTCAGTGTGGTTGAATATTGCTCATTTGTTAATTGAATTTGCTGAATTTTGCTTCCAATTTTTGCCAATTCCTCTTCTGACCATTTATTCGTGAAATCCACATTTTTTGCTACATTTGTATTATAGAAATTAATTCGGCTAAACTCTCCGTTTCTGCCTGCATAATATTGCAATGCATAATTACCCGCATCATCTAGATCAAATTTAGAAATACTTTGTAAACCTTGACTATCTGTTACAGTAACCAATGTATATTTATTCCAAATAGGATTATCATAACTGTAGATACGAGTAGTCTCATTTGATTCAGGGATACCGTTATTGTTATCGTCTAAAATAGATTTCACTTGTCTCCCAAGATTATCATATCTAAAGAATATTGAAGATGTTTTTGTTGGAGATATATCTACACGTTGAATAACGCTGCCATATTGTGAATCATATTTGTAAACATTCTTCGTATCTAGATTATCAAATTCTCCATTTGCATTTGCGTCATTAAATCTCGTTATTAGACGGTTATTACTATCATAAGTCAATGTAATAATTGAGGTAATAGCATCTGTTTTCGCATTATAGTGTGTTTCTTTCAGAATATTACCATATACATCAAACTCATTGGTTCTATAAGCATCAATAATGCTATCGCCATCATTATCATCATATAGTTTTGTAATTCTTCCGAGAGCATTTCTATCATAACGTGTACTACTCTCAATAGAGCCATTGTTACCAATATCATTTTCGGTTTTAGTAATATAACCATTTACATCTAATGTATAGATTTCTGCACGATCAACGCCATCACCATTATTATCAATCAATTTTTTCACAACATTGCCTTTAGTATTATTAGTATAGTGCTCAATAGAAGTTAGGATATTTGCCGCAGAATAACTTGTCTTCTGCGTTATATGTCCGTTCGCATCAAGTTCGAAAGTATGTTTACTTGTTAATGCTTGAGCTCCATTTTCTGCTTGATTGTAGTATTTCGCTTCAATTACCTCACCTTTAGCATTTAAGGTATTCTTCGTCACATTATCAATCTTGCCATCATTCGTTTTATCATATTGAATCTCTACAATATTACCGTTAGCATCTAAGATATGCTCGTCACGAACATCATAAGTCCCATTCATATCATTGTCTTTGAGTATAGTAACAACCTCACCCTTTATATTGTGGTGGTAAGCCAATATATATTCTATGCCTTTTACACTTCCGTTATTGATAGACTGAACTTCTCCTGTCGTTTTATTATTGTCGTTATCCACAAATACCGTACTCACCCTACCCAGACTATCAAACTGCTGATAATGGATCTTATCAGGCACTCTACCTAATCTTTAATCCATAAAATACAGCCTTAAAAAAGCGACATTCAGTCGGATTATATTGGTTAACATGGAAGTTCAAAAAACAATCAAGCACTCCATTTGATAAATAAAGAAGGGAGAATAAAAATTCATTAGAATGTATTTTTGTAGGTACGAAAAGCCAATGTAATAATATAGAGTATTTACTGTTGAGTGCCTGATAAGATCCATTATCAGCAGTTTGATAGTCTAGGCAGGGTTCAGAAGGTGTTAGTGGACAATGATGCGAAAAAAACCACAGGTCATAATATCCACAAGGATAACGATGGTAAGCCAATTGAAGGTGTCGACAGAATCGAAACTTTCGGTCTTAACGACAAAGGTCAAACCTTGAGGGTTGAATACGACAACACCGGTAATGGCGAAACGAATTCCAAATCTTACCTTGTGTTAGACCAATATGCTCGTGCAGTGGCGAGATATACAGATAACGACAACACGGAAGGTACAGGTAAAACCATTAAAGTCACCATCGACGGTCAAGAGGTTGAGCTAAAAGGTGTCGATAGCTATGAAACCTACAAGCACAATGCAAACGGTCAAATCATCCGAATCAATCGTAACTTAAATGCGAGAGAGGCGGGCGATGGTGAAGCGTTTAAAAACGACAAAGGCTTTGAAGAAGTGGTTCACATCGAACGTGACGAATACGGACGTGAGAAAGGTCGTTACACCGATTTAGACAATAACGCTGAGACAGGCTCGGGTAATAAAGACAAAGAAGGCCAAGCAGACCAAGATGACGCTAAGAAGTTAAATGATGGTCGTACATTGAAAGGCGTAGACCGTTATGAAACGTATGAATACAACGAACTCGGGCAGGCTATTCAAATAAATAAAAACTTTGATGGAAAAGGTGAGTTTGATGAAATCGAATACCGTGATGTGGATAAAGCAAGCGGTCAAGTTAAGGGTGCTTATTACAACCGTGATAACGACATCAAAGATGGCAAAGCGTTAGAGAAGAAAACAGGCGAGACTATCACGCTAGATGATGGTAAACGTACTCTTGAAGGTATCGACAACTTTACCACTTATGAGCGTGATGGCCAAAACCGTGTGATTACTGAAAAATTCAACCTAGATGCGAAAGGCGGGGATGACCGTGTGTACCACTATGAGTTAGATGCAAACGGCAACCGTATTGGTGAATACCAAAACTTGGATAACGACACCACCAAAACCGTGGACGGTGAAGCCCAAATCACAGGTACAACCCATACGCTTAAAGACGGGCGTGAAGTGGTTGGTATCGAACGCTACTACGAGCAAAAACTCGATGGAAACAACCGAGTTTACGAGCGTACAAGCAACCTAGACGGTAAAGAGCACGCTGAAAGCGTAAGCTACTATGTGCGTGATGCGTTAGGACGTGAAATTGCCCGTTATGACAACACCAATAATGATGTGTTAAGCAACGGCAAACCGAACCCGACAGGTCATAGCCACACGATTATGCTCAACGGCAAAGAAGTAACGGTAAACGGTATCGACAGAATTGTGGAAAACACCCACAACGAATACGGTAACGTAGTCCAAACTCGCACCAATAACACGGGAGAAGCGGGGGCTGATAAGTTTACCAACATAACCGATAACGTGTACAACGAACGTCGCCAAAAAGTAGAAGACCGTTCACAAGTGAAAATTGAAGAAAGCGGAAAATTTGAACAATCTTCTGCCAATAAGTACACTCATGACATCTACGGTCGTCAGGCAACGCGTGAGTTTGACACAGACTCTGCGAAGGATGGGTTTGAGCGTGTTGAAAGCTATCAGTATGATTCGTATGGAAACCTTATTGATACGAAGACTGACGTATTAGGAGATAATATCGATGTCAATGCAACAAGAACTGTTGAAAGAGATCTGTATGGACGCGATAAATTCATTCGTACTTACCAAGCAGATGGTACGTTAACGACCAAGATCGAGTATCTATACAATGAATACTCTCAACTCATGAAAGGGATTCACTATAGTACTGAAACTCAAGTTGCAAATAACGTAATTTATACTAGAGATGAATTTGGTAGAGCGGCAACCATTTGGGAAGACAGAAATGGTAATAATGTCTGGGATAATGGTGATGTCAAGCTTGAGCATACTTATGCAGATAGTATTACCAATAAGCTAGCTAGCCGAGTGTTGACCCAAGTAACATCAAATGGAGAAACTAAAGTTACTAATATTTACACTTATGATGAACTAAATAGAAATATAGCATCATTTGCTGATAGAAATAATAATGGTAGATTTGATAGTGATGAAACAATGGAAAAAATTTCCTACATTGGCGAAACTAGCAGTCGTGATACGGCTGAAAACTACCGTGGGGAGACGTTAACCAGTGTCTATAAGTTCATGTACCAAGACGCAGAAGCTGGTGGACAATATATTGGTTATTTAGATACCAATATTGCTCGAGATGAAACGATAGTACGTTATGGCTTCGGTGGAAATCGTTCAACAAATGACGATTATACCTCTGAAAAATGGGGGGAATTCCTAGACAATGCAAAAGGTAAAGTAGTAGAGGTTATCCTCACTAATAATCTGGCTAAAACTGAGCTGACACTAGACAACGATGTTGTCGCAAAACTTGCCAAAAATCCAACCCTACGGATTAACGGCGATGCGACTGATATCGTGAACCTGAAAGACAGCGGCGAGTTCACCAAACAAACCGCTACCGTCAAAGCAGGCTCAAACGAGTTCCACCAATACACCACCACGGTGGACGGTGAAACCTACACCTTGCAGATTGACACTGATATTGTGGTGAATATGCTGTAAGTGGTGTTTGCTCTATAAACTAAAGCCCCATTGCTATGGGGCTTTTTTCGTTTAACGTTCTCTATAAGCGGTCGTTTTTTCCTAAAAATTTGCAAAGTTTTTGCCCAATTTAACCGCTTGTCATCACTTTTTTATACGTAAGCAATATCAAACGCGACTTCTCGGTTGTCTTTGTTAAACTCCACGCCGATTTGATAAATGACCTTGCCTTGACCTTGGTATTTCTTCGCGTAATCTCGGTCGATAATTTGTGCCAACGCTAACCCGAGCGGGCTTTCTTTCACCTCTTTACCCACTACTTTAAACTCAAAAATATAGACGTGGTTATTTACGAGCAACGTCATATCAATATTGCCCACGCTGGTCGCGTCTTCTGTGATAATCGGAAAACCAAGGCTGGCAAAATAGGCATAAAACACACTCGCCCAATACCCCTCATAATAAGCAATTTGGTTATTTCTATGCCAATCGTGCGGAATGCTGGCAAAAAAGGCTTTCAGCACGAGCTGCATTCGGGCTACATCGTGTTGAATCAGGGCATCGTATAAATAAGCATTTAACTCTAACCCCGCATCTTTTTTATGCAAAAACCGTCTGAGTAATAATTCACTCAAACTTTGCTGCACTTCCTTATTCGGGAATTTTAGGGTATAACCCACTTTGCCTAAACGTTCTACTTGTTGATTGATTGTCAGATAACCGGTTTGGAACATTAACGCAATCGGGCTAATATCGCCCACATCAAAGCGAGAAAGCAAATGATTATCCGAAATTTGCTGGGTAATTCTCCCTAAATCCACCTTTTCATTGATTAATTTATCAATCAAAAAGGTGGGAGAACCTGTCTCAAACCAATAAGGCTGATAAATGCGGGTTTGGAAGTAAAACAACACATCAAAAGGGTTATAAACACACTCCCCCGACCAGTTATAGCCGTTGTACCAATTCTTCAGCTCAATTAAATTCACACCTGATAATTCAGGCGAGAACACGTTTTCTAATTCAGATTGGGTGTAGCCACATAAGTCGGAGAATTGCTTGTCTAAGGTGGCATCATAAAGGTTATTTAAGCCTGAAAACAGGTTGATTTTGCTGAATTTGGAGACGCCTGTGAGCATTGCAAAACGGATATTCGCATCTTGACCTTTAATTACCGAGTAAAAATCTCGCAAAATATCTCGCATTTCAATCGCAAGTTCTGCATTTTCTAGGTTATCTAAAATGGCTTTATCGTATTCATCAATTAATACCACTACTTTTTGTTGATGTTTTTCCACAATCTTGTTAATTAAATCATCAAACAAGGTGCCTAACCCAACATAGTTGGCTAACGCTACGCCAAACTGCTTTGCATTTTGTTGGAGCTGTGAGAAAAGCAGCTCCTCAATGGTGACTTTCGACTTCGCCACACCTTTGGCGAAATTAAAGCGAATGACCGGATATTTCGCTTCCCAATCCCAATTTTTTTCAGCATATAAACCCGTGAATAACGGCTTGTTAGCAGAAAACAGCTCGGCAATGGTGTCTAAGGTTAAACTTTTCCCAAAACGACGAGGGCGGGAGAGGAAAATAAATTTTCCCGTTTCAATTAACTCAAGGATTTGACGTGTTTTATCCACGTAATAATAGTTTTCTTGAACTAATTCTGCAAAAGTTTGAATACCGATAGGGAGTTGTTTTTTCATATTTTCTCTCCGAAAATAGGGGAATGATGATAGGTTGGATTATAGCAGAATTGAAAAAGTTTAGTAAAAAATGACCGCTTGTAGAAAGCGTAAAGAGATGAAAAAGCCCCATAGCAATATGGGACTTTGGTTTATTTTGAGCTACGATTTAATGATTAACCGATAATGTGCACGGTAATACTATCGTTCGCTTGAACATAAAGATTTAAGTCCTCCTCACCAACAGTTGCAGTGTAGAGGTCGTAACCTTTTACGCTGCTGCTTGAAGCCTTCTTAAAACCTGAGAGATTGAGAACATCGTTCTTATCGGAAGCACCTTGCACTCTTAAGTCACCATTACTGATTTTTGCTACCACTTCGGCATTCAGTGTGAGTTCAGATACACCACCGTTCCCCATTCGAATGAGACTTAGTGATGTGCCTAATTCAGCTAATTTCTCTGTTGACCAAGTAGTAAAATCTTGAGATATATTAAAATTAGTCACAGCACTACGGTTACCAAATAAAAAGCTCTCCCAACCATCGCCGTTACCATTATTCGGATTATCAAGTAAAGAGCTAACGACTTGCCCGCCCTCATTAATCAAGAAACGAGATTTAAGAGTTAAAACTCCATTAGTATTATAATTTTCCATATTATTAGCTACACTCTCAAATGCCTGATAATAATCTAAATAAACCGTTTTACTGGTTGGCTTACCATCAAGAGTTTTGTCTTGACGTGATTGAACCTTACCATCATCATAATAAGTATATTCCCAAATATAGTTATTAGCTCCTGTGTAAGTTTCAGAGATACGTCTGCCAAAATCATCATATTTATAAACAGCCTGATAATTTCGAGTAGAATCAGTATATGAAGCACTAGTGATGTGAATTTGATTAAGCTCATTAAATACTCTATTTACAGTTTGAGTAAGTTCCAATGCTTTCTTTTCACTATTATAAGAATATAATTTATATCCTGTTTCATTGCCATATTCATCTCGTGCATATTCAAAACGTTGATCAATAATGCCATCGTTACCATTATCAATTTCATATTTGATAACTTGACCAAGAGAATTTCGCTCATAGGTTCTGACAACCTGGATTTCTCCTGCAGTATTACTTATCTCAACACGCAAGTTATCTCCATTTGCATCCTTAGTATAGCTCTCTACTCGGTCAGCATTACCGTCCCCCTCGGTATCAAAATAGGCTTTTTCTATACGTCCTAGTGCATCCAAGTCATATCTTGTGATAGCGTTGATTGAACCGTCACCTAACGTATCTAACGATAACTTCGTACGTTGATTATTCGCATTCAGCTCGTAATCCTCAATTTTCGTGAGAACCTCTTTACCATCCACTAAGTTGTAGAAATGGGTTTGCACCAAGCCGCCATCTGCTTCTTTTGTATACTCCTCTTTTTTATCGAATTGGCCGTCATTGGTTAAATCAATTTCTTTTAACTTTTGCTGACCATTTGGATCTAGGGTATACGCTTCACGGTAGTCGTATGTACCATCTACGTTGTTATCTCGTTCCAGTAAGGTTTGTTCACCTTTTAGGTTATAACCATATTTCAATACTTGGTCTATGCCTTTTGCCTGACCTTTATCATGTTGCTGTAATTTCCCAGTAGCAGTTTTGGCATCATTGTCCACTAACACCTTATTCACCCTGCCTAGACTATCAAACTGCTGATAATGGATCTTATCAGGCACTCTACCTAATCTTTAATCCATAAAATACAGCCTTAAAAAAGCGACATTCAGTCGGATTATATTGGTTAACATGGAAGTTCAAAAAACAATCAAGCACTCCATTTGATAAATAAAGAAGGGAGAATAAAAATTCATTAGAATGTATTTTTGTAGGTACGAAAAGCCAATGTAATAATATAGAGTATTTACTGTTGAGTGCCTGATAAGATCCATTATCAGCAGTTTGATAGTCTGGGTAGGGTTGAGAGAGTATTAGTGGATAGCGATGCCTCTGTAAATAAAGAAGTGCATACTGGAAAATCTCAGACAGATAATGAAGGTAAGGGAGTGACTGACATAGACCAAGTATTGCATTACGACTACAATCTGAAGGGCGAGTTAATTGAACTCAGAAAGGACAATAATGTGGATGGTACAGCGGACTATCGTGAGTTCTATACTCTAGATGCAAACGGCAGAATAAAGCAAAAAGAGATTGATTTAACCAATAATGGTTCGTTTGATAAAAGAGAGGAATACTCTCCAAAATCACCGGAAGGTATTGAAACAGTTACCTCTATTAATATTATTGAAGATCCTACTAGTAGGGAGAAAAAAGAGGTTATTGCAAAGATTACCTATAATAAACTTGATGCAAATAATCACATTGAAGAAATCAAAGTTGATCTTCTAGGTGATAGCAGCATTAATAGCAAAGAAACGTATAAGTTAAATGCGTATGGTCGATCTTCTGAAACTTTATTCGATATTGATGGAAACGGCTCAACCGACCGTAGAGAGGTTTATAAGTATTATCCAGATGGAACTTTGGAGAAGAAAGAAATTGACATAGGTAATACTAACTCAATAGATTCTTCTGAAACTTACATTAGAGATGCTCTTGGTAGAACGACTACTAAACTACTAGATAATGAGAATAATGGCTCAACAAATTCTGCAGTTCATTACACATACGATGAGTATGGACGAGTAACTAGTGTGCGTAGAGATTCAGATAATAATCTAGCTACTCCTGATTATGTTGAGACAATAACATATGATGCGTCAGGTAATCGTGAACGTCTTTATATTGATAAGACGGGTAACGGTGTGACTTCTGATGATATTTTATATCACTTTACATCTACGAACTACGGTCAGCACTATACTGTTACTGAATATGACCCTTCACGAGCAGGGGAATATATCAAGTCGCCATTAGAAATTAACAACCCAAATAAAGCCGCACTACGTTATATTCGAACTAATCATTATGATGATTTTGGAAGGGCAACAATTTGGGAGATTGATAGAGATGGTGATGGTAAGCTAGATAAAGCAATAGATAGCACAAGGCATTTCTCATATGATTACGATGAAAATAACTTGAATTCTAAGGCATTTGAGAAAGAGACCTCGTGGAAATCCATTAATGGCTTGGGGAAAACCAATAAGATTGAGTATTTTGAACATGATTCATTTGGTAGTACAAAATTAACAATGATAGATTTTGAAGGAAATGGGAGTATTGATCAATTAGTTATTGGTCATGCAGGAGGACAGGCAGATAAAGCTTTCCATTTAGATATGACAGACAGTCGTGATTGGACAGCTGAAAAACTCGCTAAACTCGCTAATGTTAGGTTCATTCAATTATCTAATGAACAAACAGAATCTGTTTTGACATTAGATCAAAATGCACTAAAAGCATTGTCGAAAGAGGTCCGTATTCTAGGTGATGCAAAAGACACTATACATTTAGAAGGCATTGCATTAAGAAATCTTAATAGCCCAACAACTATTGATAAGCAAATCTATAATCAATATTCAACGGACATTGATGGCTCAACTTACAAGTTAATTATTGATGCCGACATTAACATTCTCTAGATAATGTTTTAATTCAAAGCCCCATTATGATCTGCACCCCAAAAGTTGGACTAACTTTCCAACTGATTAAGGTGCAGATCAGATCAATATGGGGCTTTTTTCCATTTCGAACTTCCTACAAGCGGTCTTTTTTCACTAAAAATTTGCAAATTTCTTGCAAAATCCAACCGCTTGTAATTACTTTTTATAAGCAAGCTACATCAAATACCACTTCTCGGCGGTCTTTGTTAAACTCCACCCCAATTTGGTAAATAGTTTTGCCTTGCCCTTGGTATTTCTTCGCATAATCTCGGTCGATAATCTGTGCTAGAGCTAACCCGAGCGGGCTTTCTTTCACCTCTTTCCCCATCACTTTAAACTCAAAAATATAGACGTGGTTATTTACGAGCAGTGTCATATCAATATTGCCCACGCTGGTCGCGTCTTCTGTGATAATCGGAAAACCAAGGCTCGCAAAATACGCATAAAACACACTCGCCCAATACCCCTCATAATAGGCAATTTGGTTATTTCTATGCCAATCGTGCGGAATACTGGCAAAAAAGGCTTTAAGCACGAGCTGCATTCGGGCTACATCGTGTTGAATTAAAGTGTCGTATAAATGTGAACGTAAGGTTGAGCCTGATTCATACTTATGTAAATAACGGCGTAACAACATCACATTGAGGCTTTGTTGCACTTCTTTGTTAGGGTATTTCAGTTTATACCCCACACCATCAAAAGTGTTAATCACTTTATCTATCGTTAAATAACCTGTCTGGAACATTAACGCAATCGGGCTAATATCCCCCACATCGAACTTCGACAATAGCATATCATCAGAAATATCTTGTGAGATTTTTCCCATATCCACATTTTCTTGGATTAGCTTATCAATTAGAAACGTTGGCGATCCCGTTTCAAACCAATAAGGCTTGTAAATACGGTCACTATTGGAAAAGAACAGCAAAATATCAAACGGATTGTATACACTTTCTCCCGACCAGTTATAGCCGTTATACCAGTTTTTTAATTCAAGTAAATCCACCCCCTCCAATTCGGGTGCAAACACACTTTCCAACTCAGATTGAGTGTAGCCACAAAGCGCGGAGAATTGTTTGTCAAACGTCGCATCGTAAAGGTTATTTAAGCCTGAAAACAGGTTGATTTTGCTGAATTTGGAGACGCCTGTTAGCATCGCAAAACGGATATTCGCATCTTGACCTTTAATCACCGAGTAAAAATCTCGCAAAATATCTCGCATTTCAATCGCAAGTTCTGCATTTTCTAGGTTATCTAAAATGGCTTTATCGTATTCATCAATTAATACCACTACTTTTTGTTGATGTTTTTCCACAATCTTGTTAATTAAATCATCAAACAAGGTGCCTAACCCAACATAGTTGGCTAACGCTACGCCAAACTGCTTTGCATTTTGTTGGAGCTGTGAGAAAAGCAGCTCCTCAATGGTGACTTTCGACTTCGCCACACCTTTGGCGAAATTAAAGCGAATGACCGGATATTTCGCTTCCCAATCCCAATTTTTTTCAGCATATAAACCCGTGAATAACGGCTTGTTAGCAGAAAACAGCTCGGCAATGGTGTCTAAGGTTAAACTTTTCCCAAAACGACGAGGGCGGGAGAGGAAAATAAATTCGCTTGCGTTGATGAGTTCAATGATTTTTTGCGTTTTATCTACGTAGTAATAGTCATTGTTTTCTCTTAACTTAGCAAACGTTTGAATACCGATAGGGAGTTGTTTTTTCATATTTTCTCTCCGAAAATAGGGGAATGATGATAGGTTGGATTATAGCAGAATTGAAAAAGTTTAGTAAAAAATGACCGCTTGTAGAAAGCGTGAAATAAAAAATCCTCAGACTACGTTCTGCTCAAGTAATATGAGATTTTCCGTTGACCTGATAGCACAAGCGGGTAATTTTCAATTAAAAACCCCTCAGTATTGCTACTGAGGGGTTGGTTAATGAATAGTGTATAGGTTAATATTTAGCCAACAACAAGATCCGAATGAATATCAGGATTCACACTAATACCCTCTTGTACATAGAGATTCAATTTTTCGCTACCTACTGTTGCGGTATAAAGATCATAGTTTTTAATTTTTTCACCATCCGTTGCTTTCTCAAAACCAGATAGGTTAAGAATATCATTCTTATCGTTACCTGCATTTACTTTCAATCCACCTTCACTGATCTTAGCAACCACATTGGCATCTAATGTTAAAGTCGAAATCGAGTTATTTGCAAGCTGAATCTCTTTTAGAGAGGTGCCTAATAGTGCAAGTTTCTCTTCTGACCAAGTAGTGAGATCTTGGGTAAAGTGGAATGATTGATTCGCACCGTAAGTACCAAACGTAAATTTATCAGCCCCATCGCCTGTTTTAGTGTCATCAATAATGGTATGCTGTATTTGTCCACTATTAGGATCTCTAATCAGAGACCATGTTTGAGTCTTTTCACCGTTTTCTGAATAATATCTGTCAACTTTTGTATAGTTACCTAGTACATCATATTCACTAAAGACATTCTTAACGGAGAATTTACCATCGGGTTTATATTCTGTTGTGGTCTTAACAGTATTGTCTGTATTATATTCATTCTTCGAAGAGAAATTATTAATACCTGATACTGTCTTTTCCTTAATTCTTCCATAATCATCAATAATATAGTTATTCTCATTCGATTTCCCATTAGAGTAAGTTATTTTATAATTAACGATATTGTTATTAGGATCAAATGTATTCTCGTGGACAGCAGAGAGAGCTAATTTCTTCTCTTTCGGACTGTAACTATATTCTTCTCTTCTTGTTTCTCGATCATGGTTATCGTAAGTATATCTATACTCCTTATCAATAGATTTATCACCACTGGTATCAACACGTTTGAGAGATACTTGACCAGATGGAAGATACTCATAAGTAACAATTTCTTGGAGTTTGTTTTCGCTATCGTGTACTTCTGTACGTGTAACTAGGCCATTTGTTCGGGTATGGGTTTCGATACGATCGATTTTACTATCTCCGTTAGTATCGAAATAGGCTTTTTCTATATTTCCAGCTGGATCTAAGTCATATTTGCTAACTGAGTTAATAGAACCATCACCTAACGTATCTGATGATACCTTCTCAATATGATTGTTTGGATCGAGTTCATAAGACTCAATGTGCGTTTTAACGTCCTCAACTTTTCCATTTTTATTAACCAAATTATAGAAAGTAACCTGCTCTAAGCCACCATCAGGCTGTTTGACGTAAACCTCTTTTTTATCAAAAGTACCATCATTAGTTAAATCAATTTCTTTTAACTTTTGCTGACCATTTGGATCTAAGGTATACGCTTCACGGTAGTCGTATGTACCATCTACGTTGTTATCTCGTTCCAGTAAGGTTTGTTCACTTTTTAGGTTATAACCATATTTCAATACTTGATCTATGCCTTCTGCCAGACCTTTATCATGTTGCTGTAATTTCCCAGTAGCAGTTTTGGCATCGTTGTCCACTAACACCTTCTGAACCCTGCCTAGACTATCAAACTGCTGATAATGGATCTTATCAGATACTTAAAAGAGAATGATTTAAGGTAATTACTCAGATTTTACCTGCCTTAAAATAAGATTTTGATGCGTTTATATTTTCTAACATTTTTTCTTATTTTTTATCAAATGGAGCAAATGATTGTTTTTTGAGCTTTTGTTTTAATCCATTTAAGCTGACGAGGCTTATTGTAAACAATTGGGGGAAGCTTAATAAGGATACTCGAGAAGTGGCGTTTGATGTTAAAACATTGAATCCGTTTTAAAGATAACAAGCGGTTGAATTTGTAAATTATTTTGCAAATGTTTAGTAAAAAACGACCGCTTGTAAAACGTGTGAAAAAAGCTCTAGACATGATTTGCGTAAAAGAGGGACTAAACACCCCAACCTTTCAAATAACCAGTGATCGAATTTTATCTTCAATATAGGAAAAATCGGTCTCTTAACCATCAACCTATTCAGGTTACAAAACCATATTGCATTATTTAATCAATATTTATTAAGGGTCTATTTTTTAGTAACCAATTGCATTCAGATCTGGTAAAAAATCATTGGAATTTAACCGCTTGATTGTAGTTGCTATTTTTCCATTTTCATAGAGTAGGATTTCTCGCCAGCCTTGAGGCAATAAGTCTAAGGTAAATTGATTGCAATTTGGTTTGAATTGAATACAAGTGGAAGGCGTAGCATAAATAGGAATACCGTTCCACATATCATCTACCTGTTGATGGATATGACCGTGTACAATGCCTTTGATATGATCAAAGGGTTGTAAAATTTTAGCCAATTCATCGCTGTTTTTTAAGCTGTGCTGATCAAGCCAGGCAGAGTTTGTTGGCAAAATGTTGTGATGTAATGCAATTAAAGTGAAGCGTTTAGGGTTTTCATTTAATTTTTCTTCTAGCCACTTAAGTTGGCGGTAACTCAGTTCGCCATAAGGCATTCCAGCAACTTGTGTATTGAGTAGAAGCAGTTGCCATCTGTCGCCAATTAAAATTTGCTTGTGTGGCAAAATATGCGAATATTCTCCCAAAATTTGGCTCATATATGGCTGAACATCGTGATTACCTTCTAACCAGACGATAGGGGTTTTTAGTGGCTCGGTCAGTTGAGCAAAATAGTGATACCCAGCAATATTCTGATCTTGAATTAAATCCCCCGTTGAAAGAATTAAATCAAAACCTTGCTTGGTTTGCTCAATTTGTTTTTTTATCTGCTCAATAACTGCTGAGAAGCTTTTGATTGTTTTGACATTGAGCAGTGTTTCTTCTGTGTGAGAAAACAGGTGCGGATCGGTTATGTGCAATAATCGAACTGTATCGTTTATTGGTAACCTAAAGTGTTCGCTCATTCTTTTGTGCCTATTCAATGTTTCATAAAATTTAACTCGCCAGATTTTACCAGTAAGCGGTGACAAAAAATGTGTGCTATGCCTCATTTTTTAAAAAAAGTGGATGAAATTCAGATATTTTTTGTTATTAAAGAGTGTAAGGTAATATTCCTATACATTTTCTAATGTTTTAATCATATTTGAGTGGCTTAAATAAGGTATTTGTTACCTTTAATTGACATCATAAACCAGCGACTCGCACTCAACAGGCTGAAACTGCCCATTTTGCCAATGGTATAAAAAGGGTTCGGATAATAGCATATTTTGCGGCGGCTGATAGAAGTAGCTTAAATAAAATGGTAGCCCGCTGACAAAATGTAGTTTACCGCTTGGGCAATAGTTGGAAAAAATCTGCTTTTTAAGCGGAAGGTGTGTTACTTCCGATAATTTTACAATCCCTACGCCTTGCGATTTCAAAATAGCTTCTCGCAAACACCAACTTAAATAAAAACGCTGTGCAAGATTATCGAATAATGGATAGTGCTCATCTAGCAATATCGCTTGTTCCTCTATGTTTGCATAATGACGAATAAGATCCGCATAGCGTCTTTTTTTCTGCGGATGTTCAATATCAATCCCCACTGCCAATTTTGCAAAAGAATATGAAAAAATGACCGCTATCCAATCACCCGAATGGCTAATATTAAAGTCGATCTGCTCAGAATTGACAAAGGGTCTGCCACTTTTAGTATGTTGAATATGCTTTAATAAACTCAAATCTAAGTGATATTTCCTAAAGAGCTCCGTAAGCAAAAAGTGGGCGGCTCGGCGGCTCTGCCATTTCTGAATTTGTTTTTCGTTTAAATTTTCTGGCATTTGCGGAAAGTGAAAATCACTCGGTAATGTTGCTTGCCTATGAATAAAAACAATCTCAAAATGTGTAAAATTTTCCATAAAAAAGACCGCTTGTATGTAAGCCTATATTTTGTAACAAAATATCAACAGATTGTTGTATTTTTACTCATATAGAGTCACAAAGAGAGAATTACTACCCAGTTTATCAAATTTTCTATTTGATCTTAGGGAAATCTTTGGTAAAAAATAAATTGTATGGAAAAGTATATAAAAATGAATAGGAGAATTTAAGTGGGAAGATTACTTTTACTTTTGAAATCGGAAGCAGCAGGGGGGATTTTACTGCTGATTTTTGCCTTTGCGGCAATTATACTGGCAAATTCATCACTAAGTGATGTTTATTTTGACTTCTTACAAAGCAATGTGAGTTTCCAGTTTGGTGACTTTGCCTTAACTAAGCCATTATTGCTTTGGATAAATGATGGGCTTATGGCAGTTTTCTTCACTTTGGTGGGTTTAGAAGTGAAAAAGGAGCTGTTTGAGGGCTCTCTTTCAAGTTTTAAAAATGCGTCTTTCCCTGCGGTGGCAGCGATTGGCGGAATGGTTGTACCAGCATTGATTTTCTGGTTCATTAATAAAGACTATTCAGAATACCACTCAGGCTGGGCAATTCCAATGGCAACGGATATTGCATTTGCTGTTGGTATTGTTGCATTATTAGGTACTCGAGTGCCATTGGCATTAAAAATATTCTTATTAGCTCTGGCTATTATTGATGACTTAGGTGCCATTGTTGTCATTGCACTTTTCTATTCTCAAGACATCAGCGTGCAAGCTCTTACTATTGCGGGTATTGCGATTCTTGGTCTAGTGATTCTTAACCGCTTTAAAGTAGGCTCATTATGTGCTTATATCTTGATTGGTTTGATTTTGTGGACATCCGTGCTGAAATCAGGTGTTCATGCTACTTTAGCAGGTGTTATTATCGGCTTTTGCATACCGCTAAAAGATAAAAATGGTGAACGTCCAGCAGAGGAATTGGAGCATATTCTTGTACCTTGGTGCTCATTTATGATTTTACCCGTCTTTGCCTTTGCAAACGCAGGCGTGTCATTATTAGGTATGGGGATTGAGCAAATAACTTCACCACTGCCAATGGGGATTGCGTTAGGCTTGATTATAGGTAAAACAATTGGCGTGTTTGGCTTTAGCTATTTGGCCGTATTATTCCGCTTTGCAAGTTTACCCCAAGGCGTTAATTTCAAACAAATTTTTGCGATTGCAGTGCTGTGTGGTATCGGCTTTACTATGTCAATGTTTATCGCCAGTCTCGCATTTGATGTAGGTACAGCAGGCGAAACCGTAACATCTCTTGCTCGTTTAGGTATCTTACTTGGCTCAGCAATTTCTGCTATTTTAGGTTATACCTTATTAAAAATAGCCACCCGTAAAAATGTAGAATTAAATCACTAGCTGTAGATAATTTATATTATATAACTCAGCTAAATAAATTAATGATGATAGAAAATACAATGTGTCTGGTAAAAAATTCCGCATTTTTGACCGTTTGTATGATGGATAATTTAAATTTAGGTAAGTAGATTTATGTAGTTATAAAAAACTGCCCTTAATCAGTGGATGGTTTAATTCCACTTTTAGGGGCAGATTAATATTGAGAGTCTATCTTTTCTCTTCTGATTTTTTCAATAAATCATCAGGAATAAAGTTTTTCTGAATTGATTGCATATGTGGAAGATTGTGTGCAATTCCTTTGTGGCAATCAATACACGTTTTATTTTGTTCTTGTGCTAAGGTGTGCATTTGCTGTGCTACCGTTTTTTGTTGGGTGAAGTCCATATCTTCAAAGTTATGGCAATTACGGCACTCTTGTGAATTATTCTCTTTCAAACGCTCCCATTCACGCATTGCCATTTCACCACGGTGTGCTTCAAATTTCTCTTTAGTATCCACTTTACCAGTATAGTGAGCATAGACTTCTTTCGCTGCAATAATTTTACGTTTCCATTTCGGAAAAAATTCGTGTGGAACGTGGCAATCTGAACAAATTGCCTTCACACCACTACGATTTGAATAGTGAGCCGATGCACGGTATTCAGGTACCACATCGTTCATATGACAGCTTGAGCAAAACTCTTCCGTATTTGTATAAGCAAGCCCAGCATTAAAACCACTCCACGCAAAAATACCACCTAATGCAGAAAGTAGAATTACTAAACCAATTGCCATTCTACTTGGGCGACGTAACCAGTTACAAAATCTTCTTATCATTGCTTACTCCTTATTTACCTTGCGTTTGTCGTACAGACTCAAATTTATTTTGAACAATCGGGTTTACGTTTGTTTGTTGAACGTGGCATTGTAAACAGAAGTAACGACTTGGCGATTCGTTTTCGTGAACATTACCGTCACGATCCATAAAATGGCTTGGCGGTAAACGGGTTGCTCCTGTGGTTTTAGACGGCTCAATCGCGTGGCAGCCCAAACAGTGGTTCACGTTTTTACTCACTTGTAAACCACGAATGCTATGTGGTACAAGTGGTGGTTGGAATGGAAAAGTGGTCGGGATATTGCCAGTATCTTTTTGTGGGTTGTAAAACCCAGGTGCAACACTTTCCGTTGTGTCATCAATAGAGCCAGACAACTTAGGGGCTTCTGCCATTACAAAGCCAGCCATTGCGACTAAAGTTAGGGCAAGATATTTTCTCATTTGAAGTTCACTCCATTAGAATTCTTTTAAAAGAAAAATTAAATATTTTTTACATCAATACTGCCTTGAAAACGCGTTCCAAAGGCAAAAACATTTTCGGCACAAATATCAATACAGCGTCCGCAGGTAATGCAATCTTTTGACAAGATCACTGTACTATCTTCTGATTTACCGTGTAGTGGTACTCTTAACACTTGTGGCTCGGGGCAAACGTTGTAACAATCCATACAATTATCACAACGACTTCTATCTACTACTTTAACTTTAATCAGGCTTTTCGCTCCAATTAAAGCGTAAGTTGCACCGATAGGGCAAAGGTGTCCGCACCAGCCGTGTTCCGCCACCAACAAATCAAATAAGAAGATGACGAGTACCAACCAAAGCGTTGCCCCTAAACCGAATACAAACACTCGACCGAGGGCGGCAACGGGGTTAATCCATTCCCACAATAATGTGCCAGAAATTGCACTGCCGATTAAAATTACCGCTAAAATCACAAAGCGTAAACTGCGTGAAATTTTTGCTGTTTGGCGAATACCTAATTTGCGTCTAAGCCACGCTGCCACATCCGTGACGATATTCATTGGACAAACCCAGCTACAAAATAGCTTGCTACCTACAACACCATAAAACACAACTATAATGAATGCACCAATTAGCACAGTCCACTCAGGGCGATAGCCTGTTGCTAAGACTTCAGCAACCATTAGTGGGTCAGCCATTGGAATAGTATCAAGCAACAAACTTCCACTGTAATTGCCTTTTAAAATCCAAATATTCCAAAGAGGCCCACTCAAAAACATTAAGATAATACTGAACTGACTTAAACGGCGAAGGAGCAAAAAGCGGTTAGTATGCCACCAACCTAATTTTTGACGAGCCTCTAAGCCTGCATATTTAGGCGAATTTGATGCCATTATTTCACCCCCTTCATATTCAGATCAAAATCTGGAAAATGTTGGGGAGCCTCCACTGTTGTGGAGTTAGGCACATAATTTTGCGTAGCACGGCTTGGCGTTGCCGTTTTCATATCAGGTTTTACTTGCATATGCTGATACACTGGTTCATAGCGACCTTCAGGCATTCTCGCTTCAAATGCAGGATGTAAACCATCTGGATGAACATCTTCAATCAATGATTTACCTGCATTTTGTTTCTCTTTCCAACCCAAACGGTAGTGGCGACCTAACAGCCCTTTCGCCAAATCCATTGGCAATACTTTGATAGCCGCCTCTTCTAATACACAAGCCTGCTCACATTTTCCACATCCAGTACAAGCCTCGGAATTCACAGTTGGAATCAATTTTGCGTGAATGGAAGTACGATCGTTATGAATCTCTTCAAGCGTAATCGCTTTATCAATCAATGGGCAAACTCGATAGCATACATCGCAGCGTAAGCCTTGCCAGTTCAAGCAAGTTTCGTGGTCTAGCAACACCGCCAATCCCATTCTCGCCTCATCAATATCTTTAAGATCTTCACTCAACGCACCTGTTGGGCAAGCATTCATACACGGAATATCGACACACATTTCGCACGGTTTATCACGAGCAATAAAATATGGCGTGCCAGCCTCTACAGGTGAAATTAATGAAGCCAAATGCAGCATATCGTAAGGGCAAGCCTGAACACATTGACCACAACGAGTGCAAGCACTTAAGAAATCTTGTTCAGGCAACGCGCCGGGCGGACGTAAGGCAACGCCTTGCCTTGCAAGACTTTGTTGCTGCTGCAGACCTAAAATTACACCAACACCGCATACACCTGCTGTAGTGCGGGTGACATTTTTTAAAAACTGACGGCGATTTGGATCCATTTTCATTGTGGTTTCCTTAAATGTAAGCGGTTATTTTTCTACCCTTTTTTGCAAAATTTTATGTAAATTTAACCGCTTGTAAATTCCCCCTCTCCCCTATCAAGGGGGAGAGTGAGTTGTTAAGCCTTAACCACTTTAACCGCACATTTTTTGAAGTCGGTTTCAAATGAGATAGGATCTGTCGCATCTAAGGTTACTTTATTAATTAGCTGACCTGCATCGAAGAAAGTTGAATAAATCAAACCCTCTGGGCATTTGTTACGTCCACGTGTATCTAAATTCGACACATATTCCCCACGGCGTGAAATCACTTTTACTTTATCGCCATGACGTAAACCACGTTTTTTCGCATCATTTGGGTGCATCCAAACAAGATTCGTTGGGAATGCTTTGTGTAATTCAGGCACACGGCGAGTCATCGTACCAGTATGCCAGTGTTCAAGCACACGACCAGTACAGAACCATAAATCATATTCTTCATCTGGGGCTTCCGCTGGCGCTTCATAAGGCACACCTAAAATGATCGCTTTGCCATCTGGCTTACCATAGAAATTCACGCCTTCGCCTGCTTTTACATACGGATCGTAACCTTCACGGTAACGCCATAAAGTTTCTTTGTACTCGCCTGTTTTTTCATCTTTCACCACTGGCCAACGCAAACCTCGCACCTTGTGATAAGTCTCAAAATCGGCTAAATCGTGACCATGACCACGTCCAAATTCAGCATATTCTTCAAATAAACCTTTTTGAATGTAGTAACCAAAATGATCCGCTTCATCATTCATATAACCTGGAATGTTGGTTGGCACTTGATAGCTGTCCACTTTACCATTGCGGTATAAAATTTCGTATAAGGTTTTGCCACGCAATTCAGGTGCTTTTGCCAGTAACTCTTCAGGCCACACCTCTTCTACTTTGAAGTATTTTGAGAACTCAACAAGCTGCCAGGTATCTGAGCGAGCATTTGCAGGGCCTTTCACTTGCTGACGCCAGAATTGAGTACGACGTTCTGCATTACCATAAGCCCCTTCTTTTTCTACCCACATACAAGTTGGAAGGATTAAATCCGCAGCAACCGCTGACACCGACGGATACGGGTCTGAAACCACAATAAAATTTTCAGGATTACGCCAACCAGGGAAGATTTCCTCATTAATATTTGGGCCACCTTGCATATTGTTGGTACACATCTGCCATAAGAAATTCAGTTTGCCATCCTTTAATGCACGGCTTTGCGCAGTTGCGTGGAAGCCTGGAACATCAGGGATCGCCCCTGCTGGTAATTTCCACGATTTTTCCACAATTTCACGGTGTTTTGGATTAGTTACCACCATATCTGCTGGTAAACGGTGAATAAAGGTGCCAACTTCACGAGCAGTTCCACAGGCAGACGGCTGACCAGTGAGAGAGAATGGACCACAACCTTCTAATGCAATCTTACCTGTTAATAAATGCACGTTGTACATCATATGGTTTACCCACACACCACGAGTATGTTGGTTAAAACCCATTGTCCAGAATGAAACAATTTTTCTGTTTGGATCAGCATACATTTCTGCTAGAGCTTGTAGCTGCTCTTTCGGCACGCCTGAAATGCGGTGAGCTTCATCTAGTGTATACGGTGCAACGATTTTCTTAAATTCTTCAAAATCGCTGTCATACATTTTGCCTGCCGTTTTTGCGTTAGTGTTTTGCTGTAATTTATGCTCAGGGCGTAAACCATAACCAATATTGGTTTCACCACGTTTGAATTTAGTGTGCTTGTTTACGAAATCCCAATTTACTTTATCGTTTTCAATAATGTAGTTAGCAATATAATTTAAAATTGCTAAGTCTGAATGCGGTTTGAAAATAATTGGCGTATCGGCTAATTCAAATGAACGATGCTCGTAAGTAGACATTACCACTACACGCACATTTTCATTTGATAGACGACGATCAGAAATACGGCTCCATAAAATTGGGTGCATTTCTGCCATATTTGAGCCCCAAAGCACAAACGCATCGGTTTTTTCGATGTCGTTATAACATCCCATTGGTTCGTCCATACCAAAAGTACGCATAAATGCAACGGCTGCAGACGCCATACAATGACGAGCATTTGGATCAATCGTATTAGAACGAAAACCACCCTTCCAAAGTTTTACTTTCGCATAACCTTCAAAAATGGTGGTTTGACCTGATGAAAACATACCCACTGCATTCGGGCCTTTTGCCTTAATAATACCCTTGATTTTCTCCGCCATAATGCTGAATGCTTGCTCCCAAGACACCGGGGTGAAATCGCCATTCTTATCAAACTTGCCATCTTTCATTCGCAGCATCGGCTCTTGCATACGATCTGCACCATACATCATTTTCGATAAAAAATAGCCTTTGATACAGTTTAAACCACGGTTTACCTCTGCATCAGGATCACCTTGTGTGGCAACTACTTTGCCATCTTTTGTACCAACAAGTACACTACAACCTGTACCACAATAACGGCAAGGGGCTTTATCCCAACGAATACCGCTATCATCAGCTTGAACGTTCTTCACAGGAATCATTATTCCTGCCGCAGCCGCTGCAGCAACTGCTGCGTTTGCTTTCATAAAATCTCTACGATTGAGTTCCATAATATGTCCCACGTTTGACTTCAAAAATAATAAATAAGCCCACTACTGCTCATCGATGTAATTTGAGATCAAAGACACTACAATCACGCCTTTAATATCTCTCACCTGATCGATACGATCTGAAAGTGCCAAATGTACATCACTTTCAAGCGTTACCACTAATTTGCCTTCATCTAGTTTTTCCCCATGAATTTCAGCAAAAGGGATTTTTAGAATCTCAGCTTTAACCTCTTCCAATTTTTCTGGTTTTACCTGTACGACAAGGCTACACACATACCAGTTCTCGTTTTCAGATAGCTTTCTACTCATATTATTGCCTGTTTTTTTACAGTGACTGAATGGTAATGGCACTTGTCGGGCAAACGCTCAAACAAGCCCCACAGCCATTACAACTTTCTAAATCTAAGCTCATTTGAGCAATACCGCCTAAGCTTGGGCGAAAGCGGATTACTCGCATCTCACAACTGTCGCCACAACTTCTGCATTCCGTTCCAAGCTGTAATAAACAACTAGCTTGAATTTCAATTTTATGGCTCCACGCCTCTTCTGAAACCTCTCGAAAAACACCCTCTTCACAAGATTGCACACACTTTTCGCAGAACGTACATTCGCCCTGGCTAAAATCGACTTCGGGATAACCACCCGCCCCTTTTACAATAATGTGCGTTTCACAAGCCTTAAGGCAGTTTCCACAAGCGGTGCATTTTTCTAAAAAATTTGCTAAATTAGACCAAGGCGGACGAATTGGCTCGTACCCTTGCTGACTCACTTTTTCGCTTTTTAGTGAATGTAAAAATTGCCCCCGTAAAAAGCTACGGCGAGGAAGTGGTTTATCAAGGTTATTGGTCAAGAAAACACCATTTTTAATGCCATTATCATAGGTTAAATTATCCAACGTTCACGGAATATCGTTCATTCCTCAAATTGGGTATTTGCTCAGGTATTCGCTAAAACATTGATTTCCATCAAAAAATATCAACAAAATCCGCTAGGCTACATAAAATATAAAGGCAACACTATGAACCATCTCATTATTTACGCCCACCCATACTCAGGCAGTTTTAACCATACGATTTTAGAAAAAGTGATCGCCTGCTCAGCACAAACAAATGTGATTGTGCGAGATCTTTATCAGCTTAACTTTGACCCCATTCTAACTTGGTGTGAGTTCACCCAAACGCTTTCCCAGCAATACGCTCCAGACATTACAACAGAACATCAATATTGGCGAGAAGCTGATGTCATCACACTTATTTATCCGCTTTGGTGGATGGGCTTTCCCGCTGTTTTAAAAGGTTATTTAGACCGTGTATTGAGCTATGATTTTGCTTATCAAAATGGTGAAATTGAAAGTATTGGCTTGCTCACAGGCAAGAAAATGCAACAATTCGTAACACTGGGTAATTCAAATGAAAAATATGCAAGAAAAGGGTTTTTAAGTGCCTTTGAACACACGCTTGGCAAAGGGTTGTTTGAGTTTTGTGGGATTAGCGATGTAAAAATGCACTATTTTGGCAATGTTGGACTAAAAGAGACAAATTACGCGGCGATCTTACAAGAAGTAGAGCAATCTTGTTGGGAAATATTGAAATAAACAAGCGGTTAAATTTGTCAATTTTTTTACAAATTTAACCGCTTGTCATCAATTCACAAGTTAATCAATTGGCGGAATATAAGTGCCATTAACAATTGAATCTTTAATGCGTTCAGCCTCAGCCAATACTTGCCTCAACAAGGCTTGCACATTTTCAAGCGTAGCAATTGGGCTTAAGGTCGTCATTTTCAGCGATTGATTATTGCCCACTTTGGTCACGCCGATATTTGCTTCACCACGGGCAAAGAGTTCATCTGCCACGTTTTGGTTTAAGGTATCTACAAACTCTGCTGGGTAACCTTCTGGCACAACTCGGAATAGTACAGACGCAAATTGTGCTGGCACAAGCATTTCCAAACCTGTCGTTGAGTTGATGTAGGCTTCCACCTCTTTCGAAAGATGCACGCCGTGATCGATCATAGAAGCGTATAAATCTTCACCTAAGGCCTCCACCGTAAACCAGAGTTTCAACGCATCAAAACGGCGAGTGGTTTGTAGCGATTTCGCCACTAGATTCGGCACACCATGTGCTTCATCATATTCTGAATTGAGATAATCTGCTTTGTAGTCGATGAAACGGTAGTTCGCTTCGTCTCTCAGCAAGAAAGCACCGCACGAAATAGATTGGAAGAAATGCTTGTGGAAATCGAGCGTGATTGAATCGGTCAGCTCAATACCATCAAGGAAATGGCGGAAATCTTTCGACAACAGTAATGCCCCACCCCACGCTGCATCAACGTGTACCCAAACGTTGTATTCATCGGCTAATTTACGAATCGCTTTTAAATCATCAATTGCCCCCGCATCGGTTGTCCCTGCAGTTGCTACAATACAAGCTGGGATTTTACCTTCTTCTTTTAATTCGGCAAGGGTTTTGGCGAGAGCCTCAACGTCCATTTGGGCATTCGCATTAGATGGCACAGTCACCACTGATTGGAAGCCCATTCCCATCATTGCCATATTTTTCTGCACAGAAAAATGAGCGTTTTCCGAGCAGATTACTTTCACTTTTTTCATCGCATCTGGCGGAATACCATCCGCCTGCACCGACCACTCTGAGCCATCTTCATTTTTCCAATGGCTCGCAATCGCCCAGTCACGAGCAAGTAGCACGCCCATTAAATTGGATTGTGTGCCGCCCGAGGTGAACACGCCCGATGTGCCGTTGCCGTAGCCGACTTTTTGGCGTAACCAGTCGATCAAATGTTCTTCCATAATTGAACCAGCGGGGCTCTGATCCCAAGAATCCATAGATTGGTTGGTCGCATTAATCAACACTTCCGCAATTTGGCTGGTGACCATTGTCGGGCAATGCAAGTGAGCCAGCGAGTGTGGATGGTGAACTTTCAGGCTTGGGTTGAGGAAAATCTCTACCAAATGCTCAAGGGATTTTTGCACCCCAATGCCCTCTTTGGTTGGTTTGAATCCATCAATCAAGGCTCGCATTTGCTTGATTGAACCGCCTGTGTACATTTTCTCGTTTTTAAGCCAATTTGAAACCGCTTTTACCGCATTGCTCATCGCCGATTCATAATCCGCAATGGAAGCAGGGTCGCGACAGAACAAAGATTGTCTGTGTTTTTCTAGGTTTGACATATTTATTTATCCTTTTGGGCTATACCCAATTTTCTAAACGTAATCCTTCGACACGTTCAAATTCTCTCAGATTATTGGTCACAATGACTAACCCTTCACTTCGTGCGTGAGCTGCAATGTGAATATCGTTTTCGCCTATCAGTTTTCCTTGTTTAGCAAGCTCAGCTTTGATGTTACCAAAATGTGCGGCACTTTTAGGCTGATAATCTAAAATCGTTAAACGAGATAAGAAATCTTCAATGACCGCAATATTTCGTGCAGAAAAGCCACTTTTTTCAGCACCATAATAAAGCTCAGCAGCAGTGATGCTGCTAACGCACATTTTTCCGGCATTTTGATTAAAGCGTTGCAAAACCTCTACAGGGCGGTGTTTGATAACATAAATAACAATGTTGGAATCTAACATATATTTCAACATTAGAAATCCTCTCGCTCAGGCTGCATTGCTATTTCTCTTTCGACCATAAAGTCCTCACTGACGGTTTCACTATTAAGAAAAAAACTATCCCAACTTTGGTTGAGAGGAGACAAAATACGTTCATTTCCTAAAATGCGAACTGCTATTTTTTTTACGTCATTATCAAAACGAACTTCAGCAGGCAAGCGAACTGCTTGACTTCGATTAGTCATAAAAATTGAAGCTTCAATCATATTACTCTCCTTTAATAATTAAGGTATATAGCAATAGTACATCCCAAATAATCTGCGATTCAATAACAAAAAGGTGGGAAAGCCCACCTAATTCTGTTTACAAGCGGTTATATTTTTCCCATTTTTTGCAAAAAATAGGTAAAACTCAACCGCTTGTATCATTACAAACTAACCACGCACCGCTTTAACTGCTTCGGCAACAGATTGTTTGAAGCGTTTGATAAACTCTTCGCATTCTGCTTGGGTGATGTTTACCGCACAAAGCACACGTACCACGTTTCCGCCACGTCCACCACGCTCTAGTAACAATTTGTTTTTAAAGCAATATTTTTGAATGGCTACCGCTAAATCGAAATCACGTGGATAAGCCCCTGTTGCATCTTTTGGTTGGTGCTCATCAACAATGTCAATCCCCATCATCAAACCTTTGCCACGTATGTGACCGATACACGGAAACTCCTTACTCAATTCACGCAACGCATTTGTTAAATATTCACCACGCTCTTGAGCATTTTGTGCTAGGTTTTCCTCACGCATCATTTTGAGTGAAACGTAACCGGTTGCCATTGCTAATTGGTTACCACGAAATGTTCCCGTGTGTCCTGCTGGCTGCCAAGCATCAAATTCTTTACGGATAGCTAATACCGCTAATGGAAGGCTACCGCCAATCGCTTTTGACATCACTACGATATCTGGCTCAATGCCTGCGTGTTCAAAGGCGAACATTTTACCTGAACGGCAAAAGCCAGCCTGTACTTCGTCTACAATCATTAAAATGCCGTGTCTTTTCGTCACTTCACGCACTTTTTGTAAGAAACTGATTGGGGCTGGCACAACACCACCTTCGCCTTGAATGGCTTCAAGAATAACAGCGGCTGGTTTTACCACACCGCTTTCAACATCTTCGATAAAGTTTTCAAAATAGTGCTCAACGGCTTTCGCACCGGCGTCACCACCAATACCAAACGGGCAACGGTATTCGTGCGGATAAGGCATAAATTGTACACCTGGCATTAAACCTTGCACGGCATTTTTTGCACTTAAGTTACCAGTTAAAGATAAGGCACCGTGTGTCATACCATGGAAGCCTCCAGAAAATGCAATCACATTACTACGACCAGTAAAAGTTTTAGCTAACTTAATCGCTGCTTCATTCGCATCCGCACCTGTTGGACCTGTGAATTGGAGGATATATTGATCTTTCGGGAAAAATGAGAGCAATTCTTCTGTGAACGCATCTTTTAAAGGTGTTGTGATATCTAAAGAGTGTAAAGGTAAACCACTGTCTAGCACATCTTTAATTGCTTGGATCAATTTAGGGTGGTTATGCCCTAATGCAAGCGTTCCTGCGCCGGCTAAAAAGTCGAGGTATTCATTGCCTTCAACATCAGTTACCCAAACGCCTTGAGCTTTTTGGTAAGCAAATGGTAGTTTTCGTGGATAACTACGCACGTTTGATTCCATTGCATCTTGGCGATCTAAAAAATACTGATTTGAAGCCAGAACGGCTTGAATAGGTGTTTTAATTGTCATTGAAATAAACCTTCTAAAAGAGGTGAAAAAAATAAGTCGGGTGCCTTGCGGAGGAAGCCTAAGCTCTCGAATCCTGAAAGATTCGGTGCCATGGGGCATTTGACTCGCTACTTATTAAAAAAAGCGTTTCAGCTTTTTTGTTTTTACCCTATTTGTCCCAAGGCAGGGTTGGGATAGGTTGGAAACAGACTTAAATGTAGGGTTACATTTAAGGAGGCGTAATGATACCCTTTTTTCCTGAAAAAGGAAGGATTTTATCCAGAAACACCATTATCAGATGATTAATCCAAAGAGAAGAGAAAGTAAAAAGCCCGACATTAAGCCGGGCTTCAAATTTCAAAAGCAAATTATTTGATTTTTGCTTCTTTGTAGATAACGTGTCTGCGAACAACTGGATCAAATTTTTTGATTTCCATTTTTTCTGGCATATTACGTTTATTTTTGTCTGTTGTGTAGAAATGACCAGTTTCTGCGGTAGAAACTAAACGGATTTTCTCACGAGCACCTTTAGCTGCCATTTTTTAGCTCCTTAGATTTTTTCGCCACGAGCACGGATTTCAGCTAATACTGCATCAATGCCTTTTTTATCGATAATACGCATACCTTTCGCTGTTAAGCGTAAAGTTACGAAACGGTTTTCGCTTTCAACCCAGAAACGGTGGGTGTGAAGATTTGGTAAGAAACGACGCTTGGTCGCGTTCATTGCGTGTGAGCGGTTGTTACCAACTGCTGGACGCTTGCCTGTTACTTGGCAAACTCTTGACATTTTAATTCTCCAATATGACTTAAGCTTAAGCTTGTGGTTTGGGTTTATCAGGGTTTTCACCTTCTGACTACCTCGTCAGGTAACACCCAGCCCATCGTTATGTTTCAAAGACTGCCGATTATACTGATTTTGTTTATTTCATTCAAGAGCTTATTTGCTAATTATTTCACTCAATCTCTTAACTCTAGTTTTTCTTCTTCAAACGAAAAATAATCGCCTTTACCCACAATAATATGATCGACAAACCGAATATCAACTAACTCACACGCCATCTCAATCTTTTTAGTCAGACTTCTGTCCGACTCACTTGGCAAGCAAGAACCAGAAGGATGATTGTGTGCCACAATAATTGCCGCCGCATTATATTTCAAAGCTCTTTTTATAATTTCTCGTGGATGAACTTCAGTTTGATTTATCGTACCAAAAAACATCTTTTCCTTATAAATCAAACGGTTTTGATTATCTAAAAACAGCACCATAAACACTTCACGCTCTTCTTCCTCCAACTCAGTTTGAAAATACATTATCGCCATATAAGGGGCTTGAATCATTTCACTAAATTCCATTTGTTGAGCCAAATAGCGTTTCGTCATCTCTTTGGAGGCTTGCAGTTGAATATATTTAGTTTTACCCAGCCCATAAATTTTACAAAACTCATCAATATCGGCATTTAACAACTGACGTAATGAGCCAAACACCATCAATACGCTTTCTGCTAATGTTAGTACAGGCACATCTTTCGTACCCGTTCGTAAAAAAATTGCTAATAACTCTGCATCCGTGAGTGCTGCAGCGCCGTGCATTAATAGTTTTTCACGAGGCATTAACGTTGGTATATCAAAAATTTCATCAGGTTCGTTCATTTTTCCTCCCTTAATGCAATTCAGCATAAAAGAGGCAAACCTTGAATGCAAAAGGCTTAATACAAATTTTCGAGCCAGATCGCAAAAATAGTTTAGTTGTGAGCAATTACTTATTCAGATAGAATAACCGCCATTAATCGGCTCTCAAAAAATGGAAATGTTAAAAAATAAAAAAATCCTCTTAGGAATTACAGGCGGAATCGCCGCTTACAAAACCATTGAACTTATCCGTTATCTCAAAAAAGCAAATGCGGAAGTGCGTGTAGTGCTAACACCTGCAGCAGAGGCTTTTGTGACACCTTTAACCCTACAGGCTATTTCAGGCAACGCGGTATCCACCGCCTTACTCGACCCACAAGCAGAGCTCGCGATGGGTCATATTGAATTAGCAAAATGGGCTGATTTAGTTATTATCGCCCCCGCTTCTGCTGATTTTATTGCTCGCCTGCGTGTTGGAATGGGGAACGATCTACTCTCTACGCTTTGCCTTGCTACCGCAAGCCCCATTCTGCTTGCCCCTGCAATGAACCAACAAATGTATAAACAGCTTGCCGTACAGGAAAACATCGCTACGCTCATCTTTCGTGGTATGCAATTTATTGGCCCAAACAATGGCTTCCAAGCCTGTGGTGATGTTGGCGTTGGGCGAATGTCAGAACCAGAAGAAATCTACCAAGCAGTGCTGTATCACTTCGCTAAAAGCCAAGATTTACAAGGTTTGAATGTAACCATTACCGCAGGCCCAACCCGTGAAGCTATTGACCCTGTGCGTTATATCAGTAATCACAGCTCAGGCAAAATGGGATACTCTATCGCTAAGGCCTTTGCTGAACGTGGGGCGAACGTTACGCTGATTAGCGGCCCTGTGAATTTACCTACGCCCGATAATGTGGAACGCATTAACGTGCAATCTGCCATAGAAATGGAACAACAAGCGGTCAAATTTGCCCAAAAATCTGCAATTTTCATCGGTTGTGCAGCAGTGTCAGATTATCGAATGGCGAAAGTTTCCAACCAAAAAATCAAGAAAACCGATGACAGTGATGAACTCACACTCAAACTAGTCAAAAACCCCGATATTATCGCTAACATCGCCAATCTTGCAGAAAATCGCCCCTTTGTGGTTGGCTTTGCCGCCGAAACGCAAAATGTGGCGGAATATGCCAAATCCAAACTCGAACGCAAAAATCTTGATATGATTTGTGCCAACGATGTCTCGGGTGGACAGGTGTTCGGGCAGGATCAAAACTCGCTTCATTTGTTCTGGAAAAACGGCGAGAAAAAACTCCCGCTTGCCGATAAAAATAAGCTGGCGGAAAATTTAGTACAAGAAATAGTAGAACATTATCACGAAAAATCTAAATGAAGCTAAAAATAACTGTAGATCATAAAGGCGAAGGAGCATTCCCGCTTTTTAAACAAGGAAGTAAAATACATCTTGGGAAAGAATGCGACCGTTATCCCAACTGGTTTAGTTGCAAAATTGCCGGTTACACTACCTATGTGCCTCGTCATTTTGTTGCACAGGGTAAATTGCTTTGCGATTACAACCCAACGGAATTAGCCGTGAAAAAAGACGAAATCGTTAATCTGATAGAACTATGTTACGGTTGGGCAATAGTAGAGCGAGATAAAGACGTTGGCTGGTTGCCCTGTGATATTTTAATATCAAGCATATAGCTGTTTATCAATAATCAGAAAAAATAACCGCTTATAAAAGCCAGGAGTGAGAATGTTAGCTTCCAACCACTACATTCAAGAGATCAAACAGATTTTAAGCCAAGCTCGCCAAAAGGCGTACCAAGCGGTCAATTCCGCAATGGTTGAAGCCTATTGGAAAATCGGCGAGCGGATTGTGCTGGAAGAACAAAACGGCCAAAGCCATGCGGAATATGGCAAGGAGATCATTAAAAATCTCTCGGCAGAATTAACAGCGGAATTTGGTAAAGGATTTACCGAACGCAATTTCCGCCAATTTTATATTGAATTTACCGAGCTCAACATTTGGAAATCAGTGATTTCCAAATTGACTTGGACACATTTCCAACGGGTCTTAAAAGTCACCAATCCACAGGCTCGTCACTACTATTTAACCGAAGCGGCGGAGAATGGTTGGTCGGTTCGCACGCTTGATCGTAATATCTCCACACTCTACTACGACCGCTTGCTCGCAAGCCAAGACAAGACGTTGGTTGAGCAAGAGATGAAAGAGAAAACGGCGACACTACAAGCCTCCGATTTCATCAAAAGCCCGACCGTGTTGGAATTTCTGAATTTGCCGACCTCAATGGCATACAGCGAAGCGGAGCTGGAAAAAGCGTTAATTGATAATTTACAGCAATTTATGTTGGAACTCGGCAAAGGTTTTGCTTTCGTAGCACGCCAGCAACATATTCGCACTGAACTGTCGGATTTTTTCGTGGATTTGGTGTTTTACAATTACATCTTAAAATGTTTTGTGATTGTCGAGCTGAAAACCGATAAACTGACTCATCAAGACATTGGGCAGTTGGATATGTATGTGCGAGTGTATGACGATTTACACCGCCAGCCAAGCGATAACCCAACCATCGGTTTGCTGCTCTGCACTGAAAATGACAGCGTGGTGGCGAAATACTCGGTGTTGAACCAAAATCCGCAACTGTTTGCCAGCAAATATGTGCATTATTTACCAAGCGAGGCGGAATTGGTGGCGGAAATAGAACAGCAAAAATATATTTTTGAACAGCAACACACCAGCGATTAAGTAGTAAAAAATCGTTGAAATCGACCGCTTGCAAGCGGTCAAAAAAGATAAAAAATTTACAAAAGGACAAACAATGAAACAGATCGATTTAAAAATTTTAGATAGCCGTATTGGGAGTGAATTCCCCCTTCCAGCCTATGCAACGGAAGGTTCAGCAGGCTTGGATTTACGTGCGTTAATTAATGAACCGCTTACCGTTAAAGCAGGCGAAACGGTTTTGATCCCAACAGGGATTTCGATTTATATTGCAGATCCAAACTTAGCTGCAGTCATCTTACCTAGATCGGGATTAGGACATAAAAATGGCATCGTGTTAGGCAATTTAGTCGGTCTGATAGACAGTGACTATCAAGGCCCGTTAATGGTTTCACTTTGGAATAGAAGCCAAGAGGATTTTACTGTAAATATAGGTGACCGCATTGCACAGCTGGTATTTTTGCCCGTAGTTCAAGCAAATTTTAACATCGTACAAGATTTTAAACAGACCGAACGTGGCGAAGGTGGCTTTGGGCATTCAGGTAAACAATAAATGAGTCGTAATAGGATGGTAATGAGAGAACCTAAAATCAAAATGCCGAAAAAATCGGTAGTAGAACGCCGCCAGCAGGTGCTGGAGGTATTAATTGGCTTACTCAATTCTGAAGATGGAATGCAACGTGTCACTACCGAACGTTTAGCCGCTGCGGTAGGCGTGTCGGAAGGGGCATTATATCGCTACTTCCCAAGTAAAACTAAGATGTTTGAGGCTTTAATTGAAAAAATTGAGCAAACGCTAACAAGCTATATCCACGCTAACAAACGCCAAGACAGCAGTGCAAATTCAGTGCGTGCGATTCTCTACACTATTTTGGAATTCTCCCGCAAAAATCCAGGAGTGACGCGTATTCTAACAGGACACGCATTGATGTTTGAAGATGATATTCTTAAAGCCCGTGTAGCCAAATTTTTTGATAATCTTGAATTACAATTTGCCAATATTTTACAGCTTAGTAAACTCCGTGAACATAAAGCTTTTGAAGATGAAAAAGCATTAGCAGGTTATCTTGTAAATTTCTGCGAAGGACAATTTTTACGTCTTGTTCGCTCCAATTTCAGCTATAATCAATACCAACATTTTGAAAAGCAATGGGCATTTATTAAACCTTTATTCGATTAATTTATGATTATACCTTGGCAAGATTTAGAAGACTCCACATTACAGAATATTTTAGACGCCTTCATTTTACGAGAAGGCACTGACTATGGTGAAACCGAACTTTCACTTGAGGCAAAAAGAGAGCGTTTACTTGCTCAATTAAAAGCCGATAAAGTGGTTATCGTTTGGTCTGAATTGCACGAAAGCCTTGATATTAAAGACAAAAAATCTTTTTTAGGTTAATGGTTAATTTCGTGTTAAAATTTTGAAGATTTGACTTAAATAAAGAGCTATAGGAAATACTATGCAAGATATGACGCTCTCAACAGCACAACTTGAAAATGTTACCCCTCCGCCCTCGATTCACGATCCTGCGGTTGAGTGGTTTTTAACGCATTGTCATATCCATCGTTATCCTGCGAAATATA
Source organism: Mannheimia pernigra (assembly GCF_013377995.1). Taxonomy (NCBI): domain Bacteria; kingdom Pseudomonadati; phylum Pseudomonadota; class Gammaproteobacteria; order Pasteurellales; family Pasteurellaceae; genus Mannheimia; species Mannheimia pernigra. The sequence continues at coordinate 238,622 of NZ_CP055305.1, forward strand.
CGCTAATTCACGCTGGAGAAGATGCAGAATCACTTTTTTACATTGTCAATGGCTCAGTGTCAGTTTACATTAAAGACGATGAAACTAAAGAGATGCTCTTAACCAATTTAGGTACAGGCGAATTTGTAGGCGAATTAAGCTTATTTGAAGAAAAATTGCAACAACGCACCGCTTATGTTCGCACCAAAGGGCCTTGTGAAATTGCGGAAATCTCCTATAAAAAATTCAAACAACTCGTGCATTTAAACCCCGACATTTTAATGTATTTATCCGCCCAAATGGCTCGACGTTTACGCCAAACCTCACGCCAAGTCGGCAACCTAGCCTTTTTAGACGTTGCAGGACGCATTGCTCAAACCTTGCTCAATCTAGCTAAAATGCCCGATGCAATGACTCACCCACAAGGAATGCAGATCAAAATTACCCGCCAAGAAATTGGGCAAATGGTTGGCTGCTCTCGCGAAACTGTTGGACGCATTATGAAAATGCTTGAAGATGAAGGCTTAATTTCTGCACATGGAAAAACCATTGTAGTGTTCGGAGCAAGGTAATTCCTCCTTACAAGCGGTCTATTTTTTTGCAAAATTTGCACATAATCAGACCGCTTGTTTATATGACACTTCACTAAATTTCACTTAGAGCTCTTGATGATGAAACATAGTCTAACGCCTTTTCATACGTTCCATTTACATGCAAAAGCAACAAAAATTATTGAATTTACTACTATTGAGCAATTATTAAACGAATGGCAAAACGCGTTTAATGCCCAAATGCCAATCTTAATTCTAGGTCAAGGCTCTAACGTTTTGTTTTTAGACGATTTTGACGGCGTGGTTTTAGTAAACAAACTCAAAGGGATTGAACACCGAGAAGATGAACAATTTCACTACTTGCACGTTCAAGGTGGAGAAAATTGGCATAAGCTAGTGAAATGGACGTTAAAAAATAATATTGCAGGACTAGAAAACCTCGCATTAATACCTGGCGTAGTTGGTTCTGCTCCAATTCAAAATATCGGTGCTTATGGCGTAGAATTCGAACAAGTATGTGATTTTGTCAACGTGTTAAATTTACGCACAGGCGAACATTTCACCCTTACAAAAAATGAATGTGGCTTTGGATACCGTGAAAGCGTATTCAAACGCGAATATCGTGACGAATGTGCCATTATTTCAGTTGGTCTAAAACTTCCAAAAGTATGGAAGCCAGTACTCACTTACGGCTCACTCACTCAGCTTAATCCGCAAACTGTTACACCACAGCAAATTTTTGACGAAGTCTGTGCGGTTCGCTCCTCAAAACTACCTAACCCCGATGAATTTGGCAATGCAGGCAGTTTCTTTAAAAACCCGATTATTTCAGCCGAGCAATTTGCAGCCGTGCAAGCAAAATTTCCGACCATTCCAAGTTATCTACAGCCTGATGGCCTAATCAAATTAGCTGCAGGCTGGCTGATAGACAAAGCAGGTCTAAAAGGCTTACAAATTGGCGGGGCGACGGTGCACACCCAACAGGCATTGGTATTAATCAACAAAGAAAATGCCACAGGCCAAGATATTGCAGAGCTGGCAAAAACGATCCGCCGACGTGTGCGTGAAAAATTTAGTGTGGACATTCAACCTGAAGTTCGTTTTATTGGCAAAAATGGGGAAGTTGATAGCGACCAAATCACTCGATAACACCTAAATTAGGAATGAAAAATGAAACTCAACCAAGCCCAAATTCAAAAAGCACTACTCTGCGGACAGGCAATTGTTTTTGATGAAATTGGCTCAACCAACGAATATCTGCTCACACATCATCAAACATTAGAAAATGGTTCCGTTTGCCTTGCCGAAAAACAGACTGCAGGGCGTGGCAGACGAGGAAGAACTTGGTATTCACCCGAAAGTGAAAATCTTTACTTCTCCATTTTATGGCATTATCCAAAAGATGCCGCAAACCTACCACCACTCAGCCTTGTAGTTGCACTCATCATTGCCGAAAGTTTAACAAAACAGAATGTGGACAATATTCAAATCAAATGGCCGAATGATATTTATTACAACGGCAAAAAAATGGGCGGCATTTTGCTAGAAAGTCAAGCCAACCACAAAGGGTTGGATTTAGTTATCGGTATCGGTTTAAACTTAGGCATGACAAAAGTAGATGAAAAGATTGTAACTCAAGCCTGGGCAGATTTATCACAATACCATTTTGATCGCAACAAATTGGTTTGTCATTTAGCCTACGAATTGCAAAAAAATCTCAAAATTTACCCGCTTGTCGGCTTCTCTCACTACGCTCAACGCTGGCAGAAATTTGACATCTTCTACAATAAACCAGTGAAACTAATAACAGAAAATACTGAAATTCACGGCACTTCACTTGGCATTAATGAACTCGGTGAATTAATTCTCCAACAAGATCAGGTAATCCAATATTTTAGCATTGGAGAGATGTCATTAAGGGGCGATTAATTACAAGCGGTCATTTTAAAGATATTTTTTGCCATTTTAGCTTTTTTTGCTTTTTTTAAAAATAAAAAGAGCAAAAACCTCAAGCCTATCACTAAGCTTGAGGTCGTTTAAAATAAATCCCGACGATGCCCTACTCTCACATGGCGAATCACCACACTACCATCGGCGTCACTGCGTTTTACTTCTGAGTTCGGTATGGAGTCAGGTAGAACCACAGCACTATGGTCGTCGGGAAAATCTGTTGATTTTCTGTCTTCTCTTTTGTCTTTTCGTTCTCTAATCTAAAAACAAGCTGTCAACTTAAGTATTCTTCTTCGTTTATCTCGCTTCCGTGTCCTCAAAAACACTTGAGCGTTGTATAGTTAAGCCTCTCGGGCAATTAGTACACATTAGCTCAACGTATCGCTACGCTTACACATTGTGCCTATCTACGTCGTAGTCTCCAACAACCCTTACAGTCTTATAGACTGGGAGAACTCATCTCTTGGCAAGTTTCGTGCTTAGATGCTTTCAGCACTTATCTCTTCCGCACGTAGCTACTCGGCAATGCGTCTGGCGACACAACCGAAACACCAGCGGTGCGTCCACTCCGGTCCTCTCGTACTAGGAGCAGCCCCAACCAATTCTCCAACGCCCACGGCAGATAGGGACCGAACTGTCTCACGACGTTCTAAACCCAGCTCGCGTACCACTTTAAATGGCGAACAGCCATACCCTTGGGACCTACTTCAGCCCCAGGATGTGATGAGCCGACATCGAGGTGCCAAACACCGCCGTCGATATGAACTCTTGGGCGGTATCAGCCTGTTATCCCCGGAGTACCTTTTATCCGTTGAGCGATGGCCCTTCCATTCAGAACCACCGGATCACTATGACCTGCTTTCGCACCTGCTCGACTTGTCTGTCTCGCAGTTAAGCTTGCTTCTACCATTGCACTAACCTGACGATGTCCGACCGTCATTAGCAAACCTTCGTGCTCCTCCGTTACTCTTTGGGAGGAGACCGCCCCAGTCAAACTACCCACCAGACACTGTCCGAGTACTCGTTCCGAGTACTTCGTTAGAACATCAAACGTTAAAGGGTGGTATTTCAAGGACGCCTCCAACAACACTAGCGTGTCATCTTCAAAGGCTCCCACCTATCCTACACATCAAAATTCAATGTTCAGTGTCAAGCTATAGTAAAGGTTCACGGGGTCTTTCCGTCTAGCCGCGGGTACACCGCATCTTCACGGCGATTTCAATTTCACTGAGTCTCGGGTGGAGACAGCCTGGCCATCATTATGCCATTCGTGCAGGTCGGAACTTACCCGACAAGGAATTTCGCTACCTTAGGACCGTTATAGTTACGGCCGCCGTTTACTGGGGCTTCGATCAGGAGCTTCTCTTTCGATAACACCATCAATTAACCTTCCAGCACCGGGCAGGCATCACACCCTATACGTCCACTTTCGTGTTTGCAGAGTGCTGTGTTTTTAATAAACAGTTGCAGCCAGCTGGTATCTTCGACCGGTTCAACCTTCATCCGCGAGGGATTACAATCTACGCCGGCGCACCTTCTCCCGAAGTTACGGTGCTATTTTGCCTAGTTCCTTCACCCGAGTTCTCTCAAGCGCCTGAGTATTCTCTACCTGACCACCTGTGTCGGTTTATAGTACGGTTTAGTGTAATCTGACGCTTAGTGGCTTTTCCTGGAAGCGTGGTATCGGTTACTTCAACTCCGTAGAGTCTCGTCATCACTTCTCGTTGTTAATAGAAGACCGGATTTGCCTAATCTTCCCAACTACCTGCTTAAACAGGGTAATCCAACACCCTGATAACCTAACCTTCTCCGTCCCCACATCGCAATTACACCAAGTACGGGAATATTAACCCGTTTCCCATCGACTACGCTTTTCAGCCTCGCCTTAGGGGCCGACTCACCCTGCCCCGATTAACGTTGGACAGGAACCCTTGGTCTTCCGGCGAACGAGTTTTTCACTCGTTTTATCGTTACTTATGTCAGCATTCGCACTTCTGATACGTCCAGCAAGCCTCTCGACTCACCTTCTTCCGCTTACAGAACGCTCCCCTACCCAACAATGTTTCCATTGATGCCGCAGCTTCGGTGACTAGTTTTAGCCCCGTTACATCTTCCGCGCAGGCCGACTCGACTAGTGAGCTATTACGCTTTCTTTAAATGATGGCTGCTTCTAAGCCAACATCCTAGCTGTCTAAGCCTTCCCACTTCGTTTCCCACTTAACTAGTACTTGGGGACCTTAGCTGGCGGTCTGGGTTGTTTCCCTCTCCACGATGAACGTTAGCACCCACCGTGTGTCTCCTATGCATTACTCTTCGGTATTCGCAGTTTGCATCGGGTTGGTAATCCGGGATGGACCCCTAGCCGAAACAGTGCTCTACCCCCGAAGGTATTCACATAAGGCTCTACCTAAATAGATTTCGGGGAGAACCAGCTATCTCCCGGTTTGATTGGCCTTTCACCCCCAGCCACAAGTCATCCGCTAATTTTTCAACATTAGTCGGTTCGGTCCTCCAGTTAGTGTTACCCAACCTTCAACCTGCCCATGGCTAGATCACCGGGTTTCGGGTCTATACCTTGCAACTATACGCCCAGTTAAGACTCGGTTTCCCTACGGCTCCCTTATTCAGTTAACCTTGCTACAAAATATAAGTCGCTGACCCATTATACAAAAGGTACGCAGTCACAGAATAAATCTGCTCCCACTGCTTGTACGCACAAGGTTTCAGGTTCTATTTCACTCCCCTCGCCGGGGTTCTTTTCGCCTTTCCTTCACAGTACTGGTTCACTATCGGTCAATCAGGAGTATTTAGCCTTGGAGGATGGTCCCCCCATCTTCAAACAGGATATCACGTGTCCCGCCCTACTTGTTGTGAGCTTAGTACCACGGAAATATTTTCGAGTACGGGATTATCACCCTCTATGATTGAGCTTCCCAGCTCATTCCTCTAATAAATCCGCTATTACTCACTGGCTCTTTCGCGTTCGCTCGCCGCTACTAACGAAATCTCGGTTGATTTCTTTTCCTCGGGGTACTTAGATGTTTCAGTTCTCCCGGTTTGCTTCACTTGCCTATGTATTCAGCAAGTGATAGTAGATTCTTCATCTACTGGGTTTCCCCATTCGGACATCTTGGATTAAACGCCTCTTATCGACTCATCCAAGCTTTTCGCAGATTAGCACGTCCTTCATCGCCTCTGATTGCCAAGGCATCCACCTTGTGCGCTTAGTCACTTAACTATACAACCTCAAATGTTTTTGTTTTTGTATTTCAATTCAATCAAAGGAAAGAAAAAACAACATAACAACACATTTAAAGTCTGTTTTAAACTAAACACTTAGCTGCTTTTGTTCAGCTAAGATTTTATTACATACTCAGACTTTCTTTCGAAAATCTCTCAGTTTTTCAGCTTGTTTCTAAATTTTTAAAGAACATTAAGACAATAAAAATCATCTTTAAATGGCGTCCCCACGGGGATTCGAACCCCGGTTACCGCCGTGAAAGGGCGATGTCCTAGGCCTCTAGACGATGGGGACATCATTTAAAGATGCTTTCCTTTTGCCAGTTGAGCGTTAGGTATTTTAGCGATTTTGCAAATTTCTGCAATATTTTAACCGCTTGAATGCCTAACTTTCATTCATCTCTGTCCTGTCTACTCTATCAAACAATCTGTGTGAACACTTGCTGTCGTCGCGACGCTAAACTCTCGCCTAGCCTCGCACTTGATTTTTTTGGTAAGGAGGTGATCCAACCGCAGGTTCCCCTACGGTTACCTTGTTACGACTTCACCCCAGTCATGAATCATACCGTGGTAAACGCCCCCCCGAAGGTTAAGCTATCTACTTCTGGTACAACCCACTCCCATGGTGTGACGGGCGGTGTGTACAAGGCCCGGGAACGTATTCACCGCAACATTCTGATTTGCGATTACTAGCGATTCCGACTTCATGGAGTCGAGTTGCAGACTCCAATCCGGACTTAGACGTACTTTGTGAGATTCGCTCACCATCGCTGGCTCGCCGCCCTCTGTATACGCCATTGTAGCACGTGTGTAGCCCTACTCGTAAGGGCCATGATGACTTGACGTCATCCCCACCTTCCTCCGGTTTATCACCGGCAGTCTCCTTTGAGTTCCCACCATAACGTGCTGGCAACAAAGGATAAGGGTTGCGCTCGTTGCGGGACTTAACCCAACATTTCACAACACGAGCTGACGACAGCCATGCAGCACCTGTCTCAGAGCTCCCGAAGGCACTCCCATATCTCTACAGGATTCTCTGGATGTCAAGAGTAGGTAAGGTTCTTCGCGTTGCATCGAATTAAACCACATGCTCCACCGCTTGTGCGGGCCCCCGTCAATTCATTTGAGTTTTAACCTTGCGGCCGTACTCCCCAGGCGGTCGATTTATCACGTTAGCTACGGGCACCAAGCTTAAAGCCCAATCCCCAAATCGACAGCGTTTACAGCGTGGACTACCAGGGTATCTAATCCTGTTTGCTCCCCACGCTTTCGCACATGAGCGTCAGTACATTCCCAAGGGGCTGCCTTCGCCTTCGGTATTCCTCCACATCTCTACGCATTTCACCGCTACACGTGGAATTCTACCCCTCCCTAAAGTACTCTAGACCCCCAGTCTGAAATGCAATTCCCAGGTTAAGCCCGGGGCTTTCACATCTCACTTAAAAGTCCGCCTGCGTGCCCTTTACGCCCAGTTATTCCGATTAACGCTTGCACCCCCCGTATTACCGCGGCTGCTGGCACGGAGTTAGCCGGTGCTTCTTCTGTCGTTAACGTCAATCGCCGATTCTATTAAAATCAACGCCTTCCTCGCGACCGAAAGAACTTTACAACCCGAAGGCCTTCTTCATTCACGCGGCATGGCTGCATCAGGGTTCCCCCCATTGTGCAATATTCCCCACTGCTGCCTCCCGTAGGAGTCTGGACCGTGTCTCAGTTCCAGTGTGGCTGGTCATCCTCTCAGACCAGCTAGAGATCGACGGCTTGGTGAGCCATTACCTCACCAACTACCTAATCTCACTTGGGCTCATCTTATGGCAGGTGGCCCGAAAGTCCCACCCTTTCCTCCTTAGAGATTACGCGGTATTAGCGACCGTTTCCAGTCGTTATCCCCCTCCATAAGCCAGATTCCCAAGCATTACTCACCCGTCCGCCACTCGTCAGCATTAGTACAAGTACTAACCTGCTACCGTTCGACTTGCATGTGTTAAGCCTGCCGCCAGCGTTCAATCTGAGCCATGATCAAACTCTTCAATTAAAAGTTCAATCGCTCAATAAACTGCTTAGCTAAAGTTCACTTCAACTTCTAAACTTAACTTAAGTCAAGAAATCAAACATAATGAATTTCTAGTTATAAGCACCTATTAAGACTTCAAGTTTTAAAAATAAAAATAGTTTTAAATCAAGTCTATCAACAAGTGCCCACACAGATTGTCTGATAAATTGTTAAAGAACAAAACAAAACGACGCACCGTAATCAACATCTAACAATTCACAACAGCGCGTCGTTGTGTGCCGTGCATTATACGCAAAACAAAATGCCTTGCAAGGAGAATTTGGTAATTTTTTGCAAAAATCACTAAAATAATTACCGCTTGCGTGTTTTTAAGCCAATTTGCTAAAAATTAAAGCAGTTTTCGTATATCTTGCTCTATTTTAAGAGAGAAGAGAGAAAGTTCGCTATTTCTTTTCTCAAGCGGTACAATTTCACAAATTTTTTGCAAAAAGGAGGGACTATGCAAAACAATCACTTTATTGGTTTAGGTGTTGCGGGCAACTTTGCTGGGCATTTAGAACAAGCGGGAGAGGCGGCGGATTTTGCCAAAGTTAAAACCGCTGAAGCGGTGCAGCCGAAGGCGATTTTTCCGTTTTATGTGCCAGCGGAGAATTTGGGGGATTATCAATTTCTTTCTACTTATCCGCTCTCAAACGATGCGATTCATTTTCCGCAAGATGCGGATAATCTGCAAATTGAGCCTGAAATTGCCTTGATTTGCGACATTGCTTATGAGAATAATCAAGTCATTTCCCTCATTCCAACTCATTTTGCTGCTTATAACGACTGTTCAATTCGCCGACCAAATGCTCGCAAAATTTGCGAGAAGAAAAATTGGGGCGCCTCGTCCAAAGGGATTTCAGCAATTCAACTTCCGCTTGACCATTTTAACGAAGGAGGCACGCTGGATAATTACTATATCGCGTGTTTCCATAAACGAGATGGTAAGTTGAACGCTTATGGCATCAATAGCCCTGCGGTGGAATATAGCTATTTTCATCAAAAATTGTTGGATTGGGTTGTAAATCAAATGAACAATCAGCCAGATGACGGCCCAATGAACCATATCGCCGAAATGCTTGAACAAGCAAATTATCCAACTCAAGCGATTATTAGTATCGGAGCAACACGCTACACTCCTTTTGGCGAAAGTAATTTCTTACAGGTTGGGGATGTGAGTATGGTGGTAGTTTATAATGCCAAAAAATATTCTCTCAGCCAAATTGAAGAAATGGCTAAGCTACAAACCTTTAGTGAAGATATTTCTGCCTTAATTCAAACAGTGCGTTAAACCACAAGCGGTTGGTTTTAGTAAAAATTTTGCGATCTGCATCGAAAATTTAAACTTATTTTCTGGCGTTTTTCGTTCCTTATTTTATAGTGCTTTCAATTGGAGGCACTATGAAAAAATTTCTCTTTTTACTGCTAATTTGCCCATCTCTATTTGCCAAATCGCCTAATTTAACGTTATTGGGACAATATAAAGGTCAAGATACTTCAGGTTGGGTTATGTCAGAAAAACTCGATGGTGTACGGGGGTTTTGGGATGGCAAACAGCTCATTAGCCGTCAAGGATATCCGTTCAATCCACCTGATTATTTTGTCAAAAACTTTCCGCCCTTTGCGATTGATGGCGAACTCTTTAGCGAACGAGGAAAACTTGAGGAAATTTCTAGCATTGTTCGATCTCAGGAACCAAAAGGTTGGTATAAACTAAAACTATATGTTTTTGATGTACCAAATGCCAACGGCGATTTGTTTAAACGACTAAATTCATTAAAAAAATACCTTGCTCAGCATCCTGCTCCACATATTGAGATTATTGAGCAAATTCCAATTCAACACCAAGAGCATCTTAACACTTTCTACCAATCTATTTTAGAAAAAGGGGGCGAAGGGGTTGTGGTTCGTAATCCAAATACAGAATACATTTCTGGACGCTCTGCACAAATTTTAAAAATAAAACCTGTTTTAGATGAAGAGTGTATCGTTATCGCTCACCATAAAGGCAAAGGGAAATACGCAGATAAATTAGGGGCGATTACTTGTGAAAATCAGCGAGGGAGATTCAAAATTGGTTCAGGTTTTAAAGATAAAGAAAGAGAAAATCCGCCGCCTATTGGTTCCACTATTACTTATAAATATCGAGGTTTAACCGTATATGGAAAACCGAGATTTGCAACTTATGTCAGAATACGCAATATCAACGAATAATTATCTGAATAATAAATATTTCAAAAAAGTATTGATTTCTATTTTGAGAATCATTATCATTAACTCGATTAAAAAAATAATAGGTAATCACTCCAATCTTTACGCCGTATTCCCCCACAAAATACGGCGTTTTTTTCATCCACACCCCAAAAATCCTATCAATTTCAATTCATACCGCTATAATAGAATCATTTTTATTGAGATAAAATAAGGAAGATAAATGACTCAATCTATCGAATCAACACTTGCTGAGCTTAAACGCGGTGTAGAAAATATTTATTCAGAAGAAGATTTAATTACAAAGCTAAAAGAAAATCGTCCATTGCGTATTAAATTAGGTGCAGATCCAACTGCACCCGATATCCACTTAGGTCACACCGTTGTGTTAAATAAACTTCGTCAATTCCAACAATTTGGGCACGAAGTTTATTTCTTAATTGGCGATTTCACTGGTATGGTAGGCGATCCTTCAGGTAAAAATTCAACCCGTCCACCATTAAGCCGTGAAGATGTGTTACGCAATGCCGAAACTTATAAAGAGCAGATCTTCAAAATTTTAGATCCGCAAAAAACAAAGATCGTATTCAACTCCGATTGGTTAGGAAAGCTAGGAACAGAAGGTATGATTCGCTTAGCAAGCAATTACACCGTTGCTCGTATGCTTGAGCGTGAAGATTTCAAAAACCGTTTCACCAACCAACAGCCAATCGCCATTCACGAGTTTATCTACCCATTACTACAAGGCTACGACTCAGTTGAACTAAAAGCAGATGTAGAACTTGGCGGCACAGACCAAACATTCAATCTGTTAGTTGGACGTGAATTACAAAAATCTGCCGGTCAAAAACCGCAAGTCGCAATGACACTGCCTCTTTTAGTTGGCTTAGATGGCGAGAAAAAAATGTCGAAATCACTCGGCAACTACATTGGTGTAACAGAAGCACCAAACGAAATGTTCGGCAAAATTATGTCAATTTCAGACGATTTAATGTGGGATTGGTATAACCTACTTTCATTCCGCCCATTAGATGAAATTACCCAATTAAAAGCGGATGTTGAAAAGGGCAAAAATCCACGTGATGTTAAAATTCTACTTGCGAAAGAAATTATCGCTCGCTTCCATAATGATGCAGCAGCTGATGCAGCAGAGCAAGAATTCATAAACCGCTTCCAAAAAAGGGCAATGCCCGATGAAATGCCTGAGTTAACGTTTGAAGGTGAAATTGGTCTAGCCGCACTTCTCAAAGAGGCGGGGCTTGTTCCATCAACATCTGAAGCCATTCGTTCCGCACAACAAGGCGGGGTTAAAATTGACGGCGAAAAAATAGACGATGTGAGACAAAACGCACAAAAAGGCACTTTTGTTTACCAAGTTGGTAAACGTAAATTTGCACGCATTACGGTGAAATAATCCTATTAATCGGCAAGCGGTCATCATTTGCAAAAAATTGGCAGATTATGACCGCTTGTAATGTAACATCTAGAAAAACTAAAGAAGAGATACATTCAAATCTGAACTCGATCCAACAATTCTCACGCGTTTTCCTGGCACAAAACCATCTTCTTTCTTCTGAACCACCACGATTTCTTTACCATCATCTTTGCGAATGACCATTTCTAATGAAGAAGCTTGGCTTGCTTTTTGCTCTACTTGGCTACCAATTACCGAACCAGCAATCGCCCCTACTGCAGTTGCAATCGCCTGACCAGTGCCACCCCCAACACTGCTGCCAGCAATACCACCTAACACACCACCGCCAAGCGTTCCGATCACGCCTTGACTATCTGCTTGAATTTTAACATCACGCACAGACAAAATCGTTCCATACGAAATAGAACGAGCCTCTTTGGCTTGCGTTCCAGAGTAAACGCTACCGCTATAAATGTCAGTATTGGCACAGCCAACTAACGCAAAACCTGAGATTAACGCGGTTGCTAAACCTAATTTTTTCATTTTAATTCTCCGAAATACCTAAATTACATTTCTGACATAATTATGCTCTTTATGTCATAAGGGTGAAGCTTTAGACAATAAGAATGACCAAAAGTTACATCACTCAAGGTGATCGCAATGCTGGGATTTGGCAAACGCTCTCCCTCCACCTTTGGTTGGCTTATTTTAAGCTTGAGCTCTGGGTTGTCCGATAAATTAAAGCACGACAACACTCTCTCAGCCCACTGTTCTGAGCTTTCCCCACCTAAAATTGGAAAAACCACTTCAATATGCTCCCAGCCTTCTTGCGGATAGATTTTATCTTTCGGAAATGGCAACTCAATAATTTTTACATTTTGTCCGCAAAATTTCACCGCTTGTGTCAGGGTAAATAATCCGATCGGTCTGCCATTCACTTCACTTTCTTTGAGCAACGTTGAGCCTTCAAGTAACAACGCTCGCCACTGCTCTGCGGTTTCTATTTTGTTCATACGAACGGCGAGGTGATCAATTTCATAATGCGATAAATCAATCCCTGCAATCTCCGCAATTTGTTGAATTTTTTGCTCAAATTGAGATAAATCACCAAAACAAGCGGTCATTTTCTCGAAAAATTTTGCATTTCCTGCTACAATCTTGTCCATTTTTTGTGAATCAAATTTAATAGGTTAAATCGGTGAATATTCAACAAATTTTATCAGATAAAATTAAACAGGCAATGGTGGCAAGCGGTGCAGAGAGCGATGTTGATCCATTAGTTCGCCAATCAGGCAAACCAGAATTTGGCGATTATCAAGCCAATGGAGCGATGGGTGCGGCGAAAAAATTAGGAATGAACCCACGAGAGTTCGCTCAAAAAATCTTAGATAACGCCAATTTAAACGGTATTGCCGATAAATTAGACATTGCAGGCCCGGGCTTTATCAATATTTTCTTAAACCAAGAATGGCTGGCTCAAAATGCCAATAATGCGTTACAAGCGGTCGATTTTGATATAAAAACGGCAAATCCACAAACGATTGTAATCGACTACTCTTCGCCAAACGTGGCAAAAGAAATGCACGTGGGGCATTTACGTTCAACTATTATTGGCGATGCTGTCGTTCGCACTTTGGCATTTTTAGGCAACCACGTAATTCGTGCCAACCACGTGGGCGACTGGGGAACGCAATTCGGTATGCTCATTGCTTACCTCGAAAAAATGGAAAACGAACACGCCAGCGAAATGGAGTTAAGCGATTTAGAAGCCTTCTACCGTGCAGCAAAAGAACATTACGATTCTGATGACGTATTCGCAGAAAAAGCCCGTAACTATGTGGTGAAATTACAAAGTGGTGATGAGTATTGCTTAACGATGTGGAAAAAGCTCGTTGACATCACGATGCACCACAACCAAGAAAACTACAACCGCCTAAACGTAACCTTAACGGAAAAAGATGTAATGGGTGAGAGCCTTTACAACCCAATGTTGCCTGAAATTGTTGCTGACCTCAAATCCAAAGGTTTAGCGGTCGAAGATGATGGTGCACTGGTGGTGTTCTTAGACGAATTCAAAAACAAAGACGGCGATCCGATGGGCGTGATTGTGCAGAAAAAAGATGGCGGTTTTTTATATACCACCACCGATATCGCCGCTGCAAAATATCGTTATGAAACACTAAAAGCTGACAGAGCTTTAGTCTTCTCCGACAGCCGCCAAGCACAACATATGCAACAAGCGTGGCTAATTACCCGAAAAGCAGGCTATGTGCCAGAGAGCTTCAGCCTTGAACACCCATTCTTCGGAATGATGCTCGGCAAAGACGGGAAACCGTTCAAAACCCGTAGCGGCGGTACAGTGAAACTGAAAAATCTATTAGATGAAGCTGTAGAGCGTGCAGATAAGTTAATTTCAGAGCGTTCTACCAACTTAACCGCAGAAGAAAAAGCGGCAGTGGTGGAAGCTGTGGCAATCGGCTCGGTGAAATATTCCGATCTCTCGAAAAATCGCACCACTGACTATGTCTTCGATTGGGACAATATGCTGACGTTTGAAGGCAACACGGCCCCTTATATGCAGTATGCCTACACCAGAATACGCTCAATCTTTGCACGTGCAAGCATTGATGAAAATGCGTTAAGTGGCACTATTCAACTAAAAGAACCTAAAGAACGTGCTTTGGCAGTGAAATTACTGCAGTTTGAAGAAGCTCTAAATGGTGTAGCAAAAGACGGTATGCCGCATATTCTATGCCAATACTTATATGAATTAGCTGGCACATTCTCCAGTTTCTACGAGGCTTGCCCTATTTTAAATGCAGAAGAAGACACCAAAAACAGCCGTTTAAAACTTGCCGCATTAACTGCAAAAACCTTAAAACAAGGTTTGGATTTGTTAGGCATTAAAACAATTGAGAAGATGTAAGAATAGTTCCCCTTTTTAGCAAAGAGGGGAGATGTTTATAAGGAACAATGTAAAATGAAATTTATTGATGAAGCTCTGATTCGTGTAGAAGCAGGCGATGGCGGAAACGGCTGTGTGAGTTTTCGCCGTGAAAAATATATCCCAAAAGGTGGGCCAGACGGCGGTGATGGGGGTGACGGCGGCGATGTGTATTTAATTGCAGACGAAAACCTCAATACACTCATAGACTATCGTTTTGAAAAGCGTTATGCCGCAGGGCGTGGCGAAAACGGCCGCAGTGCAGGCTGTACAGGGCACCGTGGAAATGACATCACCTTGCGTGTTCCCGTCGGAACTCGTGCCATAGACAACGACACCCAAGAAGTGCTTGGTGATTTAACCCAGCACGGAATGAAAATGCTAGTAGCAAAAGGTGGCTACCACGGTTTAGGTAATACTCGCTTTAAATCATCGGTAAACCGTGCCCCACGCCAAAAAACCAATGGGACATTGGGCGAAAAACGTGATTTGCTGTTGGAATTAATGTTGCTTGCCGATGTAGGGATGTTAGGTTTACCAAATGCGGGGAAATCGACCTTTATCCGCAGTGTCTCTGCCGCTAAACCCAAAGTGGCGGACTACCCATTCACAACCCTTGTGCCAAGTTTAGGCGTAGCTCGTGTTTCCTCAGATCGCAGCTTTGTGGTTGCCGATATTCCAGGCTTGATCGAAGGGGCGGCGGAAGGCGCTGGTTTAGGCATTCGTTTCCTCAAACACTTGGAACGTTGCCGAATTCTCATTCACTTAGTGGATATTATGCCTATTGATGAAAGCGATCCCGCTCACAACATTTCAGTGATTGAATCGGAACTTTACCAATACAGCGAAAAGCTCTCTGAAAAACCAACGTGGCTAGTGTTCAACAAAATTGACACCATCGGCGAAGAAGAAGCGGCTGAACGAGCGAAAGAAATTGCTGAACAAATTGGCTGGGAGGGCGATTACTACTTAATCTCTGCCGCCACCGGTCAAAACGTGCAAAACCTCACCCGTGATATTATGGACTTTATTGAAGCCAACCCTCGTGAAGTGGAAGAAGAAAATAAAGAAGCGGAAGAAGTGAAATTCAAATGGGAAGATTATCACAACGAAGCAATGCAAAACCCTGTCGAAGAAGAGTGGGACGACTGGGACGATGATTGGACCGAAGAAGATGACGAAGGCGTAGAGTTTATTTACGAACGCCGATAAAAAGACAAGCGGTTGTTTTTAGCTAGAAATTTGCAAATTTCTGAGGAAAAACAACCGCTTGTTTATTTAAGGAAAACAGATGCTTAGTTCAAAATCCTGCGAAATTTTTAATATTCCATTTTTTCAATTTGCTCAGCTTAAAAATATTGTCCTGAGGAAATTCCTCGTATTAAAGCGGATTACAAGGCTCATTGGGAAATTTGGAAAAAGCTACATCTAGACATTGCTCACCAACTTAGGCAGCCGTTTAGCGAGCCACATATTGAACGTTGGTGTAACGGCTGGCAAGTTCGGGCTCATTTTTTCGCTTATTATAAGTATGAATTTAATCAAAATTCTGCTGCTATTCTTTCCGTGATTTTAAACCGCCGTCGTTTGCAAGTATGCCTTGATTGGCACTGCTATCGGGCTGATCGTTCGCAAATTAATGTGCAACAATATAATCAATGGTGGGAAAATCTTGATCGAGAAAAATATAGCAAATTTGATATTTGGAACGGTAAAGAGAGTGAATATGATGATTTCAGAAAAGTCAGCCAGATTTCAGCTCAAGAATTAATTTTAGCAGATGATGAGGATTTTTGGTGCATCGGGCGGAATGTGGAAAAGGAAGAACTTGATAATATTGATGCGGTGGAATTTATCTATCAGACCATTCGAGACTTATTACCGCTTTATGAAAAATGTCATCAGTAAAAATAGGGCGAACAATTATGTTCGCCCTTTTGGTTATTTAAGCAACAGCCTCTTTTTTATTTTCAACGCGTAAACGATAGCGTTTGTCCATCATACAGAGTAATCCGCCTAACGCCATAAAGAGTCCACCAATCCAAATCCAGCGAATAAATGGTTTGTAATATAAGCGAACCGCCCACGAATTATCGTCCAGTTTTTCACCTAAAGCGGCGTATAAATCTCGGCTGAAACCCCAGTCGATTGCCGCTTCGGTCATACCCATTCGGCTCACGTTGTAAAAACGTTTTTCTGCATTGAGTGTAGCTTCATATTTGCCGCTACGGGTAATTTCAAGCTCAGCCGTACCGCCTTGATAGTTTGCCCCATCGGTAATTTTGATGCCTTTAAACTCAAATTGGTAATCTAAAATTTGAGCTTTATCGCCTACGTTCATTCGCACATCTCGCTCAATGCTGAAGTTTTGGCTAAAGGCGATGCCAAATACCGTCATCGCCACACCTAAGTGAGCCAGCACCATTCCCCAGTGAGAACGAGACAGTTTGAAAACGCCTGTAAAGAGTGAATGGCGGTGCGTTGCACGCTGGTGAAGTTCATATAAGCTTAACAGCACAATAAACACACTCATCATTGTGCCAAGCACCACACTCACGGTCATCATATTGCGAAACAGACTCGGCAAACCAAAGCCAAGCAATGCCATTATAATTAAAGCGATGATAACTGGTTTACGAATGGCAGAAACTTGATCTCTTCGCCATTTTACAAGCGGTCCAATTCCTAATACAAATGCAAAAGGCACCATTAAAATCATAAACATTTGGTCAAAAAACGGGGCACCAATCGAAATTGTGCCTAAGCCAATTTGCTTATGGATCAATGGCAATAATGTGCCTAAAAAGACCACCGATAAAAACGCCATCAATAAAATATTATTGATTAAGAGCATTGATTCACGGGAGTAACGCTCGTAGTTGTCTAAACTTTTGATTTGCGAGCCTTTGAAAGCATAGAGTAGCAACGAGCCCCCCACCACAATCACAAGATACGCCAAAATATATAAGCCTCGAGTTGGGTCTGAGGCGAAAGCGTGCACCGACACCAAAATCCCCGAACGCACGAGGAACGTGCCGACTAAACAGAGTGAGAAGGCTAAAATTGCAAGCAACACCGTCCAAGCCTTGAATGTGCCACGTTTTTCAGTCACCGCTAATGAGTGAATTAACGCGGTGCCAGCAATCCACGGCATAAGGGAAGCGTTTTCTACAGGATCCCAGAACCACCAGCCGCCCCAACCGAGTTCGTAATACGCCCACCAAGAGCCAAGCACGATACCAAGGGTTAAAAACACCCACGCCGCCATTGTCCACGGGCGAGACCATCTTGCCCAAGCCGTGTCTAAGCGACCAGTCATTAATGAAGCAATCGCAAAGGCAAACGCAACAGAGAAACCCACATAGCCCATATAAAGCAACGGCGGATGGAAAATTAAGCCCACATCTTGCAACATTGGGTTTAATTCTCTGCCATCCACGGGAAAATTTGGGAAAGTGCGGTCAAACGGATTTGAGGTGAAAATCACAAACACTAAAAAGCCAATGCTAATTAAACCCATTAAACCTAACACTCGAGCCACTGCATCTTCTGGCATTTTACGAGTGAACGCAGCCACGCCGACAGACCAGAGTGAAAGCAACCACACCCACAATAACAGTGATCCTTCGTGAGCTCCCCAAACTGCTGATAATCGATATTGCAATGGTAAGCGGCTGTTAGAATTGTTTACTACATATTGCACAGTAAAATCATTCACCGCAAATAAGTAAAATAATGATCCAAAAGAGATGGTTAAGACTAAAAACATCGCCCACGTCATTGGTCTGGCTAATGCAATTAATGTGCTATTTTGTTTTTCTGCTCCCCAAATCGGCAAAATGGCCAATAAAACTGAAATTGCCAGTGCTAACGCTAAGGCATAATTGCCTAATTCTGCGATCATTTACTCTCCCCTTGAGCATCTTCTTTCATTTGGCGATCTTTTTCTGATTCTCCTTTCAGATCTTTTTCCGAAACACCCACGGCATTATGCTGCGTTTTTATTTTATCGCCCAACTCTGGTGGCATATAATTTTCATCGTGTTTTGCCAACACTTCCGCTGCTTTTAAGCGAGTTGGCTCAATTAACACACCTTGAGCCACAATACCCTGCCCTTCACGGAACAGATCTGGCAAAATGCCCTCATATTCCACCGTAATTGATGGACCGATATCCTCTAAATCAAACACCACTTTCAAAGTTTTATCATCACGCTTGACGGTATCTTCCACCACCATTCCACCTACACGAATCCGCTGCCCGACTTCTGGCTTTTGTTTTGGATCGTCATTTTTACCGTTCACAATTTCAGACGGCGTATAGAACAAATCGATATTTTGGCTAAGTGCATAAAGCGTTAGCCCTGCAGCAACAGAAAGCCCTAGTAATACGGAAAGCACCACTTTCAATCTTGATTTGCGTCTTGGATTCATCGTAATCACCCTCAAAATAAAAATGCAAATTGCATAAAAATTCAAAAATAAACTAGCGTAAGAATAGCAAAAAACCGCAAAACATTCCGAAAATTTCAAGGAAGTTTTGCGATTCCTCAAATTAAATACCTATAAATAAGTATTTGCAAAAAATTGGCAATTTTTAACCGCTTGTCATTAAGCCGAATGTTTTAATTTTTCTTCTCTTACCAACTCTTTTTTCGCCTGATCTAAAATCGCTTTATGCTCTCGGCGGCTAAGCCAAATCAGCCCGCCTATTGCGATAAAAGTTAGGGCATAAGAGAGCCAAACATAGAAGCCATAGCCACCCATTGCGAAAAATTCACTAATTGATTCAAATTGAAATGTCATTTTTCTCTCCTATTTCTTACGCAGTTTTCGCTAAATGTTTAACCCAAGGGCGGTGACGTTCATCTTTTAATAACGCAATGCGATAACGCCAAATACTCAACCACGCCGTAAAAATCAATGAACCAACAATCGCCAACAACAATGGAATGAGCATTTCCACCGCCATTGAGGGTTTGTCCAGCTTAGTAATAGTTGCACCTTGATGTAGCGTATTCCACCACTCTACCGAAAAGTGAATAATCGGTAAGTTAATCACCCCAACAACAGAAAGCACAGCCGCTGCTTTTGCTCCCATTTGTTTATCTTGGAAGGCAGAATAAAGTGCCATTACGCCAATATAAAGGAAGAAAAGTACTAGTGCAGAAGTTAAACGAGCGTCCCACACCCACCAAGTTCCCCACATTGGTTTACCCCAAATTGCCCCTGTGACAAGAGAGATAAACGCAAACACCAAACCAATAGGAGCCATTGAAATCATTGCTAAATTGGCTTGACGAATTTGCCACACTAACGCAACTAATCCAGCCACAGCCATTGAGCCATAAATCCCCATCGACCAAATCGCACCTGGAACGTGAATAAAGATGATGCGGTAACTATCACCTTGCTGGTAATCTTTTGGTGCAAAACCAAGCCCCCACGCAAACGCCACTGCTAGCACAATTAAACTCAACCAACCTAAAAATGGCTGAATTTTGCCCAGCAAATGATATTGTGTCTCCGATTTTGCATAAGGATGTAACCATTTCCACATAGAAAAACTCCGTCATAAATGAAATGTTTATTTACTTTTTTGTAAAATTACTGCTTTCAAATCTAGTTCAAACTAATCCTCAATGCCCCTGCGATCGCAAAAGGCGAAAAAGTAAGGGTCATTGCTAAAATTGCCCCAAGAATAGCAAGCTGCCCGCTGTAGCCCATATTTATAGTTGCCGCTTCTAATATAGCAGCGGCAAAAATAAGCACAGGTAAGAACAACGGCAAAATTAATAAGCTCAATAAAGTGCCGCCCTTGCGTAACCCAACAGTTAATGCAACACCAATTGCCCCTAAGCAACTTAAAATTGGTGTGCCGAGTAATAAAGTTAGCACCAATGCCCACCAAACGTGGGTTTCTAGCGAAAGTAAAATTGCCGCAATAGGCGAAAGTAAAATCAGAGGCAAACCAGTTAAAACCCAATGAGCAACCACTTTTGCTAATGCCACTTGGGGTAAACCAATAGGCAATAACATTAATTGCTCGAGTGAGCCATCTAAATAATCATCTCGAAATAAACGTTCAAAGGAGAGCAATGCAGAAAGCAACGCCGCTACCCACGCAATTCCACTGGCAATTTTGCCTAATAATTCAGGATTTGGTCCCATTAAAATTGGGAATACAGTAATGACCATCAAAAAAAACCAGAGCGGATTTAAAATTTCCGATGGTTTACGAAAGGCTATGGTTAATTCACGTTGAATAATGCTAAATAAAATCATACTTTAAACTGATCTAACGAAATAATCGTAACTTTATCGCTCTCTGTAGCTTGATGGCTGGTAAAAATAACTAATCCGCCTGTTGCACAATGCTGTTCAATATGAGCAATTAAATCTGCCACCCCTTTTTTATCAATAGCGGTAAAGGGTTCATCTAAAATCCAGAGCTTAGCTTTAGTTAGCCACAATTTGGCAAGTGCGACACGGCGTTGTTGCCCTGCTGATAATTGAGAGCAAAGCAAATCTTCCCGCCCGATAAGAGACACTTTATGTAATGCTTGCCACAAACAATCCTCATCTTGCGGCAGTTGTTCGACTTTCTGAAAAAAGCGTAAATTTTCCCAAGCTGTCAGCTCTGGCTTCACGCCTGAATAATGCCCTAAATAAAAGAGTTCAGAATAATATTCATCACGCTGTTTTTGAATAGGGGTATCATTCCACAACACGTCACCCTCAGCAGGTAAAGAAAGCCCAGCTAAAATACGCAAAAGACTGGTTTTACCAATACCGTTATGTCCCTCAATTTGCACCCAATCACCACTACTTACGGTAAAATTACACCCTTCAAATAAACGAGTTTCACCTCGTTCACAAGCGATATTCTGCAATTTAAGCTGATATTGGGCTGTTTGGTTCATCATAACTCAATCGGTAGAAAAAGATTAATTGAAGTGTAACATAAGCGGCTCTTTTAACGTAGCAAACAAGTTACTTATTTAGAGGTATCAAGCGGTCAAATTTGCAAAAACTTTTGCAAATTTTGATAAGAATCAAACCGCTTGTTATAGAGAAAGGGTTTCTTTCACAAAAGGAATGGTTAATTTTCGCTGAGCTTGCAAAGAAGCCTGGTCCAATTTATCTAATATTTTAGAAAGCTCTTCTAAATCTGAGCCTATTTTCTTCAATAGAAAATGAGCCACTTCATCGGGTAATTCCACCCCTTTTTGATGTGCATTAACTTGTAAAATATGGCATTTTTGCTCATCAGTGAGATCGCTTAATTGATACACTTCTCCCCACGTTAAACGAGAGCGTAAATCGGGCAATTTAATATTTAATTGATGGGGCGGACAATTTGCACTGATTAATAACAAGGTTTTTATCCCATCGCTAAATAACCCTTGCTGTTCGCGGATTTGATTGAATAAATTAAAAATAGCTAACTCCCACTCTTCATCGCCTGCAATAGCTTGAATATCGTCCAAGCAAATCACATTCAATAATTCGGCATTATCTAAAACTAATGGTGAAAAATAGTATGCTTTTTTCAGCGGAATATAACTAGAGGTTTGTTGTTTTAAAAGAAAATGGTTGCTCACGGCTTTTAACAGATGGCTTTTACCGCAGCTTTTTTCACCCCAAATGTAGAAAAAAGGCTGCTGAACCTCTTCAAAATTCCGTTTGAGAGATTCAAGCAACACTTCACTATTTTCTGCATAAAAATTGTCGAAAGTGTCTTCATCAATTTGATAAATAGGTAGAGGTAACTGCAAAATATTCCTTAAAGCCAGTCATCAAAAACCCTCTAAGAATATAGGAAAACAGTCATTTTGAGAAGCAGAAAATAACAGAAAATCGTTACGACAATTGCAAAAGAAAAATCGTTAGATTTCATTCTATTGGGCAATTTCGATAAAATCTTCCCTCTATTTTTATTAAAAAAAAGATTGCAGTTCTCTAAAAAAATTGTATATTCAGAAACTCATTGCATCATACTTATGAGCTATTTAGCTATTTTTAACTACAAAAAAACTAAAATTTCTAGGAGTGAATATGAAACAACGTGCTAAACTTTCGTTAATCGCAATGGCAGTTGCTAGTTCTGCAACTGCAATCGCAGCACCTAAAACTTTCGTGTACTGTTCGGAAGCTTCACCATCAGCAATGAGCCCAGTATTAGTCACAGACGGTGCAAGCATTGATGCGAATGCACTCCCTATCTATAACAAATTAGTCGATTTTGAAGAGGGTACAACAAATGTGATTCCCTCATTAGCGGAAAAATGGGACATTTCTGAAGATGGTAAAACCTACACATTTCACTTGCGTAAAGGCGTGAAATTCCACAGTAATAAAGAATTCAAACCAAGCCGTGAATTAAACGCAGATGACGTCATATTCTCAATGAATCGTCAGCTTGATCCTAACCACCCATTCCATAAAGTGTCAGGTGGCAACTATGAATACTTTATCGGTATGGATATGCAAAATATCATTGATAAAGTGGAAAAAGAGGACGACTATACAGTTAAAATCAGCTTAAAAGTGCCAAATGCACCGTTTTTAGCCAACTTAGCAATGGATTTTAACGCGGTTTATTCTGCAGAATATGCAGAGCAATCATTAAAAGCGGGCAAACCTGAGCGTATTGATACCAACCCTATCGGTAGTGGCCCATTCCAATTTGTAGACTACCAAAAAGATGCAACGGTGCGTTATAAAGCCTTTGAAAACTACTGGCAGGGGAAAGCGAAAATTGACCGCTTAGTATTTGCCATTACCCCAGATGCCTCTGTGCGTTTAGCAAAATTACAAAAAGGCGAATGCCACGCAATGCCATATCCTAACCCTGCGGATATCGAGGCACTTAAAAAAGATGCCAATATTGAATTAATGAGCCAATCTGGTATGAACATAGGCTATCTTGCATTGAACTCTTCAATCAAACCGCTAGATAACCCAAAAGTGCGTAAAGCATTAAACCACGCGGTGAACAAGCAAGCCATTGTTGATGCCGTGTACCAAGGCGCAGGTCAAGTCGCGAAAAATCCTATTCCACCAACAATGTGGGGATACAACGAAGACATTAAAGATTACGACTACAACCCAGAAAAAGCAAAAGCGTTGTTAAAAGAAGCTGGCTTTGAAAACGGCTTTACCACTGAACTTTGGGCAATGCCTGTAGCTCGTCCATACAATCCAAATGCTCGCCGTATGGCTGAACTTATCCAGGAAGACTGGAAAAAAGTAGGCGTGAATGCAAAAATCGTAAGCTATGAATGGGGCGAATACCTCAAACGTTTACGTCAAGGCGAAGCCGCAACTTCAATGATCGGATGGACTGGCGACAACGGTGACCCAGATAACTTCTTAAACACATTATTAAGCTGTTCCGCAGTAGAAGCCGGTTCCAACTATGCTAAATTCTGCTACAAACCATTTAACGATGTGGTAGTGCAAGCTGCCCAAGAAAGCGATAAAGCAAAACGTACTGAACTTTATAAACAAGCACAGCAAATCTTCAAAGAAGAAGCACCTTGGATTACCATTGCTCACTCAACCGTTTACTTCCCTGTTCGCAAAGAAGTAAAAGGTTACACAATGAGTCCATTTGGTTTGCACAACTTCTACAATGTGGATTTAGCGAAATAATCCGTTTAACAAGCGGTCAATTTTGCAGATTTTTTTACAAATTTGACCGCTTGTTCTCCCCTCTTTAGCAAAGAGGGGCAAGGGAGATTTGGCAGTAGAAATTTGCAAAGAGAGAGTAAAAAGATCTCTTTGAATGTATCATTTATTTCTTCGACGACGACTTCTGTCACAGCTCCCCTAACCCCTCTTTTCTAAAGAGTGGGATCTGATCGAGAGATCAGATCACCCTTTTAGTAAAATCCAAACATATAGAGATTTTGAATGTTTCAGTTTATCCTTAAACGCGTATTAATGGTGATCCCCACCTTTATCGCAATTACTTTAATTACTTTTGCCCTTGTGCATTTTATCCCTGGCGATCCAATTGAGATCCGAATGGGAGAACGTGGATTATCTCCTGAAGTACACCAACAAATGATGGAACAGCTCGGCTTAAACCGACCATTATTTGAACAATACATCAGCTATATCAAAGGTGTGCTACAAGGTGATCTTGGTAGATCGTTTCGCAATAACGAGCCTGTAATACAAGAATTTTTTACGCTGTTTCCAGCCACTGTTGAGCTCGCCTTTTTTGCCTTGTTATGGTCACTCATTCTGGGGATTTCCTTAGGCGTGATTGCCGCGGTTAAAAAAGAGTCGTGGATTTCGCATACAGTTACTACTCTTTCGCTTACTGGCTACTCAATGCCCATTTTCTGGTGGGGTTTGGTGCTCATTCTTTATATTTCAACACCATTAGGCTTACCTGCCTCTGGGCGTTTGCCATCTGAATATTGGATTGAAGCCGAAACAGGTTTTATGCTCATTGATACTTGGCGTTCAGACGAACCAGGGGCATTTTTAGCGGCGATAAAATCATTAATTTTACCCGCTATTGTACTGGGTACAATTCCACTTGCGGTGATTACCCGAATGACGCGTTCTTCAATGCTAGAAGTCTTGGGTGAAGATTATATCCGCACCGCTAAGGCTAAAGGTTTAAACACCACACGGATTGTGATAGTTCACGCTCTTAGAAATGCGTTAATTCCTGTAGTAACGGTAGTAGGCTTGATTGTAGGGCAACTTTTATCAGGAGCGGTTTTAACCGAAAATATTTTCTCATGGCCTGGCATCGGCAAATGGATTATAGATGCCATCAATAGTCGTGATTATCCTGTTTTACAAGGCTCAGTGTTGATTATTGCCACTATTATTATCTTAGTAAATTTAATCGTAGATTTAATATACGGTATTGTAAACCCAAGAATCCGCCACACTTAATTCGTTTTACAAGCGGTTATATTTTCTAAACATTTTTCCAACCCGCTTGTTTATGATTTTTGGGTTCTTTTTATTTGGAGTGATGAATGTCTTCAACAACTTTATCTGCACCTAAACCAAAAACGCCATTACAGGAATTTTGGTACTATTTTTGTCAAAATCGAGGTGCATTAATCGGACTTGCATTTATTGCAATAGTCTTTATAGCGTGCGTTTTCGCACCCTGGGTTGCCCCCTTTGATCCAATCGAACAAAATCGCAGTGCATTATTGCTGCCCCCAGTTTGGGTGGATGGAGGGAGTTCAACACACCTACTTGGTACTGATGATATCGGGCGTGATATTCTTTCTCGCATTATCTATGGTGCAAGATTATCTGTCTTTATTGGTTTAATCATTGTGCTACTCTCTTGTGTATTAGGCGTAGTTTTAGGCTTAATTGCAGGCTATTACGGCGGTATAATTGATATCATCATTATGCGTTTGGTCGATATTATGCTTGCCATTCCAAGCTTGCTTTTAACGATTGGAGTGGTCACCATTCTTGGCCCATCACTCACTAATGCAGCGATTGCAATTGCGGCTGTGTCGATTCCAAGCTATGTTCGTTTAACTCGTGCTCAAGTATTAAGTGAGAAAAATCGCGATTATGTCACCGCCTCTCGTGTTGCAGGGGCAAGCGTGTTCCGATTAATGTTTGTGGTTATCTTACCAAACTGTTTAGCCCCACTTATTGTTCAAATGACAATGGGCATTTCAAATGCGGTTTTAGAATTAGCCGCACTGGGTTTTTTAGGCATTGGTGCTCAACCTCCAACACCAGAATTAGGTACGATGCTGGCAGAATCCCGTGGCTTTATGCAATCGGCAAACTGGTTAGTGACTATTCCAGGGCTGGCGATTTTATCGTTAGTATTAGCGTTCAACTTAATGGGTGATGGCTTACGTGACGCACTCGATCCAAAACTAAAACAATAGGAGAGACAAGATGGCATTATTAACTGTTAATCAGCTTTCCGTCCACTTTGGCGATGAAAAAACGCCATTTAAAGCGGTGGATCGCATAAGTTACGAAGTCAATGAAGGCGAAGTATTAGGTATTGTGGGTGAATCTGGTTCGGGTAAATCAGTAAGTTCATTAGCAATTATGGGCTTAATCGACTTTCCTGGCCGAGTTATCGCGGAAAATTTGCACTTTAACGGCAATAATTTATTGGCATTAAAACCAAAGGAAAAGCAACAAATTGTCGGGGCTGATGTGTCTATGATTTTCCAAGATGCAATGACCAGCCTTAATCCAAGCTATACTGTTGGCTATCAGATTATGGAAGCATTAAAAGTTCATCAAGGTGGTTCAAAAGCGAGCCGCCAAGAACGAGCTATTGAGCTGCTCACAATGGTGGGGATTCCAGATCCAAAGTCTCGCTTAGAGGTTTATCCACACCAACTTTCGGGCGGAATGAGCCAACGAGTGATGATTGCAATGGCAATTGCCTGCAATCCTAAATTATTGATTGCTGATGAACCAACAACCGCATTAGATGTAACGATTCAAGCACAAATTATCGACTTACTGTTAGAGTTACAACGCAAAGAGAATATGGCGTTAATTCTCATTACCCACGATCTTGCTCTGGTTGCTGAAGCGGCTCATCGCATTATCGTCATGTATGCAGGGCAAGTGGTTGAAGAAGGAAAAGCTGCAGAAATTTTCAGCTCGCCGCTCCACCCTTATACGCAAGCATTGTTAAAAGCATTACCTGAATTTGCCGAAGGGAAATCTCGTTTACAATCTCTACCAGGCGTTGTGCCAGGTAAATACGACCGACCACAAGGCTGCTTGCTCAACCCTCGCTGCCCGTATGCCACAGATAAATGCCGAGAGATTGAACCTGAACTACACACATTAAATGGTCGCCAAGTGAAATGCCACACCCCATTAACATTATCAGGCATACCATTGGCATTTGAACAACATCAGAGAGGTTAAAATGAGCGATTTGCAAAAAAATAATAAAAACGCACCGCTTCTCGATGCGATTAACTTAAAAAAGTATTACCCTGTTAAAAAGGGAATGTTTGCACCGCCAAAGCTGGTTAAAGCCGTTGATGGCGTATCATTCACGCTAGAGCGTGGCAAAACATTGGCGATTGTAGGCGAATCGGGCTGTGGAAAATCAACACTAGGGCGAATGCTCACAATGATTGAAAGCCCTACTGAAGGTGAATTATTTTACAATGGGCAAAATTTCTTAGTAAATGATAAAGAAACCGCCCAACTACGCCGTAAAAAAATTCAAATTGTATTCCAAAACCCCTATAGCTCACTAAACCCGCGTAAAAAAGTAGGGGCCATTTTAGAAGAACCACTACTGATTAACACTGAGTTATCAGCAAAACAGCGTAAAGAAAAAGTCTTGGAAATAATGGCAAAAGTCGGCTTAAAACCTGAATTTTACGACCGTTACCCACATATGTTCTCTGGCGGACAACGCCAGCGTATTGCAATTGCTCGAGGCTTAATGCTACAACCTGATATTGTCGTGGCTGATGAACCTGTTTCCGCATTAGATGTTTCTGTTCGAGCCCAAGTGCTTAACTTGATGATGGATCTGCAAGAAGAAATGGGATTATCCTATGTGTTTATTTCACACGATTTATCTGTTGTTGAGCACATTGCCGATGAAGTTATGGTTATGTATTTGGGTCGTTGTGTAGAGCAAGGCGACACTAAAACGATTTTTAGCAACCCTCGCCACCCTTATACTCAAGCACTGCTTTCGGCAACACCACGTTTAGATCCCGAGCAACGCCGTGAGCGAATTAAGCTAACAGGTGAATTACCAAGCCCATTAAATCCACCAAAAGGCTGTGCATTCAATGCACGTTGCCGTTTTGCAACTGATTTATGCCGCACAAAGCAACCTGATCTCAAAACCTATGCAGATGGCACACGCATTGCGTGTTTTGTGGTGGAAGAAAACCATAAAGAAGAACTTCAGTAGCTTTAAAGCGTATAAGCACACTAACAAGATGGCTTGAATTTTTTCAAGCCATCTTTTATTTGCCATTATTTAAGCAAAACCGTCCGCTTGTAATTGAAAAGGCAATAATCATACCCATATAAGCGAAAGTTTTTAAACATAAAGGATATAAAATGACAACGATTGTATGCGTCCGCAAAGACGGAAAACATCGGAGCCAGACGTTTACACACGGTGTTAGAGCGTTTAATGGACGATATTTCTTTTGATGCGAGTGAACGACGAGGCGAGAAAATCGTGATTGATGAGCATTATGTGAACGAAGCATTAAATGACGTGGTGGAAAACGAAGATTTAAGTCGATTTATTCTTTAATCGCACTTTATAAAAATATGAAAAAACAATCACCTATTATTGGATTAGTGGCTGGGGAAGTATCGGGAGATATTCTTGGTGCTGGGCTAATTAAATCATTAAAGACGCATTACCCCAATGCACAATTTGTTGGAGTTGCAGGGACTCGAATGATTGCTGAGGGTTGTAAAACCTTGTTCGATATGGAAGAACTCTCAGTGATGGGATTAGCCGAAGTTGTTAAACACCTCCCAAGGTTACTTAAACGCCGTAAGCAAGTCATTGATGAAATGCTTCAACTGAAGCCCGATATTTTTATTGGCATTGATGCGCCCGATTTTAATTTAACCGTTGAAGAAAAATTAAAATCAAATGGCATAAAAACTATTCATTATGTTAGCCCATCAGTATGGGCTTGGCGTCAAAAGCGGGTGTTTAAAATTGCGAGAGCAACCCATTTAGTCTTGGCATTTCTTCCTTTTGAGAAGGCTTTTTATGATAGATTTAACGTCCCTTGTCGTTTTATTGGGCATACTATGGCAGATGCCATTCCATTAGAGCCAGATCGAGAACAAGCCTGCTTATCTCTCAATATTGATAAAACCAATCGTTATATGGCGATTTTAGTAGGAAGCCGAGGCAGTGAAATTCAATTTTTGGCAACGTCTTTTTTGAAAACCGCTCAACGGCTAAAAGCTCGCTTTCCAGATTTGCAGTTTTTGGTACCGATGGTTAATGAAAAGCGGATTGCACAATTTAATGCAATAAAAGCACAAGTTGCCCCTGATCTAGAACTCAATATTATTCAAGGTAAGGCTCGTGAGGCAATGATTGCAGCAGAATGTACGCTATTAGCTTCTGGCACTGCAGCATTAGAAGCGATGTTATGCAAGTCGCCAATGGTTGTTGGTTATAAAATGAAACCACTTACTTATTGGTTAGCAAAAAGGTTAGTTAAGACAGACTATATTTCGCTACCTAATTTGCTTGCTCAAGAACTTCTTGTGCCAGAGTTAATCCAAGAGGAGTGTAATCCCGAGCATTTAGCACAACATTTAACCGTTTTCTTAGCCGATGATGCAACAAGCCAAGCTAAGAAAGCAAGTTTAAAACAGCGGTTTGTTGAATTACATAAGTCAATTCAATGTGATGCAGACAAACAAGCTGCACAGGCTGTCGTCGATTTATTAAAGGCTTCTACAAGCGGTTAAATTTATTAAATTTTTTACAAAAGGAAGAGGTATGTGGAAAGAAATTTTACTTAATTATGGTATTTTCTTATTAGAATTATTCACAGTTTTCGGTATTGTTGCAGTAGTGGTGATGCTGATTTTAGAATCTAAAAAGCAAACTGAAAATGGCACCGTCTCGATCACGAATTTAACGAAAAAATATAAAGAGCAACAAAAATCACTTGCTGGATTTTTCTTAAGTGAAACAGAGCTAGAGCATCAAGAAAAGCAAGAAAAAAAAGCAGAAAAAGAGAAAGCCAAATCTGAGAAAAAACGCCTGAAAGAGGGTGGAGAGAGCGAAGAGGCTTCACCTCGCTTGTTTGTGCTAAATTTTAATGGCGATATGATGGCTCACGAAGTGAATTCTCTACGTCGTGAAGTGGATGCAGTTATCAGCCTTGCTAATCCAGAAAAAGATGAAGTCTTGCTCAGATTAGAAAGTCCTGGTGGCGTGGTTCACGGTTATGGATTAGCCGCTTCACAGTTGCAACGCTTGCGTGATCGTCATATTCCTTTAATTGCAGCAGTAGATAAAGTAGCTGCCAGCGGAGGCTATATGATGGCTTGTGTAGCGAATAAAATTGTCGCGGCTCCGTTTGCGATAATTGGCTCTGTTGGCGTTGTGGCTCAAGTGCCGAATATCCATCGTTTTCTAAAAAAGCACGATATTGATGTGGATGTAATGACCGCAGGGGAATATAAGCGTACGGTAACGTTAGCGGGTGAAAATACAGAAAAAGGGAAGCAAAAATTCCAGCAAGAGCTAGAAGAAACCCATTCATTGTTTAAGGAATTTGTTATACAGCACCGCCCTCAGTTAGATATAGAAAAAGTAGCCACAGGTGAGCATTGGTTTGGTCAGCAAGCACTTGAATTAAATTTAGTCGATGAAATTGCAACCAGCGATGATCTCATTTTAAACGCTATTCAAGAAAAAGATGTGATTGAGCTGAAATACAAAGAGAAGAAAAAATTAAGCCAGAAAATAGGCTCTCAATTAGAACAATCAGCAGAAAATGTAGTGACGAAAATATTAAATAAAAGCCGTTCTACCATAATGTAGCATGGTAAAGAAAAGGGCTGAACGCTATTTCAAGTTCAGCCCTCACCTTTCACACCAGCCAAGTTTTTACCAGGTAAAGCCCACGCCAACTCCATAACCAAGATTTTTCTTAGTATCTGCGTTGAGATGCCCTTTAAGCGTGACTCGCCCATTTTCGCTCAAGCGTGAATAACCAACAGCAATTGCATTTTTGTTTTTGTAACCTCCCGTTGCCACCGCAACCATTGATCTACCTGCCTTCACCACTTGTGGTAAAGAAGCTGAGGCGTTATTGCCTGCAATACCCGCTTCTAGCTCATCTTTAACGTGTTTAAGCTGTTTGCGAAATGCCTCGTTGCCTTCATTCACATAATTATACAACGCATGTAATTGACCGCCGTTTACCGCATCTTTACTACCCGCTGAAACTTCACCGTCCCTAAGATTGGTGATGCGTGTGCCGTTAGCACCTGCCAGCGTGATGCTCTCTTTTGTAGGGCTATCGTAAGTGGTAGCACGCTCCGTTAAATCCGCAATCGCCGTTTTATTCGTATCGACATCCCGTTGATTTGCCTTTGTTGCTACAACATCCGCCAACACATTCACCGCAGCCCTATCTGCTTTCTTGCTTAGTCCATCTACTGTTTTAGTTACTAGGTCGGCAATCGCAGTTCTATTGGCTTCAACCGCTGTTTTATCCGCTTTCTTGTCTAATCCATCTATTGTCTTGGTTACTAGGTCTGCAATTGCCGTTTTGTTAGCCTCTACATCGGTTTGATTTGCTTTTGTTGCCACGATATCTGCCAGCATATTCACCGTTGTCTGATCAGCTTTGCTGTTGAGCCCATCTGTTGTTTTAGTCACTAGGTCGGCAATCGCCGTTTTGTTGGCATCCACATCAGTTTGATTTGCTTTTTGGGCCACAACATCAGCCAGCATATCCACCGTTGCCTGATCGGCTTTCTTATCTAGCTCAGTAGCCGTTCTACTAGCCAAGTCATTAATTTGTTTGTTAATGTGAGCGTCTAACGCTTTCACAACAGATAAGTCTGCTTTGTTTTTTAGCCCGTCTGTTAGGGCTGCAATCGCCGCTTGGTTAGCCTCTACATCGGTTTTATTTGCTTTAGCCTCCACCTGTTGAGCAACGTCAGTAATTCGGTCGTTTACTTTACTCACTTCAGTGTCTACTTTTGCGTCCATCACTTTCATTATTTCAACAGATTCAATAAATGCCTCAAGAGTAGCACTTCTCAGCTTATCAAGTTCAGCCTTATCTGCTTTTTTGTTCAGCCCGTCTGTTGTATGGTTATTTAATATCGCAAATAACTGGCTACCATTCACGGCATCAGTACTGTCTGCTGCAATTCTCCCAGCTGCCACATGAGTGATTTGGCGTTCATTATTGGCTGCACCTACTGACACGGTTGAGGTTGGATTACTGCCAGCAAACGTTACGTCAGTTTCACCGATTTTTATGCCTGCTACTGGGTTGGCTAAAGTAGGGGCACTGTGATTACCTAGTACCACGTAGTTGCTGAATTTAGGATCATCAATAACAATATGATTACCGAGAGCCACAGCACCAGAGACTTTTATTGCATTATTACTACCAATAGAAATAGATCCTGATTTGTTAACAGATGAAGTGTTACCAATAACAATAATGTTTTCAGTTAAAGGATGGTATCTTATATACTCACTCTTCGCCAAATAACCTGCATGTTCTGCCTGCCTTTTTATCAAGTTATTATAAGATCCATTATCCATCCTCCCCTCAGGATGATTCACTAAATACTTAGTGTAAGCATCATTATAAGCTTTTTCTATAGCTTCTGATGTTTCTAAATCACCTACGATTGAATTATCTCCCATAATGATGGCTTTTTCAGTCGCTTTAGCTATAGCGCGATACCCTATAAGGGTAGAGTGCCCCACATGATTAACTTCAGAGTTATGACCTATGAGGGTAGAGTAAGACATATTATTAGCTTCCGAAGAATTACCCATGAAGGTAGAGTAGTACACGCTATTAGCTTGAGAATAACTACCCATGAGAGTCGAGTCAGACACATGATGAGAGCTATTGTAATTACCAATGATATTAGAACGAATTAGAGAGTAGGAATAATTGCTATTACCGATAACATTAGTAAAACTGAAACCATTGCCTGTATTGTAATGACCCATGATTCTAGAGTCGTTCGCATTTTTGAAATAAAGACCAGATCCTATGACGATAGATGTCTTCACATTATGGATATCCGCTCCACTGGCGGTATACGACGGATTAGCTATAACGGTGGAGAAGCTCACATTATTACCTTTGATCCCAGAACCCATTAAGACAATATCACTAGAGGTACCTTCACTTATTGGATTAGTAACACTTGCACCACCACAGATAACCCCTCTATAAAAATCGTCGTAATAACAGTAGTATTTAGATGTCTGACCAGGTTTTGCAGGGACTGGAAGGTCTCTACCAACATCAAACGTATCCGCCCCCCATGCTCCCCCCGTTACTCCAAGCGCGATTGCCAACAGCGATAAACGGAATGCTAGACGTCTAGGCGTGAGTGAGTGAGTGAGTGAGTGAGTGAGTGAGTGAGTGAGTGAGTGAGTGAGTGAGTGAGTGAGTGAGTGAGTGAGTGAGTGAGTGAGTGAGTTCATCATATAATCTTTTCTTTCTCTGTAAATAAAAAATGCGATTTTAATCTATTTTTTGTGCTATTAACACTAAAATTTTAACCTGTGGATGGGAATTCTAGCGATAAAGCTCAAATTAAACAAGCGGTCTTTTTCTAGCCACTATTTGCAGTTTTTTGACTAAAAAAGACCGCTTGTATCACATCTTTGAAAATAAATTAATCACTAATACACCAGCTAAAATCAGGGCGATGCCAATTAGACCAGCTAAGTCAATTTTCTGCCCAAATGCAAAATAGGCAACAATGGCTGTTAGTATGATGCCAACACCCGACCAGACCGCATAAACAATGCCAACGGGGAGCGTTCGGAAAATAATTGAGAGAAAGTAAAACGATAAGCCATAGAGTGCGAGTGAGCTTATAGTTGGTACTGCTTTAGTAAAACCGTTGCTTAATTTTAATAAGTTGGTGGCGGCAATTTCGAGACAGATTGAAATTGCCAATAAAATCCAGACGTTCATTGATTTCCTTATAAATTGTATTTGTGTTTATTTTAACATTTTTTTATTTTAAGCTATGCTATGATTTTTTATGCAAATTAGGGGGAATAAATGACTCAGGTTTATATCGTACACGGTTATACA
The DNA here is from genome assembly GCF_013377995.1 of Mannheimia pernigra. Classification (NCBI taxonomy): domain Bacteria; kingdom Pseudomonadati; phylum Pseudomonadota; class Gammaproteobacteria; order Pasteurellales; family Pasteurellaceae; genus Mannheimia; species Mannheimia pernigra. The sequence goes on from NZ_CP055305.1 coordinate 272,790, forward strand.
GCAAATGCGGACAAAAATTGGTTTCCTTGGTTGGATCAAGAGCTTAAAAAATGTGGTGTGAATTGTGAAAGGTTGAATATGCCAAATTCGGACAACCCTTCGTTAGAAGGTTGGCTGAACCATCTTGCAGAAGAGGTGGAACTCAGCGATCAAACAATTTTTGTCGGACATAGTTTGGGTTGTATTTCTATTTTGAATTTTTTGGCGAAACAGCAGAAGCAAATTAAAATTAAAGGCGCCGTATTTGTTTCGGGATTTTACCAGCCTGTAGAAACTATCCCTGAACTCTCGGCTTTTACCAATTATTATACAACTTTACCAAGTCTACATAGCTTTCCAAGCTATGTGGTGAGTGCGTTAGACGATAACATCGTTCATCATAAATACAGCGATGAGTTAGCAGTGCATCTAAAAGCGGACTATATTCGCTTGAGCCAAGGTGGACATTTTCTAGACAAAGAGGGGATAACAGAATTACCAATAGTACTAGAATTGGTGAAGAAACTGATTTAGAAAAAATTGGGAGGAGAAAGCCCCTCCCATTACCATTACAGTCATTACAGTCATTACAGTCATTACAGTTTAATAAATCCATCATAAATGTGGGTTGCATCACCTGTCATATAAAGTGGGTGTCCTGTGCCTTGCCATTCAATTATTAATGAGCCTCCAGGTAAATCAACTTGTACGTTGTTATCTAACAAACCTTGCATAATGCCTACTGCGACCGCTCCACAAGCACCGCTGCCACAGGCTTGAGTTTCTCCAGCACCACGTTCATACACTCGTAGTTTAACGTGATTGCGGTTTAGTACTTGCATAAAGCTGATATTAGCTCGCTCTGGGAAACGCTGATGGCTTTCAAGTAAAGCACCTAGCTCGTTTACAGGGGCAGTTTTTACATCATCTACTTGCAATACGCAGTGTGGATTCCCCATTGACACAACACCGCATAATACCGTTTGTAAATCGGTTCTTAAAATGTAGTTTTTCTCAAATTTATTTGCAGTAAAGGGAATTTGTGCTGGCTCCCAAATTGGCTCGCCCATATTGACTCGCACTTTTTCATCATCTTGTAGGCTTAGCACCATTTTACCTTTGGCAGTGCTAACGTGAATATCTTTTTTATTAATGAGCCCTTTTAGCGTAACAAAGCGAGCAAAGCACCTTGCTCCGTTGCCACATTGCGATACTTCGCTGCCATCTGCGTTAAAAATTCGGTAATGGAAATCTAATTCTGGGTCGTAAGGTGGCTCAACTAATAATAGCTGATCAAAACCAATACCTCGATGGCGATCGGAGAGTGTACGAATCATCTCTTCAGTTAAGTAAACATTTTGAGTTACGCCATCTATCACCATAAAATCATTGCCTAAACCGTGCATTTTTGAAAATTGCATATTTTCCCTTGTTAATTAGAAATTTTATTGATTGAGATTATAGAGATTAGTTTTATTTATTGATATAGTACGCGCCGATTAATTTTAAGTAAATGACATTTAATGGAGCAAAATTTATGTCTGCTATGTTTTTTATCCAATTTGCCATCGTGTTACTGTGTATTTTAGTTGGTGCTCGCGTTGGGGGTATCGGCTTGGGCGTATTCGGTGGTTTGGGCTTGGCGATTTTATCATTCGGTTTTGGATTAAAACCTGCTGGTTTACCAATTGATGTGATGTTTATGATTATGTCTGTCGTTGCAGCAGCGGCTGCAATGCAAGCCGCTGGTGGTTTGGATTATATGATTAAAATTGCAACTCGCATTTTGCGTAAAAATCCAAAACATATTACCTTTATTGCACCGCTTGTCACTTGGACATTTACTGTACTTGCTGGAACAGGGCACGTTGCTTATTCGGTGTTGCCTGTTATTGCAGAGGTGAGTCGCCATAATGGTATTCGTCCTGAACGCCCTCTTTCAATGGCGGTGATTGCATCACAGTTTGCTATTGTGGCAAGCCCAATTGCTGCTGCGGTAGTTGCAGTGGTGGCATTTCTTGAACCACAAGGTATTCACTTAGGCGATGTATTGGGTGTAACCATTCCTTCCACGCTGCTCGGTCTGGGTTTAGCCTGCGTATTTGTGAATAAAATGGGTAAAGAGTTAAAAGATGATCCAAATTATCAACGCTTATTGCAAGATCCTGAATATGTTAAGGTAAACAATGCCGTTGTAAATCCAATTGAATTACCGCTTAAACCAACCGCTAAATTCTCTGTCGGTCTGTTCTTATTTGGTGCATTATTCGTGGTATTGATGGGGGCAATGCCATCACTTCGCCCAGTGTTTGATGGTAAACCAATGGGTATGGCACACACTATCGAAATCGTTATGCTAAGCGTGGGGGCCTTAATCATTTTATTTTGTAAACCAGATGGCAATGAAATTACCAAGGGGTCTGTTTTCCACGCTGGTATGCGTGCGGTTATTGCCATTTTCGGTATTGCGTGGTTAGGCGATACTTTAATGCAAGGTCATATGAGCGAAGTCAAATCAATGGTTTCAGGCTTAGTGGAAACGGCACCTTGGGCGTTTGCTTTCGCACTATTCGTACTTTCTGTTTTAGTAAACAGCCAAGGGGCAACGGTTGCAACCTTGTTCCCTGTGGGTATTGCCATTGGTATTCCTGCACCTGTATTGATCGGGGTATTTGTGGCAGTCAATGGCTATTTCTTTATTCCAAATTATGGTCCGATTATTGCATCAATTGACTTTGACACCACGGGCACAACTCGCATTGGTCGATTTATTTTCAACCATAGTTTTATGTTGCCTGGCTTACTGAGTATGCTTTTTAGTATTGGGTTTGGTTTATTATTCTCAAATATTCTGCTTTAAGTTCAACGAAACCTCCCGATTGGGAGGTTTCTATTTGCAATATTTTGAGTAAAAACGACCGCTTGTTGTTAAGGCGTCAGCGGCAATAAATGCTGACTGAATTATCGTTCCCTTAGTCCCTCTGAGATTGATTCCTCAAGTGGGCTCAGTAAGTAGCTCATTACACTTCTCATACCTGTTTTTATTTCAGCGGTTATTGCCATTCCTGAATTTAGCTCTATCTTCTTCCCATCTGGAGAAATAAGATTTTTTTTATCTATGCTAATTGTCGCATTAAATACTAACCCTAAATTAGGGTGTTCAATGGCATCTGGACTGATGTGCTTCACCTGACCAGTTAAATAACCATAGCGAGTATATGGGAAAGTTTCTACTTTGATAATAACGTCTTGCCCCTCATCAACAAAACCAATATCTTTATTTTGAACCTGTACTATCGCTTCTAATACATCGTCCTCTGGCACTATCACCATAAGTGTTTCCGCCGTAGTTACTACACCACCAATAGTATGAATTTTCAACTGCTGGACAGTGCCTGATGCAGGTGCTTTAATCATTGAGGCTTGTTGTCGCTGATTATTTTTTTCTAATTCAAGCTTAAGTTGTCTTTCATTTTCACTATGTTGTTTTAGTTTCTCTAAAACATCACTTTTGAAAAGTTGAGTAATCAGTTCTAGCTCTTCTTTTGCTTGAAGTAAATCGTGTTCTAATTCATTTAATTTAGAACGATACACCGCTAACTCATTTTGAGCCTCAATCACTTTATTTTCTTGCGAAAGTAATTCGTGCTTCGATAAAGACTTTTTATGGTAGAGAGCTTTAAAATCTTTTAATTTTTCTTGCTCAATACGCGTGATTCCCTCATATTTACGCACATAAGCTGATGCAGTTTGTTTTTCTGCATCTTTACGCTTATAGGCTAAGATTTTCTGGGATTTTTGTTTTTGCCACGTCGTATATTGTTCTTCAATTAAATGTTTTAGACGTAATCTATCTTCTTCAGAAGTATCTTTTAATTGTGCTATAGATAAATCAATTAATGGTAGTGACTCTTTTTCAATCGCTGTGAGTAAGGTTTTGTAACGATAATTTTCTAATTTAGCTAAGGCAAGTGATGCCATTGTTTTTTGTATATCAGCATCTGTTCCAAGTGCATTTAAATCAACTAATAGCTCCCCTTTTTCAACAAATTGCCCGTCTTGAACAAAGATATTCTCAACGATTGCATTTTCAATCGGCTTAATTTCTTTACTTCTGCCACTAAACGCAAGTTTACCTGGTGCTGTAGCTACAATTTCTACTTTTCCAATACTCGCTAATAGAATCGCTAATGCTAAAAATAACATAATTAAATATGCTATTAAGCGAGGCTTTTTTGAAACAGGCGTTTCAATCAGCTCTAAATGTGCAGGTAGAAACTCATTTTCATCTTTCTTTCTATTTGGGTGGTCTAATTCTTTACGGATTTTCCATACTTCCATCCAGATATTTTTATAGCGTAGGAAAAACTCATAAATACCACTTATCCACATTTTCATCATTCTACCTCTTAATTAAGTTGCAATTGGTGTAAGTAGTAATAAAGTCCATTGCTGTTTTGAAGTAAATCGTGGTGCTTGCCTTGTTCTACAATTTCACCTTTTTCCATCACAATAATTCTGTCTGCATTTTTTACCGTAGATAAACGATGAGCAATGATAATAACAGTACGCCCCTGACATATTTTTTGCATATTTCGCATAATAATGTGTTCAGACTCATAATCTAATGCACTGGTTGCTTCATCAAAAATCAGGATTTTAGGGTTGTTTACTAAGGCTCTGGCAATAGCGATACGCTGTCTTTGACCACCAGATAGCCCTGCACCTTGTTCACCTACAATAGTGTTATACCCTTCTCTTAATTCTGAAATGAAATCATGTGCACCCGCTAATTTTGCTGCATAAATCACTCGCTCCATTGGCATTCCAGGATCTGATAACGCAATATTTTCTCGAATACTACGATTGAGCAAGACATTATCTTGCAATACCACGCCAATTTGACGACGAAGCCAGCTCGGATCAGCTAAAGCAAGATCGTGTCCATCAATTAAAACTTGCCCATTTTCAGGAATATAAAAACGTTGTAGTAATTTTGTCAGCGTACTTTTTCCAGAGCCTGAACGTCCAACAATACCAATCACTTCGCCTTGCTGAATATCTAAACTCACATTATTTAAAATAGTTGGTGCATCTGGCTTATATTTAAAACGGATATTCTTAAATGAGATATTGCCTTGTATTTCTGGCAGAGATAACTTTCCTTGATATTGTTCAGTTGGAGAATTTAATACATCACCTAAACGATTAACAGAAATGCCAACTTGTTGGAAATCTTGCCATAGCTGTGCCAAGCGAATAACAGGGGCAATAACCTGTCCAGAAAGCATATTAAACGCAATTAATTGTCCGATACTAAGATCACCTGAAATAACAAGATGGGCACCCAGCCAGAGATTAATCACCATAACTGTTTTTTGGATAAACTGCACTCCTTGTTGCCCAATAGTTGCTAAAACGGTAACTCGGAAGCTCGAAGAAACGTAGCTTGCTAGCTGCTTGTCCCAAGTATCGGTCATTTGCGGAGAAACCGCCATTGCCTTAATCATATTAATCGCCGTAACAGATTCTACTAAAAATGCTTGATTATCGGCACTTCGGGCAAATTTTTCGTCTAAACGACGTCTTAATATAGGGCTAATAAAAATCGACCATAAAATATAACAAGGCAATGAGCAAAGAATCACAAGCGTCAGCTTAGGGCTGTAGTACCACATTACTGCAAAAAAGATGAAAGAAAATAATAGATCTAACACCGATGTTAACGCTTGACCAGTAAGGAAATTTCTAATTTGATCTAATTCTCTTACTCTCGCAATCGTATCGCCTACTCGTCGATTTTCAAAATAGGAAATGGGTAATGCTAACAGATGTCGAAATAATTTTGCCCCTAGTTCAACATCAATACGGCTAGTACTATGGGAAAAAATATAGGTGCGTAAGCCGCTTAATACAATTTCAAATATAATGACAATCGCTAAGGCAACAGTGATGATGTTTAAGGTAGAAAAACCCCGATGTACTAGCACTTTATCCATTACTACTTGGAAAAATAGCGGTGTAATTAATGCAAAAATTTGCAAAAAAATAGAAACAATTAACGTTTCTAAAAAAATTTTTCTATATTTGATTACCGCAGGAATAAACCAAGTAAAATCAAATTTAGCTAATTGACCAACTATCGAAGCCCTAGATGTTACTAAGATTAGTTTTCCTTGGTAGCAACGCTCAAATTCTTCTTGTAATAGAATTTTGGGGGCATCTTGCTCTAAATCATACGTTAAGTAGCGATTCTTATCCGTATCAACTTTTACTAATAAAAAATGTTTACCATTATCTTGCCACACCAATGCGGGTAAATTCACCAAGTGCAAACGAGAAGTTTCTTTTTTTATATTTTTCGCTTTTAATCCTAATGACTTTGCCGCTAACAACCAAGAAGTCTGGGAAAGCCCTTTACCATCTAGATCGAATTTATGTTTTATTTCTTCAGGATTAAGTGGAATATTATGGTATTGAGCCAACATATTTAGAGCATTTAAACCAAGATCATTTTGTTGATGATCAGCGTTCATATAGTCTCCTTTTACAAAAAAATAGCAACTCTATAATGTATTAAACAGTATAGAGTTGCTAAAAATTAAAGATTACGCTGCTCTAGTTAATTGAACAGACGATGAATAGTTATCTAACGTTGAAGAAGGTTGTACTAATACATTTCGAGCATCGTTAGATGAGGTGAATGCTCCTACTGCTGAAATTAATTTATTTAAGCTATTTGGAACATTTTGGCTATTTTTCAGAAGCTCATAGTCAGCAACAACTTTTGATAATTCCTCTTTATCAATCTTGCCTTTGCCTTTTTCAATAAGCTCATCAACTTGTTTAGAAGTAATTCGTTCACCATGTTGACCAATGATTTCTTCAATTTTTTCATCTTTAGTCGCTTTATAGTTATGCACCTCTTTAGCGAAATCAGATTCACGGAACCAATTTTTAATCGTCACTTTCTCTTGTTTTTGGTTAGTAATAACCAAGTGATGCTCTGCTTTTTCAAAGGTGAGATCTTTTAAGTTTGAATCTGCGAAAGACAATTTATCATTGCCCTCTGAATCTGTAATTGAATCGTTCCCATCACCTTGACGGTGAACAAAAATATCGTCGCCTTTATCGCCATGTAAAAGATCATTACCTTTACCGCCATCAATAAAGTCATCACCCTCACCACCATCGATAACGTCATCACCTCTACCACCAAATAAGCGGTCGTTACCTGCCTTACCATCAATAGTATCTACACCATCGCCACCATTAAATGCATCGTCAAATTTACTACCTTTAAACGTATCATTATGTGATGTGCCGATAATTTCTTCGATAGATTTTAAGGAATCCTTCGTGTAATAGCCTGCGTGTTGTTTATTATCACTATGTCTATATTCAATTTTCTCTTCACGGCTACCCACTAATGCAGTATGCGTTGAGGTGACTTCATGTAACGCTTTACCCGTCTCTACAAAACGATTAACCGTATATGTACCTTGCTCTACTTCTTGAGTTGCATCAATAGTCAATGCACCATAATCCCCCCTACTATAATGAACACGATCATAGCCTTCGCCACCATCAATTTCAGTAGTACCAGATCCAACAAAAACATTATCATCACCATCGCCAAGCTTAGCAATAATGGAAGTCTCTTTAGTTTTAATCACATTTTCAGCCTGATCCAATTCAATACCAATACGCTGAACCACGTTAGTTAGATCGAACGTTGAGCTTGCTTTACCATCAGTAATTCTCCAACTATCTACTCGATTAATATTAAGTTTAGTAATGTATTCATATTTACCAGTTTGTACTCGTTCACGATGCTCTGTGCCAGGTGTCAACAATGGTGTTCTGAATAAGATATGCTGGGTTTTAGCATTTCCTGTATTACTAACATCAATAATCCCATTTGCAGAATCTAGTTGCACAAGCTTATCTGCATGAATATGCTTCCCTTCCTCAAAAGCATCAACATAAGCTTTACCACTAAGCACTTTTTCACCCAAACGGCTAATACCTGCTAGGTCACCAATGTTTCTATCCCATTGTTGCTGAGTAATTGCAACAACACGTTCTGCTTGTAGCTCTTTATTTAGGCTGAGTAAGAATTCCATATTATCTTGCAATCCAGCTAGATAACGAGCGTCATAACCATTCTCAAAGTAATTTTTACCTTGGTTATTCTTCTCCCACTCCAAAATTTTATTGTGAATTTTATTAGCAACATGTTCAAACATCGCTTGTTTAGAGTATTGTAAGATAGTAGAGATAATGCCAGTAATACCCGATACAAGTAATGCAATTGGAGAAGCAACTACAGAACCCGCTGCTGCTGCAGATACACCACCTGCAATTGCAGCCAATGCCGTATTAATTGCAGTGACAGAAGCATCAATTGTACCTGTTCCACGGTGATATTCTGCCAATAAGCTATCACCCTCAAAGCCTAATTTTTTAAAACGCTCAGCATAGCTTTCTAAGCTTTTTGCATGATTAAACTTATCTGCAATGCCTGCAAATGCTAAAGGACTAATAGCAAGAGAAACCGTTGATGCAATTAACGCTGCAACAGGGCCCGTAGAAGATAATCCTGCAGCAACACGTTGAGCCAAAATATAAGATGAAACTGCTTTTGTAATATTTCCAACAACTTGGTTTACAAGCTCAAACCCTGCCCCTACTTTTCTACCTGTAGAAGCATTTTTATCTGCAAGAACCAAAGCAGCAGTCGCACCAGAAAGCAATCCTGAGATAACATCTAAACCTAGACCTACCTTACCAAAACCGCCCAGATTTTTTAGTTTATCTCCTAAACCACTTAATCCTTTAACATTTTGTAATCTTGAACCTAATTGATTAATTTGTTCTGCAAAGGAATCCAGCGTTTGAACAGAGTTTGCAATATTCTCTATTAAAGAATTCGTAAGATCTAAACCTGCTTTAGCTAAATCAAGTTCACTACCTTTTTTCTGCAATATATCGTCTAAGTCCATACCTGCTAATACAGAGCCTAAAATAGATTGGATACCTGATAATATTGTTTTTGCTTTGCCAAAGTTCTGAGCAATTCTCTCAGAAGAACCTAATGATTTTCCTATTTTATTTTTTTTAAGTAATTCATCTAGTTTAGGTGCATATAAAACAATTCCACGCTCAGTAAAACCAAGCACATGATGAATTGTTCCTAAACTTGTCTGAGCCGTTGCAATATCATTCCGCTCTTCTTTTTGCACCTCAATACCTAACTCTTCTGCAGCCTTAACCAAATCCTGCAAGCCATTACCTTGCTCTGAATCATATTGGTAATCCTTAGGAATATAAAGGATAAGTTTTTTGGCTCCTACCTGTAACGAATGCCCAGCCTGAGATAATCCGCGTTTTGTTGTAGTTGCCATATTTTTTAGACCTGCTTTGAGATTTGCTAGTTTATTACCCATTAGGGATGTCTCCTTTTATTTAATAAAAAAATTAATCTTTTAATGCATTAGCTAATTCAATTTGATATGTATCAAATAAATTTTTCGCCAATGTTCTATTCAAACCATCACCCTTGAAATAAGAAATTTTTCCTATTTTCTTGTGATTAGATTGGAAACGTATAGATCTGACTAGTGTATTATGATATTTCTGACACATTTTTTTATAAAGTAATTGGGAATGTCCAAATGGTGCAACCCAGTCAATAATCCAACGTCTATCACCAGACTTCCATTCTTCTGGTGTCAGAGACCCAATATCCTTAATATATTTCACTTCTGTATCAATATTTAAGTCTGCCCAACTACAATAAGCAATCGGCACACCATTATCAACAAGTAGCATATATTGTTCATTTTCAATTGCAGGAATAACATTCTTCGCTAATGCAGAAAGGCTCCATTCTCTATGCAAGGGAGAGTTCATCCATAACCAGGAAACCATCCCTAATAAATTAAAGTTATTTTCATTCATCATATATATTCGATTGTCATTCTAAAATGGAGCCAAATTATAACTATATACAGCTACAATACAATCGAAAAAATAGGTATTTGCTCATTTTATAACTTAATTGGGTTTTAATGATTTTTTAATAAACAGTATAGAAAATGGGATGTTTTAATTTTGTAAACAAAATAATCACAAGGTAAAAATAATGTAGCATATATTGTCTATATTTTATGAAATCAATTACCTTGATAGAAAAGAGAAAAATGGAGAGTAAAATTGACTGGTATTCAAAATAAGTGACGAATGATATAGCCGTTTACGATAAAAATGCAGTGAAGGGAGCAGGTAATTTATAGATCAAATATAACGCCTCTTTTCTTTTCACAAAAAGAGGCGTTATCTCATCACTTTATTACTTATTACTTCGACTAAGTACTAACTTCTTACCCCCAAATTCCACCGTTATCCATTTCGGTGCCGACACCTTCTCGTGAGATATCGCTATCAAATTTCCGTGCTTCTCCATTCGTTCAAACTTCCCTTTCACATCAAAATCTGACACGTCCATCTCTTGATTAAATATCAAAAATGTCCCTATCGGCGTTACCTTCACCGATTCCAATCCATCAAACTCTTTCTTGTTTAATTTGTATTTCGGCGCTTTCTTTCGCTTGTATTTCGACAGCAATGCTTCATCTGTCGCCCTTGCCACAAGCTCATTCAATCCCTTCTCTTCCTGGCTTATCTCTTTTGTCTCTTCCTTTTTCGCTGTTATATCAGCTTCTACGGCTTTTTTACTTCGCTCACCTCTTGAGCGGCTTGAATAGCTTGGGTTGGCGCTTTCTTTACCTCTTTAGACTCCGTCTCTTCAAAGATAACTTCTCCTACCTCACTTTTACTATTTGTACTATTTGTTGTATTTGTGCTATTTGTTGTATTTGTGCTATCTTCAAATATCACTTCGCTCACAAATTCCTCATTCCTTAATTTTAATGGCTCTTTGTGGCTTACCGCATTGATAAATATATTCTCACCTATACGTTCAAATTTTATCTCTAAATCAGGCACCTGTGATTCAATATTATCTAATAAATCCGATACCCTTATGAACTCTCCGCTCTTGATGCTCACTGGCTTCTTAAAGTCTATTTTGTATGTGAGATAACCCACGCCTAAACGGTTCGCCAGTAATTGTAATAAATTACCCACCTCACCTTCATACGTTAACTTTAATTTGGCTTGTTCATAACGCTTAAACTGTGCCGATTTGTCTACCTCGCCAGCAAACACATTGCTCGTGATACCATACGCTAATAACGCGCTGATGACCGCTTTTCTTAAATACTTCATCTTTAACCTCAATTCCTGTTATTTCATTTAAAAAAAGACGCTTGTAAGCAATCTTTCTCTCCTTTGATTGCTTACAAGCGGTATTATATACAGACTTCTTTGCACATCAATTAGAATTTAAATCCAACTGATGCCCCTCCGCCTACATCGCCTTTATTGCTCGCTGAGCCTATCAATTTCAGCGATACTTTACCATTATCTGATACTCTTGAATACCCCAATGCCACTGCCGTTGCCCCATTAAAGGTGCCTGTACCGACCGATAGCATACTGTCTCCTGCACCCGGTGCATTGATTAAACTTGCCGCCGCATACGCCCCAGCAATCCCTGAACTCATCCGCTTTTCTGTGCGGGCTATCTTGTTCTCTAACTGATTCACTTGCCCCCCTAACGCATTCATCCCTCGGGTGAATTGCCCCATATTAACCGCATCGGTCTCCGATACCCCCTCTGCCACATTGGTGATTCGGCGTGTAACATTGGCATTACCTACCGAGAATTCATTGTCGCTCATCGCCACCGAACCAGCGCCTACTGCAACGCTATTGCTGCCTTTCGCGACACTATTAGCACCGATTGCAACACTCTCCGTACCCTCTGCCTTCGCACTATTGCCTGTGCTATTTACAGAAACATATTTCGTATTTTGAGCCGCTGCATTTAACGCCGTTTTCACATTATTCGTCGTCTTCTTCTGCCCTTTCTCGTAGTAGTCGTATTCCGCTGTCAGTAAACCATCTGTCGTCACCGTCGCACCTAATATCTCTGCCACACGGGTTAACTTAACATTGACCTTCTCAGCTTCACCATCTAACTGACCTTTGTTGACGGCGTCATTTTTCGCTAAACCGTCTGATACCTGCGTGATTCGTCGCGTTAACTCTAGCTCCGCATTACCCACTGCAAATTCGTTCTCTCCCAATGCCTTTGAGTTTGAGCCTACCGCAACGCTGTTTCTGCCTAATGCCTCGCTATTACCCCCCATCGCTACGCTCTCTTCTCCCGTCGCCTTTGAACCTTGCTCCGCATTCGTCTTCGCATTAAAGTGCTTGCTATTTTCCGATATGCCTGACAACGCCGATTTGACATCATTTACTGTCTTCTTCTCGCCTCCTTGGTAGTAGTTGTATTCCACCTCTACCAACCCGTCTGCGGTTACACTCGCACCTAGCACCTTCGCAAGATTGGTGACCTTCGTCTCCACTTTTCCCACCTCTGATGCTACTTTGTCGTTCACTTTTACAAGTTCAGTATCCACTTTTTCATTTATAGACACCACTTCTTGAGATACGCTATCAATACGAGTATTTACTTTGCCCACTTCTGTGTCTACTTTTGCATCCATCTCCTGCATTATTTTAACCACACCAGCAAATGCCTCATCAGTAGCTCCTCTCAGCTGATTAAGTTGTGAGGTATTTGCGGCAATTGCCTTTTTGTTTGCCTCTACATCAGTTTGATTAGCTTTCGTTGCTACTATATCCGCCAGCACGTTCACCGTGGTCTGATCGGCTTTCTTATCTAGCTCAGCAGCCGTTCTACTCGCTAAGTCATTGATTTGTCTGTTTATATGAGCATCTAGATCTTTCACAACTGATAGGTCGGCTTTGTCTTTTAGTCCATCTGTTGTATGGTTATTTAATATCGCAAATAACTGGCTACCATTAACGGCATCCGTACTGTCTGCTGCAATTCTACCTGCTGCTACATAAGTGATTTGGCGTTCATTATTGGCTGCACCTACAGATACTGTTGAGGCTGGGTTACCACCTGCAAACGTTACGTCAGTTTCACCCATTTTCATACCTGCTACTGGAGCAGCTAAAGCAGGGACACTGCCTGTTCCTAATACTACGGATTGATGAAATTTTTCATCATCAATAACAATACCATTACCAAGAGCCACTGCATCTGGGGCTTTTATTGTATTTCCACTACCAATAGAAATGACTCCTGATTTGTTGGCAAATGAATTATTACCGATGAGAATACTGTTTTCAGTTAAAATTGGGTTATCTATATACTTAAACCTCTCAGAATTGCCTGCTTTTTTAGCCTCTACTTCTGCTTGTGTTTTTGTTAAGTCATTATAATCTCCATTATCCATCTTACCTTCAGGATGATCGGCTAAATACTTATCATAAGCCTCCTTATAAGCTATATCATAAACCTTTTGTATAGCTAATGATGTCTCTGAATCACCTACAGCCGAATTAGATCCCATAATGATGGAATTTTTAGTCGCTGCTGCTCTCGTTTTATAGCCAATAACGGTAGAGTAATACGCACTGGTGGCTGTAGATTCATAACCGATGACAGGAGAAAAAAGCACATTGACAGCTTTAATTCCAGAACCCATTATGGGAGAACCATTTACATCTTGAGCTTTAATTCTAGCCCCCATGATAGGAGAGAAGCTTACATCGTCGGTGTCATTCCTATAACCAATGACAGTAGAGTAATTCACATGGTTGGAGTTATTCACATGCCCCATGACAGTGGAAGCAAACACATTATTGGCATTACTCGAATGCCCAATAATTTCAGAACTCTTCACATTATCGACCTTAGTGTAAGCACCCATAACAGTAGATTCACGCACATTGTTAGCACGAGCAAGATGACCAATGACAGCAGAGAAAGACACATCATTGGCTGTAATGCTATCACCAATGAAGGCTGACGCTAGCACATCGTTAGCCTTATTCCAAGGTCCCATAATGGCAGAACTCCCCACATTATTGGTTCTAGTTTGAGAACCCATAATCGTAGAGTACTTCACATCGCTAGCCGTAATAGTAGAACCCATGATGGAAGAGAAAAGTGCATTGTCAGCTTTATTGATATAACCTATGACGGTAGAGTGATTCATATCGTTAGCACTATTGCTATAACCGATGACGTTAGAGGCAAGTAGATTGTCGACTTTAGTACCATAACCGATCATGGTAGATTGACTCACATTTTTAGCATTGGCGTTATCGCCTATAAGGGTAGAGTAATTCACACCGTTAGCTTTAGTGTTATACCCCATGAAGGTAGAATAGTGCACATTGTTGGCGTTATTCCAATAACCCATAATGGTGGAATGGTACACATCGCTAGCTTTAGTTTTATGGCCCATGACTATAGCGTAATTACGGATGTTTGATTGGCCTGTAACATCTACCCCGCCACAGATAACCGTTAAAGCATCTTCATCGTAATAACAGTAGTATTTAGATTTCTGACCAGATGTTACAGGTGCTGGAAGTGCGTTTCCATCAATAATCCGAGTACTCTCCGCCCAAGCTCCTCCTGTTACTCCAAGTGCGATTGCCAGCAGCGATAAACGGAATACTAGACGTTTAGGCGGTGAGTGAGTGAGTGAGTGAGTGAGTGAGTGAGTGAGTGAGTGAGTGAGTGAGTGAGTGAGTGAGTGAGTGAGTGAGTGAGTGAGTGAGTGAGTGAGTGAGTGAGTGAGTGAGTGAGTTCATCATATAATCTTTTCTTTCTCTGTAAATAAAAAAATGCGATTTTAATCTATTTTTTGTGCAATTAACACTAAAAATTTAGCTTTTTTAATGTGCATTAACGCGGTAAAACTTACCTGAAACAAGCGGTCTTTTTTAGTGAAAATATTGCCAATATTGGCTCAGCTGCCATTCGGTAAATCTCGCTACTAGACTTAGTTTTCTCGCATTTGCAAAATTTAATCAAAATATCACCGCTTGTATTGTTTAGACGACAAGATTTATTTAGAACTATTAGTTATAAAAAAGCACCTTTTATTCTTTACTCTTAATATAGGAAAAGGTAACCTTCGTCTAGCTCTACTATTTACGGAGAAAATATGAAATTTTTAACTTTAACTAAATTAAGTGCAGGTATGCTAGCCGCCTTTGCGTTAGCTGCGTGTGATAATAAAAATACGGAAACCACTACCACCGTGGCAGCCGAAAAGCCTAGTGCAGGAAAAACCTTTGTAAACTGCGTAAGCCGTTCGCCAACTGGCTTTAGCCCTATTTTAATGATGGACGGTTTATCTTATAACGCCAGCTCGCAACAAATTTATAACCGCTTAGTGGAATTTGTACCGGGCACAACGGATATTGAACCAGCATTAGCAGAAAGCTGGGAAATCAGCGAAGACGGTTTAACTTACATCTTCAAATTACGTCAAGGTGTGAAATTCCATTCAAATAAAGATTTCACCCCAAGCCGAGAGTTAAACGCAGATGATGTGGTGTTCTCGTTTAACCGTCAGTTAGACAAAAATCACCCATATCATCAGGTTTCAAACGGAACCTATCCATATTTCAATGCGATGAAATTCCCAACGTTATTAAAATCGGTAGAGAAAGTGGACGACAGCACGGTGCGTATTACCTTAACCAAACGTGATGCCTCATTCTTATCGAGTCTTGGTATGGATTTCACTTCGATTTATTCTGCGGAATATGCGGATAAAATGATGAAAGCAGGCACGCCTGAAGCAGTAGATACCACACCAATCGGCACAGGTCCGTTTGTATTTAGTGGCTATGTGTTAGACCAAGCAAGCCGTTATGTGGCAAACAAAGAGTATTGGAAAGGCAAGCCGGATATCGACCGCTTGATTTTTGAGATTGTGCCGGACGCAACCGCTCGTTATGCGAAATTACAGGCTGGTCAATGTGATTTAATGGACTTCCCGAATGCTACCGACATTGAGAAAATGAAAACCGATCCGAAGGTGAATTTATTATCTCAACCGGGTTTAAACATTGCTTATGTGGCGTTCAACACCGAAAAAGCTCCGTTTGATAACGTGAAAGTTCGCCAAGCATTGAATTTAGCGGTAGATAAAAAAGCAATTATTGATGTGGTTTATCAAGGCAATGGTTTTGCGGCAAAAAACCCTCTTCCGCCAACGATCTGGGGATATAACGACAGCTTACCTGAGTCTGAATACAACATCGAAAAAGCGAAACAATTATTAGCGGAAGCGGGCTTCCCGAACGGTTTTGAAACCGAATTATGGGTGCAACCTGTAGTGCGTGCCTCTAACCCAAATCCACGCCGTATGTCAGAAATTATTCAAGCAGACTGGGAGAAAATCGGTGTGAAAGCAAATTTAGTAACCTACGAATGGGGCGATTACATCAAACGTACCAAAGCAGGTGAATTAACTGCGGGGACTTACGGTTGGTCTGGCGATAATGGCGATCCGGATAACTTCTTATCTCCACTGTTCGGCACGCCAAACGTGGGTAACAGCAACTATGCACGCTTTAGCAATCCAGAGTTAGATGCGTTATTGGCAAAAGCATTAGGCTCATCTGATAAAGCAGAACGTACTAAGTTATACGAACAGGCTCAAGTGATTTTAAGAGAGCAAGCACCTTGGATTAACGTCGCTCACTCAATTAACTTTGCCCCAACCAGCAAACGTGTTGAAGGCTACAAACAAAGCCCATTCGGATATACTTACTTATATCCTGTGAAGATTGTGGATTAATTAAATCAGAGATAAACAAAAGCCACCGAAAGGTGGCTTTTTCTGCTTAGTAGTCTTTAATGTCAAATTCTCGTTGTAGCTTTTCAATGCTTTCAACTTGCTCGAAATCGTTAAACTTCGCAACCTCTTCTGCTTTGGTTTTTGTGCCGACAGCTTGGCTAACGAATACTAAACCTTTCTGATCGATGACCGCTTTTTGGTAAAACGCCACAATATCTGCCTTAGTTAGCCCTTTAGTTAGCTCAATCACTTGTTGCAAGCGGTCAAATTTTGCATTATTTCTGCTAAAGTCTGTACCGAACTCCGCAAATTCTTCCGCTAAAGATTCTGGTTTATATTGCAGTTTTTCTACCAAGCTATTACGGTATTTTACAAACTCTTCATCAGACAGATTCTGCAAACGTTCGAGACTTTCTTTAAAGAAGCGTTCGTTATGTTTTAGAATACCTGCTGGTGTCGTATTCGGGCTTTGTACCATAAATTGAATACCCGATGTTTTACCAATCGAAGTATGGGTTGCATACACCACATAGCCAAGTTGTTTATCGGTACGCAAATCATCAAAATACCAACGGGAAATAATATCTCTGAGTAACATCGATCTTACCATCCCTTCTAATTCCGCATAGCCATTTGGTAGGAATGCCATTAACAAGGCGTTATCTTCATTTGGCACTTGTCTAATAAAATTCAACTTGCGTTGGCTTTGATTGATTTCAACATACGGCTCTGTCGTATTTGCAAATTTGTGGTTTTTTATGACCGCTTGCACCTCGTTTGAGAGTACGGAAACCTGCTCAGTAGATAAATTGCCGACGGAAAGCATCTTAAAGCCTGTGGCATCATTCAAAATACGGTGGCGGAGTTTTTTTACATCATCAAGGGTGATTTGGTCTATCATCTCACGCTGTTTTTCGATCTCAAAATAAGGGTAATTTGCAAAATGAACCAGGGCTGCATTCGCTTGATTGAGGCTATTTTCTTTCTCGCTGCGATCTAAGGCTTGATGTAAACGCTGCTTCGCTTGGACCAATACGTCTTCATTTAGCTCAAAAGTGCTGAACTGTTTGATGCTGTCTAAAATCAATTTGCTTAAGTTTTGTGTATAACCTTCTGCATTTGCCAGAAAACCATTTGCCGCAGGGGTTAAACTTAAATTCATCCCTGCTACGGAAGATTGGAACTCTAGCTTAGCTTGAGCCCAATTATTCATATAGCCTAAAATGGTGGCAGCAGTCGCCGTTTTTAAATCCGCTTGCCTTGGGCGAATATCAAATACCATACTGATTTTCGCTTTCGGATCAGTCGCAAAATGCACACTTGGCATCACATAAATTAATTCGCCCTGTTTTTCAGCCACTAATTTTGGTTTAGTTAAACCTTGCTGCACCTTATTTAAAGAGAAATCGGTCGTAAAATATGGATTAAGTTCAGGCAAATTGAGCGGTGGATTTTTGCTGAAATCGAGCCATTTTTGCTTTTGCGATTCCGTGATTTTGGCTACAGAATATCCTGCCTCAAAGTGAGGGGTTTTCTTATCGGTTACTGCATTATCGCTTACGAGCAAAATACGTGCTTTATCTAAGGTCATTCCTGCTAGCTTTTCTTGAATTGCTGTTTTATCCATTGTTTCTGCCAAATACGGTTGGTCAATAACATGTTCTAGCGGGAAATAAAGCATTTGATCGGTAATGAACTCTACAAAGTCCATATTTTTTTCAACTTGTAAGTGCTGAAAATCTTGTTTCAGACTCTCTTTCACTTCGTTGAAATAACTTTCTTGAATGCCCTCTTGCTTAATTTTTTCAATTTGTTGGAATACCAGCGAAATGACGTTGTCTTGCTCAGCCAATCCTTTATCGGTTAGCTCAATATAAATATCAAATGAACTGCGGTCACGCCCAACATTCGCCGTACTGACGGCCTCAATACCACCATCAGAGAAGCCTTGCTTAATCAAATAATCTGACAAAGTGCCATCTGTGTTATTGTTCAATACATAAGCAATATACTCGCCTGTTTTATGTTTAAAGTGCATTTCATCATTCGGAAAATCAAAACTAATAACAAGCATTTTTGTTGATTTTACGGGTTTATATTGAATAAGAACCGATTTATCTTCCGCGCGGTAACGTGGCTCAACAGTTTGTGGCACGCTAAAGTTTTTGTTTTCCATTTTTCCTAAGGTCTTTACCGCCAATTTTGCCATCTGCTCAATCGGCTGATTTGAATAAAGCACAACCTTAAACAAATTTGCAGAATAGTGTTCTTTGTAGAAATTCTCTAACTCAGTTTGTAATTTACTGTCTGGCTTGTCGGATAATGTTTGCTTATTGCCTACCGCAAATTTTGTGGCTGGGTAGGCAGGGTTTGACGTCGCTAAATTGACGCTATGCAATAAATGCCCATCGTGCGATTTTGCTCGTACCATCTCGGCATTCACCGCATTGACTTCTTTTTTGGCATTCGTTTCCAGCAATAATGGGAAGGCAAGCGTATCCGCCAAACGAGTAACCGCCTCACTAAACGCCTCATTATTCACTTGTAAATAATACGCCGTACGATGAGGAGCGGTAGAAGCATTATTCATTCCGCCATTTTGGGTTAAAAAGCCGTCTAAACTGTTGGTTTCAGGGTAGTTTTTTGAGCCCATCAGAATCATATGTTCAAGATAATGGGCTAGCCCTTGTTGAGAAATGGGGTCGTCCATCGATCCAATTGGAATAATAGCTGACATTAGCGATTTATTCGCTTGGCTATCTGAAATCAGTAAAACCTCCATACCATTATCCAGTTTAATGCCTTGATAAATCGCCTTATCATTCGGGCTTTTATTAATTCTCCGTTTTATTAGCTCAAAACCCTGTTGGTGTTGGATTTGAGTCTGACTAGCGGTCGTCTTTTCAGCATTTTTTGCAACTTCTGCAAAAGCAGGATAAGCCATTATATTGATGGCAAAAGCGGCTGCCAGTAATTTAGTTAGCGTAGATAATCTCATAAGTCTCCTTTTAAATTACAAATCATAGTCATAAATTGACAGCAAAATGAGGAAAAAATTCTATTTGCAAATTTAGCGACCAAAATCACCGCTTGTGTTTAGTTATTTCACCTTATTTTCTCATTCATCAACCCAAACCAACTTACTGTACGTTGATAGATCGCCTGCGAATTTAGTGCTGTAGTTTGTGAAAGAATACGGTTGAGATAACTGCCATCTCGGCCATCTTCTTCTGCAAGGTCGGAAAGTGCCTTCTCAATATTTTCTCCTTTGTTATTGAGGTAACGTTGAATATTGTGATAAATCACAATTTGGGCTTGCGATAAGCCTGCTAAGTAATCTTTTATATACAGCATTAATTGGAATAATGCTTCTTCTGAAGATAGTTTTTCAAAGCTTAGCTCCCCTATTTGCCCACCTTCACGATAATAGAATTTCACCATTTTTTCTGGGCAATAAATACAAAGCAAGAGATGATAAATCCAAACTTCAATCTTATCTTTATCTCGCAATCTGCCTACTCGCCATCGTACCATTTCATCATCGTATAGATTAGTCATATTGCCGTATAGATTGATTACTTTCTCATCAATCACAATGCTCTGGTTGAAGCTTAATACCGTGCTTTCTTTCATTAAATAAGGGGCTAAAGTGGCTCGCATATCGCTGATTTTGTTGGCTAAATCTTGCTGCGTGATCTTAGCAAAGTTAGAGGCAGGCAGATTACCTTTAAGCTGTTCTTGTTTAAAAAACTGCTCTTGCTGTTCAGGTGCAATGTCCAATAGTTCATTTAAGACAATGTAATTATCTAATCCAGACATCGCAAAAATCTCACTGTCATCAATGGTGTCATCATGGGTATTGAAGGAAATCCCCAATACGTTCGTAAAGAAGAATTTAATTGGGTTCTGCACAAAGCGGATTAGATTTTCGATTTCGATCGAAATATCATCTTCCATATCAGTATTCAATGGCTCGCTTAAGAACTCTTGATGAGTAGCAGTTGGGTTGATAATCCATTCTGCGTTATAGGCGGAATCTCTTACGTGAGTGAAGTTTTTTTTGCTAAACACCGTAAGTGGCTGTTTTCTAACTAATACATTTTCCGCATCTGAGCCTAATTTTTGCTTAAATTCAGGTTCTAAAGAGTCATTGATGATGTCTAAAAGCTGAGATACCAAAATAGAAGGCAGTCTCTCTTTGCCATCTTTTTGCGACTGCCCTATGTAGCTGATATAAAAAACATCTTGGGCAGAAAGTAAAGCTTCCAAGAAGAGGTAGCGATCATCATCACGCTTAGCACGGTCGCCTTTTTGAGGCGCATATCGCATTAAATCAAAGCTATTGATCTGTTGTTGGCGAGGGAAATCTGATTCATTCATTCCAAGCAAGCAAACTACCTTAAACGGAATCGCTCGCATTGGTAAAAGGGTGGCAAAATTCACTCGTCCAGCCAAGAAATTGAGCTGTTGAGAAGATTGGTTTAGCTGTTGGTTAAAAATGAGTGCTAAAATCTCAATATGTAGATTTTCGGCAAAACGTGTGGTGGAAATGAGTGCTAACACTTCATCATTGACTGTATTGAGTAACAAAATAGAAGCGGCATTCTCCGCATTTTCTTGATACAAATCCGCAATCAAGGTTTTCACCGCTAAATGCCATTGTGCTAAAGATTGTGGCAATTGAATCCGTTTCACCCATTCTAATAAGACTGAAACAAACGAGGCAAGTCGCCCAACTAATTCTGCATTCAATCCATAGCTATCACTAAAAGCAAGGGTGTTTTCCCAAATGCCGTGCGACTCTTTCAAACTTGAGCCAAGCAACAAACGATTTAAGCCATTCTCCCACGAATTGTAGTTGTACCAATAGGGCTGTTGAATGTCTGTGCCAGAACGCACTCCTGCATTTTTTGCCCAAATTCGCAGGGTGTAAATATCTTCCGAGCTAAAAGAAAAACGTGCTTGAATAGCCCCAACTTCTAATAAATCAAACACATATTCTGCGTTAAATTGGCTCTCTTTCATCGCCAGCAGCTGTAAGAAACTATTGATAATAGGATCAATTTTAGTCCACAGCTGATCGGATAACGAAAAAGGAATATAACGGGGATCTCGACTGCCTGCATAACGAGAAAATACGGCATCAATATACGGCGCGTATTTGTTAATATCTGGCGACATCACAATAATATCTTTTGGTCGCAAGGTTTTATCTTTCTCAAATAAATTCAATAGCTGGTTATGTAGCACCTCCACTTCCCTCATCTGGCTATGGCAAGCGTGAATTTGAATTGAGTGATCTTCGATTAAATGATCAATAGTGGCATTATTTTCAGAAATAAAAATCTGTTTTTTAAGTTTGTTGAGATTGCTGGACTCATCAGGCTCAATAAACACATCAATCGTATTGGGTTCAAACTCCATCAGTTGTGCTAAAAAATCACGCCCTTGCTTACCCCAAAGATTAAGCAATTTATTGCTCTGCTCCATCAATAATGTATCCAGATCTTCTGGCGAGATCTTATGCGTTAAAGCAAGCTTTTGCCACACTTTGTCTTCTATGCTATCTCCCCAATATTTTTCGCTTGGGTTAAAAAAGAAAATGTGAATATCACAGTGCTCGCTCAGTTTTTTAAATACCGCTAACTGTAATGGTGAGAACGCAGAAATACCAAAAACAAAAATACGTTTTGGCAACTTTTCTCTTTCCGCATCCGTTAAATTATCCAGCTTTTCAAAATAATTCTGTTGCAAATAGGCACGGTGTGAAGTGGTAAAAATACGATTATCTACACTAAATTCGAGATCTTGCACGATTTGTTGCCATAAGTGGCTTTGCCATTTCATATCAGCAGTAATCAAATTCAGATCTATATTCTTGCTAGCAATTGCACTTCTTAACTCATTTTCGACCGCTTGTAAGTTGTTCTCTTCCCAATGTACTAACCAATGTGGGCGATACACCAAATATTGGTCAAATAATTCAGCAATTTTGGCAGATAGTTGGTAAAGTTTAAGCTGATATTGCTCCTCACTCGGCTGATTTGCCAAATAATGCCGAAGTGGTGCAAATTCTGCTTGGTGAAGGCAGCCTGGGAGCAAACGCATAATCCGCCAAGCCATTGAATTGCGGTCAAAAATATTCTCTTTCGGTAATTCTGGAAATAGCACACGATACTGTTGCCACAAAAAAGTCGTGGGATAAAGAAAGTTGCAATTCCCCATAACACCGCTCACTTCCGCAATCTGCATTTGTAACCACTGTGCCATTCCTTGGCTTTGAATCAAAATGGTTTCTGGCTCAAAAGGATCTTTAAGCGGATTGACTTGCTGAACTTTCACCAGCATTTCAGCTAGTGATGCAATTTGGTTGGATTGATAAAGTGTAAACATAATAACGCCTCGCTAATAAATTATTTTCCAACAAAGCGGGGAGCGATTCAATCATTATTCAGTTCAATTTTTCCCAACGGATAGCGAACAATCAGTTTATTCCCTAAGCATTGAACTTCATAACGCATATCGTTTTGCACCAGATTTGTTTCACACTCTAAACCTGCTAGCTGTAACGCAATTTGATTTTCTAATATTCCTGCAGCTTGTTGCTGCTGGAAATACTGATTAATTTGTCGATTCTGCTCTGATTGCCAATGACTAAAACTCAACGCCACAATCGAGAATAGGATTACTGCAACCAATAGAGAAATTGTAGTTTCTGCTTTATATTTATTCATCTATTGCACCTATCATATTTTCAGAATTAGCTAAATATCGCCAATAAGAATACTTTGCTTCCAGCTGCCTAATAACCTCTTTTTTAAAAGTTAAATTCCTCTCTTTTCGTGCATTATCATAAGAAGAATACAAAGTGCCATACATCTTTTTTCCGGTAATATCAAATAAATAATCGGTAATTACAATGCCATAAAAATCTTCTGGTAAATTTTCATTTATCTCATTTTGAGCAATCACAATTTTAGGATCATCTTCACGACTTTTGGGTAGCTCCGATAATGCACGAATCCTGTATATCTCTCGTTGGGGTACGTTCGATAAATCTAAATAATCAGAAAGTTGGGTAAATGAAATATACTTTTCTTTAGTCGGCTTTTTATCTTTAAACAAACTGTTAAATTGACATTCAAATTCATATTGTAAAAAATTTAATTTTTGCGGCGACAAATCAGTTTGAATAATTTTCTCTTTTTGTAATTTTTGACAACGTTGATTTTTATCTTCTTGATATAAAGAGAGAAAGTGATATTTATCTGACAGATACTTTTCATTATAAAAATGGGTAATATTTTGCTGATTAATCCATTTATCTTTAGTTAAAAAGAGAATTGATAAGATAGAGCAAATTAAAATTAAGGAAACTAATAATGCACTGGCATTTTTATTAAATAGCATTCCTACCTCTAATGATTTAACAAAAAAATATAAGCTCTGGTGTAATAATTAAGATTATTTTCTTTTACTGATGCCAATTCTATTTCCACCTCAAGCAATACATCTTTTTTCTTCCAACTAAAATTTAATTTATTGACTTTAATATTATTTACTTCAATAAATTTATGCCAAGAACCATTACAATTAGCTAATAATTTTAAACACTCTTCTTTCAAACAAGTATCTAATTTAGTAGAAAATGTATAAATTTCATTATTCTCTAATTTAAAAGCAAATATTTCTTTTAATACATCACGAGTATTATTCATATCGCCTAACTTACAAGCGGTCGTTTTTGTTCTACGTTTTCCCAAACAGCCATCTTGATTTAAATCATAAAAGCTAATCAAACAATTCCGATTTGGTATATTCACACTTTTTCCATCTAGCTGAAATAAATCAAAGTTACTCCCTATTCGCTTACTTCCTTGATAGCCTATATGCTGAAAATGTTTCTGGAAGTAATGAATGAGTTGATGAGCATCTGCTTGCAAGGATAATAATTCTCTTTGTTTAATTTGAGAGCGATAAAAATCAGAATAGATTAAGGAAAAAATAAATAATACAAACGCCCCTAAGGCGGTTGTAACTAAAACTTCAAGCAAACTAAATGCCGATAAATTAATCTTTACAGGTACTACGTTTATTTTTTGCTGCCACATAAACCCGCCCTAATTGATCAAACTGTAAAATATCACTCTCTTTATTTAAATTAAGATGAATACATTTAGATTCTAACTGCCCACTTACCCCATCAATATTAACAAAGGATTTTGGATATAAACTTTTATTTTTTAATACTATGCTTTGATGAGTCGGTTTATAAAGATGGTATTCTTCATTTTGATTACAACTATTCTTCATTAAACAATTACAAATAATTTGTTTATTGCTATTAATTGGTTTCATTACTGCCACCATACACCACCGATTATTTTGCTGAGAAATAGTTAATGTATAATTTCGCTTGCTATAACGAGCCTTAGTTTGGATTTGGTAAATAAAAGATTGAATATTTTCAATTTCACTATTTAATGCAATTCTATCTTGAAAAGTAAAAATAATAGGAGAGATAAAATAAATTGAAATGACCATAATAGCCATAGCAGTCAACACTTCAATTAATGTTATTGCTTTATACATAAAAATACCCTCTTGATAGAGGGCATCTTATAATTTAAGGAGAGATTGTAAATGAAAAAAATTTAATTTTTCGATACAGATCGCAAAATTAATATTTTAATTAAAATGATGTAGTGTCTTGAAATAAACCAACTTTTAAGTCTGTTGCGGTATAGATTACGCGGCCATCAACTTCCACCTCACCATCAGCCACGCCCATCACTAATTTACGATTTACCACACGTTTCATATGAATGCGGTAGGTTACTTTTTTCGCTGTCGGTAAAATTTGCCCTGTGAATTTCACTTCTCCAACACCTAATGCACGGCCTTTGCCTTCCCCACCAATCCAGCCAAGATAGAATCCAACTAATTGCCACATTGCATCTAAACCTAAACAACCTGGCATAACAGGATCGTTAATAAAATGACAATCAAAAAACCATAAATCAGGTTTAATATCAAATTCTGCTTCAATATAACCTTTCTCAAAATTTCCTTTCTCTTGGCTCATCTCAATGATACGATCCATCATTAACATAGGAGGAGCTGGCAATTGGGGCCCTTTATCACCGAACAATTCACCTTTACCAGAAAGTAAAAGTTCTTCATAAGTATAGCTTGGTTTAATAATTGGTGTACAACTGTTCATTATTTTTAAAATCCTGTAAATAGAAAAAAGCCTGTTATATCAATACCTGATAAATTAGGCAGATAGTAACAGACTTTTAATTCAGTGAACAGCTGTAAGCTGGCTTGTCGGATCAGTCAAACATCAGCTTTTTGCAAATTTTTCTAAAAAATGAACCGCTTGTATCTTGATTATCACGATCTTCCAATTGCTGATGGATAAGCGAAAATATTGATGTGTGTTCAGATGTTAGCACTTTCTCATCATCATAAAAACGCCGAGCAAACAAAATCTCAATCGCATCAAATACATTTTCAACTGCCCAAATTTTAAATTGCTCTTGAGCCACTGCTTCAACCACTTCAGCTTTCAAGCTCAAATGCCCAAGGCAAGCAGCAGGAATAATGACACCTTGCTTTCCTGTTAAGTTTCGAGCCTTACAAATATTAAAGAAACCTTCAATTTTCTGATTCACACCACCTACGCTGAGCACATGACCAAATTGATCGATTGCACCCGTTACGGCAATAGATTGTGGTAACGCAATTTTAGATAACGCACTCACTAACACATTAAAAATAGCTAGAGAAGAGCTGTCTCCATCAATTTCGCCATAAGATTGCTCAAAAGCAATAGAAGCGGAAAACGGCAATTGAGTGGGTAATTCTAATAAATTAGCCAAGCAGGATTGAGCAAGAATAATTCCTTTTGAGTGAATATTTCCACCTAATTCGACCTTACGCTCAATATCATGAATTTCGCCATCGCCATATTGCACATTACAACTTATACGCAAAGGCTCCCCAAAACTATAAGGAATACCTTCAAAATCAATAACGGATAAACCATTTATCTGACCAATTTGCTCGCCGTCTGTTTCAATATAAAGTTGATTTTTCAAAATATCTTCCATCGTATATTCATTTAGAATAGAAGATTGTTCTTCTAAATAATTAAAATAGGTGTTTACTTCATTAATCTGTGTATCTTCATAGAAATTCTGAATACCTAATAAATGTTTTCTTAATAATGTTGGCGAAATAGAAATTAAATCACGGCTTTCACTTTCTCGGATAAAAGCCTGTAAAAATTGATTAAGTGCTGTAGGCATTAATCTTTTATTAATGATATTTTTAGCACAAGTCTGAACATAATTCGCCCATTTTTCAATATTATTATTTAATGATAAGTAGGATTTAATTTCAGTATATTGTGCAACTTGATATAAATTATCATCATAAGATAAAAGGGTTGAAATATCTTCTCTTTCACCAACCAAAATTAATTTAAATGCAGATTTTTCTTTCTCTAAAAAATGTGGCGGGTAATTAACAGAATGGGGCTCATATTCTCCAAATAATAATGCCTGCTTTAATTTATCCCACTGAGTAATATCCAATAATAATGAATTTATATTTACAATTAAAACACCATTAATTGCTTCCTGAATTGCACCTTGCACATATTCAGTTCTCTGTTCTCTTTCCAAAAAAACATAATAACCAAACAAGTTATTTTTATTAAAATCCATTTTGGTTACTATAGAAATCGCTGGATTATCTTGTCTTAAATAATCGGTAAGCTCATTGATAAATTCAGGAAATAGTTCGGATTTAACTACCAATAAAGATCCCAAATTAGCTTGCATAAATTGCTTTAAAGCTTGTTTTGCTTTTAATTGGAAATCAAAAAAATTTATCTGCTGATTTGAATCAGAAAAAGGATATTCAACAGTTAGTTCTGGACTATTAAGTAAAAAAATGGTCACAAATTTGCCTCTTTATCGAAAATTTGGTTTATTATACAGAATTCCGCTATACTTGCTAAATATAGCTTATCTTTTCCCATCACTATTTACGATTATGCGATATCAAAAACTTATTACGCAAGAAACTACTTGGAAATGGCAATATCTTCTCAAAAAATATCGGGAAGGAGAAAACATTACTAAGCACGAAGAGCAAAGTTTGATTGATTTGAAGATTCAATTTCTCTCTACATTACAAGATTCCCCTGAAGAAGTAGAAAAATGGATTAAATCAGAAATGACGACTGAACAACGTAAAAAAATGCGTCAATCTGTTCGAGCGAAAAGAAAACGTTTTTTTAATGCCGAGAAACAAGCAACAAAGAAAAAATCAATTGATTTAGAATACGCCAGTTGGCTAAAGCTCTCTAAATATGCCAAAAGTCAAAATCTTACTTTATCTGAGGCTATCATTAAATTAACTGACGAAGTTGAAAACAAGCAGTTTTACTTAGAACAAGTTGCGAAAATGAAATCAAGTTTAAAAGATTTATTAAAATAATTAAAAGCAAAAGCCCGCTAACAAGCGGGCTTTTTTCTACTCAATTTTTCAATTAAAGTACTATATTCATTACATAGTTACTTGTTTTGAACCTTGAATTTGGATTTCAACACGGCGATCTGGTGCTAAGCAAGCGATCAATGCTTGACGACCTTTAACTGCATCACAAGTGTTACCAGTTACTGGGTTTGCTTTACCATAACCTACAGCAGTTACGCTAGCTGGGTTAGCACCTTTAGAAACGATGTAGTTAGCTACTGTTTCTGCACGGCGTTGTGAAAGTTTTAAGTTAAACTCTTCGCTACCGATACGGTCTGTGTAACCATTAACTTGAACTGCTGGGTTAGCTAAGCCTAAGTTGTTCATTTCTGCGTGAGCTGCATCTAAAGAAGATGCTGCAGCTGGTTTTAAGCTTGATTTACCAAAATCAAATAAAACATCTGAGCTGAATGCAAAGTTTTTAGTAATAACTTCTGGTGCTTCAACTGGAGCTGCACCTTGACCAAAACGATATGTTAAACCAGCAGAAACTGAGTGAATTTCTGGGCCATATTTAGCAACATCTCTGCTTTGTGGATCAGCTTTACGAATTGCTTTAGCGTAATTGCCCGCTTTATTTAACCATTGGTATTCAACACGAGCTGCTAATTCTGGAGTGATTGCATACTCTAAACCACCACCTAAAATTAAAGATGTTTTTAAGTCGTGGTATTTATCTGTTGTGTCAGAACTATTTGGCTCAGCATAGAATTTATAGTCATTACGAACTAATGCAACACCTACTTTAGCAAATGCATCTAAATTAGGTGCAACTTCATAACTTGGTTTTAAGCTTAAGTGAGTACCGTGAGCAGAGTGTTTGAATGCACGATAATCTTTACCTTGTAAACCAACTACTTTATCGTTACCACGTACACGACCGAAATAGTCATAGCCTAATTCTAGTGCTAAACCAACATTATTTTGGTTTAAGATTTGGTAACCACCGAACACACCGTAAGTTACAGAGTTACGGTTAATACCGAAACCTTTATCAGCATTAAATAAATTATAGCGTGTGCTTCCAGCATATTTACTATCGAATTGTTTAACACCATGGTGGAATGATGCCCAACCCGCTTTAGCACCTGCATAGAAAGTGTTAGCTTGTGGAGCTGCTTGAGCTACTGTAGCAGCTGATAATACTGCTAATGCAACTAATGTTTTTTTCATTTTGATGATCCTCTTAAATATTGTCATCGATTAAATAAACTCTTAATACTCTTAAAATAATCAAGTATTAAAACTTTAACTTTATGCTTCAACAATTAAGAAGCAAGAGAGCTAATGTCAGAAATATTATACAACAAAAAATATCCTAAAAAAGAACTTTTTGTATAAAAATTATCTTCTGAGTAACATTCTTGTTCTAATTCCAGCTTGAGCAAGAATATTCTCATTATCTGACTTCATTTTTGAAAAATCAATTATTTTTTCCTAAGAAAACGTACATTTGAGTTATTTTTTAGCCAACCAGCTCATTTTTACACCAATAGATTCCATTTTAAATTGTTCGAAATCTTGCTAAGATAGCTAAAGTTACCTTATCATTTTTATAAAATCAAACACAGCTATGATACCTAGACTTTCTGAAGTACCTCAGTTAAATTCAGCTACTCAATCTTATTTAAATAAGCTCGTAAATCAGCATTTCAGTGGCGATATTACCTCTCAATACGCTGACAGGCTTTCACTTGCAACCGATAACAGCGTTTATCAGCAAATTCCGCAAGCCATTCTTTTTCCGCAATCCATTTCTGATGTGGTAATTCTCACTAAACTCGCGCAAAAACCCGAATATCAGCATTTAACCTTTACTCCTCGAGGTGGGGGCACAGGTACAAATGGGCAGTCACTTAACAACAATATTATTGTAGATCTCTCTCGCTATATGAACCAAATTTTAGAATTAAATGTAGAAGAGAAATGGGTTAGAGTGCAAGCGGGTGTGATTAAAGATCAACTAAATCAATTTCTCAAACCCTATGGGCTATTTTTCTCACCAGAACTTTCTACCAGTAACCGAGCCACACTAGGCGGAATGATTAATACTGATGCTTCAGGACAAGGCTCTTTACAATATGGCAAAACCTCTGATCATATTCTAGCGATTAAATCAGTCCTTATTAATGGTGATATTTTAGAAACACAAGCGGTCAAATCTGATCAGTTTTTGGCAAATGTCGAAAATCTTAATTTATCTGAATTAGGCAAAACTTTACACCGTGAAGTTTTTACCCGTTGCCAATCATTACGTCCAAAGATATTAAGCGAACTACCTCAGCTTAACCGTTTTATTACTGGCTACGATCTGAAAAACGTCTTTAATGATGATGAAAGTGAATTTAACCTGACTCGAATTTTAACTGGATCGGAAGGTTCACTTGCCTTTATTTGTGAAGCGAAGCTGAATTTGCTACCTATTCCAACATACCGGACGTTAATTAACATAAAATATAGCTCCTTTGATGCCGCACTTCGCTCTGCTCCTTTTATGTTAGAGGCTAAGGCATTATCAGTAGAAACCATCGATTCCAAAGTACTAAATCTTGCCAAACAAGATATTGTCTGGCATTCGGTATCCGATTTATTAACTGAAGATACGAATAATCCTATTTTAGGGCTAAATATTGTGGAATATGCCTCTAGCGATCAAAAACAAATTGAGGCACAAGTTCAAGCATTATGTGAAAATCTCGATCAGAAAATCGCAAACAATGAAGCAAATATTATTGGCTACCAACTCACGAGCGATATTAATTCCATCGAGAAAATTTATACTATGCGGAAAAAAGCCGTCGGATTGCTAGGCAATGCGAAAGGCTGGGCAAAGCCAATCGCCTTTGTGGAAGACACCGCCGTGCCGCCTGAAAACTTAGCCGATTATATTGCTGAATTCCGTGCGTTATTAGATAGTCATAATTTGCCATACGGAATGTTTGGGCACGTAGATGCAGGCGTGTTGCACGTTCGCCCAGCCTTAAATTTATGCGATAAAACCCAAGTGAAAACTTTTAAGCAAATTTCCGACCAAGTGGTCGAGCTTACTGCCAAATATGGTGGCTTGATTTGGGGAGAACACGGAAAAGGGATGCGTTCTTATTATGGTGAGCGATTCTTTGGCAAGACTTTATGGCAAGAGCTTCGCTACATCAAACAACTGTTTGACCCACATAATCGCCTAAATCCAGGCAAAATCTGCACACCACTTGAAAGCGATGCAAAACTTTACCCGATTGATTCACCAATGCGGGCTGATTTCGACCGCCAAATTCCGATCCAAGTGCGTGAAGAATTTAAAGGTGCAATGAACTGCAACGGCAATGGCTTATGTTTTAACTTTGATGTGCATAGCACGATGTGCCCGTCAATGAAAGTATCGGGCAACCGCCTCTATTCGCCAAAAGGACGAGCCACATTGGTGCGTGAATGGCTGCGACTACTGGCGGAACAAAACATAAAGCCTGAAGCGTTAATCTTCAGCCAAACCAAACAAACCGCCAAATTGAGTGATTTCGTTGCTAAAATTCGCCACACGCTAAACAAAAAGAAAGAGTACGATTTTTCGCACGAAGTGAAAATGGCGATGGACACCTGCCTTGCCTGCAAAGCCTGTGCTAGCCAATGTCCAATTAAAATTGATGTGCCAACGTTTAGATCGCAATTTAACGAACTCTATCACTCTCGCTATTTACGTCCACTGAAAGATTATGTGGTTGCGAATTTAGAATTTATTGTCCCCACAATGGCAAAACAGCCAACGTTCTTTAACTTTTTCAGCACCTCAAATTTCGCTGAAAAAGTGGCAAATAAAACAATTGGAATGAGCTATTTACCCGCATTATCTGCCCCCAATTTGCAACAGCAATTAGTGGAAATTGGCTATCAAGGCGAGAGCTTAGAAAGCCTTGAGCAACAAGCAACAAGCGGTGATTTTTTGACAAAAAATTGCAAAACACTGTTTATTGTGCAAGATCCTTTCACTTCTTATTATGATGCTAAAGTAGTGGCTGACTTTGTCGCGCTCATTCAAAAATTAGGCTTTAAACCCATCGTTCTCCCCTTTAAACCGAGCGGAAAAGCACAACACGTTAAAGGCTTTTTACATAAATTTGCTAAAACGGCCCAAAACCAAGCAGATTTCCTAAATCGAGTAGCAAAATTAGGGTTGCAAATGGTGTCTATCGACCCTGCTCTTACCTTAATTTACCGTGAAGAGTATAAAGATGTGCTGAAAGAATCTCGTGGCAATTTCAACGTATTATTAGCCCACGAATGGCTAAGCGAGGAGATAAAAAAAGGAGCATTAGAAAATTGCAAAAAATCAACCAATTCAGACCGCTTGCAATGGCATTTGTTCTCACATTGTACCGAATCCACCGCTCTACCTAATTCAGCCAAAGAGTGGCAAGCCATTTTTGCCCATTTTGGCGAAACCTTGGTGACCGAAGCTGTCGGCTGCTGCGGTATGGCGGGAACTTTCGGACACGAAACAACGCATTTAGCAATGTCAAAGGCGATTTATGAACAATCTTGGCAACAAAAAATCAGCGGAAAATCACTTGCTCGCTGTTTAGCAACAGGCTACTCTTGCCGCTCGCAAGTAAAACGCTTTGAACAACAAGGAATTAAACACCCCGTGCAGGCATTACTTGAAATCATCTAGCACGATAGAAAAAATGAAAATTTGCCCGACAAACTAAACAGGAGCTTAGAAAATGACCGCAATTTGGAACTCACAAATGACCAAAGACTTATCGCCCGAGCAAATTATCGACAAGTTAAATCATTTTTGTAGTCAGTCAGCAGTGGCTCACTTAGGGATTAAATTCAGTAAAATTACCGATGATACGCTTGAAGCAACGCTCCCCCTTGATCACCGTACTCAACAGCCTTTTGGATTATTACACGGTGGAGTTTCAGCCGCCCTTGCGGAAACTTTAGGTTCGGCAGGCTCAAGTTTAATGTGTAACGCAGAGCAAATCGCAGTGGGTACAGAACTCAGTATTTCGCATTTAAAAGGCGTGAAAAAAGGCACTGTAACTGGTGTTACCAAACCGCTTCATTTAGGTGGCAGTAGCCAAGTGTGGCAAATTGAACTATTTGATGAAGAAGGCAATTTGTGTGCGATTTCACGCTTAACCAATCGTATTTTAGAAAAACGGTAATCTGCAAACGCTTTGCAAGCGGTCAGATTTTCAGATAATTTTGCAAAACATTGCTCAAATCCGACCGCTTGTTTATAAAAGGCGTTTGGAAAACACGCCAACCTATTATAAAATACCTTTCTTTTTATCCATTACTAACAAGAGAACTTCAAAATGAATAATCGTGGCTTACTGCTAATGGGTTTACTTCTGGTGTCTGTGCTTATTTTTACACAGTGGCGGCAAGATTTTAACCCTGAAATTCAAGCTCAAAAACAGGCTCAAGTGGCAGCTCAACTCCAACAACAAATGGGCGATGTTCCAGCAGCTTCTAACGCCAATCCGATTGCAGACAGCATCACGCAGGGCAAAACCATTACCGTAGAAAGCGATGTGTTACGCCTAACCATTGATACCTTAGGTGGCGATGTAGTGAGCTCAGATTTATTAAAACATAATGCTGAACTAAACTCGAACACGCCCTTTAAACTATTACAACAAGATGGTACGAAAACCTATGTTGCACAAAGTGGTTTAGTGGGTAAAAATGGTATTGATACTAATTCAGGTCGTCCTCAATATGCGGTAACGGCTAATAGCTTCAAATTAGCTGATGGTCAAAATGAGCTTTCCGTGCCATTAACGTTTGAGAAAGATGGCATAGTTTACACTAAAACCTTTACACTAAAACGTGGTAGCTATGATGTTGGCGTAAATTTCAACATTAAAAATAATACAGCAGAAACCATTGAAGTTCAGCCTTACGGTCAATTAAAACACTCTGTGGTGGAGAGCTCAGGTAGCTTAACTATGCCAACTTATACTGGCGGAGCTTACTCTTCTTCAGAAACCAACTATAAAAAATATAGCTTCCAAGATATGGAAAAAGCCAACTTAAGTATTAACACAAAAGCTGGCTGGATTGCGGTATTACAGCACTACTTTGTTTCTGCTTGGGTGCCTAATCAAGATGTCGAAAACAATCTTTATTCACGCACCAATAATGGTGTCGCAACTATCGGTTATCGTGGCCCATTAACAACCATTGCACCAAATTCTGAAGCGAATCTAAGCAGCAAACTTTGGACAGGTTCTAAAGACCAAAAAGAGATGGAAGAGGCAGCGAATAATCTTGATTTAACCGTAGATTATGGCTGGGCTTGGTTTATTGCAAAACCGCTTTTCTGGTTATTAACGACCATCCAAAAAATTGTAGGTAACTGGGGCTTAGCCATTATTGGTGTAACGATTGTAGTAAAAAGCTTGCTCTATCCATTAACTAAAGCACAGTATACCTCAATGGCAAAAATGCGTATGTTGCAACCAAAAATTCAAGAGATGCGCGATCGTTTTGGCGATGATCGTCAACGTATGAGCCAAGAGATGATGAAATTGTACAAAGAAGAAAAAGTCAATCCGATGGGCGGTTGCTTACCTATTCTTATCCAAATGCCAATTTTCATCGCATTATACTGGACATTTATGGAAGCAGTAGAATTACGCCACGCACCATTCTTCGGCTGGATTCAAGATTTATCGGCACAAGATCCTTATTACATTCTGCCTCTGCTAATGGGTGCTTCAATGTTCTGGTTACAAAAAATGTCGCCAACTCCTGTGGCTGACCCAATGCAGCAGAAAGTAATGACCTTTATGCCTGTGATCTTCACCGTGTTCTTCTTATGGTTTCCATCAGGCTTAGTACTTTACTGGCTAACCTCAAACCTAATTACAATTGCACAGCAATGGGTAATTTACCGTAACCTTGAGAAAAAAGGCCTACACTCTCGTAAGAAATAATACATAGCAAAAAAAAGCCCGCTGAATAAAATCAGCGGGCTTTTTTATACTTGACAAGCGGTCATAAAATAAAAAAACGTTGCAAATTATAATACTGCCAGAGCCGCATCATAATCTGGCTCTTGTTTGATTTCTGGCACTAATTGGCTGTGTAATACCTTATTGTTCTCATCTAATACAATAACTGAACGAGCCGCTAAACAGGATAACGGGCCAGAGGTAATATCTACACCAAGTGTTTTATGTAATTCACAGTGACGGAAAGTGGATAACACTTTCGCATTTTCAATCCCTTCTGCCCCACAAAAACGAGCTTGAGCAAAAGGTAAATCAGCTGAAATACACAATACAACGGTGTTGTTTAAACTCGTGGCTTTTTCGTTAAACACACGTACAGACTTCGCACAAATGCCAGTATCAATACTTGGGAAAATATTTAACACTTTACGCTTACCGTCAAAATCAGACAGTGAAACGTCCTCTAAATCGCTATTAACCAGCGTAAAATCTGCCACAACATCACCTTTTTGTGGGAATGCACCTGCAACATCAATTGGGTTTCCTGCTAAAGTTACTTTACTCATTCTTTTCTCCTTATGAATAAACAAGCGGTCTAAATATACAGATTTTTTGCAAAATAGGAAACTATCAATTTAATTATGATAATCTTTAGAAACTAACCTTATTTTGCTATACTCATAGACATCTGATTTTTAAGGTTATCACTGTTATGTTGAAAATTTTTCGTATTTTTTTGGTTGCCACTGCAGCCATTCTAATTTCTATTGTTGGCACACTTTATGCCTTAGTGCGACTACGCCACCCGAGCAGCGTGGGCGTTGTAGCACGCTGGTTCGGCTCATTGCATAAATTAATGGGCGTAAAACTGATTACTCGTAAAAAACCTGAAATTGACTTCCCTGTTGTCTATATCGGCAACCATCAAAATAACTATGATATGGCAACAATTTCGTCAATGGTGGCTGAAAATACCGTGAGTATCGGCAAAAAAAGCCTGATTTGGATTCCCTTTTTCGGCTTAGTTTATTGGGCAACGGGTAACATTTTTATTCATCGTGAAAAACGTTCAAGTGCCATTGAAACAATGAATAAAGCAGGGCAAATCGTAAAAAAACGTCAAGTATCTGTTTGGATGTTCCCAGAAGGCACTCGTAGTCGTGGACGTGGCTTACTGCCTTTTAAAACAGGAGCTTTCCATCTAGCGATTTCCGCAGGTGTACCAATTGTACCTGTTGTCTGTTCTAACTTACATAATAAAATTGATTTGAACCGTTGGAATAACGGTATTGTGATCTGTGAAATGCTTGATCCTATTGACACTTCCAGTTATAGCCGTGAAAACGTAAAAGAATTAATGGAAAAATGCCATCAAATTATGCTTGCTAAATTTGAAGAGCTTAATCAAGAAGTTCAACAGTTAGAAAATACAACAAAAAACATCTGATATGAAAAAACAGATAACCCGACGCCAATTTTTACAAAGTGCTGCCTTAGCGGGTGCATTCTCAACTTTACCAAGCTATGGGATAGCAACAGATCGTCCTCAGCTTAAAATTCCACCTTTAATGGATATTGGCCGTGGTAGGCCAGTTCGGCTTGATCTACGCCCTGCCCAAACTCAATTTGATATAGGTAAATTGGTGGATGTATGGGGTGTAAATGGGCAATATCTTGCCCCAACCGTACGAGTGAAATCGGGCGATTTTGTTAAATTAACTTATCTCAACAATTTACCACAAAAAATCTCAATGAATATTCAAGGGCTACAAGCTTCAAGCGAGATTATTGGATCAGTACATCGTACACTTGAACCCAAAAGCAGTTGGTCTCCGATTGTATCTATTAATCAACCAGCCTGCACTTGTTGGTATCACGCTGATACTATGCTCAATTCAGCTTTCCAAGTGTATCGAGGCTTAGTTGGTTTATGGTTGATTGAAGATGAGCCGAGTAAAAAATCAACATTACCAAATAAATATGGCGTTAATGATATTCCACTGATTTTGCAAGACCAACTCCTCAATAAAGAAGGCATACAGGTATTAAACAAAAACCTCCCACAATTTTTAGGTAAACGCCTTTTTGTGAACGGACAAGAATCACCTTATTTGAATGTACCTCGTGGCTGGGTGAGATTGCGTATTCTCAATGCCTCCCTCTCTCGAGCTTATGAGCTAAGGTTAGATAACGGTCAGCCACTTCAAAAGATAGCAACAGGCTTGGGAATGCTAGCTAAACCAGTAGAAATGGAATCCATCCGCCTTGCCCCAAGCGAGCGAGTAGAAGTACTTATTGACTTAAGCGATGGCAACACGGTTTCACTGATAAGCGGTCAAAAAAGAGATTTTTTTTACAAAATCGAGCAAATATTTACCCGTAATGACGAATTAACCAATAATGTCATTTTAGAGCTCAGACCACAAGGCCTGGCGGCAGTGCTCAACACAAAACCCAGTTTGCCTGCTTTTCCCTCAGATGAATTTAATTTAAAAATCAGCCAAGAACGCCGATTTATGCTTCGCCCATCTGATTATTTGATTAACCAAAAGCGATTTGATCCAACACGGATTGATTTCACCGCTCAAAAAGGACGCATTGAACGCTGGTATTTGCATAGCACACAAGCGGTCGGATTTACGCTTCAAGGTGCAAAATTTATTATAGAGACACAAAACCGTAAGCCATACCCGCTTCATCAACTAGCTTGGCAAGACACCGTTTGGCTAGAAGCTGAGCAAGAAGTCACCCTTCTAGTTCGTTTTGATAACACCGCCTCTGAAAAACTCCCCTTTACCTTTGGTGTGAGCGATTTTATGCTACGTGATAGAGGTACGATGGGTCAATTTAATGTAATTGAAAATAGACAATAACGGGCTGATAAGCGATAATGCCCCATAATTTTGCCCATAAAAAGGAAAAAATAATGAGCCAAGAATTTTTAGATTTTGAAATGCCAATTGCTGAACTTGAGGCAAAAATTGAGTCTTTAAGAGCAGTCAGTCTGCAAGATGACAAAATTGACCTTGATGATGAAATCACACGTTTACAAAAGAAAAGTAAAGAACTGACTAAAAAAACTTTTGCTAATTTAGACGCTTGGCAAATTTCTCGTATGGCACGCCACCCAAATCGCCCATATACATTAGATTATATTGGGCAAATATTTACTGAATTTGATGAATTAGCTGGCGACCGTGCTTTCGCAGATGACAAAGCAATTGTTGGCGGAATTGCCCGCCTTGATGGCCGCCCAGTGATGGTAATTGGTCATCAAAAAGGTCGTACGGTAAAAGATAAAGTGAAACGTAATTTCGGTATGCCCGCACCCGAAGGTTATCGCAAAGCGTTGCGTTTAATGAAAATGGCAGAACGCTTTAATATGCCTATCATTACTTTTATCGACACGCCAGGAGCTTATCCAGGGATTGGGGCGGAAGAACGTGGTCAATCTGAGGCAATTGCACACAACTTGCGAGAAATGTCACAACTTTCGGTGCCAGTAATTTGCACCGTGATTGGTGAAGGTGGCTCAGGCGGTGCATTGGCTATCGGCGTGGGCGATAAAGTGAATATGTTACAATACTCTACTTACTCTGTAATCTCACCCGAAGGCTGTGCCTCAATTTTGTGGAAAAGTGCTGACAAGGCATCAACTGCCGCAGAAGTAATGGGCTTAACCGCGCCTCGTTTAAAAGAACTTGAACTAATAGACAATATCGTTCCAGAGCCATTAGGCGGTGCGCATCGTAATATGGAAGAAATTGCTCAAAACCTCAAACAACGCATTTTAGATGATTTAGCAGAATTAGACAGCCTTGATAAAGAAGCGTTACTAGAGCGTCGTTATCAACGTTTAATGAATTACGGTTACGTATAAGCCATTATAAAATAATGATCAAGCGGTAAGATTTTGGTGAAAATTTGCAAAATCTTACCATGTTTCACTTAAAGGATTACATTAAATAGATATCGCTTAATCTCAACCCAGAGAACTCACTAGCGATCAATATCTATTTTAAGGAATAAATATGAAAAACGTGCTCTCTATCCAATCTCACGTAGTATACGGCTACGCAGGCAATAAAGCAGCCACATTCCCAATGCAATTGTTGGGCGTAGATGTTTGGGCACTAAATACCGTTCAATTTTCTAACCACACCCAATATGGCAAATGGGGCGGAATGGTAATGCCAAAAGAACAAATTGGCAGCATTATTGATGGTATTAATAATATTGGTGAACTCCATCGTTGCGACGCTGTGCTCTCTGGCTACATCGGCTCAGCAGAACAAGTAGAAGAAATCATCAATGCTTTCCATAAAGTCAAAGCTGCAAACCCAAATGCAATTTACATCTGTGATCCCGTGATGGGACATCCCGACAAAGGTTGTATTGTCGCAGACGGCGTGAAAGAAGGCTTAATCAACCTAGCAATGGCAGAAGCAGATATTATCACGCCAAACTTAGTCGAATTACGCGAGCTAACAGGCCTGACCGTTGAAAACTTTGAGCAAGCAATTGACGCTGTTAAATTAATTCTGACTAAAGGTCCGAAAAAGGTATTAGTCAAACATTTAAGTCGAGTGGGCAAAGCAAAAGACAAATTCGAAATGCTATTTGCCAATCAAGACGGCGTTTGGCACATAAGTCGACCACTGTATCACTTCAACAAAGAACCTGTTGGCGTGGGTGACTTAACTGCTGGATTATTTGTGGCAAACTTACTAAATGGTCTATCTGATCTTGAAGCCTTTGAACATACCGCAAATGCAGTCAATGAAGTAATGGAAGAAACCTCAAAATCAGGCGTTTACGAACTACAAATTATCGCTGCTCGTGAGAAAATTTTAGCCCCTAAATGCAATTATCAAGCAATTAAAATTGCTTAAACATTGCAAAAAAATCTCAAAATCTAACCGCTTGTAAATTTGACTCTCTACAAGCGGTCTTTTTTCATCAATTTTTTTGGGGGGGTAGTGGACAAAATTGAGTCTGATTTCCTGGTGGGTCAGCCATAGTGGACATTTTTGAGTCTGCTATGGCTTTATTTTTAACTCTTCCGACAGATAAAATCCTTTATAAACATCATCTTATGTTCATCTGTTAGTCCCTGATGTGAGGCTAATTTGGCTTTCATTTGCCTAAAAAATAACTCAACCAGGTTGGTCGTATGAGCAATGTTTAATTCGGGATGTGCTTGATAGGTAAATAGATAATTTATGCTACGTTTTAAGCTCCATAACCGCTTATGTTTAAATCGTTTTGAGTCTGTTTCAGAACGTTCATTAAAGTAATCTTTATGTTCATTTAACCATTCAGATAACGCGAGAGTGAGAGTTTCTTGCGTTTGAAATTTAAGGGAGTAATAGAGGGATAATAGTGCTTTTCCCGCTTCAGATTTAGGCGATTTTGTTAGATAAAATATGCCTCGTCCGATTTGATGAAAATGGCATATTTGAGTAGGAATATGAGGGTAAGCGTTTAATGGCCCTCTTCGCCCATCGCAGGTAATAGGTTGAGTTTTAACGCCTTTTTCCATGAGTTCTGAGATTGCTTCAAAATAATATCGATTTTTCTCAGCTGGAATAAAGCGAAAATAAATCGGTTTTGATGATGAGGAATCCATTAGGACGAGTACCGAAAATCGTTGTTTAAAGTGAGTGGTATCCATCACGATACTCGCTGTTTGAGGAAGTGCTTTTTGCTCTGCTTTTAGGGCTTTCTCAAGATGCCTTCTAATCGTTCTTTCAGAACATTAATATTCCAAAGAAAGCTGTTGAATAGTCTGTTTTTGTGAGGTGTACTTAAACCAAATTTCTTCGGAATTAAGTCGCTTGGATGCGAAAAAGTTACGGCTGCAATCAAGGCATTTATAGCGTTGAATACCATGAATTTTGCCATACTTTTTAAGGTTAAAAGATGAGCAGAAAATGCAATTTTTTAGGCATTTTTATAAAAAGTAGGTTAAAGCCTTATATTACAAGGTTTTAACCTACTTTGCAGACTCAATTTTGTCCACTATGCCACTTTTTGCAAATCACACAAACAAAAAAGAGGCATATCTTTCAATATACCTCTCTCTGCTAGCTATTTGCTATCAAATCAGAACATCCGTTCTATTATTTGATGATTTTCGCAACAACGCCCGCACCTACTGTACGACCACCCTCACGAATCGCAAAACGTAAACCTTCGTCCATCGCGATTGGGTGAATTAAGCTTACCACCATTTTGATGTTATCGCCTGGCATTACCATCTCAACACCTTCTGGTAATTCGATAGTACCTGTTACGTCCGTTGTACGGAAGTAGAACTGTGGACGGTATCCTTTGAAGAATGGCGTGTGACGACCACCTTCTTCTTTTGATAATACGTAAACTTCTGATTCAAAGTCTGTGTGTGGTGTGATTGAACCCGGTTTAGCTAATACTTGACCACGTTCGATTTCTTCACGTTTGGTTCCACGTAATAATGCACCAACGTTTTCACCTGCACGACCTTCGTCTAATAATTTACGGAACATCTCAACACCCGTTACCGTCGTTTTCGTTGTATCTTTGATACCTACGATTTCAACTTCATCACCAGTACGAACAATACCACGCTCTACACGACCTGTTACTACTGTACCACGGCCTGAAATTGAGAATACGTCTTCGATTGGTAATAAGAATGGTTTATCAATCGCACGCTCTGGCTCTGGGATGTAGCTGTCTAAGTGACCCGCTAATTCAAGGATTTTTTCTTCCCACTCCGCTACGCCGTTTAACGCTTGTAACGCTGAACCACGTACGATTGGTGTGTCATCACCTGGGAAGTCATATTGTGAAAGAAGTTCACGAACTTCCATTTCAACTAATTCTAATAACTCTTCGTCATCTACCATATCGCATTTGTTTAAGAATACGATGATATATGGAACACCTACTTGGCGACCTAATAAGATGTGCTCACGAGTTTGTGGCATTGGACCGTCTGTCGCTGCTACTACTAAGATTGCGCCGTCCATCTGCGCTGCACCCGTAATCATGTTTTTAACATAGTCCGCGTGTCCTGGGCAGTCAACGTGTGCGTAGTGACGGGTCTCTGTATCGTACTCAACGTGTGAAGTGTTGATGGTGATACCACGCGCTTTCTCTTCCGGTGCGTTATCAATTTGGTCAAATGCACGAGCTGCACCACCAAAGTGTTTTGATAATACCGTTGTGATCGCTGCTGTTAAAGTTGTTTTACCATGGTCAACGTGGCCTATTGTACCCACGTTAACGTGCGGTTTTGTACGTTCAAATTTTTCTTTAGACATTTTCTAAAAGCCTCTTAAACAAAAAACGGTTACAATGGAACAAAAGAACCCATTAACCATAATGTAGAAATTAATACATTTATTGAAACTTGTAGGAAGAGAGAATATTAGGAAATGGTGCTGATAGGCGGATTTGAACCGCCGACCTCACCCTTACCAAGGGTGCGCTCTACCAACTGAGCTATATCAGCGTTTGGAGCGGGCAGCGGGAATCGAACCCGCATCATTAGCTTGGAAGGCTAAGGTAATAGCCATTATACGATGCCCGCTGTTCTAAATTCGTCTGTCCTGCACGATTCAAAAATCAGAAATGGTGGAGGGAGAAGGATTCGAACCTTCGAAGGCTGAGCCAACAGATTTACAGTCTGCCCCCTTTGGCCGCTCGGGAACCCCTCCACGATAATTGAATACTTGTCTACTTAAGCAGTAATGGTGCCGACTACCGGAATCGAACTGGTGACCTACTGATTACAAGTCAGTTGCTCTACCTACTGAGCTAAGTCGGCGTTGCTGTGTCGTAAGCAAGTGATGTGCATTATAGGGAAATTTTAACTGTGTGCAAGTTTTTTTTGAAAAAAATATTAAAATTTTGCTCTTTCGATTTTTTAATATACAAAATGACTATTTTTTGTAAAAAACAACGCCATTTTTCTAATAAATACGGCAAGATCCTGCTTTATATTGTATAGTTATCCTCCAATTTACTTTATAAAGTAGTAATTTATTATCAAAAAATTTGAGAGTTTGGCAAAATGAGCCTCGAAAAAACCCAAAAAATTACGCCTTTTTTAACTTTTGATCGCACCCAATGGGCAGATTTGAGAAAATCTGTACCCTTAAAGCTCACTGAGCAAGACTTAAAACCGCTATTAGGCTTTAATGAAGATCTTTCTTTAGAAGAAGTACGTACAATTTACTTACCGCTTGCTCGCCTAATTCAATACTATATAGAAGAGAATTTAAAACGTCAGACCGTTTTGCACCGTTTTCTTGGCATTGAAACACCGAAAGTACCTTATATTATTAGTATTGCAGGTAGCGTATCGGTTGGCAAAAGCACGTCTGCTCGTATTATACAAGCCCTGCTTTCGCATTATCCAACTAAGCGAAAAGTAGATTTAATCACAACGGATGGTTTTTTGTATCCACTCGCTACCCTTACTGAAAAAAATCTACTCAAGAAAAAAGGCTTTCCAGAGTCTTATGATATTCACAATCTTATTCGTTTTGTGTCTGACATCAAATCAGGTAAACGTAATGTAAAAGCACCCATTTACTCGCATTTAACTTACGATATTATTCAAAACCAATTTAATATTGTTGATCAGCCAGATATTTTGATTTTAGAAGGTTTAAATGTATTACAAAGTGGAATGAACTACCCTTCTAGCCCACACAATGTCTTTGTATCTGATTTTGTAGATTTCTCAATTTATGTTGATGCAGAAGAAGCATTGCTGAAAAAATGGTACATCAACCGTTTCTTAAAATTCCGCCGCAGTGCTTTTGCAGATCCAAATTCTTACTTCCATCACTATGCAAGTTTATCGGAGCAAGAAGCTATCAACATAGCCTCCACAATTTGGGAGGAAATCAACGGGTTGAATTTGCGAAA
Organism: Mannheimia pernigra; assembly: GCF_013377995.1. Classification (NCBI taxonomy): domain Bacteria; kingdom Pseudomonadati; phylum Pseudomonadota; class Gammaproteobacteria; order Pasteurellales; family Pasteurellaceae; genus Mannheimia; species Mannheimia pernigra. Next base: position 316,978 of record NZ_CP055305.1, read on the forward strand.
AAATATTTTACCCAGCCGTGAGCGAGCTAATCTCATTTTGATAAAAGGGCAAGACCACGCAATTGAAACAGTAAAATTACGTAAATAATTAGGCATTTTTGACCGCTTGTCACAATCTAAAATCCGTTGAGTAAACTCAATGGATTTTTTATTTAAATCAATGCTTATTCAGCTATTTTTTGATAAGCTAGTGGCTTTGTTAATGATTGATATTAGGCATAAATAATGAACAAAAAATTCCTACTCCCTTTGATTCTTTTTTTAGCATTATCTGCAGCATTTATGGTACAACTTACACGCAACTCACAAGGTGATGACCCGAAAAGATTGGAATCTGCCCTGATTGACAAAACTATTCCAAATTTCCGTTTGGAATCCTTGCTAGATGAAAAAGCGCAAATTGATCAAAACGTCGTAAAAACTGGCACTCCTCGCCTCTTAAATGTGTGGGCAACTTGGTGCCCGGCTTGTTATGCTGAACACGAATATTTAACTTTGCTTGCTAAACAAGGGGTAGAAATTGTTGGCATTGATTACAAAGACGAACGCACAAAAGCGATGAAATTCTTAGCGACTTACAGTAATCCATATAAAGCGATTATTTTTGATCCTAAAGGCTCACTCGGCTTAGATCTAGGCGTTTATGGTGCACCTGAAACCTTTATTATTGATGGCAATGGTGTAATTAAATATCGCCACGCAGGCGATGTAAATGACCAAGTATGGAATCAAGTGCTTAAACCGATTTATGACAAATTAAAAGAGTGATAAAAAGATGAAAAAGTTTAGCCTATTCTTTATTTTTGCAAGCTCTGTGGCTCTTTCTGCCCCTGTTAAACTTCACCAATTTGACAACCCGCAACAAGAATCAGATTACCGTGCCTTAATTCAAGAGTTGCGTTGTCCACAGTGCCAAAACAATAATATTGCGGATTCCAACGCCACTATCGCCACCGATATGCGAACCAAAACCCTCGAATTACTCAAAGAGGGTAAAAATAAAGAGGAAGTGGTGGATTATATGATTGAACGCTACGGTAATTTCGTCACCTACGATCCGCCAATAACGCCAGTAACGCTAATGTTGTGGCTTCTGCCGTTGATTTTGATTGCATTTGGGTTTGGTATTGTGTTTGGTCGCAAGAAAGCGAGACCACAAGCGGTCAATTCTTCGCAAAATTTTGCAAAACCGACGCAACACTTAAATCAAGATGAGCAAGAACGTCTTAATCAAATATTAAATAAGGACAGCAAATGAGTTTCTGGATAGCAATCACCTTTATGACCTTAATTGTTGGTATCGTGGCGTTTTATCCTTTACTGAAAAAAAATAAACACATTGATGCTACCAAACGCGACAGCTTAAACAAAGCCTTCTATTTTGATCGTCTAAAAGAAGTTGAAAACGAAACAAATGAAGGCGTTATTGACGATCCTGAACAAACAAAATTAGAGCTACAACAAAACTTATTAGATGACATTCCTGAAACAGCACACGCTATGCAAAATGAAAAATTAAAGCTCGGCAAAGCGTGGTTTGTTTCACTCATTCTATTTGTAGGCGGCATCAGTTTTGCGATTTATGGTAATGTCGGCTCTTGGTTTTCCAGTGCAATGTTAGACGCCACGCATCAAAAATTGGACTATTTTTACGAGCGTTTGAAAACTGAAGACAAAAATCCACTTTCAACCGAAGAAATGAACCAATTTGCGATGGCATTACGTGTTGATTTACAAAAAAATCCAAATGACGATCAAAAATGGTATATGCTTGGACAAATCGGCATAGCGTTAGATGACGGTCAATTAGCTCACGATGCCTTTAGCAAGGCAGCACAGCTAAAACCTGAAAATTTGACTTACAAATTAAGCCACGCCCAGCTTCTACTTTTCTCTGAAGCAAAAGAAGATAAAACACAGGGCGAAGCGTTATTAAAAGAGATTATCCGCAAAGATCATACGAACTTTAATGCCCTAAGCTTGCTTGCCTTCCACTCTTTTGAAAAAGAGGATTTTAAAATGGCAGCAATGACGTGGGGAATGATGTTAAAGCTCTTACCAGACGAAGATCCCCGTAAAGTCACGGTTGAACGCAGCTTTAATATGGCGTTGTCAAATTTAAGCGAAACAGAAAAACAAGAATTGCAAAAAGGCGAGAAAAAATGACCGCTTGTAAATTACTCAGCAAAGAAAAACTTAAAATTGGCTTGGTTTCCGTATCTGACCGAGCTTCACAAGGAGTTTACCAAGATCAAGGCATTCCTGAACTGCAAAGGTGGCTAAAATCTGCATTATGCGATGACTTCGAGCTAGAAAATCGCCTAATTGCAGACGAGCAACCCATCATTGAACAAACATTAATTGATTTGGTAGATAACCACGCTTGCCATTTGGTATTAACCACTGGCGGAACAGGCCCAGCAAAGCGAGATGTCACCCCTGATGCGACGCTTGCGATTGCACATCGAGAAATGCCCGGCTTTGGCGAGCAGATGCGACAAGTCAGCCTGCACTTTGTGCCAACCGCGATTCTCTCTCGCCAAGTGGGTGTAATTCGCCACGAGAGCTTAATTCTCAACTTGCCAGGGCAGCCAAAAGCCATCAAGGAAACCCTTGAAGGCGTGAAAGATGAAAACGGCAAGGTGTTGGTAAAAGGTATTTTTAGTGCTGTACCTTATTGTTTACAACTTTTAAGTGAAATTTATGTCGAAACGAATTCGCAAGTATGCGAAACTTTTCGCCCCAAATCAGCCCGTAAAGAAAAATAGGAATGAAAATGAAAAAAATTGAAGCGATCATCAAACCATTTAAATTAGATGATGTGCGTGAAGCCTTAACTGATCTAGGCATTAGTGGAATGAGTATGACTGAAATCAAAGGCTTTGGCAGACAAAAAGGGCATACCGAGCTTTATCGCGGAGCGGAATACGCGATTGATTTTCTGCCAAAAGTAAAAGTCGAAATTGTGATTCCTGATGAGTTGGAAGAACCGTGCATTCAAGCGATTATGGAAACGGCTCAAACAGGCAAAATTGGCGATGGCAAAATTTTTGTTTATGACGTTGGGCGTGTTATTCGCATTCGTACGGGCGAAGAAAATGAAGAGGCAATTTGATTTTGCAAGAAAATAGGCAAAAACAACCGCTTGTCAATTACATTACGACGCACTATTTTAAATTAAATTATTCTACGGATATAAAATGAAAACAGGATTAAAATTCCTTTGGATTAGTTTAGTCACCATCATCATCGACCTCTGGTCAAAATATATCGTGGTGCAAAATTTTACATTTGGCGAAAGTATCCAGATTTTGCCGATTTTTAACCTCACTTACGCACGCAACTACGGGGCGGCATTTAGCTTTCTTGCCGACCATTCTGGCTGGCAAAAATATTTCTTTTTAGGATTGGCGATTGTGATTTCTATCGCCTTAATTGTGGCATTATGGAAAAATCAAGCGGTCAAAAAATTAGAAAATTCTGCATACGCTTTAATTATTGGCGGAGCCATTGGCAATGCGATTGACCGTGCTTACAACGGCTATGTTGTTGATTTTCTCCATTTTTATTGGGATATTTATCATTATCCTGTATTTAACATTGCAGATATTGCGATATGTGTGGGGGCAGGCTTACTGATTTTAGAAGCCTTTATCGCCAAAAAAGAAATAAAAAAGAGTGATTAAATGAAGATTTTATTAGCAAACCCACGTGGTTTTTGTGCCGGCGTCGATAGAGCGATTTCGATTGTTGAATTAGCCTTAGACATTCACGGTGCACCCATCTACGTTCGCCACGAAGTTGTACACAACAAATTTGTGGTAGATGGTTTAAAAGCCAAAGGGGCTATTTTTGTTGAAGAGCTAGATGAAGTACCTGATGATGCCATTGTGATTTTCTCTGCTCACGGAGTTTCTCAAGCAGTCCGCCAAGAAGCCAAACGCCGTCACTTAAAAGTGTTTGATGCGACTTGTCCGCTAGTAACCAAAGTGCATATGCAAGTTGCTCGTGCTAGCAACAAAGGCACAAAAGCCATTTTAATTGGCCACGAAGGGCACCCAGAAGTCATCGGTACAATGGGGCAATATAATAACAAAGAAGGGGGGATCTATTTGGTTGAATCGGTAGAAGATATTACCAATCTGCCTGTATCCAACAATGATGAACTCACCTTTATGACCCAAACTACACTTTCAATTGACGATACTATTGGCGTAATTGAGGCGTTAAAAGAGAAATACCCAGCAATTCAAGGCCCTCGTAAAAACGATATTTGCTATGCCACAACCAATCGCCAACACGCCGTGCGTGAATTAGCAGAACAATCACAGTTAGTTTTAGTGGTAGGGTCAAAAAATTCTTCCAACTCTAACCGCTTAGCTGAACTTGCTTCTCGAATGGGTGTGATGGCAAAGCTGATTGATGGGCCGCAAGATATTGACCCCTCTTGGCTAAACGGCGTTGAAACCATCGGTATTACTGCGGGAGCCTCAGCCCCTGAAGTGTTAGTCCAATCGGTTATTTCACACTTAAAAACATTAGGGGTAACGGAAGTAGAAACCCTTGCCGGCAATGAAGAAGATGTGGTTTTTGAAGTGCCAAAAGAACTCCGCATCAAAGAGGTAAAATAATGGCAGAAATTAACCGCTTTAAACTCGAATGGGAATGCCGTCGTGGTATGCGTGAGCTAGACAAAATGATTATGCCATTTTACCAAAATCATTTTGATAAACTGACCGAAAACCAACAACACGCCTTTGTTGAAATGCTCGCTTCCCCCGACCCAGAACTCTTCCGCTGGGTAATGCTACAAGCCCCAGCTCCAACGCCTGAGATTGCGGAGTTAATTAAATTGATCCGCTCTACCGTTGAATGCTAGCTCCCACCGCTTGTACTCTACAAGCGGTCATTTTTCACAAAAAATTAGCAAATCACAGCGATTGACAAAAAACTCTCAAAATATCACCGCTTTTTACATTAAACCTTGATTTATTCCCTATTTTTGTTTAATGTATGTCGATTTTCTTTTCCCTAATTTCAAACAATGAGGCATATTATGGCAGATAGTTTTAGCGTTACGCGCCGTTTTTTTGATGATAAAAATTACCCGCGTGGCTTCTCTCGTCACGGCGATTACACTATTCGTGAATCACAAACTTTAGAGCAATTTGGTCAAGCATGCTTGGCTTTAGAAATCGGCGAACGTAAACCTAAAACGACAGAAGAAAAACGCTTCGTTGCAGTAATGAAAGGTGAAGAGAGTGCAGAAAGCGATATCGAAAAAGTATGGCTAAAATACCGTACGCTTACCAGCAAAAGCAAACGCATTTATACGCTTTCAGGCAATGCCGGCAGCGATGCAGGCGATGATTTCAGTGCCGCTGAATAATCTCAAATTTATTTTTAGTAAAACCACGAAGCAATTCGTGGTTTGTTTTTTCACTCTCTGTTTGTGGTAAAAAATGATACTTCCGATTGAACAATATTCCGAACTTCTTGCAAAAAAAACCGAAAATTTGACCGCTTTACTTAAACCTTTTAACGCCCCAGCGTTAGAAGTATTTGCCTCAAAGCCAAGCCATTTCCGTATGCGTGCAGAATTTCGAGTTTGGCACGATGAGGGCTCTCTTTACCACATTATGTTCAACCAAGAAACCAAAGAACGTTATCGTGTAGATAGCTTCCCGATTGCAAGTGAACTCATTAACCGAATGATGCCAGCGTTGCTGGCTGAAATCAAAGGCAACGAAATCCTCACTCGCAAACTCTTCCAAGTCGATTATTTAAGCACCTTGAGTGGTGAAATTGCAGTTTCATTACTTTATCATAAAACGCTTGGTGATGAATGGATTGAACAAGCCAAAGCCTTAAAACATCGCTTAGAACAACAACATTTTAAAGTACAAATTATTGGGCGTGCCAATAAACAAAAAATTGCTTTAGACAATGATTATGTGGAAGAAGTACTTCCGATTGATGGTAAAAAATACGTTTATCGCCAAGTGGAAAATAGCTTCACCCAGCCGAATGCGGAAATGAACATTAAAATGCTGGAATGGGCGAGAAATTGTACCCAAAATAGCGAGGGCGATTTGCTCGAACTTTATTGCGGTAACGGTAATTTTTCTATTGCATTGGCAGAGCATTTCCGCAACGTGCTGGCGACGGAAATCTCGAAATCTTCGGTGCAATCAGCGCAATACAATATTGAAAAAAATGGCGTGGAGAATTTACAGATTATCCGAATGTCGGCAGAAGAATTTACCCAAGCGATGAATGGCGTGCGTGAGTTTTACCGTTTAAAAGGCATTGATTTGCAAGCCTACGATTGCAATACCATTTTTGTTGATCCGCCACGAGCAGGGCTAGATCAAACAACACTTGATATGGTACAAGCGTATGAGAGAATTCTCTACATTTCCTGCAATCCTAACACGCTTGTGGAAAATTTACAGCAGTTAAGTCAAACACACCACATTGAAAAAGCAGCACTTTTCGACCAATTCCCTTATACACACCATATTGAAAGCGGCGTTTGGTTGATAAAAAAATAACTTATGCTGAAAAAAAGAACGAATAAGCAGATTTTAATATTTATTGCTTGACGGTGATGGGAATAATCTCTATTATTGCAACGTTTTCAACGGAGGAATGGCAGAGCGGTTGAATGCACCGGTCTTGAAAACCGGCGAGGGTTAACGCCCTCCGTGAGTTCGAATCTCACTTCCTCCGCCATCAAATTTAGATCTGCTGATATTTATCAGCAGATTTTCTCTTTTAAGAGAACAACAATCTAAAAATTAGCTTTCAACTCGGAGGAATGGCAGAGTGGTTGAATGCACCGGTCTTGAAAACCGGCGAGGGTTAACGCCCTCCGTGAGTTCGAATCTCACTTCCTCCGCCATATTTAACCTGTTGATCATTCAACAGGTTTTTTTATATCTATTTGCAAAAAACTTGAAAAAAGAAACCGCTTGCTATCACAGAAATAGTTTGAAATCCTTTTTTGCTTCCTTTAGTATAATTGCGATTTATTCTCAAATAACCCAATTATACTCAATTACGATGAAATTACTTTATATTATCTGCGGTTTTATTTGTATCGGACTTGGCGTTATCGGTGCGGTTTTGCCAGGGCTGCCAACTACGCCTTTTTTGCTCTTAGCCTTATTCTGCTTTACCAAAGGTTCAGAAAAAATCCATTTGTGGTTTATTCAAACTAAGTTATATAAAAAATATTTGCAGGAATATGATGAAAAACGCGCAATGACGATGAGGCAAAAAATCACCATTTTAGCCATTTCCTTTCCATTTACGCTATTTGCCTTTTTAACCTTACCGCATATTGGTGGAAAAATTGCATTGGCTATTCTAGTGATTATTCAATATTGGTATTTCTTCTTTAAAATCAAAACGCTTGAGGCAAAAACGGTTTAATTTTACTCTTCACGCTTTCGTCTTGCTCTGGGGTGGGCAGAATCATAAATTTTTGCTAAATGTTCAAAATCCAAATGCGTATAAATTTGAGTAGTCGAAAGGCTACTGTGGCCTAATAATTCCTGTACAGCGCGTAAATCGCCACTTGCCTCTAACATATGGGTAGCAAAAGAGTGGCGTAATTTATGCGGATGCAAATGGCTTTCCAGCCCTTGCCGCTCGCCCCATTTTTTCATTATAAGTTGAATGGAACGATGCGACAGCCGCCCACCACGTTTATTCAAAAACACGGCATTCTCTTTCGGGCTGAATTGCAAGCGCACGTCCAGCCAGCGTTTTAATGCTTTCAACGCCTGAGAACCAATCGGTAGAACTCGCTCTTTGCTCCCCTTACCTTGCACCCTCACTTCTTGAGCAGCCAAATCTATATCGCCCAGATCCAGCCCTTGTAACTCAGACAAACGCAAACCAGAGCTGTACATTAGCTCCATCATTGCAATATCTCGCAAATCGCTCGGCTCATCACTCTCAATCGCCAACAGTTGCCCCACTTGCTCCGCATCAATATTTTTAGGTAAATGTTTACCCACTTTTGGCGATTTCACTCCTAAAGCAGGATTGACTCTCACTCTTCCAACTTTCACCAAATAGACAAACCACTGACGCAATGCCACCAACCGTAAGCCAATACTTTTCGCACTTAGCCCTTGCTTATGGCTCTGGCTTAACATCCAACGCACCGTACTACTTTCCACCTCTTCCCAACGCTCGATACCCGCTTGCGAAAAAAGCTCACTCACCGCCATTAGCTGGCGTTGATAATTGCTCAAGGTATGTGGGCTCACTTGCTTTTCAATTCGCAGAAAATCCCAATAGGGCTGAGTTTGTTGGAAAAGAGGATTCTTTGTTTGCATAGAAAAGTTTACAAGCGGTCAGATTTTCAGAAAATATTGCAAATGGGCAGCCAAGCTACCCACTAAATATCTTTATAATGAAATAGTGATTAGGCTAAACCCAACTGCCCAATACGGACACCTACATTACCGAGTGCGACAGGGCTCAAATATTCACCCAGAAACTCAAATAATTCATTTACATCAGTAAAACGGCGATGGATTTTCACTTCTTTTTCAACTTTACGAGTGAATTCGTAATGCACATTTTCTCCGTTAATAACGGCTTCAAGCGTTAAAAAAACCGTTTCAAAATAATGACTTGGCGAACCTTCAAAGCCCGGATCGCTCACACGCACATTCCAATGATTGCTAAATAAAACTTCGGTTTTTACTGGCATTGTGTTTTCCTCATTTTTATAAAATCTTGCTACATTTTAATCAAGCCAAGCTCAATTTACTAGCCCGATTAAGGAACATATTTATTCGACACCTCAAATAGCCATTCGGCTAAATCATCAGGAATCGGTTTCACATCATTGGTGGAAAGTTGAGGAATGAGGGAAATAGCATCACTTTCACACTCTTGATATTCCAACACTCGCCCTGTCTTGGCATTTCTGACCACCAGCTCAACATGGGTAACGCCTGTGGTCGCTTCGGTTTCCTCAAACAGATACCATTTGCCCTTATGCGGAACCATAAGCTGTGTTCCATTGGCGTATTGGTACAAATACGCTTTATCAACATCTTGCTGATATTCCACCTCGCCCTGCCGCCTAAAATTCAGTGTGGGACCTTTCGAGGCAATTAAACTCAAATGCTGCTGTTTATTCGTAGTGCACTCAAATAAGGTAATAAGCGCCTCATTTGCCGAAGCGAATGAACTAAACCCAAGTAAAGCGAACGAAATTAAATAATATTTCATCGTAAATTTCCTTATAAAAAAGACCGCTTGTAAGCCCTATTTTTATTGATACAACTTCATAAAATCATCCAACACCGTTTTGGCATCAGCTTTATCTTTTTGAAAAAATTGTTCCGCTTCTTCTTTGGTTTTACCCAGTTTTTTCAGCCAATAGTCTGCTTTTTCAAAATCTTGCTGTTCAGTATAAATTTTCCACAGCAAAATCTGCTCCCATTCATTATATTTAGCTGATTTTTTCAATAAAGAGATGACTTTAGGGTTAGATTTGGCTAATTCCAGTTCTTGGGTAATCACGTAATAGAAATGAATTTCCGAGCCAGCGTGCCCACGTTCGGCAAGAGGAAGCCAAATATCGGCGGCTTGTTTTAAATCATTTTTCCGCAAGGCTTTTGCAGCACGAGCAAAGCCGTCTTCAATCGGGTCGAACGCGATGACCTGTGCAGAGAAAAAGAACGAGAACGAGATCAAGAGCAGTAATTTTTTCATCTTTTTTCCTTTTGTAGATTTTGATACAACATAGACCGCTTACAAGCGGTCTTTCTTCATTAAAATTTTGCAACTACTGCAACAGCGAAATATCCGCCACTTGCAGGAATAATCCTTGCAACGTGCTTAAAATGGCGAGACGGTTTTGGCGGAGTTTTTGGTCTTCGGCATTCACCATCACGCTATCAAAAAAGCTATCTACAGGCTGGCGAAGATTTGCTAGCTTGTCTAAAACCGCCGTGTAGTCACCTTGAGCAATTAACGGCTGAACTTCTGATTTTAATCCGATAACTGCTTCGGCTAACGCTTTTTCTGCTGGCTCAACGCAAGCGGTTAAGTCAATTTCGCCAATCGTAACGTCCGCTTTGGCTAAAATGTTGCTCACACGCTTATTCGCAGCCGCTAAGGCTTCGGCACTGTCAAGTGTGCGGAAGTGAGATACAGCACGCACACGGGCATCAAAGTCCGCAGGGCGAGTTGGGCGGCGAGCAAGTACGGCTTGGATCACATCGACCGCAATGCCTTCGCTCTCATACCACGCACGGAAACGACCGAGCATAAAATCAACCACATCTTCCACCACGTTTGTGTTGGTCAATTTATCACCAAACAATTTCGCTGATTTCGCCACGATGTCGGTTAAATCAAGCGGTAAATTTTTCTCCACAATAATCCGCAGAGAACCTAACGCGGCACGGCGGAGGGCGAATGGGTCGGCACTGCCTTTAGGTGCTTGCCCGATACCGAAAATCCCGGTCAGTGTGTCGAATTTATCCGCCAACGCCACCGAGCAAGCCACCAAGCTGTTCGGCAATTCATCGCCAGCAAAACGTGGCATATATTGCTCGTTGAGTGCAACGGCAACTTCTTCATCTTCGCCGTCATGTCGGGCGTAGTGCATACCCATCACACCTTGGGTGTCGGTAAATTCAAACACCATATTCGTCATCAGGTCGCATTTAGAAAGCAATCCAGCACGTTTCGCTTTGGTTTGATCTGCACCGATTTGTGCCGCAATTTCACCCGCAAGCGATTCAATACGAGCGGTTTTATCACGCAATGTGCCGAGCTGTTGTTGGAACAACACGGTTTCAAGGCGTGGCAGTTGATCTTCTAATTTCTGTTTCAAGTCGGTTTTGAAGAAGAACTCCGCATCGGTCAAACGTGGGCGAACCACTTTTTCATTACCCTCGATGATTTTGCTCGGGTCTTCTGGGTTGATATTCGACACAAAAATAAAGTGCGGTAACAATTTGCCCTCTTTGTCGCCCTCTCCCTTTGCATAGAGGGGGAAGTATTTTTGGTCGCCCTTCATCGTATAAACAAGGGCTTCTGCTGGCACGGCAAGGAAACGCTCTTCAAATTTGGCGGTGAGGACATTTGGATATTCCACAAGTGAAGTTACTTCGTCCAACAAGTCCTCTTCAATATCCGCCACGCCGCCCAAAGCGGTTGCTTTTTCTTGGGATTTTGCAAGAATTAACGCTTTACGTTCGTTGAAATCGGCAACCACCGATCCACGATCTTTTAATAACTGCGGATATTGATCCGCGTTGTCGATTTGGAACTCAGGTTCTCCAAGGAAACGGTGACCACGAATGGTACGACCGCTCACCACGCCTAAAATATTGCCCTCAATCAGCTCCGCCCCGAATAAAAGGGTGACGGTATGCACTGGACGTACAAACTGCTCGCTCTTATCGCCCCAACGCATTGTTTTTGGAATCGGCAGATTTGCCAGCGATTTAGCAATAATATCCACCAGCAAGTTTTTGGTCGGTTGCCCTTCAATCACCGCACGATGTACCAGCCATTCGCCTTTGTCGGTGGCGATACGCTCAGCTTGCTCAACCGTGATACCACAGCCTTTCGCCCAGCCCTCTGCCGCCTTAGTCGGCTTGCCTTCGGCATCAAACGCCGCCGACACCGCCGGCCCACGCTTCTCCACCTCTTTGCTCGGTTGAGCCTCTGCTAAACCCAGCACTTTCACCGCCAAACGGCGAGGGGCTGCGAACCATTCCACTTTATCAAAAGCCAAACCCGCTTGGTTCAACTCTTGCTCTACATTCTCCGCAAATGCGGTCGCTAATTTTTTGAGTGCCTTCGGTGGCAGCTCTTCTGTGCCGATCTCGGCGAGGAAGTTTTGTGTTGTCATTTTGTTTTTCTCTAATTAATTTTTTGAAAATAATTATATTTGTCTTATTCGTTTTGCAAAATTTCTATCAAATTTGATCGCTTGTTCCCCCCACACTAACTAACGTATGGGGTTATACATAGTGCGGTTGCTCTGCAACCTGATTTGTCGCAGAGCGACAACATTATGCGTGACCTAGCACGAACCCGTGCTAGGTTAAATAAGCCAAGTCCATCAGGGACTTTTTCAGAGCCACAGCGTAGCTCGGTTGCTTTAACCCCATACGGCTCGTATGGGTGGTAAATTGTGCAATCACTGATTGCATAATTTCTATCAAATTTAACCGCTTGTTATTTTTCCATTTGATACTGATAAAAACTTTGCGCTGTTTCAGAAATATAAACATCAGATAATGGATGTGTAATACATTGCTTTAAGAGGTTTAAATATATTTCACGCCCTCTATTTTGTGCAGCATTAATCACCCTATTAAGCATCCAAATAGTCATTACGCTAGGCTGCCTATTTAATGAAGTTAATAAAAATGGCTCATATTCATCTTTAAATGTTTCCAAAGTATGAACAGGCTCGCCAGGAGTACCAAATTCTCGATTAGGATATTTTTCAAATAATTTTAGCAATGCTTCGCATGCTAAATGACCATCGGGGAGTTGTCTTAAATTTTCACATAACTCCTCAATCCTATCTAAGAAATCATAGTCTTCTATATCACCTTGACCACTATCTTGTTCTCTATTAATAGATAGTTGATTTAACACCTGAATAATATCAGAAGTATTCATACCATTATTTTCCTAGGAAAAAAGATGTTTTAATTCAGCTAAATCCAACACCACTTTATCGCCTTCCAATAGCAACGCCGGAATACCGATATAGCCGTTGGCTTTGGCGTTATCGAATGCGGGGTGGCAGTCACGCAGGCGTAAAAACGGTTTTAGGGTTGAACCGCCTTTGGTAATGTCGCATTCGTCAAATTCCACACCCAAACGTTCTAATTCTGCGACAAAGGGTTCGGTGTCAGGACACCAGTGGGCGAAGTATAAAATCGGATTTGTCATATGCTATTACTGATGCTCAGATTCGTGATACTTGATGGCTTCCGTGCAATGCTTTTCCTGAGCTTGTTTGTATAGCTCATCGTATTGATCTCGAAGATGAATGCCTAGCGCAATATCAACGCCTTTTGATAAGTTTTCTTGGCTATATACCTGTTTCCAGTCTGTCCGTTTAGCTACCATTCCGGAATAAATCAGCTCACATTCTTTTTCTTTCTCTGCTTTAGTTTCACAAGCAGATAAAAAGAAAGATAAGCCAAGTAGTAAAATAAGTGATTTTTTCATCATTTTTTACACCCCGGGAACCCCAACACTTCACGGCTTGCATAATACGCTTCCGCCACGCCTTTGGTTAAGGCACGAATGCGTAAAATGTAGCGTTGGCGTTCGGTGACAGAAATTGCTTTGCGTGCGTCTAATAAGTTGAAGCTGTGAGCCGCTTTTAAAATGCGTTCGTAAGCTGGCAGAGGTAACGGTTTTTCTAAGCCTAACAAGTACTGTGCTTCTTTTTCGTACTGCTCGAAGCATTGGAACAGGAAATCCACATCGGCGTATTCAAAGTTGTAGGTGGATTGTTCTACTTCGTTTTGGTGAAACACATCGCCGTAGGTGGTTTTGCCCAGCTCGCCGTCTGACCAAACAAGATCATAAACGCTGTCCACGCCTTGAATATACATCGCCAAACGCTCTAAGCCATAGGTGATTTCGCCCGTTACCGGCTTACATTCTAAGCCGCCAACTTGTTGGAAGTAGGTAAATTGGGTCACTTCCATCCCGTTCAGCCACACTTCCCAACCTAAGCCCCACGCCCCAAGCGTTGGGTTTTCCCAGTTGTCTTCCACGAAACGAATGTCGTTTTGGGTTGGGTCGAAGCCGAGCATTTTTAGGCTCTCTAAATAGAGTTCTTGAATGTTATCTGGGGACGGTTTAATTACCACTTGGAATTGGTAGTAGTGCTGTAAACGGTTTGGGTTTTCGCCGTAGCGACCGTCTGTCGGACGGCGTGACGGTTGCACATAGGCAAACGCCATCGGCTCAGGGCCTAAGGCACGCAAACAGGTCATCGGGTGAGAAGTACCTGCCCCCACTTCCATATCAAACGGCTGCACGATGGTGCAACCCTTGCTTGCCCAGTAGTCTTGCAGGGCTAAAATCATTCCTTGAAAGGTTTTTACGTTAAATTTCTCGCTCATTACTATTTACTCTTTAATTTAAAAAATGCTAGAAAAATGTGGGCTATTATAGCCTGTAAGCGGTCATTTTTTGGGATTTTTTTGCAAAAATTTTATGATAGCCCCCTGATTAATTTACTGATGAAAATTTAAGGCAATTTACAAAAGGTAATCTAAATCAAATTATGGGTAATTGAAGATTGCAGTTACGCTTATTTAGTTTTAAAGTAGCCACTATCATTTATCAATTTATGAGGATTCGCCAATGAAAAACGATAAACCCATTGAATGTGAAGGCTGTAACACCTTTGATGTTGGTTCTATTTTAGATAATAGCGAGACAGTTGCAACCATCAACCGTACTTATCAAACAGAAGCAGAAGCTAAAGCCGCACTTGAAAGATTTATTCAAAAAGCTCGTGAGATTGAAAATGAGCCTTGCGAAATAAAGAGCGAAATTCTCGCTGTTGAAAACGGCTTTGAACTTAATACTAATTTTAAGTTTAGTTGCCAAGCCGAAGTGGTCATTTTCCAATTAGGCACAAGAAATTAAAACAAGTAGGCTGGTTATCCAGCCTTTCTTTATCTAAAATCTAAAGCCCTCCAAAACATACGGCGTAATGCCAATCTTTAGTGCCCAAAGTAAAAATAATGTAAAAAAATTGCGATATATGTCATATTTTTTAAAAATTGTTGTTTACTTTTTTTAAAAATCAGGCAGATTATGGGCAATTTTTACAAACACTAACTAATTGGAGTGAATTATGTTAAAACCATTCAAAAAACTTGCTGCTGCATTAGCATTAACAGCGGTATTCTCAGTGTCAGCATTTGCTAATGACCCAATTGTGATTAAATTCTCACACGTTGTAGCGAACGAAACACCGAAGGGTCAAGGTGCATTAATGTTCCAAAAATTAGTGGACGAACGCTTAGCGGGTAAAGTAAAAGTAGAAGTGTATCCAAATTCCTCCCTTTATGCAGATGGTAAAGAAATGGAAGCATTATTGTTGAATAATGTACAGATGCTGGCGCCATCATTGGCAAAATTCGATAAATATACGCCAAAAATCCAAATTTTCGACTTACCCTTCTTATTTGACGACATCAAAGCCGTTGAGCGTTTTGAACAAAGCGAAGCAGGTCAATCATTATTAAGATCAATGGAAGATAAAGGTATTACTGGTCTTACATACTGGAATAATGATTTAAAACAGCTCTCAGCAAATAAAGCATTGCGTGAACCCAAAGATGCCCGTGGTTTAAAATTCCGCGTACAAGCTTCAGAAGTGCTAGATGCACAGTTTAAAGCAATTCGTGCTGTACCTCGTAAAATGGCATTCGGTGAGATGTATCAGGGCTTACAAACGGGTGTCGTAAACGGTGCAGAAAACCCTTATTCAAACATTTACTCACAAAAAATTCACGAAGTACAAAAATTCATCACAGAATCTAATCACGGTCTATTATCTTATATGGTTATCGTTAATACAGAATTCTGGAACAACATTCCTGCAGATATTCGTACAGAGCTGACTAAAATCTTAGACGAGGTATCGGTTGAAGTGAACAAGCAATCGCACAACTTAAACCAAAGCGATAAACAAAAAATCGTAGATTCAGGTGCCTCCCAAATCATTACTTTAACAAATGATCAACGTGAAAAATGGCGTGAAGCTATGCGTCCCGTATGGAAGCAGTTTGAAAACGCTATTGGTGCAGATTTAATTAAAGCTGCTGAAAAAGCAAACAAATAATCATCTCACTTTAACTTGTAAGGGCGGGCCGTTGTGTCCGCCCAAAACGATCTGAATTTTGCAAAAAATTAGATAAAATCGACCGCTTGTCAAACAATAAACTTTGCTACATCGGTCTTATTATTTTAGTATTTCTATTTTCGGAGTAAAAAATGTCTTCTTTAAAATGGTTATGGGAGCGTTTTGAAGAATGTTTTATTGCCATTTTATTAACGGCAATGACACTTGTTACCTTCACTTATGTGATGTTTAACAATCTTTATAATATTTTCTTTGATTTAGCCGAAGCTAAGCCATTTACTGCTGAATTTGCTGAACCCATTGGCGAATGGATTATGGAAGCTGCACAAGAAATGACTTGGAGCATAGCTTTAACTAAAGTTTGCTTTGGTTGGTTAATTTTCTTCGGTGCCTCTTATGGAGTGCGTACCGCTGGGCATATTGGTGTTGATGTTTTGGTTAAAAAACTTTCTCATCACGGGCAAAAAATGGTAGGAATTATTGCCATTTGTGCTTGTTTATCTTATGCGGTTTTAATCGGCTCTGCTAGCTACGAATGGATCGCTGCAATGTATGTTGCTGGTATTGGTGCGGAAGATTTACACCAATTCCACCTAAAACAATGGCACGTTGGTTTAATTATGCCTGTCGGTTTTGTGTTAATCGGTATCCGCTTTATTGAAATTTTAGTGCGTATTTTGCAAGGCAAGCAAGTTGGTCTTAGCCTAGCAGATGAAAGTGAAGATGCGATGAAACTCGCACAAGGAGAAGATTAATGACAATTTTAGTGCTATTTAGCTTGTTATTTATTTTGATGTTTCTTGGCGTGCCGATTGCCATTTCACTCGGTTTGGCAGGAGCTGTCACTCTTATGTTCTTTAGCCAAGATTCTGTCAGCTCATTAGCCATTAAACTCTTTGAAACCTCAGAGCACTACACCTTACTTGCAATCCCCTTCTTTCTACTCGCTGGGGCATTTATGACCACAGGCGGTGTCGCAAGACGCTTAATTGATTTTGCTAATGCAACAGTGGGGCATATTCGCGGTGGTTTAGCGATTGCAGCTGTACTTTCTTGTATGTTATTTGCTGCATTATCAGGATCAAGCCCTGCAACGGTTGCTGCAGTTGGCTCAATTGCAATTGCAGGTATGGTACGTTCAGGCTACCCTGTTGGATTTGGCACAGGTATTATCTGTAACGCAGGTACGCTTGGTATCTTAATTCCCCCGTCAGTCGTGATGGTAGTTTATGCTGCTTCAACTGAAACTTCTGTTGGTAAATTATTTATGGCAGGTGTTGTTCCTGGTCTTATGCTTGGAATTACATTGATGATTGCCATCTATATCGTTGCTCGTATTAAAAAATTACCAGCCCAGCCTCGTGCCACAGTCAAAGAATGGCTTACCGCAGCTCGTAAAGCCGTTTGGGGTTTGCTGTTGATGATAATTATTTTAGGCGGCATTTACAGTGGTATCTTCACCCCAACTGAGGCTGCAGCGGTAGCCGCAGTTTATTCGTGGTTTGTGGCGGTCTTTATCTATAAAGATGTCAAACTGCGTGATTGCCCGAAAGTATTGCTAGAATCTGCAAAATTAAGTGTAATGCTCATGTTTATTATTGCAAATGCAATGTTATTTGCCCACGTGTTGACTACCGAACAAATTCCGCAATTAATTACTAACACAGTAGTCGAATGGGACTTACAACCTTGGACATTCTTATTAGTTGTCAATATCGTACTATTAATTGCAGGGGCATTTATGGAACCATCTGCGATTATATTAATTCTTGCACCAATCCTATTCCCAATTGCGGTACAACTTGGCATTGATCCCATTCACTTAGGCATTATTATGGTAGTCAATATGGAAATCGGCTTGATTACTCCACCAATTGGCTTAAACTTGTTCGTAGCGTCTGCAGTATCAAAAATGCCACTGTCTGATGTTGTGAAAGCCGCAATGCCGTGGTTACTATTACTACTTACATTCCTGATTTTAATTACCTATATTCCAGCTATTTCATTAGCATTACCCAATTGGATTGGAATTAATTAATACAAGCGGTCTCTTTTTGTCAATTTTTCACTCATCATCCCGACCGCTTAATGCAATTAGTAAGCATTAGGCGGTCATTTTAGTAAAAATGCACTATTTTGCTAAAAACTTACCAAATAATTTAACTTTTTGCTACAATTTGGGCTATTTATCAAACTGATTCATAAGTAGAGAAGAATATGAGTGTAAGTTCTTTTAATCGCACTTGGGCAAAAGTCATTTTAAGTGCATTAATGCGTTATGGCGTAAAGCATTTTTGTATCGCACCAGGCTCTCGTTCAACGCCATTAACACTTGAAGCGGTGCAACTTCAACAAACCCAATATGCTCAATGCCACACACACTTTGATGAACGTGGCTTAGGCTTTTATGCGTTAGGTATTGCCAAAGCAACCAATAGTCCTGTTGCGGTTATCGTTACCTCAGGTACGGCTGTTGCAAACCTTTATCCAGCAGTAATTGAAGCCAGTTTAACGCATCAAAATCTGATTATTCTTTCTGCTGATCGCCCTACTGAACTTATCGGCTGCGGCGTAAATCAGGCGATTCCCCAGCAAGGTATTTTTGCGAACTATCCTGTTGCGAGCGTAAACTTACCAAAAGCAAATGAGGCTTATAGCTCAAGTTGGTTAGTTTCAACTATTGAACAAGCCTGTACAACGCAAGTTCAACAAGGTGGTGTATTGCACATCAATGCTCCTTTTGAAGAACCTCTTTATGAATCAGATATTAATGAAATTCTTAACACCCCTTGGCTATGTCCGATTCAGACTTGGCTAAATAACTCACAGACGAAATGGATTGACCAACAAAAGATCCAAAGTGAAGTTTCAATGCACGAAAACTGGGACTATTGGCGAACCAAACGTGGGGTAATTGTGGTAGGCAAACTACCGCCTGAGCAAGGAACAGGTTTAAAAACGTGGGCAGACACAATGGGCTGGTGCTTATTAAGCGATGTACAATCTTGTATTGAAGCAAGCCTACCCTATGCAGATATCTGGCTTTCTAACGATACCGTAAAACAACGTTTATTGCAGGCTGATATTGTGATCCAATTTGGTACACAAATTGTGAGCAAACGAGTAAACGAATTTTTAACACGCTATCAAGGAGAATTTTGGGTTGTTGATGAATCACAAGACTATATCAACCCGAACGCATATCACCAAACTCGCTTTATTGCCAAAGCACACCACTTTTTACGCGTACACCCACCACTTCGACAAAAGCCGTGGTTGCTTGAGCCTTTAGCACTTTCGCAATTCTGTGCAACCTTTATTGAGCAACAAATAGGTGGAAGTTTAAGTGAGGCATCACTTGCACACAATATTCAAGATGTTTTAGCAATTAATGGTAACTTATTCATTGGTAATAGCTTATTTGTCCGCTTGGTCGATGCCTTATGTAAATTACCTGAAGGCTATCCTGTTTACACCAATCGTGGCGCAAGTGGAATTGATGGCTTAATTGCCACGGTAGCTGGCATCGCCAAAGGTAGCGAAAGACCAACCGTAGGTGTGATAGGTGATATATCAGCACTACACGATTTAAACTCGATTGCACTATTAACTCAAATTACCCAACCGACCATTTTATTTATAGTGAATAATAGCGGCGGTGCAATTTTCGATATGCTGCCAGTGGAAGCTAAAACAAAAAATCAATACTATCGCCTAGCACACCATTTTGAATTTGCACAAGTCGCAACAATGTTTGGCATTGAGTATATCCGTCCTTTTACTTGGGCAGACTTGAAAACCAAACTTAAACACGCTTACGCTCGCAAAGGAGTAACCATTGTGGAAATTAAAGTCAACGAACACGATGGCAGTAATCTGTATAAATCATTACTGAAGCAAATTTCACAGGCAGAAATTGCCTAGTTCACATAGCACTAGCCTCCACGCTGGTGCTTTTATTTATGTTCAAAGGTTGAATTTAATGCTTTCATATCAATGGCACGCTAAACAAGGCACCCCAGTTGTTTTTTTGCACGGATTACTTGGCTCACAACAAGACTGGCAAGGCGTTATTTCACTTTTGCAAAATTGTCAAAAAATTCGACCGCTTACCCTTGATCTCCCATTTCACGGATTAAGTCAGCAGATCGCCTGTGCTGATTTTTTGGCATTGAGAATGCAGCTCAACACCACATTAACATCGGTTATTGGCTCACAACCATTTTACTTAGTAGGCTACTCTTTAGGTGGGCGAACCGCACTTGATTACACACTGAATATCAACAACCAATACTTGCGTGGCTCTGTGCTAGAAGGCACAAATATTGGTCTCTCTTCAGAGTCAGAACGACGAGCTCGCTGGCAAAATGATTGCCAATGGGCGAATCGTTTCAACCAAGAGACTATCGAAAATGTACTTGACGATTGGTATCAGCAAGCTATTTTTTCAGATTTAATCGATACTGAAAGAGAAAGTTATATCAACAGCCGCAAACATAATCAAGGCAAACTTATTGCCCAAATGTTAAAAGCAACTAGCCTTGCTAAGCAGCCATACTATGCCAAACAATTAACATTGACAGATAAAAACATTATCTTTTTTATTGGAGAAAAAGATAAAAAATTCCGCCAAATGGCAGAGCAAAATCAACTCCCTGTGCAAATTATTTCAAATGCAGGGCATAATGCCCATAGAGGGAATGCGGAAGATTTTGCAAGGAAATTGATCACTTTTATTGAAAAGTAGCCAACCTGTTTAAATATTGAATTTAACTCTCTCCTTGCAATCTCTGCAACAGCCGATCCATTGCTCGATAACCTAAAGCTTCGGCTAAATGAGCTTGCTGAATATTCTCTTCGCCAGATAAATCAGCAATAGTGCGAGAAACTTTTAAAATGCGATGGTAAGCTCGTACAGATAATCCTAGCTTGGTTAAAGCATTTTCTAAAAATAACGCATCTTGTTCTGATAATTTACAATCTCGCTCAATTTCTCGCGTCGTGAGCTGAGAATTTATTTTTCCTGCTCGTTCAAATTGCATTTTTCTCGCTAAAAACACCCGCTTGCGAACCTGTTCTGTCGTTTCTCCTCGGTTTTCTGAGCCACTTTGTAATGCCCCTTGCGGTAAAAGTGGTACTTCAATGGAGAGATCAAATCGGTCTAAAAATGGACCTGATAAACGATTTAAATATCGCATTACTTGTTGTGGTGAAGCTCGATTATGAGTGCCCTGATAATGCCCTGTTGGGCTTGGGTTCATTGCGGCAATCAGTTGAAAACGTGCAGGAAATTGCACTTTCGCATTCGCTCTAGAAATAACAATTTCGCCAGCCTCTAATGGTTGGCGTAACGCATCTAACACTTTCCTTTCAAACTCGGGCAATTCATCTAAGAAAAGCACGCCATTATGAGCAAGAGAAATTTCGCCTGGCTTTGGGATCGAGCCACCACCTACTAACGCCACCATAGACGCACTATGATGTGGGGAACGAAAAGGACGTTGTTTCCAGTTCTGAAAGTTCAATTCATTATGGACAAGGCTCGTGACCGAAGCCGTTTCAATCGCTTCTATATCAGACATTTCAGGTAACAAGTCGGCTAGACGGCTTGCAAGCATCGTTTTTCCTGTGCCAGGTGGGCCGAGAAAAAGTAAATTATGTTGCCCTGCCGCAGCAATGGTTAAGGCTCGCTTGGCATGTTGCTGCCCGATAATATCCGTCAGATCTCGGCTGACAAGCGGTCGATTTGTCTCTATTTTTTGCAAAATTTGTTGGCAAATTGGCAGTTTATCTCGCTTGTTCAGCATATTAACTACCTCTAACAGTGACTGAGCAAAATA
Organism: Mannheimia pernigra; assembly: GCF_013377995.1. Classification (NCBI taxonomy): domain Bacteria; kingdom Pseudomonadati; phylum Pseudomonadota; class Gammaproteobacteria; order Pasteurellales; family Pasteurellaceae; genus Mannheimia; species Mannheimia pernigra. The sequence goes on from NZ_CP055305.1 coordinate 338,722, forward strand.
GGTAGTTGCATTTGAAACTAATGCCGCTTCATTAGCATTTTGTTTAGCGAGTATCATCTGCCTTTTTGATTTTTCAGCAGAAATCACCGCGGGAATCGCACCGTGCACACCTCGCAGACGCCCTGTAAGTGCCAGCTCGCCTAAAAACTCGAATTGTTTTAACAAATCAGAATCAATCTGCCCTGAGGCAGCTAAAATGCCTATTGCAATAGGTAAGTCAAAACGCCCACCTTCTTTTGGCAAGTCTGCAGGAGCAAGGTTAATGGTAATCCTTTGTGGTGGATACATAAAATTGGCATTAATCAACGCACTTCTCACCCTATCCCCTGCTTCTTTTACGGTTGCTTCCGGCAAGCCAACAATGGTTAGCCTAGGCTGACCGTTGCTGATATGTACCTCAATCGTTACTAATGGCGCCTCAACGCCAACAGAGGCTCGACTGTAAACAATAGCTAAAGTCATTATTTTGAAAAATGAGAAATCAATAGCTAGAGAATAACAAGGAAAGAGAGAGGCAGGATAGCAGGAATAGCCAAATTTTCGAGCGAGATCACAAAAATAGTTTTATGAGAGGGGAAACCCCTCTCAAATATGCAAAATTATTTCACAATTTCCACTGGACCGTGATCGTCGCAATGATCACCGTGCTGATGATGTAAACGACCATCTACAATATAATCAATATGATCGCCGTGTGGTACAGCCTCGTGTCCGCAACCTTCGCCGTGAATATGCTCTCCACAACAATGAACAGCATTGCATTCTACTGGGTTAGTTTCATTCACTTCCAAAACGTGTTCATCATAGTGATCACCATGTTTATGGTGCAAATGCCCGTCGTGTAAATAGTCGATATGGTCGTTGTGTTTGATTGCTGTATGGCCACAACCTTCACCATGTTCATGTTCGTGGTGTGCGTGCGTTTTGCAAGACATAGAATGCTCCTTTGAATAAACAAATAAATCGGTTTTATCCTAATCCGAAATGCAATACAATTCAAGGCGTTTCAGCGGTATATTGGCTCATTTAAGAGGAAAGAGAATGAACACGGAATTAGATATGATTGTTATCGGCGGCGGTATGATTGGGGCAGCAGCAGCCTTGGGATTAGCAAAACAAGGTTTTAAATTAGCCGTGTTAGAGAAAAATCCGCTACCTACTTTCGATGCTCATTCAGCCTACGATTTACGCATTTCCGCCATCAGTATGGGGTCAATTCAGTTACTGGAAAAACTAGGCGTGTGGGAGAAAATTGTCTCAATGAGAACCAGCCCCTACACCCAACTCGAAACCTGGGAAATTGAAGGCTTTAACACTGTATTTTCAGCCGCTGAATTAGGGTTGGAAAAGTTAGGCGATATGGTAGAAAATAACCTAATCCAAATTGCGTTATGGGAACAGTTAAAGCAATTTCCAAACTGCATACAAGCGGTAGGATTTGAGCAATTATCTGCAAAAAAAATAGAAAATAAGTGGTTAGTTCAAATCGACAACCAAACCTTCTCCGCCCAAATTCTGATTGCCGCAGATGGAGCAAATTCTCAAGCCCGCCAGTGGGCTGGTATTGGATTAACTAGCTGGCAATACCGCCAACACTGCTTGCTTGCTACGATTACCACGGAAAAATCAGCACCATCAACAACTTGGCAGCAATTCTATTCAACAGGTCCTCGTGCTTTCTTACCGCTTTCAGACAATCACAGCTGTATTGTTTGGTATGATTCGCCACAAAAAGTGACTGAACTAAAAAATCTGTCAACAGAAAAACTGACCGTGGCGATTGAACAACATTTCCCTTCTCGCTTAAGAGAAGAATTAGGTAAGATTGAAGTGCAATCATCAGGTGCATTTCCGCTTACTCGCCAGCACGCCCAGCATTATATACAAAACGGCGTTGTGCTAGTAGGAGACGCGGCACATACAATTAATCCATTAGCAGGTCAAGGCGTGAACTTGGGCTTTAAAGATATAAAAGTACTACTTGACGTGTTTGAACAAGCGGTCAAAAAAGGCGAAAACTTTGCAAGCGAGGAAGTACTGAAACGCTATGAGAACAAACGTAAACCCGATAATTTGTTAATGCAAACAGGTATGGACATCTTTTATAAAGCGTTTAGCACCGAACTTCTCCCACTAAAAATAGCTCGCAATTTAGGGCTAGTGATCGCTGAAAAAGCAACACCACTTAAAAAACAGGCATTGAAATATGCAATCGGAATTTAGCATCAAATAAACATAAAAAGAGAGAGCTAAGCTCTCTCTTTCAACGATAGTGTGTTAATTCACCTTACATTGCTACAATCACACATTCTGCCACACTGCGTGCATTAGATTGTGCTCTTGAAGTGGCTGCTCTGTCGCCAACTGGCCCGACAAAAACACGATTCCAGTCTGCACTGCTTGCGATACGAGCATTAAATCCTGCCATCGCAAGACGTGCTTGCATATTTTCTGCTTGGGCTTTATTTTTAAACGCTCCACATTGGAGTCCGAATTTACCTGCCTGGTTTGTCACTTTATCTGCTGTGCTCGCAACAATTTTAGGCTGCTCTTTTTTCGCTTTTTCTTCCGCTTGCTTGCGTTTTTCTTCTGCTATCTTTTGAGCTAAAGCCTCTTCTGACGTTTCTTCCTTTGTTATTGCTGGAGTTGTGGTCGATGTCTCCGTAGTTGGATTTTGCGGAGTCTGTTCTGCTAAACGAGCTTCTTCCTGCTTACGTCTCTCTTCAATTTGTTGCTTTTGCTGGGCAGTCAGTTGTGCCAAACGCTCTTGTGAAGTTTGGCTATTATCGGTTATTACCGTACGGGTTTCTAAATCACGAATATAGCTCCAACTTTCTTCTGGCCGACTTGGTAATTGACTTTTTTGACGAGGTTGATTCGGTTGTGCAATATCAACCGTAGGAGTAGGCGCATTTGTTTTTAATAACCATAACGCAATTCCACAGCCTAAAACTAGACCAATAATCAGAATTAATACCTTTTTTAAATTACTCTCTTTTTTTGTTTTTTTGCTTTTTTTCTCGTTTGAACGAGCAACATAATCACGCCGTGGCACAATAACCGCCTTCTAATTAAATTAAAATAATTTGCAAATTTTACTGTAAAAATAACCGCTTGCCTATCATATAAAATGACTTTTCAATTTAAAGTGTTGTAAACTCAAACTGAGATCTGCATTTAGCCATTTTTAAGATGAGAAAGGTAAATATCAAAACGATGATTTTTCGTTACCTGAGAAAAATCTGGCTTCTGCTCTGCCAAAAATGGGGCATAATCAGGACGTTTCACCACCACTCTCTTCCTTGCTAATGTTTTTGCTGGTGCAAAGAAATCATCAGAATCCAAATCAGCACCCACTAAATGTTGAAACACTCGCATTTCTTTTTTCACTAACGCACTTTTTTGTTTGTGGGGATACATCGGATCTAAATAGACGACATCTGCAAATTGTAATTTAGGATCAAGCTGCGATATATTACGCACATCGGCTAAGATCATTCTTTCTTGCATAAACTCACCAATTTCTAAGTCTTGATAAGCGCGATTTAGCCCATCTTCTAACAAAGCGGCCACAATCGGATTTCGCTCAACTAATAGCACTTTACAACCAACGGCTGCCAATACAAACGCATCTCGTCCTAAGCCAGCGGTAGCATCAATCACGGTTGGTACGTAATCCCCTTTAATCCCCACCGCTTTTGCCACAGCTTCGCCACGTCCACCACCGAACTTACGGCGGTGTGCCATCGTGCCATCAACAAAATTAACCGCTATCGCCCCAAGTTTTGGTTCGTCTAATTTGCGTAGCTCTAAACGTTCTTTGGTGAGAACAAGAGCAAGAGAGCTAGATTTATCTTCAACTAACTGCCATTTATCGCAAATTTGTTGAAATTTGTGGCTATCTTGCGTTTCATTAATTAATTGGATCATTTTAATAATTCATCAAAATTAGCAAGCAAACAAGTTTTGCCTGCAACGTCTTCACCTTGCCAAGCGGCGGCTAAAATTTCATAGCTCAAGCATTTTTCATATTCATTCGATATTGGGTAATAACTAATATGCCACGGCTCAAAACCAACTCCGCCACGAGTGCCATCAAAAGGAAAATAAAAGCCAAACTTTTCAGCATTGGTTTGTAACCATTTCGTTAGTTCAGCAAAATAGCCTCCCGCTAAATATTCCCACGGCTCAAGCAAAAGCGAGGTATTTTTAGGCAGCAGTTCAGGGTCAAAAACATCAATGTCTGTTCCCCAATGATGACGACTCGCACCCGGCACAGCAGACCAACGTAGTATCGCCTTACATTTTTCCAGATCAGATAAAGCGGTCATTTCAATCGCCACTCCATTGTCATCGTGCACCTTGCGTTCACCGTTAAATTTTGCATTCCAAATTAGCTTTTGGCGTTCAAAATCCCGAAAAGTGCTAGCAACTTGCAGATTAAAGCCCTCCTCTTTTGCAGCATACTGTAATGCTAAAAATGCCTTAACAACTTCAGGTTGAAGGTAATGTTTATCAGAAAGAGAATTTGGCAAAATCACTAAATGCTCACGGCTTTTGCCCGTTAAAAGAGTTGCAATTTTTTCCACAAAAATGACCGCTTGTATAAAATCAATAGCGTTAAATTATAAACTAAATTTCTGCGATATATTTTTTCTTGTGGAAATAAAAGCCTTTCTATGTTAAAAAGTCAGCCTAAATTTCTATTTAAGTTTAAGTTATTTAAGGAACATAACAATGTCTTTACAAGCAATTATTGAAGCGGCATTTGAGAAACGTGCTGAGATTACGCCAAAAACTGTCGATGCAGAAACTAAATCAGCTATTGAAGAGGTGATCGCAGGTTTAGATAACGGTTCTCTGCGTGTAGCTGAGAAAAACGAGGGCGAATGGACGGTAAATCAATGGGTAAAAAAGGCGGTGTTGCTTTCATTCCGTATTGCAGATAACCAGATCATTGACGGTGCAGAAACCAAATTCTACGACAAAGTGCCAACCAAATACGGCAATTATACAGAAGAACAATTTAAAGCAGACGGCATTCGTGCCGTGCCAGGTGCGGTAGTGCGTAAAGGTTCACATATTGAGAAAAACGTTGTGCTAATGCCATCTTTCGTGAACATTGGTGCGTATGTGGGCGAAGGCACAATGGTGGATACTTGGGTCACCGTGGGTTCGTGTGCACAAATTGGTAAAAACGTTCATCTTTCAGGCGGCGTGGGCATTGGTGGCGTATTAGAACCGTTGCAAGCAAACCCAACCATTATTGGTGACAACTGCTTTATCGGTGCCCGTTCTGAAATCGTAGAAGGGGTTATCGTGGAAGATAACTGTGTAATTTCAATGGGCGTGTTTATCGGTCAATCCACCAAAATTTACGACCGTGAAACTGGCGAAGTGCATTATGGTCGAGTGCCTGCAGGCTCGGTAGTGGTTTCAGGTTCTCTTCCGTCAAAAGACGGTTCGCACAACCTCTATTGTGCCGTTATCGTGAAAAAAGTGGATGAGAAAACGCTAAGCAAAGTAGGCTTGAACGATTTACTCCGTTCTATTGATGAGTAATAAAATACTCTCCCTCACTTTGCAAAAGTGGGGGATTTTTTTACCGCTTGTAAGGACAACAAAATGAAAAAAATCCTTCTTCTTAATGGCCCGAATCTCAATATGCTAGGTAAACGTGAGCCTGAAATTTACGGTTCTCAAACCTTAGCGGATATTGAAAATCATCTAAAAACCTTAGCTGTATCTCAAGGCGTTGAATTAGACTGCTTCCAAGCAAACGGCGAAGAGCTAATCATCAACCGTATTCATCAAGCCTTTCAAAATACGGATTTTATTATTATCAACCCTGGGGCATTCACTCACACCAGCGTGGCAATTCGTGATGCGTTGTTAAGTGTTTCCATTGCGTTTATTGAAGTGCATCTTTCTAATGTGCATAGCCGTGAACCGTTCCGCCATCACTCTTATTTCAGTGATGTAGCAAAAGGCGTTATTTGTGGCTTAGGCATAAAAGGCTACGAATATGCGTTGGATTTTGCGATTTCACAATTAAACAAATAAGGCAATAAAATGGCAATTAAAAATGAACAGTTTATCGTTATCTGTAACGGTGTTATTCGCTTATTCGGTAATATTGTGAAGATGTTGAGCTACCCTTTCCACGCCCTTTTTCCGAAAAAGCGTTTTACGATTCCAGCATATAGCCCAGCAAAAATTCGTTCTAAACAACCAACAAAAATTACCAAAACCATCTGGCAAACCAATTATTCAAATAAAGTGACGTTGCCGATATATGCCAATTATTTGTTTAATCGATTAATGTCGTTAAGCTATGATTATCGTTATGTTAGCACAGAAGAGCGAGAAGCTTACATTAAAGCTAATGCAGACGAACGCACTTTTAATGCTTACAGCAAGCTTACAGATGGTGCAGCCCAAGCTGACTTCTGGCGAATTTTCACGTTATTGAGAGAAGGCGGCATTTATATTGATATTGACGGGCATTTGGTTTATCCGCTCTCAAAAATAATCAATGAAAATGACAGCGAAGTATTAATCAAACGCCGTAATAAATACACTAACTTTTTCTTAGCAAGCGAAAAAGGCAACTGGATTTTAAAAGACACACTTGAGCTGATTATCAGCAACATTGAGAATCGTCGTATTGAAGGCGGTGTATTTACAATGACTGGTCCAAATACATTAAATAATGCCATTGGCGATAAGATTGTTAATTTCCGCCGAGATAAAATTACTTGTGCACAAGGCACATTCACAAACGAATACTTTCAATACATCGACAAGCCAGGTAGTAAGTGGAATTACAAAAAGAATGAGGATTTGCTCAAATAAATAACAAGCGGTTTAAATTTACCAAAAACTTACCATTTTTGACCGCTTGTATGGAGGAAATCTCTTACTCATTAACTGGTACGATGAATGCTAAAATCGCCAATTTTCGTCTAAATTAGAAGATTTTATTCGCAAAATTAGCGAAATTCAGGTATTCTACGAGCAGAATTTTTAGCTCTGCATTTCAATTTTACAAATGCAGAGTTCTATTTTTTAATTAATCACATACGGAATCTTATTATGGATATTCGCAAAATCAAAAAACTTATCGAATTAGTTGAAGAGTCTGGCATTACTGAATTAGAAGTGTCTGAAGAAGAAGGCACAGTACGCATTAGTCGTGCTGCACCAGCAGCGGTAGTTGCCCCTGCCGTTCAATATGCAGCAGCACCAACGCCTACTGTAGCTGCTCCACAGCCTGCGGAACCAGCCTTCCCTGCTAATGCAACAACTGAGCAAGTAAGTGGCCACGCTGTACGTTCTCCAATGGTAGGCACTTTCTACCGTAGCCCAAGTCCAGATGCTAAAGCGTTCGTCGAAGTGGGACAAACCGTAAAAATTGGTGATGCGTTATGTATTGTTGAGGCAATGAAAATGATGAATCGCATTGAGTCAGACAAAGCAGGTGTGATCAAAGAAATTTTAATTAATGATGGTGAGCCAGTAGAGTTCGACCAAAAATTATTCATCATCGAATAATCTATGTTTGCCCTTGTTATTAAATAAGGGCATCTTTCCAACCAATTCACTTCAAGGGAATCTCCCAATGTTAGAAAAAGTTGTTATTGCAAACCGTGGCGAAATTGCCCTACGTATTTTACGAGCCTGTAAAGAATTAGGCATTAAAACGGTTGCCGTTCACTCAACAGCAGACCGTGAATTAAAGCATGTTTTATTAGCAGATGAGACGATCTGTATTGGTCCTGCACCTTCTGTGAAAAGTTATTTAAATATTCCTATGATTATTGCTGCAGCAGAAGTTACGAATGCAGATGCTATTCACCCAGGCTATGGCTTTTTATCAGAAAATGCAAACTTTGCAGAACAAGTTGAAAAATCTGGCTTTGTGTTTATCGGTCCAACAGCTGACGTAATCCGTTTAATGGGCGATAAAGTATCTGCAATTAATGCAATGAAAAAAGCTGGTGTACCTTGTGTACCAGGCTCTGATGGCCCTATCGGGAATGATCCAAAGAAAAACAAAGAAATTGCCAGCCGCATTGGTTATCCTGTGATTATTAAAGCCTCTGGCGGCGGCGGTGGTCGTGGTATGCGAGTGGTTCATCACGAAAAAGATTTAGAAGAATCTATCGCAATGACCAAAGCCGAAGCAAAAGCTGCATTTAATAATGATATGGTATATATGGAGAAATATTTAGAAAATCCACGCCATATTGAAATTCAGGTACTTGCTGATACACACGGTAACGCGGTGTATTTAGCAGAGCGTGATTGCTCAATGCAACGTCGCCACCAAAAAGTAGTAGAAGAAGCACCTGCTCCAGGTATTACAGAAGAATTACGTAAATTTATCGGTGAGCGTTGTGCGAATGCCTGTCGTGAAATCGGCTATCGTGGTGCAGGTACATTTGAGTTCTTATATGAAAACGGTGAGTTCTATTTCATTGAAATGAATACTCGCTTACAAGTAGAACATCCTGTTACAGAAATGATTACTGGCATTGACTTAGTAAAAGAACAACTCCGAGTTGCTGCAGGTTTACCACTTTCTATCAAACAAGAAGATATAAAAGTGAAAGGCCACGCTATTGAATGCCGTATCAATGCCGAAGATCCACAAACGTTCTTACCATCTCCAGGCAAAATTACACGTTTGCACGTACCAGGGGGTCTAGGTGTGCGTTGGGATTCCCACATTTACTCAGGCTACAGCGTACCGCCACATTATGATTCAATGATTGGTAAGCTCATCACTTTCGCAGAAAGTCGTGATATTGCCATTCGTCGTATGGAAAATGCCTTATCAGAAACGATTGTTGAGGGAATCAAAACTAATATTCCACTGCATACCCAAATCCTTTCTGATACCGAATTCCGCAAAGGTGGTACAAATATCCACTACCTAGAGAAAAAACTCGGTCTTAAATAACCCCTCTTAAAATCTCAAAGGCGAACAATGTTCGCCTTTTTCATTATTTCGCGTGTCACAAATGAAATGATGTCGCTAAATCATAAAAAATTTAGCGTTTTCTATTATTTCTCAGGTAGAATATTAAAAAATCAAAAAGAAACATACTGCAAGGAGCATTTATGAATATTCCATTCTGCTTACCTGAAAATATTAGCCCAGAAACCTTTTTACGTGATTATTGGCAAAAACGCCCTCTTTTGATCCGTAATGGTTTACCCCAAATTGTAGGTTTATTTGAGCCAGAAGATATTATGGAATTAGCCTTAGAGGAAGAGGTTACTGCACGTCTTATTCAATGCAAAGGGGATAAATGGTCTGTAAAAGCAAGTCCACTTGAGAAAGAAGATCTACAAAACTTACCAGAACAATGGTCTGTTATGATACAAAACCTTGAGCAATGGTCGCCAGAACTCGGCGAATTATGGCAAGCCTTTAGCTTTATCCCACAATGGCAACGTGATGATATTATGGTGTCTTCCTCGCCATTAGGCGGTACTGTAGGTAAACATTATGATGAATACGATGTTTTCCTCGTGCAAGGCTATGGGCAACGCCGTTGGCAGCTTGGCAAATGGTGCGATCCAACTACAGAATTCAAGCCAAATCAGCCAATCCGTATTTTTGATGATATGGGCGAGCTAGTCTTAGATGAAGTAATGAACCCTGGCGATATACTTTATGTTCCCTCCCGAATGGCACATTACGGCGTTTCTGAAAGCGAGCAGGGCTTAACGTTCTCTTTTGGTTTACGTTATCCAAATGCAACCAATTTATTAGAAAATTTATGTAAAACCATTGAGCAACAAGCAGATAACATTAATTCGTCAGAATTTCATATCCCGTTCCGTTTAAGTCCGAATGAACAACCCAATGCGTTACTTGATCCAAATACGATCAACACCTTTAAACATCATTTAATCGATCTGCTACAAAATTCGACCCAATTTGACGGCTTGCTTACTCATAGCGTTGCAATGGCGGTTAGCTCACGCCGTTATGAATTATTGCAAACAGATAATGAATATTACCCTGATGAAGTACAAGAAATTTTAGAATCAGGCGGCTGGTTACAACAAGATGCAAATGTGAAAATTCTCTACACTGAAAACCCACAACGCTTGTATGTAAACGGTGAATGGATTGATGAACTAAATCAAGCAGAAAGAGCATTGCTCATTCGTATCGCAAATGGCGACGCTATTTCGTGGAATAAATTAGCATCTAAAGTGCAAGATCAAACTGAATTAGAATTGATGTTAGACACCATCTGCGATTGGCTAGACAGCGGTTGGATTATTTTATCTGAAGCCGAATAACCCAAAAGATAACAAGCGGTTAAATTTGCAAATTTTTTTACAAATTTAACCGCTTGTCAGCAGAAAGCAAAAAGCCTTGAGTTTCCCCAAGGCTTTTGTTTTTCACTGCTATAGCAATTAGTCGCCAAGACGCTCTTTGATACGTGCAGATTTACCAGAACGCTCACGTAAGTAGTAAAGTTTAGCTTTACGTACCGCACCTTTACGTTTAACAGAAATGGTGTCGATTACTGGTGAGTGAGTTTGGAATGTACGCTCAACGCCTACGCCGTTTGAAACTTTACGTAGAGTGAATGCAGAGTGCAAGCCACGGTTACGAATTGCAATAACCACGCCTTCGAACGCTTGCAAACGTTTTTTACTACCTTCTACTACCCATACCTTAACTTCTAATGTGTCACCTGGACGGAAGCTAGGTAAGTTTTGTTTTAACTGCTCTTGTTCAAGTTGTTTGATGATGTTACTCATTTTGAAAACCTTCTAAATCCTAGAATTAACTGATTTTATGTTGCTTTTTAATTTTAGCTAACAACACTCTTTGTTCGTCAGTCAGAGCTAGGCTATCCAATAGCTCAGGGCGTCTTAACCACGTTCGCTCAAGCGATTGTTCCAATCGCCATTTACGAATTTGTTCGTGATGTCCAGACATCAGCACTTCCGGAACAGGCATACCGTCTAATACTTCAGGGCGAGTATAATGCGGGCAATCAAGTAATCCTTCAGCAAAAGAATCCTCTAACGCCGAAGCTTGCTTGCCTAATACCCCTGGAATAAACCTTGCAACGGCATCAATTAATGTCATTGCAGGCAACTCTCCCCCTGTCAGAACGTAATCTCCGATTGACCACTCCTCATCAACTTCGGTTTGAATCAATCGCTCATCAACCCCCTCATATCGTCCACAGATTAAAATCAATTTCTGATTTGAAGCCAGCGTTTGCACGCCTATTTGATCGAGCTTACGTCCTTGTGGTGAAAGATAAATCACTTTAACTTCACCATCATCTACTACCGATGCTGCCGTTTTTGCTGCGTGAATCGCATCACGTAAAGGCTGCACCATCATCAACATTCCCGGCCCACCACCATAAGGGCGGTCATCTACCGTTTTATGCTTATCAAATGTGAAATCACGAGGGTTCCAACACTCAATTTGTAGTAGATTTTGCTTAACTGCACGTCCTGTCACCCCGAAATCGGTAATTGCTTTAAACATTTCAGGAAACAGTGAAATAATACCAATCCACATTTTTATACCTTAATGTTTTCTGAAGCTCACCGCATACCTGAGGTTAGAAACCAGCGTCCCAGTCCACCGTAATAGTTTTGGTGGCGAGATCTACTCTTTTAACTACTTGTTCATACAAAAACGGAATTAATCGTTCTTGTTTTCCAAAAGCATCCTTGCTGTTTGCTCGCACTACTAACACATCGTTTGAACCTGTTTCCATCATCTCAGTCACAGAGCCCATTATATAGTCATCCAAGTTTACCACTGTACAACCGATTAAATCGTGCCAATAGTAATCTCCTTCTTCCAATTCAGGAAGCACAGATAAATCCACACCGATCTCGGCATTAGTCAACAGCTGTGCAACCTCACGGTCTTCTGTACCTTTAAATTTAACAATCAAATCGTTATTATGATAGCGCCAGCTTTCTAATTCGACCGCTTGCCAGATGCCTTTAATTTTTAAAAACCACGGCTGATAGTCGAAAATGCTTTCAGATTGTTCTGTTGATGAATAGAGACGTAACCAGCCACGGATCCCATAGGTTGAACCTAATTTACCGACAACTTCAATTTTTTGTTCGCTCATACTCACCTACTTATTTAATTTTGGCTTATTTAATATTAAGCTGCTTTACGAGCTTCTTTTACTAAAGAAGCAACACGATCTGATAAGTCAGCACCTTTAGCAACCCACGCATCCACTTTAGCCACATCTAAACGTAAACGCTCAGCTTGACCAGCTGCTAATGGATTGAAGAAACCGATACGCTCGATAAAGCGACCATCACGAGGTGAACGACTATCCGCTACCACGATTTGGTAAAATGGGCGTTTTTTAGCTCCGCCACGAGTTAAACGAATGGTTACCATAACCTTTCCTCTAAATGTTGATAGTAAAAAATAAACCCTCGTTCGAGGTGAGGGTGACGAACTTGCCCCTAAAACGGAAAACAAGCGGTCAAATTATACAGATTTCTTGTAAAAAAACAAGCTCAGATAAAACAAAACCCCGATAGCAATATCGGGGTTTTAAGTTCAATCTAACTTAGATTATTCCGCTGCTGCTTCTGTTGCAACTTCTGGACGATCTACTAACTCAATGTATGCCATTGGAGCATTATCGCCTGCACGGAAACCACATTTTAAGATGCGAGTGTAACCACCTGCACGATTTGCAAAACGTGGACCTAATTCATTGAATAATTTAGCAACTGTATCAACGTTGCGTGTACGAGCAAAAGCTAAACGGCGATTTGCAACGCTGTCTGCTTTAGCTAAAGTAATTAACGGCTCAACTACACGGCGTAACTCTTTTGCTTTTGGTAAAGTAGTCTTGATGATTTCGTGTTCAACAAGAGAACTTGCCATATTGCGGAACATCGCTTGGCGATGACTACTGTTACGGTTTAATTGACGTCCACTCTTACGATGGCGCATAACCTATTCCTTCTTAGAAAATCTATACCTAACTAGTCTTCTGCAATGCTTGCAGGCGGCCAGTTTTCAAGGCGCATACCGAGTGATAAGCCACGAGAAGCAAGAACATCTTTGATCTCTGTAAGAGATTTTTTACCTAAATTAGGCGTCTTAAGTAATTCAACTTCTGTACGTTGGACTAAATCACCAATATAGTGAATTGTCTCTGCTTTTAAACAGTTAGCAGAACGAACTGTCAGCTCTAAATCATCTACCGGACGAAGAAGAATCGGATCAAACTCTGGTTTTTCTTCTTTCACTTCAGGTTGACGAACATCACGCAAATCAACGAATGCAGCAAGTTGTTCTGCTAAAATCGTTGCAGCACGACGAATAGCTTCTTCTGGATCTAATGTACCATTAGTTTCCATCTCAATAACAAGTTTATCTAAGTCTGTTCGTTGTTCTACACGCGCAGCTTCTACATTATAAGCAATACGATCTACTGGCGAGAAACGCGCATCAACTAATAAACGACCAATTGGACGATCATCGTTTTGAGTGTGAAGACGTGCTGATGCAGGGACATAACCACGACCACGTTGAACACGAATACGCATACTAATTGACGCATTCTTATCTGTTAAGTTACAGATAACGTGATCAGAATTTACGATTTCTACATCGCCATCGTGTGTGATGTCGGCTGCAGTTACAGGGCCAATTCCAGATTTATTCAGTGTCAAAATAATATCATCTTTATTTTGCACCTTTACCGCTAGACCTTTAAGGTTTAATAATACCTCAAGTATATCTTCCTGAACGCCTTCCTTGCTACTGTATTCATGTAATACACCATCAATTTCAACTTCAGTAACTGCACAACCCGGCATAGATGAAAGTAAAATGCGGCGAAGTGCATTGCCTAATGTATGACCAAAACCACGTTCTAACGGCTCTAATGTCACTTTAGCACGAGTTGAACTAATTTGCTCAATATTCACTAAGTGCGGCTTTAAAAATTCTGTCACAGAACCCTGCATTTTTTCCTCTCTTTGCGGTTAAGCTAACTATTATTTAGAGTAAAGCTCAACGATCAGATGTTCATTAATATCTGCTGATAGATCTGAACGCTCTGGACGACGTTTAAATACACCTTCCATTTTAGTCACATCAACTTCTAACCAAGTCGGCTTTTCACGTTGAGTTGCTAATTCTAATGATGCTTTAATACGTGCTTGTTTTTTCGATTTTTCACGAACAGCAACAACATCATCAACAGAAACTTGAAATGAAGGAATGTTTACTACACGACCATTTACTACAATTGATTTATGGCTAACAAGCTGACGTGCTTCTGCACGAGTTGCAGCAAAACCCATACGGTAAACTACGTTATCTAAACGACCTTCTAATAATACCAATAAGTTCTCACCCGTATTACCTTTTAAGCGATTTGCTTCAGTATAATAGTTACGGAATTGACGCTCTAAGATACCATAGATACGGCGGACTTTTTGTTTTTCACGTAACTGACTACCATAGTCAGATAAACGTGGCTTGCGAGCACCATGTTGACCAGGGGCCACATCAAGTCTATTTCTACATTTTGATTCAATCGCACGAACGCCTGATTTTAAGAATAAATCAGCACCTTCACGACGGCTTAGCTTGAGTTTAGGACCCAAATATCTTGCCATTTTCTTTCTCCAATTCTTTTAACGTCAATTAAACACGACGTTTTTTCGGTGGACGACAACCGTTATGAGGAATCGGAGTCACATCTGTAATATTTGTGATACGGAAACCCGCTGCGTTTAACGCACGAATTGTCGACTCACGACCTGGACCCGGTCCTTTAACCATAACTTCCAAATTCTTTAAACCAAACTCTTTTACCATTTCAGCACAACGCTCTGCTGCAACTTGTGCCGCAAACGGAGTTGATTTACGAGAACCACGGAAACCCGAACCACCTGCAGTTGCCCAAGCTAGAGCATTACCTTGGCGGTCAGTAATAGTAACGATTGTATTATTGAAAGATGCGTGGATATGAGCTACGCCATCTGCAATCTGTTTTTTAACGCGCTTACGTGCGCGAACTGGTGTTTTAGCCATTATTTATCTACTCCGACTATTTTTTGATCGGTTTGCGTGGACCTTTACGGGTACGCGCATTAGTCTTAGTACGTTGACCACGTACTGGTAAACTACGACGATGACGTAAACCACGGTAGCAACCTAAGTCTAAAAGACGTTTGATGCTTAAAGTTACTTCACGACGTAAATCACCTTCAACAGTAAATTTACCAACTTCTTCACGCAGTTTTTCAATCTGCTCTTCAGACAATTCTCTGATCTTTACATCTTCAGCAATACCCGTTGCTGCACAGATAGCTTTAGCACGAGTTTTACCAATACCGTAAATTGCAGTTAATGCGATTACAGTGTGTTTCTGATCAGGAATGTTAATGCCTGCAATACGGGCCACTATGCACTCCTATTATTTAAGTTTTATTGATATACTGATCTTGAAAAGCCCGTTTCAGGATACTCAAACAGTATATCAGGACGAATGAGCTGAGCAGTATAACTGCTCAGCAGGTTCTTTGCAAGAAATATGCGTAAAATTAACCTTGACGTTGTTTGTGTTTAGGATCGCTACAAATCACACGAACCACACCTTCACGCTTGATTACTTTACAATTACGGCACATTCTTTTAACTGAAGCACGAACTTTCATTGCTTATCCTTCATTAATGGCTTATTAACCTAAGCCTTTTAAGTTAGCTTTCTTCAACACAGAATCATATTGTTGAGACATTAAATGGCTCTGAACCTGTGCGATGAAATCCATAATAACAACCACTACGATTAATAGTGAAGTTCCACCTAATTGGAATGGAACTTTCCATAATGACGTAATGATATAAGGAACCAAACAAACAAAAGTAATATATAACGCACCAATTAAGGTTAAACGTGTCATTACTTTATCAATATAACGAGATGTTTGTTCACCTGGTCGATAACCTGGTACAAACGCACCTGATTTCTTAAGATTATCCGCTGTATCACGAGGATTATACTGCATTCCTGTATAAAAGAATGCAAAGAAAATTACTGCCATTGTAAATAAAACAACATATAATGGTTGTCCTGGCTGTAATAGCTGTGAAAGATTAAATAACCATTCAAAACCTTCACTTTGTCCAAACCATTGAGTAATACTCGCAGGAAATAAGATAATACTTGAAGCAAAAATTGCTGGTATTACACCTGCCATATTAACTTTTAACGGTAAATGTGAAGATCTTGCAGGAGCCATCATTCTACCTTGCTGGCGACTTGCATAGTTCACAACAATTCTTCTTTGTCCACGCTCAACAAAAACAACAAAATACGTTACTGCAAATGCAATTATTGCAACTAATAGTAATACAATAAATGACAACTCACCTTGGCGAGCCTGTTCAATTGTTTGCCCAATAGTCGCTGGAAGATCAGCAACAATACCTGCAAAAATAATCAATGAGATACCGTTTCCGATACCACGTTCAGTGATTTGTTCACCTAGCCACATGAGAAACATTGTTCCAGTCACTAAGCTAATTACAGAAGTTACATAGAATAATATACTTGGATTAGGAACTAACCCTTGTACCATATTCGGTAAGGCTAATGAAATACCAATAGATTGAATAAATGCTAGTAGTAATGTACCGTAACGCGTATATTTACTAATTTTTCTACGACCTGCCTCACCTTCTTTCTTTAATTCGGCTAAAGGTGGGTGAATCGCTGTCAATAACTGTATAATAATTGACGCCGAAATATAAGGCATAATACCTAATGCAAATATAGATGCGCGACTTAAAGCACCACCAGAGAACATATTGAACATATCAATGATGGTGCCATGCTGTTGTCGAATTAATTCGGATAATACAGAAGCATCAATGCCAGGAACAGGTATAAAAGAACCGATACGGAAAACGATTAACGCACCTAAAACAAATAATAATCTTGATTTAAGCTCGCCAGTCCCTTTTTGTGTACTACCTTGGTACCCTGGTTGCTTTGCCATCTATTTATTCCTCGATAGAACCGCCAGCAGCTTCAATAGCAGCTCTAGCACCTTTAGTTACACCTAAGCCTTTAACTACAACTGCTTTATTAATTTCACCAGCTAAAATCACTTTAGCTGATAAAATATCTTTAGTAATAATATTAGCTGCTTTTAATGCTTCTAAAGTTACTTCGTTACCATCTACTTTAGCTAAGTCGTTTAAACGAATTTCTGCCACATGTAGTGATTTAAGTGATGTAAAACCAAATTTTGGTAAACGACGGTATAAAGGCATTTGACCACCCTCGAAACCACGACGAACACGTCCGCCCGAACGAGATTTTTGACCTTTATGACCACGACCACCAGTTTTACCTAAACCAGAACCAATACCACGACCTAAACGCTTTCCACTGTGCTTAGCACCTTCAGCTGGAGAAAGAGAATTTAAACGCATTCTATTACTCCTCTACTTTAACCATATAAGATACTTGATTGATCATACCACGCACTGCGGGTGTATCTTCAAGTTCTACAGTATGACGAATATGACGAAGACCTAAGCCTTTTAACGTTGCTTTATGTTTCGGTAAACGAGCAATAGAGCTACGAGTTTGAGTTACTTTAATTTTTGCCATATCCAATTACCCCAAAATTTCTTCAACTGTTTTACCACGTTTTGCAGCAACCATTTCAGGTGATTTCATGTTTTCAAGTGCATCAATTGTTGCACGTACAACATTAATTGGGTTGGTTGAACCATACGCTTTAGAAAGAACGTTACGAACACCTGCAACTTCTAATACTGCACGCATTGCACCACCTGCGATGATACCAGTACCTTCGCTTGCTGGCTGCATAAATACGCGTGAACCAGTATGAGAACCTTTAACAGGGTGTTGTAATGTGCCTTCATTTAAAGCCACATTAATCATATTGCGACGAGCTTTTTCCATCGCTTTTTGGATTGCTGCTGGAACTTCACGTGCTTTACCGTAACCAAAACCAACGCGACCATTACCATCACCCACTACTGTTAAAGCAGTGAAACTCATGATACGACCACCTTTTACGGTTTTTGAAACACGGTTAACCGCGATTAGCTTTTCCTGCAGTTCACCAGCTTGTTTTTCGATGTTTGACATCTCAAATTCCTCTCTTAGAACTGTAGACCAGCTTCACGAGCAGCATCTGCTAATGATTGCACACGACCGTGGTATTTAAAACCAGAACGATCAAAGGCAACCGCTTTAATACCTTTGGCAATTGCACGCTCAGCAACAATTTTACCCACTACTGCTGCAGCTTCTTTATTACCAGTATATTTAACTTGCTCTTTAATTACTTTTTCAACAGTTGAAGCTGCTGCTAGTACTTCTGAGCCATTAGGTGCAATCACCTGTGCATAGATATGGCGAGGTGTGCGATGCACAACTAAACGTGTTGCACCTTGCTCTCTCATTAAATGACGTGCACGGGTTGCACGACGGATACGAGCTATTTTCTTATCCATAGTGTTACCTTACTTTACTTTTTCTTCGCTTCTTTAGTACGTACAACTTCATCAGAGTAACGTACACCTTTACCTTTATAAGGCTCAGGTTTGCGATATGCACGAATATCTGCTGCTACCTGACCAATTAACTGTTTGTCAGCACTTTTCAGAATAATTTCTGTTTGTGATGGACATTCACCAGTTACGCCAGCTGGCAACTCATGTTCTACAGGGTGTGAGAAACCTAAACTTAAGGCAACAACATTACCTTTCATTTGAGCTCTATAACCTACACCCACTAATTGCAATTTCTTAGTAAAGCCTTCAGTAACACCGATAACCATCGCGTTCACAAGTGCACGAGCAGTACCCGCTTGTGCATCTGCATTAGCAACACCTTCACGAGGTGCAAAAGTTAATACGTTATCTTCTTGTTTTACTTCAACTGCATTGTGGATTTCGCGAGATAACTCGCCATTTTTACCTTTAACTGTTAATAACTGACCGTTAAGTTTCACCTCAACACTGGCAGGAATATTAACAGGTGCTTTTGCAACACGAGACATTAATCCTACCCCTCTATTATGCTACGTAACAGATAATTTCACCGCCGAGGCCAGCTTGACGTGCTGCACGGTCAGTCATTACACCTTTAGATGTAGAAATAACAGCGATACCCAAACCACCCATAACTTTTGGTAATTCGTCTTTACGTTTATAAATACGAAGACCTGGACGGCTCACACGTTGGATACTTTCTACAACTGGTTTATTTTGGAAATATTTTAAAGTAATTTCCAGTTCAGGTTTTGCACCTTCAACAACTTTAACGCTTTCGATATAACCTTCTTCAGCTAAAACATTTGCTATAGCAACTTTTAACTTAGATGAAGGCATACTGATTGCAACTTTATTCGCTGCTTGACCGTTACGAATACGGGTCAGCATATCTGCGATTGGATCTTGCATGCTCATGTATTTACTCCCATGATTCCAAATTAAAAGAGGTTATTACCAGCTCGCTTTTTTAAGACCCGGAATTTCGCCACGCATAGCAGCTTCACGGACTTTAATACGGCTTAAGCCAAACTTACGGAGCACACCATGTGGTCTACCAGTTTGACGGCAACGATTACGCTGACGAATTGGACTAGAATCGCGTGGCAGTGTTTGTAATTTTAACACTGCATCCCAACGTTCTTCATCCGAAGAATTTACATCAGAAATGATTTTCTTTAATTCTTCACGCTTTACGTAGAATTTATCAGCTAATTTAGCACGTTTTACATCACGTGCGATCATTGATTGTTTTGCCACGATAACCTACCTTATTTACGGAATGGGAAATTGAAAGCAGCTAATAAAGCTTGACCTTCTTCATCACTTTTCGCTGTTGTGGTAATAGTAATATCTAAACCACGTACACGATCTACTTTATCATAGTCGATTTCAGGGAAAATGATTTGTTCACGAACACCCATACTGTAATTACCACGACCATCGAATGACTTAGCGTTTAAGCCACGGAAGTCACGGATACGTGGAACAGCGATAGTAATCAATCTTTCAAAGAATTCCCACATACGTTCACCACGTAGGGTTACTTTGCAACCGATTGGATACCCTTGACGAATTTTAAAGCCTGCAACAGACTTGCGAGCTTTGGTTACTAATGGTTTTTGACCGCTAATTGCTGCTAGATCTGCTACTGCGTTATCTAATAGCTTTTTGTCGGTCAATGCTTCACCCACACCCATATTAAGGGTAATCTTTTCGATTTGTGGGACTTGCATGACAGATGAGTAGTTGAATTTCTCTTTTAATTCATTAACTACTGTATCTCTGTAGTAATCATGCAGTTTCGCCATCACATTACTCCAGTTAATTTAAATTAATTTATCGTTAGATTTGAAGATACGTACTTTTTTACCATCTTCAATTCTAAATCCTACACGGTCAGCTTTGTTAGTTTCAGAGTTAAAAATCGCAACATTTGAAGCATCAATCGCAGCTTCTTTTTTCACTAAACCGCCAGCTTTACCTAATGCAGGAACTGGTTTCTCGTGTTTAGTTACGATGTTGATACCCTCAACAAAAACTTTACCATTTGGTAAGACTTTAGTTACCTTACCACGTTTGCCCTTATCTTTACCAGTAAGAACAATTACTTCATCGTTTTGACGGATTTTTGCAGCCATTACATTCTCCTTATAGTACTTCTGGAGCTAAAGAGATGATTTTCATAAACTTCTCAGAACGAAGTTCACGAGTCACCGGTCCAAAAATACGAGTACCGATTGGTTGCTCAGTGTTATTGTTCAAAATCACACAAGCATTGCCATCGAAACGAATAACTGCGCCATCTGGGCGACGAACACCCTTCTTGGTGCGCACAACAACTGCCTTTAACACATCACCTTTTTTTACTTTACCGCGTGGAATTGCTTCTTTTACAGTAACTTTGATAATGTCGCCAATTGCAGCGTAACGACGGTGCGATCCACCTAGAACCTTGATACACATTACGCTACGAGCCCCTGAGTTATCAGCAACATCCAGCATAGTCTGTTCTTGGATCATATTAGTGCTCCGTTAAAATAAAAAAACACCCTTTCGGGACGAACCTGTCCTCAAATATGAACAGGTCGCAGAATATACCATAACATACAATAAGAAATCAAGGCAATTTTCACTTTTTCAGTATTGCAAAAAATGGAAAAAATAGGACCGCTTGTAGTTTAGCAAGCGGTCCAAATTTTATGTTTTTTACCAAACCGAAGTTCGGTTTTATCTAAAACGAAACGCCAAGGTTCAGTATAAAGTTGCGGCCCATTTGTGGCACATACGGTAAATAAGAGTTGTGAATATACACTTTCTGATTTAACAAGTTGTTAATATTCAACGTTGCACTGTATTCAATATCACTGATTTTACGTTGATAATTCACCGCTATATTCACCAAGTGGTAGCCTTTAGTCACATCCTCTGGCACTTTTTCTACATAGTAACCGTCATAACCAAGCCCACCTGATGCCTCACGTCTTTTTTCCGCTTCCTCTTGGGCAATCGGTTTAATCACGCTGTTAATTGAAACACGTTTTTGTGCAAACATTCGGGTGTATTCGAACGAGCCTGACCAGTTCTGATTAAATTGACTTTTGAGTCGAAAACCTAACCGCATCGGTGGTACACGGGCGGCATTACGGTTAGGGCGCTCAAGCGTTTCTACGCCAACTTGAGTATAATCGCACTCTTCTTCATCCCATTCGTTGATAAAGCAGTTTTTCGCATACTTTTTATTACCATAGAAGGTTTTAAAACCGAACAATCTCCCATTCACATAGTCGCCAAACAAGGAAATTTTGTGCTTTTCTGTCACCTGATAGCCAATTTCACCTTCAAATCCGTGGAATTTGGCTTGAGATTGATTGTAACGACGCATAAACAAGTTGCCTTCTCGGTGTAGGTTTTCGTTGTGAATATAATTTTTAAAGCGTTGATAATACGCACTCACTTTAAAATCCCATTTGTCCGAGAAGTGTATTAATCCCACTTCTGCATTATTAGAACGTTCTTTTTTCAGATCTCGATTGCCGTATTCAAAGGAGTTGGTCGCAAGATGTTTGCCATGATAATAGAGCTCCATTGGTGCTGGCATTCTTTCATTATGAGAACCCGTGACAGATAAACGGTAATCGGGATGAAAATCCCACATAATCGTACCTGAATAAGAGAGTGCATTTTCCTTATAGATCGACAAATCTGGCTGGCGAGCCCTATCATTCAATCGTAGCTTTTCTTTATTGTAGCTAATTGGGATAGATTGTTTTTCCCAACGTGCACCAGCCTCAAAGATAAAATTCCCGATTGCCACCTGCTCTAAAATAAACAAACTCAGCTGTTTATTCGTATTTACCACTAAAGGATTACGTTCAGATTCTTTACGCTCCCCACTTAAATCTTTATCATCTTTATCGGCACTCGTCGATAAACGAGACGAACTGCTTTTCTGCGTTTGATACTGAATGCCAAGCACACCATTCGAATACTCCGTTGGCTGGTGGTAAAATTCTAGCCTGCTATTAAAACCACGATTAAAATAAAACGCTTCTGGCTTACCTGCCATCCGTGCTGCAGTATATTTCTTACTCTCTTTTATTGCACCAGTATCACCTGAGGTTATGTGTGCTTTGCCATCATGCTTTTCATCGTGATAATAATCCGCGTAAGTGAGAGACAATTTCAACTTGCTGATACCAGGAAATGGATCTTTCATCTCGCCACGAAGATCGTAGCGCTTAGAACGCATATCTATAACTGGACCAGCAGAACTAACATCGTGCTGATGTCCATAAACATTACTATGGCTATGTGCACCGCCATTCAAATCTGTTCCACAGTGGAAATGAAGAGAATCATTCACATCTTTGTCAGTCATTAAATGTGGGTAAGCATTTAAATAAGGTGCATCACCACCAGAAGTAACCGCATTTAAATTTGAAGCATCAAATAAATGCCCAGAGCAATAATCAAACGCGTGATTATGCCCTGGAATACCGTAATGATCCTGCCGATAACTAACTGAGGCTCCTAGATACCCCCTGCTACCAATCCAACTTGCCCCGAATGTACCCACATTGGATTTATTATGACTATCTGGTAAATAGTTTAGCTTTCTACCAATATAGACTTCTGGCACATGATAGTTACCCGATTTCCGAGTCAATCCTTCCGCACGAATTAAGAAATTCTCCCCCGCAGATAACGTTACACCTGCATTTAGTAAACGCTCTTTACTTGCCGTATCAAAACGGGAGATCACCTCTCCCTCATAGCCTTTTTCAGGACGATAGGTAGGAATTCGTTTATCAATAATATTCACTACACCCGCAGGAGAAGCCATACCATACATAAGAGTTGAAGTACCTCGTACTAAATCTACCTGCTGTGCCAAAAGAGTATCTACCACCACAGTATGATCTGGCGAAATATTCGACATATCAACAATATCCGATCCATTTTGTAACAATTTTATTCTCACACCATCTTGTCCACGAATGACAGGGGCACTTGCTCCGCCACCAAATGGATTAGAGTGAACGCCTAACTCTCCAGCTAGAGCATTACCTAATGTGGCAGAGCGAGATTTAAATACTTTCCCCTCAATTGTCACATCACTAGCTTTACGGCCTTGCGTAAAAGCAAGGGATTGGAAATCAGGTACCACGCTGGAAGAGACCACAACTTCATCAAGCAAAGCCTCTTTTTCCGCATACGCAAACTGACAACAACTTGATACCGCAACCGCAAATAAACTCTTTTTAAAATGAAACTTCTGCATTTTATTCCCATAAAAAATTTAAGGCTAAGGCGGGTATTCTGTATAATTACATCAACATTGTCAATAACCATTATTTTTATATGGTGATAAAACTAAACAAGCGGTTGAATTTCACTAATTTTTTGCAAAAAATTAGAGGAAATAGACCGCTTGCATCAAACAAAAATCTGGAAGTAGCTGTAGAATAAATAAAAAGCCCTACATCTCTGTAGGGCTTTTGTGGGTTTATTGATTAAGCCTGTGCTTTCTCAACAACACGAACTAATGTGTGTGATTTAGTTTTAGAGAGTGGCCGACACTCTTTAATTTCAACTACATCACCTAATTGTGCTTCATTTTTTTCATCGTGTACGTGTAATTTAGTAGTACGACGGATAAACTTACCATATAAAGGATGTTTAACTGTACGTTCGATAGCAATTACAAATGATTTATCCATTTTATCGCTAACCACTTTACCTTGTACTGTACGAATTTTATCAGTCATTATTCACCCGCCTTTTCGGTTAATACAGTTTTAACTTGTGCAATACTGCGACGCACTTGTTTTAACTGGTGGGTTTGTTGAAGCTGACCGGTGGCTGCTTGCATACGCAATTTGAATTGTTCACCTAAAAGGTTCACTAACTCACCATTCAGCTCTTCAACACTTTTATTACGTAGTTCTTGAGCTTTCATTACATCACCGTTTTAGTTACAAATGTGGTTTTGAACGGAAGTTTTGCTGCTGCTAATGCAAAAGCATTACGAGCAACTTCTTCAGAAACACCATCCATTTCATAGAGAACTTTACCCGGTTGGATTAAGGCTACCCAGTACTCAACGTTACCTTTACCTTTACCCATACGGACTTCTAATGGTTTTTCAGTGATTGGTTTATCTGGGAACACACGGATCCAGATTTTACCTTGACGTTTAACTGCACGGCTCATTGCACGACGTGCTGCTTCAATTTGACGAGCTGTTAAACGGCCACGACCAATTGCTTTTAAACCAAATGAACCGAAGCTCACTTCTGTACCGCCCGCAATACCACGGTTACGGCCTTTGTGTACTTTACGGAATTTTGTGCGTTTTGGTTGTAACATTCAGTGATCTCCTTATTTACGACCTTTGCGAGCAGGCTTTTTAGGCTGTGCCGCTGGTTCTTTTTCAGATTTAATCACTGCAGCCATTCCACCAAGAATCTCACCTTTGAAGATCCACACTTTAACGCCAATTACGCCGTATGTTGTGTGTGCTTCAGCAGTGTTATAATCGATGTCTGCACGAAGTGTATGTAGAGGTACACGACCTTCACGATACCATTCTGAGCGAGCAATTTCTGCACCACCTAAACGACCGCTAACTTCAACTTTGATACCTTTAGCACCTAATTTCATTGCATTTTGAACCGCTTTTTTCATTGCACGGCGGAACATAACACGACGCTCTAGCTGAGAAGCGATACTATCTGCTACCAATTTAGCATCTAGCTCTGGTTTTTTCACTTCAGCGATGTTAATTTGTGCTGGAACGCCTGCAATTTTTGCTACTGCGTTACGTAATTTTTCAACATCTTCGCCTTTTTTACCGATAACGATACCAGGACGCGCTGTATGAATAGTTACACGAATGCTTTTCGCAGGACGTTCAATAGTGATACGTGATACTGAAGCGTTCGCTAACTCTTTATTTAAGAATTTACGTACGTTGAAATCGCTTTCCAAATTGTCAGCGAAATCTTGTGTATTCGCGAACCAAGTAGAGTTCCAAGGCTTAACAATGCCTAGGCGAATACCATTAGGATGTACTTTTTGACCCATTTGTTATTCTCCACTTAATTAACGATCTGATACAACCACAGTAATGTGGCTTGTACGTTTTAAAATACGATCTGCACGACCTTTAGCACGTGGCATTACACGTTTCATGCTTGGACCTTCATCAACGAAGATTTTAGCAACTTTAAGATCATCGACATCTGCACCGTCATTGTGCTCTGCGTTTGCAATAGCAGATTCTAAAACTTTCTTAACTAGCGTTGCCGCTTTTTTGTTAGTAAAAGTTAAGATTTCTAATGCTTGCGCAACTTTTTTACCACGGATCAAGTCAGCAACTAAGCGAGCTTTCTGGGCAGAAGTACGAGCGTAACGATGTTTAGCAATAGTTTCCATCTTTTACCTCTTATTTCTTAGCTTTCTTATCTGCGGCATGACCGCGGTATGTACGAGTCGGGGCAAATTCACCTAATTTATGACCGATCATTTCATCGGAAACATAAACAGGAACGTGCTGACGACCATTATGGACTGCGATGGTCAATCCAATCATTGATGGAATGATCATTGAACGACGGGACCAAGTTTTGATTGGTTTTTTATCCCCGCTTTCCACCGCCTTCTCTACCTTCTTCAACAAGTGTAGGTCAAGGAAAGGACCTTTCTTGAGGGAACGTGGCATTGGTGTTTACCTTTTAGTTAATGAATAAAATTATTTGCCACGACGACGCACGATGAATTTATCAGTACGTTTGTTGTGACGAGTTTTCTTACCTTTGGTCTGAACGCCCCAAGGAGTAACTGGGTGTTTACCAAAGTTACGACCTTCACCACCACCGTGTGGGTGGTCTACTGGGTTCATCGCAGTACCACGAACAGTTGGACGAATACCTCTCCAACGGTTTGCACCTGCTTTACCAAGAACACGAAGCATATGCTCTGAGTTACCTACTTCACCAATGGTTGCAGTACACTCAGCTAAAACTTTACGCATTTCGCCTGAACGAAGACGTAAAGTGACATAATTACCTTCACGAGCGATAATTTGTACGTATGCACCAGCAGAACGAGCAATTTGACCGCCCTTACCTGGTTTTAATTCCACATTATGAACAGTTGAACCAACAGGAATATTACGCATAGGTAATGCATTACCTACTTTAATCGGTGCTGAAGCACCCGCTTGAATCGAATCACCTGCAGATAAACCTTTAGGTGCTAAGATGTAACGGCGTTCACCATCTTTATAAAGAACTAATGCGATATTCGCAGAACGATTTGGATCGTATTCTAAACGCTCAACAACACCCGGAATGTCTAATTTATTACGTTTAAAATCTATTAAACGGTAGTGTTGTTTATGACCGCCACCAATATGACGAGTCGTAATACGACCTAAATTGTTACGACCACCAGTTTTAGATTTAGTATCTAAAAGCGCTGCAAAAGGTTTACCTTTGTGTAGTTCATTGTTCACAACTTTAACTACGTGACGACGACCAGCGGAGGTCGGCTTACATTTAACGATAGCCATTTATATTATCTCCTCTGATTATTCTGCCGCACCTTCAACGAAGTCAAGAGATTGACCTTCTTGAAGAGTTACATAAGCTTTTTTCCAGTCACTACGACGACCAACTTTAGCACCACGGCGTTTAGTTTTACCTTTAACAACCACTGTGCGTACAGAATCTACTTTTACTTCAAAAAGTTGTTCAACTGCGTTTGCAATTTCAAC
Organism: Mannheimia pernigra; assembly: GCF_013377995.1. Lineage (NCBI taxonomy): Bacteria > Pseudomonadati > Pseudomonadota > Gammaproteobacteria > Pasteurellales > Pasteurellaceae > Mannheimia > Mannheimia pernigra. Next base: position 366,099 of record NZ_CP055305.1, read on the forward strand.
TTTATTTGCATCTAATGCAACTTTGAATACGATAGTATTGCCTTTTTCTGCATTGTTTGTCGCTTTTTCAGAGATATGTGGTGCTTTTAACACATTTAGCAAACGTTCTTGTTGAATCATGCTAACATCTCCTCAATTTGTTTCACTGCATCTACAGTCACAACTACTTTATCAAAAGCAATTAAGCTAACTGGGTCGATACCTTGAACATCACGTACATCAACCTTATATAAGTTGCGTGCTGCTAAGAATAGGTTTTCATCTACATTTGCAGTGATGATAAGAGCGTCAGTTAACGCCATATCTTTTAATTTTTGTGCTAATACTTTAGTTTTTGGTGAATCAATTTCGAATTTTTCAACAACCACTAAACGGTCTTGACGAACTAATTCAGAAAGAATACTTTTGATTGCACCACGGTACATTTTTTTGTTTACTTTTTGGCTGTGATCTTGTGGTTTCGCAGCAAAAGTCACACCACCTGAACGCCAAATTGGTGATTTGATATCACCAGAACGTGCACGGCCTGTACCTTTTTGACGCCAAGGTTTTTTACCTGAACCAGACACTTCAGCACGAGTTTTTTGAGCTCGCGAACCCTGACGAGCACCTGCTGCATACGCAACAACTACTTGATGGATTAACGCCTCGTTAAACTCACGTCCGAAGGTAGTTTCAGAAACAGTTAGTGCATTTGCACCTACAACTTGTAATTCCATCTCTATCTCCTAGACTTATGCTTTAACAGCTGGTTTCACGATAACATCACTATTAGTTGCGCCTGGAACAGCTCCTTTAACTAATAATAATTTACGCTCAGCATCTACACGAACAACCTCAAGTGATTGAACTGTTACACGCTCAGCACCTAAGTGTCCTGCCATTTTTTTACCTTTAAACACACGACCTGGAGTTTGGTTTTGACCAATAGAACCAAGTACACGATGTGATAAAGAGTTACCGTGTGTAGCATCTTGAGTACGGAAATTCCAGCGTTTAACACCACCTTGGAAACCCTTACCTTTTGATGTACCTGTAACATCTACTTTTTTAACATCTGTGAAGATGTCAACATTGATTTCTTGACCTAAAGTGAATTCTTCACCTTCAGTACGAAATTCCCATAAACCGCGTCCAGCTTCAACACCTGCTTTCACGAAATGGCCTGCTTCTGGCTTAGTTACACGGCTAGCTTTTTTAGTGCCAGTAGTAACTTGAATTGCAGAGTAGCCATCGTTTTCAAGGGTTTTAACTTGAGTAACACGGTTGGCTTCGATTTCGATAACGGTAACTGGAATAGACACGCCGTCTTCAGTGAAAACGCGGGTCATACCAACTTTACGACCGATTAAACCAATCATTGTAATAACCTCTTAAAATTCCCAATTAACCTAGACTAATCTGAACATCAACGCCAGCAGCTAGATCTAAACGCATTAATGCATCAACAGTTTTTTCTGTTGGTTCAACAATATCAACTAAACGTTTGTGAGTACGGATTTCATATTGGTCACGTGCATCTTTGTTCACGTGTGGAGAAATCAATACAGTGAAACGTTCTTTACGAGTTGGTAAAGGAATTGGACCACGAACTTGTGCACCAGTACGTTTAGCTGTTTCTACGATCTCCGCAGTAGATTGATCAATTAAACGGTGATCAAATGCTTTTAAGCGGATACGGATTCTTTGGTTCTGCATTAGACCAGAGCTCCAATTAAAAAATTTAGCTAATAAAAAACTAAACTACCAGCTTAATAATAAAAATATTAAGGGAGCTTAGTTAAACCTATTTAGTTCCAAGATTAGGAACATTGTATACATTACAATATCTGTAATGCCATTTGATAAATGATTACACCAAATGCCTTTAGTGACCTAAAGTTTGCTTATAATAGTCTTTTCATTGTATTTATGCAAGTAATTTTTTCTATTTATGGTCAAATAAGCAAACATTCTAAGATACATAATATCCGAACTGCTTCATTTGAATTAACTCAAACAAAAGCTATTTTCACATTTTTTATAAAAACTTTTCGAGCAACTTCACAAATCTAAAAAATCCCTATTGAAATTTTATTTATAACAGTATTTATTGTTAATAAAACCCATAATCACATAACTTAAATCGGAGTACGCGTATGAAAACAGTTAATGAAATCAGACAAGAAATCGCACCTGTATTTGAACCTGTTCTTGGAGAGTTTCGGATAAAAACTTACTTCTCTTATTATGCCATTTTTAAGCATAATCTGATGATTGCATTATATCAAAATGGAACAACTTACTTACGTATTTCTCGAAACGATATGCAATCTATTACTCTTCATCCTGAAACCTATAATCTATCTGATGACAAAATAGGGCTACAAAGCAAAAAATTCTATTTTATTCCAAATACTATTTTAACTAACACATCGCAATTTAGATCACTCGTCCAATCTACACTAGACGAGCTACAATCTGAAAAACAAAAAATAGATAACAAACGTTCCACACAAATTCGTACTCTGCCTAATATGAACCTAAAATTAGAGAGAATGCTGAAAAAAGTAGGAATCCATTCAATACAAGACTTTTCTGAAACTGGCTATATTTCAACATTTATTAAACTAATTATGCAAGGTTTCGATGCAACTGAGGATTTACTATTTAAATTAAATGGTGCATTAAATCATCAATATATTTATACCTTCACCATTCAGCAGAAAAAAGAATTACTACAGGAAGCCAATGAAGCTTTATATGCCTCTGGCTTAAGAAAAAAATTTAATACCGCCATTTAAAATGGTGTGATCCAAATCATAAAATAATAAAAAACCTATAAGGAATAATATTTGGCTGTTCCTTTCCTTTTCCATTCTATGCTAGTATCACGTTAATACCTCTAAATCATTAGGATACTGATTTTTAACTTATCTAAACATTAGGAGTAAATCATGGAATTCCGTATCGAAAAAGACACAATGGGCGAAGTCCAAGTCCCCGCTAATAAATATTGGGCGGCACAAACCGAGCGTTCTCGTAATAATTTCAAAATTGGCGAAGAAGGATCGATGCCAACTGAAATCATTGAAGCCTTTGGTTATTTAAAAAAAGCAGCAGCCTACGCTAACCACGACTTAGGTGTATTAGCGGTCGAAAAACGAGATTTAATTGCAAAAGCCTGTGATGAAATTTTAGCTAATGAATTAAAAGATGAATTCCCGCTTGTCATCTGGCAAACAGGGTCGGGCACACAATCAAATATGAATGTCAATGAGGTCATAGCAAACCGTGCACATGTGCTAAATGGCGGTAAACTTGGTGAGAAATCAATCATTCACCCAAACGACGATGTAAACAAATCTCAATCCTCTAACGACACCTACCCAACTGCTATGCATATTGCTGCATATAAAAAAGTGGTAGAACATACCCTCCCTTGCGTGAAACGCTTACAAAAAACCTTATCAGAAAAAGCGGAAGCATTCAAAAATGTAGTAAAAATTGGGCGTACTCACCTAATGGATGCCACTCCACTCACACTTGGTCAAGAGTTCTCGGCGTATGCCGCACAATTAGCTTTTGGTATCAAAGCATTAGAAAATACTCTACCACACTTATCTGAATTGGCATTAGGTGGTACAGCCGTTGGTACTGGATTGAACACGCCAAAAGGCTACGATATAAAAGTTGCTGAATATATCGCTCAATTCACTCGCCTGCCATTCGTGACCGCACAAAACAAATTTGAAGCCTTAGCTAGCCACGATGCCGTTGTTGAAACTCACGGTGCATTAAAACAGCTTGCGGTTTCTCTCTACAAAATAGCGAATGATGTACGTTTGTTAGCCTCAGGCCCCCGTTCAGGTATTGGCGAAATACTCATTCCTGAGAATGAACCTGGTTCATCAATAATGCCAGGTAAAGTAAACCCAACTCAATGCGAAGCAATGACAATGGTCTGTGCCCAAGTGTTAGGTAATGATGTCACCATCTCATTTGCAGGCACACAAGGTCATTTCCAACTGAATGTATATAAACCAGTGATGGCTTATAACTTCCTGCAATCAGCTCAACTACTTGGTGATGCGTGCGTATCATTTGACGAACATTGTGCAGCTGGTATTAATCCAAACTATCCTCGCATTAAACAGCAACTCGATCAATCATTAATGCTAGTTACTGCATTAAATACTCATATCGGTTACGAAAATGCTGCCAAGATTGCGAAAACTGCCCATAAAAATGGCACTACCTTAAAAGAAGAAGCAATTAACTTAGGCTTAATAACGGCTGAACAATTCGATGAATGGGTACGCCCAAAAGATATGGTTGGCAGCTTAAAATAAATTCAACGCGAAATAACGTGACTGGCACCTCAATTTCCTCTTCAGATTGAGGTGTAATTTTTTATAGATAGGGTGATTATTTTGTTTTAGAATGGAACACCTTTTTTAAATGGAACAACTAATGAAAAAATTACTGCTAATCACTTTAGTGACCACTTTAGGCTTAAGTGCCTGCGGCGTAAAAGGCCCGCTTTACTTCCCTGAGCAAGCACCTAAACACGAACAAAAATAATATTTGCAAGCGGTCGCTTTTTGATTAAATTTTGCAAAAGCGATGCTTTTTGTGACCGCTTGTACTCTTTCTTTAAAAATCCTCAAGCACAACGGAATTTCAATGAACCATTTTGAATATAAAAATAACCAACTTTTTGCTGAAGATGTTGCAGTTAACGAGATCATCAAACAATATGGCACGCCTGCTTACATCTACTCTCGAGCTACACTTGAACGTCACTGGCACGCTTTTAATAATGCCTTTGGCACACATCCACACTTAGTTTGTTTTGCGGTTAAATCAAACTCAAATATTGCATTGCTTAATATAATGGCAAGATCGGGGTCAGGATTTGATATTGTTTCGCAAGGCGAATTAGAACGCGTGCTAGCTGCAGGTGGCGACCCTGCAAAAGTCGTTTTTTCTGGGGTGGCAAAATCACATACGGAAATTCAGCGCGCCTTAGAAGTCGGCATTCGTTGTTTTAATATCGAATCGATTTCAGAACTTCATCGCATCAACGCTGTTGCTGGCAAATTAGGTAAAATCGCACCGATTTCTTTACGCGTAAACCCAGATGTAGATGCTCACACTCACCCCTATATTTCAACAGGATTAAAGGAGAACAAATTTGGCGTAAGCGTCACCCAAGCTCGGGAAGTATATCGTTTGGCTAAAACATTATCGAACGTAAAAATTACAGGAATGGATTGCCATATTGGCTCACAATTAACCGAGTTACAGCCATTCTTAGATGCCGCCGATCGGCTCATCATTCTAATGGAACAGCTTCGTGAAGACGGTATTGAACTACACCACTTAGACTTAGGGGGCGGCTTAGGTGTGCCTTATAATGGTGAAGAGCCACCACACCCAACAGAATATGCCAAAGCGTTATTGGAAAAGTTAAAAGACTACGAAAATCTAGAAATTATTATTGAGCCAGGTCGAGCTATTACTGCAAATGCAGGGATTTTAGTCACTAAAGTAGAATATTTAAAACAAAATGAAGATCGTAATTTTGCGATTGTTGATACAGGTATGAACGATATGATTCGCCCCGCCCTTTATGAAGCCTATATGCAAATTACTGAAGTGGATAAAACCCTTGATCGTCAAACTGACACTTATGACGTAGTAGGCCCAATCTGCGAAACCTCTGATTTTTTAGGCAAGCAAAGAGAACTTGCAATTGCAGAGGGTGATTTAATCGCAATGCGTTCAGCGGGTGCTTACGGTGCAGCAATGTCTTCTACCTACAACTCTCGCCCACAAGCCGTCGAAATTATGGTTGATGGCAATCAATCTCACTTAATCAAAGCCCGTGCGACTTACGCTGATTTATGGCGTTTGGAAAAATTATTACCTTAAGAGGAAATCAAAATGAAATTATATGGTTTAGTTGGCTCTTGCTCATTCGTACCACACGTTGCTTTAGAATGGGTAAAACTTCACACAAATCAAGACTACGAATTTCAAGCGGTAAATCGTAAATTTATTAAAACGCCAGCATTTTTGGCATTAAACCCACGAGGGGCAGTGCCACTTTTAATTGATGGCGATTTAGTACTTTCACAAAACCAAGCGATTGTTCACTATTTAGATGAACTCTATCCAGATGCTAAACTTTTTGGCAGCAAAACCGCACGCGATAAAGCGAAAGCCTCTCGCTGGTTAGCTTATTTTAACGCAGATGTACATAAATCCTTCGTGCCACTTTTCCGCTTACCCAATTATGCAGAAGGTAATGAAGCGTTAATTACCACGATTCGCCAGCAAGCCGCTGAACAGATATTAGAACAACTTGCGGTGGCAAACGAACATTTGGAAAGCCACATATTCTTTGGTGAGACAATTTCTGTTGCTGATGTCTATCTCTACATTATGCTTAACTGGTGTCGTCGTTTAGGCTTAGATTTCTCTCACCTTTCACAACTTTCTGCGTTTATGCAGCGAGTTGAAGCAGATAAAGGGGTAGATAACGTTCGTGAGCAAGAAGGATTGAAAGGCTAATTCTCGAATTACACATTTAAGACGGTAGATTTTATGTTAGAATCTACCGCCTTTTATTTTTAGGAATCACCATGTTAAACAAGATTTCAAATAGCTTGCTTGCACCTAGTGGGCTTGAATTATCTCACTTAAACCAAGTGTTAGATCACTTTTCAGGGCGTGATATTGATTACGCCGATCTCTATCTCCAACTCAGCCAAGACGAAAGCTGGAGCTTGGAAGATAGTATTATCAAAGAAGGGGGATTTTATATCGACAGAGGTTTTGGCGTGCGTGCTGTGTCAGGCGAAAAAACAGGCTTTGCGTATGCCGATCAAATCACACTCAAACAGCTAGAACAATGTGCACTGGCTGCTCGCTCTATCAGTCAAACAAGCGGTCAATTATTGGTAAAAAATTTCAAAAAAACGACCGCTTGTCCACGCTATGCTGCGGTCAATCCGCTAGACACCCTCAGCCGTGAACAGAAAGTGGAATTACTCCATTTGATTGATAAAACGGCTCGAATGGAAGATCCCCGCGTGATTCAAGTCAATGCAAACTTATCCGCAGTCTATGAAGAAATCTTAGTCGCAGCCACAGATGGCACCTTGGCTACCGATATACGCCCACTAGTACGATTATCCGTTTCTGTATTAGTAGAACAAAAGGGCAAACGTGAGCGAGGCTCCGCAGGTACAGGCGGACGTTTTGGCTTAAGATGGTTTTTAGAAAAGCAAGATACAACAGGTCTAAGCCGAGCAGAATCACTCGCAAAAGAGGCTGTGCGCCAAGCATTGGTTAATCTCACCGCAGCTCCTGCTCCATCAGGCACTATGCCAATTGTGCTTGGTGCAGGCTGGCCGGGCATTCTACTACACGAAGCAGTCGGACACGGCTTAGAAGGTGATTTTAACCGTAAAGAAGCTTCCCTCTTTAGTGGTAAAATAGGGCAAATGGTAACCTCAGAGCTTTGTACCATTGTAGATGACGGCACATTACTAGATATGCGAGGCTCTATCACCATTGATGACGAAGGGGTGCCATCACAACGCAATGTGTTGATTGAAAACGGCATTCTTAAAGGCTATATGCAAGACAAACTCAACGCACGCTTAATGGGCGTTGCACCCACGGGCAATGGCAGACGAGAATCTTACGCTCATTTACCGATGCCAAGAATGACCAACACCTACCTCACCGAAGGCAATCACGAATTTGAAGAGATGATCGAATCGGTCGAATACGGCTTATACGCCCCACACTTTAGCGGCGGACAAGTTGATATCACCTCTGGCAAATTTGTGTTCTCCACCGCCGAAGCCTACTTAATTGAAAAAGGCAAAATCACCAAACCAGTTACGGGAGCGACCCTGATTGGCAGCGGTATTGAAGCAATGCAACAAGTTTCAATGGTTGGCAAAAAAATGGAACTCGATCCTGGAATTGGCACCTGCGGCAAAGAAGGGCAATCCGTGCCAGTAGGCGTCGGGCAACCTACCGTGAAATTAGATAAGATTACGGTGGGCGGTCGTGGATAACTATATTTCAATTTGCAAAATTTAGAGAAAATATTACCGCTTGATACCAATAAAAGGAAATAAAATGGCTTGGGTACAAATTCGTTTAAACAGCACAAACAAACAAGCTGAGGAAATCAGCGATTTTTTAACAGAGATTGGGGCAGTGTCTGTCACTTTTATGGACAGCCAAGACACACCGATTTTTGAACCGCTCCCAGGGGAAACTCGCTTATGGGGTAATACTGATGTAGTCGGCTTATTCGATGCAGAAACTGATATGAAAGCGATAGTGGAAGCGTTAATTATCAGCACACTGGTTACGCCTGATTTCAGCCATAAAATTGAGCAAATCGAAGACAAGGATTGGGAACGAGAGTGGATGGATAATTTCCATCCAATGCAATTTGGTAAACGCTTATGGATTTGCCCAAGCTGGCGTGAAGTGCCAGACCCAAATGCAGTGAATGTAATGCTCGACCCTGGTTTAGCCTTTGGTACTGGCACACACCCAACCACCTCACTTTGCTTACAATGGTTAGATGGTTTAGATCTAGAAGGAAAAACCGTGATCGACTTCGGTTGTGGCTCAGGTATTTTAGCAATTGCTGCACTTAAACTCGGTGCAAAACAAGCAATCGGAATTGATATCGACCCTCAGGCAATCTTAGCTAGCCAAAATAATGCGGAAGCAAACGGTGTTTCAGAACGCTTGCAGCTCTTTTTAGCCAAAGATCAGCCAAAAGATTTACAAGCTGATGTCGTCGTGGCAAATATTTTGGCTGGCCCTTTAAAAGAGCTTGCACCTAACATTATTACCCTTGTAAAATCAAAGGGTAATTTAGGATTATCGGGCATTCTCTCTACACAAGCTGAATCCGTTTGCGAGGCTTATTCTAGTCACGTCAACCTTGACCCAGTAGTAGAAAAAGAAGAGTGGTGTAGAATTACGGGTAGAAAAATATTGTAAAATAACAAGAGCTTACTCTTCTTCAACATCTAAATCCGACATACAAAGCCATTATTTCCATCTAAAGATGGCATATAGAAACCGTTTTTCTCTATTCCATTTAAAGTATAGTTTTTAGGATTGTTTTCCTCTCTCTGTCAAGCGAAAGGAAATGCATTTGAAAAATAAAGATAACAAGCGGTATAAATTACCCATTTTTTGCACAATGCAGAAACGAAAAAGCCGACTGATGATTTCAGTCGGCTTTCTAAATAATGGCAGGGGCGGAGAGGCTCGAACTCCCAACACCCGGTTTTGGAGACCGGTGCTCTACCAATTGAACTACGCCCCTACTGGTATTACTTTTATAAGATTATAGGGGCTAAATAATTATTTGCCCCTTAATATAAATTGGCGGAACGGACGGGACTCGAACCCGCGACCCCCTGCGTGACAGGCAGGTATTCTAACCAGCTGAACTACCGCTCCTCAATACTTAAATTGATAATGCCCTACTCTCACATGGCGAATCACCACACTACCATCGGCGTTACTGCGTTTTACTTCTGAGTTCGGTATGGAGTCAGGTAGAGCCACAGCACTATGATTATCAATCAAATTCGGTTATTTCCTTAATTCTCTTATCTCTTTATCAAAAAAACTAAGGAAATAAATCCCGACGATGCCCTACTCTCACATGGCGAATCACCACACTACCATCGGCGTCACTGCGTTTTACTTCTGAGTTCGGTATGGAATCAGGTAGAACCACAGCACTATTGTCGTCGGGAAAATCTTGTTGATTTTCTGTCTTCTCTTTTGTCTTTTCGTTCTCTAATCTAAAAACAAGCTGTCAACTTAAGTATTCTTCTTCGTTTATCTCGCTTCCGTGTCCTCAAAAACACTTGAGCGTTGTATAGTTAAGCCTCTCGGGCAATTAGTACACATTAGCTCAACGTATCGCTACGCTTACACATTGTGCCTATCTACGTCGTAGTCTCCAACAACCCTTACAGTCTTATAGACTGGGAGAACTCATCTCTTGGCAAGTTTCGTGCTTAGATGCTTTCAGCACTTATCTCTTCCGCACGTAGCTACTCGGCAATGCGTCTGGCGACACAACCGAAACACCAGCGGTGCGTCCACTCCGGTCCTCTCGTACTAGGAGCAGCCCCAACCAATTCTCCAACGCCCACGGCAGATAGGGACCGAACTGTCTCACGACGTTCTAAACCCAGCTCGCGTACCACTTTAAATGGCGAACAGCCATACCCTTGGGACCTACTTCAGCCCCAGGATGTGATGAGCCGACATCGAGGTGCCAAACACCGCCGTCGATATGAACTCTTGGGCGGTATCAGCCTGTTATCCCCGGAGTACCTTTTATCCGTTGAGCGATGGCCCTTCCATTCAGAACCACCGGATCACTATGACCTGCTTTCGCACCTGCTCGACTTGTCTGTCTCGCAGTTAAGCTTGCTTCTACCATTGCACTAACCTGACGATGTCCGACCGTCATTAGCAAACCTTCGTGCTCCTCCGTTACTCTTTGGGAGGAGACCGCCCCAGTCAAACTACCCACCAGACACTGTCCGAGTACTCGTTCCGAGTACTTCGTTAGAACATCAAACGTTAAAGGGTGGTATTTCAAGGACGCCTCCAACAACACTAGCGTGTCATCTTCAAAGGCTCCCACCTATCCTACACATCAAAATTCAATGTTCAGTGTCAAGCTATAGTAAAGGTTCACGGGGTCTTTCCGTCTAGCCGCGGGTACACCGCATCTTCACGGCGATTTCAATTTCACTGAGTCTCGGGTGGAGACAGCCTGGCCATCATTATGCCATTCGTGCAGGTCGGAACTTACCCGACAAGGAATTTCGCTACCTTAGGACCGTTATAGTTACGGCCGCCGTTTACTGGGGCTTCGATCAGGAGCTTCTCTTTCGATAACACCATCAATTAACCTTCCAGCACCGGGCAGGCATCACACCCTATACGTCCACTTTCGTGTTTGCAGAGTGCTGTGTTTTTAATAAACAGTTGCAGCCAGCTGGTATCTTCGACCGGTTCAACCTTCATCCGCGAGGGATTACAATCTACGCCGGCGCACCTTCTCCCGAAGTTACGGTGCTATTTTGCCTAGTTCCTTCACCCGAGTTCTCTCAAGCGCCTGAGTATTCTCTACCTGACCACCTGTGTCGGTTTATAGTACGGTTTAGTGTAATCTGACGCTTAGTGGCTTTTCCTGGAAGCGTGGTATCGGTTACTTCAACTCCGTAGAGTCTCGTCATCACTTCTCGTTGTTAATAGAAGACCGGATTTGCCTAATCTTCCCAACTACCTGCTTAAACAGGGTAATCCAACACCCTGATAACCTAACCTTCTCCGTCCCCACATCGCAATTACACCAAGTACGGGAATATTAACCCGTTTCCCATCGACTACGCTTTTCAGCCTCGCCTTAGGGGCCGACTCACCCTGCCCCGATTAACGTTGGACAGGAACCCTTGGTCTTCCGGCGAACGAGTTTTTCACTCGTTTTATCGTTACTTATGTCAGCATTCGCACTTCTGATACGTCCAGCAAGCCTCTCGACTCACCTTCTTCCGCTTACAGAACGCTCCCCTACCCAACAATGTTTCCATTGATGCCGCAGCTTCGGTGACTAGTTTTAGCCCCGTTACATCTTCCGCGCAGGCCGACTCGACTAGTGAGCTATTACGCTTTCTTTAAATGATGGCTGCTTCTAAGCCAACATCCTAGCTGTCTAAGCCTTCCCACTTCGTTTCCCACTTAACTAGTACTTGGGGACCTTAGCTGGCGGTCTGGGTTGTTTCCCTCTCCACGATGAACGTTAGCACCCACCGTGTGTCTCCTATGCATTACTCTTCGGTATTCGCAGTTTGCATCGGGTTGGTAATCCGGGATGGACCCCTAGCCGAAACAGTGCTCTACCCCCGAAGGTATTCACATAAGGCTCTACCTAAATAGATTTCGGGGAGAACCAGCTATCTCCCGGTTTGATTGGCCTTTCACCCCCAGCCACAAGTCATCCGCTAATTTTTCAACATTAGTCGGTTCGGTCCTCCAGTTAGTGTTACCCAACCTTCAACCTGCCCATGGCTAGATCACCGGGTTTCGGGTCTATACCTTGCAACTATACGCCCAGTTAAGACTCGGTTTCCCTACGGCTCCCTTATTCAGTTAACCTTGCTACAAAATATAAGTCGCTGACCCATTATACAAAAGGTACGCAGTCACAGAATAAATCTGCTCCCACTGCTTGTACGCACAAGGTTTCAGGTTCTATTTCACTCCCCTCGCCGGGGTTCTTTTCGCCTTTCCTTCACAGTACTGGTTCACTATCGGTCAATCAGGAGTATTTAGCCTTGGAGGATGGTCCCCCCATCTTCAAACAGGATATCACGTGTCCCGCCCTACTTGTTGTGAGCTTAGTACCACGGAAATATTTTCGAGTACGGGATTATCACCCTCTATGATTGAGCTTCCCAGCTCATTCCTCTAATAAATCCGCTATTACTCACTGGCTCTTTCGCGTTCGCTCGCCGCTACTAACGAAATCTCGGTTGATTTCTTTTCCTCGGGGTACTTAGATGTTTCAGTTCTCCCGGTTTGCTTCACTTGCCTATGTATTCAGCAAGTGATAGTAGATTCTTCATCTACTGGGTTTCCCCATTCGGACATCTTGGATTAAACGCCTCTTATCGACTCATCCAAGCTTTTCGCAGATTAGCACGTCCTTCATCGCCTCTGATTGCCAAGGCATCCACCTTGTGCGCTTAGTCACTTAACTATACAACCTCAAATGTTTTTGTTTTTGTATTTCAATTCAATCAAAGGAAAGAAAAAACAACATAACAACACATTTAAAGTCTGTTTTAAACTAAACACTTAGCTGCTTTTGTTCAGCTAAGATTTTATTACATACTCAGACTTTCTTTCGAAAATCTCTCAGTTTTTCAGCTTGTTTCTAAATTTTTAAAGAACAACGATGATAATGTCTTTCGACTCTCATCATACCTAAATTAACAAGCGGTCTCTTTTTTATTGAATATTGCAAATCTTTGCTCAAATTCAACCGCTTGCTACCTTAGGTATGACGACTCACGATGCTTGGTGGAGATAAGCGGGATCGAACCGCTGACCTCCTGCGTGCAAGGCAGGCGCTCTCCCAGCTGAGCTATATCCCCAGACATCATTGACTTACCACTTCCTTTTAGTTTTCACTCACATTCTGTGCTTTCGCTTTCGCTTACTCACGTCATTGAGTGGTGGGTCTGAGTGGACTTGAACCACCGACCTCACCCTTATCAGGGGTGCGCTCTAACCACCTGAGCTACAGACCCAAAAGGATGTTTCTGTTTATTCTACTTTCTATCAAACAATCTGTGTGAACACTTGCTGTCGTCGCGACGCTAAACTCTCGCCTAGCCTCGCACTTGATTTTTTTGGTAAGGAGGTGATCCAACCGCAGGTTCCCCTACGGTTACCTTGTTACGACTTCACCCCAGTCATGAATCATACCGTGGTAAACGCCCCCCCGAAGGTTAAGCTATCTACTTCTGGTACAACCCACTCCCATGGTGTGACGGGCGGTGTGTACAAGGCCCGGGAACGTATTCACCGCAACATTCTGATTTGCGATTACTAGCGATTCCGACTTCATGGAGTCGAGTTGCAGACTCCAATCCGGACTTAGACGTACTTTGTGAGATTCGCTCACCATCGCTGGCTCGCCGCCCTCTGTATACGCCATTGTAGCACGTGTGTAGCCCTACTCGTAAGGGCCATGATGACTTGACGTCATCCCCACCTTCCTCCGGTTTATCACCGGCAGTCTCCTTTGAGTTCCCACCATAACGTGCTGGCAACAAAGGATAAGGGTTGCGCTCGTTGCGGGACTTAACCCAACATTTCACAACACGAGCTGACGACAGCCATGCAGCACCTGTCTCAGAGCTCCCGAAGGCACTCCCATATCTCTACAGGATTCTCTGGATGTCAAGAGTAGGTAAGGTTCTTCGCGTTGCATCGAATTAAACCACATGCTCCACCGCTTGTGCGGGCCCCCGTCAATTCATTTGAGTTTTAACCTTGCGGCCGTACTCCCCAGGCGGTCGATTTATCACGTTAGCTACGGGCACCAAGCTTAAAGCCCAATCCCCAAATCGACAGCGTTTACAGCGTGGACTACCAGGGTATCTAATCCTGTTTGCTCCCCACGCTTTCGCACATGAGCGTCAGTACATTCCCAAGGGGCTGCCTTCGCCTTCGGTATTCCTCCACATCTCTACGCATTTCACCGCTACACGTGGAATTCTACCCCTCCCTAAAGTACTCTAGACCCCCAGTCTGAAATGCAATTCCCAGGTTAAGCCCGGGGCTTTCACATCTCACTTAAAAGTCCGCCTGCGTGCCCTTTACGCCCAGTTATTCCGATTAACGCTTGCACCCCCCGTATTACCGCGGCTGCTGGCACGGAGTTAGCCGGTGCTTCTTCTGTCGTTAACGTCAATCGCCGATTCTATTAAAATCAACGCCTTCCTCGCGACCGAAAGAACTTTACAACCCGAAGGCCTTCTTCATTCACGCGGCATGGCTGCATCAGGGTTCCCCCCATTGTGCAATATTCCCCACTGCTGCCTCCCGTAGGAGTCTGGACCGTGTCTCAGTTCCAGTGTGGCTGGTCATCCTCTCAGACCAGCTAGAGATCGACGGCTTGGTGAGCCATTACCTCACCAACTACCTAATCTCACTTGGGCTCATCTTATGGCAGGTGGCCCGAAAGTCCCACCCTTTCCTCCTTAGAGATTACGCGGTATTAGCGACCGTTTCCAGTCGTTATCCCCCTCCATAAGCCAGATTCCCAAGCATTACTCACCCGTCCGCCACTCGTCAGCATTAGTACAAGTACTAACCTGCTACCGTTCGACTTGCATGTGTTAAGCCTGCCGCCAGCGTTCAATCTGAGCCATGATCAAACTCTTCAATTAAAAGTTCAATCGCTCAATAAACTGCTTAGCTAAAGTTCACTTCAACTTCTAAACTTAACTTAAGTCAAGAAATCAAACATAATGAATTTCTAGTTATAAGCACCTATTAAGACTTCAAGTTTTAAAATATTTTTTTAAATCAAGTCTATCAACAAGTGCCCACACAGATTGTCTGATAATTTGTTAAAGAACAAAACAAAACGACGCACCGTAATCAACATCTAAATAATTCACAACAGCGCGTCGTTGTGTGCCGTGCATTATAGTGAAATATAATACGAACGCAAGTGTTTTTTTTCAAAAAGTTTTAAAAAAGATCTTATCTGCAGATTTTTAGCACAAAACGATCGTTTTATCAGCAAAATTCAATTTGCAAATTTCTCTATAAATTTGACCGCTTGTAAGGATATCAAGAAAGCTATCCCATTTGTCTAAGGCGGTCTTTTTCTAAATTAAATCTGGACCACTGCAATGATTACGAGAATTGTGTATAAGATAGATAGTCCGTAGAATATCACATTACCCGCTGGAGTATGTACTTTCAGATCGTGTAATCCGTGATGGATACGGTGCATACCTGCCCACATTGGGAAAATCGCTAATATCATAATGGTCAATTTTCCAATGTAAGTATGGGCAAATGCAATAATATTATCAGGCGAGACTAAACCAAATGGAAGCAATAAGCCAATAATAAAAATGACCACAGGGAAAAATAATGCACTTATCATACCGCCAGCACTAAATAGTAACCAGACAGGTGGTTCATTTGAACGTTTTGGATTTTGATCAAGACTCATTTTATTCCCCTTTTAAAGATAAACTAGGATTAATGCAATTAAGCTAATAGCCGCTGTGGCTGCCCAAAGAATATTTCTTCCTACAGAAGCGGGCAAGCGTTTGCCTTTTACTATCACTGACATCACTTCAGGTGTCATTACATAAAGTGTAGCCGCGTGGTAAAGCATTGCCGCAAGGGAGATAATATTTAACATCACCACAAGTGGGTTTTGTAAGAAATCTACAAAATCAGTTGCAAATGTGCCTTTGCTTAATGCAACGGCTCCATAAAATAAAACGATGCAAAACCAAACTGTTGGAAGACAGGTCGCTTCGCGTACCATATACATTTTGTAGAAATCGAGTTTTTTCCACCAACTTGCTTTCATTCCTCGAACATAAGGTCTACGTTTTGTCGCTGACATTTCTTCCTCCTATCTCGGTTTAATCATTGAGATAACATAATCTTTCGCACTTTCTAGTTTGCCTTGGTTCACTGCTGAGGCGGGTCCGACGTGTTTCGGACAAACTTCTGAGCAGTAGCCTACGAAAGTACAACTCCACACCCCATTTTTGCTGCTGAGCAATTTCATTCGCTCTTCACGACCGTTATCACGGTTATCAAGGTTATAGCGATGAGCCAATGTAATTGCTGCTGGACCAATAAACTCAGGATTTAAACCAAATTGAGGGCAAGCTGCATAACATAAGCCACAGTTAATACACATTGAGAACTGGCGATATTTTTCTAATTGTGAAGGAGTTTGTTTAGTACGTTGCCCTTGTGGTGCTTTATTATCAATAATATATGGCTTAATTGCTTCGAGACTATCCATAAAATGGCTTAAATCAACCACTAAGTCACGCTCAATCGGGAAATTAGCGAGCGGTTCAATTCGCATAAATCCACTGTAATCGCGTAAAAATGTCTTACACGCCAATTTCGGTTTGCCATTTACCATCATACCGCAAGACCCACAGATCGCCATACGGCAAGACCAGCGATATGAAAGCTCTGGCTCTAATTCATCTTTGATAAAACCAAGTGCATCTAATAGTGAGGTTTGGCTGTCATAAGGCACTTCATATCTATCCAAATGTGGTTCGCTATCTGCTTCGGGGTTATAGCGTAGTACTTCGATGGTCATTTTCTCTAAATTTACCATTTTCTCGCTCCTTCTTTATTGTTTCATCTGAGCTTCTGCTGCTTTTTTCGCTTTTTCTTGTGCCTCTGCTTCTGCACCATACACACGTTTTTGTGGCTGTGATTTCGTAATTTTCACATCACTATATTTGATGGTTGGTACACCATCTGTATTATAAAATGCTTGGGTATGTTTCAAGTAGTTTACATCATCACGCTCAATATAATCTAAACGTTGGTGTGCACCACGAGATTCTTTACGTTCCACCGCAGAACAAGCAATAGATTGAGCCACATCTAAGATAAAGCCTAACTCAATTTTGTAGAGTAAATCGGTGTTAAAAACGCTTGATTTATCTTTCACGCTGATATTTTTATAACGCTCTTTTAACTCTTGGATTTTATTCACCGCCCCCTCCATACTTTCTTGTGTACGGTAGATACCACAGCCTTCTTCCATTGCATCGCCCATTTGGTTACGAATATCAGACCAAGATTCATTACCTTCTTGGTTCGCTAAGGCATATAAGCGAGCTAATACATCTTGTGCTTGTGCATCAATTTGTGGCTGAATGCGAGAAGTCAGATCTAACGCACGACGAGCCGCATTTTCACCAGCTACTTTACCGAATACGACTAATTCCGCTAATGAGTTAGAACCTAAACGATTTGCACCGTGTAAGCCTGATGATGCACATTCGCCCACAGCAAATAAGCCTTTAATTGAAGTTTCTGCATTCATATCCACTTCAATACCGCCCATTGTGTAATGAACCACAGGACGAACAGGAATAGGCGCTTTAGCAGGATCAACCCCTTCGTATGCTTTCGCTAATTCACAAATAAATGGTAAACGCTCAAGTAAGTATTTTTCGCCTAAATGACGTAAATCTAAATGAACAACATCTACTCCTTTTGCGGTTTTTAAGGTATTACCTTTACGCCACTCTTGCCAAAATGCTTGAGAAACTTTATCACGTGGACCTAATTCCATATATTTGTTTTCGGGTTTACCAATTGGTGTTTCAGGCCCTAAACCATAATCTTGCAAATAACGGTAGCCATCTTTGTTCACTAAGATACCGCCTTCACCACGACAACCTTCTGTCATTAAAATTCCTGTATTTGGTAAGCCTGTTGGGTGATATTGAACAAACTCCATATCACGCAGAGCCACACCATGACGATACGCCATTGATAAACCATCACCTGTTACAATACCACCGTTAGTATTAAAACGATAAGCACGGCAACCACCGCCCGTTGCAATAACCACTGCGTTTGCATTGATTTGAACAAATGTGCCTTCCATCATATTCATCGCCACACAACCACGAGCTTCACCATTGTCTGTTAAAATATCTAATACGAAATGCTCATCAAAACGCACGATATTTGGATATTTAATCGACGTTTGGAATAAAGTATGTAAAATGTGGAAACCTGTTTTATCTGCTGCAAACCAAGTACGCTCAATTTTCATTCCACCGAAGCGACGAACGTTTACTTCACCATCTTCACGACGACTCCAAGGACACCCCCAACGCTCTAGCTGCGTCATTTCAATTGGAGAATGCTCAACAAAATATTCTACAACATCTTGTTCACACAACCAGTCGCCACCGCCTACAGTGTCATTAAAGTGATTGTCATAAGAATCGGTCTCTTTAATTACCGCAGCCGATCCCCCTTCTGCCGCTACTGTATGGCTACGCATTGGGTAAACTTTTGAAATTAAAGCAATTTTCAGGTTTGGATTTGCCTCCGCCGCAGCAATAGCCGCACGTAAGCCACCGCCACCAGCACCGATAATCGCCACATCAAAATTAACACTTTGCATAATGCACTCCGAAAGTTAAGTAAACTTGTTCATTAAAAGTAGCCCTATTGTGCCACTATTTAATCAATCAGATAACCTGTTTTTACAAATTTGTAACATAAAAAGTGTAATTTTGTGATCTACCTCAAAAAAGAGAATAAAGCATAGCAAAGGTATTGAGAATGGCTCGTAATAAGAAAATAACGAAGAGAAAATTTTCAATAGCTAACAACCAGAAAATGTAATCTGTTACAAAAAAGTTAAAAACACTTTTAATTTTTCTTTGATTGAGTGACTAGGGCTAAACTCTTTTTTAGGCTAAAATAACCACACATTTTCAAGCGGTCATTTTTTATGAATAATTTACAACTCGACAACATTGATTGGCAGCCAACAGCTTCAATCCCTCATCTAATCCAACGCTCAAAAATCATAGCGGAATTACGTAAATTTCTTACCGATCGTGGTATTTTAGAAGTAGAAACCCCAATTTTAAGTGAGTTCTCGGTGACTGATGTACATCTTTCTACGTTCAGTACACAATTTTTATCACCGTTTAGCAGCGAGGCGAAAACACTCCATTTGATGACTAGCCCTGAATATCATATGAAACGTTTACTTGCTGCCGGTAGCGGACCTATTTTCCAAATTTGCAAAGTGTTTAGAAATGAAGAATCCGGTAAACACCACAACCCCGAATTTACTATGTTGGAATGGTATCGTCCGCATTTTGATATGTATCGCCTAATCAATGAAGTAGATGATTTACTACAGCAAATTTTAGATTGCGAGCCTGCAGAATCGTTTAGCTACCAGTTTATATTCCAAACCCATATTGGATTGGATCCGCTTTCCGCCACTAAAGCTCAATTAGTTGAAAAAGCCAGAAAACAAGGTTTGCAATGTGAAGAGGATGAAAGCCGTGACACCTTATTGCAATTTTTATTCAGTGAAATGGTAGAACCCAATATCGGGCAAGAGAGACCCACTGCCGTTTATCATTTCCCATCCACCCAAGCCGCATTAGCACAAATAAGCTCGGAAGATCACCGTGTTGCTGAACGTTTTGAATTTTATTACAAAGGCTTAGAACTCTGTAACGGCTTCCACGAATTAGATGATGCCAGTGAACAAATTCACCGCTTTGAGCAAGATAACTTACAACGAGAAAAAATAGGGCTTGAGCCACAACAACTAGATATTCGTTTCCTAGCTGCACTCAAAGCAGGTTTTCCAAACTGTTCGGGGGTAGCACTTGGAGTGGATAGGCTATTAATGCTTGCGATGAATGCCGAAAGAATTGAAGATGTTATCTCTTTTGGTATCGAAAAAGCATAATCGTGATCACGTCTCGAATTGTCATTTTTTAGGAAAAATCAACCGCTTGTATTGCTGTGAAATGCCATAAGCATACAAGCGGTCAATTTTTACGATTTTTTACATCTAGTTCATACTAACTAGAAGAAGAGGCTTATGCGAATTCTTATAATAATTTGTTATTTTTATAACTTTTTGCTATATTTGGGCTTCCAAATAATAAACGACAGAGGTAAATACCATTGAATTTAATAAAAAAATTACAAGCAGGAAGTACCTTTAAAGCACCGATTTTCCTTCCTAGCGTACTTTTTGTAGGCTTTGTTGCGGTGTTCTGTATTGTATTTCCTCAAACTGCGCAAACCTCGCTTGATGCGATCAAAAATATCCTTTTTCAAAACTTTAGTTGGTTCTATATTTTTGCTGGCTCCATCTTTTTTCTTTTTCTGATATTCCTTTCATTTAGCCGATTAGGTGATATTAAATTAGGTGCAGATACTGATGAACCTGAATTTTCTTTCAGCTCTTGGATTGCTATGTTATTTGCTGCTGGTATGGGTATCGGATTAATGTACTTCGGCGTTGCTGAACCAATTCTACATTACCTAAAACCTGTTCAAGAAAATTTAACTGAATCAGAGCGGATGAAAGAAGCGATGATTACCACCTTCTATCACTGGGGGATTCATGCTTGGGCAATTTATGGTGTGATTGCTTTAGCATTAGCTTATTTTGGTTTTAGATATAAATTATCTCTCACCGTTCGTTCTGGATTTTATCCACTATTAAAACATCGAATCTCGGGCTTTTGGGGACATGTTATTGATGTTATGGCCCTTTGTAGTACCATTTTCGGCTTAACTACGACACTCGGTTTTGGGGTAATGCAAGTGAGCGCAGGCTTTAATAGCTTAGGGTTAATTCAAAATAGTGGTTTTGTCGTGCTTGCAGTGATGGTAACAGTTGCAATGGTATTAGCGGTATTTTCTGCGATCTCAGGGGTTGGCAAAGGTGTTAAAATCTTAAGTGAAATTAACCTAATCCTGGCTGGGTTACTGCTCCTGTTTGTGATTATAACTGGTCCAACGCTATTCCTTTTCTCAAGCTTCACTGAGAACTTAGGTTATTATTTTAGCTCATTATTAGAGCTCAGCTTCCGTACCTTTGCTTACGAGCCTGAACACCAAGGGTGGTTAAGTGGCTGGACAGTTCTCTACTGGGCATGGTGGGCTTCTTGGGCACCATTTGTCGGCTTATTCATCGCAAAAATCTCAAAAGGTAGAACTGTTCGTGAATTTATTTTAGGTGTATTGTTCGTTCCATCACTCTTTAATATTTTATGGATGACTAGCTTTGGTGGCTCAGCCATTTGGTTCGATCAACAAACCACTGGGGCATTAGCGGCAGTTAGTGCAAATACAGAACAATTACTCTTTACGTTCTTTGAGCAATTACCATTTGGGAGCATCGCGTCTTTCATTGCGGTTTTAGTCATCTCAATTTTCTTTGTCACTTCGGCAGACTCAGGTATTTTTGTGCTTAATAGCATTGCCTCACAAGGCGATGAAAACGCACCAAAATGGCAAACAATACTTTGGGGTGTAATATTGGCTGTATTGGCATTATCGCTACTTTATTCAGGTGGATTATCATCTCTTCAAACAATGACGTTGATTATCGCTCTGCCATTTACCTTTATTATGCTAATCTTATGTTTCGGACTATGGAAAGGCTTAATGGTCGATCATCAATATTTCAACAAAAAATTCTCTCAAGGTAGCCAACATTGGGCAGGTAAAGATTGGAAACAACGCCTGGAGAAAATCGTCAATCCAAGCAAACAGCAAGATGTTCGCCACTTCTTTATTAAAGTTGCTAGACCAGCATTCCTTGAGTTAATTGAAGAGTTTGAAAGCTATGGTTTAACTGCAAAAATGAATTTTACTAACGATACAAACCCTAAGTTAGAGTTTGAAGTAATAAAAGAGAATTTACGCAATTTCATCTATGGTATTGAGAGTGTTCCTCGTCAATTGTCTGACTTAGTTGTTGGTGATGAAAATTTACCGAATATTGAAGAAAACACGATTTATGAACCTATCACTTACTTCCTAGATGGTCGAGAAGGTTATGACGTGCAATATATGACGAAAGAAGAGTTAATTGCTGATGTACTACAACAGTACGAACGCTTTATCAATTTAGCAATGGATAACTCACACAACTTAATGACTGCCGATGTAAATCATTTAGACTAAGCATCAAGCAGTATAAACAAGCGGTTAGATTTTTGGAAAATTTTGCAAATTTCTCATAAAATCTAACCGCTTGTATTTTACCACCAACGCCTGACTTGCCTTGAATAATCTAAATAACGCTGCCCAAATTTTTGGGTGAGGATTTGTTCCTCTGGTTTAATTTGAAAATAGGTTATCAGCCAGATAAATAGAGGCAAAACAAACCATACCCAAATTGAACCAAGCCATATCGCCCAAGCAATTAAACCTAAAAGTAATGAAAGATACATTGGGTTTCGGCTTTTGCTGTAAATTCCCCAAGTAACCATTTGGGTCGTATTTTGTAGCAGAAAGGGGCTCATTGTCGTCTTTGCTTTTCGTATCGTAATAACTGCTAATACTGCAATTATTACCGCCATAATTATGATGAAAGTGCCCAAGATTAATATCACAATATGTCGATAATCTGGCAAATAGGCAGGTAAAAATCGCTTAATTAACAACATTAATGCCGTACAGAGAAGAAATAAAAGTGGTGGCGGTATTTTCAATTTAAACATTTATTCAGCAGCCTTAAACTCTTTTTTACGAATACCTAACGCGATAATTGCCGCAAAATAACTGCCTGCAGCTAAAATCATCAACCAAACTAGCCAATATATTTTCTGCCATATAGTCATTAATGACCAAAGCTTAATCTCTGGCGTAAAATAACCAACCAATGAGCCCATTACACAAGCCGCGATCAAAAGTTTTAAGACAAAAATCATCGTCTGGCGGCTTACTTGGTAGTAACCACTTTTTGATAAGTGGAAATACAGTAAGCTGATATTCACCAGAGCAGAACAAGCAGATGCTAATGCCAATCCGATATAACCCCAAAACGGAGCAAACGCCAACCCAAAAAAGATATTACTGATAGCCGCAATAATGCCTACTTTTACTGGTGTTTTCGTATTTTGGTTAGCATAGAAGCCATTTGCTAACACGCTAATCAACATATAGCTATTTAAGCCTAAGCACATTACATAGAGTGGATAAGAGGTTGCCAGCACATCTTCAAATCCAAATTTACCTCGCATAAACATCGTCATAATAATCGGCTGTGCTAGAACCACCATTCCGATCATAGCTGGAATGCCAAACAACAACACCATTCGCACTCCCCAGTCGATTGTATTTTGAAAGTTTTCACTACGTTGTAATTCAGTTATCTCTTTATTTTTTGCAATACGAGAAAGGCTAGGCAACACAACCGTTGAAATCGCAATACCAAATAAACCAAGCGGAAACTCAATTAAGCGGTCTGCGTAATACATCCAGCTAATTGAACCTGTAATCAAAAATGAAGCTATCACTTGGTTGAGTAATAAATTTAATTGTGTAACTGAAACCCCAAATAAGGCTGGAATCATTAATTTACGCACTTTGGTAACACCCTCATCTTTCCACGCCCACTTTGGTTTAACCAGCAATCCTTCCTTTTTCATAAAGGGAATTTGAAATAAAAATTGCAACAAACCGCCTAAAAACACGCCCCAAGCAAGGGCAATGTCAGGCGACTCAAAATAATCTCTTCCGAGTAACGCTACGCCAATAATCGCCACATTCAGCAACACAGGCGAAAATGCCATAACACCAAATTTCCCAATAGTATTCAGTACCGCACCCGACAATGCCACAAAACTAATAAACCACAAATAAGGGAAGGTGATTTTCAACAAAAACGAGGCTTGGGTAAATTTTTCTGCATTAGGTCCATCATCAAGCCAATCTAAAAACCAGCCGGTGCCAAACAAGGCTGCAACCACAGGAGAGGCCATCATTGCTACAAGGGTAACAATAGTTACTAATCCTCCCAATGTACCCGATACTTTGGCGATGAATTCTCTGGTTTTACCCAAATCGTTATCCGCATTATATTCTGCCAACACTGGCACAAAAGCTTTCGAAAAGGCACCTTCAGCAAACAAACGACGGAGAAAATTAGGAATACGGTTGGCAAACAAGAAAATATCTGCACTTACGCCTGTACCCAAAATGGTGGCTACCACAATATCGCGAATTAACCCCAACACACGTGAGATCAAGGTCATTCCGCTTACGATCATTCCTGATCTTAAAAGTTTCTTGCTCATAATAAAGAAGATATTGGTAAAATTATTGAAAAATCAGACCGCTTGCCGCTTGATTCTAAAAATCGATCGCAATTTTAGCAGTTTGTTATAGGAAAATCAGAAAAAAACTGTTAAAATCTTGCCCTATCGTTTTCTATCAGAAAAACGGTGTTATTTTCAAGCACGTGTCTCGTTGAAAATGAATTAAAAACTATCGATAGGCAAATATAAACCCAAACGGTTTATATCTAATTTTTACACAGATATTTTAGGAGTTTGACCTTGGCTAATATCAAGTCAGCAAAAAAACGTGCGGTTCAATCTGAAAAACGCCGCCAACACAATGCAAGCCAACGCTCAATGATGCGTACATTCATTAAAAAAGTATACGCAGCAGTAGCAGCAGGCGATAAAGCAGTGGCTCAAGCTGCTTTCGTTGAAATGCAAAAAGTCGTAGACCGTATGGCGTCTAAAGGCTTAATCCACGCTAACAAAGCCGCTAACCACAAATCTAAATTGAGCGCGCAAATCAAAAAATTAGCGTAATATCGAATAAAAGATAGAAAAAACTGACTAGCAATAGTCAGTTTTTTCATTTTCTGAATAGCCCCAAAAGTTCGTTTAAATTTCGCCAAAATAGCTTTTTATAAACCCGCTAAATGGGTTCGATTGAGCTTGTGCTTAAATTAACTGATCGCTTAATTTTTTGCCAAACTCTTCCACCTGTTGCCAATTCGTATATTCATACTCTTTACTGACGTCTGTTTCGCCTTTAGTTACTTTCATAATAAAGCGAATCATCATACGGTCAATGAAACGATAGCGTGGGTAGAACAACGCCCCAGCAATCACTTCAACATAGTTTGGTTGCCATTTCACTTTAGCCAAAAAGTTACGTATATAAGTATTAGTGGTAGGTGTGTTACGATTTGCTTTGCGAGCGGTCAGATTTACGCCATAAAATGCCGTTTTCTTTTCATTTAACATAGCATAATGCTGTTCGATAAATTGATAAACCAACGGACTAAAATGTCCATAACGAATGGAGGCACCAATCACAACTTGATCAACATTTGCCATTTTTTGGGCAAAATCGACCGCTTGATCCTTAAGGGAGATCAGCTCCACTTCGTGTGTGATCACATCCGCTAGTCGCTCAGCAATCTTTTTCGTTTGACCATCGGTCGTAAAATAGAGAATTAAGGTTTTCATTAGTCTTTCCAAAATACAGGGCTTAAAATCACTAGCAACGTAAATACTTCTAAGCGCCCACATACCATCGCAAAAGTGAGTACCAATTTTGCACTATCAGGCACCTGAGTAAAGTTGCTGCTCACATTGCCTAATGCTGGTCCTAAGTTGTTTAGTGTTGCGATTACCGCATTTAAAGCATCGAAAGTTTCCATTCCACAGGCAATAGAGCCTAACCAACAAATCACAAACACAAAGAAATAAGCTGAGAAAAACGCCCAAATGCCATCAACAACTCGCTCAGATAGAACATGTTTGCCGAATTTAATAGGCTGAATTACGTTAGGATGGATATAACGGTGGATTTCCCGCTTACTTTGTAAATAGAGTAATAATACACGGATTACTTTCAAACCACCACCTGTTGAGCCTGCACAGCCACCAATGAAAGAAGATAACACCAATAAAGTTGGTAAGAAAGAAGACCACTGGCTAAAATCGTGAGTAGTAAAACCTGCAGTGGTAGAAATTGAAACCGATTGAAATAATGCTTGTATAATGGTTACTGAAGTATTATTAAAGTAACTATACGCCATCAACACTATCGTACAAATCAAAAACAGCCCTAATTGAACCATTAAGAAGAAACGAAACTCATAATCACCCCAGTAAAGGCGACTTAGGATACCGCCTCTTTTTCTGGATTGCTTGTCACGTAAGCGGTCAATTACAGCAAAGTGTAAGGCAAAGTTACAAGCAGAAAGTAACAGAAAAAAGACGGTAATATAGTTGATTGTAGAATTATTGAAATGGCCAATACTCGCATCGTAAGTAGAAAATCCGCCAATCGAAACCGTTGAGAAACTATGTGAGATCGCATCAAAAGCACTCATTCCTGCTAGCCAAAAAGCAAAAGCACATAATAAGGTTAAACTGAAATAAATCATCCACAACGCTTTCGCCGTTTCTGCAATACGAGGTCGCATT
Source organism: Mannheimia pernigra (assembly GCF_013377995.1). Taxonomy (NCBI): domain Bacteria; kingdom Pseudomonadati; phylum Pseudomonadota; class Gammaproteobacteria; order Pasteurellales; family Pasteurellaceae; genus Mannheimia; species Mannheimia pernigra. Next base: position 392,714 of record NZ_CP055305.1, read on the forward strand.
TTTTGCTCTTTGAGCGGACCAGGCATTTCTGCACGATAAAGCTGCATTCCCCCAATACCCAGTAATGGGATAATTGCCACTGCTAAAACAATTATCCCCATTCCACCAAGCCATTGTAATAATTGGCGATAGAATAAAATCGCTTTCGGGAGACTATCTAACCCTGTAATCACCGTTGCCCCAGTGGTAGTTAAGCCAGAAAAAGATTCAAAAATCGATTCCGCCATATTGAGATCGGGGGTTTCTAAAATAATAAAAGGCACAGCCCCCAGTAATCCTAGCACCACCCAGAACAAGACTACAATTAAAAAGCCTTCTCGGGAGCGTAGCTCATTTTTATTATGGCGACACAGCCACCAAAGTAGCGTACCCACTACAAAATTCAACACAAAAGCTTCTAAAAAGGCTCGCCCGCCGCCATCACCATAAATCAAGGCAACTATTGCTGGCACAAGCATTGTGAAGGAAAAGCACATCACTAAAATGCCGACAATACGAATAATGGAAAAAAATTGCATAAATTAGATATCTTCTTTAATTAAAGTCAGTTTTCCCGAAAAACGTTGGGTTAGCTCATCAGAAAACGGCTCAAATTCTTTCGGGTTGAAGGCAAGCAACAAATGCACTTTTTCCTCAAAGTGTTGCTCGATAATGTTAATATCTCGTCCACTAATTAAATGTGAAATCGTATTAAACTGCTCATATTCACACTGCAAGCGGTAGTTTTTTCGCAAAACTTTGCACATTCGCTCTAGCTGCAATAATGCTTGTTGTACACCGTTTCCATAGGCCTTTACCAACCCACCTGTACCAAGCTGAATACCGCCATAATATCGCACCACCACCGCCGTAATTTCACCTAAGCCCGAACCTAATAAGTAATTAAGCATCGGCTTACCTGCTGTGCCAGAAGGCTCTCCATCATCAGAAAAACCGTACTGCTGAGAATCATTCGGCGTACCAGCAACCGTTGCCCAACACCAATGACGAGCGTGTGGATGCTGCATTTTTAGCTCTTGCCAAAACGCCTTTGCCTGATCCATTCCTTCAGTATGGCGGAGATAGGTAATAAAACGGCTTTTTTTGATCTCTTCTTCAAAAATGGCATCTGCCTTTGGGATAAAAAATTCCATTGCTAGCTCTCTTTTGTTTAACCTTGTAATGATACCACATTCAAGCTACTTTTTATTTGTGCTGTTTAGTGGTTTAATAGCCTTTTCATTGATAACGTAAACAAATAACACTATGTCAAAACTCAATATTATTTTTGCTGGTACACCCGATTTTGCGGCTCAACATTTACACGCTTTATTGGATTGCGAACACAATGTGATTGCAGTTTACACCCAACCCGATAAACCCGCTGGACGTGGTAAAAAATTGCAAGCAAGCCCTGTAAAACAACTGGCGGAAGCTCACAATATTCCTGTTTATCAACCAAAATCTCTGCGTACTCCTGAAGCACAGGCAGAACTTAAAGCCTTAAATGCTGATGTAATGGTAGTGGTTGCTTATGGCTTGATCTTACCTGAAGCGATCCTGAATGCACCTAAATATGGCTGCTTAAATGTTCACGGCTCACTACTACCACGCTGGCGTGGGGCTGCTCCGATTCAACGTGCCATTTGGGCTGGTGATAATGAAACGGGTATAACCATTATGCAGATGGATGTAGGCCTAGACACGGGTGATATGCTACACAAAGTCACCACGCCAATTGAGGCAAATGAAACCTCCGCCTCACTTTACACCAAACTGGCAGAACTTGCTCCCTCTGCGTTAGTGGAAGTATTAAATAGCTTAGAGAGTCAAACGTTCCAGGCAGAAAAACAAGATGAAAGCCAATCTAACTATGCGGAAAAATTATCTAAAGAAGAAGCAAAATTAGATTGGACGTTATCTGCTACACAGCTAGAACGAAACATTCGTGCCTTTAATCCGTGGCCGATGAGTTTTTTAACCCTAGACGTTAATGGCGTTGAACAAAGCATTAAAGTACATCAAGCAGCCGTACTACCCCATCAAAATAAAACCGCTGGCACAATCTTGAATGTAGATAAAACAGGAATTCAAATTGCCACTCAAAAAGGCGTGTTAAATATTACCCAACTGCAACCAGCTGGAAAGAAACCGATATCGGTGCAAGATTTCTTAAATGGTCGAGCAGATTGGTTTAAAGTAGGCAAACAACTTTAATTTCAGAGAAAAATAACAATGCACTCACCCCATTTAACCATTAAAGATGCTCAGTTTTCGCTTGCTAAACATCAAAAACTAACGATTGATGAACTCACTATTCAGCCAAATACATTTTGGGTGATAGTGGGCGGAAACGGCTCGGGCAAAACGGCTTTTTCACTTGCTCTGCAACGTAAGCTCTCTCTTTATGCAGGGAAATATGACAACAGCTTCCGAAATATTCAACTGCTTTCGTTTGAACAGCAGCAAAAAATGATTGAGCAAATTTTCAAAGATCGTAACAACGATACTATCTCCCCCGATGATTTCGGTTTAACCGCACGCCAAGTAATTTTAAACGGCAGCAACAAAACCGCCTTATGTGAGGAATACGCAGAAAAATTGCATATTCAGCATTTGTTGGAACAGCCTTTTATTCATCTTTCCACTGGGGAAAGCCGCAAAGTGTTGTTCTGTCAAATGTTAGTAAACGAGCCGGATTTACTCATTTTAGACGAACCCTTTGAAGGCTTAGATCAACAATCAGTTCAATATTGGACGCAATTAGTTTCTAAACTTCAAACTAAAATGGCATTAGTGCTCATTGTGAATCGTTTCAATGATATACCCGATGCCGCTGATCATATTGCGGTATTGGATAACTTATCGCTCATTTTGCAAGGAAAGCGAGCAGAAATAGAACAACAAGCGGTCTATTCTCAGCTAAAATTTGCAGAAGATAATGTCAATGTACCCCTGCCCGAAAGTGCCTCTCCGCTTGTTGCACTGCCCGAAAACACCAATCCATTTGAGCTGGAAAATGTGAATATCCAATATGGCGAGAAGAAAATTCTTGATAACCTGACTTGGACGGTTCAACCTAAACAACATTGGTGGATTAAAGGTCCAAATGGGGCAGGGAAATCGACCTTGCTTTCCATTATCACAGGCGATCACCCACAATCTTATGCAAACAAAGTACGATTATTTGGCCGCCAACGTGGTAGTGGCGAGACCATCTGGGATATTAAGAAAAACATCGGTTATGTAAGCAGCCAATTACATATGGATTATCGAGTAAACTGCTCGGCAATTGATGTCATTCTCTCTGGCTTTTTTGACAGTATTGGCGTTTATCAACAAGTACCAAATGCCCAGCAATTAAAAGCAGTGGAATGGTTAGAACGATTAAACCTAGCCGCATTTGCCAAAAAACCATTTCGCTCACTTTCTTGGGGGCAACAACGCTTACTGCTAATCACAAGGGCAATGGTAAAACACCCACCGATATTAATTTTAGATGAACCATTACAAGGCTTAGACGGCGTAAATCGTAAATTAGTCAAACACTTTATCGAACAATTGGTTACCAATAGCCAAACTCAGTTACTCTTTGTTTCTCACCAAGACAGCGACGCACCAAATTGCATTACGCATTTGTTTGAATTTGTGCCGAAAGGGAAAACGAACGAATTTGGGTATGAGTATCAGCAAACAGAGCTAAAAGTATAAATGAATGTTCTTCTCTTGCTCTTTGGCTAGAAAAAATAAGGGCGAATATCCTTCGCCCTTATCGTTTTATTTAACCAACTCCCCTTTCGCTTGTAGATCAGCGTGGTAGGAAGAGCGAACAAATGGTCCACAAGCTGCGTGCTCAAAGCCCATTTTTTCTGCCTCCTCACGGAACATATCAAACTCCGCCGGTGGCACATAACGTTCCACTTTTAAGTGGTGGCGGCTTGGTTGTAAATACTGCCCGATGGTAAGCATTGTTACACCGTGGGCTCGTAAATCTTGCATTACTTCCAAAATTTCTTCATTAGTTTCGCCAAGTCCTACCATTAAGCCTGATTTGGTTGGAATATCTGGGAACTCTTGCTTGAAGATTTTAAGCAACTCTAACGACCATTTATAATCCGCACCCGGGCGAACTTCACGATATAAGCGTGGCACATTTTCCAAGTTGTGGTTGAACACATCAGGTGGATTTTGTTTCAGAATTTCGACCGCTTGTTCAACACGACCACGGAAGTCTGGCACTAAAATTTCCACTTTGCAGTTTGGATTTAACGCTTTGATTTCACGCACCGTTGCCGAAAAATGAGCTGCACCACGATCAGGCAAATCATCACGATCGACAGAGGTAATAACTACATATTTGAGTTTCATATCCTGCACTGTTTCGGCCACTTTGCGTGGTTCATCAGGATCGAGAGGTAACGGTTTGCCGTGTGCCACATCACAGAATGGGCAACGGCGGGTACAAATTGCGCCCATAATCATAAAAGTTGCCGTACCGTGGTTAAAACATTCGTGCAAGTTCGGGCAAGACGCTTCTTCGCACACGGAATGCAAGCCATGGCGACGCATCCCATTTTTAATGCTATCAATTTTTGCTGAATTTGCTGGCAGTTTAATTTTCATCCATTCTGGTTTTTTCAGTAATTCTTGGTCTGGATCAATATTTCTGACTTGAATAACGGAGGTTTTAGCGGCATCACGATATTTCACCCCTTTTTCCATTTTAAAAGGGCTCATTTTTTTTGCCGTAACTTGAGCTGTAGCCGTAACCATTAAAATTTTATATCCTAGTTGTTAATAAATTGTATGTCATTATAGCCCAAAATTGCACTGAAATGCTCGACTAATTTGGGAGAGACCGCTTCACAAGTTAAACCATTTTGATTGATTAACTCGCTTAACTGGCACATTTCAAGCCCTATATAGCCACACGGATTGATGTAGCCAAATGGTGTTAAATCCATATTAATATTCAACGCTAAACCGTGGAAAGAGCAGCCTTTGCGAATGCGTAAACCAAGTGAGCAAATTTTCTTCTCATTTACATAAACCCCTGGTGCATCCGCCTTGGGGTAGCCCTCAATACCATAATCCGCCAATGTGTTCACCACGCATTGCTCCAAGGCAGTGACTAATTCTCGTACCGACACTTCTTTGCCTTGAGCTTTGAGGCGTTTGATGTCGATCAGCACATACATAATCTGCTGACCTTCACCATGATAAGTAATTTGTCCGCCACGGTCGCTTTGTACCACGGGGATATGATTCGGATTGAGCAGATGCTCAGGTTTGCCGGCAGAACCTTGCGTAAACACAGCAGAATGCTGAACTAGCCATAGTTCATCATCTGTCTTCTCATCACGCATATCCGTGAAAGCTTGCATTTGATGCCAAACGTCTTCGTAAGGCTGAATGCCAAGTTGGCGAATAATCAATTTCATTTCTGTTTTCCAATACATATTCACTGATTGAAAAATTGAGGGCGAATAAAATTCGCCCTTACTGCTTAAAGAACCATTCTCACGCCGTTAATTTTGGCAAGTTCTGTGTAGAGTGTTTCAACTTGTTCGATATTCTCAGCCAAAATATCAATGGAAACGGAATTATAAGTGCCTTTTGAGCTTTTTTGCTCACGAGGATTGTAGTCGCCTTTGGCATATTTTTGCGTAACCTCAACCACATCATCAACTAAATCTGCACGGTTTGCACCTACCACTTTGAAGGTAAAGCTGCATGGAAATGCTAATAAATCTTTTAATTTAGCTTGTGGTAAATCTTGTAAATTAATTGCTTTTGATTGAGACATTTTTAATCCTTATTTTAAACGGTAAGCGGTGAAATTTTGCAAATTTTTTGCAAAATCACACCGCTTGATCAACTCCACCTTAAATGGGGATAAAATTCTAGATGACAAGATTAGTCAAAAAGGCTCTTAACGGTTAAGGCAATCCAATCCCATGCTTTACCTAAAATGCCCGCTTCTGGTACATCTTGTAGAACTTGTAAGTTAGTACTCGCCACATCTTTGCCATCTAACTGGTAAATCATTTTACCCACGACTTGTCCTTTTACTAAAGGGGCTTCTAGATTTTTCTTCTCTAACTCATAGCGAGCTTTTAAGTCTGCGGCTCTGCCTTTTGGAATTGTCACAAAACTATCTTGCAGAGCACCTAATTGTACTTTGTTCACTTCGCCATAATAAACACTTTGCTCCGCCACAGATTGTGCCGCAGGCAGTGATTTAATCGTTTCAAAGTTTGCAAAGCCCCATTGGAGTAATTTTTTACTTTCAACTTCACGTCCTTTGTACGTTGGAACACCCATTACCACCGAAATCAAACGAGTATTTGGATTCACCGCAGAGGCGACTAAGTTATAACCGGCTTTATCTGTATGACCTGTTTTTAAGCCATCGACTTGCAAGGTTTTATCCCACAATAAACCGTTGCGATTAAGTTGTGGCTTTTTAATATTGTACTGGAACTCTTTTTCTGCATAAATTTTATATTCTTCAGGGTGATCTTGAATAATCTGAGCACCAATAATCGCCATATCACGCGCTGAAGAATATTGCTCAGCATCATCTAAACCGTGAACGGTAGTAAAGTGGGTGTTCTTCAAACCAAATTGCTGTGCATATTTATTCATTTCATTAATGAAAGCAGCCTGCGAACCTGAAACGTGTTCCGCTAGGGCAACAGAGGCATCATTACCAGATACAATAATCAGCCCCTTCATTAGATTTGCAACAGATACTTTACTGTTTAAATCTAAAAACATAAGTGAAGAACCAGGGAATTTCTGTGCCCAAGCATTTTCACTTACAGTAACCATATCACTACTACTTACCCTGCCTGCTTTTAGTGCTTCACCCACTACGTAGCTTGTCATCATTTTTGTTAATGATGCAGGGTATTGGCGTTGGTCTGGGTTCAAACTCGCTAATACTTCTCTGGAATTATAATCCATCAAAATATAAGTTTGTGCATTAATTTGTGGGGCTGGCAAATTAAAATCGGTATTTAAATCAGCATAGGCAATACTTGATACTGTAAGTGCTACAACGCTGATTGCTTTCACTAATATTTTTTTCATAAATTTATTTCAGTTCCTCTTAATATTAATTCATTACATAATACGCATTAGCTGAGCGAGTATTTTTATGTAAAATCGCAATTTTTACTTTTGCTATACCTGAACGGTGCATACCAATTTTTTTCGCTGCTGCAGAAGATAAATCCACTACTCTAGTATGAGCGTAAGGACCTCTGTCATTTACTCGCACCACAACAGAACGCCCATTGCGTAAATTGGTTACTTCAACCAACGTGCCAAATGGCAACGTTTTGTGTGCAGCAGTCATTTTCGCATTACTAAAAGTTTCACCACTTGCTGTGCGACGACCATTAAATTTATTAGCATAATAGCTCGCTACCCCCGTTTGAAAATGTTTACGGATAAGCTGTTTATGCTGTTTTTTTGACGATTTTTTGTTAATCATCGCCGTCTTTTTTTTCACGGTTTTAGCCGTTACTTTTTTGGCAACTTTTGCCTTCTTTTTTGTTGATTTAGACGCTATTTGCTTTTTTATTGAAATACTTGAATTAGCTTTTGAATGCTTTGTTGCAGCCCAAGAATTTAATGAACCAAATGCCATAAATCCAGCTAACAACAGGGTTACAATTTTACCTAATCTCATATAAGTTTTTTCCTCTATGTGGATGTCGCTATTGTTTGTAACAATGATAGTTTTACTGCTTTTTGATACCGCAAAAAAGCAAAAGTTCAGAACGTTGATACCCGATTTATTTCAGTTTATCGTAAGGATTGTTACTACCAATACGCTTACGATGTACATAAGTGGACATTATCAAACCAAACGCAGCCATAAGAGTAACATAAGAGGTTCCCCCATAGCTAAACAGTGGCAATGGTATCCCAACTACAGGTAAAATACCACTTACCATACCAATATTTACAAAAACGTAAACAAAGAACAATAATGCCGTACCACCCGATAATATACGCCCAAAGGCAGAATCCGATTTAGAGCCAATTACTAAACCTCTGGCGATAATAAACAAATAGATAGCCAGCAAAACTGAAACGCCTATCATACCATGTTCTTCACTTAAAACAGCAAAAATAAAATCCGTATGTGGCTCAGGCAAAAACTCCAGTTGTGATTGAGTACCCTCCATCCAACCTTTTCCATTAATTCCTCCAGAACCTATCGCAATTTTAGATTGGATAATATGATAACCTGCACCAAGAGGATCTTTATCTGGATCAATTAACGTCATTACCCGTGTTTTTTGATAATCGTGCATTAAAAAACACCACATAACTGGAATAAAACCCGCTAAACATACCACACCGGTTCCAATTAGTTTCCAGCTAAGCCCTGCTAAAAAGAGCACAAAAATCCCTGCAGAACACACTAAAATTGATGTACCTAAGTCGGGCTGAATCGCAACCAATAAGGTTGGCAAAACAATCAAGGCTAGTGCGATAAAAGTATCTTTAAAACTTGGAGGGAGCGGTCGCTTACCCAAATAAGTTGCCACCATCAACGGCACAGCAAGTTTCGCAATTTCAGAGGGTTGAAAACGGACAAACCCTAAATTCAACCAACGCTGGGCACCTTTACTGGTTTCCCCAATTAAATCCACTAAAATCAATAATATTAAGCAAAACACATACACATACGGCGATATTTTCTGATAAAAATGAGGCGGAATCATCGCCATAATAAACATCAAACCAAGACCAAGTGAGACCTGTACCACTCGATTGGTAAACATTCGCTCATTCGCACCGCTTGCACTATAAAGTACTAATAAACCATATCCAGTAATCGCTAGCAAACCGATTAATAGAAGGAGATCGAGCGAAAATAGCTTCCAAAAAATTTTCTTAAACCTACTATTCATAATTCCCTTCTATTACAAGCGGTCGATTTTGTTCAGCATTTTGCAAATCTGAGTGCTCAATCTTTTTCAACACATAATCCATAATTTGACGAGCCACTGGTGCGGCGGCACTTCCACCTCCGCCTGCATTTTCTAGAATCAACGCAACGACGATTGTCGGCTTTTCATAAGGAGCATAACCGATATACCACGCGTGGTCGTGCAACTCTTTTTTTATCGCATTCTTATCGTAGTTTTTACCGTGTAAATTAAAAACCTGCGCCGTTCCTGTTTTTCCTGCTGAATGATATAACGCTCCAGCAAATACTTTACGAGCAGTACCGTTTGAAGCGTGGTTTACATTATACATACCGAGTTTTGCTAAATGCCAAAACGATTCTGGCACGCCTTTAATATCTTCATAAAGAAGCGGATCTTGATATGGCGTGACTGAATTACTACTTTGCACTTCAAGCATTAAATGCGGTGTATTCACTCGTCCGTTATTAATTAAAATAGCCGCTGCCTTTGCTAACTGAAGCGGTGTAGAAATCCAATAACCTTGCCCGATGCCAACTGGAATTGTATCTCCTTGCACCCATTGTTTTTTATAGCGTTTTTGCTTCCATTCACGGGTTGGCATTACCCCTGCGGACTCCTCAAAAATATCAATGCCTGTTTTCACGCCAAAACCAAATTTTTTCATCCAATCCGACATTTTATCAATCCCCATTTTATAGGCTAATTGATAGAAAAAAGTATCTGAGGATTCAGTAATCGCCTTATTCACATTAGTCGCACCGTGCCCACTTCGCTTCCAGTCACGATAGCGTTGCGTTGTGCCTGGCAAAATCCAATAACCTGGATCAGAAATAGTGGTATTGGGCGTAACTATCCCCTCATCTAAACCCGCTACAGCCATAAACGGCTTGATAGTAGAGGCGGGGGGATAAGCGCCTTGAGTAGCACGACTGTAAAGTGGGCGTTCAGGATCATCAAGCAACGCTTTATAATCCTTACCTGAAATGCCGCCTACAAACAGATTATTATCATAGCTTGGGTTAGAGACCATCGCTAAAATACTACTATCACGAGGATCCAGCACCACGACCGCCCCTTTATAATTTGAAATTAACGACATTACATATTGTTGCAATTCCACATCAATACTTAAGCGAATGCTACTACCTGCTACACCAGCCTGATCTCGCAACTTGCGAATAACCTTGCCACGATTATTAATTTCTACTTCCTCAAAGCCTGTCACGCCGTGTAATTGGTCTTCATAGTATTTCTCGATACCCAATTTTCCCATATCGTGAGAACCAGCATAATTACCGAACTTCCCCTCTTCCTGCAGCTTTTTTTTATCCCTTTCGTTAATTTTCGCGACATAACCGATAATATGGGTTAATAATTCACCATAAGGATAATTACGTTTGTAATATGCCTGCACATCCAAACTTGGAAAACGATGCTGGTTCACCGCAAAACGTGCCATTTGAGTTTCATTTAAGTTGCCCTTAAGCATAATCGGCGTATAGCGAGAAGTCCGTTTTTTCTCTTTATTATAGTTCTCAATATCTTCATCTGTTAGCCCAACAACTTCTCTTAACTCCTCTAATGTTTGTTTAATATTCTCCGTTTTTTCTGGCACAATAAACAACCCAAAATAAGTTAAGTTCTCTGCTAACACTTTACCATTACGATCGTAAATTAACCCTCGAGCAGGTGGAACAGGCAACAATTTAATACGATTACCATTTGAGCGGGTTTGGTAGTCATCATAATTAACCACTTGTAAATGATACAAATTAGCTAACAATACCCCCGTTAAGGCAAGCACCCCCACAAATGCAATAAAGGAACGGCGAGCATACAAATTACTTTCCGCCTGCCCGTCTCGCACCTTTTCTCGCTGATTTGATGAAATGAATTTTGCTAATTTACCAAACATATAAATTTAATCACTATTCTCGATGATAAGGGTGATTAATAGTGACTGACCACGCACGATATAAACTCTCCGCAACCACCACACGCACCAATGGATGCGGTAATGTTAAAGGCGATAACGACCAACTTTGCTCTGCAGCCGCCTTACATTCAGGCGACAACCCTTCAGGTCCACCAATTAACAAAGCAATATCTCGCCCGTCATTTTTCCAACCATCTAACTGAGAGGCTAACTGCTCTGTCGTCCACGTCTTACCTGGAATATCAAGCGTAACGATTTTTGCCTTACCCGCAGCCGCTAACATCGCCCTCCCCTCAAGCTCTAGAATGCGTTTAGTATCGGCATTCTTACCTCGTTTTCCGGCTGGAATTTCTATCAACTCAAACGGCATCTCTTTCGGGAAGCGACGTTGATATTCTTCAAACCCCATTGTCACCCAAACTGGCATTTTTGTGCCAACTGCAATTAATTGAATTTTCATTTTCTTGATACTCACAAGCGGTTGAATTTACAGAATAATTTGCAAAAAATCTTACAAAAATAACCGCTTGCAATCCTACTCAAAACACAATTTACGCCCAAAGTTTCTCTAATTGATACATCTCACGGCTATCTTCTTGCAACAAGTGAACAATCGCCTGCCCGAAATCTACCACAATCCAATCTGCAACCGCTTTACCCTCATCACCAAAAACCTCAATTCCCGCTTGCTTTGCTTCACTCACCAAACGATCCGCCGTTGAAGCCACATGGCGACTTGATGTCCCAGTTGCTAAAATCATCGTATCCGTAATGCTTGATTTACCTTTCACATCAATGGCTAAAATATCCTTTGCCTTTAAATCATCTAACGTTTTTGTTAAAAATTCGACTAAATTTTGTTCCACTCTATTTTTCTCTCTCATCATAAAAACGTGGGATTTTAACATAAATTGGGCAGCTATAAGACAACAAGCGGCTATTTTTGCAAAAAATCTTACAAAAATAGCCGCTTGCATATATCACCAACTCTTCAAACTTACTATGCCTAAAAAAGCTCAATTATCCTGTTGAAAAATTTTTAATATTGCGGTGAAAATTACTAGAGTAGTGGCAATGTCTCTAACATATTCTCATGAAAACAAAAAAACGGTTCTCCTATTTAAAGAGAACCGTTCAGTTAAAACAATTTAGTCATTAAAATAGACCCTTTTTAATGCAAATTCTAAACCTCGAATTTCCGCCAAACCTCTCAAACGGCCAATTGCAGAATACCCTGGATTGGTTTTTTTCTTGAGATCATCCAACATTTGATGACCATGATCAGGACGCATTGGAATTAAACGGTTATCTCCCTTTGCTTTACGACGACTTTCTTCTGTTAAAATTGCCTTTACTACACCAAACATATCTACATCGCCCGCCAGATGATCCGCTTCGTGGAAGCTTTGTATATTCTTTTCACGTTGAGTCGCTCGTAAATGCACGAAATAAATACGATCCGCAAACTTTTCTGCCATTTTAACCAAATCATTATCGGCTAACACACCATACGAGCCAGTACAGAAAGTAAAGCCGTTCGCAGTAAGCGATTGAGTTTCAACAAACCATTGCATATCCTCAATAGTAGAGACAATACGCGGCAACCCTAAAATTGGGCGAGGAGGATCATCTGGATGAATTGCCATACGGATCCCTACTTCCTGAGCAACAGGCACAATTTCATTTAAGAAATAAGCTAAATGGGCACGGAATTTCTCAGCCGAAATATTTTTATAGCGATCAAGCTGAGCTTGGAACTCTTCTAAGGTATAGCCTTCTTCAGAGCCTGGTAATCCAGCAATAATATTCTTAGTTAATTTTGCTATATCCGCTTCGCTCATTTTTTCAAAATAAGTCTTGGCTTCTACTCTCTCTGCTTCTGAATAGGTTTCTTCCGCCCCTGGGCGTTTTAAAATATAGAGTTCAAATGCCGCAAAAGCAACTTGATCAAAACGCAGAGCTTTTGAGCCGTCTGGCATTTCATATTCAAGGTCGGTTCGGGTCCAATCTAAAACTGGCATAAAATTATAACAAACGGTATCAATACCACATTCCGCCAAATTACGTAATGTTTGCTTATAGTTATCAATCCATTGTTGAAAATTACCAGTTTGGGTTTTAATTTCTTCGTGAACTGGCACGCTCTCAACAACAGACCAAACTAGCCCTTTTTCTTCTAATTGAGCTTTACGTTTATTAATTTCCTCAATAGACCACACCTGCCCATTGGGAATATGGTGCAATGCAGTTACAATACCTGTTGCCCCTGCTTGTCTTATATCGTCTAAAGAGACTGGATCGTTTGGTCCATACCAACGCCATGCTTGTTCCATAGTAAACTCCTGGTTATAGTTATATTAAAAATTAACAGCTAACGGACTAACATTAAACAAGTAACCATCAAAGTTTGGATCGTCTAAATCCGATAACTCAAATAGTTTTTGTTTTACATTTTCTAAATGTTGCCACATCATTTTTCTCGCCATCACAGGATCTTTTCTCTGTATAGCTGCAATAATATTTTCGTGATCTTTCAACCATAAATAGCGGTAACTTTGATCAGGAATATGAGCGTGTAATCCTTTCCACATGGGGCTATTTGTCCTATACTCCCAAAGATCTTTCTGCATACGAATAATCACCTCATTTTGCGTAATTTCTGCAATCGTTTTGTGAAAATCTTCATCTGCAACATAGTCTTCATCACCATGCTCTAGGTTTTTACGTTCACGCTCTAAGATGTCTTTGAGTTGTAAAACATCTGCTCTGGTTGCTTGAATTGCTGCAAATTCAGCAATACTGCTTTCCAATAATTGCCTTGCTTGTAACAATTCAAATGGTCCAACATCGGGTAAATCATCCGTTTCTTCAACATTTACCTTTGGTAAATTGATCACATAAACACCCGAACCTTTACGAACTTCTACTAAATTTTCAAGCTCAAGCATAATAAGCGCCTCACGAATCACTGTGCGACTTACATTGAAGTAGTTTGATAAATCACGTTCTGCTGGTAATTTGTCGCCTACTTTATAAGCTCCACTCAGTAATTCTGCTTTTAGCTCTTGCCCTATTTTTTTATAAGAACGTAAATCTTCAGGTGCCATAATGTTTCTAATAATGCCTCTAATCTAAATTAAATTTCTGAAATGGATAACTTATAGCCATTTTCAACAGGTTTGCCATTTACAATTAATTGACGTTTCTCAGGGTGAGGCAATCTAAAGACAAGTTCTTTATATTGTGGCTCATATTCACCTGTTTTAGTTAAATTGACTTCAACTGCTGTATTTGAGCAATTTAACTCAATGTCTAAGGTTAAATGTGTACCATTTAAATAATCAAAACTTGCTCCATCATCATCAAAAATAGATGATATTGCTTTACCTTGATCAATAAACGGCATAATTAATAATTCACGGTAATTATCTATCAATGTGTTAGAGCGTCCTTTTGAACCAAGAGGAATAATAGAACCAGCTCTTAGGAATAATGGAATACGCTCTATAGGTGCATCAACCGTAATTGTTTCTCCACCATAATACCATTGATGTGTATAAAAATCATACCAACCTGTATAATTACAAGGTAAGTAAACATCTCGTTTACGTTGCCCTTCTTCTACTATTGATGCAATCAACAAATCCTTACCAAACAGATAATCATCGTTTTCAGCAAATGTCTTTGTATCGTGCTCATGATCTAAGAATGTCGGACGTAACATTGGCTCTGCTTGTGTATGTGCTTGCCATAGTAAATTATAGATATATGGCATTAAGCGGTAACGTAACTGAATTGCATCACGGATAATATTAGTTACTTCAGGATACATCCAAGGCTCATTAACTGTTTTATCATCATTCCAAGAATGGATAGTAAAACGAGGGTGCATTACCCCATTTTGAACCCAACGCACAAACAGCTCTGGCTCTGGCTTATTACCAGAGAAACCACCAACATCGTGCCCAACATTATATAGAGCAGATAAGCTCATACCTAAGCCCATTTTGATATTATATTTCAATGTATGCCAACTAGTACGGTTATCACCAGACCAAGTTTGGACATAACGGTTCATACCTGATGAACCAGAACGAGAGATCAAATAAGGTCGAAGATTCGGCGCAAACTCTTTTTGAGCCTCAAAGGACGATTTCATCATCAACAATGGCTGAAGTGGTCGAATAAGTTTAATCGGTAGCCCCTTACCAAAGAAATGGCACTTAGCATAATCGTCCCAAACTTCATACTCATTATTGTCATTCCAAGTTGAACCAATCCCCATTTCCATTAATAGGGTTTTCACATTAGATTTCCACCAATCTACTGTTGCCGGATTGGTAAAATCTAAGTGTGATCCCTCATCGTCCCAAAACATTGAACGCTCTGGATTATCTGACTCTGAATCCTTAATGAATAATCCTTTTTCTGCAATCTCATTATAGCGAGGGTGATCTTGCAATAAACAAGGCTTAATATTTGCGGCCAAATTCATTCCTGCATCCAAAAAGTATTTACTCATTAATTTCGGTTGTGGAACTTTGTCATAATTCCAGTTAAACACATAGCGTTTACCGCTAATCGAAGTATAGCCTGATGATAATTGGAATGAATCACACGGGATATTATGCTCACGACATAAATCAACAAATTTTTTCAGCTGTTCTTGAGCATCAGGTGCATCGGTATAACTCATTGTTGAGCCACTATAGCCTAGGCTCCAACGAGGTCCAAAAATAGTACCACCTGTTAATTGAGTATATTTCTTGGTTACATCTAAAATTTGCGGACCTAAAATCATATAGTAATCTAGATCACCATCTTCGGCTTTGTAATTGCGATAATAAGCGTGGTAGTTATCAATTTCACTACCTAACACAAACCAACAAGGAGCTAAGTTGTCGTAATAAATACCGTAGCTTGCTTCTTCAGCGTGAGTAATATAAAACGGAATATGTTTATAAAGTGGATCCATATGCTCCGCGTTATAGCCCATAGCATCAATATTACGCATCTCAAAACGACGACCGTGTCGGTTTAAATTCCCTGTTTTTTCTCCCAAACCATAATATTGCTCATTCATGCTACGATTTAGATAGTGAGTAACGTTAGTATTAGAAATACCGAATAAATAAGCCCCTGTTTTACGATCTGATGCAAAGGTTTTCCACTCTCCATCAACTTTACGCTGCCATTCCAAATAAAGTGGCTGATGTACAATGACTTTTAAACAAGCGGTCGAAATTTCTAAAGAATTTGCAGATTCATTCACCTCATAATCAGGTAATGAAAAACCTTCTACAGACCACTTATCTCTACCTTCCCATTGCACATCATCTGTATTAGGACTAACCGCCCAAGTTGCAGGAACCCTAAATTCATTGTTACGGGTAAAGGCTATACGGAAAATATCTTTTTCTAATACAAAAATATGCAATCCAATATCACGTTCACATTGGATATCAATGCGATTATTTTCGTGCTTGCTAAACTGCCAATTTTTTAATGTTTTCATATTGACTATTCCTGGATTAATAACCTAATAGCAATTGTGGTAAGGCAAGGCTTAATGAAGGCACATAAGTTACTAATAACAATGCTAAGATTAAGACTGCATAGAAAGGTAGTAATGGTTTGATCACCTGATTGATTCTCACACCACCAACAGAACAACCAATGAACAAGGCACTACCTACTGGAGGCGTACAAATACCAATTGATAAGTTAAATGCCATTAAGATACCGAAATGTACAGGATCCATACCTAAATCGGTAACAATAGGGAAGAAAATTGGTGTAAAGATAAGTAATGCTGGTGTCATATCCATAAATACACCTACAATCAATAAGATAATATTGATGATTAAGAGAATCACGATTGGATTATCTGATATTGCCAATAAACCATCGCTAATAGTATAAGGAATATCTGCATTTGCCATTACCCAAGACATTCCCATTGATGTGCCGATTAAAAGCAATACAATTGCAGTAGTAACTACGGATTCTAAAATCACTTTCGGCAATTCCTTAATTGATACCTCACGATAAATCAATACAGCAAGAATAAGGGTATAAACAACTGCAAAAGCTGATGCTTCAGTTGCTGTGAAAATACCAACGATTATCCCTCCCATAATAACAACAATTAAACCAAGGCTTGGTAACGCATCTAAAGTTTTCTTAAACACCTCAGATTTAGTTGGTTTCAGTGAAACTGGGTAATTACGTTTTTTAGCAATATAACCAATAATCAACATAATCGATAATCCCATTAAAATACCAGGAATATAGCCAGCTAAAAATAATGCACCGATTGATGTGCCACCAGTTACCAATGAATAAACGATAAAAGTATTACTTGGTGGAATTAATAACCCTGTTGGACAAGAAGCAATGTTTACTGCTGCTGAAAATGCAGGATCATAACCTTCTTTCTTTTGTAATGGAGACATAATTCCCCCCATTGCTGCACCAGATGCAACTGCAGAACCTGAAATTGAACCAAACATCATATTAGCTAACACGTTTACGTGAGCCAAAGAACCTGGCAAGCGCCCACCTATTACTTTTGCAAATTCAATTAAACGTAAAGCAATACCACCTCTATTCATAATATTACCTGCAAGGATAAAAAATGGGATTGCAAGCAATGAAAAACTATCTAAGCCAGAAGCCATTTTCTGTGTAATTACAGTAATTGCTGCATCAAAAGGTACAGACATCATTACAGTAATTAGAGATGCTAAGCCGATAGAGAATGAAATTGGTACACCAATAAAAAGGAAGAGAAAGAATGTAGAACAAAGTACAAGAACAACTGACCATTCCATAATATGTTCTCCTTATATTAATTTAATGAGGATACTGGTTTAGCTAACGTAAATAAATCACGAATCACATAAACCAACATAAAGAAACCACTTAATGGAATGGCACTATAAACCAACCCCATTTCTATACCTAATACAGGGGAAATTTGCCCCGCATTTATTGTAGAGACCACTAATTTAATGCCTCCATAACACATAACTAGCACTATGAAACACAAGCTAATTAAGTTCACCACAAAATTTAGGCGTCTTAATTTATCTGGCGAAGATTCTAATCTTGTTGCTAATAAATCAATAGCTAAATGTTTTTTCTGACCAAACGCATAAGCTGCTCCAATTAAACCAACCCAAATAAATGAAAAACGGGCCAGTTCATCGGTATAGACACTCGGGTCCTGTAATACAAATCGTGAAAACACTTGCCAAACAACACAAATAACAAGAAGAATACTGATGATGACACATAAGGCAGATAATGCTTTATCAATCTTAGATACAAAATTATCCATACAACCCTCTTTAACAAGTAATGACTCAATAAACAAAATTGGTAAACCAATTCTGCTCAATA
The DNA here is from genome assembly GCF_013377995.1 of Mannheimia pernigra. Classification (NCBI taxonomy): domain Bacteria; kingdom Pseudomonadati; phylum Pseudomonadota; class Gammaproteobacteria; order Pasteurellales; family Pasteurellaceae; genus Mannheimia; species Mannheimia pernigra. The sequence goes on from NZ_CP055305.1 coordinate 410,987, forward strand.
TAGTTATTTTTTGCAATAAAAAATTATTAATTTTGTGATCTGGATCACCAATTTAGAAATTTTGGTTTGATATGTAAAAAATAGCTTTGTATGATAGATTAACAATTCAACTAATGGATACATTAACGAATTGTAGATTTTGAAATTTTAACTTTATCTAGGAGAACTCAATATGTTCACTAAAAAAACACTTCTTTCAACTTCATTAGCAACTGTTTTATCACTAGGTTTAGCATTTTCTGCGTCAGCAAAAACAACATTAAAACTAAATCACAATAATGATAAAACTCACCCAGTTCATATTTCTATGCAAAAAATGGCAGATGAAGTCAAAGAATTAACGAATGGAGAAATTGTAATTCGTATCTATCCAAATAGCCAGCTAGGAACACAACGTGAATCTATCGAATTACTGCAAGCAGGCTCACTAGATATGGCGAAATCAAATGCAAGTGAAATGGAATCATTTGAGCCATCTTATGGTGCATTTAATATTCCGTACTTATTTCATAACGTAGATCACTACTACGCAGCATTAAAAGATTCCGAAGTAGGTCAAAAAATCTTAGAAGCTTCTAAAGGTAAAGGTTTCCTAGGTTTAACTTATTATGATGGTGGTGCTCGTAGTTTCTATGCAAATAAAGAAATCAGAACGCCAGCTGATTTGAAAGGCTTAAAAGTTCGTGTTCAACCAAGCCCAAGTGCTGTAAAAATGATGGAGCTTCTTGGCGGTTCAGCAACACCTTTAGCATATGGTGAACTTTATACAGCCTTACAGCAAAAAGTAGTCGATGCTGCAGAAAATAACGAAACAGCACTAACACTTGCTCGCCATGGTGAAGTGTCAAAAGTCTTTAGCCAAGATGAACACACTATGATTCCTGATGTTCTACTAATTAGTGAAAAAACTTGGGCTAAATTAACACCTGAACAACAAAAGGCAATAAAAACAGCAGCGGATAATTCAATGATGTCTCATAAAGATTTATGGACGAAAATGATTGAAGAAGAGAAGAAAAAAGCACAAGAACAAATGGGAGTTAAATTCATTACCGTTGAAAAACAACCATTTATTGATGCAACTAAACCAATGAAAGATGAAGTAAAAGCAGATCCTGTAATTGGCAGCTTAGTAGAAAAAATTGATGCCCTAGCACCAACAGCTAAATAGTTAAAACACACAAAAATCTATTGCCACCTAAGGTAGCAATAGATTTTTATAAGAATATAAATAAAGAGGATAAATTAATGAATATTGCACAAAACCACAATTTAAAAAATAAAGTCGTCGTCGTAACAGGTGCTGGTGGCGTTTTATGTGCATTCTTAGCCAAAGAATTAGCAAAAACCAAAGCAAAGATTGCTTTACTTGATTTAAATTTAGAAGCTGCACAAAAAATAGCTGATGAAATATCTTCCGAAGGTGGAGTTGCTAAAGCGTATCAAACTAACGTTCTAGAATTAGATAATATTAAAGCCGTACGCGACCAAATTACTGCTGATTTAGGAACTTGTGATATTTTAATCAACGGAGCAGGTGGTAATAATCCGAAAGCAACTACCGATAATGAATTTCACGAGGTAGATTTGCCAGAAAATACTAAATCTTTCTTTGAATTGGATAAAGGTGGTATTGAGTTTGTCTTCAACTTAAACTACTTAGGTACATTGTTACCAACCCAAGTCTTCGCAAAAGATATGATTGGTAAAGAGGGCGCAAATATCGTCAATATTTCGAGTATGAATGCTTTCACGCCATTAACCAAAATTCCAGCTTACTCTGGAGCCAAAGCTGCTATCAGCAACTTTACTCAATGGCTTGCCGTTTACTTCTCAAAAGTGGGGATTCGTTGTAATGCAATTGCACCAGGTTTCTTAGTCAGTAACCAAAATCGTGGACTGCTCTTTGATAGCGAAGGTAACCCAACTGCTCGAGCGAATAAAATCTTAACGAATACGCCAATGGGACGTTTTGGTGAACCAGAAGAATTATTAGGTGCATTACTGTTCTTAGTTGATAGCCAATATTCCAGCTTTGTAAATGGTGTTATTATTCCAGTAGATGGTGGTTTTTCTGCTTATAGCGGTGTATAGCCTAACGAGGTTTATATGAAACAATTTTTATATGAAGATTTTTTACTCTCAACGCCAACCGCTAGAAAGCTCTATCACGACTATGCTAAAGATCAGCCCATCTTTGACTATCACTGCCACTTAAATCCAAAGGAAATCGCAGAAAATCGTCAATTTAATGATTTAGCCGAAATTTGGTTAGAAGGTGATCACTATAAATGGCGGGCAATGCGTTCAGCAGGCGTTGAAGAGCGTTTAATCACTGGTGATGCAGATAAATACAGTAAATACTTAGCATTTTCGGAAACTGTACCAAAATGTATTGGTAACCCAATTTACCATTGGACACATTTAGAATTACGCCGTCCATTTGGCATTACGAACACGCTTTTCTCGCCTGAAACAGCAGAAAAAATTTGGCATCAAGGCAAAGAATTACTGCAACAGCCTGAATTTTCAGCTCGTGGCATTATGCAGCAGATGAATGTGAAATTAGTAGGTACAACTGATGATCCTATTGATTCACTAAAACATCACAAAGCGATTGCCCAAGACAACACGTTTGATATTGAAGTAGTGCCAAGTTTCCGACCAGACCGTGCATTCAAAATTGAGTTACCGTTATTCAATGATTACATTGAACAGTTAGGTAAAGTGACCGATATTGAGATCAATACCTTTGATAAATTAAAACAAGCCTTACTAAAACGCATTGAGCATTTTGATCAACAGGGTTGTAAATCTGCTGATCATGGTATTGAAATCGTCCGTTTTACACCTATTCCTGATGAAAAAACTCTCGATCAGATTTTGCAAAAAAGATTACAAAATCAACCGCTTGCAGAAGAGGAAATCGCTCAATTTAGTACCGCTTTATTAGTTTGGTTAGGTACAGAATATCATAAACGAAATTGGGTAATGCAAATGCACATTGGGGCAATCCGTAACAATAATACGAGAATGTTCAAATTATTGGGTGCAGATTCAGGATTTGATTCGATTGGCGATCGTCCATTTGCTGAAGCACTTTCTTGCTTATTGGACAATATGGATCAAACCGACCAACTACCAAAAACCATTTTGTACTGCTTAAACCCTCGTGATAACGAAATGTTAGGCAGTATGATCGGCAATTTCCAAACAGGTGGCATTGCAGGCAAAATCCAATTCGGTTCAGGTTGGTGGTTTAATGACCAAAAAGATGGAATGGAACGCCAATTACAGCAGCTTTCACAATTAGGTTTACTCAGCCAATTTGTTGGAATGCTAACCGATTCCCGCAGCTTCCTATCCTATACCCGCCACGAATATTTCCGCAGAATCCTATGTGAAATGATTGGCGGCTGGGTAGCACGAGGCGAAGCACCAAATGATCTGAAGTTACTTGGCACTATGGTAAAAGATATTTGCTACAGTAACGCAAAACGTTATTTCAAATAGGAGATAACAATGAAAAAACTCTCCATCATCGGGGAATGTATGATTGAGTTAAATGGCGAGCCGTTTGGGAATATGTATCAAACTTATGGCGGTGATTCGCTGAATACCGCCACTTATCTGACTCGGGTGACTCCGCCTGAGCAGATTGAAGTGCGTTATATTTCCGCTCTTGGCACAGATAAACTCAGTCAAGGTATGCTGGACGCTTGGCAGGCGGATAATATCAATACTGATTTTGTGTTGCGTGATGAACACCGCCAGCCTGGACTTTATCTCATTCAGTTGGATAAACAAGGGGAACGGACGTTTCTCTATTGGCGAAATCAGTCCGCTGCTCGTTATCTGTTGCAACACGCTGATTACCCGAAAGCCCTGAATGCAATAGCAGAAACCGATATGGTCTATCTTAGCGGTATTTCATTGGCTATTCTGTCTGAGAATGACCGTTTTCAGCTTATTGAGCAACTGCATGCACTGAAAACACAAGGCGTGAAAATCGCTTTTGATAGTAACTACCGCTCAAAACTGTGGAAAAGTACCGAAACGGCTCAACGGTATTATGCTAATTTGCTCGATTTAGTGGATTTAGCTCTCGTTACATTTGATGATGAACACCTACTTTGGGGTGATACAAACGAGCAAGACACACTTACCCGCCTTGCGCAATATGGTATTGAAACCATCGTAGTCAAACAAGGCTCTCGGGGGGCAACTGTTCAAACTCACAATGAGCAAATTTTTGTGCCAACTATTCCCATTGAGAATGTGGTTGACACTACCTCCGCAGGCGATTCTTTCAATGCAGGTTTCCTTAACGGCTATTTGCTCAGCAAAGATTTAGTCACTTGCTGCCAACAAGGCAACTCCCTTGCAGGTATTGTGATTCAGCACAAAGGGGCAATTATTGATAAATCAGCCACCGCCCATCTAAAACAGCAGTTTGCACAGTAATATAAGCGGTTGTTATTGTAAAAAATTTGACAAAAATGACCGCTTGCATACAACATAAAGAGGTTAGAAATGCGTTATACCACCGAACAAATCGTAGAAAAATTAAGAGAACTCAAAGTTGTCCCTGTCATCGCACTAGACAACGCGGAAGATATTTTACCGCTTGCGAAGACCTTATCCAATAATGGCTTACCTGTGGTGGAAATTACTTTCCGCTCGGCTGCGGCTGAAGAGGCGATTAAGTTAGTCAAAGCAAACTATCCAGAAGTATTAATAGCCGCAGGAACAGTACTCACCAAAGAGCAAGTCTTAACAGCTAAAAATGCTGGAGCAGATTGTATTGTTACACCAGGCTTTAACCCAAATATCGTGCAATATTGCCAAGATCTAAACTTACCAATTATCCCAGGCGTAAATAACCCAATGGCAATTGAAGCTGCACTTGAGCTTGGCATACAAGCGGTCAAATTTTTCCCTGCAGAAGCAAGTGGCGGAGCCAAAATGATTAAAGCATTATTAGGCCCTTACAGCAACTTACAAATGATGCCAACAGGTGGAGTCAGCCTCGCTAATATCAAGGATTATCTTACTATCTCAAACGTCTTAGCTTGTGGAGGATCTTGGTTTGTAGAGCAATCACTAATTAAAGAACAAAAATGGGAAAAGATCAGTGAATTAGTGAGAGAAGTCGTTGAGATTGTTAATTAAGTGAAATTGCTCAAGTATAAAAAAGGGTCTTTTTTTATCTATTTACAAGAGAATACAAATTCGGCATACTCTATTTAATGCCAACTTTAACTATTAAGGGCTATTTTAAATAGCCTTTTCTTTTATAACTCTCTATGAAAAAAATCATTCCTATTTCGTTAATCTTAACTTCACATTTTGCTTTTACCGCCGCTGCCCCAATTCAAATTCAAGAGAAAATAGATAGCCAGCGAATGCAACAAAATCAACCGTTTGAAAGACCCGAGCATAAAGTATCGAAATCACAGCCCCAAATACAACATAGTGATAAAGCCATTTCTCTTTCAAAACAAGAGTTACTTAAACAACCTCATTTACTGAATTCGGCAATGCTCTCTACCTTGATCACAGGAAATGCGGAAGATGTGCTCTTTTTGCTGCCTATTTATCAAAAATTGTCTATTGCTGAGCAAAGTAGAGAAATAATGCAATGGGCAAAAGCCGTTGAGGCTAGAGCAAAGCAAAACTACGCTCAATCTATCAAGCTCTATCGAGAGTTGTTAGCCAATTATCCTGAAAATCAGCCAATCCGTATGCAGCTTGCGGTGACTCTTTTTGAGAATCGTGAAAATGAAGCAGCAGAAGCACAATTTCACAAATTACAAGCGGATAAATTACCGCCAGAAATTGCAAATATCATCCATCATTATTTAGCTGCAATCAATAAACAAGATAGGTGGATATTTCAAGGCGGTTTAACTTTTTTAAACGATCCGAATATTAATAATGCCCCTGCTTCAGGCATCACTCATAATGGCTGGACCGCACCAAGAAAAGAATCCGCACAAGGCGTTGGACTTAACGTTAACGTGGAAAAGAAATGGTCTTGGGGAAATGGTATCTTCCACGAATTTCATCTAAATGGTAATGGAAAATATTATTGGAATAACAAAAAATATAATGAATATTCGCTAAGAGAAAGCTTTGGATTAGGCTATCAAAATGCAAAACAGAAAATCACTGTTTTACCATTCTTAGAGCAAATGTGGTATGCAGGTGGTTCAACTCAAAGTGAAAGCACTAAACGTTATTCCAATGCAAGAGGGGTAAATACCCGTTGGCAATATTGGATTACGCCACAATGGCAATCATCTATCACTTATGAGTATGCCGAGCAGCGTTACACACGCCGCAAGCACTTAGATGGGAATTATCATTTTATTTCCCCAAGCGTTTATTATTATCCAAGCAGCCAGCAATATTGGTTTGTTGGGGCAAACTTTAACCGCAATAGCACGAGAGATTTAGATGACAGCTTTATTCGCAAAGGAATATCTCTAGGTTGGGGGCAAGAGTGGAAGAATGGACTTTCTAGCCAATTAAGTGTCAGCTACGCCCGCAAGCAACATCGTGCTCCAATGCCAATTTTCCTAATTACTCAACGTAATAAAGAATACGGTGTGCAAGTAAGCCTTTGGCATAGAGCTTTACATTTTAAAGGGATTACGCCTCGTTTAACCTGGCAATATAACAAAGTAAAAAGTAATCACGCTTTTTATAACTATGATAAAAATCGTGTTTACATTGAATTTTCCCATACGTTCTAAGCAAAAACCGCCCTGTTTAAGGGGCGATTTTGCTTAATTATCTAATAACTTCTTCAATTGGTATAACGCATCTAACGCTTGTTTTGGCGTGAGTTCATCGGGTTGGATTGCTTTAAGGGCTTTTTCTAGATCGCTTTCTTCTGCAAGCGGTCGAATATTACTCGCTACGCTCGTGCCTTCGGAGCCGTTGGCAAAGCCAACGTTCAAACACAAGTGTTTGTCATCATTTTTTTGCAAATCATCGGAGAAGTCAGCTGCAAAAAGCAAATCCGCCTGTGGGTGTTCATTGGCTTGTTTGGTTTGGTGGGAGATTTCTTCTAAATGTGCCAAACGTTGTTTTGCCAATTGAATAACCTGCTTTGGCACACCTGCAAGTGCTGCTACCGCCAAGCCATAACTTTTACTTGCAGCCCCCTCTTGCACTGAGTGCATAAAGGCAATCGTATCGTTGTGTTCACGTGCATCTAAATGTACATTTGCTACACCTTTAAATTGATGTGGTAGCCCTGTTAACTCAAAATAGTGGGTAGCAAAGAGGGTTAAAGATTGTATTTTCTTCGCTAACCATTCCGCACACGCCCAAGCAAGCGATAAACCATCATAGGTGGACGTACCTCGCCCAATTTCATCAATCAATACAAGGCTTTTTTCTGTGGCTTGGTGTAAAATATTCGCCATTTCAGTCATCTCAACCATAAAGGTTGAACGTCCAGAAGCTAAATCATCACTAGCACCAATACGAGTGAAAATGCGATCAATCGGACCTATCTCCGCACTTTCTGCTGGCACAAAACTGCCGATATACGCCATTAGCGTAATCAATGCAATTTGTCGCATATAAGTGCTTTTCCCTCCCATATTCGGACCCGTTACAATCAATAAATGACGCTGGGCATTCAAAAATACTGGATTAGCAATAAATGGATCCGTTAAGACTTGCTCAACCACAGGGTGTCTTCCACCTTTGATATTAACCACTCTCGTTTGGCTAAATGTTGGACAAACATAATTTAAACTCTCCGCTCGTTCAGCCAAATTAGTCAGCACATCAAGCGTTGATAACGCCATTGCCGCCAGTTGTAACTCGCCTAATCGTGGCATCAAAATATCGAACAATTCGTCATAAAGTTGTTTTTCTAATGCAAGCGATGCCCCTTTCGCCTTTAATACTTTATCTTCATAGGTCTTAAGTTCAGGAATAATATACCGCTCGGCATTTTTAAGCGTTTGGCGACGAACGTAGTGAATAGGGGCTTTGTGAGCCTGCCCTTGACTAATTTGAATATAGTAGCCGTGTACTGCATTAAAACCGATTTTAAGGGAATCAATACCTGTGCTTTCACGCTCACGAATTTCCAGATTCTCCAAATATTGCGTTGCTCCGTCTGAAAGCTCTCTCCATTCATCAAGCTCGGCATTGTAACCTTCGGCGATCACACCACCATCACGCATAAGCTGTGGCGGATTTTCAATCATCGCACGTTCAAGCAAATCGTGTAGCTCACTAAAATCCGCGACTTGAGATAACAACTTATCTAAACTAGCGGTCAGATTTTGCGAATTTTTTGCAATTTCAGGCAATTGTGCTAATGCGGTGCGTAAACGAGTAAGATCTCGAGGACGAGCCGATCGTAGTGCAACACGTGCTAAAATCCGCTCCATATCGCCTACTTGCTGCAGCAAAGGTTGCAGCTCGCTCACTCGATCATATTGAACAAACGCCGCGATGGTCTGCTGCCTTCCTTCTAGTTTGGCATAATCTCGAATCGGTTGATGAATCCAACGCTTGAGCAAACGGCTCCCCATCGGGGTAACACACTTATCCAACACCGCAGCTAACGTATTTTCTGTGCCACCTGCGAGATTTTGTGTTAGCTCTAAATTACGGCGAGTGGCTGCATCTAATAATATGGTATCGCTATGTTGTGCCAATTTAATGGAATTAATATGAGGCAATGCGGTGCGTTGAGTTTCTTGGGCATAATGCAACACGCACCCAGCCGCACAAAGTGCTATCACAGCTTTTTCTACGCCAAATCCAGCGAGGCTTTGCGTACCAAATTGGCGATTTAATAACTGAATAGCTGTCACCAATTCAAATTCCCAAACAGGGCGACGACGTAAACCTTTATAATTGTTTAAAATGCTCGCAGCCGAAAAATCTTCTGCATACAGGATTTCCGCTGGCTGTAAACGCTGCAATTCCGCCGCCAACGCCTCTTTGCTCGGCAATTCGCTCATTAAAAACCGCCCAGAAGTCATATCTAAAGAAGCAATCGCAAAAGTGCCTTTTTCTTCATATACCGCTGCAACCAAGTTGTCTTGACGTTCAGGTAACAAGGCTTCGTCACTCACTGTTCCTGGCGTTACAATTCTAACGACTTTGCGTTCAACTGGTCCTTTTGAAGTGGTAGGGTCGCCCACTTGCTCGCAAATCGCTACACTCTCGCCTAATGCCACCAGCTTTGCTAAATACCCCTCCACCGCGTGATACGGCACACCCGCCATCGGAATCGGCTCGCCTGCCGACTGCCCACGCTTGGTCAATGAAATATCCAACAATGCAGCTGCTCTTTTTGCATCATCATAAAATAGCTCATAAAAATCGCCCATTCGATAGAATAATAAAATATCAGGATTTTGGGCTTTAAGTTGCAAATATTGCATCATCATTGGGGTATGCTGTGTGTTTTTTTCGTTTAAATTCATCTTGTTGTATTAGTTAATATATTGATATTAAATGATTTTATCAAACATATAGGATCTATATCGTTTCTTAAGATTCCATAAAGTCTCATAAAAACCTATGCTTAAATATAGGTTTATTTGTAGGTTATCATAACCCGTAGTATAATATATGTACACAAATAAGCACTTTTCTTTCAAGGAGCTATTTTATGAGTAATGATGTAAAAAAGCCATTAACAACAAAAACAATTGAGATGATGAAACCTAAGGATCAGGATAAAGCCGATGTTGGGGAATACTCAGGATTAAGAGTCACCTGCGGTAAAACTGGTATAAAAACTTTCTTTTATCGTTATTCAAGCCCGATAACAAAGAAACTTACGCAAGTGAAAATAGGTTCATTCCCTACTGTTAGTTTAGCAGATGCAAGGAAACAACTTAAAGAGTTAAAACATATTCGGCTTGCTGGTCGCTGCCCTGCCACAGAACTAAAAGCCTACAAGAAAGAACAAGCCAGTAAAGAAAAACAGCAACAATTTTACGTTAAAGATCTTATAGAACTCTATTTATCCCAATATATTGAAGATCATTATAGTAAAAATGGGCGTTTAATTGCTGGGGCAAGGAAACCAAAAGGGCAAGATGAAGTTCGCCGAACTTTACATAATGATGTAGTAATTCCCTTTGGGGATAGATTAGCATCTTCAATGACGAGAAAAGAAATTGCAGAACATATTTTAAGAATCGTAAATGAGCGAGGCGCTCAAGTTCAAGCAGGTAATGTGCTACGAGAATGGATTTCTGCCTATCGTTTTGCAATTGGATTAGATAAGTTTGATGAAAACTTTGTTAATCCTGCATTTTTAGCAAAAGAAAGCCTAAGAATGACAGCAGTTAAGCTAACTAATAATAAGGGAACAAGAGCCTTTGATCATCGGGAGCTTGAGATATTCTTAAGATGGATAAGAAATTCACGTTTTACGGAAAAAATACAGAATGTTTTCCTATTAACTCTCTTAACAGGTTGCAGAACAGGGGAAATCTGTGCGATATCTTGGGATGATATTGATCTAGAGATGAAAACGATTTTCTTACGAGAAACTAAAACTGGTACATCTCGTTATGTTCAATTATCTACTCAAGCAGTAGAACTAATAAAAACCTTTGATCGTTCTACTAAATATCTATTTCAAATGAGATTACAAGAAAAACCAATTCAGCAAAAATACCTAACAGAAAGGACTTGGACACTCAGAAAAAACGGTTTGATGCTAGATATTGCCCACTGGTCTCCACACGATCTACGTAGAACGGTTCGTACTGGTTTGGCAAGGTTAGGCTGTCCAAATGAAGTGGGCGAAGCAATTCTAGGTCATTCAAAGAAAGGGATTGAAGGAACGTATAACCTACATTCTTATGATAAAGAATGTAGGATTTGGCTACAAAAGTGGGCAGATTACCTAGATGATTTACTAACAGAACAAGAATAGGAAGTTTCTATCTCGCCAGCACTTCTCGCTTTCCGCCCTTGCCCGGCTCGGAAACAATGCCTTGAGCTTCCATTTGATCGACAATTCTCGCCGCTCGGTTAAAGCCCAGTGAGAATCGGCGTTGAATATTACTAATAGAAACAGAACCAGTCTCAATAATATATTCCACCACCTCATCAAATAGCGGATCTAACTCGCCGCCTGCATTGTCATTTTTAGCATCATTATCCTCTGATTTTGATTCCACAATGCTATCCAGATAATTTGGTTTGCCTCTTGCTCGCCAGTTAGCTGCCACACGTTGCACTTCGTCGTCTTTCATAAACGCACCGTGTACACGGATAATATCAGGACTACCTTCTCCAGAGTAAAGCATATCGCCTCTCCCTAATAAGGCCTCCGCACCACCAGAATCTAAAATTGTTCTTGAATCGATTTGGCTGGCAACGGTAAACGCAATTCGGCTTGGGATATTTGCCTTAATTACTCCTGTAATTACATCCGTTGAAGGGCGTTGTGTTGCAAGAATTAAGTGAATACCTACTGCCCTTGCTTTTTGGGCAAATCGCATAATATACTCTTCTACTTCTTTGCCAGCAGACATCATTAAATCGGCAAACTCGTCCACAATTAACACAATATAGCTCAATTTCTGTAGTGGCGGCGGTAAGCTATCCATTGAGTCGCCCGGTCTCCAAGTTGGATCAGGAATTGGTAAGTTCATCGCCGCAGCTTGGTCAATTTTCGCATTGTAGCCTTCAATATTACGCACTTGTAGATGGCTTACTAAAATATAGCGGCGCTCCATTTCTTCTACCGCCCAGCGTAACGCATTGGCTGCCTTTTTCATATCGGTTACCACAGGCGTTAATAAGTGTGGAGTATCGTTATAAATAGAAAGCTCCACCACTTTAGGATCAATCATAATAAAGCGAACTTGTTCTGGAGAAAGTTTAAACAAGAGGCTTAAAATCATCGTGTTCACTCCAAGTGATTTACCACCGCCCGTTTGCCCAGACATCAGTAAATGAGGAGTTTTGGCTAAATCAATTACAACAGGCTCACCTTTTGTATCTACGCCTAAAGCTATCGGTAGTTTAGCATTACTGCCGATAAAAGCTTCTGAACAGATCACATCTTTTAGTGAAATTGTATGGCGGTTATTGTGTGGAATTTCCAAAGAGAACGTACCAAAATCACTCGGAATCATTCTTACTACACGAACATTCAATATTTCTGCCCATTTCTTAGGATTAGAAAGTTGATTGATTACGTTACTTTCTAGGCTATCAAGTTCTAATTTGATATGGTAAGTAATTACCACTGGACCGACAATGTAACTGATATTGGCATTCGTGATACCCAATGTAGATAGAGCTTTCTCCATATCAGGTAACTTCACATTGTAATCCTTCTCTAATAAGTCTATCGGTAATAACAGATTGTCTAAAAACATAAAAAACCTCTGGATGGTTAATTAAAAAAATCTAGGTCGTTTTCCTACGGCTCAACTTGGTTGATATAAATATCTCTACACTCTATTTTTCCATCATTGTGGGCATAAAAGTAACCCTCAAAATACCAAAACTCTCCATCAAATGAAGTCTCTAGCTGTATTGTAGAATTATCTACATCGGGTTTATTTGAAATTAAATTAAAAGCTAATGGATTAGAAGGATCTCGTTTACCCATAAATGTTACGAAAGTCGTCGGCTGACCATCATCTAGCTCATACTCAATTTTAATCCTTAATTCTTCGGTACTACTGTCAAATTTTATCTCGCATAGGTAAGGCTCTCCCCATACAGATTTATCACTTCCTTCTTCATACTCTAGAACTTCAGCAACAATATCCAAATCTTCTAATAATTGCATATAAAATTACTCGTCATTATTAGTAATACGTAGGTTACTAGTACGAAATACTTCGCCATTCCAAGAAATCACATCATCAATTCCTTGTTGGGCAAGATAGATACGTTTTTCACGCTCTTCTCCAGAAGACTTAAACCAATAACTAATAAGTGTAATAGGGCTCGGAATCGTTCGAGTATTTTTTTTATTGATGGTAGGTTCTAAATAATAAGTAAGTAATTTTTCAGATTTATCTAAGTAATACGAGAGTTCTTCGTCAGAAACCGAAGGTAATAAACCTAACCAAATTTCTCTCTCCCTAGTAATAAAATGTGCTCGATGATGCCTACCTAAACGCTTAGCATAAGTTTGGTATTCTGTTTTACCACAATATTGAATATTTGCCACTCGATCTCCTTTTTGCTTACCAGTAATTAGATATAACCCCTTTTTAGCTCCCCATTCTGAACCAATAACTTTATCTAACTCAAACGGACCAAACCAATGAATTAATGCAAGTACGTGTTTCATAAAAAATCCTTAATTAAATAAAAAAACCAAAAGATACTATAACCGATATTTTTAAAAGAGTAAAACAATAACAAAATAGTAATAAAAGATAAATTAGGGCTTGAGTAATGTCGAAACTTTCAGTAACAGAAACAGACAGATTGGTAGGAAAACGAATTCAGCAAAAGCGAAAAGAGCTTGGGTTCAGTGCTGCAGAATTGTCTGAACAAATCGGCATAGCTCAACAACAACTTTCTCGCTATGAACGTGGAGAAAATAAGATCAATGTGGCTCATTTAGTGGAAATCGCTACTGCATTAAATACTGAAATTGGATGGTTTTTTGTTGATTGTATGTCAGAACAAAAAGACGGTAATAACCATCGTTTTATTCCTGTATCAGAAGACAGTATACGAAATCGACTAAACTCGCATTTAGATCGCTTAAGTGCAGATAAAAAACGAGGGCTTTTAGTGTTTTTGGAGACTGTTTTGTAGGTTATTTATTATATGTTAAAATATGTATATATAACCACTACTTAAAGTTAAATATGAAAGCACTATTACAAGGTGAGCTAGATTGTTTATGTGGAATTTATAGTATCGTTAATGCTGTTTATTTCGTATCAAACAAAAAACTCAGGAGAAAACCATTATTTAATGAGTTACTTCTTGCTTATATGAATAATTGGGGAATGTATGATCTCCTTACTGGTGGGATAGATATTTATCAAATGAAATATCTGCTAAACCATATAACTAACATCCATAACCATATCAAAATTACCCCCTCTACAATAAAACAGCGTTCAAAATTACTTTCTGCTATTTTATCCCACATAGAACAGCCTAATACTATCGTGCTATTCTCAACAAACTCTCATTGGAGCTTAATTCATAACTATAAAGATGAAAAACTAATGCTTTTTGATAGCTGTTCTATTGAAAGTGTAAATCTAAAAGAAATCATACCAACATCAGTATTCTTCATATCATTTATTTCTTAAGTAGTAGATACTCAATGACCAATTTTTTATTCCACCTTGTTTCTATTTCGGGAAATTTCCGGTCTAAATATGGAATTAAGTCATCTATACCAATTTCATTTTTAACTAATTTTTTATATATAAATGAGAATAGTTTTTCCAAACTTTCTTTTTTATAGGTATGGATATAGTAAGTAATAGCCAGTGATTTTATCTCACTCTTTCTGTATTTAATCTTTAATTTTTCAAAAATTGCAGTAAATCTCTTAGCTCTTTTCTCAATCTTCTTATTGATAGGTCCATAGGTATAGTAAGTTATCGTCTTAGGGAATTTCTTTTTGATGTCCTCTCTCCGCTTTTTTTGCTCTTTGCAGTTTCTTTTTTGCTCAGCAGTCTGACCTACTAAATTCTTGTGCATATTAATCCCTCTTTAAATTTAACTGACTGTCAGTTTTCAACCCATAAAAAAAGCAAAAATCCAGCTAGTTCAGACTAATTTTCCATATTTGTAAATGCATCTCGACAAAAGGTAATCCCGCCTTTTGATAACTATCGAGGTAGCTATGCAACTCATAAAACTTCGCCAAGTAATGGCAAAAACAACGTTATCAAAATCAACTATTTATCGCTTGATCAAATCATCTGATTTTCCACAACCAAAGAAACTTTCAGTAAGAGCGGTTGCGTGGTTAGAAGAAGAAATTGATGAATGGATTGTAAATAGAAAGGAGGTGTGTACTTCAAGTTCTAGTCACTCTATTAGCACGCTACAAGCATATTTATTGAATAACACTAAAACTCAATAGGAAAAGAATTATGAAAAATGCTGTATTATTGAATATAAATGCTGTTTATAGAAAAAATAACTTTATCTATGTAGGTTCTTTCTACAAATACCCTATTTATATGGGAATTGATAAATTTTCTTTTGTTTCAGATATAACCCCAGCTAAAGACTTTTGGGATATATATAAGAAGTTCGATAGGCTAACTGTTATTGAATCTAGTAACTATAATGTATCTCAAATTAAAGTTAAACATTATAGACGTTGTATTAAGATTACCTCTATGAGAAACCCAGATTTCTATATGCTTTTATCCTACGATTTCTCAAGAAAACTTAGTACCCCAGCAGTTAGATTTGAGCTATCTCCGCAATATGCAAGGAAGAATGATATACCGAATGTGATTAAATGGTTAAAAAAACATATTGGAGGAGAAGCTATCGATATGCTTTTCCAAAATGGTAAAATAACCCGAATGGATATGACTCTTGATATACACGGCAAGAAGTTTTTAAAAAATTTCTACTTCTCAATTCCTAATGCCAAAACAGGGAAAAATTTCTTAGATAATAAAGATAATTGTAAGCACAACTACGCTATTGGTTCTAAACGTTCTAGTAATTATCTTTTAGTATATGAGAAATTAAAGGTTGTAAAAATTAGTGATGTTTGTGAAAAGAACATAAGAGTTAAGAAAAAGCATATTAAGCAACACATTACCCGATTAGAATTAAGAATAAAGCCTTTAGCCCAGAAACCTCTCTTATTATCAGAGGTTTCAATGTTGGAGAATCCATTTAATCAAATTCTTATTTATAGGAGAGCAAAAATAGCATTTAAATTCCAAGATTTTCTTCATTATATAAAACAAGAGAAAAGCCTTCCTCTAGCTATAAGTTCCTATATGCAGAATAAAGAAAATGGAGATAAAAAGGAGAATCGGAACACAAGGCTTAAAATGAACAGACTTCTTGAAAAATGCAAAAGTAAGTTTATACTTAATATTGAATGGGCTAAATACCCAATGATAATCGATAATACTATCAGGCATTTTATCCCTCCTCTTCAGAGATAACTTCATTTCTTAACAATAAAAGCTACATAAGTGTAGGTTATTATGTAGCTTTTCATTTCAAAAGCGTGCCACCCCCTGTAAATCAAGCAACATAGCCTTAATTATCAGGTGTGAGCGGAGAGTTCTTTCGTCATTGATTGTTTGGTTCGTGAGAAATCATTGCCTGCTAGTTTAGCAGATTCAAGAGTTGGAAAAAACAAGCGGTCATTTTCTTGCAAAATTTTGCAAAAAATTAACCGCTTGATCTTTCTTATCTTGTATTTTCAATTTTTGCCCCCATTTAACTATCCGTATTTATTTTTAATACAAAATTCAATTTATAAGGAACAAAAAATGGCATTAGATTTCAATTCAGTTACATTAGACTCATTAGAATCAAAAGGCGGTTATGGCATCGGTTTACAAATCGGTCAGCAACTTTTAAGCAGTGGTATGGACGTAAATGCAGAAGCGGTTGCTCGCGGTATTTACGATGTATTAAATAACAATGAGCCTGCAATTAACATCAACGAAGTAACAACTGCATTACAAGAGTTAGGTCAGCGTGCTGAAGCCGCTCAAGCAGAAGCCTTTAAAGCGATTGATGCAGAAAACAAAGCCTTTTTAGAAGAAAACAAAAAAGCAAATGGCGTCATCATTACTGACAGCGGTTTACAATACGAAATTTTAACTGAAGGCACAGGCGAGAAACCCACAGCAACCTCAACCGTACGTGTTCATTACACTGGTTCATTAATTGATGGTACAGTGTTTGACAGCTCAGTAAAACGAGGTCAGCCAGCAGAATTCCCTGTAAATGGCGTAATTCGTGGTTGGACAGAAGCATTACAACTAATGCCCGTTGGCTCAAAATGGCGCTTAACCATTCCTCATGAATTAGCTTACGGTGAACGTGGTGCAGGTGCATCCATTCCCCCATTCGCTACCTTAATTTTTGAAGTAGAATTATTAGATATTCTGTAATCTCATTAACAACAAAAAGCCTGTAGAGCAACATTCACAGGTTTTTTGTCGCTTTTAGCTAAATCACATTATGACTCAAAAGAAATCGCTCATTTTTCGTTTAATGAAAAATATTTTCGTCTTTGGTGGCTTATTTATCGTGCTCAGTTTTATTGTCGATTGGTACAGAGCCCCCGCTACCCCAACCCAATTTGAACAACAAGTGCATTATGATATTCAAAATCAACCGAAAATTATTGCCCAACTTAGTCACGAAAAACCGATGTTGCTCTATTTTTGGGGAAGTTGGTGCCACTTTTGTAAAGTGGTTTCACCAAACATTCAACAGTTATCCGAAAATGGCACAGAAGTGCTAGGAGTCGCCTTAAAATCAGGTAATGATGCTGAGGTACAAAGCTATCTCAATGAAAACGGCTACACCTTTGCAACTATTAACGACCCGACAGGAGAATTTTCTCAAGGCTGGGATATTCAAGCTACACCGACTATTTTAATTATCAAAGATGGGAAAATTTTTAACCATACCACCGGTTACACCAGCTATTTAAGTTTAAAGTTAAGATTGTGGTTAGCTAAGATTCTACCTTAAAATAAAGCCCTGTAAATAAAATGATCTGACCCCAAAAAGTTAGACTCACTTTCCAACTGATTAAGGTGCAGATTTTTTATGACTAAATACCCCCAAATTTTTAAACAACAAGTCGTGGATTTCTATGTTGAACATCACGAAAATCTTCCTATAACACTTCATCATTTTGATTTATCTAGTAAAACAGTGAGACGTTGGATTGCTCAATATAAATATTCAGGTATCAATGGGTTAGCTGTCCTCCATTGTAAAAGAGCTTACTCTCCAGAATTTAAGTTTCAGGTGATTAAATCAATCCTTGATGGTTTATTTTCTGCTGAAGAGGCGACTCTTCATTTTGGTATTTCCAATAGCGGGGTAATCAGCCAATGGTTGAAAGCCTTTCGGAAAAGCGGTATAAATGGACTCCAACCAAAATCCAAAGGTCGCCCGAGTATGAAGCCTCACTATGCGAAAATGCCGCCACCGCCTAAAACAGAAGAAGACCGCCTACGCTTGCGTATTTTAGAACTAGAAGCAGAGGTAACCTATCTAAAAAAGTTAGACGAGATAATCAAAAGGGGCGAAGCCAAACGGCAGAAACAATCCAAAAGTTAAGAGAACACTATCCGTTAGCTATTCTTCTGCGAATAGCAAAGCTGGCTCGAAGTACATTCTTTTATCATCAACCCCCTAAATTAGACAAAGACAGTGAGCTCAAAAAACGGATTTGTGAAATTAAGCAGAAAGAGCCTCACTATGGTTATCGCCGAGTCACCGCAAAATTAGGCGATGTGAATCACAAACGAGTTCAACGCTTGATTCAAGTAATGGGCTGACAAGTTAGGTCGAAGAAACAACGTAAATATAACGCTTATAAAGGAGAACAAGGCAAAATCGCGCCAAATCTGTTACAAAGAAACTTTAGTGCAACTAAGCCGAATGAGAAATGGCTGACAGACATTAGCGAATTTAAAGTGAAAGAAGAGAAGCTCTATTTTTCGCCGATTTTAGATTGCTTTAACAATGAATTGGTCGCTTATCAAATGAGCCGTAGCCCAAATGGTATGCTTGTACAGAAAATGTTATGACAAGCGGTCGAAAAGCTCCCGAGAAATGCAAATCTGATATGACATTCAGACCAAGGTTTTCATTATCAAATGCATCGTTATCAGAGTCTATTAGCTAAAAATGGTATTCAGCAAAGTATGTCTGGGAAAGGGAATTGTTTAGATAATGCGGCGATGGAAAGCTTTTTTGGGCGAATGAAAACAGAATGCTTTTACGAAAAAACGTTTGAGAGTATTGATGAACTGGAACAAGTCATCAATGAATATGTTCGTTACTATAATGAAGAACGAATCCAACTAAAACTAAAAGGACTGAGTCCGATACAATATCGACATCAGTCCTTTAAATAACAGTCTAACTTTTTGGGGGCAGATCAAAAACTTACAGGGCTTTTATATGGCTATCGTACCGTTTAACGGTTAAAAAATCACATCAAATCGCACAAAAAAAAACAATGATATAATACTATTGTTTTCATTCATATAAGGAGAAATCGATGAAAAAAATAATTTTCGCAAGCATTATTACCACAACCTTTGCATTAACTGGCTGTTCCGAAAAAGATAAAGCCTACTATTTACAAAATATTGATAAGGCGGAAGCAAAAAAAACTGAATGTGAAAATAAAGCCATAGAGGCTTGGCAAAAGAAAGATGAAAATGCGGCCAAAGCTCTCCAAAAAGATGCAGAATGTCATGCTGCTATTGATGCAATCAAAGAAGATCGCAAAATCAAAGCCGAGCAAGAACGTAAGGCAGCTGAAGCAAAAGCACGAGAGGAAATTGACCGTGAAAAGGCAAAAATTAAACAAGAACTAGGGCAATCAGACTGGAAAGCCTCAGCTCACTATATTGTAAATTCAGATTGTGCAAAATATGTTAACCAATTTAGTAAAACGAGTTTTGCCATACCGCGAGATAATTATGCTTGTAAAGCTATCGAAGAAATTCATCTAGAAAATGTAGAGCTTGGCAAAAAAGAGTTAATGAAACTGCCTTATGATGAATTACTCAAACAAGAAAAAGCCTTCTGTGCAAAAGACAAGCGTCCACTTTCTGCTTGCTCCATTTGGGAAACTGCATTAGGCGAACAAGCTGAAAAAGCCTTTGAAACTCAAGATTTACCTGTATTAGAACAGCAACAATCTGAATATGCTAGTTTCAGCAACAAGAAGCCATTAAGAGTAAAAAGAGCATTTGAAAAAGTCTTAAGATCCAAAGAGCAAGCGGTTATTGAAAACTACACTAAAAATCCAGATCTGTTGAAACAAGATTACAATCAATGTGTGGAGAAGGTAAAACAAATTGGCAACCACTACAGCAAACACGAACAACGCTCAGCTGTAACCAATTTTTATCCTTGCTCACAAGCAGAAGCCGCCCGTCAAAAATTGGGATTAACTTATGATAACTTCCAAACGCCAATGGAATAAATAAAAATAAATAAGCCGTTAATGAGTTCCTGTTCACTAACGGCTTTTTATTTGCCAAAAATTGGTGAAAAACGACCGCTTGTTATCTTAAACAAAAAAAATCACGGGTACTAAATTCATCGTAATAACCGTTGTGATTGATAAAATCAACCTTGATGAGCCAAAAATAAACCCTCGATGCGTACCGTTATCAAACTTCACCAATAAATTCGCCATTGCAGTGAGAGCGAAAACTTCAACAAAGGTGAAAATCACAGTGTAAATATAGGCAGCGATTAAGGTAGCAAATTTCACCGCAACAAACCAAGGGGCAATAATCGCCACCGCTAATAAAGGCGAAACCCGAACCAGTTGCTTTTTAGTTAAGTTGATTTTACGCGAAAATGTAGATTGCAAACTTACCGTTAAAATGCCATTAATAAATAACGCAATCGGCGAATGTTCCGGTGCATTTAGCACTTTATCAAACAGATACGGAAAGATAATAAAGTACGAAGAAGCCACACTAAGTGGCACAAATAACATTAAGTGAGCAAATAAAAACTCTTTGGTCACAATTTTTTTAATGTGCGAAAATTGAAATTTCACTCCACCACTAATGCCTTCTACCGCAGAAAATGGTTTAACCATAAACGCAAATAATACCGCCTCCAAAACAAAGCAAATCCAAATCAGCGTATCAATCATTTCAAATTTTATAAATGGAATGATGATAATCGGTGCTAACATTGAAGACATACTGGTGACTTTTAAGTATTTACCTTGTAAACGCGTTTTTGTGGCATATTCATTACCTGCAAGAGCCAGTAAACAAGCTCTCGCATTTGTGCCGAACAAGCAACTGCCTAAGCCGAAACACGTTGTCGCCATCAGCAAAATGATATAGTTATCTGCCGCTAAAAACAGCATATAAGCGACAACATCCAATAAGCAGCCTAGTAACATCATCTTAGCTAAACCATAGCGATCCCCCCAAATGCCAGCAAAAATAGCCAACGCTTGGTTACAAAACAGCAGTAATGAGAGTGAAAAAGCAATTTGTGCGTTATCTAATCCTTTTCCTTCTAAATAAAAGAAAAACACACTTTGCATAGAAAAAAATGCGGTAGTAGAAATAAATCGGCGAACGAGTAATAGTTTTTCTAAAGTCATTAAATTGAGCTAAATTGTTTAAATAAGGAGCGATATTCTACTCTTTCGGCTTAAGGCGAGCAATCGGCTTTTGTTTTACCTTTGGGCCTGGTTTCGGTATTATAACCACTATTAAAAGCGGTACTATTTTGCTGACTTTTTGCAAATTTTTGATGAAATTCGACCGCTTGTAACTATTCAAGGATATAAAATGAAAGACACTATTGTTGCTCAAGCCACCCCGATTGGTCGAGGGGGCGTTGGTATTTTACGGGTTTCTGGTCCACTGGCAGAAAATGTGGCAGAAGCCGTATTAGGCAAAAAATTATCCCCCCGCATAGCCAACTATTTGCCATTTAAAGATGAAGACGGCACAGTGTTAGATCAAGGCATTGCACTATTTTTCAAAGCACCTAATTCCTTTACTGGCGAAGATGTGCTGGAGCTACAAGGGCACGGCGGTCAAGTTATTTTAGACTTGTTACTCAAACGCATTTTGCAAGTCAAAGGGCTACGCATTGCTCGTGCAGGCGAATTTTCCGAACAAGCTTTTTTAAACGACAAGCTCGATCTTGCCCAAGCAGAAGCGATTGCCGATTTAATTGATGCCACTAGCGAACAAGCGGCTCGCTCCGCTTTAAAATCACTACAAGGGGAATTTTCCCATAAAATCAATAAGTTAGTGGATTCTGTCATCTACTTACGCACTTATGTAGAGGCAGCTATCGACTTCCCTGACGAAGAAATAGATTTTTTAGCCGATGGTAAAATTGAGGCAAAATTACACGAAATTATTGCTCAATTAAATGCTGTTCGTCACGAAGCAAAACAAGGTACCATTTTGCGTGAAGGTATGAAAGTGGTAATTGCAGGTCGCCCAAATGCAGGAAAATCAAGCTTGCTCAATGCTTTAGCTGGACGAGAGGCTGCAATCGTCACCAACATTGCAGGCACAACCCGTGATGTGTTGCGTGAACATATTCACATTGATGGAATGCCGCTACACATTATTGACACAGCAGGCTTACGTGATGCCTACGATGAGGTTGAACGAATAGGTATTGCTCGTGCGTGGGACGAAATAGCTCAAGCTGATCAGGTTTTATTAATGATTGATAGCACTGAGCAACAAGCGGATCAATTCCGTAGTGAATGGGCTGATTTCTTAGCAAAACTACCTGCAAATATGCCTGTTACCGTGATTCGCAACAAAGTTGATTTATCAGGAGAGCCTGAGGGATTAATTCAAGTTGATGATTTCACTATGATTCGCCTGTCTGCTCAAACAAAAGAAGGGGTTGATTTATTGCGTGAGCATTTAAAAAAATCAATGGGCTATCAAAGCTCAACAGAAGGGGGATTTTTAGCTCGACGTCGGCATTTACAAGCACTAGAAACTGCAGCCGAACATTTAGAACGTGGACACACCCAACTGACCCGATTTTTAGCAGGCGAATTATTAGCTGAAGAATTACGATTAGTGCAGAACGCGTTAAGCGAAATCACAGGGCAATTTACCTCTGACGATCTTTTAGGCAATATCTTCAGCTCATTCTGTATTGGCAAATAATATGACACTTTTTAATCGCTTCCAAGCAGAGTGCAAAAATCATCTGCCCCAGCAAACCGATTTCTTAGTCGGCTTAAGCGGCGGTGTGGATTCGGTGGTATTGCTCCACTTGTTCTCTCGCACCGCATTGAATGTCAGGGCGATTTACATCCATCACGGATTAAGCCCCAATGCCAACGGCTGGGCAATGTTCTGCGAACAATACTGCAAGCGGTTAAATATTCCCTTTATTTTGCAAAAAGTAACCGTTGATCAAGCTAAAGGGGTAGAATGTGGTGCAAGAGAAGCTCGCTATCACGCCATTCAACAACATTTAAAGCCCAACGAAATATTAGCCACCGCTCACCATTTAGATGACCAAGCAGAAACTTTTTTTCTTGCATTAAAGCGAGGGAGTGGCATTAAAGGATTATCCGCTATACAAGCAGTCAGTTTCTTACAAAATCTGACGATTTTTCGACCGCTATTAACCTTTAGCAAAACAGACATATTGGCTTATGCGAAAAATAAGCAGCTTGAGTGGATTAACGATGAAAGTAACACTAATAATCACTACGATCGAAATTTTCTACGCAATGAAATCCTTCCTTTGCTTAATCAACGTTGGACTCACTTCAGCAAAATGGTGGCTCGCTCAGCCCAACATTGTGCGAAGCAACAAGAGCTCATTGAAGAACTCCTTGAAGAGGAATTAGCAAAAAGACTTGGAGAAAAAAACCAACTTACAATTGATAATTTCAAGCATTTCTCAGTACTCAAACAACAGCAATTAATCCGCCTATGGCTAGCAAAATATAACATAATGATGCCCAGCCAAGCTCAACTACAAGCGGTCATTTCTAAGCTAATTTTTGCAAATCAAGATAAAAATCCACAGGTCAAAATTGGGGAAAAGGTGATTAGACGTTACCAACAAGCAATCTATATTACCGATGAAATCTCAAGAATTCCTAATTTTAAAATCATATTGAAAGCAGAATGCGAAATCGTTCTTCCCTATCAGCTTGGAAAAATAACACGCCATAACCAAGAGATCATTTACAAAAAAAATACAAAAACACACCGCTTGTTATTACCAAAAGAGCTGGCTCAAGAGCCTATTTATCTTAAAATTGGGCAACAAGGCAAGGTGAAATGTTACAGAAAACCGCATCGGGAAGAAATGAAAAAAATCTGGCAACAACATAATGTGCCTGTATGGGAAAGAAACCACACATTACTTATCTTTTGGCAAGATGAATTTGTGGCTTGTATCAATAATTAGCCTCTTGGATGAAATTGTTGATGCAGCGATTTCAAACGAGCTTTTGCAACTTGGGTATAAATTTGCGTAGTGGATAAATCACTATGCCCAAGCAACATTTGCACTACTCGCAAATCCGCACCGTGGTTCACCAAATGAGTAGCAAAAGCGTGGCGAAGAACGTGTGGCGAAAGCTTATCTGGATCAATACCTGCAAGCACCGCATAATGCTTTATCCGATGCCAAAAGGTTTGCCTTGTCATCTGCTGTCCTCTACGACTTGGAAACACTACATCAGATGGCTGATTATTTAATAATAGAGAACGACCATATTGAAAAAACTCTTGTATCCAATAACTAGCTTCTTCACCTAACGGCACCAACCGCTCTTTATCTCCCTTACCAATAATTCTCACCACGCCCTGTTTCAAGCTCAGATTATCTATGGAAAGAGAAACCAGCTCCGTTACACGCAGACCAGTTGCATAAAGCAGCTCTAACATCGCTTTATCCCGCAATTCTATTGGGTCTAAAGTATTAGGCGCATCCAGTAAATCCACCACTTGATCTTCACTTAATGATTTGGGTAAATATACACCACGTTTAGGAGAGCTCAGTGTGAGAGTCGGATCATCTTCGCGAAAATGTTCAAGACTAAGAAAACGAAAAAATTTTCGTAAGCAGCTTAACATTCGTGCTGTACTTGCCGCTTTATAGCCTTGCTCTAACCGCTCTCCTAAAAAAGCTTGTAAATCAAACTGATCGACATATAAGAAAGCCTTAGGCTTAGAAAAATAATCAGAAAAACGCTCTAAATCAAAACGATAAGAGGCTATCGTATTTTTAGACAAACTATGTTCTTGCCATAAAGTATCAAGAAATTGTTCGATAATAGGATCAAGTTCAGCCATACAAGCGGTTATTTTTACTCAGAATTCTGCAATTCTAGCAGAATTTAAAAAAAGCATAAAAAACAAAAAACCGATTAGCATATACTAATCGGTTAAATAAATTGGCGGAACGGACGGGACTCGAACCCGCGACCCCCTGCGTGACAGGCAGGTATTCTAACCAGCTGAACTACCGCTCCTCAATACTTAAATTGATAATGCCCTACTCTCACATGGCGAATCACCACACTACCATCGGCGTTACTGCGTTTTACTTCTGAGTTCGGTATGGAGTCAGGTAGAGCCACAGCACTATGATTATCAATCAAATTCGGTTATTTCCTTAATTCTCTTATCTCTTTATCAAAAAAACTAAGGAAATAAACCCCGACGATGCCCTACTCTCACATGGCGAATCACCACACTACCATCGGCGTCACTGCGTTTTACTTCTGAGTTCGGTATGGAGTCAGGTAGAACCACAGCACTATTGTCGTCGGGAAAATCTGTTGATTTTCTGTCTTTTCTATTTTTTGTTCTTTAATCTAAAAACAAGCTGTTGATTCTGAGTTTATTTGTTTGCCTTTTTTGTTTAGTCTTTACTTTACGTTACTTCGCTTCGTGCTTTCTTATTTTTTCTATAAAAACACTTGAGCGTTGTATAGTTAAGCCTCTCGGGCAATTAGTACACATTAGCTCAACGTATCGCTACGCTTACACATTGTGCCTATCTACGTCGTAGTCTCCAACAACCCTTACAGTCTTATAGACTGGGAGAACTCATCTCTTGGCAAGTTTCGTGCTTAGATGCTTTCAGCACTTATCTCTTCCGCACGTAGCTACTCGGCAATGCGTCTGGCGACACAACCGAAACACCAGCGGTGCGTCCACTCCGGTCCTCTCGTACTAGGAGCAGCCCCAACCAATTCTCCAACGCCCACGGCAGATAGGGACCGAACTGTCTCACGACGTTCTAAACCCAGCTCGCGTACCACTTTAAATGGCGAACAGCCATACCCTTGGGACCTACTTCAGCCCCAGGATGTGATGAGCCGACATCGAGGTGCCAAACACCGCCGTCGATATGAACTCTTGGGCGGTATCAGCCTGTTATCCCCGGAGTACCTTTTATCCGTTGAGCGATGGCCCTTCCATTCAGAACCACCGGATCACTATGACCTGCTTTCGCACCTGCTCGACTTGTCTGTCTCGCAGTTAAGCTTGCTTCTACCATTGCACTAACCTGACGATGTCCGACCGTCATTAGCAAACCTTCGTGCTCCTCCGTTACTCTTTGGGAGGAGACCGCCCCAGTCAAACTACCCACCAGACACTGTCCGAGTACTCGTTCCGAGTACTTCGTTAGAACATCAAACGTTAAAGGGTGGTATTTCAAGGACGCCTCCAACAACACTAGCGTGTCATCTTCAAAGGCTCCCACCTATCCTACACATCAAAATTCAATGTTCAGTGTCAAGCTATAGTAAAGGTTCACGGGGTCTTTCCGTCTAGCCGCGGGTACACCGCATCTTCACGGCGATTTCAATTTCACTGAGTCTCGGGTGGAGACAGCCTGGCCATCATTATGCCATTCGTGCAGGTCGGAACTTACCCGACAAGGAATTTCGCTACCTTAGGACCGTTATAGTTACGGCCGCCGTTTACTGGGGCTTCGATCAGGAGCTTCTCTTTCGATAACACCATCAATTAACCTTCCAGCACCGGGCAGGCATCACACCCTATACGTCCACTTTCGTGTTTGCAGAGTGCTGTGTTTTTAATAAACAGTTGCAGCCAGCTGGTATCTTCGACCGGTTCAACCTTCATCCGCGAGGGATTACAATCTACGCCGGCGCACCTTCTCCCGAAGTTACGGTGCTATTTTGCCTAGTTCCTTCACCCGAGTTCTCTCAAGCGCCTGAGTATTCTCTACCTGACCACCTGTGTCGGTTTATAGTACGGTTTAGTGTAATCTGACGCTTAGTGGCTTTTCCTGGAAGCGTGGTATCGGTTACTTCAACTCCGTAGAGTCTCGTCATCACTTCTCGTTGTTAATAGAAGACCGGATTTGCCTAATCTTCCCAACTACCTGCTTAAACAGGGTAATCCAACACCCTGATAACCTAACCTTCTCCGTCCCCACATCGCAATTACACCAAGTACGGGAATATTAACCCGTTTCCCATCGACTACGCTTTTCAGCCTCGCCTTAGGGGCCGACTCACCCTGCCCCGATTAACGTTGGACAGGAACCCTTGGTCTTCCGGCGAACGAGTTTTTCACTCGTTTTATCGTTACTTATGTCAGCATTCGCACTTCTGATACGTCCAGCAAGCCTCTCGACTCACCTTCTTCCGCTTACAGAACGCTCCCCTACCCAACAATGTTTCCATTGATGCCGCAGCTTCGGTGACTAGTTTTAGCCCCGTTACATCTTCCGCGCAGGCCGACTCGACTAGTGAGCTATTACGCTTTCTTTAAATGATGGCTGCTTCTAAGCCAACATCCTAGCTGTCTAAGCCTTCCCACTTCGTTTCCCACTTAACTAGTACTTGGGGACCTTAGCTGGCGGTCTGGGTTGTTTCCCTCTCCACGATGAACGTTAGCACCCACCGTGTGTCTCCTATGCATTACTCTTCGGTATTCGCAGTTTGCATCGGGTTGGTAATCCGGGATGGACCCCTAGCCGAAACAGTGCTCTACCCCCGAAGGTATTCACATAAGGCTCTACCTAAATAGATTTCGGGGAGAACCAGCTATCTCCCGGTTTGATTGGCCTTTCACCCCCAGCCACAAGTCATCCGCTAATTTTTCAACATTAGTCGGTTCGGTCCTCCAGTTAGTGTTACCCAACCTTCAACCTGCCCATGGCTAGATCACCGGGTTTCGGGTCTATACCTTGCAACTATACGCCCAGTTAAGACTCGGTTTCCCTACGGCTCCCTTATTCAGTTAACCTTGCTACAAAATATAAGTCGCTGACCCATTATACAAAAGGTACGCAGTCACAGAATAAATCTGCTCCCACTGCTTGTACGCACAAGGTTTCAGGTTCTATTTCACTCCCCTCGCCGGGGTTCTTTTCGCCTTTCCTTCACAGTACTGGTTCACTATCGGTCAATCAGGAGTATTTAGCCTTGGAGGATGGTCCCCCCATCTTCAAACAGGATATCACGTGTCCCGCCCTACTTGTTGTGAGCTTAGTACCACGGAAATATTTTCGAGTACGGGATTATCACCCTCTATGATTGAGCTTCCCAGCTCATTCCTCTAATAAATCCGCTATTACTCACTGGCTCTTTCGCGTTCGCTCGCCGCTACTAACGAAATCTCGGTTGATTTCTTTTCCTCGGGGTACTTAGATGTTTCAGTTCTCCCGGTTTGCTTCACTTGCCTATGTATTCAGCAAGTGATAGTAGATTCTTCATCTACTGGGTTTCCCCATTCGGACATCTTGGATTAAACGCCTCTTATCGACTCATCCAAGCTTTTCGCAGATTAGCACGTCCTTCATCGCCTCTGATTGCCAAGGCATCCACCTTGTGCGCTTAGTCACTTAACTATACAACCTCAAATGTTTTTGTTTTTGTATTTCAATTCAATCAAAGGAAAGAAAAAACAACATAACAACACATTTAAAGTCTGTTTTAAACTAAACACTTAGCTGCTTTTGTTCAGCTAAGATTTTATTACATACTCAGACTTTCTTTCGAAAATCTCTCAGTTTTTCAGCTTGTTTCTAAATTTTTAAAGAACATTAAGACAATAAAAATCATCTTTAAATGGCGTCCCCACGGGGATTCGAACCCCGGTTACCGCCGTGAAAGGGCGATGTCCTAGGCCTCTAGACGATGGGGACATCATTTAAAGATGCTTTCCTTTTGCCAGTTGAGCGTTAGGTATTTTAGCGATTTTGCAAATTTCTGCAATATTTTAACCGCTTGAATGCCTAACTTTCATTCATCTCTGTCCTGTCTACTCTATCAAACAATCTGTGTGAACACTTGCTGTCGTCGCGACGCTAAACTCTCGCCTAGCCTCGCACTTGATTTTTTTGGTAAGGAGGTGATCCAACCGCAGGTTCCCCTACGGTTACCTTGTTACGACTTCACCCCAGTCATGAATCATACCGTGGTAAACGCCCCCCCGAAGGTTAAGCTATCTACTTCTGGTACAACCCACTCCCATGGTGTGACGGGCGGTGTGTACAAGGCCCGGGAACGTATTCACCGCAACATTCTGATTTGCGATTACTAGCGATTCCGACTTCATGGAGTCGAGTTGCAGACTCCAATCCGGACTTAGACGTACTTTGTGAGATTCGCTCACCATCGCTGGCTCGCCGCCCTCTGTATACGCCATTGTAGCACGTGTGTAGCCCTACTCGTAAGGGCCATGATGACTTGACGTCATCCCCACCTTCCTCCGGTTTATCACCGGCAGTCTCCTTTGAGTTCCCACCATAACGTGCTGGCAACAAAGGATAAGGGTTGCGCTCGTTGCGGGACTTAACCCAACATTTCACAACACGAGCTGACGACAGCCATGCAGCACCTGTCTCAGAGCTCCCGAAGGCACTCCCATATCTCTACAGGATTCTCTGGATGTCAAGAGTAGGTAAGGTTCTTCGCGTTGCATCGAATTAAACCACATGCTCCACCGCTTGTGCGGGCCCCCGTCAATTCATTTGAGTTTTAACCTTGCGGCCGTACTCCCCAGGCGGTCGATTTATCACGTTAGCTACGGGCACCAAGCTTAAAGCCCAATCCCCAAATCGACAGCGTTTACAGCGTGGACTACCAGGGTATCTAATCCTGTTTGCTCCCCACGCTTTCGCACATGAGCGTCAGTACATTCCCAAGGGGCTGCCTTCGCCTTCGGTATTCCTCCACATCTCTACGCATTTCACCGCTACACGTGGAATTCTACCCCTCCCTAAAGTACTCTAGACCCCCAGTCTGAAATGCAATTCCCAGGTTAAGCCCGGGGCTTTCACATCTCACTTAAAAGTCCGCCTGCGTGCCCTTTACGCCCAGTTATTCCGATTAACGCTTGCACCCCCCGTATTACCGCGGCTGCTGGCACGGAGTTAGCCGGTGCTTCTTCTGTCGTTAACGTCAATCGCCGATTCTATTAAAATCAACGCCTTCCTCGCGACCGAAAGAACTTTACAACCCGAAGGCCTTCTTCATTCACGCGGCATGGCTGCATCAGGGTTCCCCCCATTGTGCAATATTCCCCACTGCTGCCTCCCGTAGGAGTCTGGACCGTGTCTCAGTTCCAGTGTGGCTGGTCATCCTCTCAGACCAGCTAGAGATCGACGGCTTGGTGAGCCATTACCTCACCAACTACCTAATCTCACTTGGGCTCATCTTATGGCAGGTGGCCCGAAAGTCCCACCCTTTCCTCCTTAGAGATTACGCGGTATTAGCGACCGTTTCCAGTCGTTATCCCCCTCCATAAGCCAGATTCCCAAGCATTACTCACCCGTCCGCCACTCGTCAGCATTAGTACAAGTACTAACCTGCTACCGTTCGACTTGCATGTGTTAAGCCTGCCGCCAGCGTTCAATCTGAGCCATGATCAAACTCTTCAATTCAAAAAGTTCAATCGCTCAATAAACTGCTTAGCTAAAGTTCACTTCAACTTCTAAACTTAACTTAAGTCAAGAAATCAAAAATAATGAATTTCTAGTTATAAGCACCTATTAAGACTTCAAGTTTTAAAATATTTTTTTAAATCAAGTCTATCAACAAGTGCCCACACAGATTGTCTGATAATTTGTTAAAGAACAAAACAAAACGACGCACCGTAATCAACATCTAAATAATTCACAACAGCGCGTCGTTGTGTGCCGTGCATTATAGTGAAATATGATACGAACGCAAGGACTTTTTTAAAAAATTTTTCTCAAATGTGCTATTTTTCACCAAAATGCTTATTTTAGTTTAAATATCAAGCACTGATAGCTGATTAAATCCCGATTGCTGCATTATTTTTTGTTTAATTACCAAGTCATCGCCTTGGCTGGTACAAAAAGCCTCGTTTGGCGTATTGCGACCATATTGAGATTGAGCTACTCCTTGAGTTTCTAGCAAGCTCACCACTCGTTTGGCTATACCAATGCCAGGATCAACAAAATATCGAACATTTGGCAAAATTTGTTTTAATTCCGCTTTAACCAATGGGAAATGGGTGCAGCCTAGAATGATCGTATCCAATGTCGGGTGGTTTTTCCACTCTTCTACCACATTCAGCAGGCGATTCATATCCACCTTGCCTGTCCGCTGTTTTTCTTCCACAATTTCCACTAAATCGGTTGTGCCAATTTTTTCCACAACACAATCTTGAGCATATTTTTCGATTAGCTCCGCCACATAAGGACGAGTAACGGTGCCTTTGGTTGCCAGTAAACCAATTGTTTTTGTTTGTGACACTTCCGCCGCAGGCTTGATTGCAGGCACGGTGCCGACAATCGGGAAACTAAAATGCTCTCGTAATGCTGGCAAAACCACAGTGCTCGCCGTATTGCACGCGACTACCACCATATCAAGCGGTCGTTTTTCTGCAATTTTTTGCACAATTTTGACCGCTCGCGTAATCAACACGGCTTCCGATTTCTCCGAATAAGGGAAAAACGCATTATCAAAACAATAGAGATAATAGGCATTGGGTAACACTTTCCGGATCTCATCATACACGGTCAGACCACCCATTCCAGAATCATATAAAAGAATTGTTGGTTTCATTATTATTTGTTGAAGAAAAAATTAGCAAAATGCTACTCTTTTCTCTTTGCATATTCAAGCCATCTATGCGTTTGACTTCATTACTGAAAGCCGTAATAATCAAAACGCTTTTCATAGAAACAAGGAGAAAACAATGCAAACATTGAATACACAACAAATAGGTTGGATTGGTTTAGGCCAGATGGGCGAGCCAATGGCGAAGCACTTACTTAATAATGGTGTAAAAGTAGGGGTTTATAATCGTAGCCCAGAAAAAGCAGAAGAAGTGGTTGCAGCAGGCGGAAAACGATATTCATCGGTAGTGGAGTTAGTAAAAGCTCACGAAGTCATTTTCTTGATGATTGCAGATTATGCTTCTGTTCAGCAGGTGCTAAGCCCTGAAGTGTTAGCAAAAGCAAAAGGCAAAGTGTTTGTGAATATGAGCACCATTTCACCAAGCCAAAACCAAGCGGTGGAAGCCTTATTAGCACAGCACGGAGCGGAATTTGTAGAAGCTCCCGTTTCAGGTTCAAGCAAGGTGGCAGAAGCGGGTAAATTACTCGTGCTTTCGGCGGGTAAAGAAGAAATCATTGCGCAATTAAAACCGCTTTTCGCAGCCTTTAGTACCACGACATTCTACTATGGCGAAGTGGGCAAAGCAGGCGGCATTAAGTTGATGATCAACTCGCTACTCGGTATTTTCATTCAGGCGTATGGCGAAGCGTTGAATTTTGCTAGCCAATACGGTATTCCGAAAGAGCAAGTGATTGAGATGATTTCTGGATCGTTTATGAATAGCCAAATTTTCCAAGCGAAAGTGCCTATGTATTTAGCCAACGAGTTCCAGCCAGCATTCATGATGAAACATATGACAAAAGATTTTAATTTAGCGAGCGAGGAAATTGCAAAACTAGGCAAATCTTATCCGCTGATTGAGCAAGCAACCAAAACCTACAACCAAGCGAACGATTCAGGCTTGAGCGAAGTGGATATGGCTGCGATTTATCAGTTTTTGGCGAAGTAAAAAGGGACTTCAATATTACACTAGCATCTTTGCTAGTGTTTTTTTTAATATATCTCTTAAAAAATTACAAATTTGCAATTATTTATAAAAGATGAAACAAAAGATATACTTAACCTACATTTATTATCAATATGGAGCAATGAAATGAATCACTCAATTTCAGAAAAATCCTGCCATATCGCTTTTCAAGCACTTACCTCTCAGCTATCCATTTTTGCACAAAGAGCGAATGCAGAACATAAATCGATTGCTAGCCACATATTCCCAATAGCTCACGACATTTCAACTTTCATTCAAAAAGCAGAGCAACTGCTTCTAGGTCAGACAATTAAAAATACTCCCAAACAACATCTTTCTACATTATTTGAAAATATCGAATTGGAAAACCACAAAAGTTTGGCACATTTTTATCCTATTCAAGCGGTCAATTCTGACACTATTTTTCCCAGAAAACAGAAAGAAGGACACTATGATAAGCTTTGGCAAGATTTTTTGGCGGGTTTAAACAAAATTCCCAAATCTCACGAAAAGAAGCCCGATCTTTGGCTAGATCATTTCGATACTGCTTACCAAATTTTTACTGGCAATATTCCATCAGCCTATGCTTCTGACATTTCCCTTTATGATTACAGTAAAGCTATTGCAACCTTAGCCACTGCACTCTATTTATACGACCAAACAAACGATAAAGAGGAAAACGGCGAATTCTTACTAATTCAAGGTGATTTTTTCGGGATTCAAGATTTTATTTTTTCCAGCGGAAGTGAAACCAACAAACAGGCGGCGAAATTATTACGCGGGCGTTCTTTCCAAGTTTCGCTTTTCACTGAACTTGCCGCACTGAAAGTATTACAGGCGTGTAAATTACCCTCAACCAGCCAAATAATGAATGCCGCAGGAAAATTCTTAATTATTGCCCCAAATACGCAAGCGGTCAAAAATGCAGTAGAAAATGCAAAATCAGAACTAAATCAATGGTTTGTAAAGCACACCTACGGACTAATTGGTTTGGGCATCGCAACCAAAACAGCCAATCAATCGGATTTTTCTGCAGAGAATTTTTCCACATTACGAAATAGTCTATTTAATGATTTCGAAAAAATTAAATTACAGCGTTTGGATTTATTAGATAGTACGCAGAGCGTGCAATCTGCGGATTATTCACAAGGTGTTTGTCAGTTAAATAGTTATTTTCCGGCGGAAATCGACGGTTTTGCTAAAATGTCGTTGGATCAGATTTTAATCGGTGAGCATTTAGTCAAAAAAGATCGCATTTTAATTTGTGATGAACAAAGTGATATTTACGAAGATCGACACACTACGCCTCTTCATCTGTCTATTTTTGGTTATAAAATCATTTTTACCCAAAATGAAGAGATCAGCGGTAAATTTGGCAAAGTTGATATTCTGCGTTTTTGGGATTTTGAATTGCCAGAAAATCAGGATAGTGAGATTTGGCACGGCTACTCCCGCCGTTATATTAACGGTTATGTAGCCTCTCGAAACGGAGAGATTACGCCGTTTGACACACTTGCCACAACGCATCGAAATGCAGAAACCGGCGAAGGGCAAATTGCACTAATGACACTAAAAGGCGATGTGGATAATCTCGGGACGATTTTCCAAAAAGGCTTAAAACAGCCGAATTTAGCAAAAATGGCTGCACTTTCTCGTCAAATGAACCAATTTTTTAGCTTATGGCTACCTGCGATTTGTTCAGAAAAATTCCCGAATATGTACACCGTCTTTGCCGGTGGTGATGACTTCTTTTTAATCGGTCCGTGGCTTGAAACACAACAATTAGCAGGCGAAATGCAGAGAGAGTTTAAGCGTTATGTAGCAGACAATCCAAATATTCATTTCTCGGCTGGTATGGTGATGGCTAAACTTGGAATACCCATACCACAGCTAGGTGGACTAGCGGAAGACGCCTTGGAAAAAGCCAAAGGCGTCGAGGGCAAAAATGCTTTCACTATTTATCAGCAGTCAGTGCCTTGGTCAAAATGGACGAGTTTAATGGCATTAGGAGAGAATATTGAGCGACTTGCAGAAAAATATCCAATTTCAACCGCTTACCTCTACGCATTAATTCAGTTTGCCGATCTGGCGGCAGATACACAACACATTGAAAGCACAATGTGGCGGAGTCGTTTTTACTATAAAACCAGCCGTTATGTGGTGGATAAATTACCGAAAGATCAACGTCAAAAAGCGTTGGAGGAAATTTCCACATCATTCGGCAATATCGGAATTGAAACGCATAAATCGGCGTTTAAAATTCCACTATTTAACTATTTCTATCAAATCCGAAAATAAGAGGTATTTATGATGATTAAATTTGGCAAAGAGAAAAGTGCTGAGATTTTTTCTGCGGTGGCAGAAAATGCGGCAAAACAAATTAAATCCAAAAACAACAACGCAAATAAAACCTCGCAGTTACGCAAATTTTATGACGAATTGGCGATGTGGAATGATCGTGTTCAAACAACTCGAGAGAACCGTGAAGAAAAATATCAGGAGCTTGAACCTTTTATCAAAATGCTTAAAGCCAAAGTAGCTTATGCACAAGGTCGGAAACATATTGATAGCAATTTCAGCGACGTGTTTAACCGTTGTATTGATGAAGTGAAATCCGCAGAAACCTTGCGTGATGCCAAATTATTTATGGAAGCCGTAATGGGCTATTGCAAATTAGAAGAAACCCGTAAAAACGGCTAAGGAGAAATAGAATGAAACTGATCAACATTATTGAAATAACGGCAACATTGGTGTTAAAAACCGGGTTACATATTGGAGCAGGCGATAGCGAAATGCACATCGGTGGTATTGATAATACTGTGATTAAAAACCCGCTCACCCAATCGCCTTATATTCCTGGTTCAAGTTTAAAAGGTAAAATTCGATCGTTATTGGAATGGAAAAGTGGCGAAATTACCTCGGGTGAACCACTGAAATTAAACGATATTAGTAACGCCAAAGATAAAAGTGCGGTGAAAAATATCCTGAAATTATTTGGTGTCACCGGCGACAGCAAAAATGATGAGACATTATTAAAAGAATTAGGCGTATCTCGTTTAGCCTTTTGGGATTGCAATTTAAATCCGGAATGGGAGGATCAAATTCGTGCAGATAACTTATTGCTGACCGAAGCGAAAAGTGAAAATACCATCAACCGTATTACCGCTACCGCCGATAATCCACGTCAAACCGAACGTGTGCCGGCCGGTGCAGAATTTGATTTTAAACTCACCCTTCGCCAATTTGAGGGCGACAGTGAGGAATTATTGGACTTAATCTTGAAAGGCTTACGTCTTTTAGAACTCGACAGTCTAGGCGGTTCAGGCTCTCGTGGTTATGGCAAAATCGCCTTTGAAAAGCTGACAGTAGGCGGAAAAGAGACGACATTACCTGAAAATCCTTTTGTGTAAGGCGGCAGTATGAAAATCTATCTTTTTACCCTGAAAACGCTCACAGCATTTGGCACACCACTCGTGGGGGACAGCCTCTTCGGGCAATTCTGTTGGGCGGTGTCGCACCGCCTGGGCGAGGCGAAATTAACCGAGTTGCTACAAGGCTACACCACGGGCAAGCCGTTCGCCGTGATTTCCGATGCCTTTCCAAGTGGATTTTTACCGCTACCGGTATTGCCTTCCCAACTCTGGGAAAAAGGCGAAGTTGCCCAAGATCGCAAAGTGTTGAAAAAGAAAGCATTGATTGCTTTTGACACTCACACACAAGCGGTTAATTCTTGGCAAAAATCTGCAAAATCCGATAGCGAAGTAATGTGCAAAACCAAGCACCCCCAGCCGCATAACACCCTCAGTCGTCAAACAATGACCACCGGCAAAGACGGAATGTTCGCCCCTTATGCGATGCCACAAATTTGGTATCAACACGATACCGCATTAGATCTTTATATTGTGGTGGATGAACAGCGTATTTCGGTGGATGAGGTCACACAATGTTTAAGCGATATGGGGCAATTCGGCTTTGGGCGAGATGCCTCGATCGGGTTGGGTAAATTTAAGATTGAGTCCGTGCAAGCAGTGCAATTTGCCACCGAAAATGCAAATGCCTATTTAACGCTGGCAAACACGGCCCCACAAGGGGTGGACTTGGATAAAAACGACAGCTTTTATCAGCTTCACACCCGTTTTGGCCGACACGGCGGTTTGGCTGCATTAGGGCAGAATCCGTTTAAAAAACCGATTATTTTGGCTAAATGTGCCGCCATTTTCCGCCCGACCGAGTGGCAAACACGCCTCTTTTTAGGTAACGGCTTGGGTAATGTCTCTTACGCCCAACCGAATGCAGTACATCAAGGCTACGCCCCGATTGTGCCGGTCTATTTGAATTTTAACGCCGACCATTCCGACAAATAAGGAAGTGACAATGAGCGAATTTTTAACAACACACAAGGTATATCTCACCCCTATTAGCCCGATTCACATTGGCTGTGGGGAAGATTTTGAGCCGACGAATTATGTGATTAAAGAAAATAATATCTATTGTTTTGATGCAAGTAAATTAGGTCTTTCTGAAT
Organism: Mannheimia pernigra; assembly: GCF_013377995.1. Taxonomy (NCBI): domain Bacteria; kingdom Pseudomonadati; phylum Pseudomonadota; class Gammaproteobacteria; order Pasteurellales; family Pasteurellaceae; genus Mannheimia; species Mannheimia pernigra. Next base: position 448,295 of record NZ_CP055305.1, read on the forward strand.
CTCAACGTAATCAATTAATGGATATTTGCCGAAATATTACTGATGAAAGTATTCAGCAGATTCAGTCTTTTTTTGCTAAAGAAGATGTTATTGAATTAGCTATTAATAATGCTTGCATCAAAATTCCCGTTTCTGCCAAAATTTCTAGTGAATGGAAAAATAAATTAGGTAAAGTCGTACAAAGAGAAAATAATAACAAGCAAGTATTTAATGCTCTTCTTATTGAACGACACGCCTATTTACCTTATTGTAATCAGTCGTATATTCCTGCAAGCAGTGTAAAAGGAAGTGTTATTACCGCTTTATTAGATAGTGAAAATCAGAGCGATAAAACGATTTTTTCAGTTCCTGTTAAACAGCGTTCAGAAAGTCGAGAAGGTTATGCAAAAAAACTAAAAGCATTGAATGATGATTTAGTTCATCAATATATTGGTGATTTTAATTCCAAAAACAATGAAAAGATTACCTCTCAAAGAATCAAATTTAGTGATTTTGTTCCAACTGATAAAAACTCTTCCCTTACAAAAATAATTTACGCAGTAAATGTTAAGAAAACTCTTGGTAAAGATAGAAATGCATTTAAAGGCATTAGTGTTCGTAGAGAATGTATCAGCTCAATGCAATTTAGATCTTACTCAGCTTCTTTAACGTTGTTAAATGAAAACAATAAGGTTTTATTAAAGGATGAACACATAATTAAGGCGTTAAATGCATATAACCTACCTATTTTAGAAAAAGAACTTCAAATTCTAATTGAAAATGATTTAATTAACACTAGAAATTATATAGAAAATGTGAAAACCATTTTGCAAAATGAAAAAGTAGCACTGATTCGTTTAGGGCGTAGCGGTTCTGAAACTAAAATGTATAGTGACCATAATTTAAGAGCTTTATCTGTTAATGGTGAAATCAGCAAAGAATCTCATACTTTATGGGTTGCATCGGATTCCACGGAAAAATCAGAAACAATCCAACCTTTCGGTTGGGCATTATTAGAGTTCTCCAATGAACAAGAAAATAATGCATTGCTAAAAAAATGGTGCTTAAATCCAAAAAATTCATTACATAATTACTTAAAAGAGTTGGAGATTGAAAAAGAAATTCAAGAGAAACAAAACGCTTTGAATTCACTGTCTGAAAATCATAGGAAAGTGATTGAATTAGAAAATAAATTCAATGCTAGTAATGAAAAACAGATAGATAGTTCATCTATTTTATTAAAAGAAGTGAAATTGTTAATTGAAAATGAGGCAGTAAATTGGAGCAAGGAAGATAAACAGTTTATAGCGGAACATATTACCAAAGACCTTATTCTTAAACGCATTGAACTGAAAAAGAAAAATGCAGATAAAGATCTAAATAAATTGCTTAGAAAATTGATGGAAGAATAATGCTCCCAACCGAATTACCCATTATCCGCTACCGCCTAACATTCCAAGTCACCACTCCCTTCGCTTTGCCCGAATATGCCGGTTCCGCATTGCGAGGTGCGTTTGGACGGGCATTGCGAAAAATCAGCTGTATGACAAAGCAAGCCGAATGCCACGGCTGTTGGCTTTATCAAACCTGCCCTTACACTAACATTTTTGAAACACCGGCACCGAATGATCACCCTTTGCAAAAATTTAGCCAAGTACCGAACGCTTATGTCATCGAGCCATTAGAATGGGGCGAACAATGCTACTCAAAAGGCGATATTTTCGCCTTTGATTTGGTGTTATTTGGACGAACATTAGAGCAACTACCACTAATTTTATTTGCGTTTAAACGGGCACTGGAATTTAATTTGGTGGGCGGAAAAGCCACACTGACCGATTTTGCAAAAATTGCGGAAAACCAAACCGCTTTTTCTCTGTTTCAGCAGGAAAAAATTCGGGAACACTCACAAATGTTGTCTGTTCCGTCTGATTTACCCTCATCATTAAAATTGGAATTTATCACCCCATTACGCATTCAAGAAAACGGCAAACCATTGCGAGAAAAGGAAATCAACAAAACCCGACTGTTAATTACCTTAGCAAAACGCATTTCATTGTTAGCCGAATTTCACGCCCAGCAGTTACATTTAGATTTTGAACAGCTCATTACAGAAATTGAGCCGATTCAGGAAAGCAAACAGTTGCAGTGGCAAGATTGGACACGTTATTCCAGCCGCCAAAAGCAGAAAATGAAATTGGGTGGCGTGGTCGGTCATTGGCAGCTCGACAATGTCCCAGTAAATTGGGCAAAATTGCTTTATTTGGGTCAATGGTTACATTGTGGCAAAAATGCAACTTTCGGCTTAGGGAAATATCGGATTACAAATTTGTAATATAGCGATTTTGCATTATTTTCGGGTAAATTTACCGCTTATAGAGTGCATTTGCTATGCACCATTGATGAAACAATTTTTAGTACAGCAGTAACGCCCTTACGGAGAGTGATGACAACTTGGTTTGTTTCCCGCCATATTGGGGCAATTGAATGGATTAAGCAACAACCGATTCATATCGATCGTTTTGTTGAGCATTTGAATGTTGCCAATATACAAGCTGATGATATTGTTATCGGCACATTGCCGATCCATTTGGCGGCGGAGGTTTGTCAAAAAGGGGCGAAATTCTATTTTTTATCTGTTAATGTTGCACGTTATCAACGTGGAACGGAATTAACCTGTGAGCAACTTGTGGAACAAGGTTGTTCGTTACAGCCATTTTATATCGAAAAATTATAGAGGTTTTTATGCAAAAGTATGATGTACATTTTTGTTTAGTTTCTGATCAAGCTGCACCAAATTTATTACCTCTTTTAGACAGTAAATTTAAACCTAAAGAAGTTGTTTTAATTGTTACCCAAAGAATGAAAGAAAAAGGGCAATTTTTAGCGGAAACCTTTAAAAAAGTGGGTGTAAAATCAACTATTACTGTATTACAAGATGAATTTAATTTTGGCTTAATGGAAGACGAATTTTTTAAATTAGCTGAAGAATATGAAGAACAAAATATTGCACTCAATGTAACTGGTGCAACTAAATTGATCTCTATTGCTGCGGAACACGCTTTCTCTGCATTAGGGAAACCTATTTTTTATGTAGATACCGATAATAATAGAATGGTCTTTATTTCAAAAGATGATAAAAATAATTGGGTACCAGACCAAATAATGAATGCCAAAACGTCGTTAGATATTTATCTTTCTTCTTACGGTGGTAGAACATTAAAACAGTCTGATGTTAAATCAAGAGAAAAACTTGTGGAATCGGTAAGTGGCTGGATAAAACAGTATGATAAATACAGAGTAGTAATTCCTATGTTAAATTTACTTGCCACTAAATCTGAACAAAGCGGGTTTAAAACCAGTTTTACTGATGCAAAATGTAAAAAAATTGCGGTGCTGGATGAGCTATTAAGAGAATTAAATGCACTTGATCTCATTGATTACTGCAATGATCGTATTGATTTTAGAAATACAAAAACCAAAGATTTTTTTAGCGGTGGTTGGTTAGAAGATTATACCTATCTGCAAATACAAGATGTTAAACAAATTGATGATTTAGCTTGTGGTATTGAAGTGGCAAATTCAAAATATCAAATAGGCAAAAATGAATATAGCAAAGAAAATAAAGGAAATATGAATGAATTTGATATTGCCTTTATGGCAAACAATAAATTCCATATTATTGAAGTTAAAACGCAACTGATGGGAAAAAATGGCGGTATTAAATCTGAAGATATTTTATATAAATTGGAAACATTAAAAGATTATGGAGGCTATATGACCAAAAAATGTTTGGTTACTTATTTCGATGTACCTGAATCGGTACAAAATAGAGCTAAATTTTTAAAAATTGAACTTATTCAGGCAAAAGACTTACAGCAGTTGAAATCAAAAATTCAAAATTGGATTGGTAAGAAATAATGAACACACCACCCAAAAAAATCCTCCTTTCCGTCACTGGAATGTCCCCTGCTGTCGTGACGGAAACGCTTTATGCCCTTGTGACGGAAAAAGGCTTTATTCCCGATGAAATTCGGGTGATTACCACTCAACAGGGCAAAAATCAGGTGCTAAAAACCTTGTGTGGTATAGAAGGCGGACGAAAAGAGCAAAAAGGGGCGTTGGAAGAATTTATTAGTGATTATGGCGAACAATTCGGCTTTCAGCAGATTCATTTTGATGAAAGTTGCATTGAAATAATTCGGGATCATAATGACCAAAAACTGTCCGATATTCGCTCACCCGAAGAGAATAATTTAGCGGCGGATCAAATTGTAAGCTTGGTAGGGCAACTTTGCCAAAATCCACAGAACCAATTACACGTTTCGATTGCTGGTGGGCGAAAAACCATGGGCTTTTTTATGGGTTATGCGTTATCGCTTTATGGGCGGGAGCACGACAGCCTTTCGCACGTTTTGGTCTCTGCCGAATTTGAGAACTTACCGAGCTTTTATTATCCGAAACCCTATTCGCACAAAATTATGAATAGCCAAGGGGTAGAATTTGATGCCCAGAATGCCAAAGTGATGTTGGCGGAAATTCCTTGGGTTCGGTTAGGATTAGGGATTTCGGATGAATTATTGGGCGGCAGAATTTCATATAGTGATTCCGTGTTAAAAGCTCAACAAATTTTGGCAAAACCGAGCCTAACGTTTTTAAGCCCGATCGATGATCAAAATGTACGATTCGGAAATACGGAAATCAAACTCGCCCCCAAAGAGTATAGTTTTTTATTGAGTTTAGTATTGGCGAAACAGAAACATATAGCATATTCATTATTTAATGAAGACGTTTTTGCGATGTATTTAGCTATTTACACTATTTTAAAAGGCAGCGCAGAAAGTTTGGAAAATCGGGTGAAATTTGTGAAAAATGAAGCTGAATTTGCCGAAGAAACAAAAAAAATCTATTCGGAATCTTGTCATCATTTAGGGAAAAGAATTAAAAAGGAATTTTCAATCGGTCATTGTGAAACACCATATATACCATCTTCTTCACATCAATGTTACGAATTATTGATCGAGGAAGAAAATATTGATATTTCCGCTATTTTGCCAGATTTACAAGGCAAAATTTAAGCCTAAGCAAGCGGTCGTTTTTTTGCAAATTTCTGCAAAATACCGACCGCTATCAAATAACTTTAATCTGACTAGCTGATTTATGCTAAAATAACCACGTTCTTTAATTGTGGAGTTTAATGATTTTGATGAAATTATCACCAAATCAATACCCAGCTATTCAGCCTACTGAATTTTTTGGGAAGCCTATTTTTAACATTCTGAAAAATAAGGAAAATTTAGGTATCCGCAGTCGAAAGACACCGCCCTGCCTGAAAGGGATTAAGACAAAGTAAGTTAGTTTGTTCATAAGTTTCTCCGTTATGTCGAAAGACACCGCCCTGCCTGAAAGGGATTAAGACATACCATAACCTGCAAGCGTCGTAGCTGGGGATGTCGAAAGACACCGCCCTGTCTGAAAGGGATTAAGACATCTACAACTACGGCATATTTGTTTGTGTCGTTGGTCGAAAGACACTGCCCTGCTTAAAAAGGATTTTACGTTTAAACCTGTTTATTATGCGATTCTAGTCCTATAAATTATTGCCGACAGTTTTTGTCGGTTTTTTCTTTTACAAGCGGTGATTTTTCGCACCCATTTTACAAATTTGTATTCTCCTCTTATTTTCCTCATCTCTCCTAAAATAGCGTTATTGTTAAATATTTAGGAGAGAAAAATGTTCGGTTCTAATCGTGATACACAATCCAGATTCGTAGCACAAAACCGTCCATTTACTCCTTACACTTCAAGTGAAATTGAAGCGTTAATTGCTGGTTATGTAGAAGTGGCTGATGATCGTGCTTATAACGGTCGTTGCTTTGTAAAAGCAGGTAAAAAATGGATCCATAACCTAAATGCTCTTCGCAAAAAATTAAGCGATGCGTATGGACGTTATATTGACGATGAAGAGTTAGAAGCAGGCTATCCTGAGGGTTTTGGCTACGATGTCGCAAACTATTACAGCCGCCATAATCGAATGACATTAGCTGAGAACAAGGAATTTCAAAAGTTAATGCAAGCGGTGAAATTACATTAGCTTTTTGCAAATTTGTAATTGGTCAATTTCTGTGAAATACATCTTATTATTCCACAAAAATAATACTATTAATTTGACGACTGAATTTTTAAAACTAAGGAGAGAAATATGTGGCAAGTTGTTTTAACCGCTATAGCTTATAAAATCGGCAAAGAGCTCACAAAAGAGCTATTGGACTCCTCAAAAAGTTCACGGTAAACGGAAACCGAAATTCCTTCATTTTGAATCTATGTAGAGAGAAAATAAGCCGTAAGGACTCTTAAATGGATACTAATCGAACTCGCTATCTGATCGCCTACGATATTGCCGATCATAAGCGGCTTTATCGGGTACATAAGAAAGTAGAAGCCTATGCGATTGGTGGGCAAAAATCGTTTTATGAATGTTGGCTCACTGTTCACGAATTAACACAATTGCGTAATAGTGTCAGCGAAATTATGCAACACGATGAAGATCGGCTTTTTATTTTCCAACTGTTTAACAATACCGAGCCTTTATTATTCGGTAAGGCTAAATTGCAATCTACCCAACCTTTTCTGTTAATTTAGGAGGCATTATGTCCAGCTTATATATTGATCGTAAAGGAACTAGCATTAAATTAAGCGGTGAAACTTTAGTTTGCTATGAAAATGAGGAGCGTGTCGGCACAATTCCGCTTGCACCCATTGAAAGGATTTATCTTAAAGGCGATGTCACATTGCAATCCTCTTTACTAGCTAAACTTGGTGAAAAAGGCATTGGTATTATTTGTCTTTCTGGTCGAAAAAATACACCGACGCTTTTTATGTCCCAACCGCATAATGATGCAGAACGCCGTTTAGCACAATATGAACTATCACAAAATGAAGCTTTTTGTTTAGCCTTTGCCAAAAAATTAGTTACCTTGAAATTAGTGACACAGAAAAATTGGCTATGGCAGGCAGCAAATACTCGTCTAGATAAAAAATGCTTACTTGTACCAAAAGCTGAAGAATTAGATCAGTTAATCGGTAAAATTCACTCACAAACCACTCTTTCCTCTTTGCGGGGTATTGAAGGTAGAGCAGCAAGTGCTTATTTCACCGCACTCAGTCAATATTTACCTCCTTCATTAAAATTTGATGGTAGAAATCGCCGTCCACCAAGAGATCCCTTTAATGCGGTTCTCTCCCTCACTTATACTTTACTCCACAGCGAAGCTGTCCTTGCGATTTATGGGGCTGGGCTTGATCCCTACATCGGCTTTTATCATTCATTAGATTATGGACGTGAATCCTTCGCCTGCGATTTAATTGAGCCTATTCGACCGCTTGTTGATAATTGGTTATTAGGGCTGTTTCGTAATGAGACTTTACGTATCGAATATTTTTCAACAACTCAAGAAGGGTGTCTATTAGGAAAAACTGGGCGAGTGCATTTTTATCAAGAATATGAAAAACAAGTGGCTAACTGGCGAAAAATGCTGACGGAAAATTGCTATGATTTGATCAAAGTATTTAAAATGCAAACGGCAGCAATTTCACCTCAACGCCGTTCAATCCTACCGAATGAAATCATTCAACCCCCAGAAACAGATTGGTTGCAATGGTTAGAAAACTTTTATTTTAACCAACGCACAATGATGAGTGAGATTATCTTCCACTTTTAAGTTTTAAGTTTTAAGTTTTAAGTTTTAAGTTTTAAGTTTTAAGTTTTAAGGAGATATTATGCAATATTTAATTGGCTACGATATTTCTAGCCCTAAGCGACTACAAAAAATCCATCATCGAATGGTAGCATTCTCTACCCCAATTCAATATAGTGTTTTTCTCTACGATGGAGATATTAAAGGACTACAAAAATGTCTGATTGAGGTATTGGAAATCTTCAATAAAAAGGAAGATGATCTGCGAGTATATCCTCTACTAACAGGAGCTAAACAGTGGCAACTAGGTAAAGCCATTTTGCCTGAGGGGATTATTTGGACGGCTTTACCCTTTAACTCATCACTTAATTAGAGAATTATAAATACGGAAATGTCGCCAAAAACAACTCTTTGATTTCAAGCGAATAGCCGTTAATTTCATATACACCACGGCGAGCAAACAAGCCGTTTTCAGCTTGAGTCCATTCTAATTTAGTTCGAGTTGGTTGTTGGGAAAAGAGCCACAAGCCAATCGGCTCATTACCCAACCTTAAGACGCTTTGGGCGATATTTTCAATCGTTTTTTTCGGCACGAGCGTTTGGGCGAAGATCCAATTTGTGTCGCCATCTTTTAATAATACTTCTCGTCGCCAATATTGTTCATTACAAGCGGTCATTTTTTGTGAATTTTTTGCAATCCATTTTTCTTGCACCACTTCCACATTAAAATTAGAGGTAACATCAAGCAACTTTTGGGTGAGCGAGCCTTCGTGCAAAAGCCATTCTTGTTGGGTTAAGGAAAGCGTACCAGCACCCACTTTCCATTTGCAAGCCGACAATATATTGCGATAATTTGTGTACATAAATAAAAAGGATAAATTTTGATTGTGTCAATTTATCCTTTTTTTTATTCCGTTTAAAGGTTATTTTTAAATTAATTTTCTTGCTGCTTCAACCACTACCGAAACCGCCTTATGTTCTGTATCGTGAATGGTTGCTTCATTTGGAATTTCTTGTTGAGTACGGTTTACAATAACCCCCGCAACCATTCCAGCACGCAAGCCTAGTGCAGAGCACATCGTAAAGAGTGTTGCAGATTCCATTTCAAAATTCATTACGTTTAAATCTTGCCACTGTTTTAATGAACCTTGAAAATGGCGATAAATTTTGCCGGTAAAGGTGTCGTAACGCTCTTGCCCTGGATAGAATGTGTCGGAAGAAGCGGTAATCCCAACATAAGGTTTAACGCCAGCATCAACCGCTGCAGCATAAAGAGCATTTGTACATTCAAAGTTTGCCACCGCAGGGTATTCCATTGGGGCAAAGTGCTGACTTGCGCCATCTAAACGCACTGCACCTGTGGTAATTAAAATATCGCCCACGTTAATATGTTCTTGAATTGCTCCTGTTGTGCCAATGCGTAAAAAGGTTCGAATACCTAATTGGGCTAGCTCTTCAACACAAATAGAAACGGATGGACCACCAATGCCTGTTGAGCAGACTACAACTGGCTCTCCATCTAAATAACCTAACCAAGAGGTAAATTCACGGGTGGACGCTAAAAACTCAGGGTTTTCCATTTTTTTCGCAATACGCTCAGAGCGTGCTGGATCACCTGGCACTATCGCAATTTTTGCACCTTTTAGCATCGCTTTTGTTAAACCTAGGTGGAATACATCAGACATAATCTTCTCCTTTGTCTTTAAATATAAAGTAATGGCATTCTACCCCAGCAAGCGGTTGATTTACGAAGATTTTTTGCAATGAATGTTTAATTTTGTGAAGTAGATCAAAGGCAAACGGTTTCGTTTTATCTTGATTTTTTTATTTGAGCTTCGATATAAGTAGCTGCAAAAGAATTATCTTCAGGCAAATAGAAAACAAAATCCTCTCTTACCAACATTGAAATCAGTTGATCAATATCGTAAATACCTATCGGCGAATAAATCACAGTTAAATGATTAAATTTTTGAATGATTTCCGATGCAGATCGGTAATATTGCTCGCCATTAACAAAAATATAGTGTTTGCAAGGGTACGTTTGCTTTTTCACGCTTTCAATTGCGTTGCTCAATGCGGGATTCGCTGTTGTTAAGCTAATAACCGCTACCGTTGGCTTGGTTGGTTGGTTGGTTGGTTGGTTGGTTGGTTGGTTGGTTGGTTGGTTGGTTGGTTGGTTGGTTGGTTGGTTGGTTGGTTGGTTGGTTGGTTGGTTGGTTGGTTGGTTGGTTGGTTGGTTGGTTGGTTGGTTGGTTGGTTGGTTGGTTGGTTGGTTGGTTGGTTGGTTGGTTGGTTGGTTGGCATTCATTCTATTTCCTTTACTTGAAAAATAACAATTTTTTTGAGCTTATTTACAAAAATTAATTCTTTTTTAACCGCTTGTACTTTTAAGGCAAAATATCTCGTAAAATCGGATTTTGTAGCGAAATCAACGTTTCTGTTGATTGAATTTCATCAATAGATTGGATTTTACCTGCTAAAACTGAATGCAACTCTTCAATGGTGTGCGTCATCACTTTAATAAAAATCGAATAGTTGCCCGTTGTATAATATGCTTCAACCACTTCATCAAATTCATTGAGTTTCGCAATTACTTTATCGTAATCTTTTGCTGATCTTAGAATAATTCCAATAAAGCAACAAACATCATAGCCTAGTTTGCGCTCATCTACTACAATTTTTGTTGACTCAATAATGCCCGCTTGTCGCATTTTTTCTACTCGAACGTGAATCGTTGCTGCACTTACGCCAAAATTTTTGCCCATTTCGGTATAAGGCGTGCGAGCATCTTTAATTAAGCAGCGTAAAATTTGCTGATCGAGTTTGTCTATTTCTAATTTTACATTATTTTTATTGTGCATTTTTCCTCCTAAAAACCAAATTATTTAAATATCATCTAAACATAGACACATTATTTTAAAATAAATTTAATACATTTGCTTTTTTATTTGATAAACATTGCTTTTTTAAGATAATTCTTTAAATTATCAGCCATCAATTAAACAACAATCACTTAATATTTAATTAGGAAAGCAGAAAATGGAAAATTCATTCATATTACAACAGCAAGAAATCAGTTTTGTAAAAAACACCTTTACCCAATATTTAATCGATAAATTAGGTATTATCGAAGTTCAAGGCCCAATCTTAAGCGAAGTTGGCAACGGTATGCAAGATAACCTTTCTGGTATTGAAAAAGCAGTGAGAGTAAATGTTAAATGTATTCCAAACTCTACCTATGAAGTCGTTCACTCTTTGGCTAAATGGAAACGTCACACTCTTGCTCGTTTTGGTTTTAAAGATGGGGAAGGATTGTTTGTGCATATGAAAGCCCTTCGCCCAGATGAAGATTCTTTAGATCGCACTCACTCTGTTTATGTTGATCAGTGGGATTGGGAAAAAGTAATTCCTGAAGGCAGACGTAATTTCGATTTTTTAAAAGAAACCGTAAATGAAATTTACAAGGCCATTCGTTTAACTGAATTAGCGGTAGAGGCTCGTTTTGATATTCCATCGGTTTTACCAAAACAGATCACTTTCGTACATAGCGAAGATTTAGTGCAACGCTATCCAAATATGACAGGAAAAGAACGTGAAAACGCCATCTGTAAAGAGTACGGCTCTGTATTCTTAATTGGTATTGGCGGTAAATTATCAGATGGAAAATCGCACGATGGTCGTGCTCCAGACTACGATGACTGGACAACAGAATCTGAGCAAGGCTACAAAGGCTTAAACGGCGATATTTTAGTGTGGAACGAAGAATTAGGCACAGCGTTTGAACTGTCTTCAATGGGTATTCGTGTGGACGAAAAAGCGTTACGCTTGCAAGTTTCCCTCACTGGTGATGAAGATCGCTTAGAAATGGATTGGCACAAAGATTTATTAGCAGGTAAATTACCACTTTCAATTGGTGGTGGTATTGGGCAGTCACGCTTAGCGATGTTCTTATTACGCAAGAAACATATAGGTGAAGTTCAATCCAGCGTGTGGCCGAAATCAGTTCTTGAAGAATTTGAGCATATTCTCTAATAAGTTTAAAGCGAACGTTCAGTTCGCTTTAACTTTCTACAAGCGGTCTGTTTTTGCAAAAAATTTACCATTTTTGACCGCTTGTAATCATATTACTGCCGTTCTCCCGCTATACCAAACACTGTACCTCGCTCACTATCACTATATTTTTTAGCTGTACGGCTGTCTGTTGTAATTCCACCCTCGAATTGTTTATAGAGATAGGCTTCTCCTGCGATAGATTGAGCATTATCTCCATAAAAACCTAACGCATATTTACCTGTAACGCCATTTTCAGCAGAGGCATTTGCCTGAATCATTCCATCAACAATATTACCTTTTTCTAACTGAATCGTTGGAATGGAAGCGTTATTAAATTGTGAGATCGAGCCCACACCAGTTTTCTCCGCAAAATTCACTTTGTAATTTAACAGCCCCACATTATCTGAGTTGAAGCCTTTTCCAATATAAGTTGCTTCGCCGTTTAATGGAAGGTTTTCTGTTTTTTTGCCATTAATACGTTCTACTCTAAAACTACTTTGTTTTGGGGCAGAATCTCCCGAACGTGCTTTAGTATCACGGCTTATCAGCGTGACATTGGGTGTCAGATAAATATAGTGATCGCCCACAAAAATACCATCTAAATTTTCTGCAGACATACTAATAAAGGCGTGCTTGCTTAATCCTTGTGGTAGAGATGATTCTGTGTAACCCACCCAAGAATACTCTCGCCCCTGCTCATTGGTAATTTCTGCGGCTTTACGGACGATTTCTTTAATCACCTTATTTTTATTTTGCAATGCCATTTCTGCCTCAGATTTTGCTTTTTCTGCTACAGCTAATTGTGCTGCCGTTGTGTTTTTATCCGCTTGAGCTTTCGCTAAATCTGCTTGGGCTTGTTGTAAATCGCTCTTCGCTTTAACCAGATCGCCATTTGCAGAATTTAGCTGATTTTGCACCGCTTGTTTTTCATTATTCGCAACAGATAACTTGCTTTCTGCAATTTCTTTCGCTTTTTCTGCGTTCGCTAAATTTGCTTTCGCTTGAGCTAATTGTGCTGCCGTTGTGTTTTTATCTACTTGAGCTTTCGCTAAGTCTGCTTGGGCTTGTTGTAAATCGCTCTTCGCTTTAACCAGATCGCCATTTGCAGAATTTAGCTGATTTTGCACCGCTTGTTTTTCATTATTCGCAACAGATAACTTGCTTTCTGCAATTTCTTTCGCTTTTTCTGCGTTCGCTAAATTTGCTTTCGCTTGAGCTAATTGTGCTGCCGTTGTGTTTTTATCCGCTTGAGCTTTCGATAAATCTGCTTGGGCTTGTTGTACAGTATGAGCTGCTTTTGAAAGCTCGCTTTGTGCTGAACTTAGATCTTGATTTGCTTTTACTAATTCTGATTTAACCGAATCTAGTTCTGCCTGAGCTTGGGTTAGCTGATTTTGCCGTTTTAGATTTGTTTCACCTGATTTCCCACCACCGCTACTACAGGCTGTAAGACTAAGTAAAATAAGACTAGCTAGAGAAAGTTTTTTTACTGACATAGTGTTTTCCTTATTAAATTAACCGTGCAAACGCACACAAAAATTGTACAAAAAAAAAACAATCTGTCGTCAAATAAAAAATGAATTATTGGAAATAATTTATGATTTTCAACCGCTTGTAAAAATAAAACCCCACTTTCGTGAGGCTTTTCGAGATTAACGTTTATTCGCTAATTTTGTTTTTGTGAGTTCGTAAACACGTAATTTAGCAATTTCTTGTGCTAATTTCGCCGTTAAATAGTCTTCACTATCGGCTTTAGATAAACGTTCTTCTGCTTTGCGTTTTGCTTCAAGAATACGTTGTTCATCTAAGTCTTCACCACGAATAGCTGTATCTGCAAGCACTGTAACAGTGGTTGGTTGAACCTCAAGGAATCCACCTGATACATAGATAAATTCTTCTTTACCATCAGCAAGAGTGAATTTAGCCATACCTGGTTTAATTGCCGTTAATAGTGGCGTATGCCCTGCATACACCCCTAGTTCACCATCGATCCCTGAAACACGAACACTTGTTACTGTGCCTTCAAAAATTTTACGTTCCGCACTCACTACTGTGAGTTCAAATTGAGATGTCATACTGTTCTCCTTTGTTTAAGAACAATTACATCTGTTTTGCTCTTTCAACCACTTCGTCAATTGAACCTGCCATATAGAACGCTTGTTCTGGAATATGGTCGTATTCGCCTTCTAAAATGCCTTTAAAGCCACGGATGGTTTCTTTTAATGGAACGAATTTACCTGGTACGCCATTGAATACTTCCGCAACGTGGAATGGTTGTGAAAGGAAACGTTCAATTTTACGTGCACGAGCAACCAAACGTTTGTCATCTTCAGATAATTCGTCCATTCCCAAGATTGCAATAATATCTTTTAACTCTTTATAACGTTGTAATGTACCTTGTACATCACGAGCAACTCTATAATGCTCCTCACCAACCACTAATGGATCTAACTGGCGAGATGTTGAGTCTAATGGGTCAACCGCAGGGTAGATACCTAGTGATGCAATATTACGGCTTAATACGACTGTTGAGTCTAAGTGAGCAAAGGTTGTTGCTGGAGATGGGTCAGTTAAGTCATCTGCAGGAACATATACCGCTTGAACAGAAGTAATAGAACCTGTTTTAGTTGAAGTAATACGCTCTTGTAGTACACCCATCTCTTCTGCAAGAGTTGGCTGATAACCTACCGCAGATGGCATACGACCTAATAATGCTGATACTTCCGTACCTGCAAGGGTATAACGGTAGATGTTATCTACGAAGAATAAGACATCACGACCTTCATCACGGAATTTTTCCGCCATGGTTAAGCCAGTTAATGCGACACGCAGACGGTTGCCTGGTGGTTCATTCATCTGACCGTAAACTAGCGATACTTTATCTAATACGTTAGAGTCTTTCATTTCGTGGTAGAAGTCATTACCCTCACGAGTACGCTCACCTACGCCCGCAAATACAGAGTAACCGCTGTGCTCAATTGCGATGTTACGGATTAACTCCATCATATTTACGGTTTTACCTACACCCGCACCACCGAATAAACCAACTTTACCACCTTTCGCAAACGGGGCAACTAAGTCGATAACTTTGATACCCGTTTCAAGTAACTCGGTACTATTAGCTTGTTCTTCATAGCTTGGTGCTGCACGGTGAATTGTCCAACGCTCTTCTTCACCTATTGGGCCTGCTTCATCAATAGGCTCACCTAATACGTTCATAATACGACCTAGTGTTTTTGTACCTACAGGTACTTCAATCGCTTTATTCGTATTTTCAACTTTTAAGCCACGTTTTAAACCATCAGATGAACCAAGTGCGATACAACGAACCACACCGCCACCTAATTGTTGTTGAACTTCAAGCGTTAAGCCTGTTTCAACTTTTAATGCATCATAAACTTTTGGTACTGCATCTTGCGGAAACTCAACATCGATTACCGCACCGATGATCTGTACAATTTTTCCCGTTGCCATTACCGTTCCTCTATTCTGTGTTAAATTGCAGCGGCACCCGCGACAATTTCATTTAATTCATTCGTAATACTTGCTTGACGAGCCTTGTTATACACCAATTGTAACTCATTAATCAGATTACCCGCATTATCCGTTGCAGCTTTCATTGCCACCATTCTTGCTGCTTGTTCCGACGCTAGATTATCAACTACTGCTTGATATACCTGAGATTCTAAATAACGTACAAGTAAGCTATCTAATAACGCCTGTGGACTTGGTTCATAAATATAATCCCAAGAACCTGTTTGTTCTAATGAGTCATTTTCAATTTCTGGCAATGGAAGAAGTTTTTGTACTGTTGGTTTTTGAGACATCGTGTTTACGAAGCGGTTATATGCTACATAAACTTCATCAATCTCACCGTCACGGAAGGCATTTACCATACCGTTTACAATACCGACTAAATTCTCCACTGCTGGTGTATCACCCAATCCGTTAAGATGACCTTTAATGTCTAATCCCATTGAGTTGAAAAAAGCAATACCTTTATTTCCAACTAAACTTAATTCAGGTTTAATACCTTGATCATCTTTTTCTTTCAACTCATTTAAAACTGCTTTAAATAAGTTTACATTCAAACCTCCGCATAATCCTCGATCAGTTGAAACCACTAAATAGCCAACTTTCTTTACTGGGCGAGAGGTAAGAAATGGGTGTTTATACTCAATGTTACCTTTGGCAATATGGCTAATTACCTTGCGAATACTATCTGCATACGGACGAGAAGCCGACATACGCTCTTGGGTTTTACGCATTTTTGATGCTGCAACCATTTCCATCGCTTTAGTAATTTTTTGTGTATTACGAACACTTGCAATTTTGGTTCTTATCTCTTTAGCACCTGCCATATTTTTTTCTCCGCTAAAAAGTTAGATTACCAAGCACTGTTCTTTTTGAAACTAGATAAAATCTCGTTCAATTTATCTTTAATTTCATCATTGAAATTACCCGATTTTGACAGTTCTTGCATAAACTCACCGTAGTTGCTTTCGGCATAAGCTAATAAATTAGACTCAAATGAACCTACACGCTCAACAGGTACATCATCAAGATAACCATATTCAGCTGCCGCTAGAGATAGACCTAACTGTGCTACAGACATTGGCTCGAATTGTTTCTGTTTAAGTAATTCAGTTACTTTTTGACCGTGCGAAAGCTGTTTGCGTGTTGCTTCATCAAGGTCTGATGCAAACTGTGCGAACGCTGCTAATTCACGATATTGTGCAAGTGCGGTACGAATACCACCCGCTAATTTCTTCACTAATTTAGTTTGAGCAGAACCACCCACACGAGAAACCGAGATACCTGGGTTTACCGCAGGACGAATCCCCGCATTGAATAAACCTGATTCTAAGAAAATCTGACCATCAGTAATTGAGATTACGTTAGTTGGAACGAATGCAGAAACGTCCCCTGCTTGAGTTTCAATGATAGGCAATGCAGTTAAAGAACCCGTTTGACCTTTCACCGCACCATTAGTAAAGCGTTCTACATAGTCTGCATTCACACGAGATGCCCGCTCTAATAAACGAGAATGTAGGTAGAAGACATCACCTGGGAATGCTTCACGACCTGGTGGACGGCGTAATAACAATGAAATTTGACGGTAAGCAACCGCTTGCTTAGATAAATCATCATAAACGATTAACGCATCTTCACCACGATCACGAAAATATTCACCCATAGTACAACCTGCATAAGGTGCAAGGTATTGCAATGCTGCAGATTCAGAAGCGGATGCCACCACCACGATAGTATTCGCTAATGCTCCGTGCTCTTCTAATTTACGCACCACATTTGCAATCGTTGATGCTTTTTGACCAATAGCAACGTAGATACATTTAATACCTGTATCACGTTGATTGATGATGGCATCAATTGCTAATGCCGTTTTACCTGTTTGACGGTCACCGATTATTAATTCACGCTGACCTCGACCGATTGGCACCATTGAGTCAACCGCTTTATAACCGGTTTGAACAGGTTGATCTACCGATTGACGGTCAATAACACCCGGTGCAATCACCTCGATTGGAGAGAATCCGTCATTTTCGATTTCACCTTTACCATCAATTGGCTGGCCTAAGGTATTTACTACACGACCTAATAAGCCACGACCAACAGGCACTTCTAAAATACGGCCTGTGCACTGTACTTCCATACCTTCTGCTAAATCTGCATAAGGTCCCATTACAACTGCACCGACAGAATCTCTTTCTAAGTTTAATGCAATCGCATAACGATTGCCTGGTAATGCAATCATTTCACCTTGCATTACATCAGATAAGCCGTGGATACGAATAACCCCGTCACTTACTGAAACGATTGACCCCGTACTTTGAGCTTCGCTCACTACATTAAATTGGGCAATACGCTTTTTAATCAATTCACTAATTTCTGTTGAATTTAGTTGCATTTTTTATTCCTCTTACAAGCTCAGCTCTTGACTTAAACGGTTTAGCTGTCCACGACTACTACCATCAATAACAACATCATCATAACGAATAATCACACCCGCAATTAATGAACTATCAACTGATGAAGTAATACGAACTTTTGTTCCGAGCCGCTTTTCCATCGCATTAGCAATTTTTGCTTCTTGTGCATCTGTTAACTTATCTGCAGAAACCACTTCAACATTTTTCACTGACTCATGTTCTGCTCTTAATTCTAAAAATGCATTCAATACAGCAGGTAATACCGCTAAACGCTTATTATCAGCCATAACACGAATGAAATTTTGCCCATATTGATCTAATTGTTCGCCACAAATATTGATAAACGTATCAGAAATTTGACCGCTTGCAAGTGATGAGTTAATAAAACTAGCTACTTGCTCATTATTAGCGACAGCTGCAGAAAACTGTAACATTTCCTGCCATTTATTCAATTGACCTTGTTCTAAAGCAAAATCGAAAGCTGCTTTAGCATAGGGGCGAGCTACTGTGCTTAATTCTGACATCTGCCCCATCCTCTTATAGTTCTGCAACTAGCTTATCAATAATATCGTTGTTCGCTGCAGCATCAACTGAACGCCCAACAATTTTCTCCGCACCAGCAATTGCTAATGCAGCCACTTTTTGACGCAGCTCTTCTTGAACACGTTTACGCTCGCTTTCGACTTCCGCATAGCCTTGTTCAATAATACGTTGACGTTCCACCTCAGCTTCTGCTTGTACAGATTCTAAAATTTCATTACGACGTTTTGTTGCCAAATCAATAATATTTTGTGCTTCTTCTCTCGCCTTAAGGATTTCTAAATCCGCGCTAGCTTTAAAATCAGCTTGCTCTTGTTTCGCTTTTTCAGCAGAAGCTAAAGCATTAGCGATATTTGCTTGACGCTCTTCGATAGCTCGAATAAGCGGGGGCCAAACATATTTCATACAGAACGCAACAAATAATGCGAACGCAATAAGCTGACCAATTAGTGTTGCATTTAAATTCACAACGCCCTCCTAAAAGTCGGTTAAAGTTATTCTGCTGAATAACGGTTAATCAAATCCCGACTTATTTCAATAAATCAATGAACGGGTTCGCAAAGATAAATAGTAAAGAGATACCTACTGCGATCATCGCAATAGCATCTAAAAGACCAGCAACGATAAACATTTTTGTTTGTAAGCTTGATGCCAATTCTGGTTGACGCGCTGATGACTCTAAAAATTTACCACCTAAAATCGCAAAACCTATAGCTGTACCAAGTGCAGCAAAAGCTAATAAAATTGAAGCACCAATAATTGTTGCTGTGATTACTGATTCCATAATGTTCTCCATTAAATTGAGGAATTAGCCCGAAGGCTAGGTTGTTGATAAAAGTAAATATTCAAACCGTTCAATTTTGCAAAATTTTACGAAAATCCAACGGATTGCAAGGTTAGTTTAATGATCCGCTTTATTATAAGCGATACTCAAATAAACAATCGTTAGCATCATAAAAATAAACGCTTGAAGCGTAATAACCAAAATATGGAAAATAGCCCAAACTAAGTGTAATGGAATACCTAACGCCTGAAGAGCGAAGTTATCAGCCATATACATTACTGCAATAAGGATAAAAATTAATTCACCTGCATACATATTACCAAATAAACGGAATGCCAATGAAATGGGTTTTGCAAGTAAAGTAACTGTTTCTAAAATAAAATTGACAGGAATAAATGCCCAATGATTAAAAGGATGTAACGTATATTCTTTTACTAAACCACCAAAACCTTTAGACTTCACGGTATAAAATAAAATCAATCCGAATACACAAATAGACATTCCTAAGGTTGCACTAATATCTGCTGTAGGCACTGCACGTAAGTAATCAATACCGAAAAGATGTGCAAGCTGAGGTAAGAAATCGACTGGCACGAGGTCAATCGCATTCATAATAAATACCCAACAGAAAATTGTTAATGCAAGTGGAGCAATCATATTACGAGGTCCATGGAAGTTATCTTTAACTAAGCCATCTACCCATTCAATGACAATTTCAACAAAACATTGCAATTTACCTGGCTGACCCGAAGTTGCATTTTTCGCCACTCGAGAAAATACCCATAAAAAAATTGCACCTGCCACTAAAGAAAAGAAAAGCGTATCTAAATTTACTGCCCAAAAACCATCACCTGTAGATAAAAAACTCAGATGGTGGCTAATATATTCTGCTGTCGTTCCAGCCATAACATATCCTTTTAACGTAAAAAATTAGTGGGTAAATCTACTTAATAAAAACGGGATCATATTATTTAATAATAATACAATAAAATACCCCATAAAAAACCACACAAAATCCATCGGAGAAACTAATTCAAAAAAACCAACAATCAATAATATCGTCGCTAGCCATTTAAGTCCTTCGCCTCGATAGAAAGCGGTCATATTTGTCCGATCTTTTGCAGAATTTCTAAAGAAAACCCAATACACAAAAATAGCGTGAGGAACAAAACTAGACACAGTTCCAGCAATAAAGGAAATGGTGATATTCCCTTTATATAAAAATAGAAAAAAAGCGAAAGCCAATATAACGCCAACCTCAATTCCCAACGCCCTACGATATTGTGATTTTGCTTTATTGATTACAGCAGACACATTTTACCCTTTTTGTTTGAGACAAATTTACCTTCACAATCAAGCTAATAATTAGCCACTGTTTAATCAACGGAAATTCGCCAGAAATTATACTTTACAAATCAAGAGTTGCAACCTAAAACTATTCAAAAATCGGCATTCTTCACATTTTTGAGAAAAAATGCTTATTTTTAGCAAAAAATTTAAAAATTTATTTAAAAAACGAACAATCTATTTTATTTTTACATTTAAAACTAAAAAGTTTTACTTTATACTTAATAAAAAACCAAACCAGAATACGACTATCAATAAAAAAGGAAAGATGATGATTAAAATGAATGACTTAGTGAAACTCACTAACACCCCAAAATCGACCATTTTATACTACATAAAAGAAGGTATTTTACCTGAACCTTATAAAGATAAGCCAAATTTCCACCTTTATGATAAAAATAATATAAAACTATTAGAATTTATTAAATACCTACAAACTAACTTTAATGCCACAATAGCACAAATTAAGTTATTATTTGAGCAATCTCATTTTGATATAAACAACCCTTATGAAAGTTTAGCCCACTCTCTATCTCTGGTTATGGGTGCTGAAAATGAAACTTTTTCAACAAAAACACTCTGTGATGAATTCAAAATAAGTGAGCAGACCCTCAACGAATATGTAGAAAAAGGTTTACTAAACCCACAAAATGGTCTGTTTACCAGCAAGGAAAGGGACATTTTAGCCATCATCAATCGCTGTAATGAAACAGAATTAAATTTACTCCAAACGTATATGGAAGTGGCAAAGAAACTAGCTCAATTTGAAGTCAATATTACTTCTGAAAGCTTGGCAAATAGCGAGCTGAAAGAGGATAAATTAAAGCACCTTTTCGATATTCTCCTCGTATTAAAACCTTATTTGTTTAATATGGAAACCTTAAAAACTTATCAGCAAATAACTGAGTAAATGTAGTAAGCAATTGCTTTCTAAATTTACTTAATATAAAAATACAAGCGGTGTTTTTTGCTCACTTTTTTGCAAAAAGCTAGAGAAAAAACACCGCTTGTATTATGCTTTTTTCAACACAATCAAATGCCGCTCACCAACTAATTCGGGAACATTTAATTTAATCACATTAACTAAGTCTATTGGCTGATTAATTCCCGCCATTTCTTGCTCATCATAAACGCCTTTAAGAGCGTAAAATTTGCCGTGTTCATTTGGCAGATGATAGCACCAATCGATCATATCATTAAGAGAGGCGAAAGCACGGCTTAACACACCATCAAACTGGTTCGATGTGTATTCTTCTACTCGGCTAAGTACTGGCGTGACATTTCTAATCCCTAATTCACGCAGTGCATTTTTGATAAAGGTGATACGTTTTCCTAAGCTATCAAGCAACACAAATTGTTTATCGGGGTTGGCTATTGCAAGCGGAATACCAGGTAATCCAGGCCCAGTTCCTACATCAATAAAATTTTCACCCTGCAAATGGCGGCTAACCACAAGGCTATCCATTATATGTTTCACTAACATTTCATCAGGGTTGCGAACAGAGGTGAGGTTATAGGCTTTATTCCATTTATCTAATAAACGGACAAACCCAACCAACTGTTCTTTTTGCTGATCGGTCAAATTTATTTCAGCTTGGGCTAACAAGCGGTCTAATTTTTCTAACATTTTACAAATCCTTTCTTTTATTTTGCAGATTTTAACCAAAAATCGACCGCTTGTCTTGGTGAGAAAAGTGGTTAAATAAACATCAATATTTCAATTAATATCGAGCAAGAGGGTTTAGCAGTCCTTTATAGGACAGATAGTATACTATCTGTCCTACCCTCTTGATAGAGGGTAGCGAAATACTGGATAAATACATATAAAACTGACTAAAATGCATCATCTCCATCAAAAAACTCATTCAAGACTAAAACAGACTTCTGATTATTGGCATTCCGAAGCTGCAAATTTATTAACATCAGCAGAAGTCCTATACAACAATCTAGATAAAAAACCATTCTGTTGGAATAGCTATAAACTGCTTATCGGGCTATCGTTCGAATTATTATTGAAATCGATAGCTATCCAAAAAAATATGGAGCTATCTCATACTCATAAACTAGACGAGCTTATTAAATCAATCAATATTCCATTATCAAATAATGACGATTTAGGCATTTTGAAAATTTTAACTGAATATGTGATTTGGGCTGGGAAATACCCTATCCCCAAAAAAGCTCATGAGCTTCCCAAATTATCCAATTTAGAAAACCAATACTTAAATAAAACCATTTCAAAAATAGGAAATATCAAAATAGGTACTTACAACAATAAACTTGATTTCCCTTACCTACTTAAACTTTGGCAAAAAATAAACGATGTATATATACATAATCGTTTTCCCGAATAACATTACTATTTTATAAGGAACTCTAAAATGATCATCAAAAAATCACTACTTATCGCTCTACTCTCTGTTGGTATCGCTAATACTGCATTCGCCGAAACCGATAGCGAAAAATTTGATCGAGCTATTCAAGCCTACGAACAACAAAACTATTCCGCTGCTTTCCCACTATTTAAACAACTTGCAGAACAAGGAGACGCAAGTTCCCAATTCAATCTCGCTTTGATGTATGCAAACGGAGAAGGCGTTACCCAAAGCGATAAACAAGCCGTCTATTGGTACAAAAAAGCCGCTGAACAGGGATACGCAGATGCCCAATCCAATCTCGGTGTGATGTATGACAAAGGGCGAGGTGTGACCCAAAGCGATAAACAAGCCGTCTATTGGTTCGAAAAAGCCGCTGAACAGGGATACGCAGATGCCCAATCCAATCTCGGTGTGATGTATAACACAGGGCGAGGTGTGACCCAAAGCGATAAACAAGCCGTCTATTGGTACAAAAAAGCCGCTGAACAAGGATACACAATTGCCCAATTCAATCTCGGTGTGATGTATAACACAGGGCGAGGTGTGACCCAAAGCGATAAACAAGCCGCCTATTGGTTCGAAAAAGCCGCTGAACAGGGATACGCAGATGCCCAATTCAATCTCGGTGTGATGTATTACGAAGGAAAAGGTGTGCGAAGAGATGTTTCCAAGGCTAAGCAGCTATTTGGACAATCTTGTGATAATGGTAGCGCTAGTGGTTGTAAAAATTATTCTATTCTTGATAAACAAGGTATTCATTAATACAAAATGTCAAAACACTATTTATGAATAGCATACACACTATTATATTTATCTTAGGTTGGATAATCGGTACACTTTTTGGTATTGGTGTTACCGATTGGCATCTTTTGCTGAAAGATGAATATAAAATCACTGACTGGATAATCGCAATTTGCACTATTTTAATTGTAATGGGTACATCGCTTGCTACCATATATACTAAGAAAAGTGCTTATTATGCCAAAAAGCAGTTTTTTTCCAACAATCTGCCATTAGCGCAAGAAATTTATTCCAGTTTAGTAAGTCAATTACAAACATTCTCATATAATCTTAATGATCGCTGCCGTGAAATTCGTAATCTAGTTAACAAACGATATGAACCACATAGTACGATTCAAAATATTACCTCCACAATGGAAAACACTTTAAGTAAATTATCTAACTTAAAAGAAACAATAGAAAAACAAAAAAATCAACTCTCATTTTTAATGCAAAGTAATGATTTCAATAACGTAACTGCTCCGCTTTTTCTACTTGAATTAAATCTAAAAAATTTTTTAGATTTGTACAAAATCCACCCAAATAATATTGAAGATTTACGAAAAATAGCTAAACAGATTTTAGATTGTAATAATCAACTTATAGAAGCACTTAATCCAATTAAAACTTTTTTTCAACATTATTTTCAGCAAACAAGGAACCCCAAATGAACTTCAAAAAATCCCTACTTATATTCCTATTCTCGTTTGGCATTGTTCAATCTGTCTTTGCTGAAATCAATAGCTAAAAATTTGACTGTGCCGTGCAATTACTATTGCTAATATATGAAATCAAATTTTTTCGACTCTCACTAAGGATATAAAATGAAACTCAAACTAAAAAAATCACATAAACTTGGATTGGTAGGGCTTGTTACTGCATTGATAGCAAGTACTATTGTCTATAATCAATTAAGTGATCGCCAGCAACTTGAAATTCAATCACTATTTAGTTCAAGCGCCAAACGCTGGCTACATGAACAGTATGTTGAAGACTTTGGAAACTATCTAGAAAATGGCAAATCTGTAGGGATTGCGATGAGATATTCTGAGATAGAAATGGAAGAAGTTGTGAATCATAAGATACGAGAAGGTTATCTAAGACCCAAATTAGATTGCGTATGGGATTATGATTATTGGGGAAAAAATTACGGAAATAGCCATGTTTGTGATGGGATAAACTATGCTTATATCCATTATGCAATGAAATTTTTTAAAAATAATAGTACTAAAATGCAGAAAGCACTTAAACTGACTTTCAAGGATAGTATGCTATTCTATTATCATGGCTATAATGGAAGAAACGAAAATAACTACTACTACAATTTTAAAAATGAATACCAAGCATATGCAGAAAGTGCTATACGTGATAAAAAGCACGAATGTGAGCAAAAAGAAACTCGGCTTGAAGAACAACGTTGTTTATTATATGAACTGGTTTCAAAATTACATCCTTTCAGAAATAAATTTGATGATTTATTTTATATCAATGAAGAACTCATCTTAGAAGATCTTATTGCAAATGCTAAAACATTAGATATACAGCAAGCAGCTAAAATATATTTAATTGACTTAGTTATATATAGATATAAAGATTACAACAAACAAAAATATTGGAATATGTTGCAGGAGTTGAGTGATCAATCATATTACCCTGCACAAATATTATTAGCTTATTATCTATATAATGATCACAACAATGATAAAGCGTTAGAAATATATAATAAATCAAAATTAAATAATAATAAGATTACAATTGATAACCTATCCGACACCATAGGAAGAACTCTTTATCAAAAGATAGAAGCAGATATCTATTGGGGAAAATATGCTCGTAGTAAACATATCGATAAAGATAAGGATAAAAGTAAACAGTGGTTACAAAAATATCTAATTGCTTGCCGTGTAAATAATTTAGAGGATATAGTTTCACTTCCTACTTTTCACGGATACCAGCGACCTAATAGCTGTCTTTACCATATAGCAAGTGATTATCAAGATGAAAAAAAGTATGGAAAAGCCAAAGAAATCTATGACAAGATAGAGTCATTCCATGCTAACGATATTATCGCATTATTCCAACTCGGAGTTATCTATTATAACGGCTTAGGTTTACGTCAGGATTTAGAAAAAGCCAAATCCTACTTTGGCAGAGCATGTGATTTAAACGATCAATCGTCTTGCGATCTTTTCCGTGAAGTGAATGAGAAAATTCGTTATTAAACACCTGAATCACTATTTGGTAAGTTGTAAGGAAAATCCAACGTGACTAATTGTTTGAAGCCCAATATAAATTGGGGGAGATGTATCAGCACGGTTGGGGTGTTCGTCAAAATAAAGCAACAGCGAAAGAATTGTTCGGTAAAGCGTGCGATAACGGAAGTCAGACAGGTTGCGAGCAGTACCGCCAGTTGTTAGAGCAAGGCTATTAATTTATACGGAAAATAACCAATGAAATTAATTTTATATTCACTCTTATTCGCAGTTTCAACATTCGCTCACAGTTCAGCTTGTGATAAATATAAGGTAAAGCAAGACTATATTAATCATTTCGATTGTGTTAGCGAACTTGCCGAATCAGGCTATGCTCCAAGTCAGTTAATTTTAGGCGTGGCTTATGAATTTGGTGAAGGTGTTCAACAAAATCTCAATATGGCAAAGCACTATTATGGTTTAGCTTGCGATAAAGGGCATCAGAAAGGCTGTGCCAATTATGCGAGATTAAATGAACAAAGCATAAAATAGCCCTACTTAATTTAACAAGCGGTAGATTTTGCAAATTTTTCTGCAAATTCTACCGCTTGTGTTGTTTCGCTTATCTACTCTCTAATCCGCAAATCCCGATTTCGCAGTAAATGCGTTTCGCTAAGCAGTAAATTTTCTAGAAACTGCACCAAATACTCATCGGTGGCAAATACGCCTTCACGGAGATTTTCATAATTCGCCCGAACTAACGCATTTATGAAATAGAGTGAATGTTCGGCAAACATCTGACTGTTAATTTTTTTAAAGCCAAGCATTTTCAAATATTTCACCAAAAATACGGCTGTTGTACGAGTATTCCCTTCACCAAAAGGGTGAATTTTCCATCTCTTTTTGCAAATACAACTAAAAAATCAACCGCTTGTATCATTACAACTCACCTCGTTTCAACATTCCTTGTTTTTTCAAATTCACCAGAAGAATGGAGATTGCCGCAGGCGTAATGCCTGAAATGCGGCTGGCTTGTCCGATGGAAACAGGCTTATGTTGCATCAATTTAGCACGCACCTCGTTAGATAAACTGTCCACTTTGTCGTAATCAAACTCTGGCGGAATTTGGGTATTTTCGTGGCGTTTATGGCGTTCAATTTCGTTGTATTGATGTTCGATGTAGCCTTGATATTTAATTGCAATTTCCACCTGTTCCGCAGCTTGTTTGTCTTCAATTGCTGGAGCAAACGGGGCAATTTGTGTCAATTTTTCGTAGCTCATTTCAGGGCGGCGAATTAAGTCTTCTCCGCTGGCTTCTCGGGTAAGTGGCGTGCTTAATAACGCATTAAGTTCACTTAGATTTGGCATTTGTAAATGAGCCCAAATCTGTTTTAAACGGCTACGTTCTTGCTCAATCGCTTCCATTTTTTGGTTGAAACGCACCCAGCGGGCTTCGTCAATTAAGCCTAATTCGTGAGCAATCGGCGTTAAGCGAATATCCGCATTATCTTCACGCAATAATAGACGGTATTCCGCACGAGAAGTGAATACACGGTATGGCTCTTTTGTGCCTAGCGTGCAGAGATCGTCCACCAATACGCCTGTATAAGCTAAATCACGGGTAGGGAACCAAGATTCCTTGCCTTGAACTTGTAATGCCGCATTAATGCCAGCTAATAAACCTTGTGCTGCCGCCTCTTCATAACCTGTAGTGCCGTTGATTTGCCCTGCGAAGAATAAGCCGTCAATGGCTTTGGTCTCTAAAGTTGGTTTTAAGTCTCGTGGGTCGAAATAGTCGTATTCAATCGCATAGCCTGGTTTGATAATTCGGGTGTTTTCCAAGCCTTTCATCGAATTTACGATCCCCATTTGCACGTCAAACGGCAAGCTGGTGGAGATCCCGTTTGGATAGACTTCAATCGTGTTTAAACCTTCAGGTTCTAGGTAGATCTGGTGGGAATTGCGATCCGCAAAACGCATCACTTTATCTTCAATAGATGGGCAGTAACGTGGGCCAATGCCTTCAATAATACCGGTGTACATAGGACTGCGATCGAGATTTGAACGGATCACCTCGTGGGTTTGTTCATTCGTATGCGTAATGTAGCAAGGGATCTGGCGAGGATGTTGCTCAACCGATCCCATAAAAGACATTACAGGCAATATTTCATCACCGTGCTGCTTTGCCAATACCTCAAAATTAATAGTACGTGCATCTAAACGTGGTGGCGTACCTGTTTTTAAGCGATCTACACGCAAATTCAGATCACGCAAGCGATCTGCCAGCATAGTTGCTGCTGGATCGCCGGCACGCCCACCTGCATAGTTATCTAACCCAATATGGATCTTACCCGCTAAGAAAGTTCCTGCGGTTAAAACCACTGAACGAGCTTTAAAGACCAACCCCATTTTAGTGACTGCACCAACCGCACGGTTATTTTCTATTAAAATATCAACAACTTCTTGCTGAAAAATATCTAAATTAGGTTGGTTTTCTAATGCTGTACGCACCGCATTACGGTAAAGCACACGGTCAGCTTGGGCACGAGTAGCCCGTACAGCAGGGCCTTTTGAGCTGTTTAACGTGCGAAATTGGATCCCTGCCATATCGGTAGCCATTGCCATTAAACCGCCCATAGCATCGATCTCTTTGACTAAATGGCCTTTACCGATCCCACCTATCGCAGGATTACAAGACATTTGACCTAAAGTATCTACATTGTGGGTCAAAAGTAACGTTTTTAACCCCATACGGGCAGGAGCTAGAGCGGCTTCTGTACCAGCATGTCCACCACCTACGACAATAACATCGTAAATTTGGTTATAAATCATATATTGCCTTTTTATCTAAAAATACTGTTCTAAAATAAACGCATATTCTAGCGTAAAAAGGGATCGTCAGGGAAATGGATTTTGATGAAAAGGATCATTTATAGCCAAGCTAAATATAATATAGATCTATATAAAGATCTTTATTGTTACTCTTATTAGATCGAGCTATTTAGGTGAATAACCGATCTTTTTTATTAGAAACAATGAGTTAGATGAAAAATTAGGCGTGGATAGATCGCATAAATAGAAAAATTAACTTGTGGATAAAACCCAATGTTATCCACAAGAGATAAAATGAATGTGCTTTATAACGTAAAACTCTCAAATAATTCAGTCTTTTTTCATAAGTTATCCACAGAGGGTATGTCACGCTTTTGAGTTCAATTTCTTTTTTATTATTTATCAAGTAAAATTTAGCATCATCAATGAATATGCAAAAAAGTGAGAAAAAATGACCGCTTGTTATTGCCAATCGGGCAAAGATTATACGCAATGTTGTGAGCCTTTTCATTTAAGAGACAAAATCCCAGAAACGGCAGAGCAACTAATGCGTTCTCGTTATTCTGCTTATCAGTTGGTCAATATTACGTATATTGTAGAAACAACAGTACCAAATCAGCAAAAATTTCTTGATCAACTGGCAATGAAAGAATGGGGAGAAAGCACAAAATGGGCTGGGTTAGATATTGTGAAACATTTGCCTAATCTCTCTAAAATACATAGTCAGGTTGAATTTAAAGCCTTCTTTGAAACAGAAGATGGTAGGCAAGTTCATCACGAAATATCACTGTTTGTAAAAATAGAATATCGATGGTTTTTTGTTGATCCTACCGTTTCTTTGCCTAACCAAAAGCAATCTTGTATATGCGGTTCAGGCAAAAAATTTAAACATTGTTGTGGTTATTATCTCTAGTTAATGGAACTCTTTTTAAACCGAAAAGACTAAATAAATGCGATTTACTTACTAATGAGGAACAAAAAATGGATTTCAGTAAAATTTTAAGCCAAGTATTAGAGATGGCAAAAGATGCAACAACGAATGGATTAATTAAAGGTAACACTAAAAATGATCAGATTGCTAAAGTAGGTGGAGCAGCAGCGGCTCTTGGCCTTATTTCAATGTTGTTTGGGCGTAAAGGTGGTTCAGGTTTAGCTAAATTAGGCTCTTTGAGTGCATTAGGTAGCCTTGCTTATCAAGCTTATAAAAAATACCAAGAACAAAATGGGACCGCTTCTACATTAAGTCAAAATGAATTTGCAGAAATAGATTCTCACGCAGCGAGTAAAGTTATTTTACAAGCAATGATTGCAGCCGCAGCTGCAGATGGTGCAATTACTGAAGATGAAAAAGCGGCAATAGTTGCTCAAGTATCACAAGATACCGAAATATTGGACTGGATGAACCAAGAAATGAATAATCCAGCAAGTGTAGAAGACATTGCTCGTCAAGTTGGAAATGATCAAGCTTTAGCTACCCAAGTTTATCTTGCCGCTAGAGCAGTATGTACAAACTTAGTGCGTAAAGAAATTATCTTTTTAGCAAACTTAGCAAAAGCTTTAGGTTTACCAGATGGATTGGTTGAACAATTAGAAAAAGATGCTGGTTTCTAAATGTAGCACTAAATGTTAGCAACAAGCGGTTATATTTTGAGAGTTTTTTGCAAAAAACTGATGAAATATAACCGCTTGTTCTTTTGTCACTATATAAAAAATAAGTAAACGTTTGCCTGATTTTTATTTGATAACTCGATCACAAAAAAACAAATAAATCCTTTAAAACAAAGGCTCTTTGAGTTAGTCTAAATATTATTTTAAATTTAAAAGGAGTAAAAAATGACTATTTTCCAAATTGCTCAAAATTGGTTGGAGCAAGATCCTGATTTAGAAACCCGTGCGGAATTAGAACAGTTAATTCAAGCCGCACAATCAGATGAAAAAGCGAAAGAAGAATTGGAAGCTCGCTTTTGTGGTCGCCTACAATTTGGAACCGCAGGTTTGCGTGGTAAATTACAAGCAGGCTCTCAAGGTATGAACCGTGTGTTAGTTGCTCAAGCCGCTGGCGGATTAGCAGCTTTTATTAAAGAGTATGATAAGGCTCCTTCTATTGTGATTGGTTATGATGGGCGAAAAAATTCTGATGTATTTGCTCGTGACACCGCAGAAATTATGGCTGCAGCAGGCATTAAAACCTATTTACTTCCTCGCAAATTACCTACACCTGTGCTTGCCTTTGCTATTCAATATTTTGACACGACAGCTGGTGTAATGGTAACCGCAAGCCACAATCCACCTGAAGATAACGGCTACAAGGTTTACTTAGGTAAAGCAAATGGTGGCGGACAAATTGTTTCCCCTGCTGATAAAGAGATTGCAGCATTAATTGATAAAGTGGCAAGTGGCAGTATTGCTGATTTACCGCGTAGCCAAGATTTCACCGTGTTAGATGATGAAGTGGTAAATAAATATATTGAAAAAACCGCCTCGCTTGCAACACAGCCAAAAGCGGAGATCAACTACGTTTACACCGCAATGCACGGTGTGGGTTATGAGATATTAAGCAAAACCTTAGCCAAAGCAGGATTGCCGCAACCCCATTTAGTCGATGCACAAATTCAGCCTGATGGCTCATTCCCAACGGTAAACTTCCCTAATCCAGAAGAAAAAGGTGCGTTAGATTTAGCTATTGAGCTTGCTAAAGAGAAAAATGCTGAATTCATTATTGCAAATGACCCCGATGCGGACCGTTTAGCGGTTGCAATACCAGATAGAGAAGGTAACTGGAAGTCTCTTCACGGTAATGTGATTGGTTGTTTCTTAGGTTGGTATTTAGCGAAGCAGTATCACGCACAAGGTAAAAAAGGCGTGCTGGCTTGTTCATTAGTTTCTTCACCTGCTTTAGCGGAAATTGCGAAAAAATATGGATTAGACTCAGAAGAAACTCTAACAGGCTTTAAATATATCGGTAAAGTGGATAACCTATTATTTGGTTTTGAAGAAGCCCTTGGCTATTTGGTTGACCCAGATAAAGTGCGTGATAAAGATGGTATTTCAGCGGCAATTATGTTCTTAGATTTAGTCTGCAGCTTAAAAAAAGAAGGTAAAACTATTGCGGATTACACGGCTGAATTTGTGAAAGAATTTGGGGCTTATGTAAGCGGTCAAATTTCAATCAGAGTAAGCGATTTATCGGAAATTGGTAAATTAATGACAGCATTACGTAATCATCCACCTGCAGACATTGGTGGATTTAAAGTGGCTGAATTTATCGATCATACTAAAACGACACGTCAAAATGATATTTTGGTTTTTGTTTTAGAAAATGGTAGCCGATTAATTGCTCGCCCTTCAGGCACAGAACCGAAAATTAAGTTCTACCTAGATGCTCGGGGTACGGATGCAAAAAATGCAGAAGAGGTATTGAGCCAATTTGACGAAAGTGTCCGCACATTGCTTCGCCAAGATCAGTACGGTAAACAAGATTGTTAATAATCTATAAATATAAGGAGAGCATTGCTCTCCTTTTTTGAAGGAGATGAATGATATGGCACAAAAAATTATTTTAGACTGCGATCCTGGGCACGATGATGCGATTGCAATGATGTTGGCGTGGGGAAATCCGAATATTGATTTATTAGCAGTTACCACAGTGGTTGGGAATCAAACCTTAGAGAAGGTTTCTCGCAATGCGTTAGCAGTAGCAGAAATTGCCAATATCCGCACTATTCCTTTTGCGAAAGGCTGTCCTCGTCCATTAGTGAGAGAAGTAGAAAATGCCCCAGATATTCATGGTGATTCTGGTATGGATGGCCCTGTTTTGCCGGAATCTACAATGCAATTTGAGGAAAAGCACGCAGCACAATTAATTATTGATTTAGTAATGTCCTATCCTGAAAAAAGTATTACACTCGTCCCAACGGGTGGGTTAACCAATATCGCCTTAGCTGCTCGCTTAGAGCCTCGTATTATTGAACGAGTAAAAGAAGTGGTGTTAATGGGTGGGGGCTATCACACGGGTAACTGGAGTGCCGTAGCGGAATTTAATATAAAAATTGATCCAGAAGCTGCTCATATCGTATTTAATGCGGGCTGGAAAGTGACGATGATAGGCTTAGATTTAACTCATCAAGCTCTAGCAACGCCAGATGTGGTAGAACGTTTTAAAGCATTAAATAGCAAGCCAGGGCAATTTGTGGTTGATTTATTAGCGTTCTTCTCCAAAATGTACAAACAAGCCCAAGATTTTGATGCTCCACCAGTTCACGATGCTTGTGCAGTGGCTTATGTCATAGATCCAAGTCTAATTGAAGTGCAACAAGTGCCAGTCAGTATTGAGTTAACAGGTACGCATACGTTAGGGATGACTGTCGCTGATTTTCGCTATCCACCCAAAAAATGTAATACTTGGGTAGCGAAAAAACTAGATAAAGACCGTTTTTGGGATTTGGTGATTGATGCGGTAAAACATCTATAATAGAAATAAGGCTGAGATTTTTCAGCCTTATTCATTTAATTAAGCATTTGTATATTCTGCCTTATTATCTAACCATCTCTTAATCAACGCTTGTGCAAGCGGTTGATTTTCGCTAATAATTTGCTTAGCGTAGTGTTGAACTAGCGGGATTATTTTACGGTCTCGCATCAAATTCGCCACTTTAAATTCTGCCATTCCAGTCTGCTTGGTGCCTAATATTTCCCCAGTGCCACGAATTTCTAAATCTTTTTCGGCAATGTAGAAACCGTCTTGGCTATCCCTCATAACCTGTAACCGTTTGCTAGAAATTTTGCCGAGAGGTGGTTTATACATCAATACACAGTGAGAGGCAGTTGAACCACGCCCAACTCGACCTCGTAATTGGTGCAGTTGAGCTAATCCTAACCGTTCAGAGTTTTCGATGATCATCAAACTCGCATTCGGTACATCAACACCTACCTCAATCACAGTGGTGGCAACCAATAAATCTAAATTAGCGGATTTAAATTCCGCCATAATATCCTGTTTTTCTTGCGGTTTCATTCGTCCATGTACTAAGCCAATGCGTAAATCAGGCAACGCTCGCTGCAAATCTTCCGCAATTGCGGCCGCGGCTTGGGCTTCTAGCACTTCCGATTCATCAATCAGTGTGCACACCCAATAGGCTTGGCGATTTTCTTGTTTACAGGCTTGGTAAACTCGCTGCACAATTTCCGCTCGCCGATCTTCTGAAATCACTACGGTAGTAATAA
Source organism: Mannheimia pernigra (assembly GCF_013377995.1). NCBI lineage: Bacteria > Pseudomonadati > Pseudomonadota > Gammaproteobacteria > Pasteurellales > Pasteurellaceae > Mannheimia > Mannheimia pernigra. Next base: position 482,048 of record NZ_CP055305.1, read on the forward strand.
GCGTTCTGCCTGGTGGTAGCTCATCAATAATAGACGTATCTAAATCAGCATATACTGTCATTGCCAGTGTGCGTGGAATCGGGGTTGCAGTCATAATGAGTTGGTGCGGATACACATTCCCTTTCGCTCCCTTTTCACGCAGAGTTAAGCGTTGATGTACGCCGAAACGGTGTTGTTCATCAATAATGACTAAAGCTAAATGATGAAACGCCACATTTTCTTGGAACAGGGCGTGCGTACCGATAATCATCTGCACATCACCGTTTTTAATCGCTTCTAATTGAGCTGTTCTTGCCTTGCCTTTCACTTTGCCAGCGAGCCAGCCTACCTTAATACCGAACGGATGGAGCCAATTTGCAAAATTACTAGCATGCTGTTCGGCAAGAATTTCAGTCGGTGCCATCAGTGCAACTTGTTTGCCGTTATCAATTGCTAGTAAGGCAGCAAGAGCCGCAACAAGGGTTTTACCCGAACCTACATCACCTTGTACTAAACGCATCATCGGATTTGAATGAGCTAAATCTTGCTCAATATCTGCGGTCACTCGGCTTTGGGCATTGGTCGGCTGAAAAGGTAAACTTGCCAAAAAGCGTTGCTTAATGTCGGTTTTATACCGTAATGCTTCCGCACATTGCTGTTTTACCCCCAAGCGAAGTTGCTGCATTGCCAAATTATGAGCCAGTAATTCTTCAAAAATTAACCGTTTTTGAGCTGGATGTTCGCCTTTTTCTAATACCTGTGCGGAAATAGTGGGTGGCGGACGGTGCAACAACTGCAACGCCTCTTTTAAACTATATTGGTGTGGATTGTATTCATCGGGCAGAAGTTCGGCAACGTTCACTTTTTCCAATAACGCCAGAGCTTGCTCGGTTAGTTTACGAAGTGAGGCTTGCTTTAAACCTTCGGTGGTGGAATAAATCGGCGTCAGCGTTTCTGCCAACTCAAGCGGTTGATTATTACGGATAATTTGATATTCAGGGTGATGAATTTCTGCCATAAATCGCCCACGTTTTACTTCACCAAAGGCTTTTACTCTAACACCTGTGGCAAAGCTGTTTTTCATTCCTGCATTGAAATTGAAAAATTTGAGCATAATTTTGCTCGTGCTGTCAGAAAGTGTGACGGATAAAATCGGACGGCGACCAAACTGCACTTCAGTGAGCTGAACATACCCCTCAATGGTGCAGTAACTTTCAGGGCGAATGTCTGCAATTGGGGTAATACGAGTACGATCTTCGTATCTGATTGGCAGATGAAATAGCAAATCCTGCACATTATTAATGCCGATACGGCTCAGTTTTTCCGAAATTGCCGCCCCCACGCCCGAAAGGGCAGTTAACGGTACGCCATCTAATAGTTGTTCGCTCATAGTGTTATTCAAATCATCATTACTGGAAACAAGTATAAGGGTTAAATCAGGTTTTCTCTATTTTTTAATCATTTTTCTTGCATACAAGCGGTATTTTTTTCTCTCATTTTTTGCAAAAAATCTTGAAAATTTGACCGCTTGCCCCATCTAGTTTCTGTTTTTTAAATGTTAAATAAAAGGAATACACAATGGCAAATCAAGAAACTCGTGGCTTCCAGTCGGAAGTGAAGCAACTTTTACAGTTGATGATTCATTCTCTTTACTCTAACAAAGAAATTTTCCTGCGAGAGCTGATTTCAAACGCCTCAGATGCCGCAGACAAGCTTCGTTTTAAAGCACTCTCTGATTCTTCTTTATACGAGGGCGATGGCGAGTTGCGTGTGCGGGTGTCGATTGATGACACTCTCGGTACTATTACGATTGCGGATAACGGTATTGGAATGACCCGTGAGCAGGTGATTGAGCATTTAGGTACGATTGCAAAATCAGGCACCAAAGAGTTTTTAAATGCTCTGGGTGCAGATCAAGCGAAAGACAGCCAGCTTATTGGGCAGTTCGGTGTGGGCTTTTACTCATCGTTTATTGTGGCGGATAAAGTCACGGTAAAAACTCGTGCCGCAGGCGTGCCTGCTGAGCAAGGGGTGATTTGGGAATCAGCCGGAGAGGGCGAATATACGATTGCTGATTTTGAGAAAACCGATCGTGGCACCGAAATTATTCTACATTTGCGTGAAGAGGAAAAATCATTTTTAAACGAATGGCGTTTGCGTGAGATTATCGGTAAATACTCCGATCACATCGGCTTAGCGGTGGAAATTCAAACCAACGAATACGATGAGGAAGGTAAACCAAGCGGTCAAAAATGGGAAAAAATTAACAAAGCCCAAGCTCTTTGGACTCGCTCGAAAAACGAGATTTCAGACGAGGAATATAAAGAGTTCTACAAGCACATTAGCCATGATTTTGCTGAGCCATTGCTTTGGTCGCATAACAAGGTTGAAGGAAAGCAAGAGTACACCAGCTTGCTTTATATACCAAGCAAAGCACCCTGGGATTTATTCCAACGTGAGCAGAAACACGGCTTAAAACTCTATGTGCAACGAGTCTTTATTATGGACGATGCAGAAGTGTTTATGCCTAATTACCTGCGTTTTATTCGTGGTCTGTTAGACACTAACGACCTACCGTTAAATGTCAGCCGTGAAATTCTACAAGAAAACCGTGTTACGCAATCGCTCCGTTCTTCTCTAACCAAACGGGCATTGCAATTATTGGAAAAATTGGCGAAAGACGATACAGAAAAATATGCTCAATTCTGGAAAGCGTTTGGCTTAGTGCTGAAAGAGGGCGTGGGTGAAGATTTTGCCAACAAGCAACAGGTGGCAGGCTTGCTCCGTTTTGCTTCAACGCACTCAGATTCTAGCGAACAAGCGGTCAGTTTTGCTGATTATATTGCAAGAATGAAAGCGGGGCAGAAAGCAATTTATTTCTTAACAGCAGATAGTTATCAAGCGGCTAAAAATAGCCCACACTTAGAGTTGTTTAATAAAAAAGGTATTGAGGTGTTGTTGCTTTCCGAACGCATTGATGAGTGGGTAGTTAGCCATTTGACAGAGTTTGATGGCAAACCATTGCAAAGCATTACCAAGTCTGATTTAGACTTAGGCGACCTTGCTGACAAAGCGGAAGATGAAACCCAAAAAGCCCAAGAGGCAGAGTTTGGCTCATTCTTAGAACGAGCAAAAGGCTACTTTGGTGAACGGGTGAAAAATGTGGTGCTCACTCATCGTTTAACGGATACACCTGCAGTGGTTTCAACTGATAGCGATGAAATGACCACTCAAATGGCAAAACTGTTTGCTGCAATGGGGCAACAAGCACCAGAAGTGAAATATACTTTCGAGCTAAACCCAGATCACACAATGGTGAAAAAAGTCGCGGATATTGCAAGTGATGATGAGTTCAATGAGTGGATTGAATTACTATTTGAACAAGCGTTATTGGCAGAACGAGGCACGCTAGAAAATCCGATTGCATTTATTAAGCGAATAAATAAGTTATTAAATGAATAACTCAAATAAAAATCCACCTCAAAGGTGGATTTTTTAGTTAATAGGACAGGTTTTTACTGCTTATTTGTTTCTGGTTGTTGAGTGGCTTTTTGCTCTCTTTGACCTTCAAGCGATTGTTCTTCTGGTAATCCTTGTTCTTTGTGTGGCGTTGGCTCTTTTTGACCAATCGCTTTTGATAATTCTTCAGGCGTAGTTTGCTGAACAAGTGGTTTACCCTCACTTCCTACCCCTGTTGATTTTGCCGTTGGGGTATGTTCAAGCGTTTTAGCGTGAGTTTCTGGTTTTTGCTCATTGGCTAACGTTTTAGGCTCTGGTTGTTTTTGGTTAGCCTGCGGAACTTCAGCGGGTTGCTGTTGTTGCTGACCTTCAAGCGATTGTTCTTCTGGCAATGCTTGTTGTTTGCTTGGTGCGGGTATGTTTTGCGTATCTTTCGCTTGCTCACGCTTTTCTTCTTTTGTAACAGCTGGAAGCGGCTGTGGCTGTTTGACTTCTAGCTCTTTATGCGGATCTACGGTTTGTTGAGACTCAGTTTTTGTTGGTTCAACTGCTTCTACTTTTTCTTCTTTCTTCTCATTATTGCCAATAACATAATTACCGCCAATAAATGCCACTAAAACTAATACAATTAATAAAAATATTTTAGCCATTGTTTATCTCCTTTACTCAGTTTTTCCTATCCTAACACGTTCTGAAGCCAATACACAACAAGCGGTTATTTTTTTATGGGATTTTGCAAAATTTTCTGAAAATCTGACCGCTTTGTTTTAGAATAGACAACATTTTTAAGCTTCTAAAAATATAAAGAGAATAGGAATAACAATGCGTACAAGTCAGTATTTATTTTCAACCCTTAAAGAAACCCCGAATGATGCACAGGTAGTGAGCCATCAATTAATGTTGCGTGCCGGAATGATTCGCCCGATGGCATCTGGGTTATATAACTGGTTGCCAACTGGAATCAAAGTGTTGAAAAAAGTGGAAAATATTATTCGTGAAGAAATGAATAAAGGCGGAGCAATCGAGGTATTAATGCCTGTGGTGCAGCCAGCGGAATTGTGGGTGGAATCGGGGCGTTGGAATGATTATGGTCCAGAACTGTTACGTTTTAAAGATCGTGGTGAGCGTGATTTCGTACTTGGCCCCACTCACGAAGAAGTGATTACGGATTTAGTTCGCCGAGAAGTCTCTTCTTATAAGCAACTTCCGCTGAATTTATACCAAATTCAAACCAAATTTAGAGATGAAGTTCGCCCTCGTTTTGGCGTAATGCGTTCTCGTGAGTTTGTGATGAAAGATGCTTACTCTTTCCACACCACCCAAGAGAGTTTACAAGAAACCTACGATATTATGTATCAGGTTTATAGCAACATTTTTACACGCTTAGGCTTAGATTTCCGTGCGGTACAGGCAGATACTGGCTCTATCGGTGGTTCAGCGTCGCACGAATTCCAAGTCTTAGCTTCAAGTGGTGAAGACGACGTGGTTTTTTCAACCGAATCAGATTTTGCCGCCAATATCGAATTAGCAGAAGCGGTAGCCGTAGGAGAACGCCAAACACCAACTGCGGAGATGACATTGGTCGATACGCCAAATGCGAAAACCATTGCTGAGCTAGTGGAAAATCACGGTTTAACCATTGAAAAAACGGTGAAAACGTTAATCGTGAAAGGGGCGACTGAAGAGCAGCCACTAATTGCATTAGTGATTCGGGGAGATCACGAATTAAACGAAATCAAAGCACAAAAGCATCCGTTAGTCGCTGATCCGCTTGAATTCGCTGATGAGGCGGACATCAAAGCAAAAATCGGGGCGAGTGTGGGGTCTTTAGGTGTGATTAACTTGCCCATTCCTGCAATTATTGACCGCTCGGTTGCATTAATGTCAGACTTCGGCTGCGGTGCGAACATTGATGGCAAACATTATTTTAATGTGAATTGGGAACGTGATGTCGCAATGCCTGATGTGTTCGATTTGCGTAACGTAGTGGAGGGCGATCCAAGCCCAGATGGTAAAGGTACATTGCAAATCAAACGTGGTATTGAAGTAGGACACATCTTCCAATTAGGTAAAAAATACTCGGAAGCAATGAAAGCAACGGTGCAAGGCGAAGATGGCAAACCGCTTGTGATGACAATGGGTTGTTATGGTATCGGCGTGACTCGTGTGGTGGCTTCTGCCATCGAACAGCACCACGATGAGCGTGGCATTATCTGGCCAAGTGATGAAATTGCACCGTTTACGGTGGCAATCGTGCCGATGAATATGCACAAATCGGAAAGTGTGCAAGCCTTTGCCGAAGAGTTATATACGACCTTAAAATCACAAGGTGTTGATGTGATTTTTGATGATCGTAAAGAGCGTCCAGGTGTGATGTTTGCAGATATGGAGCTTATTGGAGTACCGCATATGGTGGTGATTGGCGAGAAAAACCTAGAAAACGGTGAAATTGAATACAAAAACCGTCGCAATGGTGAAAAACAGATGATGGCGAAAGAGAACTTGCTTGATTTCTTGAAGGCAAATGTGAAAGCCTAATTGCAATATTTCGCATAAAATTGACCGCTTGTTGATTTGCCCCTCCAACAAGCGGTTTATTTTTGTATAAAAATAATTTTTATTATTGATAATTGTTCTCAATATAAATATTATAGCCACTTTACTTTATACCTAAAATTAGGGGCTACAATGAAATTATCTAAAATTTACCTTGCGTTATTGGCTAGTTCAACGGCTGGTTATGCTCTTGCTGATCAATCAATCAATCAATCAACTCTTGATATCATTAATGTGGTGGCAACTCGTGACCCGAGTAAATTTGCCGACAATCCGCAAAAAGCAAGCAAAAATAATCTCCTTTCTAAACAAGCTACTAGCATTGCTGATGCGTTAAAAGATAATCCAAACGTCGATATTCAAGGCGGTTCCCGTGCCATTGCTCAGAAGCCAAACATTCGTGGTTTGAGCGGTAACCGTGTAGTGCAGGTGGTTGATGGCGTGCGTCAGAATTTTGATTTGGCACATCGTGGTTCCTATTTTTTACCGATGTCGTTAATTCAAGAAATTGAGGTGATTAAAGGCCCGAGCAGCTCATTGTGGGGTAGCGGTGCGTTGGGCGGCGTAGTGGCAATGCGTACGCCGAACGCGTTGGATTTGCTTAAAAATAACGAAAAATTTGGGGCAAAAATCCACCAAGGTTACCAAACTGCCAATAATTTGTCTGAAACCGACGTTTCCTTGTTTGCGGCGAACGATAAATTCGATGGGCTGATTACGGGGTTCCGTAACAATGCTGATAATTTACGCACAGGTGAAGGGCGAGAACTAAACAACACGGCATATCAGCAAATGGGTGGTTTGGCGAAACTGGGTTGGCAAATTAACGACACCAATCGTTTGGAACTTTCCCACCGTGAAAGCCGAATTAAACAAACTGCACCGAGTAATAACGAGGTGGAAAATCCACTCACAAATGAACAGATTGTAGCGGAAATCCGTCGTTTCCACACAACAGTGACTCATACTGATCCGCAATACGCACAAAAATTGGCGGATTTCTATGCGGGTGTCACTTCACGCTTCGGGAGTGTGAGCTATTTAACCGATCAAAAAATTACCGATAAAAGCACTGCACTGAACTACTATTTCAATCCATATAATCCTTATATCAATACCCAATTTACTCTTTATCGTAACAGTACCAAAGAGAAAGAAAAACGTCAGTTAAGCGGTGTGAAAGATCAAACCAAACTCAATACCACGGGGTTGAATTTGCGTAACCATTCAGAATTACCAGGGTTATCCTTGGTATATGGCGTGGATTATATGTTGGATAAAGTTGCAACTCAACGTGGTAGAAATAATTCAGATGCACAATATCGTGCTAATCCTTATGAGGCAAAATCTAAAACCACAGGTGCTTATTTGATTGCACATATTCCGTTGTTTAACGAAAAAGTCGTCTTTTCTCCGAGTGTACGTTACGACCATTTCAACACTTTAAGTGAAACGGTGAAATACAAAGATAGCCATTTATCTCCTGCTGTAAAACTAACTTGGAAAGCAACAAATTGGTTGGATTTAACTGCTAAATATAATGAGGCATTTCGTGCACCTTCAATGCAGGAGCGTTTTGTTAGTGGCTCACATTTTGGGGCGAGTTTTATGGGCAGAAACATCAATAACACCTTCGTGGCTAACCCGAATTTGCGTCCTGAAACGGCGAAAAACAAAGAAATTTCCGCCAATTTCCACTTTGATGGCGTCTTTACCGAAAACGATAAACTCAATGTGGCGGCGACCTATTTCCGTAACGACGTGAAAGATCTGATCAATCTGCAATTATTCAAACAAAATTCAGCAGATCGACGCGAAATTCCACCGAAATTGTCACAATACCAAAACATCGCCAACGCTCGTTTAGCTGGGGTTGAGTTGAAAGCACAATATCAAACCGAGCGTCTCGGTGTGTTTGCGGACTACGGTATGACCAAAGGTAAAGACAGATCCACAGGCGAAGCCTTGTCTAACATCGCGGCAGGCAAAATTGGGCTAGGCGTAGATTATGCGGTGGTGAAAGATAAATTCACCGTAGGGGCGAAAGTGACTCGCTATAACGCTCAAACCCGCGTGCCGAAAAACCACGGAATGACCTACCAAGGCTACACATTGACCGACCTCCGTGCCACCTACGCACCGCTGAAAGGCGAGTGGGCAAATCTGCGTTTAGATTTTGCAGTGGAAAACTTGTTCGATAAAAAACATTTACCGGCATTTAGCCTGATGGAAGGGGCAGGACGCAACGTGAAAATAAGTGCAGGTTATACCTTCTAATATAAAGGGGAGAAGGATTGACAAGCGGTCACTTTTCCCCAATTTTTTGCAAAATTGATAGGAGATACAATGAAATTTAATTTATCGGCGATCGCAAGTGCGATCGGTTTTGCCCTTGTTTTGAATACCTCAGCGTTTGCAAATGTACCCAACGCTGGTACGCTGAATCGCGAATTGGAGCAGCGTAACATTCAGCCGAAAATCAAACCAAGTGGTGAAATGTTCAACCAAGCCAGTAAAACGCCATACACCGCACAAGATGGGCAGGGGCTGAAATTCCCGCTTTCCCGTGTGCAAATTTTCGACCGTGATCAACAAGAAACCTCCGCTCCTGAATTGGCAGGCGTTTTGGCGAAATATGTGGGCAAAGAGGTCTCGCTGGCGGATTTAAACCATTTGGCGAACGACATCACTGAGTTTTATCGCAGTAACAACTATTTGGTTGCCAAAGCAATTATCCCACCTCAGGAAATTGAACAAGGTGTGGTGAGAATTTTGCTGTTAAAAGGCAATATGGGTGAGGTTCGGCTGCAAAATAACAGTGCCTTGAGTGAAAAGTTTGTCGCTCGTTTAGCGAATACGACGGTCAATTCAACCGAATTTATTTTAAAAGACAAGTTGGAAAAATTAGCTTTGACGATGAACGATATTCCTGGCGTGAATACCAGCTTGGAACTTTCCGCAGGCAAGAAAGTTGGCGAAGCGAATTTATTGCTTAAACTCAATAATGCCCAGCGTTTTTCGGGGTATGTGTCGGCGGATAACCAAGGTAACAAAACCACAGGACGTTTTCGTTTCGCGTTGGGGGCAAAAGCCAATAATTTGATTGGTTGGGGCGATGAATTGAAGTTGGATTTGATTAGCTCCAACAATGCTAATTTGAGAAATGCCCGTTTGGATTACTCTTCGCTCATCGACGGCTACGCCACCCGTTTGGGTGTCACAGCAAATTATTTGGCGTATGAATTAGGCGGCAATTTCAAAGATTTGCAATCAAAGGGGAACTCACATAGTTTTGGTGTGTATGTGTGGCATCCGACCATTCGTACGCCAGATTTCCGCTTAAATACCAAAGTCAGCTTTAACCACCAAGCCTTAACTGACAAACAGCAAGCCGTTGATGTGGTGCAAAAGCGTAAGCTCAACAGTCTCACTACGAGCATTAACGGGGCGTGGAACAACATCAAAGACGGCACGAGCTATTTTTCACTGTCGGCATTATTTGGTAATTTAACTAACCAAACCAACGAGAGAACACACTATGTGGTAGATGATTTCCAGCCGAAATCCCGTTTCACTGTCTATCAATATAGCTTGTCACACGAGCAAATGCTGCCTAATGCCTTTGGCTTCACTGTTGGCGTGAATGGGCAATTTACTGACAAAACGCTCGACAGCTCGCAAAAAATGCTACTGGGTGGCTTGTCTGGCGTACGTGGCTATCAAGCTGGTATTGCTTCGGTGGATGAAGGGCATATGGCACAAATAGAACTCAAACATTATTTACCGCTCTTTTCCAAAAGCGTGCTGACCAGCTCGGTTTTCTATGATTACGGCATCGGCAAATACTATAAAAATAGTCGTTTCTTGGCAGCAGGCGTGGAAAACAAGGTAAAAGTACAAAGCCTTGGGGTGAGCTTCTCGCTTTCAGCGGCAGGCAACTATGCGGTGAATGTGAGTGCGGCAAAGCCGTTGGGTAACAAGATCAAAAACGCAGACAAACACCAGTTTGGATTTTCTGTGATTAAAACATTCTAGGAGGAAATATGTTTAAGTTAAATGCCATTTCTTGGACGATTTTGACCGCTTGTAGCGGCTTGGCTTACGCCTCTACGCCAAGTTTGCCACAAAACGGCGAGGTGGTTGTTGGTGCGGCTGCGATCAATACCAGTGGCGATAAAATGACGATAGATCAAAGTACCCCAAAAGCACAAATCAACTGGAATAGCTTTGATATTGGTAAAAATAACGAGGTGGAATTTAAACAGCCGTCAGAAATGGCGGTAGCTTACAACCGTGTGACGGGGGGCAATGCTAGCCAAATTGCGGGCAAACTGACCTCCAATGGTAAGGTGTATTTAGCGAACCCAAACGGTGTGTTAGTCACCAAAGGGGCTGAAGTGAATGTTGGCGGTTTGTTGGTCACAACGAAAGACTTAGAACAAATCAGCGAGAAAGGGGATAAAGATAAATTTACCCGTAAATTGCAAAAAGAAGGACAAATCCGTAATCAAGGAAAAATTACCGCAAAAGGCGAACGGGCTTTCGTGGTATTAGTTGGTGATGATGTTGTTAATGAAGGGGAAATTACGGCTGAGCGTTATTATCATAAAGAAACCAAGAGAGTTAAAGGTTGTCATGATGACCCTTGGAGTTGGAATGGAAAAACCTGCTACGATTATGAGCAAGACATTGTCAAAAGTACCAGTGGTGATGTGAATTTATCTTCAGGTGAAAATGTGACCTTTACCCTGCGTGATGGTTATATTGATGTGGCATTAGATGAGAATACGGTAAAAAGTATCATTAAAAATGAAGGCATTATTACCACTGATGGTGATATTACGTTGACGGCCAAAGCACGTAATCAGGCATTGGATAGTTTGATTATAAACGATGGTGTGCTGCAAGCGAACCAAGTCGTCAGTAAAAAAGTGGGTACTGTTGTGTTATCAGCAGGTGATATTCAGTTAAATGAAAAGAGTGATATAAAAGCGGAGAACTTGCATTTTTCTGAACCAGCTACCTTTGGACTAAAAGAGAATATCAACGTCAGTTCTCAAAAAGGGGCTAAAGTCACAACCCCTAATTTGCATATCAAAGGAAAAACAGTGCATTTGACTGGCGATTTCGGCCGTCAGAACAACACCGACTTATATACCCACGACCAAACACTCAAATCGACAGTTCATATTCAAGTTCCCAATACAGAAGATATTCGCATTGCGGATAAAGATAATGGTGGAGCAGGCTCATTTATCCAAACAGATGCTTTAAGCTCATTGTTGGCGAATAATGGTCGAGTCAATATGCAAGGTAACGGGTTTGATATTTCAGGCAATATCAACATTGATTCATTTAAAAAGACAGATGGGGTATTGAAGATCACCAATCAAGGGAATATTAATATTCATAATGCAAATATTAATTCAACTGGCCGATTATTTATGATCACAAGTTTGCAGAATACGGTAGATTTTAAGTCAAATATCAGTATTAACGACAGTAAATTTAATTTAGGTAATGGGGCTATTGGCTTAGGACGCAGTGCGAGTTCTCGTGATTTCTTAGATGATCGCCATTACAAAGTTGAAGATAAACAACGTAAGAAATTTAATGTTGATATGAACAATGTTGAATTTAGTCAAGTTGATGATGTTGTTGTGGTTGGTGGTTTTGATAAGGTCAATTTAAATCACATTAACGCTACGGGGCAGACCAACTTTTACATTGATTCTGGTAACACTCGAGAATATATGAGATATAAACGTGGCAAACAAGAAGAGATGACCCTTTATGAATATGGCGTATTAAATTTAGATACGCGTACGCAATTATCCAGACGTAACCAAAACAGAGCCCGTTGGATATCTCATGCGACTATAGAAGACGATATTCACAGAGAATACAATCTTCGGTATGATTTGTTTGCCGCTAAATTTAACAACCGAGCACCAGTTGCAGATACGGAAATTAACATTTCCAATAGTAATATCAAGCTAAACAATGGTTTTGTGCATTTGATGGCTGAGAAGATTAAGTTGGATAACAGTAATATTGATATTGCTTTTAATAAAGATAACAGTATGGATGAGAGCACCCAATTTAACCGGATTGGATTTAACGGCAAAGTCGCAATGAAAAACTCCCATATTAAAGCTGTTGGTGAAGAGAAAAGTGGTATCTCACCAAACCCGCCTTATGCAACTATGTTCTTAGTAGGTGAATTAGAGGGTGAGAAGAGCTCCATTTTTGTGAAATCCCATCAAGGTTATGCGTTTAGAACGGATGGTGACTCTCGACTTACAGGAAAAAACAACAAAGATGACTTGAAAATTACCGCAATTACAACTGGTGGTCGAATGGGGGCTGAAGTGATGGTAAATGGTTTGCCTGGATCGATAGATAATGATGCGAATTCCGCTAATATGGCATTTACCGTTGGTGATGCGGCACGAACCAAAACGGTAATTGAAAATGCGACCATTACAGCACTTGCACCCAATGGCGGTACAGCGTATTTAAGCTTTTCTGAGGCGCTTATTGATGTCAAGCCAAGCGCAGATTTCACCTTTTTTGAATTGCCAAGAAATAAAAACTTAAATCAAGCTGATATTAAAGGCAATTCTACTAAACTCAATTCTCGTGATTTTGCCCGCCTTTACGACCGCATCAACGGCGTGAAAGCCAGCAGCCTTTCTGCCGAGCAATTAGGCGTAGCGGATGCCAGCAAACTGAGCTTGAGAAACAGTAACGTTGAGAATCTGGACATTGAAAACCTGGTTTCCATCACTGTTTGTGATGAAAACAACCAATGCGAAGACCGTATGCTGGGTAAAAAGACTGATTCAAGAGTGAGTGTGGGAGAAATATTATCCGAATAAGTTGATTCTCATAAAAGGGAGCGGTAGCTCCCTTTGTTTTTGATGTAATGTTGATTTACAAGCGGTTATTTCTTACTAATTTTTTGCAAATTATTCTAAAATCGTTTTAATCAACAGTATAAGGGCTGTGGCATCATCAACTAAACCGAGTGGGCCTAAAATCACTTCAGGCAAAATATCAATCGGGCTGAACATATAAATTAAGATAATCGCAATTTTAATCCACTTCATTTTGTTAATGGGATGTTTTGCTTGAATTTTGTTCATTTATTTATCTATCCTATAGATTGGTTATAAAAGAGGGTAGCCACTCCTCTGCTGTGGCATCGTGGTCAAAATTATTGACTACGTCAATACGTAAAGATTCACAAACCTGTATTGCCCCTTTTGCTTTTAGTGCTTCTTCAGCAATATTGACCGCATTACAAAAGGTATCGTAATCAGAGCTGCCTATCCCAATGATGCCAAATTTCATTGGGCTTAAATCAGTAGAACTGTTGGCTAAATCTGTAAATAATGGTTGGATATTTTCTGGTAATTCGCCAGCTCCGTGGGTGGAAGTGACCACAATTAAATGCGATCTCCCTTTAATATCTGACAGCTGAGCTTGATTAAACAATGTTACTTCAATGCCTTGTTTAGTTAATATATCGTTAATATGATCGGCAACATATTCCGCACCACCAAGGGTGCTACCTGTAATAATGCAAATAGACGTCATTTTAAACCTCTCTTAAAAAATAGATATTGTATTTTGAGTGACAATTTAGATTTATTATAGGTCAATTATGAGGTTAGTGCTTCTTTAATTATGGTTAATAAATCTAATTTAGATGTAAATGCAATTTACTTGTATTAAAATCACCGCCTTATTTTTAAATAATAAAATGAAAAAATATTAGACTAAAAGGAGAGCGTATGGCAGTTCAGAAGATAAAGTATCTGACATTTAAAGATATTATGGTATTAACCCTCATTTTCTTTGGTGCATCAATTTATTATTCTTCTATCGGATATATTGAGTTGCTTGATAATAATCAGGTTGCCCCTGAAATATCGGTTAATGATTTAGCGAGCTATCATATAACCGTTGTGCAGGGTATTTTGTTGATGATTGCTTGGTTGTATTTACGTTGGCGTAATTTTGATTTTAGCGTATTAAATTTTAAGGTTGATCGTTACACATTACCGATGACTTTAGTGCTCGTATTGGTAGCAGGTGCTATTGCAGATATTTATCAATATTTACATTCATTCGTTATACCAGAGCATTACCCAGAAATAGATGAGTCATATTATCAACGCATTAGTTATACCCCTGAATTAATCATCACATCATTGGTGAATGGTTTTTTTGAAGAGATTTTCTTTATAGGGTTAGTCTTTGCGGTGCAACCTCGATCTTTTCCTAAAGCATTAATCTTAAGTATTGTGGTTCGTTTTTTATTCCATACTTACCAAGGTATTGCAGGGGCTTTAACTGTGACAACACTAGGAATATCATTTTGGTTATTTCGCCGAAAAATGAATGTGCTTGTACCTTTTTTTATTGCTCACGCCGTCTTTGATATTTGGGGGCTAAGTGCATTAGGATTCTTCCTATAATGACTTGAAAAAAGCACCTTAAATAATTTATTTAAGGTGCAATAATTAAGAGGGTGTTATTTCTTATACATTATAAGAATTTTGCTTTTAACTCTTTCGCTCGAGCTAATTGTTGCTCGGTTGCTTTTGCCGTCATTGGCTCACGGCAGAAGCCTGCATCAACACCTTCTAATTTTAATAACTCTTTAATCGTTAAATATAAGCCGTTTGCTAAAATACCTTCAATTAAATCGTTTGTAACGTGTTGAATTTCAAGTGCTTCTTTGATCTTACCTTGTTGAGTTAATTCAAAAATTTGTCTTGCACGCACACCGTTTACGTTAAAGGTTGAGCCGATAGCACCATCTACACCAAGAGAGGCTGCTGGTAACATCATTTCATCAAAACCAGCCCAAATTAAGTGATCAGGATAGGCTTTTTTCAAGCGTTCTAATAAGTAGAAATCACCCGCTGTAAATTTAACCCCTAAGATTTTCGGGTTTTTGTAAAGTTCACCGAACTGCTCAATACCGATATTCACACCTGTTAAGAACGGGATAGAATAGACAATCATATTATTGCCTGTTTCTGCAATAATTGTTTCGTAGTAATGTTTGATTTCAGGGAAGCTGAATTTATAGTAAAACGGCGTAACCGCAGATAAAGAATCGTAGCCTAATTCTGTGGCGTATTTACCTAATTCCACCGCTTCTTTTAAGTTTACGCTACCTACTTGTGCGATTAATGCAATTTCATCTTTCGCTTCATCTTTTGCAATGCGGAAAATTTCTTTTTTCTCTTCGGTAGAAAGCATAAAGTTTTCACCCGTTGAACCGCCAACATATAAGCCGTCCACTTTCATTTTATCAATGTTGTGGCGGATAATTTGGCGTAAACCTTTCTCATTAATTGAGCCGTCTTCGTTAAAAGAAACGAGTAACGCACTAAAAATACCTTTTAAACTTTTCATTTGAATCTCCGGAGTTTTTGAAAGAGTTAATTGTTCTTAAAATGATGTTCAGCCCACCAAGCCGCACCGATTAAACCTGCATCTTGCCCTGATTTGGCATTGTCTAATGCACAGTGATAAACAGCGGGAAGCTCGGTGAGATAGTGTTGAACCAACGGCAAATACCCTTCCGCCAAGCCAACACTACCCCCTAACACCACTTTTTGAATATCTAAACTGATTTTTAAATCAGCAATTAAATTGGCAATCGCTTTTGCAGATTTTTCTACTAATTCGACCGCTTGTTGATTACCTTGTCTGAAACGCTCAAACACTTCTTTTGGTGAGCAAGGGGAATCCCATTTGCTAGAAACCGCCTCTATGGCACGCCCTGCCGCTATGGCTTCTACACACCCAACTCGACCACAACCGCAAACAGGGCCATTAGGATCGGCAAGGGTATGACCAATATGCCCTGCAATGCCATTTGAGCCAATTTGCAATTCGCCGTTTAAAATAATGCCACCGCCAACACCGGTGGAAACGGTAATAAAAACAAAATTTTTGACCGCTTGTTGTTCTTCATTTAAATATTCCGCACAGACTGCTGCTTGTACGTCATTTAATAATGCAATTGGCTTATCAGTATGGCGAGCAATACTTTCTTCTAATGGAAACTCAGCTAAACCGCCCAAGTTTTTGGGGTTTAATGCAGTAAGCACGCCTTTATTGATAATACCTGTTGAGGCTACAGCAATAAAATCAAATTGCCCTTGATAGGCGTGTAAAATCTCGCTAATGGTTTTGTGCAAACTTCCTGCTTGATCGGCTTGAGGTTTATCTGTTGGAGTTTGAATTTGCTTGCGTTGTTGCACTTGGTTGTGCTGAACAATCGCAGTGGCAATTTTTGTGCCTCCAATATCAATCGCTAAACAACGCATATTTACCTCTACTTTTGGGCTGATTTCACAGAGTTGGCAAACCAACTAACGATATGCTCTAAGCGAGTTAATGCTGAACCAACGGTAACATAATCCGCCCCGATTTCCATCGCGACTCTGGCAAGTTCTGGCGTATTGTAACGCCCTTCTGCCATCACATTACAACCCGCTATTTTTAAATCTTTCACTAATTGATAATCTGGTTCATCAGGCACTTCACCGCCTGTATAGCCCGACATCGTACTGCCAATAATATCAAAACCCAGCTGTTGGCAATGCAAGCCTTCTTCCAAATTAGAACAATCTGCCATTGCTAAACAACCTTTTTCGTGAATGCGTTTTACAGCATCTTCAATGCTCACAGGGCGAGTGCGGAATGTGCCATCAACGGCAATAATATCTGCACCTGCATCGGCTAACGCATCAATATCTTCTAAAAATGGGGTGATACGAACTGGGGAATCAGGCAAATCACGTTTTACAATACCGATAATCGGCACATCAACGGCTACACGAGTGGCTTTTAAATTCTCTACCCCTTCAATGCGAATCCCTTTTGCTCCACCAATAACGGAAGCAGCTGCCATTGCAGCAACAATTTCAGGTTTATCCATCGGACCATCATCGACAGGTTGGCAAGAGGCAATTAAGCCGTGTTGGATTTTATTTAAAATGGTATGACGAGATGCTGACATAATCTTTTTCCTTAGTGCAAAAGTCGTCAATAGACTAGATTTGTTATGAAGAAATACTCCAAATAATTATAATCTAATAAACTTTTACTACAAATAGGAAATTAGAAAAATGTGAACTAGATCGCATTTTTCATCAAAATATTTTTGAGAATGGAGAGAAGAAAGAGAAATGGCGGAAGTGTATGGGAGTCAAATTAATAGGTTAAATTTTTGATTTTAAATGTGTTTTTATTTTACCCTTAAGTTCTTGTTACTTTTTTTCATTGCTGCCCATATATTCCGTCATCATCATTTTGTAATTCAGAAATTTGGCTGTAGCAAAGTGATGGACAATAAAAAGCCTTTAGAATGTAACTTCTAAAGGCTGGTTGATTATTGGGTTTGTAACCGTTCGATTAAATCACTAGGGGCAATGTAGCTTATGCTGTTGCCGGTCTTGAATTGACCTAATAGATTAAGCTCAAACAATCCCTTTAAATCGCTTCTAGCTGTGTTTTCTGATATGCCGTACTCGTTGCAGATTTCTCTTGCGGTAAAGATGTAGCCTTTTTCTTTAATCGCTTTTTGCAGTATCTGAATTTGTCTATCGTTGAGTTTAATAGCAGTTTTGGCGGTAAATTTTGCTATCTCCCCCATAAATGCGTTGAACCGCTTTTGCTTTTCACTAATAAACCGCTCTAGGTCGTTAATGGCTCGCTTAATGATGTGAGCTTGATAGTAAATGAAATAAGTCAAATCTAGCTCGTCTGTTTCGCTGTAGAGGTAAGATAACGCATATTGTTTCGGGGCTTCTTTGAGTAGTCTGCTGATAGAGATATATTCAAATAGCCAGTAGCCCGATTTCAGCATATACCAGTAAAACAAGGCTCTTGCGGTTCGTCCGTTGCCATCCCCGAAAGGGTGGATATACCCAATCAGGAAATGCAGCAAAATAGCTTTAATCACTGGGTGAATGAATTGCCCTTTTTCTCCGCTATGGTCTGCATTCGCAAATTCACAATAGGCGGTCATTAGTGCTTTTAGTTGGGTGTGCGATGGCGGCTGATAGAGTTGGTTTCCGTCATTATCTGAAATGAATATATCATCATCTTTCCTAAATTCTCCTGCGATGGCTTTATTCTCAATGGCGTTATGCGTTGCCGTGCGGTGTAGCTCAAGGATAAGCTCAATAGAAAGCGGTTCATCTTTGAGCTTGATCGCCTCTTTCATCAAGGCATAGTTATTCGCAATCATCATTTCGCCTTTGGTTTTGGGCTTTCTTGCAGTTTCTAGCATCTCTTTTGCCACTTTGCGAGTAGTAACTGCCCCCTCT
This sequence comes from Mannheimia pernigra, assembly GCF_013377995.1. Taxonomy (NCBI): domain Bacteria; kingdom Pseudomonadati; phylum Pseudomonadota; class Gammaproteobacteria; order Pasteurellales; family Pasteurellaceae; genus Mannheimia; species Mannheimia pernigra. The sequence goes on from NZ_CP055305.1 coordinate 500,404, forward strand.
AGTTGGGCTGAGGTGATAGCTTCCTCCATTACAAGCGATTTCAATAAAAAACGGTCTTGTTCGCTTTTATTTAAGCCAGTAAGCGTGCTTGTTCCTACATTTCCGCCAGTTGCTTTATCGATGAAATGAAGTTGAGCCTGCAGACTATCTGGTACACAAAATGAAAATTCGCACTCGCCTACTCTTAACGCATTTTTTAGCCCCTTGCGGTTTAGCTTGGTGGCAAGCCATTTTATTTCGCTATCTTTAGGGTACACATATTTGAATTTATCCCACGCCAAATAACGCCCCTTTTCATCGGTAGCTTTGAATTGCGAAAGAAAGGGCAAAACGTCATTAATTGAATATTGCTCTAAAAGCGTGTCGAGATTTGGCGGATAGGGTAGTTTCATAACGAAAGCCTCAATTTTTAAAAATTGCGTTTAATTCCGCATTATGTGCTGATTTTATTATTGTGTAAAGCGGCGGTTTATCGGGGGCTTTTGAGGATAATAACTAAGGGCATTTACAAGGAAGCTAAACCGCCAATCGGTAACCTCTATTCAGACGTAGGGGCAATTGAGTATATTTTAGCCCTGTTGTGTCCTATTGGGGATAAAATAGTTCCAGAAGATGATGCTTAGAAAGTCAAAAACTGTCAAAAACCACGCCGCCGCAACCCCTCGGGAGTACCTTGTTAATTTTAACCATAGCATATCGACATCCACCATCATAGAAGCCGCTAAGAGTGATATAAAAGCGGTCATAAAGTGTTGATAAATTGATAAGGAAAGGCAAACAAAAAGCCGTTAATCTCTCAATCAACGGCTTTGTAACTAGGCTTGAATCAATATATCCGCCCCTATGCCTAGCTTGCTATGAAGTTGGCGGATCATATTTAGCGTGAGAGGTCTAGTTTTGTTAAAAATCTCATACACTCTATTGGGTTTGCCTATAATACCATCTAGGTCTTTAATCTCTAGCCCTTGCTGTTCCATTCTAAATTTAATTGCTTCTATTGGGTCTGGTAGTTCAATGTGATAGTGTTTGCTTTCATAGTTTTCAATTAAGCTAATCATTACATCAAAATAATCTACCTCTTCCCCTGTTAACTCTTCCTCACGGTCAAATAGAGGCTCAATTGCTTTTAATGCTTGCTTATAGTCTTGTTCTGTTCTAATCGGTGTAATATTCATTTTCTGCCCCTATAGTTCTATTTCGTCTGCGTTGATACGGTCATATTCTGCGTGTGTGCCTATAAACTTGATGTAAACCGCTCCTAATCTAAATGCAACCGCCACAATTAGCCTATGGTCGTTTCCTTTGATATTAAACACAACACGCCTATTTTTTAAGATACTGGCATTTTTATATTGTGCCTTAATATCGTGAGCTGTCTGCCAATTAGCTTTTTTTACCTCAGCTACCCACGATTTTAGAGGTTGTTCCGTTTCAGGGTGTTTTGTGTAGTAGTCTATTAATGTTGAAGTTGAGATTATTCTCATAGTTTCCCCTGTTGGTTTGTTGCTATATTTTAATCCCATTTTGGGATTGTGCAAATTACATTTTAAAAGAAGGTGAAAATCAAAATATCTATATATAGAAATAGGTTAGACCATTACAAGTTGTGAACGCTGGGGAATGTTAGAAAACAAGGGTTGGCGGAAGTGCATGGGAGTTGAACCCACCTGAGAACGCTGGCGTCCTCAACAGGATTTGAAGTCCTGCCACCTCACCGGAGATGACGCACTTCCGAATGTGTAGCAATATTGTACTTTATTTATTAGAATAATCCAAAATATTCTCTTAATAAAAATTATGCAAAAACTATTCAGACAAATCCCCTCTCTTGATTTGCTACTAAAAAAGCCACAAGCGGTCGAATTATGCCAAACATTTGCTTATTCTACGGTTGCAGAACAAGCACGATTATTGATTAATCAAGCCCGTCAATTTATCGCTCAGCATCAAGCATTACCGAGCTTTATCTCAGAGGAAAATGCATTTTTCTCCATATTAGAAGGTAATCTGCAAGCCTTAAGCAACGTTAAGATCAGAACGGTTTTTAATTTAACAGGCACCGTGCTACACACTAATTTAGGGCGAGGGCTATGGTCGGAAAAGGCGATTGAAGCTGCCACAAACGCAATGCGACATCACATTGCATTAGAATTTGATATTGATGAAGGAAAACGATCGCATCGAGATAATTATATTTCTGAGCTTTTGCAAACCTTAACAGGAGCGGAGGCGGCTTGTATTGTGAATAATAATGCGGCGGCGGTGTTGCTAATGCTTGCGACTTTCGCACAAGGCAAAGAGGTGATTGTTTCTCGAGGTGAATTGGTGGAAATTGGGGGGGCGTTTCGCATTCCAGATATTATGCGTCAAGCTGGGTGCAAGTTGGTGGAAGTAGGCACAACAAACCGTACGCATTTAGCCGATTATCGCAACGCAATCACTGAAAACACCGCCTTTTTGATGAAAGTTCACACGAGCAACTACCATATTGAGGGGTTTACCAGCTCGGTATCGGACGAGGCGTTAGTGGCATTAGGAAAAGCGTTTAATTTACCTGTCGTGACAGATTTAGGCAGTGGCTCATTAACCAATATGCAAGCGTTAAATTTACCTAATGAACCGTTGGTACAACAAAAAGTTGCAGCAGGTGTAGATTTAGTTTCTTTCTCGGGCGATAAATTGTTGGGCGGCCCTCAAGCAGGCATTATTGTAGGCAGCAAAACGATGATACAACAACTGCAACAACACCCACTTAAACGTGTATTACGTTGTGATAAAGTGATTTTATCTGCCCTTGAGGCAACGCTTCGCCACTATTTATTCCCAGAAAAATTACCCGAAGCCTTACCTACACTCAATTTACTCACTCAATCGCTCGAGGAGTTACAGAACAAGGCAGAACGCTTGAAAAACGCCTTAAACAAGCGGTTAAATGCCGATTATATTTTGCAAATTGAACCCAGCCACGCCCAAATTGGCAGCGGAGCGTTACCAACCGAAAGGTTGCCTTCGGTTGCCGTGACTATTTCTGCTGAAAAACAGCGCGATTTGCTCGCACTCGAAAAACAGTTCAAAACCTACCCAAGCCCCATTATTGGACGCATTGCACAAGGAAAAATGTGGTTAGATGTGAGATCGGTTGCCCAGTTTGAGAGGTTAATTGAGATGTTGGGGAATCACAAAACCAAACCTTGAACTTTAGTTAAATCAGGCTAGAATATTAACCAATGAATGACAAAGGGGGATATATGGATCTTACGTTATTACACAATGCTGCTCAATTAGAAAAACAAAACTGTTTTTATACAGATGATGAGCTTGAATTGTTATATAAATTAGAGAACGGCTTAGTGGAAACCAAATCTCATCATCAAGTAATGGAAGATTTGCGTAAAAAATTAGGGTTGTCTGAAAAATGATGAAGTTTGATTATGATATTGTTTGGCTGAAAAAGGCAGAAATAAAATTATTTCATCAAACTGATTATATTTTACAACAATCTCAAAATCCGATTATTGCTGAGCAATTCTATGATGCAATTAAAAGCGAAGTCGATAAACTCTTATACCGCAGAGGTTTATCGACTTCGCAAGAAAAAAGAAATTCCGATTTTAAACGGAAAGTATCAAGTAAAATTCCTGATCGGTCAGGAAAATGTCTATATCGTGGATTTCAAATCCTCTCGTCAAAATAGTTACTAATTTCACAAGGATTTCTATGATTATCTGCACCGCAGGTCACGTGGATCACGGCAAAACCTCGCTTTTACACGCCTTAACGGGCACCAATACCGCCCATTTGCCCGAAGAGAAAAAACGTGGGCTAACGATTGATTTAGGCTATGCCTATTTACCTGTTGAGAATGATATTTTAGGTTTTATTGATGTGCCAGGGCATCAACGGTTTTTATCCAATATGCTGGCAGGGCTGGGCAGTATTCATCACGCGTTGTTGGTGGTTTCTGCCGAAGAGGGTATTAAGCCGCAAACCGAAGAGCATTTAGACATTCTCCGCCTGCTGAATTTTCAGCACATTATGGTTGTGATCACCAAGGCAGATCGTGCGAGTGTCGAGCAAATTTCGTCATTAATTGAAAAGGTGAAAACAGCGTATCCATTTTTAGCACAGGCGAAAACGTTTGTGACCTCTGCCAAAACCCTGCAAGGCATTGAGGAATTAAAGGCTTATTTAACGCAATTCAATCAACATAATCCTCACACAAACAAGCCATTTCGCTATGCGATTGACCGTGTTTTTAATATTAAAGGTGTAGGTTTAGTGGTAACAGGCACAACGGTTGCAGGCAGTGTGAGCGTGGGATCGGAGTTGTTTTTATCGAACGGTAAAACGGTTCGAGTAAAAGCCATTCACGCCCAAAACACCCCTTCGCAAACAGGCTCTGCAGGTCAGCGTTTGGCGTTAAATATTGCGAATGTTGAAAAAGAGCAGATTAAGCGTGGCGATTGGATAACAACGCTTGAGCCTCACTTTGCCACCGATCGCATCACGGTTTCACTTACACCCAACCAATCTTTTAAAGAAAACAGCATCGTCCACATTTACCATTTTGCCCGCCATATTACAGGCAAACTCAATTTGCTTGAGGGGAAACAAGCGGTCAAAAATCAGCAATTTTTTGCAGAAGTGATTTTAGACGAGCCGCTGCATATTGCCATAAACGACAAACTGATTATCCGAAATGGAGATGACAGCCAAACATTAGCGGGGGCGGTGGTGCTAGAAATCCACTCACCCAAACGCCACAAACGCACCGATGAGCGTTTAGCGTGGGTAAAAAATCTTGAAAAAACGACCGCTTGTGATGATTTTGCCGCACGAATTAATCTCTATCTGCAAAAAAAAGCCATTGATTTGCCATTGCTATTATGGGCGGAGCAATTGACTACGAAAGCGGTGGCAAAATTAGGGTTTGATGTCTCTTCAAAATGGCTATTTAATCACGAATTTAAAGCCCAAGCCCAACAACGGGTGATAGAAAACATCACAACCTACCACCAACAACATCAAGATCAAATAGGCGTCACCAAAGCACGGCTTTATCGTATGGCATTATTGGATTTGCCCGAAAGTTTAGCCAATCAATTTATTGAAGAGCTAGTGGCAGAAAACCGATTAGCAAACAGCCGAGGCTGGTTACATTTGCCAGAACATCGTATTGAATTTACCCATACTGAATGGCAATGTTGGCAACAAATTCGACCGCTTTTTGAGGCAACCAACCAAGCACTTTGGGTGCGTGATGTAGCAAGCCAGCTTTCTGTAGAGGAGGGGCAAATGCGTAATCTTTTATATAAAGCAGGAAAATTAGGCTATCTTATTCCTATTGTGAAAGATCGCTTTTTATTAAGTGAACAAATCAGCGAATTTGCCGCCTTAATTAAACGGTTTGTGGCAAAACAGGGAGCGATTTCAGTCAATCAATTGCGTGATGAATTAGGCTATGGGCGAAAATTAACCGTGCAGTTAATGGAATATTTTGATCGTTCAGGCTTTTTAAGACGTAAAGGTGATGTGCATTTATTAAGAGATAGTAAAACGTTTTAGGTAGGGGTAAAGCTAAAATAAACCGCAATAAATAACGCATAAATGAATGCACAAAAAAGGCACTTGCCAAACGCAAGTGCCTTATGTTTTACACAATCATTTATTAATGATTATTTCCAGCGGTAACCTACACCTGCACCTACTACTGGAGAGCCAGATGTGGTTGCAGAAGCACCTACTTTATAGTTAAATTTACCGCTATTAGAGTTACCTGTTAAACCGATAGCAATCGCTTGTTGGCCATTATAATGACCTGCACCTGCCGTGATGTAGTGAGCACCTTTTTCGCCCGCAGTTGGCATCATAGATAACGCCGCTGTGCCTGCAATACCTGCACTCAGGTTTTTATTCAGTTTGTTCACTCTGGTTTCTAACGCACTAGTTCTGTTTTCTAACGCAGATACTCTGGTTTTCGTTGAGGTAAGATCTAAGGTTTGATTTTGGAAGCTGTTTACTGAAGTTTCTAGCATATGAATCTTAGCTTTGTTGTGTACAATATCAACTTTATTAGCTATAACTGTATCTGTTAGAACGTCTACATGCTCTTTATTCGCTGCAATGTCCTTTTTGTTTTTTGCAATATCAGCTTTGTTCGTTGTACTAGCAACTTTGTTGGCTAAAGCACCTTCAGCGACGCTATCAAGATATGCTTTATTTTCTGCGATATCAGCTTTGTTCGTTGCACTAGCGACTTTGTTGGCTAAGACACCTTCAGCTACATTATCAACATATTCAACATCGGCTTTATTTGCCTGTAATTTTGCAATTTCAGTATTATTGCTGTTTACATTATCTTGGACGTGGTAGAAGTCTCTTTTTTCTACTTTTGTTTCTAAAGCGTCTTTATTGGCTTTTATGTTAGCGTTAGTATCAGTGAAATTTTTTGCTGAGTCTGCTTGGTTAGCCGTAATTTGTGCCTGAAGGCCTCCAATTTTAGCCACTTCAATTGCATTGTCATTAACTATGTCTTTAAGACCGTTTACATAACGTGCTGTTGCATCAATGTCTGCTTTGTTGTGTGCAATATCAACTTTATTAGCTAGAACTGTATCTGTTAGAACGTCTACATGCTCTTTATTCGCTGCAATGTTCTTTTTGTTTTCTGCAATATCAGCTTTGTTCGTTGTACTAGCGACTTTGTTGGCTAAAACACTTTCAGCGATGCTATCAAGATATGCTTTATTTTCTGCAATATCGGTTGCATTGTTATTAACTATGTCTTTAAGACCGTTTACATAACGTGCTGTTACATCAATGTCTGCTTTGTTGTGAACAGTATCAATTTTGTTACTTATAACGGTCTTTGTTAGAGCGTCTACATCCCCTATAAGAGAGTACGTTGTTGAACCCAATTGGATTAATGTGTCAGCCGTAAATTGTCCGAATTCATTCAGAGTCATTCTTGCGTCTCGCATACCTTGTAGACCTAAGTCTTGGCCTTTCACAGCCTTATAAAGGTTATTAAATTGAGTGCCATCAATCTTATATTCAATGACAGTATCATCAGCCATACTTACACCACTTGCGACGGCAAGGGCTAATGCGGTGGCTACCACGCGTGATTTTGAGCGAGACGTAGCTAATTCTGAGCAAGCCACAGATTGACCAAGTGCGTTTTTCTTCACTTTAAAAATTTTGTTCATAATAGAAACTCCATAAAAAATTGAATTGTATACAATAAAAATTTCTTGCAAGTTCTTATGGGGGTAACAAACAAGAAATACTAGCTAGTGATGATCATCATATAAGTATATAACCACGATCAGCCCTAATGGTAGTGTTGAATGTGGTGGTTGTCAATTTGTTTTCAGTTTTAGCCTGTTTTTTGTGTGGGGGGCGAGAAAAATTGTTTTACTAATCAAATAATCTGTGCTAAAAAATTGCCTTAGTTTTTATGGTGTTTTGAGCGTTTGCTTAAAATAAATGCTTTTTTATGCTGATTTTTAGGAGCCAATCATGAAAAAATTAGTCAAACTTTCTTTTCTTGCCAGCTTAGTAATGGGTGGGGCATCTGTTCACGCGGCTGAAACGTTTGTGACTATCGGTACGGGTGGTCAAACGGGGGTTTATTATGTGGTGGGGCAGTCGATTTGTCAGTTAGTAAACCGTGATACGGCAAAAACCGGGGTGAAATGTAATGCACCATCAACGGGCGGCTCGGTGGCAAATTTAAATGCGATTGCAGTGAAAGAAATGGATATGGGGATTGCTCAATCAGATTGGCAATACCACGCTTATAATGGTTCAAGCTCATTTGAGGGGAAGAAAAATGATAAAATTCGTGCCATTTTCTCCCTTCATCCCGAGCCGTTTACCGTAATGGCACGGACGGATTCGGGTATTGCCTCTTTCGATGATTTAAAAGCAAAACGGGTGAATGTGGGTGACCCAGGTTCGGGCACGCGTGCAACAATGAATGTGATTTTAGCCGCAAAAGGTTGGACGGATAGAGATTTTAAAGTGGCCTCCGAATTAAAACCTGCAGAAATGGCATCAGTTATGTGTGATAACAATTTAGATGCGATTACTTATAACGTGGGGCACCCAAATGGGGCATTAAAAGAAGCCGCTGCGTCTTGTGAGGCAAAATTAGTGCCAGTGGTGGGGCCTGAAATTGATAAATTAGTTGCCGATCATTCTTACTATGCAAAAGCAACCATTCCTGGTGGGTTATATAAAGGCTCAGATGAGCCAACAGACACCTTTGGGGTGTATGCAACGTTGGTAACATCTTCTGATGTGGATGCCGATAAAGTGTATACCGTGACTAAAGCGGTGTTTGATAATTTTGATCGTTTTAAACGTTTACACCCAGCATTTGCGAATTTAAAACAAGAAGAGATGATTAAAAATGCACTTTCTGCCCCTTTGCACGAGGGGGCGGTGCGTTATTATAAAGAAAAAGGTTGGATGCAGTAACCTTTGTATTTTGTGATGTGGGTTTAATCAGCACGTTTTGGCGTGCTGGTTTTTTTGCATTTATGGACTGTGGATAATTTATCAATTTTTTCGTTTGATTGATAAGTTATCCATAGTATTTAGCTTAGCAAGCGGTCGGTTTTTCGAGAAAATTTGCAGATTTTTAGCAAAATTTGACCGCTTGTGTTGTTGAGGAATCTGTTATGTCGGTTGAATCTAAAGCGGATTATGATGACCTGCAAGATATGGTGGCATCAAATGATACAGGGGGGCGAACCCCCTCTGGTTTGGCGAAGAAGGCGATTGTGTATGGGGCTATTCTTTGGTCTCTCTTTCAAATTTATTATGCCTCTCCATTGCCGTTTGTGTTCCAAGAGTGGCTCACTCAATTAGGCTTTTCGTTGAATGTGGTGGTGGATGATACGAAAGCCCGTTCTATCCATCTGGCGTTTGCGGTGTTTTTAGCCTTTTTGGCTTATCCTGCCTTTGCAAGTTCCCCTAAACATCGGATACCGAAGATCGATTGGGTATTTGCGATAGTGGGGGCTTGTTTGGCGTTGTATTATATTTTCTTTTATGATGGATTAGTTAAACGTTTCGGGGCGCCTAATACGCAAGATATTATTGCAGGCTGTTTGGGGATTTTATTGGTGCTTGAAGCCACTCGCCGTAGCCTTGGCTTGCCACTTGTGATTATTGCGATGGTGTTCTTGGTTTATAATTTCTTTGGGCAGTATTTTCCTGCTGATTGGATTGTAAGCCATCGTTCTGGTTCTCTTTCTCAAATCATTAACCAGCAATGGATTACCACAGAGGGGGTGTTTGGGGTTGCATTGGGTGTTTCCACTAAATATGTGTTCTTATTTGTGTTATTCGGTGCGTTGTTAGATAAAGCAGGGGCAGGGAATTACTTCATTAAAACGGCGTTTGCTTATTTAGGTCACTTGCGTGGTGGTCCTGCAAAAGCCGCAGTGGTTTCTTCGGCATTAACTGGTTTGATTTCGGGTTCGTCTATCGCTAATGTGGTGACAACAGGCACGTTTACCATTCCAATGATGAAACGTGTGGGCTTTAGCAAAGAAAAATCGGGTGCGGTAGAGGTTGCTTCATCAGTAAATGGGCAGATTATGCCGCCTGTTATGGGGGCTGCGGCGTTTTTGATGATTGAATATGTGAATATGCCTTATAGCCAGTTGATTACACACGCGTTTTTACCCGCGTTGATTTCTTATATCGCATTGGTTTATATCGTGCATTTGGAAGCCTGTAAAATGAATTTGCAAGGCTTGCCAAGAAGTGAGCCGCCTAGCCCAATATTGGTGTTTTTATTAAGAGCAGTGACCTCAATTTTAGTGGTGTTAGCTTTGGTGATTGGCGTTTATTACGGTTTAGGTTGGATTCGTGCCATTACGCCTGATTTTGCCTTTGGGATTGTGTGTGCTTTATTAGCGGTGTGGTATTTGTTAGCCATTCGTCGGGTGGCGAGCTTTCCTGATTTAGAGGCAGATGATCCAAATTCAGGTATTGTGTCGTTACCGAAGAAAAAACCAACGGTAAATGCTGGCTTACATTACTTAATTCCTGTTGTGGTATTGCTTTGGTGCTTAATGGTTGAAATGCTTTCGCCAGGGCTTTCTGCATTTTGGGGAACCGTTACGCTGATTTTCATTCAATTAACTCAGCGTCCTTTATTACACGTTTTCCGCAAAGAGGCGGTGACGGTTGAACTTGTCAAGCAGGGGCTAAAAGATGTGATTGATAGCCTTGAGGCAGGTGGTCGTAATATGACGGGTATTGCCTTAGCTACCGCAACGGCAGGGGTGATTGTGGGTGTTGTTGCATTAACAGGATTTGGTGTTCAGCTTTCAAGCGTGATTGAAATTCTGTCAATGGGTAACATTGTGTTAATGTTGATTTTAGTTGCCATTTTTAGTTTGATTTTAGGAATGGGATTACCTACAACGGCAAACTATATTGTGGTGTCATCATTAATGGCAACCGTGATTGTGGAAGTAGGGCGTCAAAATGGATTAATTGTGCCACTTATTGCGGTGCATTTATTTGTGTTCTATTTCGGGATTATGGCAGATGTGACGCCACCTGTCGGTTTAGCCTCTTTCGCTGCCGCGGCAATTTCAGGCGGTAGCCCGATTAAAACAGGTTTAGTGGCTTTTTTATATAGTTTGAGAACCGCAATTCTTCCGTTCCTATTTATTTTTAATACGGATTTATTGTTGATTGATCTTCACTATCCAGGACAGGGTTGGTTGGTGTTCTTTACTGCAACGGTTGGGGTGTTAGCGTTTACCTCGGCAACCATGAATTATATTTTAACTAAAAATAAATGGTGGGAAACGGCATTACTTGTGATTGCAGCCTTTGCATTATTTCGCCCAGGCTTTTTTATGGATCGTATTTATCCGTCTGAACGTCATATTGAGCCAGTGCATTTTGAAGAACAGTTGCTTGAAAGTCAGGTAGGTCAAAATGTTACCTTAAAAGTGAAAGGGTTAAATCCTTACGGTAAAGAAATTGAGTTTTACGCTCAATTACCTGTACCAGAAGGCTCAACGGGTGAAGAGCGTTTGAAAAACGTAGGTTTAACGCTTATTCAAACCGATGAAAAAATTAACGTTGATGGTGTAGACACACCAAAACTCGTGATTGATATGGTTGAGATCGATTCTCCAGCCGCGAAAGCTGGCTTGAATTGGGATCAAACGTTACTTTATGTGGCTGTTCCACAATCCGCTCCAGCGAAAGAGTGGATGTTCATTCCTGCTTTATTGGTTGTGTTTGGTGTTGTGGCAAACCAACGCCGTAGAGTGAAAAAATCATAAATAAAAGGGAGGTAATGTCCTCCCTATAGGATTTAATTATGTATAACAAAATACTTATTGCCATTGATTTAACCGATCTTAAAAGTGCAAAATATGCAGTCGATACAGCATTGCAGATAACCGCAAATAATCCAAATGCGGTTTATCGTGTGGCTTCTATTATTGAGCCAGTAGATAACAGTTTGATTTCCGCTTTTTTGCCGAAAAATTTTGATAAAGAAGTGGTTGCAGAAGCGAATCAAAAATTGCACGACTTTACTAAAGCCCATTTTCCTACGGGCTCAAAAGTGCAGCACATTGTGGCGTATGGCACAATTTATGAAGAAATTTGTCGTATTGCAGAAGAGAAAGCGGTCGATTTAATTCTGATGCTTGCAAGTAGTAAGCCGAATGCGAAGGGGCTGAGTTCTAATACGGTAAAAGTGGCTCGTAATAGCACTAAACCAATTTTAGTTTTAAGATAATAACGCATTCAGTTACAATAGTGCCATTCTATCCGAATGGCATTTTTATTTATGAAAAAAAATTCTGCTGCACTCTCTTCTCGAGCGATGAGTGCAAATATTCTTTTACAAGTACTTGAGCAAGGTAAATCGCTTTCTACGCTGATGTTTGACACGCAAAAACAACTTAACCCAAAAGATTTACCGCTTGTGCAAGAAATTACTTTTGGGGTGTGCCGAGTGTTGCCTCGCCTTGAGGCTATCATCAAATTATTAGTGGCAAAACCGCTCAAAGGCAAAACGCGTTTGGTGCATTGTTTGTTGTTGGTGGGGTTATATCAACTTCTTTATATGCGAGTGCCTGCCCACGCTGCGGTTGATGAAGTGGTGAATGCGACTAAAGCATTAAAATTGGATAGTTTTCGTGCTTTAACAAATGGTGTGTTACGCCGTTTTTTGCGTGAACAAGAAAGCATTTTGGCGAAAGTGGATAAGCATTGGCAAACCCTGCACCCCGAATGGTTGGTAAACAAGCTAAAAAAAGCCTACCCTCATTGGCGTGAAATTATTGAGGCAAATAACCAACGCCCTCCAATGTGGATTCGTGTTAATCAGCAACATATTAAAGCAAAAGATTATGCGGTGCTGCTTAATGATTTAGTTGCAAAAAATTCGGAAAATTCGACCGCTTGTACTTCAGCAAATATTCCCGAATGTGCGATTTTGTTAGACAAACCCGTTGTTGTTAATCAACTTGTTCATTTTGAACAAGGCTGGGCAACCGTGCAAGATGCTCACGCCCAATGGTCGGCGGAATTATTAGGGGCAGAAAATGGCGAGCTGATTTTAGATGCCTGTGCCGCCCCGGGTGGAAAAACCACCCATATTTTAGAAAAATCGCCACTGGCGAAAGTGATGGCGTTAGATATTGAAGAAAACCGCTTACACCGCGTGCGTGAGAACCTCGCCCGACTTGGACAAACCGCAGAGATAATGTGTGGCGATGCTGCCAAACCTGATGAATGGCTAGAAAAAGGTGTGATGTTCGATCGCATTTTGCTTGATGCCCCTTGTTCTGCAACAGGCGTTATTCGCCGTCATCCAGATATTAAATGGCTTCGCCAAGAAAGCGATATTGCAGAGCTGGCAACACTACAAAGAAATATTCTCAATGCCTTATGGGAAAGACTAAAACCCAATGGCATTTTGCTTTATGCAACTTGTTCAGTGCTACCCGAAGAAAATAGTGAGCAAATTCAACGATTTGTACAAGAAATGCCAACTGCAAAATTAGTGGAAATGGATTTTAACGGCGAAAAAGTGCTAGAGAAACAGTTTTTTCCTGAGCAAAATAGTGGCGATGGATTTTTCTACGCAAAATTACAAAAAGTGGCAAATTAAATGAAAATTATCATTTTAGGTGCGGGGCAGGTGGGCTCAACACTGGCAGAAAATTTAGTCAGCGAAAATAACGATTTGGTTTTGATTGATAATGACCCCTCTCGTTTAGATAAACTTAAAGACAAGCACGATTTACAAGTGATTCGAGGCGAATTTGCTTCGCCACAAGTATTGCGAGAGGCGGGGGCAAGCGATGCAGATTTGTTGGTTGCGGTAACAGACAGCGATGAGGTGAATATGATTGCCTGTCAAATTGCTTATACTCTGTTTAATGTGCCAACTAAAATTGCCCGTATTCGAAGTGCGGATTATGTGCGAGAAAAAGAGCTGCTGTTTAACGATAATGTGTTGCCCATCGATCATATTATTGCGCCTGAAATGCTAGTAAAAAAAGATATTCTTCGCCTTATTCACTATCCGGGGGCGTTGCAAATTACCCACTTTGCGAATGAGCAAGTGAGCATTGTAAATGTGAAAGCCTATTATGGCGGCCCTTTGGTTGGTTACCCGATTTCGGCGTTGCGTGATCACCTTCCTCATATTGAAGTGCGTGTGGTCTCTATTTTTCGCCAAGACAAGTCTATTGTGCCACAAGGTTCTACCATTATTGAGGCAGGCGATGAGGTGTTTTTTATCTGTGCAACCTCACATATTCGAGCGGTAATGAGTGAACTGCAACGCTTAGAGCGTCCTCACAAACGCATTATGATTGTAGGCGGAGGGAGCATCGGTTCCTCACTCGCTCACGATTTGGAAGATCAATATAGTGTTAAAATTATTGAACGTAACCCAAAACGTGCTGAAAAATTGGCGGAAAAACTGTCTAAAACCCTCGTTTTAACTGGCGATGCCTCGGATAAAGAGCTATTGTTTGAAGAACATATTGAAAATATTGATTTATTCCTTGCCGTGACGAGCGATGATGAGTCTAATATTATGTCAGCCTTGCTTGCTAAACGGCTTGGTGCGAAGAAAGTGATCGTTTTAGTGCAGCGTTTGGCTTATTTACACTTAATTCAAGGCGGTACGATTGATATTGCAATATCGCCACAACAAGCGACGATTTCTGCCCTTGCTAGCTATGTACGAAAAGGCGATATTTTACAAGTGTCTTCGTTAAAACTCGGCGTGGCGGGTGCGGTAGAAATTATTGCTCACGGTGATGAAACCTCTTCTAAAGTGGTTGGCAAACAAATTCGAGAAATTAAGTTACCGCAAGGTGCCATTATTGGTGCGGTGGTTCGTAGAGAAGCGGTGATTATTGCCCATAAATCAACAGTAATTGAAGAAAATGACCGAGTCATTATTTTTGTGAATGATAAAAAACAGATCGATGAAATTGAAAAACTCTTCCAAATTGGGGTGTTTTTCCTGTAAACAGAAAGGGCATTTTTAAACAATGCCCTTTCTGTTTGGTTAGTTTTTCGTGAAAAATGACCGCTTGTAACTTACCTTTCTTCCACCCAAGAACCGTAGGATTTAAATTTTTCTAATACGATATCCATCTGTTCTTTGTTTAACGTTGGGATAGCTTTACCTGTAGCGAGTAATTTCAGATACCATTCTGCGATCACTTCTACTTCGTGAGCCACACCTAGGGCTTTGTCTAGGGTTTTATCGGCAGTGATTAAGCCGTGATGTGCCAATAAAATTGCTTTACTGCTTTTAATTCCTTCTCGCACATAATCGGCTAATTGATGGGTGCCAAAGGGGGCGTAAGGTACGCATGGAATGTGGTCGGTGCCAGTACACGCAATCATATAGTGAATAGCGGGTATGGGTTCACCTAAAATAGAAACTGCGGCACAGTTTTTTGCGTGGTTATGCACCACTGCATTTAGCTCTGAATGAGCTTCATAAACTGCCAAATGGAACTGCCATTCGCTTGAGGGGAGTTTACCCTCTTCGTGCTTACCGTTACCATCAACAAACACGATAGAATCTTCCGTCATTTCTTCATAAGGTGTGCCTGTTGGGGTAATCAGCATACCGTCTTTATAACGCACACTGACATTACCTGCTGTGCCTTGGTTTAACCCGATTCGGGTCATTTCAAGACAGGTGTCAATAATTTGTCTTGCCAGTTGTTGTCTTTCCATTTTGGAACTCCTTTTAATTTTGTTTTTGTAAAAAATTCTGATTTTTTAACCGCTTGTACTTAAACTGGTGTGACGCCTTTTTTGATAATAATGTTGCCATATTTCGCCAACTCGCCGGTAATCACCACGGCATAAGCGGCTTTCGCTCTGTTGTAAATTGCTAGTGGGGCTTCAACATATTGGTTAAATTCGAATAGGGCAGAAATACCATCTAATTTTACCCCTCTCCCTGATTTGAGGTTCTGAACGAACCTCAAATCTGTCCCTCTCCCACAAGGGGCGAGGACATATATCTCCCCCCTGTGGGAGAGAGCGGGAAACGCTATCTATAAAATTGATTATTTGCTGATGGCTCAACCCGTTTCACATTTGGCTTCATTGCCTGTTGTGCGGCATTTGGGCTGTTAAATACACCCGCCCCAGCAAAGGTGAACATTGCTGCCCCCAACACCGTACTTTCTGGGAAATCCACCACATCAATTGGGCGATTTAGCACATCGACTCGGATTTGGTTCCACAACGCATTTTTAGAACCTCCGCCTACGCAAATCAAACTTTCCGCATTGAAGTTGCTGACTTCTTGTAATACATTCAGTCCGTCTTTTAGGCGGTGAGCCATATATTCCAAACCTGCTCGGTAAATTTCGCCACGAGAGGTGTGCATAGATAAACCTGTAATGGATCCTGTTTGGTCTGTTGTGCCGTCAAAGTTGCCGACCAATTTCACGCCGTTTGAGCCAGCTGGTACTTCTGTTGCTTCGCCAATCATTGTGGCGTAGTAGTTCGGTGTATCTGCCGCATCAGAGAAGAAGCGTTTGCCAACCCACTCCATCACCCCTGAAGCCACCCATTGCACACCTGGGTTGAAATAGCCTGACTGGCTGTCAAACTCAATGGTTAAGCCATTTTCCACAAATTGCGGTTGCGGTTTTGCTTTGGGGGAGCGAACCATTAAAATTTCCCAAGTGCCAGAGCTTAAAACAGGCTGATTGTAGCCAGCCCCTGAACCGAAAATTGCAAATTGGGTGTCGTGTCCGCAAGAAATCACTGGAATTTGACCGCTTAGTCCTAACTCGTCGGAAATCTCTCTTTTTAATGTTCCCACAACCTCGCCTGCATTTTTCATTGGTGGGAAGTGTTTTTCGGTTAAGCCGAGCAGCTCTAACACTTCGTTATCCCAAGCGTCGTTTTCAATATTTGTCATCATTGAGGTGCCTGCCATTGTGCGGTCGGTGCTTTGTACACCCGTTAGTCGGTAGGTCAAAATGGACGAAATAAATAAGAAGCTCTCTGCTTGGGTGTAAATGTCAGGTTTGTTCTCTTTTAGCCACAATAATTTGAATAAGGTGTTAAAGCTGTAATGCCCTACGCCGTTGCGGCGATATAAGGCTTCTACATCAATATAATGGGCGAAATTTTCCATAATTGGCAAGGTTCTTGGGCATTTCCACGAAATAATCGGGTAAAGCTGCTTGCCGTTTTTATCAAAAAATGCACCGTCCACGCCAAATGTCGTGACGGAAATCCCAACAATTTGTTGTCGTTGTTGTTCCGAAAGTTGAGCAAGGGTTTGTTTGGCACAAATCATTAATTTTGACCAAATTTCTTCAATATCCCAAATGTGAAACTCAGGATTTTCCGCATCAGGCTGCGTGTTATTCGGTAAGTGATGTGCCGCCACAATTTGACCTGTTTGGTCGATTGCGATAGTTCGTAGATTGGTGGCACCACAGTCAAAAATAAGGGAAATTGGCATTTTTATCTCCTTCATTTTACTCTCTCCCCTTGTGGGAGAGAGACCGATCAAATTGCGTTCAGTAATTTAATCAGAGAGGGGTAAATTGTGAGAGAAAAGCGACCGCTTGTTTCTCCCTCTCCCTGCAACACCATTTTGAACGAATTGTGTTGCTGTTCCTCTCCCGCAAGGGGAGAGGGCGATTTTTTTACTTATTTATAAAGTGGTCCGAAGTTTGCACAAGCTCTGTAGTCTTGACCTTCTTTGTCTTGTCCAAAGCCATTCCACGCACTTGGGCGGAATACGTCTTTGTCTTCCACATTGTGCATACAAACTGGAATGCGTAACATTGAAGCCAGGGTGATTAAGTCTGCACCCACGTGTCCGTAAGTGGCTACGCAGTGGTTTGCTCCCCAGTTAGCCATCACGCTATACACATCAGCAAATGCCCCTTTGCCTGTTAAGCGTGGTACGAACCACGTCGTTGGCCAAGTTTCGTTGGTGCGTTTGTTTAAGGTATCGTGAACGTGTTCTGGTAAGTCGATAGACCAACCCTCCGCAATTTGTAACACCGGCCCAATACCTTTGATTAAGTTGATGCGGTGCATCGTAAATGGCATTCCGCCTTTGGTTAAGAATTGAGAAGATAAACCGCCGCCACGGAAGTATTCGTGAACCGCTGGACACCAATGTGTATTCTCTAAACAGCGTTTTCCATCTTCTTCTGTTACTTCCCAAGCAGGTTTGATGGTTGGTTTGCCGTCTTTGTCAGTGTGTTGACCTGTGCCGTCTAACGCTGCTGAACCTGAATTGATTAAGTGGATAAAGCCACTTTCCGGACGCCAGCCTGTGACCCGCTCAACCGAATCTTCGCTCCAGTAAGTACGCACATCCGCAAACACTTGAGCCTGACCGGTTAATAAGTTACCGAATAACATATTCACGCCATTTAAGCTGTCGTTTTCGGTTGCCATAATGTATGGCGGACGCACACCGTTCCAGTCGTAGGTGGAATTTAGCATTGCTTCTAAAAAGTCACCGTTTGGCAAATGGTCTGTCCAATGGCGTTGCCCTTGGAAACCAGCAGCGATGGCATTGTGACCTAATGCTTCTTCGCCGTAGCCTAATTCAGCTAAACGTGGGTTGCCCACCATTAAATCACGGGCGATGATGGTCATTTTCACCACATCTTCCCAAAGTTTTTCACGTTCTTCTGGCGAGCGTTGGTTTTCTGGGGCATTAACATCAACCCCTTCTTTGCAATAGACTTTCACCCAGTCCATCGCTAATTTAAATTCGGCTTCATCGTAAATGTTGCGGTCTAGACGGCGTTTAATTTCAGTCATATCCACATATTCATTACGCATACCCAAATAGTTTTGGAAGAACTCTTGGTTTACGATAGAGCCAGCAATCCCCATTGAAACGGAGCCGATAGATAAATAAGATTTGCCACGCAAAGTCGCCACCGCTAAACCTGTACGAGCAAAACGTAATAATTTTTCACGCACATCCGCAGGAATGGATTGGTCTCCAGCTTCTTGTACTTCAGTGCCGTAGATTGAGAAGGCGGGTAAACCTAATTGGCTATGTCCTGCGAGAGCTGCGGCTAAATAGACTGCACCTGGGCGTTCTGTGCCGTTAAAGCCCCAAATCGCTTTCGGCATATGTGGATCCATATCAATCGTTTCTGAGCCATAGCACCAACAAGGGGTAACGGTGATAACTGCACCGACATTTTCACGTTTGAATTTTTCCGCACAAGCCGCTGCTTCGGCAACACCACCGATGGTGCTATCTGCAATTACGCACTCAACAACATCGCCATTTGGATGACGGAGTTCAGATTGAATTAAATTTGCTACGGCTTTCGCCATATTCATTGTTTGATCTTCAAGTGATTCACGCACTCCTAAACGGCGACCGTCAATAGTTGGGCGGATACCAATTTTAACAGGGGTGGATTTTAACGTTGTCATAAATAGTTCTCCCGATTGGGTTTAAAAACTGTATTGATGAATTTATTATGCACAGGCAATAGATCTGATGAAGAGAAATTCTAAAATCGTTTAATTTTTGTGATTAGGATCACAAAATTTGGATAGTTTTTAGTTGAAAGTCTAAAAAAATATGCCCGATTTTACTTTTTTCGGGCAAAATCGGGCATATTGAGGAGGAAGAAATAACTAGATAATGAGTTGAATTTGGTTTTCTAAACAGTAATTTTGTACAATCTTAGGGGGAATTTGATCGACAAACAGTTTATTAACACAAGAGAGCATTTCCATTTGAATTAAGTCTTTACGATCAAATTTGCTGTGATCAACCAACAAAAACACCGCTTTACTATTTGCCAACAATTTCCGTTTGAAGGAAATATTAATTTCATTGGATTCCCAAATTACATTGTCTGCAATACCTGTACAAGAGATAATCGCGATATCAATTTTCAAGCGAGATAATAGCTGCTCAGAAAGCGGTCCATAAAAAGCATCATATTTCTCTGAATATATCCCACCCGTCGCAACGGTTCTAATGTGTGGTTTATGTGAAAGACTGCGAATAATCCGCATAGAGCTACTTACAATCGTACAGGGAATATTTGGAATGCGTTGTGCTACGTTCCAAGAGGTTGAGCTAGCATCAAGGGCAATCACGGATTCTGGTTGTAAATAAGAGACAACATTTTCTGCAATATGTCGTTTAGCGTAGCTATTTGCTCGTAAGCGAGTACTAAATGAACGTCCGATATCTCTTTTCTTATGACTAACCGCCCCACCATGTGTGCGGTGTAGCAGCCCGTTTTTATCTAATCTATTTAAATCTCGGCGGATAGTCTCAATAGAAACTGAACAATGTTCAGCCAATTCTTGCACGCTAGCCTCATCAAATTGGGCGAGATAAGCGATGATTTTATCTTGTCGTTGCTGCATAAATAGTCCTTAGTAAATTTAGACATAAATTTAACCGCTTGTAGGTCGGTCTGTCGAGTGGATAAATCGGATTTTTAGAGCGTGATCACATTTGTTTTACAAGCGGTCATATTTAGAGAGTTTTTTACAAAATCTACCTTATTTTTTGAAATTTAATTTCAGACTAATTGACAACCAATTTTAACTCTGTAAAATTCGCTTTCGTTTTGATGTTGAGAATTATTTTTAATATCAAACAGGTAATCCTCTTAAATAATTTACCTAAGGAATATAAACAAAAATGAAAAGCTTCAAATTACTCCCTGTTTCTGCTGCGGTATTGGGCGTGTTCGCAGCAAATGCGTTCGCTGAAACAGCGGTATTAGATACGGTTACTGTAACAGATAACCAAGGCTTAAAAGTTAAAAGCAATATCGTGACGACTCAGAAAAAAGATGAAAGCACTCAAACCGATTTACGTGGTTTACTGCGTGATGAGCCTGCAATCAACTTAGGTGGCGGTAACGGTACATCTCAATATCTTTACATTCGTGGTATGGGGCAAAACTCAGTTGATGTTAAAGTAGATAATGCGTACTCTGACAGCCAAATTCACTATCATCAAGGTCGTCATATGTTAGACCCTGCGTTGGTGAAAATCGTCTCTGTACAAAAAGGTGCAGGCAGTGCTTCTGCTGGTATTGGTCAAACTAATGGTGCAGTAGTTGCAAAAACATTAGATGTTCGTGATTTATTAAAAGATAGCGAGAAAAACTTTGGTGCAAAATTAGGTACTGGTATCAGTACAAACCATGCTCACAACTTCAATGCAACTGTGTATGGCAAAGGTGAAATCTTTGATGTATTGGTGTCTGGAAATCAAGTGAAAGAGAGCGATTACCAAGGTGGTAGAGGCTATTTTGATGATGCTAATAAAAATAATCGTGTCGCAAGCAGTGCCTTAAACAAAATTAGCTATTTAGCAAAATTAGGGGCAACGTTAGGTGATCATCGTATTGTATTAAGCCACTTAAATGAACAACACGAAGGTGTGCGTAATGTACGAGAAGAATTTCAAACCTTTAGTGGTCAATCACCGGCTAACCGCAAAACATCGGTTACTAATACTAATTTAGAGTATACGGGTAAAAATTTAGGTTTCGCTCAAGAAATTACGGCTAATGTTTATCGCTTGGTTCACGGTCGTGTTTCTGCTGACGATTCAGGTAACTTCTATGCGGGTCAAAAAACAGTCGGCAAAAATCGGATTAGCCTAAACCCTAAAGGGCAAACCACAAAAAATAAGATTGTAACAACGGGTGCAAATCTAAACTTTGATTCAGTAGTAAATGAAGGTGTATTACTAAAATATGGTGTGAACTATCGCCACCAAGAAGTAAAACCACACACAAAATTTGATACAAGATTAGTAAATCAAGAGAAAGTGGATACAGGTCTTTATTTAGAAGCCATTTCTGCACCAGTAGATAAAGTGACTTTAACGACGGGTATTCGTTATGATCATTTCAACTTTAAAGGTATGGATGGCAGAAAACGCAGTGATGGAGCATTTAATCCGAGTATTGGCGTCATTTATGAGCCTATCAACTACTTGAGTTTAAGTGCAAGCCACAACTACGCAACCCGTAGCCCACGTATGCAAGATGCGTTATTGTCGCACGGTGGTGGTCGAGGTTTCTACACAATTGGTAAAAATACTAAAGCAGAAAAAGCTCGCAATACTGAAATCGGCTTCAACTATAATGACGGTACATTCAGCTTTGACGGTAGTTACTTCTGGCAAAATATCTCAGATGCACTTGGCACAAATAATGGTCGTAACAGCCACGATGTGGCTTCTCAAATTATCATCAACGCAGGTAAAATCAAAAACCGCGGTTATGAGTTAAATGCAGGTTATCACGATAGTGGATTTACTGCCCGTGTAGGCGTTGCTCACAGCAAACCTAAATTCTACGGTGATAATTTAAGCAACAACCCTGAATATGCTACAGCAATTGGTCGTACTTGGACGGCGTCATTAAGCTACCGCTTTGAGCAACCAAACGTAGAAGTTGGCGTACACCACCGTATTGTTGAAAAAGTGAAAGCAGGGGATAACTTCCTGGTAAGAAACGACAATGGTACACCTAAGATTGGTCGTTTTGAAGCCTCACAAAAAGACGGTTACAATGTGACTGATATTACTGTGAACTGGAAGCCATTTAATAACGATAGCTTGAATGTGAACCTCGCAGTAGATAATGTGGCAAATAAACTCTACAAATCTCACGCTCAGCGTAGCCAGTTACCCGCCCGTGGTCGTGAATTCCGAGCAGGTGTAAACTACACGTTCTAATGCTTAAATAAGACTAAAATGCCCGATTGAATTTAATTCAGTCGGGCGTTTTTTGTTACAAGCGGTCAAATTTCCTGATTTTTTTGCAAATGTCACGTTAATTCACAAAAAATTCGGCAAAAGGAATAATCTCAATGGTTTTTCCGTCACTGATCACTTTATCTTTTTGGTTTAACGTAATGATATAGCCGTTATCAAAGTCGAAAAAACGCATTGCATCTAATACACCCTGAATTTCTCGTTCTCGATTTTCGGCATTCAGCGTTAAACAAACCTGAATAAGCTGTTGTGGTTGAGCATTTTTACACACCACGAAGTCACACTCTTTATTATTTTCGTTGTAATAATAGATCTCTTGATATTGGCGGCGTAATGCCCAAAATACGGCATTTTCTAATTTCCTACCGAGATCTGCCGTAAAAGAGGGGGAAATTGCTTCTTGTAAGCCGTTATCAATAAAATAGACCTTGCGAGGGTTCACTAACTGAGCTTTATAAGAGTACGCAAATTTGGGGATAAGCTGTATCAAATAAGCGTTTTCTAAGTAAGTTAAATATTCCTGCACGGTGGAGGTGCTTTTTACATTTAAACTTTGGGTGAGCTTACTCGCTGAAATTAAGTTCCCTACATTGCCGGCTAAAAACAGTACAAGCCGTTTCATTGATTGTTCGTCCCGAATAGCGTAACGCACCACAATATCACGGTATAAAATATCGTTGATTAAATGTTCAAACAGTTCATTTTCTTGCGTTTTCAAATATTGTGGAAAACCGCCTTTGTGCAAATATTTCTCCACGCTTTCCGCATTTTGCGGTAATTGTAGAAACGCACAAAATTCAGAAAATGAAAAAGGGAACAGCTCTTTGCTAATATGCCTGCCAGTTAATTTTGTGCCGAGTTCTCGGCTTAATAATGAGGCATTTGAGCCTGTCACAATCACTTGATACCCTTCATCGAGCTTGCCTCGCACATAGATTTCCCATTGATCAATAACTTGGATTTCATCAAAAAAAAGGATTTTAACCTGTTTTTCTTGAATGATTTCATCTAACAAACGGAAATCGCTGAATTGGAAATCAAACAGCCTTGGCGTATCAAAATTGATAAACAGCGTTGTTTGTAGATTTTGTTGCTGTAAAAGTTGGGTAAGCAATGTGCTTTTGCCGCAACGTCTGATGCCAGTAATAATTAATGCCATTTCGTTATAAAAACGCAGTTGTGGCAACATTTCTCTAGGATAGCTTTGTTGAAAGGCTAATTGTTGTTGCTGAATGCTAATTATATCAAGGAGATCGGATTTTAGTATCATAAGTGTTTATTGGTATTGAATGAATTTGTTTGATAGTAACAAATAAATTTATTCGATGCTAGAAAATAAATTTGAAGAGAATTATCTTTCCCTTATTTTTCAATGCTAGCAACCGTTTGCGTAATGAATTATAATCAGCACAAATTTTCATTTTAGATAGGAAAATATCATCAATGACTATGCAGATCTTTCGTGGCTCGCCAGCCCTTTCTGAATTTCGTTTAAACCAACTTCATCAAAAATTCCAGCAAAATCAACTTCCTGTTAAATCGGTGTATGCCGAATTTTTGCATTTTATTGCCCTAAATCGACCGCTTGCTGAAGCCGAAACAGCGAAAATTCAAGAACTGTTGCATTATGGACCTACATTGAAAGAGCAAGAGCCAAAGGGGTTTGCATTATTTGTGACCCCACGGGTTGGTACCATTTCCTCTTGGTCGTCTAAAGCAACGGACATCGCCCATAATTGTGGCTTAGACGCGGTTGAGCGTATTGAGCGTGGCGTGGTGTACTATTTTGAATTTTCTGCCGAGCTGAGCGAGTCCCAACTTACCACGCTCAAAGGCTTGCTGCACGATCGTATGATGGAAACCGTGCTGAAAGACGCTGCCGATGCCGCTCAATTGTTTGCCCAACAAGAACCAAAACCATTCACTTCGGTGGATATTTTAGGCGGTGGTCGCAAGGCGTTAGAGGACGCGAACATCAATTTAGGCTTGGCGTTGGCGGAAGATGAAATTGATTATTTGGTGCAAAATTTCACCGCACTGGGGCGTAACCCGAATGACATCGAGCTTTATATGTTCGCCCAAGCCAACTCCGAGCACTGTCGCCACAAAATTTTTAACGCAGATTGGACGATTGACGGCGTGAAACAGGAAAAATCCCTGTTCAAGATGATTAAAAACACCTTTGAGAAAACGCCTGACTATGTGCTTTCCGCTTATAAAGACAATGCCGCCGTGATGGAAGGTTCAACCGTTGGTCGTTTCTTTCCAGATCAAGACGGGCAATATCGTTACCATCAAGAAGATGCGCATATTTTAATGAAAGTGGAAACCCATAATCATCCGACTGCTATCTCGCCATTCCCTGGTGCAGCGACAGGTTCGGGCGGTGAAATTCGTGACGAAGGAGCAACTGGGCGTGGAGCGAAGCCGAAAGCAGGTTTGACAGGCTTCTCGGTCTCAAATTTGGTTATTCCAAACTTTGAACAGCCGTGGGAAAACCCGCTCTCTAAACCGAGCCGTATTGCTTCTGCGTTAGATATTATGATCGAAGGCCCACTTGGCGGTGCTGCATTTAATAATGAGTTCGGTCGCCCCGCATTGCTTGGCTACTTCCGCACTTACGAAGAAAAAGTAAATAGTTTTGCAGGTGAGGAAGTGCGGGGTTACCATAAACCAATTATGCTTGCTGGCGGTATTGGCAACATTCGTGCTGAACACGTGCAAAAAGGCGAAATCCCAGTGGGAGCAAAATTAATTGTGCTTGGCGGCCCTGCGATGAATATTGGCTTGGGTGGCGGTGCGGCTTCGTCTATGGCTTCGGGCAAATCGAAAGAGAATTTGGATTTTGCCTCGGTTCAGCGTGAAAACCCAGAAATGGAACGTCGCTGCCAAGAAGTGATCGACCGTTGCTGGCAGATGGGGGCGGAGAACCCAATTTTATTTATTCACGACGTGGGGGCTGGCGGTTTATCAAATGCGATGCCTGAATTGGTTCACGACGGCGAACGTGGCGGTAAGTTTGATTTGCGTAACATCTTGTGCGATGAAAAAGGAATGTCGCCACTTGAAATTTGGTGTAACGAATCGCAAGAGCGTTATGTGCTTGCCGTTTCCCCTGAAAAACTCGACATTTTCACAGCATTGTGCGAAAGGGAAAGAGCCCCATTTGCGGTGATTGGCGAGGCAACGAAAGAGAAGCATTTAACCCTTGCTGACACCCATTTCAACAATAAGCCGATCGATTTGCCGATGAATGTACTGCTTGGTAAAACCCCGAAAATGCAACGAGATGCTTCGTCAAAAACCGTAAAAAATCCACCGCTTGTCACCGCTGATATTGATCTCAAAGAGGCATTTCATCGTGTATTACGTTTGCCTGCGGTGGCGGAAAAAACCTTCCTGATTACTATCGGAGACCGTTCGGTAACCGGTATGGTTGCACAAGATCAGATGGTCGGTCCGTGGCAAATTCCAGTGGCGGATTGTGCTGTCACCACCGCAAGTTTAGACAGCTATCACGGTGAAGCAATGTCAATTGGCGAGCGATCACCTGTTGCTTTGCTTGACTTTGCTGCCTCAGCTCGCCTCGCCGTGGCAGAAAGCATTACTAACATTGCTGCAACCAACATTGGTGATATTAAACGGATTAAACTTTCCGCAAACTGGATGTCAGCAGCAGGTCACGAGGGGGAAGATGCAGGGCTTTATGAAGCCGTAAAAGCCGTGGGCGAAGAGCTTTGCCCAACGCTTGGCATTACAATCCCAGTGGGTAAAGACTCAATGTCGATGCGAACCACTTGGGAAGAGAACGGCGAACAAAAATCGGTAACTGCGCCTCTTTCTCTCGTGATTTCCGCATTCGCCCGTGTGGAAGATGTGCGTAAAACCGTTACCCCACAACTTCGTACCGACAAAGGCGACACTCGCTTGCTGTTAATCGACTTAGGCGAAGGCAACAGCCGCTTAGGTGCGACCGCTCTGGCTCAAGTGTATAAACAGATCGGCGACAAACCGGCGGACGTGGTGAATGTGGCACGCTTAAAAGGTTTCTTTAACGCAATACAAACCTTGGTTCGTGATGGCAAGCTACTGGCTTACCACGATAAATCAGACGGTGGTTTAATCACGACCCTTGCGGAAATGGCATTTGCCGGAAATTGCAAAATTCGTGCTGAAATCGACCGCTTGGGAACAGACGACTTAGGCGTGCTGTTCAACGAAGAACTTGGGGCAGTTATTCAAGTTAAAACCTCTGATTTAGAGAGCGTACAAGCGGTATTAAAAGCGGAAAATCTTGCAAATCTTACCTACGATATCGGTTCAGTCGCACAGGGTGATGGCTTTGAAATCACCCGAAATGGCGAAATGGTATTCAGCCAAAAACGCTCCGAACTGCGAGGCATTTGGGCGGAATTAACCCACCAAATGCAACGCTTGCGTGATAATCCTGAGTGTGCAGACCAAGAATTTGCAGCGAAAAAAGACTCGAATAACAAAGGCTTATCGGCGTTTTTAACCTATGATGTGAATGATGACATTGCCCTGCCTTTCATCAACAAAGGCACGAAACCAACCATCGCTATCTTGCGTGAGCAAGGCGTAAACAGCCACTACGAAATGGCGGCAGCGTTCGACCGTGCTGGCTTTAATGCAATTGACGTGCATATGTCCGACTTGATCTCTGGTAGACGCAACCTAAACGACTTCAACGCAATGGTGGCGTGCGGTGGTTTTTCTTACGGCGACGTACTGGGTGCGGGCGGCGGCTGGGCGAAATCAATCCTATTCAACCCAATGTTGCGTGATCAATTCAGCCAATTCTTCGTTAACCCGAACACGCTGGCATTAGGGGTATGTAATGGTTGCCAAATGGTCTCCAATCTAGCGGAAATTATTCCAGGCACAGAAAACTGGCCACGCTTCGTGCGTAACAAATCCGAACGTTTTGAAGCTCGTGCCGCAATGGTGAAAATCAACGACACCAACTCGCTCTGGTTCAATGGAATAGCTGGCAGCCATATGCCGATTGCAGTCAGCCACGGTGAAGGGCAGGTGGAATTCAAGCGGTCGGAACAGCTCGAAAACTTGCAAAAACAGAACTTGGTCATTGCCCAATATGTCGATAGCCATCTCAACCCAACCGAACAATACCCAGCCAACCCGAACGGATCGGCGTTGGGTATTACTGCCATCGGCAACACGGACGGACGAGTCGCTATTATGATGCCACACCCAGAACGAGTGTTCCGAGCGGTCAGCAACTCTTGGTGCCCCGAAGATTGGACGGAAGATGGGGCTTGGATGCGGTTGTTTAGAAGTGCGAGAGTGGCGTTGGAGTATTAAAAATCTACCTTCGTAGTGATCTGCCCCCATAGGGGGCGATTAAAATTCGAATTCATAGAACCCGAATTTTTATATATCTGATAAACGAAGTTGTTTATCCTCTAATTCGTGCTTTTCCTGATATTTCAAGTACTTTCTTATCATTTCTGCATTGACATCTACGGTGTCTACGCAGTAGCCTCTTGCCACAAAAGTGGGTTGCCCCACAATTTATGCTTACGTAAATAGGGAAACTTATTGAAAAATCTTATTGGACCCTGTTCACCCTTTTAAATGCCCCATTACGTCTTATACAGAAAATGAACGTGATTTATTTGAACGGTCAATTCTACCTTAATAGAAAGTGGTTTTTAGTTAGCAATCAAAATCACATTAACGGAATTGAGAATTTGGAGAGTCAGGCAAAATGCTATTTGCGTAAATTTAACGGCGTTCCTAAAGTACATGAATTCTATTTGAAAGAATGCAGATGGCGTTTTAATCATAGTGACTTAAAATATCAAGTTTTCTTTTTAAAACAATTGGTTAAATTGAGTTTCTAGGATAGCCCCTTATTTTTATAATCCTCTATTTAAGTGCATATTTCTATTTATGCTAATCGTCTAACGTATCCTTTATAATATTGAACATGATTACTATTTTCGTCTTGTGCTATACTAGACTCGCGCAATAAAGGCACACTTTTTTCTTCAGTGTCTTTAGCGTTGCGATTTAAATTTAATTACATTTTTTATAGGAAAGACAATAGAAATGAAGATCAAAAAATATGTATTTCACCTGACTTGTACAACACTTATCTGCCCCTTACCTAGGGTATTCGCAGAGGAAGGTTATATGTTAGATACGGTTGAGGTTAAAGCCCAAGCAATAAAAAAAACAGATGAAGTTTTCATTAAAACAGGGGCAATAAGCACCCGAGATAAAATCTTGGAATCAAACCAAAGCTTAGAGACTATTGTTCGTTCTATGCCTGGCGCATTTACACAAATGGATAAATCTCAAGGTGTGGTTTCTGTTAATATTCGAGGAGGTTCTGGATTTGGGCGAGCTAATACTATTATTGATGGAATTAGCCAAACTTTCTATGGTAGTTCGACAGATGATGGAGGGCGATCAGGAGGCACATCTCAATTTGGAGCTTTTATTGATCCTGCTTTTTTAATGTCTGTTAATGTGGAGAGAGGAACCTTCAGTGGTAGTAGTGGTGCCAATGCATTACTTGGAGCAGCAAACTTTAAAACTGTCGGTGTCAATGATCTAGTTACACAAGGAAATTCCATGGGTGCTATGTCTAAAATGACTTTTGGTAATAATGCAATAGGCCCAAATTATATGGGAATGCTCGCTGGCAAATACCAATTCAATGACTCTACTTGGATAGGAGCATTATTTGGGCATAGTTGGCGCAAAATCTCTCAAAATTATAAAATAGGAGGCGGACGAAAAGTTACGGATAGCTCGATTGACCTTAGTAAAATTGATGATCTAGATAAAGAAAGTTCTACCACCTCACCGTTCAATGCAGCTCATTTAAAACAAAAACCAATGAGTCGTATGGCTAAATTGGAATATGGCGATAAATACCAAACCATCACACTTTCTTATCGTGATTACCAAAGTCAGGTAGCGGGTAGACATTTAAAAAACCAAAACAACCAGTTAAATTATCGTTTTCACTTGCCTGAGTCACCTTGGTTAGATGTTCAAGTGGCCTATGCGGAAAATCAAGGCAAACAAAACTACAACAAAGGGAGCCGAATTAATAATAAATATTTAATTCAAGGTTTGGCAATTAACAACAAAGCGACAACCTTAAATTTGAGTAACACCTTTAAAGTGTCTCCGTTTAAAGATGGAGAATGGGAAGCAATATTAGGTTTTAATCGTTTAAAGAACCGCTATAGTAAAAATAGACATCCTGCGGAATTAAACTATAACTTAGAGAATGGCGAAACCAGCGAAAACAACGATTCTGTAGGAATGACAGCCGTTCGTAAATCGCTTTATACTTCAACTTTCCAGCCTGATGGCGAACAGAAGTTCGATACTTTTTATCTCGACAATCACTTTAACTATGGTATGTGGGGATTGGATATAAACGCAAATATTAATACCGCTCGGTTTATTGGTCAGCGTTTTAAATATTTTCCTTTTGCGATTAGAGAATTGGAGTCAGATATTAGACAGGCAAGTAGAAATAGGCAGTTTGAGCATTTAAGGTCATTACAATCTCAATTAGACAACTTGCAAAAAAAACATTGTACATATATTCCAGATGAGGATTTTCCTAATGATCCTGAATTGGGAGAGTTTAACTGTCCTGATGTCAATTTTCCTCATACAGCAACAGGAAAACATAAACGAATTAATTATTCAGCAACCTTGTCTGCTTATATTCACGATTTATTCACGCCCTTTATTAGTTATTCTCAAACACATCGAGCCCCTAATATTAAAGAAATATTCTTCTCTAACTTAGGTGACTATGGTGTAAATACCGCACTACAGCCAGAGCAAGCGAAAACAACACAGTTTGGTATTAATGGATTCAAAGAACGGGTATTTAGTGAAGAAGATAAATTAGGATTTAAAGTGCTATTTTATAACACTCACTTAAAAAACTATATTTATAATGTACAACATACCGCTGTTGGTAGTGCTCCTGGTTTATTCATTTTCCACAAAAACTATGAAAAACCAGTAAATATCAAAGGGATAGAATTAGAATTTAGTTATGATATAGGCTCTTTCTATGGCAACTTAGCTTATGCTCGTCAAAATACGAATCAACCCGTATCCTTTACAGATGCAAGTTCAAGGGTAGATGCCGCTTCTCATTATGGTTTTAAAACTCAAGGTTTTGGTGCCAGCAAAATTTCAGCGTTACCAAGAGACTATGGCTCATTGGAGTTAGGGACAAGATGGTTTGATCAAAGACTACAAATTGGCGGAGTGGCAAAATATTACGGAAAAAGTAAACGTATTGCGATAGATGAGTTTAACTATACTTATTATCCTGGAACACATATTGTGAAAGAAACTCATCGGCTCGAAGAAACCGTAAATAAACAACCTATTATTGTTGATTTTTACGTGAGCTACGAACCAATCAAGTCGCTTATATTAAAGTTAGAACTACAAAATGTCTTTGACAAAAAGTACATTGATCCTCTTGATGCTAATAATGATGCAGCAAGTCAGAGGGTTTACAATTCTGATATCAGTGATGAACCTATTTATACGCTCAATAATTATGCAAGAGGGAGAACTATAGTGTTTAGCACAAGTTATAAATTCTAAATGGGGTTGTCCTAGATAAGCTAGCTTAAATTTCCTTTAACTAATTATTTGGCATAGTGACTAAAATTGAGTCTGCACAGTAGGTTAAAACCTTATAATATAAGGATTTAACCCAGATGGTGCAAGCGTCCACGCTTGTGCCAGTTAATTCCTGTTCTGAAAGTATTTCAGTCATAAGATAAAAGCCTAAATCAGCCAAGTAAAATTTGGTTTATTTGGGCTTTTGTTTTTGGCACAAGCGTGGACGCTTGCATCATCATTTTATTTATCCATCCATTGCTATCATTTCAGTATTTCTTTGGCTTATCACAAGCGGTTAAATTTTATCAACACTTTGCAAGTTTTAATGATTTTTGCGATCTAGATCGAAAAAATTATATTGGCTTGTGGAATTTAATTTTGAATAGGGTATTTTTCTTATTCCTTTTTAAGTTGAGAAAGGCTATGAGCCGAAAATATAAATTCCACGAAAAGAGCGGTGCTTATTTTGTCAGTTTTGCAACTGTTTATTGGGTTGGTGTGTTTGTGAGAGAAATTTATTTTCAGGTAATTGTTGATGCCTTAGATTACTGCAGAAAACATAAGGGAATGATTTTGTATGCCTATTGTATTATGCCAACTCATATCCATTTATTATTTCAAGCAGAAAATCAAAATCCTTCTGATTTAATACGAGATTTCAAAACATTCACCGCTAAAATACTTATTCAGAGAATTAAAGATAATTTGCAAGAAAACCGTCGGGAATGGTTGCTGTGGATGTTTTCTCGGGCGGCTGAACGACGTTGTAATGTAAAACAATATCAATTCTAGCAACATCATAACCAACCTATTGAAATCTATTCGCAGAAATTCTTTGATGAAAAGTTAAATTATATTCATCAAAATCCAGTGGTAAGTGGTTTTGTGTCTGAGCCTTGGGAATGGAAATATAATTGAAATAAACTGCTTGTATTTTTGCGATCTCTGTCGAAAAATTGTAAATTTTTACTTGTCTGTCGGAGAATTTTGCGTAAATTCTGCTTATTATGTTTTAGTTAAAGGTATTCTATGAGTAGATAACCCAAATGAAAATAGCGATATAACCTATTTCTACCCAGTAATTAATTTCCGCTTTTATGTATCAGATCAAATAATTTACACTGATTTATCGGTATTATCTGTCTTTAGTTTTTTTAATTAAGGAGCCTTATATGAAATTCAAAAAATTAGCATTAGCAGCAATGTTAGGTGGCTTATTTGTAACAGCTAATGCGGCAGAATTACCTAATATCACTATTTTAGCGACAGGCGGAACGATTGCTGGTAGTCAGCAGAATGCAAATAGTAGTGCTTATCAAGCAGGGCAATTGAATATCGAAACCTTAATTGAAGCAGTGCCAGAAATGAAAACATTGGCGAATATCAAAGGTGAGCAGATTGTGAAAATTGGCCTACTAAAGCCTTGTTAGATGTAGGCTATCAAGGTATTGTCGTAGCAGGTGTTGGTAACGGCAATATGAATGCGGAAAATCTTGCATTATTTAGAGGAAGCCAACAATATTTTTAAGATTTTTAATAAACGTTAAAGCATATAAAAAATGGCATAAGTGAGTCACTTATGCCATTATTTTTTGTATGTGGTTTGACTGCTGCAAGCGGTGTGATTTTGCTATTTTTTTGCAAATTTAGCCTGTATTTTATGAGTAACAATAAATAGCACTAAGACCCCAATGATAATTGGATCGAATGTTACGCTTTTTACCGACCAATAATAATGCACCATCGCCAATACTAATGCAGGATAAGCCCACTGGTGAATCGTCCCCCAGTGTTTTCCTAATTTTCGTTTTAGCATAGGCAGCGAAGTGACAGCCATTATGCTTAGAATGAAAAAAGCAGTAGCGCCTAAAATCAAATATTGGCGACCAGCAAGCTCGCTAAAAAATAATTTGACATCAAGGCTTAATTCTAACAATAGATAGCTTGAAATATGTAGAGTTGCCCATACAAACGCCCATAATCCCAGTGGTCGGCGTAAAATTTGATACTGGTTTTTCTTTAGGTATTGTAGGGCAATACCAAGTAGAAACATTATACAAAAAATGACGATTGCACCATAACCGAGAAAATGCTCCAGCTCTTTAATCGGATCGGCACCTAATATTGTTTCATTACCCGTATATAATAGCTGTGCTACCCAAACTAGCGGTAATAAACAGCCAAGATGAATGAGTATACGTAACCAGGTTAGCATTAGTAGTTCACCTTTAAATCTAAGCCACGGTATAAATTTGCCACTTCATTTTCGTAGCCATTAAACATTAGCGTTGGCTGGCGTTTGACGGATAATAACCCGCTGGCACCAATTACGCGTTCAGAGGCTTGCGACCAACGTGGATGATCAACATTCGGATTCACATTAGCATAAAAGCCATATTCATTTGGAGCAAGACTTTCCCAAGTAGTGAGTGGACGTTTTTCGGCAAAGGTGATTTTGACGATCGACTTAATACTTTTAAAACCATATTTCCAAGGAACGACTAAGCGAATAGGTGCGCCGTTTTGCGGTGGTAGGGTTTTACCGTATAAACCGACGGACAGTAATGTGAGTGAATTTAAGGCTTCATCTAAGCGTAACGCTTCTACATAAGGATAATCAATCCCACCGCCTAGCAAACGATTTTTTTGTCCTGGCATTTGTGCAGGATCATATAAAGTGTGAAAGACCACATATTTGGCTTTAGTGGTTGGTTTTGCCATCTCAATTAAGCGAGCTAACTCAAAGCCTATCCACGGCACAACCATTGACCACGCTTCAACACAACGAAAACGGTAAATGCGTTCTTCCAGTGGAAACGTATTAAGCAATTGTTGATGATTTAAGCTAAATGGATTTTCAACTTCACCGCTAATTTCCAATGTCCAAGGATCGGTTTTAAAGTTTGCCGCATTTCTTGCTGGGGCACTTTTATCCACACCAAACTCATAGAAATTGTTATAGCCTATTACTTTGTTTTCGGGAGTGAGTTCAAGCCCTTTATTTGGATCTGGTTTAAACTGCAGTGATTGCAAGTGTCTTTGTGTTTCTGCCATACTTACTTTAGGCAATGCAGAAGCCGCAATACCTAACCCTAACGCGGTAATAATTTTGCGGCGTTGGTAGAAAATAGTTTCAGGTGTCACATCTTGAATGGTTAATTTTTTCATCGAGCTATCCTTTTTTATGAATTGTTGTTATTATTTTGGACTCAGCTGATCGAGAATTCTTACAAAATAAGTGTAATTTTTTATTGGGCATTCCTTACTTAAAGGAGATATATGAAGAGTCTATCTTCTACATAGAGAGAAAAGATTAGAAAGCAAATGGTTAAAATTGCTACCCTACAACTAACCGATAAGCTGCACTTAAAACTTGGATTTTGCCATTTTAATAAAAATACCAAGAAATTGGGCAAGATATTAAGAGCTTACAGTAACAATAAAGATGCTCCGCTCTGATTTATTATACATTTTAAAAGGAGAAAAATATGCGTTATTGGTTAATAAGTTTAAGCATACTATTAAGTGGCTGTGTCGTGCCAGTTACTCCTACAGGACAAGCTGGTATCCCTATGCCTATTATCATAGGTGTCTCAGATCAAATTGATTCCAAAGAGGTTCACATTTGTACTCTAAAGCCATTTACTCAGGAATACCGTAGTGAACATAGTAGCCGAGGCAGAGCCAAATTAAATGTACAAAAGCAATGCCTTGCAAACCACAGTAGCATATTTTGTGAAGAAAAAGAGATTGTTTGCAAAACTTATGATTAGTTAAATAAGCGGTCGTATTTTATCTATTTTTTGCAAAATTTTCCTAAAATTTGACCGCTTGTTTATTTAAGCTGATAACATCAAAATGTTATGAGGATTTTCTATGAAACCCATCAATATTTCCATTGCGGGTGCTGGTTTTTCCAGCCGTGTTTTTCATATTCCATTTTTGAAGCAAGATGTTCGTTTTAATATCACAAAAGTGTATGAACGCACTTCTAACTATGCGGCGGAGTGGTTGCCGAACGCGGAAACGGTGCGAGATTTCAGCTTGCTTTTAACGCCTGAAGTGGATTTAGTGCTGATTACCACTCCAAATCAAACCCATTATGCAATGGTAAAAGAGGCATTGCTTGCAGGCAAACACGTTCTGGTGGAAAAGCCTTTGGTTGCCACAGTGGCAGAGGCAGAAGCGTTGGCAGAGCTTGCAAAGCAACAAGGCAAGGTGCTTTATGTTTATCAAAACCGCCGTTGGGATAGCTATATAGCCACAGCGAAATCGCTCATTGAGCAAAATTTGCTGGGCGAGTTGGTAGATTGTGAAGTGCGTTTTGACCGTTATGCTAAAGAGAAAAATAGTAAAGCGTGGAAAGAGGCGGGCGATCGTGGTACAGGTTTGGTGTATGATTTGGGCGTGCATTTAATCGACCAAGTGTTGTATTTATTTGGCAAGCCCAAAGCGGTGTATGCTGATGTGCGTTATCAACACGAGGGTGTGTTGGTTGATGATAATTTTGATATTCAGCTCTATTATGCCAATGATTTTAAAGTGGTGTTGAAAGCCAGCCGATATGCTCGTGAGCCAAGTCCAACATTTGTGTTACACGGAAAATTAGGCTCTTATCTGAAACAGACCCCCGATAATCAAGAAACGTTGTTGAAAAATGGCGTGCAGCCTCTTGGCAAAGAGTGGAATATGGAGGAAAAAGAAAACTGGGGTATTTTACATACTGAGTTGGAAGGTAATGTCGTTCGCCAGCCTTATCCCAATGCTCAAGCTAGTTACCAAAATTTGTTTGATGATTTGTACCAAGTGATCGCCTACAATGCTGATCCAGTGATTAAACTAGAGGAAGTCATTTTTGTGTTGAAAGTGATTGAGCGTGTATTTGAAAGTGCAAAGTTAGGGCAAAAAATCTATTTGTAAATTTTTTATGATTTTTGACCGCTTGCAGAAAAATGGGGGAAATATATTCATTTTCCCCCATTGCTTTCCCCTTTTTTATTGGCTAATATGCAACCTCATCCGTAGTTAGAATACTTAATATGTTAAGTTTTAACTGTTTCTTCACTCTAATAAGGATCATTTCTAATGAATAAACTTATTGCTTCTCTTGTTGCATCAAGCTGTGCAACTGCTTTTTCGGCCCCTGTTCAACACAATAATTTCCACACCAATACTCATACTTATGAATTTACCCAATCTTATGATTTAGTGGTGCCGCAAGGTTCTTCAGGCACTACGAATTTATGGATTCCGTTACCGTCTGATACCGATTATCAAACCGTTAAATCCATTGAGTTTGAGGGAAGTTACAAAAACGCGTATATCACAGAAAATAACGCTTATGGGGCGAAAACCTTGTTTGCGACTTGGGATCAAGACGCTCCAAAACGTGATCTGAAGGTGAAAATGGTGATTGAAACCCAAGATCGTGAGCCAATGGCTCAAGGTGCGTTAGCACATTATCAAATGCCAGAGAAAATTATCTATTCGGTGGATGTGTTGGAGTACTTAAAACCAACGGCTCATATTAAAACAGATGGCATTGTAAAAGAATATGCCGATAAAATTGTGGGTAACGAGCAAAATCCGCTGAAAAAAGCGGAACTTATCCACAAGTGGATTGTAGAGAATATGGAACGTGATAACTCAGTTTTAGGTTGTGGCGATGGTGATGTGGAGAAAATCCTCACCACTAAAGTGTTAAAAGGTAAATGTACTGATATTAACTCTGTTTTTGTGGCTTTAGCTCGTGCTTCGGATATTCCCGCCCGTGAAGTGTTTGGTATCCGTTTAGGTCAGGCGGTAAAAATGGGGCAATACTCCAAAACTGCATTTGGTAGCTCAAAAGAGGGGATTGCGAATGAAAATACTGGACAGCATTGCCGTGCGGAGTTCTATCTAGCTGGTTTTGGTTGGGTACCCGTGGATTCTGCCGATGTTGCGAAAATGCGTTTAGCAGAGAAAAAAGAGGTTTCAGATCCAGATGTGCAAACGGTGTCTAAATACCTATTTGGTAACTGGGAAATGAACTGGGTTGGTTTCAATCACGGACGTGATTTTGATTTATACCCACAACCAGAACTTACTCCACTTAATAACTTTGGCTATCCCTATGCGGAAGTGGGGGGAGATCCATTAAACTCTTTTGAAGCGAAAGAATTTGGCTATGAATTTATCTCAAAAGAACTGTAATGGTGATAACAATAAATTTATCACAATGTGTATCACCGCGGTAGTTACTGCGGTAAGTTCGACATTATGTTGCATTGCACCACTGGTTTATTTGTTGTTTGGCGTTTCGTCTCCGTGGTTAATTGGGCTTAATCAGTTTGCATTTTTACAAATTCCGATGTTAATTTTATCGCTTGCCGCTTTTGGCTACGGTTTTTGGTTGCTCAATTTTTCCAATAAAATGATTTGCACCAAATATTTTTCTCGCAAAACACTCGTCATTTTATATTGGCTGGTGTTTGTGGTGGTCATTTTCTTTTTAACTTACCCATATATTTTGCCTTATATTTTAGAAATGTAGGGCGGAGAATAGATAAAATGAAATATTTTTTAATCATAATGAGCTTGGTTTGGAGTGGGATTTCTTCGATTTATGCACAAGAAAGAACGCCTGAACCTATCACAAAACAAGTTGAAAAAAACGTGGTTTTGCATATTGAAGAAATGAACTGTCAATTATGTGTTTATCTCGTAAATAAAGAGCTGCGAGCGGTGTCTGGGGTTATTTCTACCAAAGCCTCAATGAAAGATCGTAAAGTTAAGATTGTTACCACACAGGATGTGGATAACCAAACACTGATACAAGCGGTTGAAAAATTACATTATTCTGCAAAAGTGATGTAAGAAATAAGCTCAAACAAAGGTTTGAGCTTTTTCTTTTATTAATCCCTCTCTCATTTTCTTATCAAAGTATTTATCTATTTTATTCAAAATAAAACCAAATTAATTTAATTTGAAATGTTTTTCTGGTTTTGTGATCTTAATCACAGTTTTCAAAATGAAATTGTTTTACTATTTGCACATCTCGACACAGAGATGAAAAAATGTAATTTTTATTTTGAAAAATACGGAGGTCTTTATGATAGAAACAATCACACACGGAGCAGAATGGTTTATCGGTTTGTTCCAAAAAGGTGGTGAAACCTTAGTTGGAATGATAAACGGTATTTTGCCTCTTTTAATTTCATTACTGGTAGTAATGAATGCATTGATCAAATTCATTGGGCAAGATCGTATTGAAAGACTTGCTCAACGCAGTGCAGGAAACCCGATTTCTCGCTATTTAATCTTACCTGTTATCGGAACATTTGTTTTTTGTAATCCGATGACATTGAGCTTAGGGCGTTTCTTACCTGAGCGTTACAAACCAAGCTACTATGCAGCTGCATCTTATAGTTGCCACTCAATGAATGGATTATTTCCTCATATCAATCCGGGTGAATTATTCGTTTACTTAGGTATCGCCAGTGGATTAACCACACTAGGCTTACCACTTGGTCCTTTAGCTATCAGCTATTTGTTAGTAGGTATGTTTACTAACTTCTTCCGTGGTTGGATTACGGACTTCACTACCGCATTTTTTGAAAAGCGAATGGGTATTACATTAGATAAAGAAGTTCATTTATCTCACTAATTAAACAGAATGAAAAGTAGAGGAATGTATTATGAGTAACAAAGCTATTTATATTGAAAAAGGCAATGGCGGTTGGGGCGGTCCATTAACATTACCTGTAGTAGAAGGCAAAAAAGTGCTTTATATGACAGGAGGAACACGTCCTGCCATCGTGAATAAATTAGTGGAATTAACGGGGTGGGAAGCTATAGACGGCTTCAAAGAAGGTGAGCTACCGGCGGAAGAAATTGGCATTGCGATTATTGATTG
The DNA here is from genome assembly GCF_013377995.1 of Mannheimia pernigra. Taxonomy (NCBI): domain Bacteria; kingdom Pseudomonadati; phylum Pseudomonadota; class Gammaproteobacteria; order Pasteurellales; family Pasteurellaceae; genus Mannheimia; species Mannheimia pernigra. Next base: position 539,274 of record NZ_CP055305.1, read on the forward strand.
CGGTGGTGTATTACGTTGTGGGCTTTATCCGAAACGTCGTATTCCAACTATTAATATTCACGCAACAGGTAAATCAGGTCCATTAGCTGAATTTATCGTAGAAGATATTTATGTATCAGCGGTAAAAGAGCATAACATTCGCTTAGTTGATGCAGAAGAGGCTTCTTCTGTAGTTACTGAGCCCAAAACAGTCGTTCCAAGCCAAGTGAAAGAGTATGACTCAAGTAAAAAAATTACCGAGCAAAGTGATGGTTTATTAGCAAAAATTGGAATGGGGATGGGTTCTGTTGCAGCATTATTCTTCCAAGCAGGACGAGATACGATTGATACCGTGCTTAAAACCATTTTACCGTTTATGGCATTTGTTTCCGCCCTCATCGGGATCATCATTGCTTCAGGCTTAGGAGATGTGATTGCACACGGCTTGACACCGTTAGCTAATAGCCCAATCGGATTAGTGATTTTAGCCTTGATCTGCTCATTCCCTCTCCTCTCGCCATTCTTAGGTCCTGGAGCGGTTATTGCACAAGTTATTGGGGTGTTAGTAGGTACACAAATTGGTTTAGGCAATATTCCACCACATCTAGCCTTACCTGCTTTATTCGCAATTAATGCTCAAGCTGCTTGTGATTTTATTCCTGTCGGTCTTTCAATGGCAGAAGCAAAACAAGATACCGTAAGAGTGGGTGTTCCTTCCGTATTGGTTGGTCGTTTTTTAACAGGTGCACCAACAGTGCTGGTTGCTTGGGCAGTTTCAGCATTTATCTATCAATAATGAATTACAAGCGGTTAAATTTACAAATTTTTTTGCCAAATGCACCGCTTGTAAATAAAGAGAGAACATCTATATGGCAATTATTTATACAACGACCTTTACTAAAATTGGTAATTTTGCTCAAGAATCCTTGCAAGACAATATGTTAATTACTTTTAAACAGGGTGCTCCTGCAGACTTGGAAGATTATTGCTTCATTCATAATCCATCTGAATTAAGTAGCCCTTTACAAGTAGGCGATATTGCAGAGTTTGATGGTGTAGATTATCCAATTACGGCAGTCGGTAGCGTTGCATCAGAAAACTTATCATCGCTCGGACACATCACTTTCCGCTTTGATCGTTCAACAGAGGCTGAATTTCCGGGAAGTGTTCACGTTATCGGAACACCACCGCAAGGTTTATCGGAAAATTCAACCTTGATTATCAAGCGTGATTAATAACGGATTACAATTTATTTCAAATTGAAAATTTAGAGGAATACATTATGAAAAATGAAAAAAAAGTGGCTATCGTTGTAGGTGGTGGTCAAACACTTGGAGCTTTTTTATCTGAAGGGTTAGCTGATGCTGGCTATCGTGTAGTTGTTGCTGATTTAAACGGTGAAAATGCACAAAAAGTGGCTAAAGATATTAATGCAAAACAAGGCGAAGGTAATGCGATTGGCGTGCAAGTAGATGCTGGAGATGAGCCCAGTGTTGAAGCATTAGCTAATGCTACCGATGCCGCATTTGGGCGTGCTGATGTATTAGTTTATAGTGCAGGAACGGCAAAAGCATCACCTATTTGGGATTTCAATTTAAACGATTTTGATTTATCGGTAAAAGTGAATTTAACAGGTTATTTCTTAACCGCAAAACATTTCTCTCGTTTAATGATTCGTGATGGAGTTAAAGGACGGATTATTCAAATTAACTCAAAATCGGGTAAAGTTGGTAGTAAATATAATTCAGGTTATAGTGCAGCAAAATTTGGCGGTGTAGGTTTAACTCAGTCTTTAGCGTTAGACTTAGCCGATAAAGGCATTACCGTGCATTCATTAATGTTAGGTAATTTATTGAAATCACCGATGTTCCAATCGTTAATTCCACAATATGCGGCAAAACTCGGCATTCTGGAAAATGAAGTTGAGCAAGTTTATATTGATAAAGTGCCTTTAAAACGTGGTTGTGATTATCAAGATGTATTAAATGTATTGAAATTCTATGCCAGCGAAGAGGCATCTTATTGCACAGGACAGTCTATCAATATTACTGGCGGACAGGTGATGTTCTAATAGCATAAGCGGTTGGTTCTGTTCATTATGGAAGTTGCAAAAAAATGAACAAAATCGACCGCTTGTATTTTATTGGGAGGAGCAATGAATTCAACAACCGTCTTCATTATTTTTGCTATAGTAATGTGGCTTTTACAAATTTTATTCGGGGGGCTTCAAATCAAAGCATTTAATCAAGCCTTTATGGAAATTAGCCGGAAAGGAAAAGTAACTGTTGGGCGTAACAGTGGTCGCTTTAATCCAAAATCCATTATTGTGTTGGCATTTGATGAGCAGAAAAAAATTGTTGATAGCCTTTGTATGAAAGGATTCTCTGTTTTTGCTCGACCACAAAAATTAGATGATGTGATTGGCTTATCCATTGATGAAATTGTACCAGAAAAAATCTTTCCAACGGATAAACGCTCACAGTTTGCCTTAAAAGTAGCTATCTCTTCCGGATATAATGCTTAGGATCAAAAATAATATAATTTTTATTTCATTTTGAATATTTTTTATTTGAAATGAGATAATATAGAGAGGAAAGAATGAAGATAAGCAGTGTCATTTTTGATATGGATGGGGTAATGATTGATTCAGAACCCCAATGGGCGGAAGCCCAAATTGAAGTATTAGAAGCGTTAGGAATTAACATTACGGTTGAAGATTGTGAAAAATTCACAAGGGGTAAACGCATAGATGAACTTAGCGAAACTTGGATAAAAAAATTCAATTTAACGATTTCCAATGCCGAATTAAGTGAGGCTATTCTTACTTATGGTTGTAATGCGATACAAAAATCGGGCTATGCGTTAGCAGGATTATATGAATTATTGGATTTCTTACAGTCTAATAATATCAGACTTGCTGTGGCAACATCATCGCCACCGGTTATTATCGAGGCGGTTTTTGATCGTTTAAAATTATGGGATTACTTCCCTATTCAATGTACCGCAATGGACGAAGATTACGGCAAGCCACACCCGGCTGTTTATCTGAGAGCAGTAAAGAAACTTGGTATTGAGAAACAAGAATGCATTGTTATTGAAGATAGTGTAACGGGCTTAATCGCAGCAAAAGCGGCAAATTTAACCACTTTTTTAGTTAATCCACATTATCAAAACGAAAAATTTTCGATTGCTGATGAAAGAATGTTTTCCCTTTTAGATGTAATCACAAAGTTAAAACAGTATTAGCATAGATTGAAATCTCCAATCGTTGCTAATTGGAGATAAAAATGAAACCATTTGAAAGACGACAACAAATTTTAGCGTATTTAGCCAATCACGGTAGAACGGAAGTGGATGTGCTTGCAGCTTATTTTAAGCTAACAGGGGCAACTATTCGTAAAGATCTCACTGCTTTAGAAGATGATAATAAAGTGCTACGAACTTATGGTAGTGTTGTGTTAATTTCGGATGAAACCTTTGATAGAAAAGAAAAAATAGCAACTACAGATAAGGAAGATAAACCAATTTCACAAAAAACAGGGATTAATCTTCAACAAAAACAACGTATTGGACAAAAAGCCGCAGAATTAATTAATGAAGGAAACTCTATTATTTTTGATGCGGGCAGTACAGTGCTTCAAATGATCCCCTATCTAAAACCATTTGATAATCTCTCTTTAATGACAAATAGTTTAACGATTTTTAATGAAATTTTAAAACTCAATAAATCGTATAACTTACTTATTTCCGGTGGCACATTTCGTGAAAAATCAGCATCATTTCACGGTTATTTTGCTGAATCAGCTTTTATTGGTTCAAATTTTGACATACTCTTTATCGGTACTGATGGATTAGATTTAGATGTTGGATTAACGACTTTCAATGAAGTATATAAAGTCAGTTCTCTAATGTGCGATGCTGCAAATAAAATTGTCTTACTTGCGGACTCCAGTAAATTTGGACGTAAAAGCCCCAATATCGTTTGTGGTTTAGAGAAAATCCATACTATTATTACCGATGAAGGATTATCTCAAGAAATGAGAGAACAAATTAAATCGAAAGGAATTGAGTTGTTAGTTGTATAAGGGCACAAAAATGAATCATCTAGACAGTGCAAAAGAAGCGTTGAGCCTTTATGCTCAGCAGATTATTACGCTGAATCATCGCTTATCTGAAGAATTTAACGAAGCCGTGGAGATGATGCTGGCTTGTGAGGGGCGAGTGGTTGTAGGCGGAATTGGAAAATCGGGATTAGTCGGTAAAAAAATGGTGGCGACGTTTGCTTCTACAGGCACACCTAGCTTTTTTTTGCATCCGACAGAGGCATTCCACGGCGATTTAGGAATGTTAAAGCCTGTTGATGTTGTCATTTTGATTTCCAACAGCGGCGAAACCGATGATGTAAATAAATTGATTCCAAGCTTGAAAAGTTTTGGCAATAAAATTATTGCGTTGACAGGCGATCCTTATTCCACGCTTGGGCGAAATGCAGATGTGATTTTAAATATTGGCGTGGAGCGTGAAGCCTGTTTGAATAATCTCGCACCAACAAGCTCAACCTTAGTGACTATGGCATTGGGCGATGTGTTGGCAATCGCATTAATGAAAGCTCGTGATTTTCGCCCAGAAGATTTTGCACGCTTTCACCCAGGCGGAAGTTTAGGGCGTAGGCTGCTCAATCGGGTGCGAGATGTGATGGTACGAAAAGTACCCATAGTTGATCTGAAAAGTACTTTTACTGAATGCCTTTCTGTGATGAACGAAGGGAGAATGGGCGTTGCGGTAATTATGCAAGGTGAGAAACTAGAAGGGATTATTACCGATGGCGATATTCGCCGAACGCTAGCAAAATTTGGGGCAGAGAGCCTGAATAAAACGGCAGAAGAGATTATGACTCGCCATCCGAAAACGATTAATGATTCGGTATTCTTAGCTAAAGCAGAAGATTTAATGAAAGCACTAAGAATTCACTCTCTCATCGCCGTGGATGATGATGGAAAAGTGACAGGCTTGATCGAGTTTTCGAGTTGATTAATGTTATCTTATGCTAGCCTCTTTACTGTAAAAAATAAAAATGTGATCTAGATCACATTTTAAAATTAGGCACAGAAAAATTAATGTGATCTACTTCACATTTTTAAGAGAAATATTTTTGTAACTTTTGAAAAGGGTGCTATTTTGCACACGATTTATTCAATCCTAATTTTCTCTCCTTTTTCGAGGTTTTTATGTCTAATTTAAAAGTGAAAGTTCAAGGTTTTGGACGTTTTCTCTCTAATATGGTGATGCCAAACATTGGTGCATTTATCGCTTGGGGTTTCATCACGGCGTTGTTTATTCCAACAGGTTGGTTGCCAAACGAAAGTTTCGCTAAGCTAGTTGGCCCGATGATTACTTATTTACTTCCACTGTTAATTGGTTATAGCGGAGGTAAATTAGTGGGTGGAGAACGTGGTGCGGTAGTGGGTGCAATTACTACTATGGGCATTATTGTCGGTTCTGAAATCCCTATGTTTTTAGGGGCGATGATTGTGGGGCCTCTTGGTGGCTGGGCAATTAAAACGTTTGATAAAGCGATTGAAGGCAAAGTAAAAAGCGGTTTTGAGATGTTGGTAAATAACTTCTCGGTTGGTATCATCGGTATGATTTTAGCGATGTTATCCTTTGCGTTTATCGGTGGTATTGTCACTCAAATTTCTGCTCTATTAGGTGCTGGTGTAGGGGCATTAGTTGAAGCAGGTTTGTTACCATTAACTTCTATTATTGTTGAACCAGCCAAAATTTTATTCTTAAATAATGCCATCAATCACGGTGTATTTACACCACTTGGCACAGCTCAAGCACAAGAAGTAGGTAAATCTATCCTATTTTTAATTGAAGCAAATCCAGGCCCAGGCTTTGGTATTTTACTTGCTTATATGTTCTTCGGTCGTGGTACAGCAAAACAAACTGCAGGTAGTGCGTCGATTATCCATTTCTTAGGCGGTATTCACGAAATTTACTTCCCTTATGTGTTAATGAGCCCACGTTTAATCATTGCCGTTATTGCAGGGGGTGCAACAGGTATTTTAACTAACTCATTATTAGGTGGAGGCTTAATTGCCCCAGCATCGCCGGGTTCAATCTTTGCCATCTTAGCAATGACAGCACCAGGAGCACACTTTGCGGTAATTGCTTCTGTAGTGCTTTCTTGTGCGGTAACCTTCGCAATTGCCTCCGTTTTACTCAAAACACAAAAAAATGAGGCGTCATTAGAAAATGCCCAAGCACAAACTCACGCAATGAAAGCGGAAAGTAAAGGCGTTGCGGTTGCGGCTGTAGATGGTAATATCCGTAAAATCTACGTAGCTTGCGACGCAGGTATGGGCTCAAGTGCGATGGGGGCAAGTCTGTTGCGTAAAAAGGTGCAAGCAGCAGGCTTAAATATTGAGGTGCAGAACTTAGCGATTAACGATTTACCGCCAGATGCACAATTAATTATTACCCATAAAGACTTAACGCCTCGTGCTCAACAACGTGTGAGCTCAGCTCAGCATTTATCCTTAACCAATTTCTTAGATGGTGCATTCTATGATAGTTTAGTGGCAAAATTAGGCAATCAACCCGCTCTACAAGCGGTTCAAAATGCACAAAATTTTGCAAATCCAGTTGTTGAAGGCCGACAAGAGGAAGGCTTAAAACTTCAAGCATCGCAAGTATTCTTAGGTTTAACGGCAAGCAGCAAAGAAGAGGCAATCCGCTTTGCGGGGGAGCAATTAGTCAACGCAGGATTTGTGCAACCAAGTTATGTTGAGGCAATGTTTGCCCGTGAAGAGTTAGTTTCTACTTACTTAGGCGAAGGCTTAGCGGTTCCGCACGGTACAGCTGATGCGAAAGATAGCGTACTCAAAACAGGCATTGTGTTTTGCCAATACCCGAATGGCGTTCGCTTTACTGATGAAGAAGACGGTGTGGCAAAATTAGTGGTAGGAATTGCGGCAAAAGGTAACGATCATATTCAGATTTTAAGTGCGATTACCAATGCTTTAGATGACGAAAAAGCAATGCAAACATTAACCCAAACTCATGATGTGGAAAAAGTGTTAGCATTATTGGCTAAATAATATTATGGGGCGACTTTCGCCCCTTTGTCTTTATATTAATTTTTCGGAGAACAAATGATGAACGCACTCCATTTCGGTGCAGGCAATATTGGGCGTGGCTTTATCGGCAAATTATTAGCAGATAGCGGTGTATTCGTCACTTTTGCTGATATTAACCAAATGCAAATTGATCAAATAAATGAAAACAAACAATACGGTGTGAAAATTGTTGGTGAGGCAAGCCGTGTTGAAATGGTTAAAAATATCGCTGCAATCAATTCTAAAGATGAAGCGGCAGTGATTGAGCAAGTAAAAAAAGTTGATTTAATTACTACTGCGGTTGGCCCGAACGTATTAGGCTTTATTGCGCCACTTTTTGCTAAAGCGTTAGTGGCTCGTGTAGAAAGTGGAAATACTCAGCCATTAAATATTATTGCCTGTGAAAATATGGTACGTGGTACCACTTTCTTTAAAAACAAAATTTTTGAAAACTTAACTGCCGAACAACAAGCTGAAATTGAAAAAATAGTTGGCTTTGTTGATTCTGCCGTAGATAGAATTGTGCCACCAGCAGAATTAAATGAACAAGATCCGCTAGAGGTAACCGTTGAAGAATTTAGTGAATGGATTGTGGATAAAACGCAATTTAAAGGCACCATTCCAGATATTAAAGGAATGGAATTAACCGATAACCTAATGGCGTTTGTTGAACGTAAATTATTTACGCTTAACACTGGGCATTTAATTTGTGCCTACTTAGGTAAACAAGCGGGCGTAAAATGGATTAAAGAAGCGATTGCTATTGATGATATAAAAGCGGCAGTAAGGGCGACAATGGAAGAAAGCGGTGCGGTATTAATTAAACGCTACGGCTTTGATGAGCAAGCGCACAATGCGTATATTGAGAAAATTTTGAAACGCTTTGCAAACCCCTATCTAGACGATAATGTAAATCGGGTTGGTCGCGAGCCCATTCGTAAACTCAGCCCAAGTGATCGTTTAACCAAACCACTTTTAGGCACGTTGGAGTACGGCTTACCGCACACTCATTTAGTTAATGGCGTGGTAATGGCATTGCAATATCGTAATGAGGAAGATCCACAAGCGGTCGAATTAGCAGAATTTCTTGCAAATCACAGTGTGGAGGATGCAGTTGAAAAATATACAGGCTTAACGGATCAAGCTGTTATTGATAAAGTGGTCGGGTTATATCAATAAGCTTGGTAAATGATTGTGGACTGCATAGATAAACTGAGTGAGGAAGCCACCTTAAAAGGCTTCCTCACCACGGCCAATCAACTGTTTGCGAATTCGGTAGCACAGTTGATTGAGCGAGTGTTTCGTAAAACGGATTTTGCATTAAAATCGGTTGTGGACTCTTTGTTTGAACATCAAGGTCCACTTGCCGATCTTTCAGTTCGTTTAAAAGTCCTGCTTGGCTTAGGTGTGATTTCCCCTAAAGTATTTGAAGATATTTCGCTTTTTCTTGAAGTGAAATCCCATTTAAGCGAAGAGGAAGACGATTTTCCTTTCTCCCACCCTGCGGTCGTGCAATTTGCCAAAGATTTAAATCACATTGATTTTTTGCCTATCAACCAATTGCTGAACGTAAAGGCGAAAAACGGCAATAAAGATTCAATGTTATTTCAAATGCAGCAAATGCGACTAGAAAAAATGGTACGCTCTAGCTTGATTTTAGCCATTACCGAAATTGATGAGCAGCTTAATGTTGAAAGTCCGCTATAAAGTGAGTTTTCACTTATTTTCCCTCTTTTTGATCTTCTCGACTTTTTTCTTTTTCTAAAGCGGTGTAATCTATCTCTAACTATTTTGGAGGATATGATTATGCAATCACTTCTTGTTTTTGTACCTGATTTTTTACAGCAACCACTCCTTTGGGTAATGCTTTTACTGGTTTTTGCCATTTGGCAATTTATCCAAAACAAGCTACGTATGGATATTGTTGCCTTAATTGTAATGCTCTTTTTTAGCTTGACAGGCATTTTGTCGGTGAAAGAAGTGCTGGCAGGATTAAGCGATCCAAATGTCGTGTTGATTGCTCTGCTTTTTATTGTGGGAGAAGGCCTAGTACGAACAGGTGTCGCAAACCAAGTGAGTGATTGGCTGATGCGAGTTTCAGGTGCAAGTGAAACTAAAGTATTAGTATTGTTAATGTTTTCTATTGCTTTACTTGGATCTTTTATGAGTTCTACTGGCATTGTGGCAATTTTTATTCCTGTTGTGCTAGCTATTTGTGCTGGAATGGGCATTTCTCCTCGCCGTTTAATGATGCCACTAAGTGTTGCAGGATTAATTAGTGGAATGATGACTTTAATTGCCACGCCTCCAAACTTAGTTGCTCATTCTGAATTAGTTAAATTAGGCTTTAATGGTTTTGGGTTTTTCAGCTTCACGCCAATTGGCTTAATGATTTTAGTATTAGGTATTGGCTATATGTTGGTTGCTCGCCGTTGGCTAGATAATGGCGAGCAGCGTGAAGAGTTAAGTACAGCTAAACACTTTTCTATGTCTCATTTAATTGATGAATATCAATTAAGAGGTAGGGCAAAAATGCTATTAGTAGAACCTGACTCAATTTGTGTTGGTAAAACTATTGGGCAATTGGATTTACGCATTGGATATGGTTTGAATATTATTGCCATTCAACGCAATAAACATTTCAGAAAAATCACGATTAATGCCTCTGTGAATGAAATATTCCAACCCAAAGATATTTTACTGCTTGATACCGCTTTAGAGGACGAAGCCTATCAGCAACGTTATGAAGCGCTCAGACTCCGCCCCATTGAATTAAAAGGCGAATTTTTCTCTACACACTATCGCTCGGTAGGAATGGCGGAAATCTCAGTAATGCCTGAGGCAGAATGTATTGGTAAAACAATTCGAGAGTTAAAGTTTCGTTCAAGATACCATTTAAGCATTGTAGGTTTAAAACGTGGTGATGAAATCATACAAGAAACATTGCTTGATACACCATTAAAATTTGGCGATGTGTTATTAGTCATGGGCGTTTGGCAACAAATCCACCGAATGGACGATGATCATCGTGATTTCTTCTTATTACGAGCTCCTGCGGAAAGCAAAAATGCACCGCCTGCGTTAAGCCAAGCCCCTCACGCATTATTTTCTGTGCTAACAATGGTGATATTAATGATTACAGGCGTTGTGCCGAATGTAATGGCAGCATTGATTGCTTGTTTAATGTTAGGAAAATTTCGCTGTGTAGATGTAAAAAGTGCCTATGATTCCATTCATATGCCAAGCATTATTTTAATTGTGGGTATGATGCCATTTTCTATCGCACTGCAAAAAACGGGTGGGGTAGATTTAACCGTTCGCCTTTTGCTTGATGTGATGCACGGCTCAGATGTGCATTTTATTCTCATCGCCTTATTTGTGTTTACGGCTATTATTAGTGCCTTTATTTCCAACACGGCAACCGCTATTTTAGTGATGCCAATTGCGATCGCAATTGCACAACAACTCGGCTATTCACCTGCTCCATTTGCGATGACGGTTGCTGTTTCAGCCTCTGCTGCTTTTATGACACCAGTATCCTCGCCAGTAAACACAATGGTACTTGCCCCAGCAGGTTATAAATTTATTGATTTTGTTAAAGTGGGCGTGCCGTTTACGGTATTAGTGATGTTGGTTTCGGTATTTGTGATTCCTATTCTTTTCCCAGTTTAAATTTCATTAGATACAAGCGGTCATATTTGGGTAAATTTTTACGAAAATTATTCACAATCCTTTGGCAAATCCAATGTGCAAAAACAATGCTTTTTATGACCGCTTGTTTACCTTATTAAAAGTGTGATCTACCTCTCAAATTTACAAAAATATTTATAACTTGTTGATTTAAAATGATTTTTATATTTTCAGTTTGATTGACTTTAAACTTCCTTAGGAGTACCTTATGAAACGTGATTTTACTATTTGAAATTTTAATTTGAGGTATTCCAAATGACTATTCGAGTTTCTTACGATGACTTAAAAGCCCAATTTAAACGTGTTCTTCTTGCCCGTAATGTGCGTGAAGACATTGCAGAAGAGTGTGCTACTGTATTTGCCGATACGACTCAAGCAGGCGCATATTCACACGGTGTAAACCGTTTTCCTCGTTTTATCCAACAATTAGAAAATGGCGATATTGTGCCTGAAGCTGTGCCGACTAAAGTACTTTCTTTGGGCGCGATTGAACAGTGGGATGCTCATCAAGCAATTGGCAATTTAACTGCTAAAAAAATGATGGATAGAGCGATGGAGCTTGCATCACAAAATGGTATTGGTGTCGTGGCTCTGCGTAACGCAAACCACTGGATGCGTGGCGGTTCTTACGGCTGGCAAGCAGCGGAGAAGGGCTATATTGGTATCTGCTGGACGAACGCTTTAGCTGTTATGCCACCTTGGGGTGCTAAAGAATGCCGTGTAGGGACTAACCCATTAATTATTGCGATCCCCACTACGCCAATCACAATGGTGGATATGTCTTGCTCAATGTACTCTTATGGTATGTTGGAAGTGCACCGCTTAGCAGGTCGTCAAACCTTTGTGGACGCTGGTTTTGATGACGAAGGTAACCCAACTCGTGATCCTGCAACTGTTGAGAAAAACCGCCGCTTAATGCCTATGGGATTTTGGAAAGGTTCGGGCTTATCTATCGTATTAGATATGATTGCAACATTACTTTCTAATGGCGAATCCACTGCTGCGGTAACTGAAGATAAAGATGATGAATATTGCGTCTCGCAAGTGTATATCGCGATTGAAGTAGATCGCTTAATTGATGGCAAAACTAAAGACGAAAAACTTAATCGTATTATGGATTACGTCCGCACTGCGGAGCGAGCAGATCCAGATGTGGCTGTTCGTTTACCAGGACACGAATTTACCCAAATTCTTGCCGATAACAAGGAAAATGGCATTCCTGTTGATGATAGCGTTTGGGAGAGATTACAAGCCTTATAATTTCTGATAGCACCAGCGTGAACGTTGGTGCTAAACACGAAGCAATACAAGCGGTTCAATTTCTCTAAATTTTTGCAAAAACGGAGCAAAAAATGTATTTCGGTCATATTTCAAATTACAACCCAGTTCAGTATCCGAAAGCGATTCAATTGGCATTGGATTATCTGAAAAATACCGATTTTGATGCGATGGAGGCAGGCGTTTACGAGCTAAAAGGGCGTCAAATTTATGTGCAGGTGTTAGATTTAGACACTAAAGAAAAATCAGCTTATCAACCTGAAGTGCATCAACATTATTTAGATGTGCAGTATCTGCATAAAGGCGTAGAGTTGATGGCAGCGGCGATTGATTTAGGTAATAATCCAGTGGCTAAGGAATACGACGTAGAACGTGATATAAAATTCTACTCCGCCGTACAAAATGAAAATGAATTCCGCTGCAAGCCAGGTAATTTTGCCATATTTTTCCCTGAGGATACGCACCGCACCGCTATTTTTGCAGGCGAGGCTCAAATCCGCAAAGTTGTGGTTAAAATTGCGATTAGTGAACTCTAGGAGTCTTTATGAAATCCTTTGCTCAATTAGTTGGAAAAGTGCTAGAGGCATTTGTGGTGATTATTTTATCTGCAATGTCGATTCTGGTTTTCCTTAACGTTGTGTTACGTTACGGTTTTAATAGCAGTATTAATATCACTGAAGAAATTTCTCGTTTTATGTTTGTGTGGCTGGCATTTTTAGGTGCAGTATTAGCCTTTAGTCATAATCAGCATGTAAGTGTCACGATGCTGACCGAAAAGCTCCCCCCTGTTGCGAGAAAAATATTAAGTATTTTTACCGATCTGGCCATGCTATTTTGCTGCTATTTAATCGTAGATGGTAGTTGGATTCAATTTCAGTTAAATATTAATAATCTTGCCCCTATTTCAGGCTTACCCCAAGGCATTACTTTCCTTGCTAGCACAATTGCTGGTGTGTTAATCGGGATCTTAATTCTTGCGCGTGTTGTAGCAACCATAAGTGTACTTGCAAGAGGAGAAAGTCAATGACTGTCGTAATTTTCCTTTCTGTGTTACTCGGCTCAATTTTACTAGGCATTCCAGTTGCTTTCTCACTACTTGTTTGTGGTATAGCATTAATGGTGCATTTAGATTTATTCGATGCTCAAATTCTTGCTCAGCAAATTGTAAGTGGTGCAGATAGCTTCTCGTTAATGGCGATTCCGTTTTTCATTCTTGCAGGTGAAGTGATGAATGAGGGCGGGTTATCCAAACGTATTATTGATTTGCCGATGAAATTGGTCGGTCATAAGCGTGGTGGCTTAGGTTTTGTAGCAATTCTTGCTGCTATGATTATGGCGAGCCTTTCAGGTTCAGCTGTTGCTGACACCGCAGCAGTTGCGGCAATGCTGTTGCCAATGATGAAAACCACAGGTTATCCGCTGGATAAATCTGCAGGCTTGATTGGTACGGCAGGAATCATTGCTCCAATCATTCCACCAAGCATTCCGTTTATTGTCTTTGGTGTAGCAAGTGGTGTGTCTATTACTAAATTATTCCTAGCAGGCATTTTTCCTGGCATTATGATGGGTATTTGCTTAGCGATGTTATGGTGGTGGCAAGCAAAACGCTTAGACTTAATGACTTTCTCTAAAGCAACAAAAGAAGAACTTTGTATCTCATTTAAAAACAGTATTTGGGCGTTATTGTTACCCGTTATTATTATCGGCGGATTCCGCTCAGGGATGTTCACCCCAACAGAAGCCGGGGCTGTCGCCACATTCTATGCGTTAGTTGTTTCACTTTTCGTGTACCGTGAACTTAAATTTAAAGATTTATACAAAGTCATATTAGCCGCGGCGAAAACGACAGCTGTGGTAATGTTCTTGGTTGCTGCAGCGAATGTAACGGGTTGGTTAATTACGATTGCCGAATTGCCAATGATGCTCACAGAACTTTTAGAGCCATTAATCGAAAGCCCAACCACATTATTATTAGTGATTATGCTCTCAGTATTTATTATCGGAATGGTGATGGACTTAACGCCAACGGTATTAATTTTAACCCCTGTACTAATGCCCTTAGTGCAAGAAGCTGGAATTGATCCAGTATATTTCGGTGTGTTATTTATTTTAAACACCTCAATTGGCTTAATTACGCCACCCGTTGGTAATGTATTAAACGTGATTACCGGTGTATCAAAATTACCGTTTGACCAAGCAGCCAAAGGAATACTCCCTTATATGATAATGATGGTTGCCTTGTTATTACTCTTTGTATTCTTCCCGTCGCTGATTTTAGTGCCGTTAAGCTGGATGCAGTAATGAATTTTTACCCCAACAAGCGGTGACAAATTGTAAAAAATTTGCAAAAAACGACCGCTTGTAAACCATAATGTTAAATCACAGGAGAACCCTATGAAATTATTTAATTTAAAAACTTTAGCAGCATTAGTGGCAGGCATTGCAGTGATGAGCTCTTCAGCAATTGCTGATGTGTCTCTTCGTTTTGGTTATGAAGCGCCTCGTTCAGACAGTCAACATATTGCAGCAAAAAAATTTAATGAGTTGTTAAACGAAAAAACTAAAGGCGAAATCAAATTAAAACTTTTCCCAGACAGCACTTTAGGCAATGCACAAACGATGATCAGTGGAGTGCGTGGTGGTACGATCGACATCGAAATGTCTGGCTCACCCAATTTCACTGGTCTTGAGCCAAAATTAAATGTGATTGATATTCCATTTATCTTCAAAGATCGTGAACACGTTTACAAAGTATTGGACGGCGAAATTGGTCAAGGTTTATTAAAAGATTTAGAATCCCAAGGCTTAAAAGGCTTAGCGTTCTGGGACGTCGGATTCCGTGCATTCTCAAACTCTAAACATTCAGTCACTAAACCTGAAGATATTAAAGGCTTAAAAGTACGTACAAATCAAAATCCGATGTATATTCAAGCGTTTAACTTATTGGGCAGTAACCCAGTGCCAATGCCACTTTCTGAGCTTTACACTGCGTTAGAAACTCGTGCGGTAGATGCACAAGAGCATCCAATTGGTATCTTCTGGTCGGCTAAATTATTTGAAGTACAAAAACACTTGAGCTTAACTAATCATGGCTATACACCGTTAATCGTGGTGATGAACAAAGCAAAATTTGACAGCTTAAGCCCAGACCTTCAAAAGGCATTATTAGATGCAGCAAAAGAAGCAGGCCAATTCCAACGTGATTTAAATGTGAAAAATGAAAAAGAGATCATCGAAAAATTACGTAAACAAGGTATTGAGGTCATTGAACAAATAGACAACGCACCATTTAAAGCGGTTATTGAAGCCGATGTTCGTAAATCATTTATCGAAAAACACGGTGATGAATTATTGAAAAAAGTAGATGCGTTAGCGAACTAATTTGACTTAATTTAATAAGTCTAAAACTCCCTCCAGCGGAGGGAGTTGTTGTATAGACTCTACATCTTTGTAGGAGAAAACAATGAAATTTTTTAACCCAACCGCACAAGCTGAAACTACTTTCCATTTTGCTTATGAAAGCCCTCGCTCCGATATTCAGCATATTGCAGCGAAAAAATGTCATAATTTACTGAAAGAAAAACCTAAATACCACCCCATTCAAAGAGATAGTATTGGCTGAAATTCACAAGCATTTGTTGAGAAACAGCGAACATTCCCTGTTCACTAAAGAGGGATAAAATTAAGCGAATAAATAGTTCGTTTGGTTTGAAAATACAAGCGGTCATAATTCGCGAAGAATTTACAAACAACTTCCTCATAAGGAGGAGAAATGACACAGCCAATATTGAGTATGCATCACATCATTAAACGCTTCGGTAGCCATACTGCGGTGAATGATGTCAGCCTTGATATTCATTCAGGCGAAATTGTTGCATTATTAGGGGAAAACGGTGCGGGTAAATCCACACTGATTAAGATTCTTGCAGGTATTTACCATTGTGATGAAGGCGAGATCTTATTCCACAACCAAAAAATCCAATCAGCGAATGCGATTGAAAAAGGCAATAAAAAGCCGATTGCGTTTATTCACCAAGATCTAGGTTTAATTGAATGGATGACGATTGCGGAAAATATGGCTTTTGTAATGGGTTTTCCTCGCCGCTTTGGCTTAATTGACTGGGCAAAGGTGCGTGAGCAATCCCAAAAAGCCCTCGATTTTGTTGGTATTAAACTTTCTGCAGATACCCGTGTTTTTGATTTGAGCCGTACTGAAAAAGCCTTACTTGCTATTGCCCGTGCGGTTGCAGTCAATGCTGAGATTCTAGTTTTAGATGAACCCACTGCCTCCCTTCCAGCTTCCGATGTAGAACATCTCTTTACTGTCCTTAACCGCTTGCGTGAGCAGGGTGTAGGAATGATCTATGTTACTCATCGTTTAGATGAAGTAATTGCGATTTCTGACCGCATTTTAGTTATGCGTGATGGTTTCCCTGTTGCTGAAGGACAAACCAAACTTTATGATGTGAAAGGTTTGGTGAAAGCGATTGTGGGAGAGGAGAGCCGTGGCAGACAACGAGTAGCTCTACCAACGGATATGCCAGAAATTCTTCATCTTGAAAAAGTTGTTGTTGGCGATACTGGCCCTGTAAACTTCCGCTTACATAAAGGCGAAATGATTGCTCTTGCAGGCTTGCGTGGTGCAGGGCAAGAGGAAATTGGTCGATTACTGTTTGGCGAACGTACGCTTGATCAAGGTGTCATTCAGTTAGACAAGCGGCCATATTTTGCTAAAAATCCGCAAGATGCGATTGCCAAAGGTGTGGCTCTGGTTGCAGGCGACCGTACCCGTGAAAGCGTATTTATGTCAATGACAACGAGTGAAAACTTGTTTATCAATCCAGTACTAAGTGGACATTCTCCGCTCAAACGTTACTCTCGTCGCGAGGAGTGGGGGGAGAGTTGGTATAAATTCCAACTGTTCGATATTCGTCCGAAGAATCTGTTTATTGATGCGAGTGCTTTATCAGGCGGTAACCAGCAAAAAATCGTTCTTGCCCGTTGGATGCACTTAAATACTCCAATTCTGATTTTGGAAGATCCAACAGCAGGGGTGGATGTGGGTGCAAGAGCTGAAATTTACGATTTACTCAATAAAGCATTGGCCGAAGGTGTTGCTATTATTGTGATTTCTACCGATTTTGAGGAAATCGCTCATTTATGTAACCGAGCGTTAGTTTTCAATCGCGGTGAAATTGCGGGCGAACTCCTTAATGAAGAAGTAACTTTTGCGAATTTATTGGCGTTAGCGTCGGATAGTAAATCTAAACAAGCGGTGTGATTTTGCAAAAAATCTACCTATTTTAACCGCTTGTAGGGAGTGGGTCCTGTGCTCACTCGTCAAATCATCTGAGTATCGGGCGGGCACAGGACCTACCCTACGAAAAAATTTATAGGGAGTTTATATGGCTCAAACAAACATCAAATCAACAGCGTTAGAACAACCCGTTTCTATCGCTCGTGATGGCTTTATGGCGTGGTTTTCACAAATGTCCACTCGTTATGGTTTATTAGGTCTTTGTATCCTATTAGTGATTGTTTTCTCACTTACTACAGATTCTTTTGCCTCAATGCTGACACTCAATGCAATTTTAGAAAGTAAATCGAAAATTGCACTTTTAGCTTTAGCAGCAACGACTACGATGATTGTTGGTAAAATTGACCTAAATGTTGGTTTTGGTATTGTGTTATGGCACATTTTAGTTATTACCTTGCAAGTACAATATGGCTTCTCTTGGTATATGGCAATTCTTGTCGTCTTGGTCATCGCTGCTCTTTATGGATTGCTAAATGGAATTTTAGTTGCTTTGGCAGATATTGACAGCTTTGTCGCAACGCTTGGTTCAGGTACGGTGCTTTATGCAGTTGCATTGTGGCACTCAGGCGGGCGTCAAATTGTGGGTGATTTACCAGATGAATTTATCGCACTCAATAGTACGGAGTTTTTCGGTATTCCCATTTCAGCATTTTATGTATTAGCGGTTGCGATTGCATTATGGTTAGTCACCGAGCACACCCCAACTGGTCGTGCAATGTATGCAGTAGGAGCAAACCCAGCCGCTGCTCGTTTAAACGGAATCAATATTAAAAAATACACTATCGTACCGTTTGTGGTTTCAAGTGTCATTACTGCTTTCACTGGTGTACTTATTTCTGCCCAACAAGGTGTAGGGCAGGCAAGTGTAGGTATGGACTACTTACTTCCAGCATTAGTAGGTGCATTTTTAGGAAGTACCACTATCCGTCCAGGACGTATTAATGTGTGGGGAACGGTAGTAGGTATTGCAATTCTTGCTATCGGTATTTCTGGTATTCAACAATTCGGTGGAGCCTTCTGGGTTGAGCCGCTATTTAATGGTGCAACATTGTTGCTTTCTATCACAATCGCAGGCTATGCTCAACGCAAACGCTTGTTAAATCAAAAAGCTGTACAGAAAAAATCAACCAACTAACCCTAAGAGGATTTGATTATGAAACGCACATTTCGTACAACCTTAACCGTACTTGCAACTTTAACCACAGTTGCATTTGGTCGTAACGCTTTTGCGAATGAGGATCCATTCGTACAAGAAGCAAAACAACTTGTCGCAGCTGCTACGGCAAAACAAGAAAAATGGGACGGCCCAAAAACAGGCCCACAATTACAAAAAGACAAAACAGTGATTTTTATCGCCTCAGATATGAAAAACGGTGGTGTACTTGGTGTGATTGATGGTATGAAAGAAGCGGTAGATGTAACTGGCTGGAAGTTAGATGTATTAGACGGTGCAGGTACGGTAAACAACCAATTAGCAGCTCTTAACCAAGCGATTGCTCGTAAACCAGATGCGATTGTTATTGGCGGTTGGAATCCGAATGTGGCGAAAATTCCACTCCAGAAAGCAACTAAAAATAGCATTACACTTGTAGCGTGGCACGCAACGCCAGAGCCAGGTGCAATTGATAAATATGGCATTTTCTATAATGTCACCTCTGATTCTGATGAAATTGCTCGTCTATCAGCGATGCTGGCAGTGGCAGATTCTAACGGTAAAGCCAAAGCGATTATTTTAACCGACTCGCTTTACGAAATTGCACTTCGCAAAGCAAACGTGATGAAAGAAGTGATCGAAAAGTGTAAAGAGTGCAAGGTATTAGAATTTATTGATACACCGCTTGCAGACACTTCAAGCCGTATGCCTAACTTAACTTTCAACTTATTACAAAAATATGGTGATGATTTAGAGTACGCACTTTCGATTAATGACCTTTACTTTGACTTTATGGCTCCTTCTTTACGTACCGCAGGTAAAAATAAACCATTAAGCATTTCAGCAGGTGATGGTTCTGTAACGGCTTATCAGCGTATTCGTAACGGAGATAAACAGTTTGCAACTGTACCAGAGCCACTTAATTTACATGGTTGGCAGTTAGTTGATGAGCTAAATCGTGCTTTTGCGAATGAAAAAGCGTCAGGCTATGTAACACCAGCTCATTTAGTAACCAAAGAGAATGTAGCTTATGATGGCGGTGTAAATAACCTTTACGATCCACAAAATGGTTATAAAGATGCTTATAAAGCGATCTGGGGCGTGAGGTAAAATGTAGGGGCGAATCAAATTCGCCCTTAACAAGCGGTTGGATTTTGCAAAAATTCTGTAAAATGTGACCGCTTGTAATAAAAATAAAAAATGAAGTAATTTCTTCGCTTATGGCTACTGCCAAATATCCCCTAACCCCTCGTAGCTCAAAGAGAGGGGAGATTTGGCAGAATAGAAACATAGCTGGTAATAAAAATGAGTAATAAATTTATCCCCCAAATTTCCGACCCTCGCTTTGCGGAGCTGGTCGGCACACATTTTGAAATCGAAGAGCTGTTTGACGGAGCAATTTGGGCAGAAGGCCCAGCGTGGAGCAAACCGCAGCAAGCTCTCTATTTCAGCGATGTCAAAGGCTGCACACTTTACCGCTGGACTGAAAAAAACGGCACACAAATTTTCCGCAAACCGTCAAATTTCTCCAACGGCAACGCTTTTGATGCGAACGACAACTTAATTACTTGCGAACACGGTAATCGAGGTATTAGTTTAACGACACCCAGTGGCGAATATCGTTTCTTGGTCGGAAAAATAGACGGCAAAAAGCTCAATTCACCGAATGACGTGGTAGTAAAATCAGACGGGACGATTTGGTTCACCGATCCGCCGTACGGCATTTTGTCCGACAACGAGGGCAAGCAGTCACCAAGTGAAATTATCGGCTGTTATGTCTATTGTTACGACCCGAAAAGCGATAAACTCAACATTGCCACCTTTAACACAATGCGACCAAACGGTTTGGCATTCTCGCCAGATGAAAAACAGCTGTTTGTGGCAGATATGTCAAGTGTGGAGTTTGATGCAGATGGTTTACATCATTTAGCCGTTTTTGATGTAGATGGCAACAAACTTAACAACCGTCGAGATGTTGTTGAAATAAATCCAGGTATTCCAGACGGTTTTCGCATTAAACAAAATGGCGTGATTTTTTGCTCTTGCGATGAGGGTATCATCGCTCTTCTGGCTGATGGTACAGAACTTGGGCGATTTGTGCTAGGTAAACCAACTTCAAATTGCTGTTTTGGTAATGATGAGCATACACTATTTGTTACTTGCTCAAATAGCGTTTATCGTTTAACAATAAACCCATAAAGATAAAATATTTTTGCCTTTACAAGCGGTTATTTTTTCACAATTTTTTACAAATAATGGATAGCAAAATGAACTACACACTCGGCATTGATTGCGGCGGTACTTTTATCAAAGCCGCACTTTTTGATAATCAAGGGAATATTCAAGCACTTCATCGAGAAAATGTTTCGGTTATTAGCGAAACAGCAGGTTATGCGGAAAGAGATATGCTGCAGTTATGGACTGTTTGTGCTGAGGTGGTGCGTTTAACAATTGAAAAAAGTGGTGTAAATCCAGGTGATATCAAAGGCGTTGGGATTTCTGCACAAGGTAAAGGTGCATTTTTCTTAGATAAACAAAATAAGCCATTAGGGCGAGCAATTTTATCTTCTGACCAACGCTCGCTTGAAATTGTAAAACAGTGGCAAGCAGATGGTGTGCCACAACAACTTTATCCGCTGACTCGTCAGACATTATGGACAGGTCATCCCGTTTCTATTTTGAAATGGGTGCAGAAAAATGAGCCAGAGCGTTACGCACAAGTCGGTTCAGTATTGATGTCGCACGACTATTTGCGTTTTTGTTTAACAGGAGAGTTGCATTGTGAGGAGACGAATATCTCTGAAAGCAATCTCTATAATATGGCAAAAGGTGAATACGATCAAAGTTTAGCTGATTTATTGGGTATGCCTGATGTATTGGAAAAATTGCCACCAGTGATTAAGCCAAATAAGGTTGCAGGTTATGTCACTTATGACGCTGCAAAATTAACGGGTTTAGCTGTAGGGACACCTGTCGTTGGCGGCTTGTTCGATGTGGTCTCAACCGCTTGTTGTGCGGATTTAGATGATGAAACCAAGCTTAATGTTGTATTAGGTACTTGGTCAGTAGTCAGCGGGATTACTGATAATATTGATTTAAGCCAAGCACTGCCGTTTGTGTATGGACGTTATGCCGAACCAGATAAATTTATTGTACACGAGGCGAGCCCAACTTCCGCAGGGAATCTGGAATGGTTTGTGAAGCAGTGGAGCCATTTAAGTTATCAGGAAATCAATGAAGGAATTGCTGCGTTACCTGCTGCACAAAGCTCAGTATTATTTGTGCCATTCTTGTATGGTTCAAATGCAGGTTTAGGTATGCAAGCAAGTTTCTACGGAATGCAGTCTTATCATACGCAGATGCACTTATTACAATCGATTTATGAAGGGGTGCTATTTAGCTTAATGACGCATTTAAACCGTATGTTTATCCGCTTTCCAAAAACCAAAGTATTGCGTGTTACAGGTGGACCAGTTAAATCAAAAGTATGGATGCAGATGCTAGCCGATTTAACAGGAATGAGACTTGAAGTGCCACAAGTAGAAGAAACAGGCTGTTTAGGTGCAGCATTAATGGCAATGCAAGGTGTTGGTTTAGATCTTAACCAAAAGCCAGTATTGAACGCAGAAATGCAAGTATTTGAACCAAATAAAGAAAATTATACCGCTTATCAGACGAAATATCAGCGTTATCAAAAATTAACTGATGCACTTAAAGCGATGATTTAAATGTATTTGCGATTTTACAAGCGGTCTTATTTTATAAAAAATGCGTAAATGATGATTGATTTTTATTATTAAATTGTAATTTATTTTCAAATTAAATGAATAAAGTGTAAAAATAAAGATTGACATTAGGGTATGGAATCGGTATTTTAACAAATGAGACATAAATGAATTATATTTTATGTCATATTAACTAAATGATAGGGAGAGTAATTATGGCTAAGAATTTATTAGACTCAAAACGTGAAGAATTAACGAATGAAATTCGTGACATTTTAAAAAATGCAGAAGAATTATTTAATGGCACTGCAGATTCATCTACAGAAGAATATAAAAAATTAAAACATAGATTAGCAGAACAATTTGATGATGTTAAATATCGTTTTGCATCATTAAAAGATGATACTATTGATAGTGCTAAAGCAGTTGCAAAACAAACAGACACCTTAGTTCAAGATAACCCATATAAAGCAATTACTGTTGCTGGTGTGGTAGGTTTATTATTAGGTGTTTTAGTTACTAGAAGATAATAATCTTCTTTAGTTAAAATGTTTTAATTGAAGAAATAAGTAGGCCACACCTATATAGGTGTGGCTTATTATTTAATACAAGGAATGATATGTTAGATAATATTAAATCTGGATTTAAAAATAGCCTTGTCACTTTGTTGGAAATTATTCAAGTTCGTGGAGAGATGGCAAGATTAGAAATTAATGAGCAAAAAAATCAATTAGTTTCTGTTTTGGTTTTAGCGTTGTTAATTTTTATATTTTTATTGGTGTCATTTATTAGCTTATTATTTGCCTTAGATAATTATTTATTACCTGAGTATAAAGTTGTTGTATTCTTTGCTATTTCAGGCATAAGTTTATTATTAGTCTTGTTATTTGTATGGGGAATTCTAGCCTCATTGAAAAAACAAGCTAATTTTATGAAAAGTACGTTAGGCGAGCTAAAATTAGATATTGCTGCTTTCAAAAATGCATTAACCTTTAAAGATAATTTTAATGAGCATAATGGGGAATGATGAAATGGAAGATTTAAAACTAACAGAAAAAGAACTTTTAATTATGAAAGGTAGTGCCTTGAGAATGCGTTTTAAAGCCGAAACGCAAAAAACGAAAAACGATATTGTCCAACCTTTTAAACGAGTAAGAAATACAGGTTTATCATTAATTTCATCGCCAATTGGAATGACAGCAGCATTGCAATTTATAAAAAGATTTTTAGGTGCAAAAGGGACTGGTTATTCTATTTTAGGTATGGTTGCCTTATATTTATTGCAGAGAAATAAGTGAATTTCTAGATAATACAAGCGGTTAAAATTACTGAAAAAATTGCAAAATTTTTATAAATTTTAACCGCTTGTTTTTATCTGCCCTAAATAGCCTGTCTTAATTCAAGGACTGAGTTCTTTATTTTATAGAGCTTGGTCCTTTCTTTTCATTTTTATATTCGTGAATTGTTCTATTATGTTTATTCATAAAAAATCTGTACCTTAATCAGCAGTCTAACTTTTGGGGTACAGATTTTTAAGATTGTGATGGATTAAGAGATTAATTGTGGTTGATATTCAACAAGTAAATAATGTTTAGCTACATCAAGAAATTGTGCCACTTGCTGTTGCTGCCAAATATCATCTTTACCCATTTCTTTTGCCATAATAGCGGCAACTTTTACAGCACTGTCAATTGCAGCTCTTGCATCGGTGAAAAGTAATCGAACTCGGCGAGCTAATACATCTTCCACCGTTTGTGCCATTTCGTGTCGAACTGCCCAAATTACTTCTGCAATCGTGTAGTCAAGTCTCGGGTGAATTTTTTCTGCATATTCAGGGTAAGCGGTCATTAATCCACGTAGTTCTGGAATGTCAGCACCGTAAACATAGAGATGATCTTGTAAATTCACCAGCTCGGCAGGAATGTTGCCGTGAATAGATAAATCTACCGTTCTGCAGGGCTTATTGCCCAATTGTGGGTGGGCTTTTAACGCTTCTTCCACGGTATCTTCCGCCATTTGACGATAGGTTGTCCATTTGCCACCTGTAATCGTAATTAAACCACTGGTTGGGTCGGTTAATACTTTGTGGCTACGAGAAACTTCTTTCGTGCTTTGACCTGCTTTTTCAGGTGCAGCAAGCGGACGTTGCCCTGCAAACACGGCTTTTACATCATCACGAGTTGGTTTTTTCGTCAGATATTGCCCTGCCGTTGCTAAAATAAAGTTTACTTCTTGCTCAAGTGGAATTGGCTCGTAAGATGGCTGTTCAATTAAGGTATCGGTTGTACCGACAACTAACACTTCGTGCCAAGGTACAGCAAATAGCACTCGACCATCTGAGGTTTTTGGAATCATCAACGCATCATTACTTGGTAAGAATGATTTATCTAGCACTAAGTGAATTCCTTGGCTTGGCACAACGAATTTTTTTGGACTACCGTGATCCATACTTAGGATATCATTCATAAATACGCCAGTTGCGTTAATTACCGCAGTACCGAATACAAGATGTTCTTGCTGGTTTAACTCATCATAAAAAGTAACACCATCAATTTTTCCCTGTGTGGTTTTATGTAGGGAAGTTACTTTAGCGTGATTAAGTACGGTTCCGCCTTGTTCTACGACTGTTTGTGCCATATTGACTGCTAAACGAGCATCATCAAATTGCCCATCTTGATACACAGTGGCCGCACGTAAACCCAAACTGTTTAATGTTGGTAAACGTCTTTTGGCCTCTGCTTTATCAATATTTTGAGTTTTACCTAAACTTAAATTACCTGAAAGCATATCGTATAAGCCCAAACCTACGCGGTACATTAAACAATCTTTAAGTGTATAATTTGGAATAATAAAGCTTTGATTTTTAAATAGATGAGCTGCATTTTTAGCTAAACGACCACGCTCACGCAATGCTTCTTTTACTAAGGCAACATCGCCATTTGCTAAATAGCGAACACCACCATGTACTAATTTAGTACTGCGACTTGATGTGCCTTTAGCGAAGTCGTGGCTTTCTAATAATAAGGTTTTGTAACCTCGAGAGGCTGCATCTATCGCAACGCCTAAACCGCTAGCACCGCCGCCGATAATGATAAAATCCCATTTTTGTGTTTTTTGCACTTGAGCGACTTGTTCATGTCTTTGCATTTCTTGCTCCTTATGCTCGAATTTGAACTTAATTTTTACTTTATTAGCATAAACGAAAATAAGATGAGTTCAAATAGATTTGTTGAAAATTTAGATCTAAATCACAAAATGCCTTTGTGTTATGACATATATCTATTGTTCTTAATGAGGATTTAATAAAAATTAGTTTAATAAAAGTTGTTGCGATTTTTTCTTTTTCAAACATTTTTGTGCGTAAGAAAGTAAATTTTTTGTGAAATAAATCACATTTTTATAAAAAATTACTTTGTAATTTTTTATTTTCATTTATGATGGGCTGCCTTTAAATCTCTAAAAGAGAATTATTTGAGGTTTTTACTAAGTTATATTGGAATTGGAGAATATTATGTTTGGTCCATTTAAACCCGCTCCTCATATTGCGGAGCTCCCAGCGGACAAAGTTGATGCAAGATATAAATTCTTGCGTTGGCAGGTGTTTGCAGGAATTTTCTTCGGCTACGCCGCTTATTATTTCGTTCGTGCTAACTTCGATTTAGCTCAAAAAGGTTTGATTGAAGCAGGAATGTACACTAAAACCGATCTTGGTGTCATTGGTACCGCTGCAGGTCTTGCTTATGGTTTATCAAAATTCGTGATGGCAGGGATGTCAGACCGTTCAAATCCGAAGGTGTTTTTACCAACGGGTTTGCTACTTTCTGGCTTATGTATGACTTTAATGGGGTTAATGCCTTGGGCAACATCAAGTATTCTCGTTATGTGGGTGATGATCTTCTTAAACGGTTGGTTCCAAGGTATGGGTTGGCCACCGTGTGGTCGTACGATGGTTCACTGGTGGTCTAAATCTGAACGTGGAACAATAGTTTCAATTTGGAATACGGCTCACAATTTAGGGGGGATGGTGCCAGGCGCAATGGTATTGCTAGCGAGTGCATTGTACTTTAGTGAGTTTGGTGTTGAGGCAAAAGCTAAAGATGTTTGGCAACAAGCACTTTACTTCCCAGGTATTGCGGCAATGGTTGCAGCTATTCCAATCTACTTAATTATGAAAGATACGCCACAATCTTGTGGTTTACCGCCAGTAGAAAAATGGCGTAACGATTATCCAGAAGACTATAATGAAAAAACCTATGAACACGATTTAACAACCAAAGAAATCTTTGTGAAATATGTGTTTAAAAACAAATTGTTATGGTATATCGCAATTGCTAACGTATTTGTTTATTTAATTCGCTATGGCGTATTAAAATGGTCTCCAGTTTACTTAGGTGAAGTAAAACACTTTAACATTAAAGGTACGGCATGGGCATATACCATTTATGAGCTAGCTGCGATTCCAGGTACGTTATTATGTGGTTGGATATCAGACAAAGTATTTAAAGGCAAACGTGGTTTAACGGGCTTCATTTTTATGATTTTAACGACAGCAGCTGTTGTCGCATTATGGCTCAATCCAGCAACACCAGAGTCTGAAGTGGCACAATATGCTGGCCACGCTTGGTATGAAAATCCATATCAGCTAATGGACTTCGTTTGGATGACCACTATTGGCTTCTTAATTTATGGTCCAGTAATGTTAATTGGTTTACACGCACTTGAGCTTGCACCGAAAAAAGCAGCAGGTACAGCAGCAGGCTTCACCGGTTTATTTGGTTACTTAGGTGGTACTGTTGCAGCTTCAGCGGTTGTAGGTTGGGCAGCGGATAAATTTGGCTGGGACGGCGGTTTCTATGTGATGATCGCAGGTGGTGTTTTAGCCGTTATCTTAACATTCATCGTAATGATTGAAGAAGGCAAACACAAAGCGAAATTAGGCGATCACTACGGTAAATAATGATTACTAACAAAGGAAGAACGGAAATGGTCTTCCTTTTATTTTTCTATAATGAGGATTTCTATGAAATTTAAATTCAAAACGTTTGTAGCTGCATTGGCACTTTCTGCTGCAACATTCGGTGCATACGCACAGCAATCAGATAAGTTAGTTATTGCTCATCGTGGTGCGAGTGGTTATTTGCCAGAGCATACGTTAGAGTCAAAAGCTTTAGCCTTTGGGCAACAAGCGGATTATTTAGAGCAAGATCTTGCAATGACTAAAGATAACCACATTATCGTGATTCACGATCATTTCTTAGACGGATTAACGGATGTTGCAAAAAAATTCCCAGCTCGTAAACGTGAAGATGGGCGTTATTATGTGGCTGATTTCACCTTAGCAGAAATCCGTACTCTTGAGATGACAGAAAACTTTAAAACTGAAGAAGATAAACAAGTTCAAGTTTATCCAAATCGCTTCCCTCTCTGGCAATCTAGTTTCAAAATTCATACTTTTGAAGAAGAAATTGAATTTATTCAAGGCTTAGAAAAATCAACGGGTAAACAAATTGGTATCTACCCTGAAATTAAAGCACCGTGGTTACATCATAAAGAAGGGAAAGATATTGCTTTAGAAACCTTAAAAGTGTTGAAAAAATATGGCTATGATAAAAAATCATCGCCAGTTTATTTACAAACTTTTGATTTTAATGAGCTAAAACGCATTAAAACCGAATTACTTCCCCAGTTAGGAATGGAGTTAAAATTAGTTCAATTAATTGCTTATACTGATTGGAAAGAGACTGAAGAACAAGACAAAGACGGTAAGTGGATTAATTACGACTACGATTGGATGTTTAAAGAAGGTGCAATGGCGGAAGTGGCAAAATATGCTGACGGTGTTGGGCCAGGCTGGTATATGTTGATTGACGATAAGAATTCAAAAGTAGGCGATATTAAATATACGCCACTGGTAGAAGAACTTGCCAAATATAAACTGGAAGTACACCCTTACACGGTACGTAAAGACGCACTAGCTCCATTTTTTGTCGATGTGGATCAAATGTATGACGCACTATTAAATAAAGCCGGTGCAACAGGTGTATTTACCGATTTCCCTGATACAGCCGTTGAGTTTTTGAAAAAACAAAAATAATTAATTAGTTGAATAACAAGCGGTCTTATTTTTGCAAAATTTTGCAAGAATAAGACCGCTTGTATTTTATTGCTTATTATTTAGCAGGACTATCCATCTTCGCTAAGGTGAATATGGCGTTTGTTCATATTATCGTGAGAATGATTGAAACAAGCGGTTTTATTTTGTATAGATTTTGTAAATCCTTTATTTCTCTATTTTCTTTTGATTATATTTCTTTATAATATATTTTGTTTTTGAATCGAAACTTAAATGGAAGGTGGGTAATGTCAAAGCGTAATACACAACAACGTCGCCATTTAATTGTGCAGATGGTGCAATCGCAACAGGAAGTAAGTGTTGATGAACTCGCCGAAAGGTTTGAAACCTCTGAGGTAACCATTAGAAAAGATTTAACCGCTTTAGAAGAAAGTGGTTTTTTATTGCGAAAATATGGCGGTGCGGTAAAAGTTCCGTCGGAGATGATGGAAGAAGAATTTATTGAGAAACTTTCGATTCAAAAGAAAATGATTGCTCAAGCAGCTCATAATTGTATTCGAGATCATCACCGTATCATTATTGATAGCGGCAGTACTACAGGTGCGTTGGTTAAAGTCTTAGACCAAATAGGCTTGGTTGTGATGACTAACTCGTTAAATTTAGCGTCGGAATTAATTTCTCTTGAGTGTGAACCCACGGTATTAATGACAGGTGGTACTTGGGATAGCCGTTCAGAATCTTTTCAAGGAAAAGTGGCTGAACAAGTGCTACGTTCGTATGATTTTGACCAACTTTTCATTGGTGCGGATGGTTTGGACTTAGCTCGTGGCACAACCACTTTCAATGAATTGGTTGGTTTGAGCCAGGTGATGGCGGAAGTCAGCCGAGAAGTGGTTGTGTTGATTGAGTCACAAAAAATTGGGCGAAAAATGCCTAATATTGAATTGGGATGGGAAAAGATCACGAAAATCATTACCGATAACCAGTTAAGTTTTGAGACGAAAGAACAAATCGAAAAAATAGGGGTTGAAGTGGTGATTGCTGAGTAACGCACCTAAATTCCTGTACGGCTGCCGTACTAAAGTAGATGATTTTTTAGTTTAAATTAGGAATGTAAATTTATGTGTGGAATTGTAGGTGCAGTAGCACAACGTAATGTGGCTGAAATCTTAGTTGATGGTTTACACCGCTTAGAATACCGTGGCTATGATTCAGCTGGTGTGGCAGTATTAAATACCGATGAGAAAAAAATGCAGATCGTTCGCCGTGTCGGTAAAGTGAAAGCATTAGATGATGCATTAGAAGCACAGCCATTATTAGGTGGCACAGGTATCGCTCACACTCGTTGGGCAACGCACGGTGAGCCGTCGGAAACGAATGCTCATCCACATCGTAGTGGTAAAATTGCGGTAGTGCATAACGGTATTATCGAAAATTACGAAGAGTTAAAAGTGCTGTTACAACAGCGTGGTTATGTATTTCAATCTCAAACCGATACTGAAGTTATCGCTCACTTGGTGGAATGGGAGCTACGTTCTGTCTCGTCATTATTAGAAGCAGTGCAAAAAACCGTTATACAATTACGTGGTGCATACGGTACGGTTGTATTAAATGAAGCAGAGCCAGAGCATTTAATTGTGGCTCGTTCAGGTAGTCCACTTGTGATCGGTTATGGTGTAGGTGAAAACTTTTTAGCATCAGATCCATTGGCATTATTAAGCGTAACTCGTCGTTTTGCTTATTTGGAAGAGGGTGATGTAGCAGAAATTACCCGCCGTTCTGTTGAGATTTATGACCGTCAAGGCAACAAAGTAGAACGTGAAATTCACGAAGGTCACTTTGAAGCCGATGCTGCGGATAAAGGTCAATATCGCCACTATATGCAAAAAGAGATTTTTGAACAACCGGTGGCGATTATGAACACCCTAGACGGCCGTATTAAAGACGGTAAAGTGGATCTTTCAGCGATTGCTCCAAATGCCACTGAGATTCTCTCTAAAGTGCAACATGTTCAAATTGTGGCTTGCGGTACTTCATACAATGCTGGTATGGTGGCTCGTTATTGGTTTGAATCTTTAGCTGGCGTAAGCTGTGATGTGGAAATTGCCTCAGAATTCCGCTACCGTAAATTTGTCACACGCCCGAACAGCTTATTAATCACGCTTTCTCAGTCAGGCGAAACGGCGGATACTTTAGCCGCACTTCGTTTAGCTAAAGAGTCTGGTTATATGGCGGCAATGACGGTGTGTAACGTGGCAAGTTCATCTTTAGTGCGTGAATCTGATCTAGCGTTCTTAACCAAAGCTGGTGTGGAAATTGGAGTAGCATCAACGAAAGCCTTTACCACACAATTAACCTGTTTATTATTATTAAATGTGGCAATCGGTCGTTTACAAGGCAATATGAGCGAAGAACAAGAACATCACATTGTGCAATCTTTGCAACGCTTACCAGCTCAAATTGAAAGTGCGTTAGTGTTCGATAAACAAATCGAAAAATTATCGGAAGATTTTGCTGATAAACACCACACTTTATTCTTAGGACGTGGCGAATATTATCCAATCGCAATGGAATCAGCATTGAAATTAAAAGAGATTTCATACATTCATGCTGAAGCCTACGCAGCAGGTGAATTAAAACATGGTCCGTTAGCGTTAATTGACAGCGATATGCCTGTTGTGGTGGTTGTACCGGAAAATGATTTACTTGAAAAAGTGAAATCAAACATCGAAGAAGTGCGTGCCCGTGGTGGTCAATTATATGTATTTGCCGATCACGATGCCGGTTTTGAAGAAGCAGAAGGTTTCAAAACTATCGTATTACCAAAAGTAGATGAAGTAACCGCACCGATTTTCTATACCGTGCCGTTACAACTGCTTTCATATCACATCGCTTTAATTAAAGGCACAGATGTGGATCAACCTCGTAACTTAGCGAAAGCGGTAACCGTAGAGTAACGATAAAAGAAAAACCTTATTCAGCAATGAATAAGGTTTTTTCTTCCTTGAAGTTTACAAGCGGTCAAAAAAGTAAAATTTTTTGCAAATATACTTACTAACCGCTAGCTACCATCCGTTGCAAATCGGTTACTTGGCTAATAGTTCTTCTTTCTCTC
Source organism: Mannheimia pernigra (assembly GCF_013377995.1). NCBI lineage: Bacteria > Pseudomonadati > Pseudomonadota > Gammaproteobacteria > Pasteurellales > Pasteurellaceae > Mannheimia > Mannheimia pernigra. The sequence goes on from NZ_CP055305.1 coordinate 570,725, forward strand.
CATACACCGGCATTAAGGTTTTTTCATAAGCTGCTTTTAATTTTCCATTGGTTTTGAATTGGCTGATTTCTTGATTAATGAAATCAAGCAATGCTTTATTGCCTTTTTGTACCGCCGGAGCAATTTGCTCTGCCGGGCCAATGTTACCAATAGCAACATCAAAATCCGCATTTTCTTTTGCCCATGCCTAAACCAGAGCGTTATCGTGTGCTAAGGCAACACCACGCCCATCTTTTAAGGCATTGAAGGTTTCAGTATTGTGGTCGAATTTTAATAACTGAATTTCAGGGTGATTTTTGCTGAAATAGGCATCAGCCGTTGTGCCTTTATTCACTAATAAGGTTTTGCCTTCGAGTTGTTTTACATCTGTAATTGGGGCATTTTTCGGCGAAACCACACCTAATGCTACGTTCATATAAGGTTCAGCAAAATCCACTACTTCTGCACGCTCAGGCGTTTTAGTATAGTTGGCTAAGACTAAATCTACTTAAGTATTCCACACGGTTTGCTGCTTCTGTGAGTACGAATTCCACTTTGTCAGGACTACCGAGTAAGTCATTGGCGATTTCTTTTGCAATTTCCACATCAAAACCTTGGCTTTTACCGTTGGCATCAACATAACCAAATGGTGGTTTATCGCTAAATACGCCGATGCGAATCACGCCTTTTTCTTTAATTTGAGCCATGCTGTCTTTTGCTGGTGTATTTTGAGTAGTATTGCCGTTATCACAAGCGGTTAATGTCAAGGCAGCAAAGGCAGTGGCAATTAAGGTTTTTAAAAAGGTTGAACGTTTCATAATCATTCCTCAAATAGTAGTTAATAATCTAAACCGTGTAAGAACTGTTTAGCTCGTTCGGTTTTGGGAGCGTTAAAAAAGATCTGTGGAGGAGCTTGTTCAATGATCTCTCCTTTATCCATAAAGACGATGCGATCGGCAACCTTCTCTGCAAAGCCCATCTCGTGAGTAACAATGAGCATTGAAATTCCCTCACCTGCCAATTCAAGTACCACATCTAACACTTCTCGTACCATTTCAGGGGCAAGTGCTGCTGTAATTTCATCTAGCAAAATAACTTCAGGGTTCATACACAACGCTCGTACGATGGCGATCCGTTGTTTCTGCCCGCCATACAGTTCTCGTGGAAAAGCGGTTTTTCTATCAAATAAACCAACTCGTTTTAAGAGTAAATCTGCCTGAGCTTCCACTTCTTCCCGACTGCGTTTTTGAGCCTTTAATGGGCCAAGTAAAATATTTTCAATAACGTTTAAATGGGCGAATAATTCATAGCTTTGGAATACCATTCCCACTTTTTGCCGAGATTGCTCACAACTCAAATCTTTGCCAAATTCGCCAACACCTTGCATTGAAATTGTACCTCCTTGTTTATCTTCCAAGCCATTAATACAGCGAAGCAAGGTACTCTTACCACAGCCAGAAGGCCCAAGCAGCACAACAACTTCGCCTTTATGCAAATCTAAACTCAGATTATTAATTGCGACAGTCTCGCCATATTTTTTATGCAAGTTTTGAATAGAAAGTAAAGGCATATATGCGTAACGTTAAGTTATTTATGAAAGCATTTTGCAGAAAAATAATTAAGAAAGGGAATCATAAGAAGCTATTTTGTATAACTTTTGATTATAAGGAATGTTTTTAATAAGAAGATTAAAAAAGAGCTAATCATCATAAGATTAGCTCTTGGTATATATTTAGTAAATTAGGCTAAAAACCGTCCGATTACTTGCCCACCAACCATAATCCAAGCCATCAACATTGAGGTAAAAAACACCCCTAAGTAGATATAGCCAGTTTTAAGGTAACACCAGTGGTTGATAATCGTAAATACCACAAACTGTGGAATAATAACTGCTAACATCATCATCCATCGACCACCAAATTGAGGCAATCCGAGTATGTCAAAACCCGGCCCTATTTGCATAAAGTTCGGTACAAAATGGAATAACCATAAAATGACTAATCCACCTGCAGCAAATAAGATGGTTTTGAATGACCAACTCAAGAGGGTTGAGGAAAAACTGCTTGATAATGGCTGTTTCATTTGTACAGATACAATTAAACCATTAAAACTGAGGAAGAAGAGCAAAATTGGTATCCAATAAATGAAAAATAGTTCAAAGCGTTCTATCGTTAATGGTTTTAGTAACGGCCATAAGAAGCGTAATTCCGTCCCCCAAATTGAATGAGCAATAAAGGCGATAGCATAGAGCCAAATAACTAACACTATACTTAGCATTAAATTGCGTCCGATAGCTTTACTTGTACTAAAGTGGCTTAATACGCCAAATTCTGCTAATGAAATCGTGCTTGTTTTTTTCCAAAGGAAGAAAAACAGGAAGTTAATCACAGCACTAACCGACAGCCAAGTGATAATTCCATTCCCCATCTCTAAAGGCATAAAGCTCAATTTTGCAGCAATGGGCTCATTCGCTCCACCCCATTGGGTTAATAAAGGATAAAGTACGATAGTAACTGCAATATTAATTACTGCAAATAACCGCCAACGGCTTGGTGTGATTGCCATCTTGGTAGTAACGGTTTGTGTTGCCGCAGCAAAATAAGGGGCTTTTAGTAAATGATTTGCTAAAAACAATGCAGAAATAACAGCAAAAAATAGGGCAAATAGGCCGCTAAACTCTTTATACCAATAGGTTTGTTGCTCAGGCTCAATCCAGCCTTCTCCTTTTTCGCCATTTTGGAGAGCTTGGTTAAACCAAAGAATTGCTTCTTTATTACTGTGTTCTGCGATCATTACACCTAAATGCGTGCCATCAACTAAGGCTGCTCGGCGTGCTGAACCATCATTGAAGTTGCCGTAAGTATGATCCCATTTCAAGTTTTCACCACTAGGCAATGAGAAAGCGGTCAATCTTGCTTCATTATTTACAAGATCTTTTACCGGGAACGTTTTTTCCCGATAAATTCCAATTTCTTCATATAACCCCTGTGTTAATAAGTAGTTGTTTAACTCTTTATCGCCACCATTGCTACTTAAACCATTTACTGCTTTGTGATCAGGGTTTAGTTTTGCTACTCGGATCGCATTTAATGCCCCTGTGGAATGCCCAAAGATCCCCAGTTTTTCCTTATCAACGAAAGGAAGCGTTTTTAAATATTGATAGCCATTATTTGCACCGCTGATCGTTTTATTCGAGGCTGGTAATTTTGTTGAGTAGCCGTGACCAAAGTGGTCAATGGCTAATACTACAAAACCTCGCTTTGCCAGTTCTAATGCACCAAAAGTATTGGTGGCTTCTTTATCGCTTTGATAACCGTGCAATGCCAAGAGGGCAGGTTTAGGCGAGTTTTCAGTTGCAGAGATCGGACGATAGAGTTTGGCTATCATCGGTTGATTCTGCTCCGTCATAAAGCTCACGGTTGAAACATCAATTCTGCCGAAATCCCGCTCAATCAATGAGCCAATATAACTACTGATAAAACTCAATGCTAAGAAAATAATGGCTAACACTAAGCTAAATTTACTTGTTTTCATCTTTTTTCCTATTGGATTTCTGCCAAGACTGTAACTTGCGAGCTATCAACGCCTTTTACTCGTAAAGGTAAAGCAAACACTTTTTTGAGTTGCTCAGCTTTTACTTCCGATAACATTAAATCCTCAATAATGCAGATAAAATTCGAGCTATACATTCCAAGCATAACTTGATGGGCTTTTACACCGTGATCAGGGTGAGCTGGGGAAGCCAGCGAAATAAAATCAAATCCAATCGCTTTCAAATTTGCTGCATTTTTAATCAAAAATTCGGCACATTGAATGCTAACTGCTCCACCATTATGGGCATATTCGCTCGGATTTTCCTTGCGTAGCTGTTCAAAACCTGTACGGATCAATAACAAATCAGCTTGTTGAATAGCGGCTAAATGTGGTTGTAGATCCTCAGGTTCTATCATCTGCCCTGATTGTTTCGGAATATCTAGCAACAAGGGTTTTTCATAGATAAATTGAGAAAGCGGCAGCTCCGTAATTGTTACGCCATTCGGATTAAAATGGCGAGGGGCATCAAAGTGCGATCCAAAATGGTTAAACAGATGAATTTTGGAACTGTTATACACATCACCTTTATCAGTACTCGTACAAGTTTCTAAGCTCAATGTCGGCTCGCTGGGAAAACCAGGGTCATTCACATCTAATGGATAAGAAAGATATTGATACGTCATAATAAAGTCCTCTATGGGCGTTTTTGTTGAAGTAACCACTCAATCACTTCAGGGCTGTTATACACAGCGTCCCAAGTGTTGTGAGGGTTGTTATTGACAATACCGTTGTCGCCGGCTTGTTCAAAGCTAAATTCGGTGTATTTCACATTTGGGGCATTAAGCTGCTCGTGTAGAATTTGGTAGTTGATGCGAGAGCCTTTTACAGGCGAGACTTTGTCTTCTTTGCTGTGGAAGAACCAAATCGGTAAATCTTTAATTGCCGCTAAGTTCTCTTTGGTTGCGTTGCCGTCCACCCATTCGTTGGTGTAGGCTTCACGACCGCTCATTAATAATGCTCCTGCAAAGAAATTCGGGCGAGCCAGCAACAGATTTAATCCGCCTTCTGCTCCTCGAGATAAGCCATTCACATAGATGCGGTTGATATCAATTTGTGGGTTGGCTTTGATGGTTTCATCAATCATTTTGAATACAAGGTTGATACGGTTGTCTGTCTGTCTGCCAATGAATACCGCCTTTTTGCCCTTTGGCAGCATTATCAAATGGGTCAAAGACTTGGTCATATTGCGGTGCCAGCACAAAACTTGGCTCATAAGGTGAGGTTGCAATCGCCCCTTTACTGGAAATTAAGTGAGCAAGATTATCGGAACCCACTTGCCCTGAACCGTGTAGGAAAATCACAAGCGGGTATTTTTCGCCATTTTTTTGCAAAGGCGAATAGAGCCGATAGTTCAGCTTATTTTCAGGCTTATCTAAGTTCACTTGTTTTGTTTTGAAATCGTCAAGGTAAGTGGTTTTGATTTTTTCAGGCTCGGCAGTTTGTGTCCACTCTGCTTTGCCTAAGGTTGTGCCATTAGTTAATTTGAGTAAGCCTTTTTGTTCTACCGAATAGGCTAAGCGATTTGCAAAAAATTCAGGAATTTTGACCGCTTGTACTTTCTCTGTTTCTACAATGTTGCCGTTTTCATCTTTGGATTTAAACTTCATCGGTGCTTTATTGGCATCTTTTACGCTATAAGTTGCCGCATTTTTATCTGCCGTATCTAATTCAACAATCACAAATTTACCGGCTTGCGGAAGTGCGGTCGTTTTTGGCTCGGCATTCACATAGGCTTTCAATACTGAACGGCTTTCCTTTTCCGCATTGTCTAAACTGGTTTGGATTTGGTAAAGTTGGCGAAGATCGCTACCCGACAGCACATTTTCAGGGTATTCCAACGCCAATCCGTTAATTTTTTGCCCTTGAGCGGTGATTTCTGCCAGCAGAGTAATATTGACTGCCTCGTTAGGTTTAATTTCATCGGCAGCGTATAGGAAAGTGGAAAACGCTAGTCCTGCAAGAAGGGAGAGAGGTTTTTTCATAGTATTTCCTTGTATATAAAAAAATAGACTATGAGAAGATCCCATAGTCTATTTATGATTGCATTACTTATTTAATGTTTTGTTTTGTGATTTGATATAGATTGCAATAATTGCCATCACACCAACAGGGAAGGCGAGGTCAAATAATGAACCATCGTTACCCCAAACAAGGTTGGCTAAAATTACGCTAATGCCGCCGATACCCCACGCAATAGTGGTTGGTACAGACCAAACGATCATCTGTTTCTTCACATCGTTGATGCCCATCATACGGTTTACTACCCAGAATAAGCTGTCGTTAAAGTAACCGAAGAAGAGCGATCCCATAGTAGCTGCCTGTGCAGCAAGTAACATATTCACCCCTGGAATTTGAGCTAAGATCGGGGCTGAAATAGAGGCTGCTGTCACCATTGCTACTGTGCCTGAACCTTGAATAAAGCGAACAAGGGTTGAAACAATAAACGGAATGAGGATCGGTGAAATCGGTAATTGGGCAATTTGTTCTGCCAATTGTTTGCCTGCACCGCTATCACGCAATACTGCACCTAATGCACCACCTGCACCTGTTACTAATAAAATAATTCCTGCAGTTTTCACACCTTCTTCAAGATGAAGTGCGGTCTCATTTCTGCCCGTATTCGGAAGAAGAGTATAAACGGCAACCAATACGCTCAATGCCAGTGCGATCATTGGGTGGCCGACGAAAGCGAAGAATTGATAAACCACTGACTGTGATAATTCAGCATTGCCTTTTACAGCTAAATCAAACATAGCTTTAATGAAGATCAGTGCAATAGGCAACACGATTGGCAACATGGAAAGGAACAAACTTGGTAAGTTTTTCTTCTCACGGCTTTCAATGTAGTCATCATATTTTTGTTTTAATTCTTCTTGGGTGAAGACTTCTTGGTTAAACTCAGGGTATTTTTTATCCAACCATTTCGCATAAAGCACAATACCGATCACAGGTAACACCGCAAGTGCCATACCCACTAACAACATTAAGCCAAGATCGACATTAAATAATCCTGCCACGCCTAGTGGACCCGGTGTTGGTGGCACAGTGTGGTGTGTAACGACCAAACCACCTGCAAGTGCAACCCCTAAGGTTAAAAGTGAGCGTTTTCCGTTTTTCGCTAAGGCTTTAGCTACGGGATAAAGAATAACGAAAGCAGAATCTACGAAAATTGGAATACTCACCACATAACCTGTGATAGCTAATGCCCACTCTTCTTTTTTCTTGCCTAGCATTTTGATAAAGCTGTAAGCCATTTTTTCTGCTGCACCGGAAACTTCCAGTACACTTCCCATCATGACCCCTAAACCGATCACGATACCGATACCACCTAATGTGCCACCAAAACCTTTGCTGATTGCACCTAATGTATCATTGACGGACATACCACCAACGAGACCAGCAATAGCGGAGGCAATTAACATTGCAATAAATGCATGAACACGTGTTTTTAATACTAAATAGACTAAGACAAATACGGCAATCAATAGCCCTATGATTGGAATGGGTAAGCCAAACATACTGTTGCTCCTAAGTTACATATCATGTTTAATAAATCGTTGAATCACTTCCTTAAAATCAACATCTGCCGTAAAACCTAAGTTCAGTGACGTTGAGTTATCAATTTCAACCGGCCAACTTGCGACAATGTTGTTAATATTTTCATCAAATTCAAAACGGATTTTTTGTAAGATTTGTTCTCCTTTTATTGAAGCTAAGTCAGATAACATTTGTTTTACACTGACCGTAAAGCCAGGTAAGTTGATGACATGCCAACTGCGTTGTGGCAATGAAGGCAAAGTTAAAGCGTGAATAAAGTTGTTAATCACCGTATTCGGGCTGGAGATCCACAAGCGTAATTCTTCAGAAACCGGACAAACCGCTTCCTCACCGTTTAGTGGTTCACGAATAATGCTGCTAACAAAAGAGGAAGCCGCTTTATTTGGTTTACCCGGACGTATACAAATGGTTGGTAAACGAAGTACAATGCCATCAACAAAACCTTTGCGAGAATAGTCATTGATGAGCAATTCACACATTGCTTTTTGTGAGCCATAAGTCGATTGTGGTGTCACTGCTGTCCCATCAGTAATCACATCTGGGAGCTCGCCTCCAAATACCGCTAACGAGCTGGAGAAAATAAAGCGAATATTCGGATTATTTCTTCGGCAGATTTCCAATAGATTACGAGTGGTCAAGAAATTGATTTCATAACCTAAATCAGGATCTTGCTCTGCGTGGCTACTTACAATCGCCGCTAAATGGAAGATAGCGGTTGTTTTTTCGGTAATAATTGCATCTAAACCTTCAGGATTTCTTAGATCCATTTCTAAACAACGTACACGGGAGTCATTATTTGGAGCTGTGGGTTTAATAACATCAACTAATACTAATTCTTCAATTTTGTCTGAATGCTGAGTTAATAAGGTTTTTGCAAGGCGTTGTCCTAAAAAGCCTGCTCCACCTGTAATGACGATATTCATTTTGTCTATCCCTCTATTTATATTGCTCAAACCAACCCAATCCAGCAGTTGTTTCCGCTCTCGGCTTGTACTCACAACCCACATAGCCTTCGTAACCGATTTCATCGAGTTTATTGAAAATATATTCGTAGTTGATTTCCCCTTCGTCCGGTTCGTGGCGATCCGGCACAGAGGCAATTTGAATGTGGGCAAATTTACCCTTGAGTTTGTCGGTTAGGCGAGATAAGTTGCCGTCCACATTCTGTGCGTGGAAGTAGTCAAGCTGTACAAACACATTGTCTCGGTTTACCGCTTCTACAATTTCCAGCGTATCAAACTGGCTTTTAAGCAGATAATTCGGTTTCACTTCCGGGCTTAGGGCTTCAAGCAAAACGTTAATGCCGTGCGGTTTGAATTTATCGGCGGCATATTGCACGTTTTCGATAAAGGTTTGTTTATAGGCTTCACGATCTTCGCCTTTTGGCACGACCGCTGCCATCACGTGCACATTTTTACAACCTAATGCGAGGGCGTATTCCAACGCCAAATCAATGTCACGATGGCTATCGGCTTCACGCCCCGGAATGGCGGAAACGCCCCATTCCCCTTGAGCAACATCGCCGGCTGCGGTATTGAATAACACCTGTTTTAAGCCATATTGCTCAAGTTTGGCTTTCAGTTCTGCTGCCGGATAATCGTAAGGCCAAAGGTATTCAACATATTTGAAACCTGCTTTTGCTGCCGCTTCAAAACGATCTAAAAACGGCACTTCGTTAAACATCATCGTAAGGTTTGCTGCAAATTTAGGCATTTTATTTTCCTCTGTTTTTCAGATCATTGACTTCGTCATCGGTGAGATAACGGACTTTTTGACCTTGTAGAATAAAATAGAGCTTGGCGGTTTCTTCCAACTCTTCGGTATTATCCACCGCATCACGCAAGTCTGAACCTGTGACTACCACCCCGTGATTTGCCAGTAAAAAGGCCTTACCGTCTAAGGCTCGTTCCCCCAGCTCTCGGGCAATGTTGATGTCTCCCGGGCGGTAGTAAGGAATGACCGGCAATTTTCCCACCCGCATCACATAGTAAGGGGTGAAAGCACGCATAGCGTTGTCGGTATCCAAATTTTCCAAGCAAGAAAGTGCGGTTAAATAAGTGGAGTGTAGATGCACAATCGCTTGGCAAGCCAGATTTTTCTGATACATCGCCAAATGGAAAATCGATTCTTTAGAAGGTTTATCGCCTTCAAGAACATTTCCTTCCATATCAAGGACTGAAAGGCGATCCGCCTGTAGTCGCCCAAGTGATGAGCCTGTTGGCGTAACTAAAATACGATTTTCATCTAAACGAACGGAAAGGTTGCCCGCTCCGCCTACGGTATATCCTCGCTCAAACAGCGAGCGGGCAAGATTGACCATTTCAATCTTTTGTTCTTGTTCTGTCATACAAACATCTCCTGAGCAAAACTGAAGAAATCTTCTTTACCGAAGTTACCGGATTTCAATGCAAGAAAAATCGGTTTTTCGACCGCTTGTAACCAGGGTACGCCCGGTGCAATTTGTTTACCGATGTGGAAACCGCTAAATCCAAGCTGTTGAACCACAATGCTTGAGGTTTCGCCACCAGCGGTAATAAAGTTAGTTACACCTGCTGCTTGCAGCTTTTCTGCTAGTTTGGCAAAGGTATTTTCAATGGCGTGGCTGGCTTTATCGCCGCCGAATTGGGTTTGAATCTCTTTCAATTTTTCAGGGGGAACGGTGGCATAAACCAGAGGAGCTAGTTCGCTATCTAAATTCTCAAGCACCCATTGGTAGATTTCTTCTACATAGTTCGGATTGTTAATCGCTTTTTCTGCCTCTAAGAAATAGCTTGGAGCTTGTTGCTTATAAGCATTTACTTGGCTATTCGTCATTACTGAGCAAGAACCTGAAAGCACAACGGTTTTACCTTTGCTTGGCACAAACGCATTCGTGCCTTTTTTACCACCTGAACGGTAAGCCGCCATATAAGCCCCTAAGCCTGAACCGCCTGTGATTAATTTGAAATCGGCAACGGCTTCGGCAAGCACGGCAAGTTGTGAATTATCGGCAGCATCTACCACCGCATATTTGTAGCCTTGCTGTTTCAGTTCAGCAAAACGAGCTTTCACACGCTCTGCCCCTTGAATCACCTCCGCATAGGCGACCAAGCCAGTTTTGCCTTGGGATTGTGCGTCCATTAAACGCACCAAGTTGGCATCTTTCATCGGGGTAATCGGGTGGTTACGCATACCGGATTCATTTAGTAGCACATCGCCCACAAACAAATAGCCGTTGAAAATGGTTCTGCCATTAACAGGCAGAGCCGGTGTGACCACCGTAAAATCGGTGTCTAATGCCGCCATTAACGCATCGGTTACCGGCCCGATATTGCCTTTCTCCGTGCTGTCGAAGGTAGAGCAATATTTAAAGTAGAATTGCGAGCAACCGTTTTGTTTCAGCCAATCTAAGGCTTGTAATGATTGTTGGATTGCTTCTTCCACAGGGTTAGAGCGAGATTTCAGGCTAATCACAATCGCATCAACTTGACTGTTGAGTGTAGCTTTCGGCACACCATTCATTTGCACCGTTTTTAGCCCGTTTTCGGTTAAGAAGCTGGCAATATCGCTCGCACCAGTAAAATCATCTGCAATAATGCCTAACATTAGTTGTCTCCCTTTTTTGGTAGCTCAATACCGCTGAAAATTTTGATGACCGCACTATCATCTTCTTTGCCGTAACCTGCATTGCTTGCTTCAGTAAACATTGAGTACGCTGTGCTTGCTAAATGAAGTGGGAAGCGTAATGATTTCGCTGTGTCATTCACTAAGCCTAAATCTTTGACGAAAATATCTACCATTGAAAGCGGGGTGTAGTCGCCATCAACAACGTGTTTCATACGGTTTTCAAACATCCAAGAGTTACCTGCTGCATTAGTTACCACATCGTACATCAGATCTAACGGAATGCCGGCACGAGCGGCTAATGCCATCGCTTCTGCACCTGCGGCAATATGCACACCAGCTAATAATTGGTGGACAATTTTCACCGTTGCACCTAAGCCGATCTCTTCGCCGATGTTATAAACTTTTCCTGCAACAGCATCTAAAACAGGTTTTAGTTTCTCAAACGCTTCACTTGAGCCTGATGCCATTACGGTCATTTCACCTTGTGCCGCTTTTGCTGCCCCACCGGAAACCGGAGCATCTAACATCACCAAGCCTAAATCTGTTAATTTCTGTGAAATATCTTTTGCACCTTGTGCAGAAATGGTGGAAGACACCATCACCACCGTGCCTTGTTTCAAATGTTGGGCTAAGCCGTTTTCACCGAATAACACCGCATTCACTTGGTTGGCATTAACCACCAACAACAACACCGCATCTAATTCAGCGGCAAAATCGACCGCACTTGTGCCGACTTTCTTAGCACCTGCTGCTTTTAAGGTTTCCAGATAATTCGGGTTAAGATCCACACCGTATGTGTCTAATCCGGCAGCGATACAAGATTTTGCTGCTCCCATACCCATTGCACCTAAGCCGATGACGGCTACGCTATATTTTTGACTCATTGTTTATTCCCTCAAATAAATTAATGAACTTGATGGGCGTATATTAACCAATAGGAAAGATAAAATCTGTGATAAAGATCACAAATATTAACAATAAATGTTAAATTTTGTTATTTTAAGTTTGGGGGCTAAATCTGATATAATTTGTTACAACAACTAAAATTAGGCGAAAAAATGATTCCTATCGAACGACAACAAAAGATATTGCAATTTATTAATAATAATGGGGTGGCTAGCATTCAATTTTTGGCGGATAAGTTAAATGTGTCGCATATGACTATCCGCCGTGATATTCAAAAACTTGAAGATGAAGGCAGAATTTCATTAGTTTCAGGAGGAGCTCAATCTGTTGAGCGATTAGCGGCTGAATTGCCACATATTGATAAATCAACTTTGTTTCACGATGAGAAATCTGCTATCGGTACTTTAGCCGCAAAGCTGATTTCAAACCACACAACAGTGTATCTTGATGCGGGTACAACAACCTTAGAAATTGCTCATCAAATTGCCGAGAGAAAAGATCTACTGGTTATTACAAATGACTTTGTAATCGCTCATTATCTTAGTAATGCAGGAAAATGTGATTTAATTCATATAGGTGGGAGTGTTTGCAAAGAAAATTTCTCAACCACAGGCTCTCTTGCTGCGGAGTTTCTTAAAAATCTTTCTATTGATATTGCCTTTATTTCAACTTCATCTTGGAGCTTGAAAGGTTTAACAACGCCAAATGAAAATAAAATTCCTGTAAAAAAGGCGATATTACAATCATCAAAAGAAAATATTTTAGTAACTGATTCATCAAAATACGGCAAAGTGGCTACGTTTTTTGTTTGTCCTTTAACCGTATTTGATCAAATTATTTGCGATAACGGCTTGTTTGGAAACGTGCAAGATGCTCTTAAAGGGCTTGATGTTAAACTAAATATTGCACAGTAATTAACTCTCCCACCTATGTTCTAATTTATTCGCCAATAATGAAAGTGGCTAGCAAATTAAGAAATACAGAACAAAAATAAGTCCATAAACGAAGAATGACGCATTTGGGCTGGTTAGTAGTGAGTTTTCAATAATTTGTTGCCCCACTTTTACCACTTCAATCACGCCAATGAGTGCAGCGAGTGAGCTGGTTTTAATCATTCTAGTAAATAGCTTAATCGCACTTGGCAGTAGTCGGCGAGTGCCTTGCAGTAGTTCAATATAGCGGAAAATCTGCATACGGGTTAAGCCGATTGCTTTGGCTGATTCGATTTGGTGTTTTTCGATTGAAGCTAAAGCCCCTCGTACTAAATCGCCCATTTCAGCCGTTCCACATAAGGTAAACACCCAGATACACACCCAAACACCGCTAATGTGAATATCTAACCAAGTAGATATGCCGAAATAGAGCATAAAGAGCCAAACTAAGATTGGCACAATGCGTATTGTTTCAAGGTAAAAACGAGCAAATCCACGCACAATTAGGCTATTTGAACGCATAATCAAGCACAAATAATGTGCCGAAAACCAATGATAGTGCAACGGATATAAAAGAGATTTTCGCTGTTAGCCATAATCCTTGAGCCAATCGGGCGGCATTTTGCCCTTCCCATAACCAATCAAATCCCATATTTTGCCTTCCTTACTCTGTTTTCAAAATGACGAACTAAAAGCGATATTGGTAGCAAAATAATTAAATAGGCAATGAATAGCATAAATAACGCTTCGTTAGTTTTGTAATCCATTCCGATAATATCTTTAGTGACGAATAATAGCTCTGCTACGGCAATAGCACTAATGACAGAGGTTTCTTTAATTAAAAAGAGTATATTTGCTCCAACGGCAGGGATTGAAACCGCCCACGCTTGAGGGAAAATAACATATCGGAAGATTTGGTAAGGCTTTAAGCCGATAGATTTTGCAGTCTCTGTTTGCCCTTTCGGAATGGCTTGTGAACCTGCTCGTAGGCTTTCTGCCATATAGCTAGAACCTAGAAAAACTAAAGCAATCACACCGCAAGTGAAACCGTCCCACTTAATCCCGATTTTCGGTAAGCCATAGTAAAGAAAAAAGAGCTGAATTAGCAGAGGTGTGTTACGGGAAAGCTCTATATAACCTTTTGCAATGCTATCAAGCGGTCGCATTTTGTAAGTGGTGATAACAGCAATAATCAGCCCGAAAAGGAGAGAAAGAGAAATCTCCCAGAATGAGAGCTGCAAGGTCAGCCAAGCGGCATCTAAAAATTTGGGGATACTGTTATAAATATAAGTCCAGTTCATATCGCATAAACATTCTGGGGATAATGATGGCTATTGTGCGAGAGGTAAAATAAAAAGGGAAAGAATTAGAAATACTTTTTTATAGAAATTAGTTATAAAAAATCAGCACATTGCTGTGCTGATTTTTCCGTTTGAATTATTGTCCGTAGTAGGCATTTTTACCGTGTTTGCGGAGGTAGTGCTTATCGAGAAGCTCTTGTTGCATTGGCTGAATATCAGGGCGAATTTGATGGCTGATAAAATTCATATAAGCAATTTCTTCTAATACGACAGAATTATGCACCGCATCGTGTCCGTTTTTACCCCAAGTGAATGGACCATGTGAATGCACTAATACGCCTGGAATAGCGGTTGGCTCAATGCCTCGTGTGCGGAAAGTTTCCACAATCACTCGACCAGTTTCTAGCTCATATCCACCCGCAATTTCTTCAGGCGTCATTTTACGAGTGCAAGGAATCGCACCATAGAAATAATCGCCTTGTGTTGTACCAAGTGCTAACAGATCTTTACCCGCTTGAGCCCAACCCACAGCGTTGCGTGAATGCGTATGTACTACGCCACCAATATCTGTAAATTCACGATAAAGTGCTAAGTGAGTTTCGGTGTCAGAAGAGGGTTTTTTATCCCCATATACACGGTTGCCTTGTAAATCGACAAGCACAATATCTTCAACCGTCATTGCATCATATTCCACACCAGATGGTTTAATCGCAACTAAGCCTGTTTCACGGTCGATTTCACTTACATTGCCCCAAGTGAAAGTAACTAAACCGTGTTTTGGTAATGCTAAATTTGCTTTTAAAACACGTTCTCTTAATGCTTGTAATGCCGGTGTTAATTCAGTTAATTGAGTCATAGCGTGAAGCCCCCTTCTGTCATTTTTTGTTCAATCCAACGGCGGGCATTAATAATTTCCGCAATTGGCTCTTCTGCTTTTTCTGTCCACATTTCGATTAAAAATGCACCACGATAATTTAATTCAGCCAGTGTTCTAAAGCAAGCGGCAAAATCTACACAGCCATCACCGAACGGCACATCACGGAATTGTCCTTTGCAAGTTTTAGTGACTTTGTAGGTATCTTTCAAGTGGATTGCTGAAATTTTATCTATGCCTAATTTAAGTTCTTCCGCTACGTTATCATTCCACGCAGAGAGATTGCCTAAATCGGGATACACGGTAAACCAAGGGGATTTAATAATATCGTCCCATTTTTTCCAGCGTGAGATAGAACTCATAAACTTGGTATCCATAATTTCAACTGCAATAGTAACTTGGTTGCTTGCCGCAAGCTCTACAGCCCATTCTAAGCCTTCTTGGAAACGTTGGATTGTGCCTTCGTCTTGCTCTTCGTAATAAACATCATAGCCAGCAAGCTGAATGGTGCGAATGCCGAGATCAACCGCTAATTGGATAGCCTTTTCCATAATCTCATAGGCTTTTTGACGTGTTGCTTCATCACGAGAACCGAATGGGAAACGGCGATGTCCTGATAAGCACATTGATGGAATGGTTACACCCGTATTAATGATTGTTTTCACTAATTTAGCACGCTCTTTTTTGCTCCAATCAAGGCGGGAAAGGCGCTCGTCCGTTTCGTCAATCGACATTTCCACAAAGTCAAAACCGCAGACTTTGGCGATGGAAAGTCTATCTTGCCACGAAATATTTTTTGGCAAGGCTTTTTCGTAAATACCGAGTTTGTGTTTTCTCATAAGTTTTCCTTGAAATAATATTTTGTTTATTTGATATGATATTAAAATTGAGTATGAGCGTAAATTACTTCTGCCAAATCTCTCCTAACCCCTCTTTGCTAAAGAGGGGAACTGATCTCCATAAAATTTCTATTCATCTTTTATTATTTAGCTTAAAAAAGCCCAGATGAACTTTAAATTTACTCCGATGGGTCACCCCTCTTTAGAAAAGAGGGGTGGGGGAGATTTGATGTAACGCCATTACGCCAAAATAATCTCTAATCCTTTTGCTTTCAACTCCTGAATAATGGTTGGATCAGCTTCTTTTCCTGTAATCAATAAATCAATTTTATTGAATTCTTTAAATAGCATACCGACTTTTTTACCCAGTTTAGTGCTATCCAATAAGACAACATAACGTTCAGCGTGTTTTGCCATTTGTTGTTCGGCATTGGCAATAATCATATCAGTTTTAAATAAACCTTCAGTGGTTAAGCCTTTGCCACTGGTAAACATAGTTGTTGCAGCATAACTGAGTTCATTTTGTGTATTGAGTGAGAGCATCACTTTTTTATTTTTATTGTATTGTCCGCCTATAATGACTACATCATCGTGAGAGCCTTCAATCAGTTGATTTGCAAGCGGTAGATAATTGGTAATAATTTGCAATTTTTTCCCACATAGCACATTGCCAAGCATTTCCATTGTAGAACCGCAGGTTAGAATTAAACTTTCTCCTTCTTTGCATAACCCCCCAGCTATTTCAGCGATGCGTCTTTTTTGTTCAGCATTGTTGGTTTTTTTAGGGGTTTTATGTGAGGGAGAGAAAATAGCTTCAGCACCATTTCTGACTTTTTTTAATTTACCTTGTCCATCTAATTTATTAATGTCTCTCCTTGCGGTGGCTGGGGAAATATTTAGCCGCTGCATAATGTCTGCGGTTGAGAGAATTTTTCGCTCAGCCAGTAGTGCTAATAACTCTTTGTGTCTGTAGCTTTCGTTCATTATTCCATCCTTGTTTATTGTAATGTTGTAATGAACAGTAAAAGCTAGGGGCGAATTGCAATTCGCCCCTAGTTAGCCATTACAGCATTGATTTAAATTGAATGTTAGGTTCTTGCTCAAAACAGTCATCAAAGCCACGTGGGTGGTGGTATTCAATTAAATCTTTATCACGAGGGTAAACATATTTGCCACCCACTTCCCAAATAAATGGGTGGAACTTGTATTGTAAACGATCTTTACGCATACGCCATAGATCAATGATTTCTTGCGTGCTTGCCATAAAGTTTGTCCAAATATCGTGATGCACTGGTATGATTACTTTACAACGTAAACATTCTGCCATACGTAATAAATCAATTGAAGTCATTTTATCAGCAATACCTACTGGATTTTCGCCATAGTTGTTTAATGCAACGTCAATATCAAATTGTTTACCATGTTTAGCAAATTGGATGGAATAATGCGAATCTGCACCGTGGTAAATATTACCGCCAGGCGTTTTAAATACATAGTTGACAGCTTTACGTCCCATTTCTTCATCAGATGGGCATAAGCCTGACAATTCACCATCACGCTCTTCTGCTCCTTGAACGGGCAAAGTGACTAAGCAGGTGCGGTCGAAAGAATCTAATGCGTGAATTTCGACGTCTTTTAATTTGACGACATCGCCTGGTTTAACCACAATGATGCGATCTTCTGGTACGCCCCATTTTTTCCACAATTCGGCACAGTGCCACGGACCGACAAATTTCACGTGATTCAGTTTTGGATTATTCACTATTGCTGCAGCTACGTTTACATCAATATGGTCTGAATGGTAGTGAGAAGCTAAAATAAAGTCCACTTCGTTGATCGCAAAAGGGTCAAGTACCATCGGTTGGGCTCGCAGGTTCGGTTGCAATTTACGCACGCCTGCCATATTCGCCATTTGGTGACCACGTACCATATCTTTCACTTTTTTAGTTGATTTACCACGACCACACCATAAGTCCATACAGATATTGGCACCTGCTGGCGTTTTTATCCATACACCAACGCAGCCTAACCACCACATTGCAAAGTTGCCTTCTGGCACAACTTCCTCTTCAATTTCTTCGTTTAACCAAGTCCCCCACTCTGGGAAGGTTGATAAAATCCAGCTTTCATGGGTAATTTCTGAAATTTTGCTCATTGCGAACTCCTAGCTCTCAGGATTGAAATAAAATAATCAAAAACAATCATACATAATCAAAAAAAATCGTCAAACAATTTTTTTGAAAATGTGATCTGTGTCTAATTTTTTAGGTACTGCTCAAAAATAGTGTGTAAATTTTGTTCATCTTGTTTAATCATTTCTTAGCTTTCAGAAACAAGCAAGACTGGCAGGGTTATCACGCAATCGGTAAAAGATGGCAAAGATTTGACCGCTTGTAGTAAAGCCGCTGTGTCTAAAATTGCGTTGGGCAGTGAGTTAATCATAAACTCTACAGGGCAAAATGAAAAAATTTTGTGATCTCTCTCACAAATAATCAAATACAATCTTTTTTAATCTAATTTTGTTGCTATTATTCAGCCTAACAATTTCCCTGTGAAATTTATTCTCTGTTTTGATTCACCAAAAATAAGAGGTTCTCTTATGGAATTTATTACTGATATTCTCCTTTTCTTAAAGGATCAAGTGCTGAATAAAGCCCCTTTCTTGTTAGGTATTGTAGCTTGCTTAGGTTACATTCTTCTTAAAAAAGATACTTCTACTGTTCTTAAAGGTACGATAAAAACCATTGTTGGTTTTATGATTGTACAAGCTGGTTCAGGCTTTCTTGTAACCAACTTCAAACCCGTTATTGAGGGTTTAGCAAAATACCATCAACTTGCAGGTGCGGTTATTGACCCTTACACCAGTATGCAATCGACCATTCAAACAATGGGTGAAAATTACTCTTGGGTAGGCTATGCGGTAATTGGTGCATTATTCTTAAATATCTTACTGGTGGTGTTCCGCCGTTTAACCGGTATCCGCACGATTATGCTTACAGGGCACATTATGTTCCAACAAGCAGGCTTGGTTGCAGTGTTCTATATGATCATTGGTGCCTCAATGTGGGAAACCATCATTTACACTTCTGTGTTAATGGCTCTTTACTGGGGTATTTCTTCCAACATTATGTATAAACCAACCCAAGCAGTAACAGGTGGTGCAGGCTTCTCTATCGGGCATCAACAACAAATTGCTTCTTGGATTGCAGTAAAACTTGCTCCAAAACTTGGCGATAAAAACGATACTGTGGATAAAATGAAATTACCGAACTGGTTAAACATTTTCCACGACAGTATCTCAGCAACAGCCTTAGTAATGACCGTTTTCTTCGGCATTATCTTACTCTCTTTCGGCTTAGATAACTTAAAAGAGCTAGCAGGCAAAACCAACTGGTTTATGTATATTCTTGAAATGGGCTTGAAATTTGCGGTGGCAATTCAAATTATTGTAACGGGTGTACGTATGTTCGTAGCAGAGCTTTCTGAAGCCTTCAAAGGTATCGCAGAACGCTTAATTCCAAACTCAGTATTAGCTATCGACTGTGCAGCAATTTACGCATTCTCGCCAAATGCGATGGTATTCGGCTTTATGTGGGGGGCAATCGGTCAGTTCGTGGCAGTAGGCGGATTATTAGCCGTTGGTTCACCAGTATTAATCATTCCAGGCTTTATTCCAATGTTCTTCTCTAACGCAACTATTGGTGTGTTTGCAAACCAATTCGGTGGTTGGAAAGCGGTGATGAAAATCTGTTTTGTGATGGGTATCATCGAAGTGTTAGGCTCTGCATGGGTAATCCAAATGTTAGCGAGCCAAGGCACAACCTTCAACGGCTGGATGGGTATGGCAGACTGGGCATTATTTTTCCCTCCAATCCTACAAGGTATTATTAGTATTCCAGGCTTCTTCTTCGTGATTGTGGCAGCAGCTATGGTGTATATGTTCTTCGCATCTAAACAACTTCGTGCAGAAGAAGCAGAAGCCGCTACGAAAGGTTTAAACCTTGAACAGCTTGACGGCTACGGTTTAGATGACGTAAAAGCAAAGTCAAAAGCGGAAGCAGTACAACAAGCGGTCGAAAATGCTGAAAATTCTGCAAATCCTGCAAATCCGATTCGTATTCTTGCGGTGTGTGGCTCAGGTCAAGGCTCATCAATGATGATGAAAATGAAGATCAAAGGCTATTTAGACAAACGCGGTATTCCAAATATTATGGACTCTTGTGCGGTAACTGATTACAAAGGCAAATTAAGTGAAGTAGATATTATTGTCTCAAGCAAACACTTAGCCAATGAAATCGATGTGCCAGAGGGTAAAGCGGTACTCGGCGTGCAAAATATGCTAAACCCGAACTCATTCGGCGATGAATTAGTTGAATTAATCAACAAACATCAGGCAAAATAATCCTAATTCCCCTTACTTTGTAAGGGGAAATTTACTAACAGGAATAATATATGAAATTCTCTCGTACTTTTCTATTCACTTTACTATCAACTGCCTTAGTATGTACTGTTCAAGCAGCACCAAAAGAACCATACACTCAACCAGGTTTTGACACTCGTAGCATTGAAAAACAACAAGCACCAATTCATTGGGTTTCAGTCGAGCAAATCAAAGCAAGCCTTGAAGGAAAGCCGCCAATGAATGTTAGTTTTGATATTGATGATACTGTATTGGCAAGTAGCGGTTGTTTCTATTATGGTAAAGAAAAATATTCACCAAATGATTACAGCTATCTGAAAAATCAAGATTTCTGGGATGAAATCAATGCAGGTTGTGATAAATATTCTATTCCAAAAGAGGCTGCCCGTGAACTTATTAATATGCATCAAGAGCGAGGAGATAAAATTTTCTTTATTACAGGGCGTACAGCCGGTAAAGATGATCAATTAACACCATTGTTAGCAAAAACATTTGGCATTAAAGATATGCAGCCGGTGAATTTTATGGGTGGACACGGCGTAGATCAACTTAAAACTAAATTTAATAAAACGGCAGGCATTTTAAAACATAATGTACAGTTACATTATGGCGATAGTGATGATGACATTCTTGCAGCAAAAGAGGCGGGTATTCGTGGTATTCGTTTATTGCGTGCAACCAATTCAACTTATTTACCGTTCCCACAAGCAGGTGGATATGGTGAAGAAGTTTTAATTAATTCTAGTTATTAATCTGTTATGATTTGTATAGTAATTATCTTTAAGGAAAGAAAATGAACTTAAAACAATCTCTTATTGAAAACAATTCAATTCTTCTTAATCAAAAAGCAGCAAACTGGAAAGAAGCAATTAAACTAGGTACAGATCTACTTGAAAAATCTGGGGCTATTGAACCTCTTTACTACGATAACATTATCAGCAAAATTGAAGAAATGGGACCTTACATCATTCTTGCTCCAGGACTGGCAATGCCACACGCACGTCCTGAAGAAGGTGTGGTTAAAACGTCATTTGCGTTAGTCACTTTGGTAGAACCTGTCTATTTCGATGGCGAAGATGAGCCTGTTTCTGTGTTATTTACCCTGGCAGGGAGCGATTCAGACCGCCATATGCAAGGTTTGATGGAAATTACCCAAGTTTTAGACGATGAAGAGAGTGAAACAGGGGTAAATTTAGAAAAAGTCTTAGCCTGTAAAACTGCTGATGATGTTTATGTAATGATTGATAACGCATTGAACGGCTAGTACTAACAAATTTTAAAATCCACAGAGGAATATTAATATGTCAAAACCCTTACTACAAATCGCATTAGATTCACTCAGTTTAGAAAAAGCTGTTGCGGATGCAAAACAAGCTGAAAATTTAGTAGAAATCATAGAGTGTGGCACAATTTTAGCCTTTGCAGAAGGTATGAAAGCCATTTCTACCTTACGTGCATTACACCCAAATCACATCATTGTGTGCGATCTAAAAACCACCGACGGTGGTGCAATTTTAGCTAAAATGGCGTTTGAAGCAGGTGCAGATTGGCTCACTGTTTCTGCCGCTGCTCACCCAGCAACCAAAGCTGCTTGTAAAAAAGTGGCTGATGAGTTCAATGCAGCTCACCCAGAACTCAAAGTGAAAAAAGAGATTCAAATTGAGATCTACGGCAACTGGACAGTTGAAAAAGACGCCAAAGAGTGGGTGGAATTAGGGGTTACGCAAGCAATTTATCATCGCTCTCGTGATGCAGAATTAGCAGGTAAAGGCTGGACAGCAGAAGATATCGAGTTAATGAAGCAACTGTCTGATTTAGGCATTGAGGTCTCTATCACGGGTGGTATTGTGCCAGAAGATATTCACTTGTTCAAAGAAATTAAAAATGCCAAAGCCTTTATTGCCGGTCGTGCATTAGTGGGTGAAAAAGGTAAACAAACCGCTGAAGCGATTCGTGCAGAAATTGATAAGTATTGGGTATAGTGATTTATTCTTAATTAAAAATAATAAGCGATTGATATTTACCAACGTCAATCGCTTATTTTTTATTAGCTAACGATGGATTTAATATGTTTTTTAGTCCATTTATATAAAAAGTAGATAAGAATTTCTGACAAGATAATCATATTAAATAAAATAACAGGAGAAGAAATATTCAGTAATCTACCTAAAGATAAGGATAAAACAAATGCACCGATGATAGTAAATATCGTAATGATACTCTTGTTAGATAAAATATACTCAATCCTCATAACACTCCTAGTACTCCATAGAAATGGAGTGATTAGAAAAGAGCCAAAAACATAAGGCGTATAGATATATTGAATAAGACTCTCTGACTTAATTAGAGTTGATAAAGCAAATAAAATAATTAATGAAAATATTGATGTAACAATTGATACAGTTATACAAAATCCATATAAATCACTCGAGTAATCTTGTTTTATTTTGATAAAAATACTATCAACATCAAGTAAAGGATAAATAGAAAGTGATGAAAGAGTAAATATCATAGTCCAATACTGTGTAACCCACTCATCATCTTTAAAAAAAATCATTAATAATAAGTTGCTTGCTAAATAAGAGGCAAATAATAGTACAAGTGCAAGATATGAAGAGATATTCTCTTTATGCTGTATCACTTGAATTTTGTTTTCCAGTAATTTTATATTCCTTTTGTATAAATAATGACCTAAAAGAATGACTTCTACGAATCCCCCAGATAAGATTGAAAACACTACTAATATATCATATCGAGTATTTAGTTCTTGATTTAGGAGTAGAATGCTCATTGTGCAAGTAATAAATACTCTTACAAAAGCAGATTGAGAAACTGGGAGAGTATATTTATTAATTATCAAACAGGCCTGTAAATATCTTTTCAACCCAATAAATATGAGTGAAATAGATAAAAAATGAGAAACTTCTCTAACAGAATGATTATCAATAAATAAAGAAACATAACCATTAAAGATAAGAAAAACAGAAATAATAATTGCCACACTCCATTTTAGTGAATGACTATTATTACCATTTTTTACAATAAAAGGAGCTATAGGATAAATAATCGCATTTGCGAACATTAGGTAAGCAATTGCAACCGTATAATTATGAGTAATATCTATAGGGTTATCTAACATTAGAAATGCAACAAGAGGCAATTCAATACTAAGTAATAGAATACTTATAGCACTAGGCAACCATAGCTTAATTAAATTTATACTATTTATAAGGTTCATAGTGATGACATAACCAATAGAAATCTTTTTTTAATTGATATAAATCTTTATTTTCTATCATAACACCCCCTATTCTATCTCTAATAGAGTTTACTTCTGTTTGAGGTGTTTCTTCATCAACATCCCAAAATGTTGTATAGTCACTATTAATCAACAATTCTGCTGATTTATTTAAGTACTTTCCTTCTTTTTTAGGGAACCATAACCAAGCAACATAACTATTCAAACTGTTTGGAATATAAATATCTTTTTCCATCTGAAGTTTAAAATGAATCTCTTCAATATGAATATTAAAGGCTTTTTGATACATTTGTGGAATCATTCCTCCAGCAGCCCTTGCTGCGATTTCCAAGAAAATAGCCTCTCCTTTATCATTAATGAATACTTCTAAATGAGTAACACAATTTGGCAAATTTCCCATTGCATTTAAAACTGACTGATTAAACTTAATAAGTTTTAAGTAATCTTTATCTTCATAAGAAAGTAGAATTGTACCATTTGGTTTACCCATTAAAAATTCAGCAACAGGTGAAGAGTACTGACCAATAAAGACTGATAAAACCTTATTATCTTGAATAATCGAATCAATATGATAAAGCGTCCCATCAACATATTCATCCAATTCATAGTTTTCAGACTCTTTATTTTCTAATAGCCATTTTTCAAGTTCTTCTTTGTAGGTTATCTTAACTACACCATCACAAGCGGCTAAGTTTGTTGGTTTTGCGATAATTGGCAAAGAAAGATAATTAATAATTTCAGTGAGATAACTTTCTAATGAATGGTATTTTTGTGAGGTATGTTGAATATATTTAGGTAATTTAATCTGATCAGCAATTTTCTCCTTCATTGTAATTTTATTGGTAAACTTTAAAATATCAATTAATTTATCACCGATAATATTAAAATTATCTCTAACTCTAGCAGCTAAAGGGAGTAAATATTCGTCATTACAGAGAATACGAATATTATCAAGAGAATAAGAATGGGTAGATAAAAAATCCGATAAGTTTTGTGAAATATTTTCAAATAAGTAAGGTTCAGCAACGATAATATTATTAAAATAAGGTTTATTACTACCTAAAGATAATAACCCTGTATTACTTGTAATCAACAAGATGTGCTGATCTTCTGAAACCAGATTTGCCCAATTTGAGCGGAAAATCACAAGATCTTGCAAAACAATCATTAATTTCATGCTATTTTTCCTCTTGCCAATTCAAAGTACTGATCTTTTTCCCTAAAAAATCTACAACAGTATTTGTATCATATTTCCAATGATTACTAGGAAAAACAACTTTTCCTGAGGCATTTGGAATATCTATTACATGTTGAGGAAATGCTAAACCAGATAACTCATTTCTTAATACAGTCATAATATCGATTTCATCTTGAATAGACATTACAAATCTAGTAGTTGAAGTAACTTCCTGACCATGATATATGTAATATGGTCTGACTCCTAATTGGAAAAGTGTCAAAAATAGCTTTTTTAATATACTAACACTATCATTTATGCCTTTAAGAAAGACAGTTTGGCATAATAATATATATCCCATACGTCTAAATTGTGATATTAATTCTATAACCTCTGGTTGAAGCTCATCAGGATGATCAATATGTAAGCTTAAATACATTGTTGGTTTGCAATTAGCTATATCTTTTAATATATCTAACCTAACTTTATCTGGATTTTGTAGAGGGAATCTAGTATGTATTCTAAGAACCTTAACATGCTCAATATCTTTTAATTTCTCAAATAAATATTTTAATCCATGTGGGTTAGTTAAAGGATCTCCGCCACTAGCAATAACTTCATAAATTGATGGATCGTCTTTGATATATTCTACAATATCATCTATTTGCTCTAATCTTAGCCGTCCTTCGACATCTAATCCTACACCAACTCGATCCTGCCTCTCACAATATCTACAGTTAGCTGCACAAGTATACGATAGTAGTACTAATATTTGCCCATCATATTTTTTCACTGTACCAAATACAGGAGATGATTTCTTTTCATTTAATAAATCAACACTAAGATCAGCATGAATATTTTCATATTCAGCATTAAAATAGTACATTTCTCGAATAGCTTCACTTTTTTCAGACAGCTTCTTAAGATAAGGAGTTAATTTTTCTGCAAATCTTGTATCATCTAAAAATTTAACATCAATATTTTTCATACATACCTATTTTTTAATTAACTTTATCTCTAAGACATTTACCATTATAAAAATCAAGTAATAACTTTGATGATTTCTGTCTCATTTCTAAAAACGCCTCCGAAGAATAAAATGCAGAATGTGGAGTTACTACTACAGATTTATGATTAACAATATCTAGATCTACATTTGGTTCATTCTCTAGTACATCGAAACCAGCGAAAGAAATAATTTCTTCTTCTAATAACAATTTTAATGCACTTGTTGAAACTATAGCACCCCTAGCAGTATTTATAAGAACAGCCCCCTTTTTGATACATTCTATATTATTCGTATTTATCAAATGATATGAGCTTTGATTCAAAGAGCAGTGAATAGATATAAAATCTGACTCTGATAGTAAATTCTCTATATTCTCGTATCTAAATACGCCTAGAGATTTATCTATACCACTATTTACAATAGGATCATAAAAACCTATTTTTAATCCAAATGGCTTCGCTCTTAATGCAAGAGCTTGACCTATTCTACCAAAACCGATAATCCCTAGACTTTTCCCTCTTAACCTTGGAATTTCTTTAGCATTTATCCATTCCCAAATATTTTCTTTAACATGAGAGTTTAATAAAGTAATTTTTCTATTTAATGAAAGTAGTAATGCCGTTGCATGATCAGCAACTTCTTCTGTACCATAATCTGGAATATTATAAACAGGAATATTTTTGAATCTCGCATAATCAATATCAATATTTTCAAACCCAACTGCTGCTTTTACAATAATCTTACATTTTTCCAACATATCAATAATTTTACTATTCAAATCAATACTAGATGCACAACCCCATAAAATAATGCCATCAGCTTGGGAAAGTAAACTTATTGGTATATCCATTAAACTTTTCACATGTAATAAATCTAAATCATAACCATGTAATATGTCTTTCTCTATCTGTAAATCACTAAAATGTTTTTCATAAATAGAATCAATAATAAGTATTTTCTTCATAATTGTTCCCTTAATTAGCGATAGTACCAAGATGCTAATACCAGAGGAACAAAAAATCAACATAAAAATTACATTTCTTAAACAAAAAATTAATAAAAAAACACCAAATAGCTTCAATACCTATTACCCAGAACTTAAAGTGAAAAAAGAGATCCAAATTGAAATCTATGGTAACTGGACAGTCGAAAAAGACGCCAAAGAGTGGGTGGAGTTAGGTGTTACTCAAGCTATCTACCACTGTTCCCGTGATGCAGAGCTTGCAGGTAAAAGCTGGACAGATGAAGATATTGAATTGATGAAACAGTTGTCTGACTTAGGCATTGAAGTCTCTATTACTGGCGGTATCGTGCCAGAAGATATTCACTTATTCAAAGAGATCAAAAATGCCAAAGCCTTTATTGCAGGTCGTGCTTTAGTGGGTGAAAAGGGTAAACAAACTGCCGAGGCAATTCGTGCTGAAATCAATAAATACTGGAGTTAATGAGACTCTATAAAAGAAATTGAGTTCTAACTATCTGCTAGAACTCAATTTTTTATTCCTTGAAAATGGGCTTATTTAGCAGTTGCCATTTTCCATACTCTTGCTACATTTGCGCTAGCTGAAATCAGATTTTCTTTACCGAGCTTGAGGGTTTCTTCAAGGCTATTGAGTTGGCGAATAATCGGGAAAACCGCATCAATGCCGTGTTGATAAACCACAGGATAATCCTCTCTCAGTGAGCCTGCAATCGCAATTACAGGTTTATTAAACTGCTTGGCGATTTTGGCAACGCCAATCGGGGTTTTACCTGCGATGGATTGGGCATCCATTCTGCCTTCACCTGTAATCACTAAATCCGCATCAGCTATTTTTTCGGCAAGATGAGTGGTTTCAATAATAATGTTCACGCCTGAGCGAAGTGTAACATTTGGTAGCAGTAATAAACCGCCACCCATTCCACCTGCTGCCCCTGCTCCTGCTTTATCCGCAATTTCAACGCCAAGTTGTGTTTGAGCTTGCTCAGCAAAATGGCGGAGAGCATTATCTAAGGTTTCCACCATTTCAGGCGTTGCCCCTTTCTGCGGTCCGAAAATGGCAGAAGCCCCTTGCTCGCCACATAACGGATTATCTACATCACAGGCGACTTCAAAAGCGACTTGAGATAAACGTTTGTCTAAGCCGCTTAAATCAATCTGCTGGATTTGACTTAATGCTTCGCCTCCAAAGTCGATTTCTTGCTTTTTCGCATTGAGGAATTTTACCCCTAAGGCTTGCAACATGCCTACTCCGCCATCGTTTGTCGCACTGCCACCAATGCCGAGAAGGATTTTTTCCACGCCACAATTGAGCGCTGCTTTAATCAGCTCGCCTGTGCCGTAGCTGGTGGTAATCAGTGGATTTCGCTGTTCATTTGGCA
This sequence comes from Mannheimia pernigra, assembly GCF_013377995.1. Lineage (NCBI taxonomy): Bacteria > Pseudomonadati > Pseudomonadota > Gammaproteobacteria > Pasteurellales > Pasteurellaceae > Mannheimia > Mannheimia pernigra. Next base: position 598,540 of record NZ_CP055305.1, read on the forward strand.
CAAGATGTAAGCCACTTGCCGCGGCCATTTCAATAAAAGCCGTTTTTTTATCACCTGATAGCCCGAAAAAGGCTTCAACTTGGTTTACAAGCGGTGATTTTACGCTGATTTTTTGCAAATTGCCGTTGGTAGCATCAATCAGCGATTGTACCGAGCCTTCGCCACCGTCTGCCATCGGTACAAGCTCATAATCAGCATTCGGGAAAATGCGGGAAAACCCCGTTTGAATAGCCTTCGCCACCTCTAAAGCGGTCAGGCTCTCTTTAAATGAGTCGGGAGCAATTACAATCTTCATCATTTCTTTTTAGTTAAGCGTTCCCCATAGATCATATTCATCTGCATTGGTAATAGTGACGGATATAATTTGACCAACGCTTACCGCTTTATTTTCAAGGTTATCCACATAGACCATGCCATCAATTTCTGGGGCATCCGCCATTGAGCGTCCTACAATACCATCGTCATCAATCTCATCAATAATGACTTGTAACGTTTTACCGATCTTTGTTTGTAAACGTTTGGCTGAAATTTGTTGTTGTAATTGCATAAAGCGGTGAAAGCGTTCTTCTTTTACTTCTTCGGGCACTTGATCTTGCATATCGGTTGCAACCGCACCATCTACAGGGCTGAATTTAAAGCAACCGACACGGTCAAGCTGTGCTTCTTTTAAGAAATCAAGTAACAGTTGGAAATCTTCCTCTGTTTCACCTGGAAAGCCGACAATAAATGTTGAGCGTAGCGTTAATTCTGGACAGATTTCACGCCATTTTTTGATACGTTCAAGCGTTCTTTCAATTGAGCCTGGGCGTTTCATCGCTTTTAAAATTTTCGGGCTAGCGTGTTGCAGTGGAATATCCAAATACGGCAAAATTTTTCCTGTCGCCATCAGAGGAATTAAATCATCTACGTGGGGATATGGATAAACATAATGCAAGCGTACCCAAACCCCCATTGAGCCTAAGTGCTCACACAGTGTCATTAAGTTGCTTTTTATTGGCATACCATTCCAGAAAACGGTTTTGGTTGCAGCCTCTTTTTTACGATCTAATGAGTAAGCTGAAGTGTCTTGAGAGACGATTAACAGCTCTTTTACACCAGCATCAACCAAGCGTTTGGCTTCATCTAACACTTGCACGATAGGGCGGCTTGCCAAATCACCACGCATTGAGGGAATAATGCAGAAAGTACAACGATGATCGCAGCCTTCTGAAATTTTTAAGTAGGCGTAATGTTTCGGCGTGAGCTTCACCCCCTGTTTTGGCACAAGGCTGGTGTATGGGTTAAATTCAGGTTTTGGTACATATTTATGGACGTGAGTCATTACCGCTTCATAGCTGTGTGGGCCTGTAATTTCCAACACTTTGGGGTGAACTTCGCGAATTTGGTTCTCTTTTGCCCCTAAACAGCCAGTTACGATCACTTTTCCATTTGCTTCTAATGCTTCGCCAATGCTTTCAAGTGATTCTTGCACTGCAGAATCAATAAAACCACAGGTGTTTACAATCACTAAATCCGCGTCTTCATAGCTTGGAATAATGTTGTAACCGTCAGCACGTAGCTCGGTTAAAATACGTTCGGAATCAACTAAATTTTTAGGGCAGCCTAAGCTGATAAAACCAATATTTGGGGAATCACTCATATAACTCTCAACAATTAAAAAAGAAAATGCCTACAACTTTTGTCTTGTAGGCAAAAAACGAGCGAGATTTTACAAAAATTTGCCGCAAATAGCGATAACAAGCGGTTATTTTTTAATAAAGTTTTGCAAATAGTTAATTAATATCGTTAAGCATTGCCAGCACAATAGCAGATGATTTCTCTGCGGCTAAAGGTAAGAATTCCTCAAAGGAAAGATGAGATTTTTTATCTGCCACATCAGAAACAGCTCTAACAATGACAAATGGCACATTAAAGCCGTGGCAAACTTGTGCAATTGCTGCGGCTTCCATTTCCACTGCCACCACATTTGGAAAATTTTGGCGGATTTCGTTGATTTTTTCGTTGCCATTAATGAAGGCATCGCCACTACAAATTAAACCTGAAACGACGTTAAAGCCTGCTTTTTTGGCTTCTTTTTGGGCTAATTTGACTAATTGTTCATTTGGTTTAAATGCTGCGGGATTTTGTGGTAATTGTCCGATCTCATAGCCGAATGCGGTTACATCAACATCGTGATGGCGTACTTCGGTTGAAATTAAAATATCACCCACATTTAAGGTTGGATTCAAGCCACCAGCAGATCCTGTGTTAATAATTATATCGGGTTGAGTAAGTTGGATAAGTAAGGTTGTTCCCATTGCTGCAGATACTTTACCAATGCCCGATTGTAATAATGCGATACAAGTGTTATTTATATTTCCTTCATAAATTTTACAGTTGGTTAATTCAGTCGTTTTCGGATCGACCATTAAATTGCGTAAAATTTCAACTTCTTGTGCCATTGCACCAATAATACCAATTTTCATTATTTCGTTTTCTCTATACTTCTTATTTAATTAAAAATGCTACTTTAACCATATTAATAGTGAGGCGGAGGCGTTTCTTCAGCTCTTGAGGCAACTGGGCTTATCTGTACCCCTTTTAATTTTTCAGCAATATGGCGAATTTGGGTTTGTAGTTTATTTATCGAAAATTGTTGCTCAATTAATGCTTGATTTAATTCCTCGATAATCTGTTCTTGGAAGGCAACTTTCGTTTCCAACTCGGTAATTCTTGCCGATAATGTACGATTATTATCCATTTTAGTGAAAAAAAGGTTGTGTGAAATGAAATTACACTTTACCCTATCTAGCGTCTTCTTAACAGTTATTTTTATAAGGAAAAATTATGTTAAAAACTAAGTTATCTGCAATTGCCGTTATTGCAAGTGCTGTTTTGGCAACAAATGCAATGGCTGAAGAAAAAGCTAATCCAAAGTTTATTGATGAGTCATCTTATGCGGTTGGCGTATTAATGGGTAAAAATATCAATGGTGTAATTGAATCACAAAAAGAAATTTTTACCTATAATCAAGATAGAATTTTAGATGGTGTACAAGATACGTTAAAGAAAACAGGTAAATTGACGGATGAAGATTTACAAAAGCAGTTAAAATCTTTAGATGTTTATTTATCAGCAAAAGAAGCTCAAATTAATGAAGAAAAAACTAAAGTAACTGTTGCCGCAGGTGATAAATTCCGCACTGATTATAAAAAACAGTCAGGTGTGAAAGAAACATCTTCGGGCTTGTTATACAAAATTGAAAAAGCAGGCGAAGGCGAATCGCCAAAACCACAAGATACCGTTAAAGTTCACTATAAAGGCACTTTAACAGATGGCACCGTTTTTGATAGCTCTTATGAGCGTGGTGAGCCGATTGAATTTCAATTAAATCAATTAATTCCTGCGTGGATTGAAGCTATTCCGATGTTGAAAAAAGGTGGCAAAATGGAAATTGTTGTTCCACCTAAATTGGGTTATGGCGAGCGTACAGCTGGCAAAATTCCAGCAAATTCAACCTTAAAATTTGAAATTGAATTATTAGATTTCAAAGCAGCAGAAGCCAAAAAATAATTTGGCATAAAAGCCTAATCATTGAACCTACAAAAGCGGTTAGATTTATTATAAGATTTGCAAAAAATGTAATAAAACTAACCGCTTGTAATTTGTATTATGACCAAAAAATTCACCCCTTTTTCTGATGAAGATCATGCCATTCTGGCGTCCTATTTTCCGATTGTAGATGGCATTGCCGCGCTTATTGGTGAGCATTGCGAGATAGTGTTGCATTCATTAGAATTTCTTGAACATTCCGCTATTTACATAGCAAACGGACATAACACCAATCGTAAAATTGGTTCGCCCATTAACGATCGAGCACTAAAATCATTGCATCATATGGCAACCGATAGCGTTTCTAAACCGTATTTCACGAAGGTGAAAGGTGGTGTGTTGATGAAATCGATCACGGTGGCTATTCGTAACGGTAAGCAGCACGTTATCGGACTATTGTGCATTAATATCAATTTAGACGTGCCGACTTCGCAATTTCTGGCTTCTTTTATTGCCCCACAAGATGAAGCTGCAGATGTGACTTTTGCAAGCTCAATAGAAGATTTAGTTGCTCAAACGATTCAAACAACCATTGATGATGTTATGGTAGATCGCAATACTTCCAACAATAATAAAAATCGCCAAATTGTGATTTCGCTGTTTGAAAAAGGCATTTTTGATATTAAAGATGCAATTAACCAAGTGGCAGAAAAATTAGCGATTTCTCGCCATACGGTTTATCTCTATATTCGCCAAATCAAGCAGCCAGAAAATGGAGATAGCGATTAATGGAGTATGTTCTAGCGGTAAAATCACCCGTTTATGGATCGCAAGGGGCGTTTTTAGCCTATCAAGTGGCGGAAGAGTTATTGCAAGCAAAACATATCATTCGCCAAGTATTCTTTTTTCAAGAAGGGGTGAGCAATGCTAATGCGTTGGTTAATCCAGCAAGTGATGAAATTAATTTAGTCCTAAAATGGAAAAAATTAGCCGAATTACACCGCTTGCAACTGCATTTATGTATTGCTGCTGCTCAACGTAGGGGCGTGGTGGATGAACAAACTACAGCTATTTCAACAACTAATTTAGCTCAAGGATTTACCCTTGCAGGACTGGGCGAATTCAGCCAAGCTGTATTAAAAGCCGACAGAGTGCTCACATTTTAAAATGAAAAAATATAAAATCGCTTTTCTATTTACACGGCCCCCTTTTGGATCGGCAATGAGCCGTGAAGGATTAGATGCCCTACTTGCGGCGAGTGCGTTTTGTGATGAGCAAGAGATCGCTATCTGCTTTATAAATGATGGTGTATTTAATTTGGTTTCAAACCAGCAGCCAGAGCAAATTTTGCAAAAAGATCATATTTCTACTTTTAAATTATTAGATCTCTACGATCTTAATGAGTGTTTTGTATGCCAAGAGAGCGTGAATTTGCGTAGATTAGAGCATACGAATTGGGTATTGCCACATCTTCAATTTAAAACACAATCTGAAATACTCATATTACTTAGCCAAGCAGAAAAAGTGATGACTTTTTAAGGAATACCGATGCTTTATACGCTCTCCAAAGCACAATATAATGATGAAACGCTGAGTTTATTAAATTATGTAAATGACAACGATGCTGTTATTTTATGGCAAGATGGCGTGTTACAAGCTGTCAAAAATCCACAATTTTTTGCAAATTTGCCCCGTTGTTATCTTTTAGAGAAAGATGTTATCGCAAGAGGGCTGCAACCATTACTTTCTGAATTTCATACCATTTCATTATCAGAATTTGTTAAGTTAAGTGAAGTTTACTACCCTCAAGTTGAGGTGTGATTTCCTTTGTCATAGCAAATAAATTGGATTATGATGTGGCTACCTTAAAGGAGGACTTACAATGAAGACAAAATATCTTGTTTCATTACTTGCTCTGGCACCAGTGTTTGCCACTGCACAAAATAATACAACTTGGATAGACAAACAACATACCAAAGCCAGCAATACATTAGATCATTGGGCAAATAATATTAATAGTTGGCTAGGTGATGCCGATCCGGATAAACCTGGCACGGCTTCTTTGCGTGTGATATTAGATAGCAGTTGGAATAAATTCGATAAATTTTCAGCTAAGCCTCGTGTGCGTGGTAAAATCAAACTGCCTGTTTTAAAGAAACATTTAAATGTGGTATTTGGTGATGACGAGCTGGATAACGAATTAACAGATAAAAACTACGTTGGAAAATTATACAAAAATGTGGATCCTAAAAAACATTATAATTCTCGCGAAGCACGTGATTCCAACGCATCAATTGGACTACGCTGGTCTGATGGTATCAAATCGTTAGGAATTGATACTGATTTAGATGCGGGTATTCGTTCAGGTAGTGATATTTTCGGACGTTTACGCATCAGCAAAAATTGGCAAATTACCGATCAATTTAGCACTCGCCTAGAACAAATCTACCGTTACGGTACGGAAAGTAAGCACTACTTACGCACCAACTTTGAAAATAAATATACAGAAAATGAGACGACGTTCATTATGAATCATACGAATTTTGAATATCGTCACGATGTAGATGAAGAGAAAAGCTGGGGAAATAGTCTCTACCGCCAGCACAGCTTAAAGCCACTTACACATATCACTTATGGTATTGGTATGGGGGGGCGTTTAGATAAAAATGTATCCAAACTGAATTATTGGGGGCCATTTGTTACCTATCGCCAGCCACTCTGGAGTAATTGGGTTTTTGTTCAACCAGAAATCAGCTTCTACAATAATAAAGATGGAAATCGTAAGCACTTTGCTCACACATTTTTACGTTTAGAAGCAATTTTCTAATTTATATAATACAAGCGGTCGATTTTGCAATATTTTTTACAAAATCAACCGCTTGTTGATGATTAGCGTTTTCCAAACATTCCGCCGAGTGCGCCCAAACCGCCACCGCCAAGTCCGCCGAGAGCACCTTTCATACCACGCATCATTTTAGCCATTCCACCTTTACGCATTTTTTTCATCATACGTTGCATATCGTCAAACTGTTTGAGCAGTTTATTCACATCTTGCACTTGTGTGCCAGAACCTAATGCAATACGGCGACGACGTGAACCTTTGATAATCTCAGGATGAGCACGTTCTTTTAACGTCATAGAGTTGATGATGGCTTCCATTTTAACGAACATCTTATCATCAACTTGATTTTTAACGTGTTCGGGCAGATTTTTTGCACCAGGTAACTTATCCAGCATTGACATCATACCGCCCATTTTTTTCATCTCAATAAGCTGCTCGCGGAAATCTTCAAGGGTAAAATCATCGCCTTTCTTGAATTTTTGAGCAATTTTCTCGGCTTTTTCCTGATCGACTGAACGCTGAATATCTTCAATTAAAGACATCACATCGCCCATACCTAGAATGCGAGAAGCCACCCGATCAGGGTGGAAAGGTTCTAAAGCATCGGTTTTTTCGCCCACACCTAAGAATTTAATTGGCTTGCCTGTAATTTGACGAATAGAAAGTGCCGCACCACCACGCGCATCGCCATCAACTTTGGTTAAAATTACCCCAGTTAATGGCAGGGCTTCGTTAAAGGCTTTGGCGGTATTTGCCGCATCTTGACCTGTCATTGCATCAACAGTAAAGAGCGTTTCTACTGGATTAAGGACGGCGTGAATCTGCTGGATTTCTGCCATCATTTCGCCATCAACGTGCAAGCGACCTGCCGTATCTACAATCAATACATCAAAGAAATTTAGTTTTGCGTGCTTAAGTGCCGCTTCTGCAATTGCCACTGGTTTTTGGCTAGTTTCGGTTGGGAAGAAATCAACATTTAACGCTTCAGCTAAGGTTTGGAGCTGTTTAATTGCGGCAGGGCGGTAAACATCGGCAGAAACCACCAATACTTTTTTCTTGTGGCGTTCTTTTAAGAATTTCGCTAATTTTCCAACAGAGGTTGTTTTACCTGCACCTTGTAAACCTGCCATTAAGATAACAGCTGGCGGTTGTGTAGCAAGGTTAAGTTCTTCATTTGATTCGCCCATTGCGACTTCTAATTCACGTTGAACGATTTTTAAGAACTCTTGACCTGGGGTTAAACTTTTATTAACTTCAACGCCTAACGCACGCTCTTTAACCTTGTTAATAAAATCACGCACCACAGGGAGAGCCACATCTGCTTCAAGCAATGCCATACGCACTTCACGCAACGTATCTTTAATATTATCATCGGTTAGGCGGCCTTTACCTGTAATGTGACGCAGCGTTTTGGAAAGTTTATCGGATAAGTTTTCAAACATTATTATTTTCTCAATTTGCAAATTTTTAGAAAAAAAGAACCGCTTGTAAGCGATAAATTGCGAACATTATACAGAAAAAAGTGAGTGGATTATAGAGATAAAAAAACGGCATAACCTAACGCTATGCCGTAAAATTTGACGATATTCGAGGAATCATTATTACTTGTTATAATGTGTGTTAATGATACTCCGAGTTATAGATAAAAGTGAAGTGATATTTGCAAATTTGTATTAGAAATGAGAAGTAAATCACAAAATGATTTAAATTTTTATAAAACGAGAGAAAAGCTAAAGCCCCGATGATTTCTCATCAGGGCTTTATAATATGGCTCCTCCTGCGGGACTCGAACCTGCGACATATGGATTAACAGTCCACCGTTCTACCGACTGAACTAAGGAGGAATAGATGGTGCCTCGAGGCGGAATCGAACCACCGACACGGGGATTTTCAATCCCCTGCTCTACCGACTGAGCTATCGAGGCAACTCGTCATTTGCGGGGTGCATTATGCTGATTTTTTTAGGCTTCGTCAAATGGAAATTTAACTTTTGACTACATCATACTAAAAATTGAGCAATTTGCTTCAAAACTCCTAAACAGAAAACCCTGATGATTGCTCATCAGGGCTTGTAATATGGCTCCTCCTGCGGGACTCGAACCTGCGACATATGGATTAACAGTCCACCGTTCTACCGACTGAACTAAGGAGGAATAGATGGTGCCTCGAGGCGGAATCGAACCACCGACACGGGGATTTTCAATCCCCTGCTCTACCGACTGAGCTATCGAGGCAACTCGTCATTTGCGGAGTGCATTATGCTGATTTCACCTGCTAACGTCAAACATTTTTTACTGAATTTAAAAAAACTTGGGTTTAAGTGTTTTTTTTTTATACTTTTCGGCTAAAAAACAGCATAATTTATGTGTTATCGAATATTTTGATATTTCTCTCTCGCAGTTGTTACTTTTCTTAAATAATTACGTGCTTGAGATGAAGGATGGGCGGTCGTTAAAATTCGATAAACCGCATCGGCTGAAAGATCATTAATTTTATTGATTGCAGCGTATTTGTCTGAATTAAACACACGCAATACCGCTCCCGCACCACTATTATAGGCTGAAATCATCGCATAGCGTTTCGCTAATGGATCGGCAATACCATCTAGATATTCATCACGTAAAATCTTTAAGTAGAGTGTTCCTGCATCAATATTATTTGATGGATTGTAGAGGTATTCACGGCTAGGCTGTCCGCTCATACCCTTACGCACAAAAATATCACGCCCTGCCGTGCGGGGTACTACTTGCATTAAACCAATTGCATTAGCATAACTTACCGCATAAGGATTGAAAGAAGATTCCACCTCCATAATCCCTAAAATGAGGCTTGGTTCAATGCCATATCGTTTAGCCATTCTACGCACAAGTGGTAAATATTGTCTTGCACGTACTTCAACGTGCCACGCCACCATTTTGATGGTCACATAAGTTACCGTCTGACCATTTTTTAAACGGCGAGTTTGTAGTTTATTTTGTAGCAAATAGGTAGCAAAATCATTTGCAAGTGCTACATTCGTAATATCACGCGAAAATTGATCTCTTACCTGGCCTTTTAAGAAAGGATTTGTGCTAATAGGCACATCGCCTGATGAAAATAAGTCGATCCCTCTAGGATCCCTACCCATTAATAATGTATGAACAATGGAGTTGCGAAGATGGTTTTGATTGCCTAAAGTTTCAATCGTAATCACCCCTTCTTCAAAAGAAATATGGCTACGTGTGTAGAATTTATCGGTATATTTTACATAGTCTTTCTTACTTGCAACTAATAGCTCACTACTTCCCCAAATATCATCAATATTATGCGAAAATTGACCTGTTAAAATATCTAAGCCATTTGTATCTTTTGAATAATCTATGCGGGTAGATTTTGTTCTCTTGTCACTTGAGGACTTATTGCTACCACAAGCCACAAGAAAGGGAATAATTGCCAGCATTGGCAAATATTTTGCATATTTTTTCATTTTGAATTTAACCTTGAATTATCCGATTGGCTTATAGCCCTCAATAATGATTTCTTTACCTTCAAATAAAAAATTCACCATTTCCTCTTCAAGCAGCTTGCGATGCTCAGGATTCATCATATTGAGTTTTTTCTCGTTCACAATCATCGTCTGTTTTTTAATCCATTCAGACCACGCGTGTTTACTGATAGTATCAAAAATACGTTTGCCGAGTTCTCCTGGATACAGTTGAAAGTCTAAGCCTTCGGCATCTTGTTTTAAGTATTCGCAAAATACGGTACGAGCCATAATTTAATCCTTAATTTTTGTTTGTTACGCTAAACGCCAGCTCATCTAAAATGCGTTTAACTGGCGTGGCTAAACCTATTTCATTATGTTGGCTGAAATCATACCAATAATCAGCCTTTGAAGATATACTCGAGAGATAATTTCCTGCGTTTTCCTGGGCAACAAGCGGTAGTTTTTTATCTTTTTTTTGCAAATTGACCTCGACTAAAATCGGAGTAATATCCAAATGAAAATGGCTAAATGTGTGCCTAAATGTAGTTAATTGCTGTGAAATGCTCAAATCATTCATAAGTTCACATTTTTCTAATTCTGCCAAACTAGAAAATTGCGGAAAGGCAAATAATCCGCCCCAAATGCCTTTTTCTTCACGCTTTTGTAATAATACTTTTGAGCCAGCTTTTAAAATTAAAAAATAGGCTTTGCGTTCGGGTAAGGTTTTTTTCGGTTTCTTTGCGGGGAATTTATCCCACGCTTGTCTTGCATTGGTTTGGCAATTTTCTTGTAGCGGACAGAGCAGGCATTTCGGTTTAGTGCGAGTACAAATCATCGCCCCCAAATCCATCATTGCTTGGTTAAAATCGGCCACTTGTTTGGTGGGAGTAACACGTTCACTTAACCGCCAAAGTTGATTTTCGACCGCTTTTTCGCCAGCCCAGCCTTCAACGGCAAAGTAGCGACTTAACACGCGTTTTACATTGCCGTCTAAAATGGGGTGTGGGGAATTTAACACTGAAGACAACACCGCTCCAGCTGTACTTCTTCCCACGCCAGACAACGCCAGAACATCATCAAATTGAGTGGGAAATTCGCCACCAAATTTATCTCGAATTTGCACTGCCGCATTGTGTAAATTTCTCGCTCGAGCGTAATAGCCCAAACCCGTCCATAAATGTAACACTTCGTCAATAGAGCCATTAGCTAAGTCAGTAACAGTTGGAAATCGTTCAATAAAACGTTCAAAATAAGGAATAACTGTGACCACTTGGGTTTGTTGCAACATCACTTCTGATAGCCAAACCTTATATAATGTTTTATTTTGTTGCCAAGGCAAATGCTTGCGTCCATATTGCTCAAACCAAGCCAATACAGATTGTGCAAATGGGTCAGACACTTTCGCTTGTGCCAATGGATATTGTGCAGAATCCTTACTCATTAAAAATCTTGAAATTGAAAAAAGAAATCATCATACTGCAAGCGGTTGTTTTTGCCAAAAATTTTACATGTTGAGAAAAATGAAATGCAATTTCCTCCTCTTTCTAGTGGCATTTTACTTCGCCGTTACAAGCGTTTTTTGGCTGATATTCAGCTCCCAAATGGCGAGAAAATGACCATTCATTGCCCGAGTACGGGGGCGATGACAGGCTGTGCCAATACAGGCGATACAGTTTGGTTTTCAACTTCTAATAACCCAAAACGTAAATATGCTCATACTTGGGAACTGACCCAAACCCAAACTGGCGATTTTATTTGTGTAAATACGTTAAGGGCAAACCAGCTTGTGCAAGAAGCGTTGGAAAATCAATGGATTAAGGAGCTTTCGGCTTACCTAGACATTTTACCTGAACAAAAATATGGCACTGAAAACAGCCGTGTCGATTTTTTACTGAAATCTGACCGCTTGCAGGATTGTTTTGTAGAAGTGAAATCTACCACGCTATTAACTCAAAATGGCATTGGTATGTTTCCCGATGCTAAAACCAAGCGGGGGCAGAAGCACTTACGAGAGCTGACTAAAATCGCACAGCAAGGGCAACAAGCGGTCATTTTTTTCGCTATTTTGCATACTGGCATTCAGGCATTTGAAGTGGCAAAACAGATCGATCCTAACTACGCTGAATTGTTGGAAGTGGCGAAAAATCAACAGGTTAAAGTCTTAACTTATAAAGTAGAAATGATTTTAGAAAACGGCAAACCACAAGGTATGCGATTAAATCAACATTGCCATTATTTAATCAATCCCACCCGCTTGTAATTGAAAACGCAATAATCATACCCATATAAGCGAAAGTGTTTAAATATAAAGGATATAAAATGACAACGATTGTATGCGTCCGCAAAGACGGAAAAATCGCATTAGGCGGTGATGGACAAGCAACGCTAGGCAACAGCATTGAAAAAGGGAGTGTGAAAAAAGTGCGTCGTTTGTATAAAGACAGCGTCGTGACAGGTTTTGCAGGCTCTACGGCAGATGCGTTTATTTTGCGTGATTTATTTGAGAAGAAACTTGAATTACATCAAGGTCATTTAGTGAAAGCTGCGGTGGAGTTGGCAAAAGAGTGGCGAACAGAGCGAGCATTACGCCGTTTGGAAGCGATGATGATAGTCGCGAATAAGAGTGAATGTTTATTAATATCAGGCTCAGGGGATGTGATTGAGCCCGAGCAAGAGGTGCTAGCGATAGGTTCAGGCGGTAATTATGCAAAAGCGGCAGCTTTGGCGTTACTTCGCACCAAGAATGATTTATCGGCAAAAGAGATAGTGTCTGAAGCCTTAAAGATTGCGGGAGATATTGATATTTATAGCAATCACCATCACGTAATTGAAGAAGTTTAATCATTTAATACCCTCTCCCCTTGTGGGAGGGGTAATCAATTTAAGGAATAATTTATGTCAATGACCCCTCGTGAAATCGTCTCAGAGTTAGATGCTCATATTATCGGTCAAAAAGAGGCAAAACGTGCGGTAGCGATAGCATTACGTAACCGCTGGAGAAGAATGCAGCTACCCGAAGCCCTTCGTCAAGAAGTGACCCCGAAAAATATTTTAATGATTGGTCCAACGGGCGTGGGCAAAACAGAAATTGCCCGCCGTTTGGCAAAATTGGCGAATGCACCTTTTATTAAGGTAGAAGCTACTAAATTTACTGAAGTGGGCTATGTGGGCAAAGAGGTGGAGTCGATTATTCGTGATTTAGCGGATGTGTCGATGAAATTGGTTCGCCAACAAGCGGTCGAAAAAAACAAAATGCGTGCACAAGATGCAGCGGAAGACCGTATATTAGACGTTTTACTGCCGCCAGCAAAAGACCAATGGGGAAATGTGCAAGAAACGGACAATCAAACCACACGCCAAGCGTTTCGGAAAAAATTACGAGAAGGTCAGCTTGACGATAAAGAGATTGAGATTGATGTGGCTGCACAAGTCAGCGTTGAAATTATGACCCCACCGGGTATGGAGGAAATGACCTCGCAACTGCAATCACTGTTTGAGGGGATGTCGCCAAACAAAACGAAAAAACGCAAACTGAAGATTAAAGAGGCGTTAAAGTTGATGTTAGACGAAGAGGCGGCAAAACTGGTTAATCCTGAAGAGCTCAAACAGCAAGCGATTGAAGCGGTGGAACAGCACGGCATTGTATTTATTGATGAAATTGACAAAATTTGTAAGAAAGGTGAACACTCAGGCGGGGAGGTATCTCGAGAAGGGGTGCAGCGAGATTTACTGCCGATTATTGAAGGCTCAACGGTTAATACCAAACACGGAATGGTAAAAACCGACCACATTCTGTTTATCTGCTCGGGGGCATTTCAAGTCTCTCGCCCGTCAGATTTATTACCGGAATTACAAGGACGTTTACCGATTCGAGTGGAATTAAACTCGCTAACGAAAGAGGATTTTGAGCGTATATTAACGGAGCCGAATGCGTCATTAACCTTACAATATAGCGAGCTGATGAAAACGGAAGGGGTGGAGATTGAATTTACGCCAGCAGGCATTAGTCGCATTGCGGAAAGTGCGTTTCGGGTGAATGAAAAAACGGAAAACATCGGAGCCAGACGTTTACACACGGTGCTGGAGCGTTTAATGGACGGCATTTCTTTTGATGCGAGTGAACGACGAGGCGAGAAAATCGTGATTGATGAGCATTATGTGAACGAGGCGTTAAATGAGGTGGTGGAAAACGAAGATTTAAGTCGGTTTATTTTATAAGTGTTGTAAGTGTTACAAGCGGTTATTTTTGCAAATTTTTTTGTAAATTTGACCGCTTGTCATTCTTATAATTAAGGTAGTGACAAAATGAAAAATCAATACAAATGGCCAGCTGCAAGCTCTCTTTACCCTAATCGTGGCAAAAAATCGTATGCAGGAAAACGTTTGCGTTATAAACTCCGCTCTTGGCTGCACCATATTCAAATTAAAAAATTTGAACAATTTATTGCCCAGCACCCCCAACTAATCTCGCTTTTAAATGCAAGACCTAGTTATAGTTACCCGCTTGCTCACCGCTTTCTAGATAAGCGTTTTACCGCAACGCAACGGTTAGTGCAGATTTGTGAAAATTTACTGTTTTTACCGCAAAAACTCAGCCATTTACCACCATTATGGCAACAATCGGTAAATTTTGGCGAAATCATTCCCGATTTTGAATTGCTTTTAAACATTAATGAACACCAGCCAATGGAAGGTTTTTGGGCTTTAGAACTTCGTTATAAGCCAAGCCAACAATTAGTTTATTTGCTGACTTTTGGCAAATTAGATGATGCATTACTAATTGCCGTTATTCAAGGGCCTAATTTTGAAAATTCAAAAGAGCTTGTTAAGCAATTAACCAAAGATTGCTATGGCTTACGTCCTGCATATTTAATGGTAGAAGCAATGAAAGCCTTAACGGCCGTATTAGGTTATCAGCATTTACTTGGTATTCCGCAAAAATATCAAAATAAATCTCGCTGGGTACAAAGTAAACGTTATGTTGTAGATTATGATGCGATTTTTGCTGAGGCTAATGGCATTTTAGGGAAATATTGGCAATTACCGCTTGAATTGGAAAGTAAGGCAATGGAAGATATTCCGAGCAAAAAACGTTCAATGTACCGTAAGCGTTATGAAATGCTCAATAATCTAAAAAAATCAATGGAAATGGCGTTGCATTTATCTGATGTAAATATGAACGAGTAAATAAAAATAAACAAGCGGTCTTTTTTAGTAAAAATATTGCAAATAGTGGCTAGAAAAAGACCGCTTGTTTAATTTGAGCTTTATCGCTAGAATTCCCATCCACAGGTTAAAATTTTAGTGTTAATAGCACAAAAAATAGATTAAAATCGCACTTTTTTATTTACAGAGAAATAATTATATGATGAACTCACTCACTCACTCACTCACTCACTCACTCACTCACTCACTCACTCACTCACTCACTCACTCACTCACTCACGGCGTAGTGTAGCCTCGTTGCTACTTACAGTGCTAATTTCAGGCTCGGCGTATGCGTCTGGCACTGGTTACGCTATAGGCACAAATTCAACGGCGAATGGGCCGGGCAGTTATGCCACCTCAATAAATGGTGTTGCCACAGGGCATAATGCGATTGCGACAGGCGAGGGAATGAGCCGTGAACAATTTACTGAACGCCGTAAAGCAGTGGAAGACATTGAACGCCAACTAGGCGAAAAACAGAATGAAATCAGTACCATTGATGCTCAAATTTCCTCTGTTCAAAGCCTGATTGATAGTATTGAACGCCGTATTACGGATATCAACCAACGCCAAGCGGAAGTTGCTTATTTGGTTGAGCAACGCACAATCCTTCAAAACCAACGTGATGACGCTCAAACCAGACTAGCTGAACAGCAAAACCAATTACAACAAGCGAATAATGCTTATAACCGCTTATCAAAAGATAGTAGCGGCAATAGTATTTATGTTAATTATGATAATGTATTTAAACAATTAGATTGGAAAAAATTAGATAATCCATTAGGTGGGGGGAGAGATGAATTAACGGCTGATCTTAAGGCAATTATAGAAGCGGATTTCCCTGAATTCAAAGGTGGTTTTATAGATTCGCAATATAGAGAATTAATTGATGGCTATGTTGCTAGAAATGCAACAGCAAAGGTGACTGCTAAATATTTACATAAGTTAATAAACGATGATATGGGGGAGCTGATAAATGATCAATACGTTGTCGATAAGTTTCTTAGGAGTGTATTTTTAAAACCAGAGATATATAGAGAAATTTTCCAAAGTACAGATGATATTAAAACCCCAGATAAGTTACCAATATTTTACCAAGGACAATATTTGGGAGGATTAGCTGATAGTATTCTGAAAGAAGAAAAAAATCATATAGATATAGAAAAACATAAGAAAGAGTTTAATTCGCTACTTTATTTCTTTTTTTCAGCAAAAAAGAATGGCTCAAATGCTAATAATATATTGAACAATATACTGATTAATATAATCAAAGATAGGAACAATTATAAGGATTATCAGCATTATGCGGAAGCTACAAAGTTAGTTCCAAGACTACCTCCATTAAGTAAAAAGTATGATAAGGAGTATTATTCAAGTATATTTACTGATATGATTGATAAATCTAGAGTTGACTCTATTTTAAAAGGAGTATGGGTAGATGATGCACTTAATTTTAATATAGCTTTAAAAGACTTTGTTACTCATATAGATTATTCTCATGATAATTGGTGGTTTGATTTAAATGACTATAAGTTAAAGATGGATAGGGTTATAGAATTTAATAATGCTCTTGAAGATTTTGTAAACTTACAGAAACAGTTAAAACAAGAGTTATCTAAGCCTTTAAATGAGCAAAATAAAATAGAAATAGATAGAATTAATAACGTCATCTTAGAGAAGAAAAATTTTATAGAGAAAGAAAAAAATAATCCTGAAAATTATTTTGATTCTTTTACTATAAAATATAAAAATAAAATTATTGAAAACGAATTCAGTAAAGTCCAGCCCATAATGGAGGAGTTATATAATCAAACCAGAGACCATATTCGGACATACGATGAAAATAATCCAGTAATAAAAGCAACAAGAGACAAATCGCAAGAATTAAAGCAAGTAGTAACAGATGCTCAAAATAAAATAAATCGCACACAGAATGATATTAATCGGCTGATTAATGATATTGCCCGTTTAGGCTTATCACCTGATGATGAAACTCTGGCAGATCGTAAACAAGAACAAGAGCAATTATTAACTCAGCGTAGAGCTGAACTGGAAAAGCAAAACCAAGATCTTGCTACTAAACAAGCGGAATTAGCGCAGTTAAACCAACAGTTAGCGAATTCACCGATTAAAAATATCGGTAAAAATTCGCTCGCAGAAGGTGCAAATGCGTTTGCCTCAGGTGAAAACGCGATTGCGTATGGGGCAAATACCTTAGCCACAGGTAACAATGCGGTAGCCTTAGGCAATGAAGCTCAAGCCACAGCTGAAAACGCAGTCGCATTTGGCAGCAATGCAATGGCTAAAGGCATAAACTCGGTTGCGTTAGGTGCAGGTTCTTTAGCAGTTAGCGAGAATGAGGTTTCGGTGGGCGTGGGTGAAAATGATTTAGGTAAAGCTAAATTTACCCGAAAAATCACGAATGTTACCGCAGGCAAGGCAGATACAGATGCGGTAAACGTTTCACAACTGAAAGAAGTGAAAGGCGCGGTTGTTGAAGTGGAAAAACAAATCCAAGTGGTGGATACAAAAATAGACACTGAAATTAGCAATGTAAACACCCGTATTGATGGCGTTGCTCAAAAAGTGGATACGGAAATTGGCAAAGTAAACACTCGCATTGATGGTGTTGACCAAAAAGTGGATACGGAAATTAGCAAAGTAAACACTCGCATTGATGGTGTTGCTCAAAAAGTGGATACGGAAATTGGCAATGTAAACACCCGTATTGACGGTGTAGCCGAAAAAGTAAATATTCGAATTGATGGCGTTGCTCAAAAAGTGGATGCGGAAATTAGCAAAGTAAACACTCGTATTGATGGTGTTGACCAAAAAGTGGATACGGAAATTGGCAAAGTAAACACTCGAATTGATGGCGTTGCCCAAAAAGTGGATGCTGAAATTGGTAAAGTGAAGGACAAAATAGCCTCAGAAGTAGGGAAAGTAGACACGAAAGCGAACAATCTTGCGAAGGTGCTAGGTGCGAGTGTAACCGCAGACGGGTTGGTAGAGGTGGAATACAACTACTACCAAGCAGGCGAGAAGAAGACGGTAAGGGATGTCAAATCGGCGTTGTCAGGCATATCGGAAAATAGCAAGCACGTTGATGATGAAATCAAGAAAGTCAATGGTAAGTTAACCCGTGTGGCAGAGATATTAGGTGCGACGGTGACGACAGATGGTTTACTGACAGCGGAATACGACTACTACGAGAAAGGGCAGAAGAAGACGACGAATAATGTGAAAACGGCGTTAAATGCAGCGGCTCAAAATACGAAATATGTTTCTGTAAATAGCACAGGCAATAGTGCGAAGGCAGAGGGTGCGGAGAGTGTTGCAATCGGTGCTAATAGTGTCGCGAAAGGCAGCAATAGCGTTGCAGTAGGCGCTGGTTCGGTGGCGATGAGCGACAATGAATTCTCGGTAGGTAATGCCAATGTTACACGCCGAATCACGCATGTGGCAGAGGGGGTATCGGAGACCGATGCGGTTAATATGGGGCAATTTACCCGAGGGATGAATGCGTTAGGGGGGCAAGTGAATCAGTTAGAGAACAAGATAGCCCGCACAGAAAAGCGGATGAGTTCAGGGATTGCTGGGGCGTATGCGGCGGCAAGTTTAATCAATGCACCGGGTGCAGGAGACAGTATGTTATCGGTCGGTACAGGCACCTTTAATGGGGCAACGGCAGTGGCATTGGGGTATTCAAGAGTATCAGATAATGGTAAAGTATCGCTGAAATTGATAGGCTCAGCGAGCAATAAAGGCGATGTAGGCGGAGGGGCATCAGTTGGATTTAAATTCTAATTGATGTGCAAAGAAGTCTGTATATAATACCGCTTGTAAGCAATCAAAGGAGAGAAAGATTGCTTACAAGCGTCTTTTTTTAAATGAAATAACAGGAATTGAGGTTAAAGATGAAGTATTTAAGAAAAGCGGTCATCAGCGCGTTATTAGCGTATGGTATCACGAGCAATGTGTTTGCTGGCGAGGTAGACAAATCGGCACAGTTTAAGCGTTATGAACAAGCCAAATTAAAGTTAACGTATGAAGGTGAGGTGGGTAATTTATTACAATTACTGGCGAACCGTTTAGGCGTGGGTTATCTCACATACAAAATAGACTTTAAGAAGCCAGTGAGCATCAAGAGCGGAGAGTTCATAAGGGTATCGGATTTATTAGATAATATTGAATCACAGGTGCCTGATTTAGAGATAAAATTTGAACGTATAGGTGAGAATATATTTATCAATGCGGTAAGCCACAAAGAGCCGTTAAAATTAAGGAATGAGGAATTTGTGAGCGAAGTGATATTTGAAGATAGCACAAATACAACAAATAGCACAGATAGTACAAATAGTACAAATAGTAAAAGTGAGGTAGGAGAAGTTATCTTTGAAGAGACGGAGTCTAAAGAGTTAAAGAAAGCGCCAACCCAAGCTATTCAAGCCGCTCAAGAGGTGAGCGAAGTAAAAAAGCCGTAGAAGCTGATATAACAGCGAAAAAGGAAGAGACAAAAGAGATAAGTCAGGAAGAGAAGGGATTGAATGAGCTTGTGGCAAGGGCGACAGATGAAGGGTTGCTGTCGAAATACAAGCGAAAGAAAGCGCCGAAATACAAATTAAGCAAGAAAGAGTTTGATGGATTGGAATCGGTGAAGGTAACGCCGATAGGGACATTTTTGATATTTAATCAAGAGATGGACGTGTCAGATTTTGATGTGAAAGGGAAGTTTGAACGAATGGAGAAGCACGGAAATTTGATAGCGATATCTCACGAGAAGGTGTCGGCACCGAAATGGATAACGGTGGAATTTGGGGGTAAGAAGTTAGTACTTAGTCGAAGTAATAAGTAATAAAGTGATGAGATAACGCCTCTTTTTGTGAAAAGAAAAGAGGCGTTATGTTTATGTTTGATTTTTCATTGTTTATTTTTTCTATTTAAATTTGGATTTATAGGCTTCGCTATTGATCCATAAATGATCGGGTTCCCAAGTGAATTTCCATTGGCGAACTGGGCCTGCCATTACATTGAGATAATAGTTGTTATAACCAGCAATAGTCGCTACAGGATGATAGCCCTTTGGCACCTTGACCACATTTTTGTCATACACTGCCATACATTCATCAAGCGTTCTGTCGTCGGTATAAACCCGTTGTAGAGCAAAACCTTGCGGTGGATCGAAACGGTGGTAGTAAGTCTCTTCTAAATAAGTTTCTTGTTCGGAGTTTTTGTTATCGTGCTTATGGCTTGGATAAGAGCTGGTATTGCCTTCATCCGTGAAAACTTCGACCACGAGTAGGCTGTCTGCTGGCTCGGTTTCAGGAAGAATGTTATGTACTAAGCGTTGATTATTGCCCACGCCACGTTTTTCAACACCCACATCATTTGGGGTTATCAGACGTATAGGATAGTTACCTTGGCTTGGTGCTTTGCACACTGCAAGCTCTAATTGACCGCTTGTTTCCACTTTTACTTGTTTGCGTGGCGGAACATAGACTGAATAAGGCGGGATTTTTTCAAACGGGCTAGTGCGGTTGCCGATATTTTCAAAACGATGTTCATCAACAAACACTGAACCTTTACCTGCTATTAAAACAAGACAAAGCTCATTTTCGCCACTCTCTAATGTAATAGATTGATTCTCTAACTGGTAAGCTGCAAAGCCAACATATTCCCAGTTAGCATTTTGCGGTGTGATATCCTGAATTAAACCGTTTGGCTGTGCCTGGGGTTTAGAAAGTAAAACGCTCATAATATCTCCTGTGTATATTCATAAGATCGATAATCTACTATAACTCAGATGATCGTTTTTGGGGATAAGCAATCTTCAAAGTTGTTATCCAGATCACAAAAATGAAATAAATTTTTCATTTTTGTTCTATTTGTATTGATATTTTCTATTTTTGGGAGTAATTTATGGGCTGTATTTTGTCTATCCTCGATTCATAATCTGATAAGGAGTTTTCAATGAGCCAATTTGTGCAAAACTTTATTAATGGTGCAACGGTTGAAAGCCAAAGCCAACGCATTACTTCTGTATTTAATCCAGCAACGGGTGAAGAAACAAAAAAAGTGAAATTAAGTACTGCTACCGAAGTAGATTTAGCGATTGCTGCAGCTGATGTTGCATTCAAGAGCTGGTCTCAGCAATCTCCACTTCGTCGTGCTAGAATTTTATTTAAATTCAAAGAGTTACTTGAAGTAAATTTTGATGAATTAGCTCGTCTTATTAGTGCTGAACACGGTAAAGTTTATTCTGATGCTATCGGTGAATTAACACGTGGTTTAGAGGTTGTGGAATTTGCAACGGGTATTCCACATTTACAAAAAGGTGAATTTTCAGCGAATGCAGGGCGTGGTATCGACATTCACTCAATTCAACAGCCATTAGGTGTGGTAGCTGGTATTACGCCGTTTAATTTCCCAGCAATGGTGCCGATGTGGATGTTTCCTGTTGCTCTTGCTTGTGGTAATACCTTTGTTTTAAAACCTTCTGAAAAAGATCCAAGTGTTTCTATTCGTTTAGCGGAATTACTAAAAGAAGCCGGTTTACCTGATGGTGTATTTAACGTTGTACAAGGTGACAAAGAAGCGGTAGATATTCTTTTAACTGATCCTCGTATTCAAGCGGTCAGTTTTGTCGGTTCAACAGCAATTGCTCAATATATTTACGAAAAAGGCTCAGCAAATGGTAAACGTGTTCAAGCCTTAGGTGGTGCTAAAAACCACGCGTTGATTATGCCAGATGCGGATGTACAAAATACGGTAAATGCTTTACTTGGTGCGGCATTCGGTGCAGCAGGTGAGCGTTGTATGGCGTTATCGGTTGCAGTGATCGTGGGCAATGAGTTGGCGGATAAAATTGTTGAAGAGCTGATTCCAAAAGTGAAAGCGCTAAAAATTGGTGCAGGCTTATTACCAGAAGGTCAAACCGAGAACGATATGGGACCTGTGATTTCAAAAGAACATAAAGCAAAAATTGAAGGCTATATCGATCAAGGTGTGGCACAAGGGGCGAAACTTTGTGTTGATGGTCGTGGCTACAAAGTGTCAGGACACGAGAATGGTTATTTTGTTGGCGGTACGTTATTTGATAACGTCACCCCTGAAATGACGATTTGGAAAGAAGAGATATTCGGACCAGTGTTGTCCGTGGTGCGTGTAAAAGATTACGCCGAAGGTATGGCGATTATCAATAGCCACCAATACGGCAACGGCAGTGCGATCTTCACCGCAGATGGCGATTCTGCCCGTCAATTTACCCAAGATGTACAAGCCGGTATGGTGGGCGTGAATATCCCAATTCCAGTGCCGATGGCATTTCATTGTTTTGGTGGTTGGAAAGCCTCTATTTTCGGACCACTTAATGTATATGGTACAGATGGTGTACGTTTTTATACTCGTATGAAAACCATCACAACCCGTTGGCCAGACAGCAGTGTTCGCAGCCAAGCTGCATTTAATTTCCCAACTTTATAATAAGTATTCTTCCTTTTTGAGTATTTGGCGGTGAGAAATCACCGCTTTTTTTGTGCTCTCTATCAGCTAAATAATAAGGGAGATAAGCGGTCAAATTTCCCCAATTTTTTGCAAAAAATGCTTCTATTCTGCCCGCTTGCAATGCCCGATTTGTTCTAAAACGAGAAATTTAGGGCAAAAGTGTGATCTGATTAACAAAATTGAAACAAAGTTGTTGGAGCGAAAAATTCCGAATGCTATATTTCATTTTGAAAAATTTATTTCATTTATTAATGTTTTTGAAATGAAACTTCATTTTTCCTTCTAAGTTTGAAGTAAAGTTGGCAATTTCTTGCCACCAATTCCCATCTAACAAGAGGATTTTTATGATGAATAAGCGTTTGAAATTTGCATTAAGTGCTTTAACACTGGGCCTAGCGATAAGCAGCTTTGCCAAAGATGAATTGGTTGTGTTTAGCTTACCGAATTTATCCAGCCCATTTGAAGTGCAGCTCCAAAAAGTAGCGTTGGAAACGGGTAAAAAACTGGACGTGAAACTGCAAGTGTTAGACGGTCAGAGCTCTTCAACCAAACAGGCGTCTGACTTAGAAAATGCGATTACTCGTGGTGCAAAAGGTGTGATCATTTCGCCAAATGATGTGAATGCAATTTCAGCTGCGGTGGAAGAAATTATTGCTGAGAAAATTCCAGCGGCAACGCTTGACCGTAAAGTGGAAAGCAGTAAACCAGTTCCACACTTTGGTGCGAACAACTACACTGGTGGCCAAGAAGTAGCGAAAGCGGTGAAAGCAAAATACCCAGAGGGTGCGAAAGTGATTTTATTAACTGGTCAGCCAGGTTCAACATCAAACATTGAGCGTACCAAAGGGATTCGTGATGAGTTAGCGGCGGGTGACGGTAAATACAAAATTGTCGTCGATCAAACTGGTAACTGGTTACGTTCAGAAGGCTTACGTATTGTAGAAAGCGTATTGCCAACTTTAAAAGAAAAACCAGATGTGATTATTTCAGCGAATGATGATATGGCGCTAGGTGCGATTGAAGCATTACGCAGTCAAGGCTTAAAAGCAGGTGAAGTCTTAGTGACTGGCTTTGATGCGACCCCAGAAGCACTTGCTCGTGTGAAAGATGGCTGGTTATTCTTAACTGCTGACCAACGTCCAGGCTTTGCAGTATCGAACGCATTAGAGCAAGTAGTTGGCAATATTCGTGATAATAAAGAAGTGAGCGGTGCAGACTATCCGCCGAAAATTATTCTGAAAGAGAACCTGCAAGAAGCAGAACGCTTTGCAGAAGTGAGTGAATAATTTTTTTGCCTCCTCACAGACGTGAGGAGGTGTTTTTAACGGAGGTTGTATGTCTTTTACTCCTTTACTTGAAGTTCGAGATTTGAAAAAAAGTTTCTCCGGTGTGATGGCACTCAACGGCGTGAAACTGACCGTAGGGCAAGGTGAAGTTCACGCTCTACTCGGCGAAAATGGTGCGGGTAAATCCACTTTATTAAAAGCGCTTTCTGGAGCTCAGCCGCAAACCAGTGGCGAGATTATTTTTAATGGTGAAACACTGAGTTTAAATGACTCCCCGTTTGATCGTCAGCTCAAAGGCATTGTGACAATTTACCAAGAATTCAATTTGCTGCCGAATATGACGGTGGCGGAAAATTTCTTCTTAGGAAGAGAGCCAACTAACGGCTTGTTTGTTAATGAAAAAGCTGTGAATGACGAAGCACAAATGGTGCTAGATAATCTTGGCTTAAACATCAAACCCGATACCCAAGTTTCTCGTTTAAGTGTTGCACAACAACAGATGGTTGAAATTGCCCGAGCAATGACCCTAAACGCCAAGCTGATTATTATGGATGAACCGTCCGCTGCTCTTAGTGATAAAGAGGTGGAAACCCTTCACCAAATCGTGCGTGATCTGAAAAGCCGTGGCATTAGCGTTATTTACGTCACCCATCGTCTCAACGAAGTTTTTGCATTGTGCGACCGCTTTACCGTTTTCCAAGATGGGCGTTATTCGGGCGAGGGTGAAGTAAAGAATGTGAATGTTGATGACATTATTCGAATGATGGTGGGGCGTGAAGTGGCATTTACTCGCCGTCCGCCAGAAGAAACTCATCATACCCATCGCCCAGTTCGTTTAGCTGTGAAAAATCTCCACCGTGAAAAACCAGCACTTGACCCACACGGCATTGCTTTACACGGTGTCTCTTTCAACATTCACGAAGGTGAAGTGTTGGGCATTGCAGGCTTGGTGGGGGCTGGGCGTACCGAAATCGCTCGCTGCTTATTCGGTGTGGAAAGCTACACCGCCGATGAAATCAGCCTAGACGGCAAGCCGTATGCAGCAAGCTCCCCGCTTGATGCGTTAGAAAAAGGCGTGGCACTGGTGCCAGAAGACCGTAAAAAAGAGGGCTTAGTGTTAGGTTTGCCGATCAAAACCAATATGACCTTGCCGATCTTAGGTAAATTGCTCAAAGGTAACCTGTTCGTTGATGATAAACGGGAAGATGATCTGATCGAAACTTACCGCCAAGCGTTACGCATCAAAATGGCAAGTAGAGAACTGGAAGCTCGCAAGCTCTCGGGTGGTAATCAGCAGAAAGTGATTTTGGCTCGCTGTATGGCACTCAATCCGAAGGTGTTGATCGTCGATGAACCGACACGAGGAATTGACGTAGGAGCGAAATCGGAAGTGCATCAAGTCTTATTTGATATGGCAAAACAGGGCGTGGCAGTGCTGGTAATTTCTTCCGATCTCCCAGAAATTATGGCGATTTCCGACCGAATTATTACCTTATCCGAAGGTCGTGTGACAGGCGAAATTCACGGCGATGAGGCAACCGAAGAAAAATTAATGTCAATGATGGCTGTCGGTGTTCAGCGTGAGCACGCAGCGTAAGCGAGGTTTGTATGACAACACAATTTTTGAAAAACCTAGGAATGGTTGATGATAAAGGAAAAATTGATTTTATCGCCTTCTTTGAGCGTTTTGGTGTACTGATTTTCTTAATTCTATTAGTGATTTTCTTCACTATACAAAACAGTGCATTTTTATCGCAACGCAATATCTATAACGTTTTAACTGAAGTGTCGATTTTCGGCATTATGGCGGTGGGAATGACCTTCGTCATCTTAACCGCAGGTATAGATCTTTCTGTTGGTTCGATTTTAGCAGTGACAGCAATGTTTGCCGCCTACATTATCAAAGGCGATAATACCGTTACGGTGGAAGCTGGTGCGTGGGGCGGAATGAGCTGGCTGATTGGCTTGATGATATGTTTAGGTTTAGGGACGTTGATTGGCTGGCTGCACGGCTTAGGTGTCACTAAACTCAAGCTCCCACCATTTATCATCACCCTTGGCGGTATGACAATTTGGCGTGGTTTAACTTTAGTACTGAACAACGGCTCACCAATCGCTGGTTTTGATGAAGGCTACCGCTGGTGGGGACGTGGTGATATTTTAGGCTTACCAGTTCCAGTCATCATCTTCGCTGTTGTAGCAATTATTGGTTACTTCGCTTTACACAAAACACGCTGGGGACGCTACGTCTATTCCGTGGGTGGCAACCCAGAAGCGGCTCACCTTGCTGGGGTGAATATCAACCGCACGTTAGTGAGTGTGTATGTGGTGATCGGTGCATTGGCAGGTTTAGCGGGCTTTATCCTCTCCGCCCGTTTAGGCAGTGCAGAATCTGTGGCTGGCGTCTCTTTTGAGTTACGTGTCATTGCCTCGGTGGTTATCGGTGGAACCTCCTTAATGGGTGGCTATGGGCGTGTCACTGGCACGATCTTCGGCTCAATTATTATGGGCGTGTTGATTAACGGCTTGGTACTGATGGATGTTTCAGCCTACTACCAACAAATCATTATGGGCTTAATCATTATCCTCGCCGTTGCCTTCGACACTTATGCGAAGAGCAGAAGAGGGGCGTTATAACCCATCACGCAAGCGGTCTGATTTCGTAAAAAAGTTGCAAAAACAGACCGCTTGTTTGTTTTTATTGATGTAAGATTCTGCCTCCGATTTCGGAGGCAGAATGTCATTTCTCTGTGTTAAGGAATTAACTATGAAAACCATCAAAATCGGCTTAATCGGCACGGGCTATATCGGTCGCTGCCACGCTATTGCTTACGCACAAGCACCCACACTTTTCCCTCTCAAAGGCAAACTGCAACTCGAATATCTCGCCGAAATTAACCAAGAACTTGCTGAACAGAAAGCCCTAGAATTTGGTTTTAACCGAGCCACGGGCGATTGGCGAAAACTAGTAGCTGATCCGAATGTCGATGTGGTTGATATCTGTACCCCAAATTTCTTGCACAAAGAAATTGCCCTTGAAGCGATTAAACACGGCAAACACGTCTATTCCGAAAAACCGCTCGCCTTGACCGCCGCCGATGCCAAAGAGATGGTCGAGGCGGCGAAAAAAGCGGGGGTAAAAACCTTAGTCGGCTTCAACTACATCAAAAACCCAACTACCCAACTGGCTCGCCAAATTATCCAAAACGGCGAAATCGGCGAGGTGGTGCATTTCTACGGCACGCACAACGAAGACTATCTCGCCAGTCCAAACACCCCGATTGACTGGCACTGCTACAAAGCCAAAGCGGGCTTAGGCACGCTCGGCGACTTGGCGGCACACATCGTGAGTATGGCTCACTATTTAGTCGGCGAAGAGATTGTGAGCGTGGTCGGCGATATGCAAACCGTGATCACCGAACGCCCAAATCCACACAATTTGGCGGAAAAAGTGAAGGTCGAAAACGAAGACCAAGCCACCGCCATCGTCCGTTTTGCCAACGGCGTTATGGGTACGATTGAAAGTTCCCGCATCGCCTGCGGACGCAAAATGGGGCTCACCTATGTGGTTACGGGAACCAAAGGCTCGCTCAGCTACACCCAAGAACGAATGGCGGAACTGAAACTCTACCTGCACGATGACGACAAACCTCGCCAAGGCTTCAAAACCATTCTCGTCGGACCTGAACACCCAGACTATGCTGCCTTCTGCATCAGTGCAGGCCACGGCATCGGCTTTAACGATCAAAAAGCAGTGGAAATCCGAGATCTGATCAACGGCATCACAGCCGATGACCGAATGTTCCCTGATTTTGAAGAAGGCTACAAAATCTCTCGCGTGCTAGAGGCGATTGCGAAGTCTGCAGAAGAAAAACGGTGGGTGGAAGTGGAAGAAGTTTAGTAAGTTACAATTATTCCATTAAAATATAAGCGTATCTCAACTTGGTTGATGGGGTACGCTTTTTATATATATTAAAGGAAAAATTATGAACTCAATTAAAGAATTTTTTAGCACAAAAAATAGTCCTATTAATGTCCTTATGCAAACAGAATGGTTCTTGGGATTTATACTTCTTGTTACTTATCTTGATGCTTATTTCCAACTTGTTTATCAAGTACCTATTTATATTGCTATAAAACAAAGAGAAATTTACTTCACTAATGCTATTGATTACATTGCAGCGATTTTCTTTTTCTCAATTACGTTTACTGCACTATTTACAATAATACGCTTTTTACATATTTTTATTCTTTCAGGCCTGCTTAATAAAATCGGTTGCAAGACTTATGAAATACCAAAACTTGAAGATATACACAAATATGAGCTACTTTCAACATTAAAAAGAAGAGCTGCTAGAGAGAATAATACTGAACTAAGAAAGTATTGTGAAAGTGAGGAAGAAAGGATCAGAACTAGAATATCAATATCTCGTCGCTTTTTAGGTATCGTTCTTTTTACTATTATTCATATTTATTTTGCAGAGGGATGGGGTAACTATCCTTTGGTGATAGAGTTTATTTTTGAATATCTTGGGACTCAACCAGAAAATTTTAAATTTTTTGTTTATATTGCGTTAAGTCTTTTAGCTGTGTCTATCTTTTATTTATTTGAACAATCGATAAAAATCGAAAGTAATTATATTTATTTCCCAAAGGATAATACATAAAACATAAGCGGTCGATTTTGCAAAATTTTCTGTAAAACCGACCGCTTGTTTATTAGCGAATAAAATTAAGCCACTTCGCTTAATTTAACTGGGCGGTTTTCTTCCAGTGATTTTTTTGCAGCCAGGGCGATTAACACCGGTTGTAAGCCATCGTTGCCGTTAACTAGCGTTGGTTTGTCATTCACAACGGAATCTACGAAGCAGCTGATTTCGTCGGCGAAGGATTGCATATAACGCTCTAAGAAGAAGTATTTCGGTTTTTCTGCAATCACGCCATTTTCGCCAGAGAACACGGCAGTTGAGCTGGTGTCGTTGGTGATGTGAATTGCCCCTTTTGAACCGAAGACTTCAGCACGTTGGTCGTAGCCGTAAGCGGCTTTACGGCTATTGTCGATTACGCCGATTGCACCGTTTTTCAGTTTCAGCGTAATCACGGCGGTGTCGATATCGCCCGCTTTGCCGATTTCTGGATTCACTAGCACGGTTCCCACTGCAAACACTTCTTCGACTTCGCTGCCGGATAAGTAACGAATCATATCGAAATCGTGAATGGTCATATCGAAGAACATTCCACCAGAGACTTTTACATACTCAATTGGTGGTGCGTCTGGGTCACGAGAGGTGACACGAATCACGTGCGGTTCGCCGATGTCGCCAGCGGCAACACGATCTTTAATCGCTTTGAAGTTGTGGTCAAAACGGCGGTTGAAACCTACTTGGAATTTCACGCCTGCTTTTTCCACCGCAGCTAACACTTCGTGAATTCTTGCTGGGTCTGCATCAACTGGTTTTTCACAGAAAACGTGTTTGCCAGCAAGGGCAGCTTCAATTGAGATTGGGGCGTGAGTGTTGGTGGATGAGCAGACTAACACTGCATCGATTTCCGGATCTTGCAGGATTTGTTTGTAGTCGTCATAAACGTGCAAAATGCCCATTGATTTCGCCCACGTGGTCAGCTCATCGGTAATACGAACGTCTGAAATCGCCTTGATTTCTGCGCCTTTCACATATTTGCTGATACTTTCAGAATGTACACGACCGATACGGCCTGCACCGATAATACCTACTTTTAACATCTTAAACTCCTGCGGTTTCACGAATATATTTTCTGCCTTTGAGGGCGTATTCAAACGGGTTAGCGAGTGCTGGGTCTTGTTCGGCTTCCACCACCATCCAGCCTTTGTAATCGTGTTTTTCGAGGATCTCGAAAATCGGTTTGAAGTCGATTACGCCATCGCCTGGGACGGTAAATGTGCCTTTTTTCACCCCTTCTAAGAAGCTCAAATCTTTCGCTTTTACTTCGGCGACCACTTCGTCACGCACATCTTTTAAATGCACGTGAATAATGCGGTCAATGTATTTTTCCAACACGCCGAGCATCGCTTTTTGGCAGCCTTCGGAGTAGTAAAGGTGGCCTGAATCGAATAACAGATAAACATCATCATTCACTTCTGCCATATAGCGATCAATCTCTTCTGGGGTTTGAATGCCCGTGCCCATATGATGATGCAAGCAGACTTTCATCCCTTTTTCCGCTGCCAGTTTTGCCAGCTCGTTATAGCCTTCTGCCATACGTTTCCAGTCAGCATCGTCAAACACTGGTTTTTCTTTGAAGACTGATTTGGTTGTGCCTTGAATGCTGTGGCTCTGCTCGGAACAGCCGATCACTTTTGCACCCATAGCGTGTAAGAAATCACGGTGTTTGATAAACTCAGCGATGGTCTCTTCACGTTTGCCATCGACAAAGAAAGTGCTGAACCACGCATTACAAATCTGAATGCCACGTACGTCTAATTTGTGTTTTAGTACTTCAACATCTCGTGGATATTTGTTACCCACTTCACAGCCAGTGTAGCCCGCCAACGCCATTTCGCTCACGCACTGTTCGAAAGTGTTTTCTGCACCGAGCTCCGGCAAGTCATCGTTTGTCCAGCCGATAGGGGCAATGCCTAGTTGAATGTTTTCTGCTTTCATAGAGAAACCTCTTGGTTTGTAGAGATAATTAAGAGTACAAGCGGTAGATTTTGTAAAAAAATTTGCAAAATTGACCGCTTGATGTTCTCCCCTCTTTAGCAAAGAGAGGATTGTTTTTTAACTAATACTTCCGAGCCTTCTCTAACTGCTCTTCGGAGCGTTGGCGGGCTTGTTGAATACGCTCGCTGTCAGAGACTTCCGCCACGCCCACGTGCCACCAACAGCCGTAGCCGTGAGCCATCGTTTTCGGCAACACTTTAATGTCGATTAGCGTGGAAACAGTTTGCTGTTTTGCATCAAGAAGTGCCGCACGTAGTTCGGCTTCGTTGGTCACACGGTAAGTTTTGCAACCGTAGGCTTCGGCGTTTTTCGCAAAATCAATTGGCACTAAACCACCATTTAGCTGGTTACTTTGGGCATTACGGAAACGGAATTCCGTGCCGAAGCTATCCATACCGTTGCCGATTTGCAGGTTGTTGATACAGCCGTTAGTCATATTGTCAAACAGCACCACGTTGATTTTTTTGCCTTCTTGCACGGAGGTGACTAATTCGGTGTGAGCCATTAAGTAAGAGCCGTCACCGAGTAGAGCATAAACTTCTTGCTCAGGTCTGGCGATTTTCACGCCGACCGCCGCACTCACTTCGTAGCCCATACAGGAGTAGCCGTATTCGAGGTGGTAGGTCTCTTCGCCTTTGCTTAACCAAGTACGTTGTAAATCACCTGGCAAGCTACCCGCGGCAGCGACGATAATGCCATCGTTTTCAATAGTTTCATTTACAATCCCCAGCACTTGTGATTGGGTCAATTGCGAGCCAGTGAGTTGGATAAATTCGTTATGCACGGCTTTGTGATCGAGGTTATCATTGATTTCAGGGGTGAAATCTGGGCTATATTGAATACTACGCAGACGTTGAATTTCTGCTGCAAAGTCTGCTTTGGCTGCCCGAATTTCATTGCCCCATTGTGCTTGATAACCGCTTGGAATCGCTTGGCTTAACGCTTCTAATGCGGTTTTTGCATCGGCAACAATTTGTATGCCGTCTAATTTATAGGCATCGAAACGAGCCACATTGATATTTAAGAACTGTACGTCGGGATTTTGGAACATCCATTTCGAAGATGTGGTGAAATCGGTGTAGCGTGTGCCGATACCGATGACTAAATCTGCCTCTTTCGCTAAACGGTTTGCAGCTAAACAGCCCGTTTCACCCACGCCACCCACGTTTAATTCGTAGTCAGACACCACCGCACTTTTACCTGCTTGGGTTTCAGCAAACGGAATTCCAAATTGTTTTGCAAATTTTTGCAAAATTTGACCCGCTTGTGAGTAACGTACTCCACCACCGCAGACGATCAGTGGTTTTTTCTTGGCGGTAATTAGTTTCACTGCATCATCAATCATTGCTGCCGTCGGCAAGGTGCGTTCTAGGCGATGTACACGTTTTTGTAAAAAGCTATTCGGGAAGTCGAAACTTTCCGCTTGCACATCTTGCGGCAATGCAATTGTTACTGCTCCAGTTTCCGCAGGATCAGTTAAAACACGGAACGCATTGATACAGGCACTCATTAACTGTTCTGGGCGTTGTACTCTGTCCCAATATTTACTGACAGAGCGGAAGGCATCATTGGTGCTGATGCTTAAGTCGTAAGGTTGTTCGATTTGTTGCAAAACGGGGTCTGGCTGGCGAGTAGCAAACACATCACCTGGTAATAATAGTAGTGGAATGCGGTTTGCTGTGGCATTTGCGGCTGCGGTGATCATATTTGCCGCACCTGGTCCGACAGACGAGGTGCAAGCGATGGTTTTTTGACGTAAATTTTGTTTCGCAAAGCCCATCGCCAAATGAGCCATACCTTGTTCGTTTCTACCTTGATACAGTGTTAGTTCACCTGCATTTTGAGCAAGTGCCTGCCCGATTCCTAATACATTGCCGTGTCCAAAGATTGCGGCAACTCCGTGAACAAATTTGATCTCTTTACCATCGACTTCAAGATATTGATTATCTAAAAATTGTATTAGTGCTTGTGCGACGGTTAAACGAGTTGTTTCCATAAAGCCCCCTTGTATGGTAACCGCTACAAGCGGTTATTTTTTCGTAAAAACTTGCAAAATGAAAATTTTATTTCATTATTTTATCAGCAAAATTAAAAAAAAGATGTGAGCAGCCTCACATTTTTACTAATTCGCGGCATTTTAGTGCAAAGTGAGAGTAAGATCACAGAAATGATAATTTAAATAGAATAAAATTGAAATAAAAATTTCGTTTTTGTATTATAAGTAAAGTTGAAACAAATTTTCATTGAAAGGAGTACTTTATGACGACTGTTAATCATCAAGATCGTCCGTTGGATTTAATCTGTTTAGGGCGAGTAGCTGTCGATTTATACGGGCAGCAAATCGGTTCTCGTTTAGAAGAGATGACAACTTTTGCCAAATATTTAGGCGGTTCATCGGGTAATGTCGCTTATGGTACCGCGGTTCAAGGTTTGCGTTCTTCAATGTTGGCTCGTGTGGGCGATGAGCATATGGGGCGTTTCCTGCGCGAAGAATTGCAAAGTGTTGGCGTCGATACCAGCCATTTAATTACCGATAAAGAACGTTTAACCGCATTGGTGATATTAGGAATCAAGGATAAAGAGACCTTTCCTTTAATTTTTTATCGTGATAACTGTGCGGATATGGCAATTACCAAAGATGATTTTAGTGAGGCGTATATTGCTTCTAGTCGTGCATTGGCAATCACTGGTACGCACCTTTCTAATCCAAAGACCCGTGAAGCAGTGTTGACTGCCTTAGAATATGCAGGTAGAAATGAGGTAAAACGTGCTTTAGATATTGACTATCGTCCTGTGCTATGGGGATTGACCTCACTCGGCGATGGAGAGACCCGTTATATTGATAGTGCAGAAGTAACGAAATCTTTACAAGAAGTGTTACATCATTTCGATGTGATTGTCGGTACGGAAGAAGAGTTCCATATTGCAGGTGGCTCAACGGATACGCTCACGGCATTGAAAAATGTACGTAAAGTGTCGAAGGCAACATTAGTGTGCAAACGTGGAGCATTAGGCTGCTCGGTATTTGAGGGGGAATTACCTGATGATCTAGATGGTGGTTTGAATGTGTATGGCGTGCGTGTTGAAGTGCTAAATGTGCTGGGAGCAGGTGATGCCTTTATGTCTGGTTTACTACGTGGTTACTTAAATAATGAAGGTTGGGAGCAAGCTTGTCGTTATGCGAATGCTTGTGGTGCGTTAGTGGTTTCTCGTCACGGTTGTTCTCCTGCAATGCCTACTAAGCGTGAGCTAGATGATTATCTCACTCGTGCAGAAAGCGTGCCTCGTCCTGATTTAGATGAACGCCTTAACCATTTGCACCGCGTCACTACCCGCAAAAAATCATGGGAAAATCTTTGTATTTTTGCGTTCGACCACCGCAAACAGCTGGTGGATATGGCGAACAAAGTCGGGGCAGATGTCGATCGTATTCCGAAGCTCAAACAACTTCTGTTAAAAGCGATGGAGCAGACCGCAGCGGAGGCAGGACTTCTGCAAAATCAAGCAGGGATTTTAGCGGACACTACTTTCGGGCAAGATGCGTTAAATGAGATTACTGGAACAAATTACTGGATTGCACGCCCAATTGAAGAGCCATCTTCTCGTCCGTTAGAGCTCGAATATGGCGATCTTGGTACACAACTGGCTTCATTTCCTCGTGATCATGTAATTAAATGTTTGGCGTTCTATCATCCGAATGATGAAAGCGGTTTAAAAGCTCGCCAAGATCGCAAATTGAAAGAGGTGTATCAAGCGTGCAGCCGTACTGGTCACGAATTGTTGTTAGAAATTATTCTGCCAGCCGATATGCCGCAGGACGAACAGTATTACAACGAAGCGATTACCCATTTCTATCAACTTGGTATTAAACCAGAGTGGTGGAAATTACCAGGTGTTTCAACAGCCCAATGGCAAGCAATTTCTGCGACTATTGAAGAGAATGACCCAGATTGTCGTGGTATTCTGATATTAGGTTTAGATGCACCGCTTGATGTATTTAAAGCCACCTTTGAACAAGCCAGAGGCTGTGAAAAAGTAAAAGGTTTTGCGGTAGGCAGAACTATTTTCGGTGAACCGTCAGAAAAATGGCTTGCAGGACAATTAGATGATCATGCATTGATTCAAGCTGTATCAGAAAAATATAGAACCTTAATTGACCTCTGGCAAAAACGCTAATGTCATCCTACCTAAACCCCTCGCTGATGTGAGGGGTTTTCTTTTGTAAAAATTGCTGAAATAGGACCGCTTGATGCCCGAATTTTCTTAAAAAGAGAAATATCGGGCAAATTCCTCTTTTCGCAAAATGGAGTAAATGTGAAGCAGTTCACATTCTAGATATAAATTCCCGTTCATTTTATGAAATAAATGGTTTTACTTTTGCAAATAATGAAAAATATATTTCAGTTTCATTCTGTTTGAATAGGAGTCTATGTATGAATAAAAACGCTTCGCCAACTCGATTTCATGCCAGTTGGGAATCAATAAAGCAACATCAAGTCCCAGAATGGTATGAGGATGCAAAATTCGGTATTTTTATCCACTGGGGGATCTATTCTGTGCCTGCTTTTGCCCCGCCAACTTGCCAGTTAGGCGAAATTGATATTGATGAACAGTGGTTCTGCAATAACCCCTATGCAGAATGGTATGCAAATTCTATTAATGTGAAGAAAGGCCCGACTTACGAACATCATTTGAAAACCTACGGCGAAGATTTTGCCTACAATGATTTTATTCCTCAGTGGAAAGCTGAAAAATGGCAGCCGAAAGCGTGGGCAGAGTTGTTTGCTAAGGCAGGGGCAAAATATGTGGTATTAACGACTAAACATCACGATGGCTTCTGTTTGTTCCCAAGCAAATACACCGATTTCAATGCCACTTTGCAGGGGCCAAAACGCGATATTATGGGAGAGTTAACTGACCATATACGTGGTCAAGGTTTAAAAATGGGGGCGTACTACTCTGGCATTATTGATTGGACTTATTCCTCTGTTCCTATTTTTACCGAGAGCCAAAATTTCTCAAATGCTTGCCCAACCTATGAATATGCAGACTATGCGTACAAACAAGTTATTGAGTTAATTGATCGTTATAAACCAGAAGTATTATGGAATGATATTGGTTGGCCATTGGTCGGCGAGCATATGCTACCACATTTGTTTGCCCATTATTACAACACTGTTCAAGGTGGCGTAGTTGATGATCGTTGGAACAAACTCTGGTGCGATTTCACTTCTAAAGAGTACAAACACGGTGTAGCTTCTCGTGAGAAAAAATGGGAGATGTGTCGTGGAATGGGACTGTCGTTTGGTTATAACCAAGTAGAAGATGAAAGCCATCTAATTTCAGTGAAAGATCTAATTTCATTGTTGGTTGAAACAGTTGCAGATAATGGCAACTTATTGCTGAATATAGGTCCGAAAGCGGATGGTACAATCCCAGAGGAGCAGGTTGAACGTTTGTTAGCCTTAGGAGCTTGGTTAGATATTAACGGAGAGGGTATTTATAAATCCCGTTGTAGCCAACAGCCAACTGAGAAAGTGGGTGATGTAACTTATCGCTATACTAATGTCGGACAAGATCTCTACCTCTATATTGATGGTTTAACCGAGAGGGAGGCTAAGTTGCCGTTATCGGTATATGGCGAGCTGCACGCTCTTAATCCTGAATTACAGTTTGAAGTAGAACTAGGTCTACAAGGTCGAGTACTACATATTCAAAATTACCAACCAGATTGGTATGTATTGGGCTTTAAAATTGCTAATGAGGGAAAATAACTATGAGCATTTCACAACGTTTTATTGATTTTATGAATACGCACGTTGCCCCAGTAGCACGCCGTATGGAAAATCAACCGCACATTTCCGCCATTCGTGACGGCTTTATTGTTGTGCTACCATTTTTGATTGTTGGTAGCTTTATTATGATTTTGCTGATTCCTCCGTTTGATGAAAATACAACTAATGCATTCGGTCAAGCTTGGTGGAGGTTCTCTAATTGGGCAAGTCCTTATGGTTGGAATTTCTTCCAAATGTCCTTTAATGCTATTTCGCTTTTTACCTCAGCCAGTATTGCTTATAACCTTGCTAAAGCCTATAAACGGGAACCTCTACCTGCTGCATTCCTCTCTGTGATGGCATTTTTATTAGTAGCAACGCCAGTGAAAGATGGAATGATGGACATCAAATTCTTTGGCGGCATCGGGCTTTTCTCTGCAATCTTTATTGCCATTTATTCAGTGGAAATGACCCGCTTGTTAGAGTTCTTAAAAATTAAGATAAGCTTACCAAAAGAAGTGCCACACGCAGTGGCTGAATCACTTAATATTGTAATTCCAATTTTAGCCATTTTACTTACGCTCTACCCGTTCTCAATTTGGGTAGAAAGTGAAACTGGTAGAAATATTCCACAGTTGATTATGGACTTTATGGCTCCGCTTATTGCTGTGAGTGATTCCTTAGGAGCAATTTGTCTCTTTGTTATTGCAACACACTTGCTCTGGTTCTTGGGGATTAATGGTTCGCTAGTATTAATGCAACTCTGGACACCATTCTTATTACAAAATATGGCGGCAAATTTAGCAGCATTCCAAGCAGGAGAGCCATTACCGTTTATCATCACTAACTCATTCTGGGATTTTTATATTGTCCATGGCGCATCAGGTGGAGTAATTGCGTTAGCCTTCTTACTTGTTCGTAGTAAATCTGTACACTTGCGTTCAATTGGTAAAATTGGTTTGGTACCGTCATTCTTCTCTATCGGTGAGCCAATTGTGTACGGCGTGCCAATGGTGGTGAACCCGCTATTTTTTATCCCGTTGATTTTAGCTCCATTAGCAAATGCAGTAATTGCTTATCTCATTTTAGATTTTGACCTAATCCATCGCATTTACTTGATGGCTCCTTGGACAACACCAGCACCCATCGGAGCATACTTAGTTTCCGCGGGTGATATTTGGGCACCAATTTTAAGTATCGCTTTGATTATTTTGGATATTTTCATCTACTACCCATTCTTCAAAATGTATGAAAAAATTTGTGTAGAGAAAGAAAAATCACAAACTCTGAGCGAAGAAGAGCAAAAAGAGTTGATTGAAAAAGCAAAATTAGCGGCACAATAACGTTTAAAAAGCAAAAAATGAAATGGCTATTCCAAGTGAATAGTCATTTTTTTGCAAATTTTTTCGAAATTTCAACCGCTTGTTGCTAAAATAGTGCGGTGCATTTAGCCAATTATTTTAATAACTAGGAAAAAGAAATGAATGAACCTACCCAACTTGCCCATTTTCAAGAGGAGATCCGTAAGCAGTATGACGGTTTGAGTAAACGCCTTAAGCAAGTGGCACAATATATTTTAGATAAC
Source organism: Mannheimia pernigra (assembly GCF_013377995.1). Taxonomy (NCBI): domain Bacteria; kingdom Pseudomonadati; phylum Pseudomonadota; class Gammaproteobacteria; order Pasteurellales; family Pasteurellaceae; genus Mannheimia; species Mannheimia pernigra. The sequence goes on from NZ_CP055305.1 coordinate 636,436, forward strand.
GGAAATAGTGTAGTATTTGATACAGTTTCTGTCATTGCTGAGCGAGCTGGCGTTCCGCCATCAACGCTTATTCGCTTTGCGAATGCGATGGGATTTAGTGGGTTTAATGAAATCAAACAGCTTTATCGTCAAAATATGATGGAAGGTACCTCTCGTTACACCGAGAGAGTGCAACTTTTTCGTCAAATTGAACCGCTTGATGAGGATAATGAACTTAATCATATTCTTGATGTGTTTGTACAAGGCAATACTCAAGCGATGCAACAATTGTCTGAACAAATTAGCCAAGAGCAATTAGCACAAACAGTAGAGATTTTGCATAATGCCAATCGCATTTTTATTGTTGGCTTAAAGCGATCGTTTAGTATTGCTAACTATTTAAATTATGCGTTGCATCATTTAGATTATGATGTATTTATGATCGATGGTTCTGGTGGAATGTTTGATGAGCAACTTAGCCGAATTCGTGAGGGCGATACCGTTATAGCGGTAAGTTTTTCACCTTATGCTAATGAGACATTAAACATTGTGACAGCAACTTCACGCTCTGGTGTAAAGCATATTGCAATTACAGATAGCCAGCTTAGCCCACTACTTTCTTTTAGTGATGTTTCTTTTATTATTAAAGAAGCCCAAGTCAGTGGCTTTCGCTCTCAGTGTGCCACTATGACTTTAGCTCAAACAATAGCGGTTTCACTTGCACTGAAAAAAGCTTAATAACTCAATAAAAATAGACCTGTAGAGTGCAGGTCTATTTTTATTTATTAGCTAATTAGAGCTTTGATCTCATCACAATATTCGGCAGATTTCGTACCAAAAATAATTTGTTGAGTATTGCCAACTTTTACCACATCTATCGCCCCCATCTTTTTTAATGCGGGTTTATTAAGTAAATTGTTGTTATTTAATACCACCCTCAAGCGAGTTAAACAGGCATCTAAGGTTCTAATATTCTCTTTATTACCAAGAGCAGTTATGATTTTAGTGATAATATCTGTATTAGACATCTCTCCTCCTTTTGGAAAGAACATTTTAGAAAAAATTATCCATTCAGCCAAGCCATATACTCGGCGGTTCCTTCTGCGACCGTTTTAAAGTTATCTGTATAGCCTGCCGCTCTTAGCTTAGTTAAATCGGCTTGAGTAAAGGTTTGGTAGCGAGATTTTAAATGATCTGGGAATGGAATGGTTTCTATTTCCCCTTTACCGTGATATTTAATTACTGCATTTGCAACTTCTTGGAAAGATTCTGCTTGACCTGTGCCAAGATTAAAAATGCCTGAAATGTTGTGTTGCCATGCCCAAATGTTTACTTTTGCTACATCTTCTACATAGATAAAATCGCGTAAAAATTGTTCTGATCCTGCAAATAATTTTGGGTTTTCGCCTTTTAGCATTTGGTTGTTGAGATGGAAAGCCACACTTGCCATTGAGCCTTTGTGCTGTTCACGCGGACCATAAACGTTAAAGTATTTGAAGCCACAAACTGGAGATTCCGCTTCTGGCAGAATACGTCTAATATATTCATCAAACAAGAACTTGGAGTAGCCGTAAGCATTTAATGGGCTTTCAAATTCACGTTTTTCGATAAAATTATCAGAGCGTCCGCCATAGGTTGCCGCACTAGACGCGTAGAAAAATGGAATTTGGCGATCTAAGCAGAAATGCAATAACTCTTTTGAATATTCGTAGTTATTTTGCATTAAGTATTTTCCGTCCCATTCAGTTGTTGCAGAGCAAGCCCCTTGATGGAAAACAGCATCAATATTGCCAAAATCATCGCCAGCAATAATTGAGGCGATAAAGTCTTCTTTATCGCAGTAGTCGGCAATATTTAAATCAACTAGGTTGATAAATTTTTCGCCGTTTTTTAGGTTATCTACCACTAAAATATCAGTACGGCCAATTTCATTTAACGCTTTGACAATATTACTGCCAATCATTCCAGCGCCACCAGTTACAATAATCATTTTTCTATCCTTTCTTTGTTGTGTTGAATTTGCAAATTTTTATGCTTTTTTAACCGCTTGTAATTGGTTGCTTTGCTTTTTCATCTGCTTTTTCAGCTTCTGCATTTTTTCTTTAATGCGTTGGCGTTTGAGAGCTGAGATATGATCTACAAATAACACACCATTTAGGTGGTCGATTTCGTGCTGAATACAGATAGCGAAAAGTTCATCTGCCTCAAAGGTAATTTCTTCGCCTTTTCGGTTAAGGGCTTTGACTTTTAATTTTGCTTTGCGTGGCACTAATGCCCTGTGTCCTGGAATAGAAAGGCAGCCCTCTTCAATGCCTGCTTCGCCGCTACTTTCTAAAATTTCTGGGTTGATTAGCACCACTTGGTTGGTTTTATCGCCCTCAATATCAATGGTAATCACACGTTTTAATACGCCTACTTGCGGGGCTGCAAGCCCAATGCCTTCGTGTTCGTACATTGTTTCAAACATATCATCAATGAAACGATTTAATTTTTCATCAACCTGTTCTACAGGTTCACACATCGTTGCTAACCCCTCATCAGGATAGAGTACAACATCTAATACTGCCATTTTTGTGATCTCTCTCGAAAAGTTTAAAAAATTCGTTTGGCTATTTTAAACCTTTTCTTATTATTAGGGAAATTTTGAGGATGAAAATATGGCATATCACTACGATTTATTACGATTATTACAAGTGCCGCAAATGGGGGCTCAACGTATAGGGCGATTATTGGCGGAACTCAATTTTGCTGAATTTTGCCACTATGACAAACTTCAACTCAAACAAATAGGTTGGAATGAAAAGCAAATTCAACGTTGGTTTAATCCTGATCAAAAATGGATTGATCAGGCGATGACTTGGTCAGAATTGCCAAATCAGCAAATTGTGACACTCTTTGATGAAAATTATCCGTTTCTCTTAAAACAAATTTCGACTGCGCCACCGTTAATTTATGTAAAGGGAAATGTGGAAAGCCTTTCTCTGCCACAAATTGCGATTGTTGGCAGCCGAGACTATTCTCATTATGGTGAATATTGGGCTGGGCAATTTGCTGCCGAATTAGCTCGCCATAATATTATCATTACCAGCGGTTTAGCCATTGGTATTGACGGTTTTGCCCATCAAAAAATCGTTATGGAACAAGGCATAACGATTGCCGTGTTAGGGAGTGGATTAAATCAAGTCTATCCTGCTCGCCATAAAAAATTAGCCGAACAAATTGTTGATTTAGGTGGTGCATTGGTGTCGGAGTTTTCGCCTAATCAGCCGCCGGTGGCAGAAAATTTTCCTCGTCGTAATCGAATTATTAGTGGTTTGTCGCTCGGCACTTTAGTTATTGAAGCAACGCTTAATAGTGGCTCACTGATTACCGCTCGTTATGCGTTGGAACAAGGCAGAGAGGTTTTTGCCTTACCGAATGCAGTGCAAAATCCGTATGCTCAAGGCTGTCACAAATTAATTAAAGAAGGGGCGTTGTTAGTTGAAACTGTTGAGGATATTTTAGAAGCTGTTGCTCACCAATACCAACCCCAGCAAATCCCTTTGTTTAAAGCGTCTCAAACAGTGGTAAGCAAACCTTTACAAGCGGTGAAAAAAGAGCATTTTTTTGCAAAAAATACGCCAAATTTAACCGCTTGTCAGCAGAGCATTTATCAACATATTAGCTTAGATCCAATTTCTATTGATGATCTAGCAAAGGTAACAGAAATGCCAGTAGAAACATTATTAGTGGAATTGCTCGGGTTAGAATTATTAGGCGTGATTAAGCAGATAAGTGGAGGGTATGTGGTAAACTAATCGCTGTTTATAAAGAAATTTAGCGAAAATATATAAAAGATCGTGGCAACTTTTGTAGAAAATGATAGAATTTAACGCTTTAAAAATAAATGTTCGATTTTTTATTCATTTCTAGGTTATATATGGCTACTGAGATTAAAACAAAGTCCCTTGAACAAGTTGAACACAAAGGGTTAAAAAGTAAAGGCGTGAATACAGTATTATGGGTATTATCGATTGCTCTTTTAGTTGTAGCAGCGGTAGGAAATACTTATTTTGCATCACACTTTTCATTAATTGTTCGAGTGCTTTTATTGGTGGTTTTATTGATTGGGGCAGTAGCACTAGCAGCTATGACTAATCAAGGTCAAAAAGCAATTCATTTTATAAAAGATTCTCGTACAGAGCTTCGCAAAATTATTTGGCCAACTCGCTCTGAGGCAACCCAAACCACGTTAATCGTACTTGCAATGTGCGTGGTGGTAGCATTAGTGCTATGGGGTATTGATTCAATTATTGTAGCATTGATTACATTTTTAACAAATTTAAGGTTCTAAAATGAGTGAAGTAGAAGTAAACGAAAGCAGCTCAAAACGTTGGTATGTATTACAAGCATTTTCAGGTTTTGAAAACCGTGTGGCAGTAACATTACGCGAATACATCAAACTTCATAAAATGGAAGAGCAATTTGGCGAAGTATTAGTGCCAACAGAAGAAGTTGTAGAAAATGTGGGTGGCAAACGCCGTAAAACTGAGCGTAAATTCTTTCCAGGCTATGTGTTAGTTGAAATGGAAATGAATGATGACACCTGGCACTTAGTAAAAAGCGTGCCTCGTGTAATGGGCTTTATTGGCGGAACAGCAGATCGTCCTGCGCCCATTACCAAGCGTGAAGCAGATCGCATTCTAAACCGTGTTCAAGAAACGGCAGAAAAACCACGTCATAGAAAAGAGTTCCAACCAGGTGAAAGCATTCGAGTCACGGAAGGTCCATTTGCAGATTTTGCTGGAACCGTGGAAGAAGTCGATTACGAAAAAGGCCGCTTGAAAGTGTCTGTGTCTATTTTCGGTCGTGCAACACCCGTTGAGCTTGAGTTCGGTCAGGTTGAAAAACAGAGTTAATTAGCGATAAATAGTGCTTGAAAAACGAACGTTAGTTCTTTATAATCCCGACTTCATACGAGCTGTTTAATTTAGCTCGTATTTTTTATGTAAAACACAGGGGAGCTGATTTTCAGCGTTATAACCCACAACAAAGGAAACTAAAATGGCAAAAAAAGTCCAAGCCTACGTTAAACTGCAAGTTGCAGCGGGTATGGCTAACCCATCACCACCAGTTGGTCCTGCATTAGGTCAACAAGGTGTTAACATTATGGAATTCTGTAAAGCATTCAACGCTCGTACTGAGAGCTTAGAAAAAGGTTTACCAATTCCTGTTGTGATTACCGTTTACGCTGATAAATCTTTCACATTCGTTACCAAAACACCTCCTGCAGCAGTATTACTGAAAAAAGCGGTAGGTATCAAATCAGGTTCTGGTAAACCGAATAAAGATAAAGTAGGTACAGTAACTCAAGATCAAATCCGTCAAATTGCTGAAACTAAAGCAGCAGATATGACAGGTTCAACTATCGAAACGAAAATGAAATCAATCGCTGGTACTGCTCGTTCAATGGGCTTAATCGTAGAGGAATAATACAATGGCTAAATTGACTAAAAAAATGAAAGCAATTAAAGCTGGCGTAGATTCTACTAAAGCGTACGAAATCAACGAAGCGATTGCAGTATTAAAACAATTCGCAACCGCTAAATTCGTTGAAAGTGTTGATGTTGCAGTAAACTTAGGTATCGACCCTCGTAAATCAGACCAAAATGTGCGTGGTGCAACTGTGTTACCACACGGTACAGGTCGTACAGCTCGTGTTGCAGTGTTTACACAAGGTGCAAATGCAGACGCAGCGAAAGCAGCTGGTGCAGATTTAGTGGGTATGGAAGATCTTGCAGAGCAAATCAAAAAAGGCGAAATGAACTTTGATGTTGTTATCGCTTCTCCAGATGCAATGCGTGTTGTAGGTCAATTAGGTCAAGTATTAGGTCCACGTGGCTTGATGCCAAACCCAAAAGTGGGTACAGTGACTCCAAACGTGGCTGACGCCGTTAAAAATGCTAAATCAGGTCAGATCCGCTACCGTAACGACAAAAATGGTATTATCCATACGACTATTGGTAAAGCAGATTTCTCACCTGAGCAATTAACAGAAAACCTTCAAGCGTTATTAGCTGCATTAACTAAAGCTAAACCAACAACGGCAAAAGGTATCTTCATCAAGAAAGTAAGCATTTCTACTACTATGGGTGCGGGTGTTGCAGTTGATCAGGCATCACTTTAATTTCTGACAGAAGTTAAAACTTTACAGGGTCGCAGATTATCTGTATAATTTGCGACCTTAACTTGCGAGAGCAAGCTGATGGTGCTTAGCCTATCTAAGCCCCGTCTAAGACTGTAGGGGTGAAAACTTAATAATCCTACATAGATGGTGAACAGACAGAATTTTCTGCTTCTGTACACCTTAGGCTCAGAAGATTGCCGCTTATTACAAGCGGTGATATTTTTGGGATTTTTTGTAAATTCTGCTTGAAAAGGCAGAGTGTATCAGGAGCTAAAACCAATGGCATTAAATCTTCAAGACAAACAAGCGATTGTTGCTGAAGTAAACGAAGCTGCCAAAGGTGCACTTTCAGCTGTTGTTGCGGATTCTCGTGGCGTGACAGTTGAAAAAATGACTGAGTTACGTAAATCAGCACGTGAAGCTGGCGTTACAATGCAGGTAGTGCGTAATACTTTATTACGTCGTGCAGTGGAAGGCACAGATTTCGAATGCTTAAAAGATACGTTTACAGGTCCAACTCTTATCGCATTCTCGAATGAACATCCAGGTGCAGCAGCACGTTTATTCACTGAATTTGCGAAAACAAACAAAGAGTTTGAAGTTAAAGGTGCAGCCTTTGAAGGTAAAACACAAGATGTTGCATTCTTAGCAACCTTACCAACTTACGAAGAAGCAATTGCACGTTTAATGGGCACAATGAAAGAAGCTGCGGCAGGCAAACTTGTTCGCACTCTTGCAGCATTACGCGATCAAATGGAAGCAGCAGCTTAATTTTAAGCACTCTTCTTTATTCGTTTAACAACTTATTTTACTTTAGGAATCGATTGTTATGTCATTAACTAACGAACAAATCATTGAAGCGATTGCTTCTAAATCAGTATCAGAAATCGTTGAATTAATCACAGCGATGGAAGAAAAATTCGGCGTTTCAGCAGCGGCAGCAGTTGCAGCAGCAGCTCCAGCAGCAGCGGCAGCAGAAGAGAAAACTGAGTTTGATGTAATCTTAGCAGAAGCTGGTGCTAACAAAGTTGCAGTAATCAAAGCAGTACGTGGTGCAACAGGTTTAGGCTTAAAAGAAGCTAAAGACTTAGTTGAATCTGCACCTGCAGCCTTAAAAGAAGGCATCTCTAAAGGTGAAGCTGAAGCACTTAAGAAAGAATTAGAAGAAGCTGGTGCGAAAGTAGAAATCAAATAATTTTTGATTTAACTTTCCCCGAACTTCAAGTTCAACAAACCCCGATGGAAACATCGGGGTTTTGTTTTTGTAAGCGGTGATTTTTATCCGATTTTTTGCAAAAAATGGCAGAAAAACGACTGCTTGTTATTAGATTTCAATAGATATGTTTATTGTATAAACATATCTATTGTGCATAAAACCGGCTATTGCAATCAATGAAAAATAAGCATAGTATATACTCTCGATATTTAATGTATATATTGAGGTGTGGTATGCGAACAAAAGTCTTCCAAAGTGGTAATAGCCAAGCGGTGAGGATTCCGTTTGATTTCCGTTTTGATGTAGATACCGTCGAGATTCTACAGGGGCAGAATGGTGATGTTATTTTGCGTCCGGTGAAACCTCAAGCCGATATGGAGTTTCTGGCTTTATTTTCCGATTTTGATGATGATTTTATTCAGGCATTGGAAGATCGTGATACATCTCCACCACAAGAGCGAGATGATTTATGATCTATATGCTTGATACCAATATTTTGATTTATTTAATGAAAAATCGACCGCTTGCAGTGGCAGAACGTGTGGCACAACTTACGCCAAGTGATCAATTAGTTATGAGCTTTATTACCTACGCTGAGTTACTTAAAGGAGCAAATGGCAGTGCTAATCCGGAAAAAGCCTTAGCGAATATCGAAAAGTTGAAACAACGTATTTCAGTTGTTTACCCAAATGAAAAAATCTGTGAATTTTATGGTGTTTGGGCAAATAAATTGAAGTTACAAGGCAAGCCCATTGGTGGAAATGATTTATGGATTGCTTGTCACGCTTTAGCTTGTAATGCGATATTAGTAACGCATAATGTCAAAGAGTCCGAGCGAATTGAAGCATTAAATTGGCAAGATTGGACGTGTTAAAAATGTAGGGGCAAAATATTTTTTGCCCTTTTTGGTATTTGATATTTGAATAGGGCGAAAGATGTTTCGCCCCTACGTTGTCGCAATGATTTAATTAAAATCGCAGTGGTGGGGCAAGCCCCAGTCTACGTTGGGATTATTTGCAAAAAATGGTAGAAAAACGACCGCTTGTTTTTTTATTTTTGAATTAAATCATCTACTGAATAGTCGCTTTTCAGTAGGTCAATTAGGCTGACGTTTAGAGCGTCGGCTATTTTCCCCATCGCATCAATTGAGATGGCTCTTTTCCCTCTTTCGACATCACTTATATAAGCTCGGCTCAGTTCGGCGTCAAATGCTAATGCCTCTTGAGAAATATCCTTTAATCGGCGGATTTTTCTAAGATTATTGGCGAAAGTATGTCGAATCGGGTGGCTGGTCAGCGTTTCATTTTTCATTCTCCTAGTATTGTTTTTAGGGATAAACCTATCAATCTACTAATGAATACTAAATGTAGCCTATCGTTTATATCATTATTCTAATTTCTCGCTAGAATATTTTAAGGAAAATTGAACAAATAAAAATCAATTTTTCAAGGGAGTATACTCCCTTTACTTCCTATTGACATAGGAAGTAAAACATCTCTAATTAAACCATTTCTAAGGATTTATTATGTACAAACAATTTCTTAAATCTATTTTATTAGTTACCGTTGCAACCTTTTCTCTTTCGACTGTGGTGAGTGCTAAGCCAATTCCTAAGAATGCAACATATAATCAAATTTATGATGGTCTTGAAACTATGACTTATACTGTTGACGATTTAATTGCAGCAGTAAAAAAAGGACAGCCTAGTTCTCTAGGATATGTGGCTTATACGTATTTTGAATCCAAGCAACTTGATGATGCGTATAATTATGCTCAAAGAGCGGTTGCTAAAAATGATACTTTAGGTAAGTTTGTTACAGGATACTTATATGCGTTAGGTCATAAAGGTAATTTCCATGAAGGAATACCTTTGATAAAAAAGGCTTGTGTAGATGGTAAGTTGGGACAAAAATTTTCTAAATCAGATTTGATCGTTAACGCATGTAAAACTGCTAAAAACTAATAGGATTAGTCATTATGGTGTTTTTTGTTATTTTAGCTGGATTATTTATTATCGCTGGATTTGGATTGTATTTAGCTCAAGGTAAAATATCTGACTTTGAAATCAGCTCAGTGCAAGTCGGAAAAGTGATTGTTGTTTTATGTATTAGTGGTGGATATGCTCTTACTTTGGGAAATGTAGTGAATATCCAAGGTTTAGAAGCAACCATTAATTATGTTGAATGGGGCTATTATTTCTTAATTTCTATCTTCGCTATCGGTTTTGCAAGCCTATTTTTTGGTAGTAAATTAGCCCAAGATGAAGAGAAAACCCAATAATTTTCCCCATAAAAACAAGCGGTCAAATTGTTGTCAAATTTTGTAAAATCCGCTATAATTCCTAACCTTTTTTAGCAAAAATTGGCTGACGGCTTGACCGGTCAGCCTTTTATGCTTGAACGCAATGGCTGATTTTGTCATTTTAATCAGCAAAAATTGCAAATTTCCTGCCCAATTTGACCGCTTGCAGTAGTGATTTTTGACTGCTTGATTGGCGATTGGAAAATGACATCTCGTACAGTTTTTATAATGCCACTTCCAACCGAGTCTTTCGTGTCGGATTGTGTAATCTCAACCAAAATATATTTCAGAGGCTATCTTAAAAAATGGCATATTCATATTCCGAGAAAAAGCGTATTCGTAAGAGCTTTGGTAAGCGTCCACAAGTTCTGAATGTACCTTATCTATTAACAATTCAGCTTGATTCTTTTGCAAAATTTATCGAAAAAGATCCTGAAGGGCAACAAGGTTTAGAAGCGGCATTCCGTTCAGTTTTCCCGATTGTGAGCAACAACGGTGCAACTGAATTACAATACGTTTCTTATGAATTAGGCGAGCCAGTGTTTGATGTGCGTGAATGTCAAATTCGTGGTACAACCTATGCTGCACCATTACGCGTGAAATTGCGTTTAGTGTCTTACGATCGTGAAGCTGCGGCTGGTACAATCAAAGATATTAAAGAGCAAAACGTGTATATGGGCGAAATCCCATTAATGACCGATAACGGTACTTTTGTAATCAACGGTACTGAGCGTGTTATCGTTTCACAATTACACCGTAGCCCAGGCGTATTCTTCGATTCTGACAAAGGTAAAACCCATTCTTCAGGTAAAGTGCTTTATAACGCACGTATTATTCCTTATCGTGGTTCTTGGTTAGATTTTGAGTTCGATCCGAAAGATAACTTATTTGCTCGTATTGACCGCCGCCGTAAATTGCCAGCAACTATCATTTTACGTGCATTAGGCTACACCACCGAAGAAATCTTAAATTTATTCTTTGAGAAAACTAAATTTACAATTGCCGATAATAAATTATTAATGACGTTAGTGCCTGAGCGTTTAAGAGGCGAAACGGCAACATTTGATATTTCAGCAAATGGCAAAGTATATATTGAAATGGGGCGTCGTATTACTGCTCGCCATATTCGTGCATTAGAGAAAGACAACGTTAGTCAAATTGAAGTGCCTGTGGAATATATCGTAGGTAAAGTAGCAGCCCAAGATTACGTTGATTTATCATCAGGTGAGTTGATTTGCCCTGCGAATATGGAAATGTCAATGGAGATGCTTGCGAACCTTTCAGCGGCAGGCTACAAAGAGATTGACGTATTATTTACCAATGATTTAGATCACGGCCCATACATTTCTGAAACTTTACGTGTTGATCCAACCTATGACCGTTTAAGTGCATTAGTTGAAATTTATCGAATGATGCGTCCAGGTGAGCCACCAACAAAAGAGGCAGCAGAGGCGTTATTTGACAATATGTTCTTCTCAGCAGAGCGTTATGATTTATCTGCTGTAGGACGTATGAAATTTAATCGCTCTTTAGAAATTGCAGAGGGCGTGGGTACAGGCATTTTAAGCAACGATGACATCATCGGTGTAATGAAAAAATTAATTGAAATCCGTAACGGTCGTGGTGAAGTAGATGATATCGATCACTTAGGTAACCGCCGTATTCGTAGCGTAGGTGAGATGGCAGAAAACCAATTCCGTATTGGTTTAGTGCGTGTTGAGCGTGCGGTGCGTGAGCGTTTATCGTTAGGCGATTTAGATGGCGTAACACCACAAGATTTAATTAATGCGAAACCAATTTCTGCGGCAGTGAAAGAATTCTTTGGTTCTTCACAACTTTCGCAATTTATGGATCAAAATAACCCGCTTTCAGAAGTAACGCACAAACGCCGTATTTCTGCATTAGGCCCAGGTGGTTTAACGCGTGAACGTGCAGGCTTTGAGGTGCGTGACGTACACCCAACTCACTATGGGCGTTTATGTCCGATTGAAACCCCTGAAGGTCCAAATATCGGTTTAATTAACTCGCTTTCTGTTTATGCACGTACCAACAATTACGGTTTCTTAGAAACGCCATTCCGTAAAGTAGTAAATGGTCAAGTAACAGAAGAGATTGAATATTTATCAGCGATCGAAGAAAGCAACAATGTTATCGCACAGGCGAACTCAGATTTAGATGAGAACTTCTACTTTACTGACACTTATGTAACTTGTCGTCAGCAAGGTGAATCAGGTTTATTCAAGCCTGAGGAAGTGCAATATATGGATATTTCAACACAGCAAGTCGTATCTGTTGCAGCTGCACTAATTCCATTCTTAGAACACGATGATGCGAACCGTGCATTAATGGGTGCGAATATGCAACGTCAAGCAGTGCCAACATTACGTGCCGATAAGCCATTAGTTGGTACGGGTATGGAAAAACCAATTGCACTTGACTCTGGTGTAGCTATTGTTGCAAAACGTGGTGGTGTGGTTCAGTATGTTGATGCTTCTCGTATCGTGGTTAGAGTAAATGAAGATGAAACTGTTTCAGGCGAAGCAGGTATTGATATTTATAACTTAATCAAATATACCCGTTCTAACCAAAATACTTGTATTAACCAAGTACCTTGTGTGAACCTAGGCGAGCCAGTGGCACGTGGTGAAATCTTAGCAGATGGTCCTTCAACAGACTTGGGTGAATTAGCGTTAGGTCAAAATATCCGAGTGGCATTTATGCCTTGGAACGGTTATAACTTTGAAGACTCAATGTTAGTGTCTGAACGTGTTGTTCAAGAAGATCGTTTCACCACAATTCACATTCAAGAGTTATCTTGTGTCGCTCGTGATACCAAATTAGGGGCAGAAGAGATCACGGCGGATATTCCAAATGTAGGTGAATCTGCATTAAGCAAATTAGATGAATCAGGTATTGTTTATATTGGTGCTGAGGTAAAAGGTGGCGATATCTTAGTTGGTAAAGTCACCCCTAAAGGTGAAACTCAATTAACACCAGAAGAGAAATTATTGCGTGCAATCTTTGGTGAAAAAGCCTCTGATGTTAAAGATTCATCTCTTCGTGTGCCAAACGGTACTTCAGGTACGGTTATTGATGTTCAGGTATTTACCCGTGATGGCGTAGAGAAAGATAAACGTGCGAAAGAAATCGAAGAAATGCAACTTCGTGAAGCGAAGAAAGACCTCGCGGAAGAGCTAGAAATCTTAGAAGCTGGTTTATTCACTCGTGTTCGTAGCCTTTTAATTGAATGTGGTGTGAAAGAGTCTTCATTAGATGGCGTTGCCCGTGAAAAATGGTTAGAGCAAACTCTTGAAAACGAAGCGAAACAAAATCAATTAGAGCAGTTAGCAGAACAGTACGAAGAGTTACGCAAAGAATTTGAACGCAAACTTGAAATTAAACGTAACAAGATCATTCAAGGCGATGATTTAGCACCAGGCGTGTTAAAAGTAGTTAAAGTTTATCTTGCGGTGAAACGTCAAATTCAGCCAGGTGATAAGATGGCAGGTCGTCACGGTAACAAAGGTGTTATTTCGAAGATCAATCCTGTTGAAGATATGCCATATGACGAAAACGGTCAGCCAGTTGAGATCGTATTAAACCCGCTAGGCGTACCGTCTCGTATGAATATCGGTCAGATCTTAGAAACCCACTTAGGCTTAGCGGCTCGTGGTATTGGTGATCAAATTGATAAAATGATCAAACAACAGCAAGAAGTAGCAAAATTGCGTGAGTATATGCAAAAAGCCTACGATTTAGGCCACGGATCACAGGTTGTTGATTTAAGTACTTTCTCTGATGAAGAAGTGATGCGTTTAGCTGAAAATTTACGTAAAGGTTTACCGCTTGCAACCCCAGTATTCGATGGTGCTGTTGAGACTGAAATCAAAGGCTTATTAGAATTAGGTGGATTACCAACTTCAGGTCAAATCACGCTTTATGATGGCCGCACAGGGGAGAAATTTGAGCGTCCAGTAACCGTCGGTTATATGTATATGCTCAAATTAAACCACTTAGTGGATGACAAAATGCACGCACGTTCAACTGGTTCTTATAGCCTAGTTACTCAGCAACCGTTGGGTGGTAAAGCTCAGTTCGGTGGTCAGCGTTTCGGTGAGATGGAGGTTTGGGCATTAGAAGCATACGGTGCGGCTTACACACTTCAAGAAATGCTTACAGTGAAATCCGATGATGTGAACGGTCGTACGAAGATGTACAAAAATATCGTAGATGGCACACATTATATGGAGCCAGGTATTCCTGAGTCATTTAATGTAATTACCAAAGAGATCCGTGCATTAGCGATTGATATGGAGTTAGACGAAGCGTAGTTTCGTTATTCGCAAAATGTGTAATGGCGTGGGTATGCTATTACAGATGATTTTGAGACAAACTCCAAGCGGTCAATTTTGCAAAATTTTTTACAAATTAGACCGCTTGCACACAAATTTACTCGCTTTGCTTTAAGCGAGGCGAACTTAAAAACCTACCCTAGGGGCAAAAAAGTGAAAGACTTAGTGAAGTTTTTAAAAGCACAAACAAAATCAAACGATGATTTCGATGTGATTAAAATTGGCTTAGCATCACCAGATAAGATCCGTTCTTGGTCTTTTGGTGAAGTGAAAAAACCAGAAACCATTAACTACCGCACCTTCAAACCAGAACGCGACGGTTTATTTTGTGCACGTATTTTCGGGCCAGTAAAAGACTACGAGTGTCTGTGTGGTAAATATAAACGTTTAAAACACCGCGGTGTAATCTGTGAAAAATGTGGTGTTGAAGTGACACAAACTAAAGTACGTCGTGAGCGTATGGGGCATATTGAATTAGCTTGCCCAGTTGCACACATTTGGTTCTTAAAATCACTGCCGTCCCGTATTGGTTTAATTTTAGATATGCCATTGCGTGATATTGAACGTGTGCTTTACTTTGAAAGCTATGTAGTAACTGAGCCAGGAATGACTGATTTAGAAAAAAATCAGCTATTAACCGAAGAGCAGTTTATGGAAGCTGAAGAGCGTTGGGGTGATGAGTTTGAAGCGAAAATGGGTGCAGAAGGTATTCAGGCATTGCTTCGTGACTTAGATTTAGAACACCAATGTGAAATTTTGCGTGAAGAATTACAAGAAACCAATTCAGAAACTAAACGTAAAAAAATTACTAAGCGTTTAAAAACCTTGGAAGCATTCTTACAATCGGGTAACAAGCCAGAATGGATGGTAATGACCGTTCTTCCAGTATTACCGCCAGATTTACGTCCATTAGTACCGCTTGATGGTGGTCGCTTTGCAACCTCTGATTTAAACGATTTATACCGCCGTGTAATTAACCGTAACAACCGTTTAAAACGCTTGTTAGACTTAGTTGCACCAGACATTATCGTACGTAACGAAAAACGTATGTTACAAGAATCTGTGGATGCGTTATTAGACAATGGTCGTCGTGGTCGTGCAATTACGGGTTCTAACAAACGTCCGTTAAAATCACTTGCGGATATGATAAAAGGTAAACAAGGTCGTTTCCGTCAAAACCTATTAGGTAAACGTGTGGATTATTCAGGCCGTTCTGTAATCACCGTAGGTCCATATTTACGCTTACATCAATGTGGTTTACCGAAGAAAATGGCATTGGAGTTATTCCGCCCATTTATCTACTCTAAATTAGAATCTCGTGGCATTGCATCAACTATTAAAGCAGCGAAGAAAATGGTTGAGCGTGAAGAGCCGATTGTATGGGATATTCTTGCAGAAGTTATCCGTGAACATCCAATCCTACTTAACCGTGCACCAACGCTTCACCGTTTAGGTATCCAAGCGTTTGAGCCATTATTGATTGAAGGTAAAGCGATCCAATTACATCCACTTGTTTGTGCAGCATTCAATGCGGACTTCGATGGTGACCAAATGGCGGTACACGTTCCATTAACCCTTGAAGCTCAGTTAGAAGCTCGTGCGTTAATGATGTCTACCAATAACGTACTTTCTCCTGCAAGTGGTGATCCGATCATCGTTCCATCTCAGGACGTTGTACTCGGTCTTTACTATATGACTCGTGAGAAAGTAAACGGCAAAGGTGAAGGAATGTATTTCCTTGACCCACGTGAAGCGGAAAAAGCATACCGCACTGGTCAAGCAGAATTACACTCTCGTGTAAAAGTGCGTGTGACTGAATATGAGAAAAATGAAGCGGGCGAATTTGTTGCTAAAACTGCATTAGTGGATACTACCATCGGTCGTGCAATTTTATGGATGATCGCACCAAAAGGTATGCCATTTAGCTTGTTCAATCAAACTTTAGGTAAAAAAGCGATCTCAAAATTAATTAATGAGAGCTATCGCCGTTTAGGCTTGAAAGAGTCTGTCGTTTTAGCTGACCAGATTATGTACACGGGCTTCGCTTACGCTGCTCGTTCAGGTGTGTCTGTTGGTATTGATGATATGGTTATTCCAGAACAAAAATACTCCATCATTGAGGCGGCTGAAGCAGAGGTTGCAGAAATTCAAGAACAGTTCAATGGCGGTTTAGTTACTGCAGGCGAGCGTTATAACAAAGTAATTGATATTTGGGCAGCAGCAAACGAACGCGTTGCAAAAGCAATGATGGAAAACCTCTCAACGGAAGAAGTGGTTAACCGTGAAGGTAATCAAGAAAAACAAGCATCATTTAACAGTATCTTTATGATGGCAGACTCCGGTGCACGTGGTTCTGCAGCACAGATTCGTCAGTTAGCGGGTATGCGTGGCTTGATGGCACGTCCAGACGGCTCAATTATTGAAACCCCAATCACGGCAAACTTCCGTGAAGGCTTAAACGTTTTACAGTACTTTATTTCAACCCACGGTGCACGTAAAGGTCTTGCCGATACAGCATTAAAAACAGCGAACTCAGGTTACTTAACTCGCCGTTTAGTAGATGTCGCACAAGATTTAGTGATCATCGAAGATGACTGTGGTACACACGAAGGTATCGTGATGACCCCATTAATTGAGGGTGGTGATGTAAAAGAAGCTCTGCGTGATCGTGTATTAGGTCGTGTGGTAGCGGAAGATGTGTTAAAACCAGGTACAGATGAAGTATTAATTCCACGTAATACCTTATTAGATGAAAAATGGTGTGATGTGGTTGATCGTGAATCTGTTGATGTGATCAAAGTACGTTCTGTTGTAACCTGTAACACAGACTACGGTGTGTGTGCAAAATGTTACGGTCGTGATTTAGCTCGCGGACACTTAATTAATCAAGGTGAAGCAGTAGGTGTTATTGCGGCACAATCAATTGGTGAACCAGGTACACAGTTAACGATGCGTACGTTCCATATCGGTGGTGCGGCATCTGCGGCAGCGAAAGAATCTAGCATTCAAGTGAAAAATGCAGGTACGATTAAGCTTACCAACGCGAAATTCGTAACTAACAAAGACGGCAAAATCGTATTAACTTCACGTAACACAGAATTAACCGTTATCGACACCTTTGGTCGTACCAAAGAGAACTACAAGGTGCCTTACGGTGCAGTGTTATCGAAAAATGATGGTGCAGAAGTAAATGCAGGTGAAGTAGTAGCAAACTGGGATCCGCATACAATGCCAGTTATCTCAGAGGTATCAGGTCGTATCCAATTTAGCGACATCGTTGATGGCTTAACCGTAACGCGTCAAACTGACGAATTAACTGGTTTATCATCAATCGTAGTACAAGATGTGGGTGAACGTGCAACCGCAGGTAAAGATTTACGTCCAGCACTACGTTTAGTTGATAGCAACGGTAACGATATCTTAATTCCAGGTACAGACGTTCCAGCACAATACTTCTTACCAGGTAAAGCAATCGTAACCTTAGATGACGGTGCAGAAATCGCAGTGGGTGAAGCATTAGCTCGTATTCCACAAGAATCTGTGGGTACGAAAGATATTACTGGTGGTCTTCCACGTGTTGCAGACTTATTTGAAGCACGTAAACCGAAAGATCCAGCGATCTTGGCGGAAATTTCAGGTATCGTCTCATTTGGTAAAGAAACCAAAGGTAAACGCCGCTTGGTAATTACCCCAGCTGAAGGCGAAGCGTTTGAAGAAATGATTCCAAAATGGCGTCAATTAAACGTATTCGAAGGCGAAATGGTACAACGTGGTGATGTAATCTCTGATGGTGCAGAAACTCCACACGATATCTTACGCTTACGTGGCGTACACGCAGTAACAGACTATATTGTAAACGAAGTACAAGAAGTTTACCGCTTACAAGGGGTAAAAATTAACGATAAACACATCGAAGTTATCGTTCGCCAAATGTTGCGTAAAGCAACCATTACGAATGCTTACGACTCTGAATTCCTAGACGGAGAGCAAGTTGAAGTCGCTCGTGTGAAAATTGCTAACCGCAAACGTGAAGCTGAAGGCAAACCACTTGTTGAATTTGAACGTGAATTGCTTGGTATTACCAAAGCATCTCTTGCAACGGAAAGCTTCATTTCTGCGGCATCGTTCCAAGAAACCACTCGTGTGCTTACCGAAGCAGCAGTGGCAGGTAAACAAGATGAGTTACGTGGCTTAAAAGAAAACGTAATTGTTGGTCGCTTAATCCCAGCAGGTACTGGTTTTGCTTACCACCAAGCTCGTGTGAAAAAACGTGCACAACTTGAAGCAGGCATCGCAGTAGCTCCTGAATACGAAGCTCCAGCTGCAAAAGAAAACTCATTTGTTACTGACGCAGACATCGAAGCCGAATTTGAATTTATTGCAGATGACGCAACCCAAAGTTTAGCTGCGTTGTTAAATGCGGGTGAGGAAGAGTAATTCGTAGCGTATAGATAAAAAGCCCCCAGAACGAATGATCTGGGGGCTTTTTGTTTATTATATGATTTCTATTGGAGTTAAAATAACATCATATCCATCATTCCTTATATTATTTATAGTATTAAATAAACTTATCTTCGAGAAAGAACTCATATTAAGAGGAAAACCACTAATTTTATTAGATTCTATTGCAATAGCAATTACAACAGTTTTCTTTGTTTCTTCTGAAATAGTGAAGGCTCTTGTACATTTTTCTCTAAATTCTTTTGAGTTTGCATATAAAGTAGATGCTATATATGCTTGTGAAAATAGGTATGAGGATTTTGCTCCCCAGACATTTTTAATGTGAATAAAACGATGTTTACTATGATCATAAAGGTCGGCAAGTTCAATTTTTGACTTTTCATCAGTCTTAATTAAATTTCGATCAAGTAATAAGAAACCTTTCTGTTTAGAAACCTCATCATTATATATCTGTTCAGCATAAGTTTTTCTATCCTCATTTTTTTCTATGGAAATAATTTTGTTTTTTATGTCATCAGCATTCCATTTTGGTAGATAATCATTTTCAATGGTAATATTTCTTATTTTATCATCTATAAAAGAAATGATATTATCTAAAATATTAAACCATTTGCCATCTAATTTCACGTAATGTTGATTATTTAAAGAAGCTTCGCAAACAATAAGCCTTTCTAGTGAGTTATTGTGATAAAAATCTTTTTCTCCCTCAGTTGTTATTCCCATAATATGTATATTTAATAGTTCTTTAAGAGATAGATTCATTTGAAAATTTTCTTGAATACGGACTTTGATTTCATCTATATCAAGCTCCTTTATTTCGAATTTATTATTTTTAATAGATAATTCATATTCAGAATAATCAAATCGTTTGAATGGATCTGGTAAGTCTAAGTACAAGGTAGAGTGGCTGCTATTGATATTTTTATAGAACTTATATAGTTTCCTATAACAATTTAAATTTAACTTGTGTATTAATTCCTTATTTTTAACTTGTTTATACGATTTTGGCATCTTAATTTTTTCTTCTTGTCCTAGAATTTTATTAATTTCATCAAGCACCTTCTCTATATTTCTAATATCTTTTTCTGTGCGGAGAACAATGGAGGATTTACCTTGCACTACAAAGTGTTTTCCTGAGAATTCCCCTTTTCCTGATATACTTTTTAATATTTTATTATAGTTTTCATTGTCGAAGTTAGGGTTATAATTCGCTACACTTCTTTGTATTTGCCTTGTTTGGCTCTTTATAGAAAACTGATGGATAGAAGAAATAGATAAATTATCTATTAATCGCAAGGCAACATCTAATCCAAATTCATCTTCAATATACTCTTGAATAATCTTAAACCCATATCCCCCAGTAAGGGCATAAAGGTTATTTTTATAGTTTATTAGATAGATAAAACTATTTGAATAATTCTCGAATGATATTCCAGGTGCTAACGGTGTTATAAAATTACTCCATTCAGGAGTGCTTCTTTTATTTTTTTGTATAAATAAACTACTTTTTTCGTCTGAGAAAATCTTTTCGTATTCATTTATAGAAGAGAAATTATCGAGAGTAAAATGTGATCTTAATTTAAAGATATTTATACGATTTGTTTTAGTTCTAGCCATAATAATCTATCCTTTAAATATAGGTATATATACCTAAATTTACTAACCTAACTTGCTTCTGATAATACAAGAATTAGCACTTGTACCATCTGATAAATGGTATCTTTAATACAAGCGGTTAAATTCCCTCAAAAATCTGCAAATTTCCCTCAACAAACGCTTGCGTTTGAACGTTGGCTTTGCCAACGGCTCCGAAGGAGCGAGCGTAGCGAGTAAATCCAACCGCTTGTACCTTCACTATAACTCCCCAAACGCCTTATCCGCCGCTTCCAACGTGCGAGCAATATCTTCATCACTATGTGCTAACGACATAAATCCTGCCTCAAATGCAGATGGTGCTAAATAGACGCCCTGTTCTAACATTAAGTGGAAGAAACGGTTGAATTTAGCCGCATCGCATTTCATCACTTCTTGGAAGTTGGTTACTGCTTTTTGTTCGGTGAAGAATAAGCCGAACATACCGCCAACGTATTGCACGGTAAGTGGTACATTATGTTTATCGGCAAGGGCTTTAAAGCCTTCAGCGAGGGTTTTGGTTTTTTCCGCTAAAATGGTTTCATTGCCTGCTTTCGATAATTCCGTTAAGCAAGCCAAGCCAGCCGCCATTGCAATCGGGTTGCCTGAAAGCGTGCCTGCTTGGTAAACCGGACCGGTTGGGGCGATGTGTTCCATAATTTCTTTTTTACCGCCGAATGCTCCCACCGGCATACCGCCGCCGATAATTTTGCCGAGCGTAGTTAAATCAGGTGTAACGCCGTAGTAAGATTGAGCCCCACCAAGTGCGACACGAAAGCCAGTCATCACTTCATCAATAATAAACACTGCACCGTATTGCGTGCAAAGTTCACGCAAGCCTTGTAAAAAGCCCTCTTGTGGAGGAATACAGTTCATATTGCCTGCAACAGGTTCAACAATTAAGCAAGCTATGTCATTTGGATATTGTTCAAACGCCGCTTTTACTGAATCTAAATCGTTGTAAGTGCAGGTAAGTGTGTGCTTAGCGAAATCCGCAGGCACGCCTGGCCCACTTGGCTGGCCAAGTGTTAAAGCTCCAGAACCTGCTTTTACTAATAGTGAATCTGAATGCCCGTGATAGCAACCTTCAAATTTGATAATTTTATCTCGCCCTGTGTAGCCACGAGCTAAGCGAATGGCAGACATTGTTGCTTCTGTACCAGAGCTTACCATTCTCACCATTTCAATAGATGGCACTAATTTGCAGACTAATTCTGCAAGGGTGATTTCAGCAGACGTTGGGGCTCCAAAGCTCAAGCCATTTGGCACTGCTTTTAATACCGCATCAATAATCGCTGGGTGGTTATGCCCCAATACCATCGGGCCCCAAGAGCCAACGTAGTCAATATATTGCTTGTCGTCGCTGTCGATAATATACGCACCTGTTGCTTTCTTAATAAAAATAGGCGTACCCCCTACCCCTTTGAAAGCTCGAACAGGAGAGTTTACACCGCCTGGAATCACTTTTTGGGCTTGTTCAAACAGTTTTTCTGACATTGACATAATAATTCCTTTTCAGTTGTAAAAAATTAGCCTCTATTTTACTGAAAAGCCCCCATTTTCGCTAAAAAATTTTGTGACTTTGTTGCCTTATGCTATGCTTCTTACCTAATTTTGGACTGATTTTTTTGAGGTAATCCCACTATGTGGCTTACTTTTTTAACAGTATTTATTGTCTCTTTTCTAGCCTTAATCGTAATGCGTCCAGTGGCGAAATTTGTAAATTTGGTAGATAAACCTAATTTCCGCAAACGTCATCAAGGTTTGATCCCATTAATTGGCGGCATCGCTTTATTTATTGGGAATCTCACGTTTTATTTTATGCAATGGCAAGATATGCGACTACCTGGGCTTTATCTCACTGCGGTGACGATTTTGCTGATTATCGGTGTGCTAGATGACAGATTTGACATAAGTCCACTTCTACGAGCAGGTATTCAGGCTGGATTAGCTGGAGCGATGATTTACAGTGGCTTATCATTAAATAGTTTAGGTCAGATTATTGCTCCATTTAGTATTGAGTTAGGCTGGCTAGGCATTGTGTTTACTATCTTCGTCACGATTGGCGTGATTAATGCCTTTAATATGGTAGATGGGATTGATGGCTTATTGGCAGGGCTCTCGAGCGTTAGTTTTGCTGGGCTTGGCACATTGATGTTTATTAAAGATGAGCCTGCTTTAGGCTATTGGTGTTTTGCCCTTATATTTGTTTTATTGCCTTATGCAATGTTTAATTTAAGCCTGTTTGGTACAAAATGGAAAGTGTTTATGGGCGACTCTGGTAGTATGCTGATTGGCTTTACCATTATTTGGATTTTGCTATTAAGTACGCAAGGTCAGGGCTCGCCGATTAGCCCGATTACAGGTTTATGGCTGATTGCTGTGCCGTTAATTGATATGGTGGCGGTTATTATTCGTCGTTTGAAAAAAGGTAAAAGTCCGTTCAAACCTGACCGCTTGCACTTACATCATTTAATGATGCGGGCAGGTTTGAGCTCTCGCCAAGCATTGTTAGTTATTGTACTTTGGGCGGGTTTCTGTTCAAGTATTGGTGTATTAGGTGAGATTTATTACTGGAACCAATGGGTAATGATGCTGATGTTTATCGGCTTATTCTTCTTATATGTGTATTCCGTTACCCACGCTTGGCGTATTACCCGTTTTGTCCGTCGTTTAAAACGTCGTGCAAAACGAAGTAAACAAAGCAACTTTAATAACAGTAAATGAGTTGGCTAACGATTGTTTATCTGGCTTATAATATTGGTGATTTGCGGAAAGTGCCGCGGTGGAATAAATGGCTGAGATTTGAAGTTCTCAGCCATTTTTTATCAATTATGCGTAATAAAGTTCAAACTCTACAGGATGTGGAATTGAGTTTACACGCTCAACTTCTTTACGACGAATACCGATATAAGCGTCAATGAAGTCTTTGCTAAATACGCCACCTTGTGTTAAAAATTCAAAATCGTTGCTTAACGCATTAAGGGCATCATCTAAAGAAGACGCAACAGTTGGGATATCTTTTAACTCTTCTGGCGGCAAGTCGTATAAGTTTTTATCCATTGCATCGCCTGGGTGGATTTTATTAATTACGCCATCAAGACCAGCCATTAATAACGCTGCAAAGCAAATATAAGGGTTTGCCATTGGGTCTGGGAAGCGAGCTTCCACACGGGTAGCTTTCGGGCTAGTGACTGCTGGAATACGAATTGATGCCGAGCGATTACTTGCTGAATAGGCTAACAATACAGGAGCTTCAAAGCCTGGCACTAAACGTTTATATGAGTTTGTGGTTGGGTTAGTAAAAGCATTTAATGCTTTAGCATGTTTTATGATACCACCAATATAATAAAGAGCAGTTTCAGATAAACCTGCATATTTATCACCCATAAAGACATTTTGACCATTTTTGCTTAATGACATATTACAGTGCATTCCAGAACCATTATCGCCAGCGATTGGCTTTGGCATAAAGCAAGCGGTTTTTCCGTGTTCAATAGCTACGTTTTGCACAATGTATTTATAGATTTGAGTTTCATCTGCTTTTAACGTTAAGCTATTGAAGCGTGTTGCGATCTCATTTTGACCTGCAGTCGCAACCTCATGGTGGTGAGCTTCAATCACTAAGCCCATCTTTTCCATTAACAAACACATTTCAGAACGGATATCGTGAGCGGAATCAATCGGGGTAACTGCACAATAACCGCCTTTTTTTAACGGACGATAACCATTATTACCATTTTCAAATTTACGATTAGTATTCCAAGCTGCCTCTACATCATCAATTTTATACGAAACATTGTTCATTTCAGTGCTGAAACGAACATCATCGAATAAGAAAAACTCTGGCTCAGGCCCGAACATTACGTTATCGGCAACACCAGTTGATTTTAAATAATTCTCGGCACGAATTGCGATAGAACGAGGGTCACGATCGTAAGACTGCATTGTGTTAGGTTCAAAGATTGAACAACGGATAGTGAGGGTAGGAATACGAGCGAAAGGATCAACTACAGCAGTTTCAGCAATTGGGATTAAAAGCATATCGGCTTTATTAATTGCCTTCCAGCCTTCAACGGATGAGCCGTCGAACATTTTACCTTCCTCAAAAAAGTCTTCAAGATCATTTGCAACTAAACTAACTGGCAGCGACACACCATGTTCTTTACCTTTAATATCAGTAAATTTTAATAAGACAAATTTGATATCATTATCTTGAATCAACTTAGATACGTTATCGATTGCGTTTGACATAGTAAAATAAGTCCTTGTCGAGAAAAATTAGGGGAATCATACATAAGAAAAAACTTGGCTATCATAGCATTTTTAATAGAGTTTACACAAAAGAAGTTTGAGTAATATTGAAAATTGTTGTCAAAATCCAACTGTTAATCTTTTTTAAATTTTAGAGTAATGAAATTACTATTTAGCTAAGTAAAATGAGTGCTACACTTATCGATTAGGTATAATAAAAGCAGAATACAAGCGGTTATTTTTAGTGATATTTTTGCTATTTTATAAACATTTTGAATAAAATAAATCCAAACAATAGATTTTTTATGTTTTTTTGAAAAAAAATCTAGACAAGGCAGTTGGAAGTCTATAATATACGCCTCCGTTGCGACGCATTAGCTGAAATCAAAGCGTTCGTAGCTCAGTTGGATAGAGCGTTGGCCTCCGGAGCCAAAGGTCGCAAGTTCGAATCTTGTCGAGCGCGCCAGAGTCAATGTGGTACTATCAACATAATGGTGGCTATAGCTCAGTTGGTAGAGCCCTGGATTGTGATTCCAGTTGTCGTGGGTTCGAATCCCATTAGCCACCCCATTTAATTAATACTCTTTGAGTAACTGACGGCGAGTAGCGCAGCTTGGTAGCGCAACTGGTTTGGGACCAGTGGGTCGTAGGTTCAAATCCTATCTCGCCGACCAATTTTTTGTTCTTTAACAATTTATCAGACAATCTGTGTGGGCACTTGTTGATAGACTTGATTTAAAAAAATATTTTAAAACTTGAAGTCTTAATAGGTGCTTATAACTAGAAATTCATTATTTTTGATTTCTTGACTTAAGTTAAGTTTAGAAGTTGAAGTGAACTTTAGCTAAGCAGTTTATTGAGCGATTGAACTTTTTGAATTGAAGAGTTTGATCATGGCTCAGATTGAACGCTGGCGGCAGGCTTAACACATGCAAGTCGAACGGTAGCAGGTTAGTACTTGTACTAATGCTGACGAGTGGCGGACGGGTGAGTAATGCTTGGGAATCTGGCTTATGGAGGGGGATAACGACTGGAAACGGTCGCTAATACCGCGTAATCTCTAAGGAGGAAAGGGTGGGACTTTCGGGCCACCTGCCATAAGATGAGCCCAAGTGAGATTAGGTAGTTGGTGAGGTAATGGCTCACCAAGCCGTCGATCTCTAGCTGGTCTGAGAGGATGACCAGCCACACTGGAACTGAGACACGGTCCAGACTCCTACGGGAGGCAGCAGTGGGGAATATTGCACAATGGGGGGAACCCTGATGCAGCCATGCCGCGTGAATGAAGAAGGCCTTCGGGTTGTAAAGTTCTTTCGGTCGCGAGGAAGGCGTTGATTTTAATAGAATCGGCGATTGACGTTAACGACAGAAGAAGCACCGGCTAACTCCGTGCCAGCAGCCGCGGTAATACGGGGGGTGCAAGCGTTAATCGGAATAACTGGGCGTAAAGGGCACGCAGGCGGACTTTTAAGTGAGATGTGAAAGCCCCGGGCTTAACCTGGGAATTGCATTTCAGACTGGGGGTCTAGAGTACTTTAGGGAGGGGTAGAATTCCACGTGTAGCGGTGAAATGCGTAGAGATGTGGAGGAATACCGAAGGCGAAGGCAGCCCCTTGGGAATGTACTGACGCTCATGTGCGAAAGCGTGGGGAGCAAACAGGATTAGATACCCTGGTAGTCCACGCTGTAAACGCTGTCGATTTGGGGATTGGGCTTTAAGCTTGGTGCCCGTAGCTAACGTGATAAATCGACCGCCTGGGGAGTACGGCCGCAAGGTTAAAACTCAAATGAATTGACGGGGGCCCGCACAAGCGGTGGAGCATGTGGTTTAATTCGATGCAACGCGAAGAACCTTACCTACTCTTGACATCCAGAGAATCCTGTAGAGATATGGGAGTGCCTTCGGGAGCTCTGAGACAGGTGCTGCATGGCTGTCGTCAGCTCGTGTTGTGAAATGTTGGGTTAAGTCCCGCAACGAGCGCAACCCTTATCCTTTGTTGCCAGCACGTTATGGTGGGAACTCAAAGGAGACTGCCGGTGATAAACCGGAGGAAGGTGGGGATGACGTCAAGTCATCATGGCCCTTACGAGTAGGGCTACACACGTGCTACAATGGCGTATACAGAGGGCGGCGAGCCAGCGATGGTGAGCGAATCTCACAAAGTACGTCTAAGTCCGGATTGGAGTCTGCAACTCGACTCCATGAAGTCGGAATCGCTAGTAATCGCAAATCAGAATGTTGCGGTGAATACGTTCCCGGGCCTTGTACACACCGCCCGTCACACCATGGGAGTGGGTTGTACCAGAAGTAGATAGCTTAACCTTCGGGGGGGCGTTTACCACGGTATGATTCATGACTGGGGTGAAGTCGTAACAAGGTAACCGTAGGGGAACCTGCGGTTGGATCACCTCCTTACCAAAAAAATCAAGTGCGAGGCTAGGCGAGAGTTTAGCGTCGCGACGACAGCAAGTGTTCACACAGATTGTTTGATAGAAAGTAGAATAAACAGAAACATCCTTTTGGGTCTGTAGCTCAGGTGGTTAGAGCGCACCCCTGATAAGGGTGAGGTCGGTGGTTCAAGTCCACTCAGACCCACCACTCAATGACGTGAGTAAGCGAAAGCGAAAGCACAGAATGTGAGTGAAAACTAAAAGGAAGTGGTAAGTCAATGATGTCTGGGGATATAGCTCAGCTGGGAGAGCGCCTGCCTTGCACGCAGGAGGTCAGCGGTTCGATCCCGCTTATCTCCACCAAGCATCGTGAGTCGTCATACCTAAGGTAGCAAGCGGTTGAATTTGAGCAAAGATTTGCAATATTCAATAAAAAAGAGACCGCTTGTTAATTTAGGTATGATGAGAGTCGAAAGACATTATCATCGTTGTTCTTTAAAAATTTAGAAACAAGCTGAAAAACTGAGAGATTTTCGAAAGAAAGTCTGAGTATGTAATAAAATCTTAGCTGAACAAAAGCAGCTAAGTGTTTAGTTTAAAACAGACTTTAAATGTGTTGTTATGTTGTTTTTTCTTTCCTTTGATTGAATTGAAATACAAAAACAAAAACATTTGAGGTTGTATAGTTAAGTGACTAAGCGCACAAGGTGGATGCCTTGGCAATCAGAGGCGATGAAGGACGTGCTAATCTGCGAAAAGCTTGGATGAGTCGATAAGAGGCGTTTAATCCAAGATGTCCGAATGGGGAAACCCAGTAGATGAAGAATCTACTATCACTTGCTGAATACATAGGCAAGTGAAGCAAACCGGGAGAACTGAAACATCTAAGTACCCCGAGGAAAAGAAATCAACCGAGATTTCGTTAGTAGCGGCGAGCGAACGCGAAAGAGCCAGTGAGTAATAGCGGATTTATTAGAGGAATGAGCTGGGAAGCTCAATCATAGAGGGTGATAATCCCGTACTCGAAAATATTTCCGTGGTACTAAGCTCACAACAAGTAGGGCGGGACACGTGATATCCTGTTTGAAGATGGGGGGACCATCCTCCAAGGCTAAATACTCCTGATTGACCGATAGTGAACCAGTACTGTGAAGGAAAGGCGAAAAGAACCCCGGCGAGGGGAGTGAAATAGAACCTGAAACCTTGTGCGTACAAGCAGTGGGAGCAGATTTATTCTGTGACTGCGTACCTTTTGTATAATGGGTCAGCGACTTATATTTTGTAGCAAGGTTAACTGAATAAGGGAGCCGTAGGGAAACCGAGTCTTAACTGGGCGTATAGTTGCAAGGTATAGACCCGAAACCCGGTGATCTAGCCATGGGCAGGTTGAAGGTTGGGTAACACTAACTGGAGGACCGAACCGACTAATGTTGAAAAATTAGCGGATGACTTGTGGCTGGGGGTGAAAGGCCAATCAAACCGGGAGATAGCTGGTTCTCCCCGAAATCTATTTAGGTAGAGCCTTATGTGAATACCTTCGGGGGTAGAGCACTGTTTCGGCTAGGGGTCCATCCCGGATTACCAACCCGATGCAAACTGCGAATACCGAAGAGTAATGCATAGGAGACACACGGTGGGTGCTAACGTTCATCGTGGAGAGGGAAACAACCCAGACCGCCAGCTAAGGTCCCCAAGTACTAGTTAAGTGGGAAACGAAGTGGGAAGGCTTAGACAGCTAGGATGTTGGCTTAGAAGCAGCCATCATTTAAAGAAAGCGTAATAGCTCACTAGTCGAGTCGGCCTGCGCGGAAGATGTAACGGGGCTAAAACTAGTCACCGAAGCTGCGGCATCAATGGAAACATTGTTGGGTAGGGGAGCGTTCTGTAAGCGGAAGAAGGTGAGTCGAGAGGCTTGCTGGACGTATCAGAAGTGCGAATGCTGACATAAGTAACGATAAAACGAGTGAAAAACTCGTTCGCCGGAAGACCAAGGGTTCCTGTCCAACGTTAATCGGGGCAGGGTGAGTCGGCCCCTAAGGCGAGGCTGAAAAGCGTAGTCGATGGGAAACGGGTTAATATTCCCGTACTTGGTGTAATTGCGATGTGGGGACGGAGAAGGTTAGGTTATCAGGGTGTTGGATTACCCTGTTTAAGCAGGTAGTTGGGAAGATTAGGCAAATCCGGTCTTCTATTAACAACGAGAAGTGATGACGAGACTCTACGGAGTTGAAGTAACCGATACCACGCTTCCAGGAAAAGCCACTAAGCGTCAGATTACACTAAACCGTACTATAAACCGACACAGGTGGTCAGGTAGAGAATACTCAGGCGCTTGAGAGAACTCGGGTGAAGGAACTAGGCAAAATAGCACCGTAACTTCGGGAGAAGGTGCGCCGGCGTAGATTGTAATCCCTCGCGGATGAAGGTTGAACCGGTCGAAGATACCAGCTGGCTGCAACTGTTTATTAAAAACACAGCACTCTGCAAACACGAAAGTGGACGTATAGGGTGTGATGCCTGCCCGGTGCTGGAAGGTTAATTGATGGTGTTATCGAAAGAGAAGCTCCTGATCGAAGCCCCAGTAAACGGCGGCCGTAACTATAACGGTCCTAAGGTAGCGAAATTCCTTGTCGGGTAAGTTCCGACCTGCACGAATGGCATAATGATGGCCAGGCTGTCTCCACCCGAGACTCAGTGAAATTGAAATCGCCGTGAAGATGCGGTGTACCCGCGGCTAGACGGAAAGACCCCGTGAACCTTTACTATAGCTTGACACTGAACATTGAATTTTGATGTGTAGGATAGGTGGGAGCCTTTGAAGATGACACGCTAGTGTTGTTGGAGGCGTCCTTGAAATACCACCCTTTAACGTTTGATGTTCTAACGAAGTACTCGGAACGAGTACTCGGACAGTGTCTGGTGGGTAGTTTGACTGGGGCGGTCTCCTCCCAAAGAGTAACGGAGGAGCACGAAGGTTTGCTAATGACGGTCGGACATCGTCAGGTTAGTGCAATGGTAGAAGCAAGCTTAACTGCGAGACAGACAAGTCGAGCAGGTGCGAAAGCAGGTCATAGTGATCCGGTGGTTCTGAATGGAAGGGCCATCGCTCAACGGATAAAAGGTACTCCGGGGATAACAGGCTGATACCGCCCAAGAGTTCATATCGACGGCGGTGTTTGGCACCTCGATGTCGGCTCATCACATCCTGGGGCTGAAGTA
Source organism: Mannheimia pernigra (assembly GCF_013377995.1). Taxonomy (NCBI): domain Bacteria; kingdom Pseudomonadati; phylum Pseudomonadota; class Gammaproteobacteria; order Pasteurellales; family Pasteurellaceae; genus Mannheimia; species Mannheimia pernigra. Next base: position 666,407 of record NZ_CP055305.1, read on the forward strand.
GGTCCCAAGGGTATGGCTGTTCGCCATTTAAAGTGGTACGCGAGCTGGGTTTAGAACGTCGTGAGACAGTTCGGTCCCTATCTGCCGTGGGCGTTGGAGAATTGGTTGGGGCTGCTCCTAGTACGAGAGGACCGGAGTGGACGCACCGCTGGTGTTTCGGTTGTGTCGCCAGACGCATTGCCGAGTAGCTACGTGCGGAAGAGATAAGTGCTGAAAGCATCTAAGCACGAAACTTGCCAAGAGATGAGTTCTCCCAGTCTATAAGACTGTAAGGGTTGTTGGAGACTACGACGTAGATAGGCACAATGTGTAAGCGTAGCGATACGTTGAGCTAATGTGTACTAATTGCCCGAGAGGCTTAACTATACAACGCTCAAGTGTTTTTGAGGACACGGAAGCGAGATAAACGAAGAAGAATACTTAAGTTGACAGCTTGTTTTTAGATTAGAGAACGAAAAGACAAAAGAGAAGACAGAAAATCAACAAGATTTTCCCGACGACAATAGTGCTGTGGTTCTACCTGATTCCATACCGAACTCAGAAGTAAAACGCAGTGACGCCGATGGTAGTGTGGTGATTCGCCATGTGAGAGTAGGGCATCGTCGGGGCTTATTTTAAATCTCAAACAAAGCAAAAACCTCAAGCTTAGTGATAGGCTTGAGGTTTTTGCTTTTTTTTATTTTTAAAAAGCCAAAAAGCGAAAATTGCAAAAAATATAACTAAAATGACCGCTTGTACTTGTAGAATACTTGCGGTCTGGGTGTGTGAGATTGAAATAGCAGACAAATTATATAAACCGAGTTCCTTGTTTTTTAACTTCTAAAATAGACGCATAATCGGCTTTCCAATCTCCTAATACAATACGGGTAAAATGATTGTGATTATGGATCGCTTGGCGATGTGTATGTCCGTGTATAAGTTGTTCTACTTTAAATTTTGTTACAATTTGAGCCGTAAATTCAGTGTTTACGTCCATAATTTCGGCAGATTTACCACGCTTTTCTTGCTTACTTTTGGCACGAATTTTCTCCGCAATCCGAATTCGCCAAGAAAGTGGAAACATCAAAAAGATAGCTTGTCGCCATTTTTGATGGACTTTTTTACGGAATTGTTGATATTTCTTATCATCAGTACAAAGTGTGTCGCCGTGACAAAGTAATGTGGGCGTGCCAAATAAATTAATAATATGATAATCAGGCAAAAGAGCCATTCCTGTTTGCTGACTAAAACGTTTACCAATTAAGAAATCACGGTTTCCGCAAATAAAATAGCATTTTGTACCGCTTGTAGTAAGGGTTTTTATTGCATTTTTCACGTTTGAAATAAGTTCAGACTCTTCATCATCGCCAATCCAGAAATCAAATAGATCGCCTAATATATAAACTGCTTGTGCAAGCGGTGCTTTTTCTTGCATAAATTGCAAAAAAAGTCTGGTTATTTCAGGTTGATTTTCGTTTAAGTGGAGATCTGCAATAAAATAGTATGTCATTTTGATATTGGTGATAAAAAGAAAACGGTTCAATTTTTTACAAAATCGAACCGTTTGTCAAAGGTTTAATTAGCATTAATCTTTGAAGATGCCTCGAATAAATTGCACGGAGAGGAAGAATAAGAAAGCTAATACCGCATAGAGTACATAGCTCATAATTGGTTTGCTTATAGTTTCCGCTTCGGGTAGTGGTTTAATAGACACAATATTTCTGAACTCATTTAGCCAGTTAATACGCCAGCCGTAATATTTAATTTGAACCCGTTGTTTTTCGTTAGCATAAGCTTGTGCTTTTGCTTGAATATCGGCGGAATCAAATTTGAAGTAAGGTGGTAAACTCCAACCAGTATCTTCGTTACGATATACCATTACTTTTTTGGTGTTAGGATCTTCAGTAAATAGGAAATAAACATCACGTATTTGACCATCAGCAGGATTAGACTTGCTAATTATACCGTCTTTATCCATACGGCGGACTTCCATTCCTGTTACTAATGTTTCTTCGTAGCTTGGCATTGCGTAATTGATTGCGCCGCCTAGCACAATAAAAAGGGCAAGGGAGACTAAAAATAGAAAATATTTAAGTATTGTTCTCATATTTTATTCCTTATAATTGGATGTTAAATAATTTTTGCACATTTTCAGTTGTAATGCGAGCTAATTCTTCTGTTGAAACCCCTTTTAATGTCGCAACATATTCACAAGTTTCTCTCACATAAGCGGGCTGATTTGGCTTTCCTCGATAAGGAATGGGTGCTAAATAAGGTGAATCGGTTTCAATCAATAAGCGATCTAGTGGGATTTTTCGCACTACATCTCGTAATTCTTCGGCATTACGGAAAGTTATAATGCCTGAAATTGAAATATAAAAACCAATCTCTAATGCACGCTTTGCCATAGTCCAATCTTCCGTAAAACAGTGCAACACACCCCCGCATTTTTCCGCTCCGTTTTGTTCTAGCATATTCATTGTATCTTCACGCGCTGAACGTGTGTGGATAATAAGCGGTTTATTGAGCTTATTTGCAATCTCAATTTGTTGCACAAAAAGTGATTGTTGCAATGTTTTAGTTTCTGGTGTGTAGTGATAATCTAAACCAGTTTCGCCAATGGCAACCACTTTTGGATCTTGAGCAAATTGAAATAGTTTATCGTAATCAAATGGCTCATCTTCTACATTCAATGGGTGAACGCCACAAGAAAGAGAAACATCGTTACGATGAGCGGTTAGATTTTTCATTGCCTCAAAACGTCCAATAGTAGTGCAAACTGAAAGAAAATGATGTACACCACGTGCTTTCGCATTTTGAATCACTTCATCCACATTTTTGTGTCGGTTTTCGTAGTCTAAAGAGTCTAAATGACAGTGTGAGTCGATAATAAATAAGTCTTTCATTTGTTCCTTTTATGATTTATTCAAAAATCAAAACCAGCTTTGTTAAACAATCCAGCAACATCAATTCCTGATTTACGGCATTAATCTCCACTAGATCCTGTTGAGTTTGTTGAAGAATTTGCTGTCCTTGTAGTAAGCCATAGGCGGTGAGCTGTTGGCTAAATGGAATAATGCCGTTTTGGAGGTCTGGATTGAGCCAGCCTTGTGTAATGTTCATTTTAGCTTTGAGGGCATCGCTAAAGAAACTTTCTAACCATTCAAGTTGTTGTAATACATTCCCTTTTTCTTTGTCGAAAGCTTGAAAAAGCAATACAACATCTCGATTTTTGTAAAAACGCCAGAAGGTTTGTAGAAATGTTTTTCGCTTTAACAAGCGGTCATTTTCGAGAAAATTTTTGCAAATAAGCGGGCGAGAGCGGCAAATACGCAGTGCAATTTCCAACTCAGACATTGAGGTTGTAGGAAATTGTGTGTGAAGCCATTGCATTACCTCGTTCGCTTGTGGGGCATAAATCACCCAGGTTTGGCTTCGGCTCTGAATGGTAGCTAACACGGTTGATTGCAATGGAGCTTCAAGTAAGAAATAGACATTCTCACGTGGCTCTTCAAGGGTTTTGAGAAGTGCGTTGCTACTTGCTTCGGTTAATCGATCTACGCCTCGAATATACACGACGGTGTTACCGCCTTGTTGAGCGAAATTTTGTAGGTTAGCGATCAATTCTCGCACCTGATCGATGCCAATATCTTTACCTTCAATCGGTTCTAAAATATGGAAATCTGGGTGGTTTTTGCTTTGCGTAAGTTGGCAACTTTTGCATTGACAGCAAGGGGTATTGCTCGTTTTTTCTGTGCAGAGTAACCACTTAGCCACTTTTTCGATTAACGTATTTGTGCCAAGCCCAACATCGGTTTTAAACAGCAGAGAGTGATGCCCTCGTCCGTGTAAAAAGGAGTCGATGAGTTTTTGGTAAGTGCTTGTAAGCCAACTATACATTATTTCAGCCAATTTCTGATTGCGTGTTGAATATCGGCAGTAACTTTTTCAATCGATTGCTCTGCATTGATTATGACTGCTTTGTTATTATTTTTTGTAAGCTCTAAGTAACGTTCTCGTGTGCGATAAAAAAAGTCTAAACTTTGTTGCTCAATACGATCTAACTCACCTCTGCCTCTAGCACGCGCTAGTCCGATGACAGGATCGAGATCGAGGTATATCGTTAAATCAGGCTCAAAAGTGCCAAGCACCGATTCTTTTAAAGTTTCGAGTAATTTGCGATCGAGTTTACGTCCCCCACCTTGATAGGCTTGGGAAGACATATCGTGCCTGTCGCCTAGCACCCATTTACCTTCGGCAAGTGCTGGTTTGATCACATTTTCCACCAGTTGAACACGGGCGGCATAGAGCATTAATAATTCCGCTTTATCTGTTACAGGCTCTTCGGTTTCGTGTTTAATTAAATGACGGAGTTTTTCGGCAAGAGGAGTGCCACCCGGTTCACGAGTCATCACGATATTACTAATGCCTGCTTGCTCTAACTCTTTTAAAATCACTTGGTGAGCAGTTGTTTTGCCTGCACCTTCTAAGCCTTCAATCACAATAAATTTTCCACGCATAGATTTCTCGCTATTTTTTCTGTTCGTTACTTTGATTATTTTTGCGTTTACGTTCAATTTGAATCCACTCTTGCACCGCTTTATTATGATCTTTTAATGTTTTACTAAATTTGTGTCCGCCTGTACCATCTGCGACAAAGTATAAATAGGGTGTGTAATCAGGATTGGAGACCGCTTTAATAGAAGCCTCACTTGGCATAGCGATCGGTGTAGGCGGTAAGCCGTCAATTTGGTAAGTATTATATAGTGTTACTTCTTCTAAATCTTTACGGCGAATATTTCCATCATAGCGATTGCCCATACCGTAAATCACGGTTGGATCGGTTTGCAGACGCATTTTAATGCGTAAGCGGTTAATAAAAACAGAAGCAATTTTAGGGCGTTCGCTCGCAATGCCCGTCTCTTTTTCGACAATCGATGCAAGAATTAACATCTCATAAGGATTGGCAAGCGGTAGATTTTCTGCTCTATTTTGCCAAGCATTCTCTAAGATGGTTTTTTGCCGTTGATAAGCACGTTTGAGTAAAGCTAAATCGGTAGAGTTTGGTGTGTAGCGATAAGTATCTGGTGCAATCCAACCCTCGATTTTTGTATATGGAATACCGAGTAATTCAGCAATTTCTTTTTCCGATTTATCTTGGAGAGTTTGTTGCAAATAGTTCGCTTTAGATAATTGCTCGTACCCATTTTGGAAGGTTCTACCCTCAATAAATTGCACATTTAATTGCACTTCTTTGCCTGAATTTAAATGAGCCAGCAAATCTTTTACGGTAGCTAAGTTATTTAATGAATAAGCTCCAGCTTTAAATTTGCTTAACTCTGGATGTAATCGCATTAAGTAGGGGAGAAGATCCGCATCATTATGGGTAATAATACCTTGTTCTTTTAAAAGACCTGCTAATCGGTGGCTAGAAATCCCTTTTTCCAGTATAAAAAGTTGATCTGGTTGGGCGGTGATTTGATGCTCTGCTAAGGAATTAAGTTTTTGGTAGCCATAAAATAATCCACCACAAGCAATAACACCAGCTAAACTTAATGCAATAAGGATTTTTTTTAACATTGAATTTGAATAATGGTTAAGAAGAAACGCGTTAAATTTTACTATAAAGCGGTTGTTTTTTCAGAAAAATTTGTAAATAAGAAATAAGTGGTGGGTCATGAAAGATTCGAACTTTCGACCAACGGATTAAAAGTCCGCTGCTCTACCGACTGAGCTAATGACCCAAATAGGTGTTTTTGAAGATTAGTGGTGGGTCATGAAAGATTCGAACTTTCGACCAACGGATTAAAAGTCCGCTGCTCTACCGACTGAGCTAATGACCCAAATAGGTGTTTTGAAGATTAGTGGTGGGTCATGAAAGATTCGAACTTTCGACCAACGGATTAAAAGTCCGCTGCTCTACCGACTGAGCTAATGACCCAAATCTTGTGTAACGAGGGCATATCATACGGATTTTTGAAGGTTTGGCAAGTATTTTTTATTTAAATAATGTTGAGTGTGTGGTTTATAAACAATTTTACGGAAATTTAAGCATATTTTATTCAGTCTATAAACGGGCTTTTATCTTTTTCTGAAAATAGGCTATAATCACGCCGTTTATTAAACTCTCGATTTTAATTTAGAAGGAAACCAAAAATGGGCTTAGAATTAGTGCCAGCTGGTAAAGCGTTACCAGATGATATTTATGTTGTTATTGAAATCCCTGCAAATTCAGATCCAATCAAATATGAAGTGGATAAAGAAACGGGGGCATTATTCGTTGATCGTTTTATGGCAACGGCAATGTTTTATCCAGCAAACTATGGTTATGTAAATAATACTTTATCATCAGATGGCGACCCAGTAGATGTATTGGTGCCGACACCATACCCATTACAACCAGGCTCAGTGATTCGTTGTCGCCCAGTAGGGGTATTAAAAATGACTGATGAAGCGGGCGGCGATGCAAAAGTAGTTGCAGTACCACACACTAAATTAAGCAAAGAGTACGATCATATTAAAGATGTTGGTGATTTACCTGCATTATTAAAAGCACAAATTCAACACTTTTTTGAAAGCTATAAAGCACTAGAAGCAGGTAAATGGGTGAAAGTTGAAGGTTGGGGAGATGTAAATGAAGCTCGCCAAGAAATTCTAGAATCTTTCGAGCGTGCTAAAAAGTAATTTTTTTCTCTGAATGCCAAGCAGATTTGTTTGGCATTTTTTGTGGGATATCAATATGAACTTTATTAAAAAACTAGGCCTTTCTATTTTTTTATCTATCATCGTGGTTTCTTGTGCAACAACAGAAAGTATTAACCAAGAAGCAGCTCATCATTATTCACAGGTGAAATCGCAAGCTCGTCAACAAAATGCGATTGATGCATCATCGCCTACCGCAAAACGTGTGCATACCGTATTTAATAAAATGAAACCTTACGCTGAAAAAGCAAACCAAACAAGCGTCCCTTTCCAGTGGGAAATTACCGTTTTAAAATCTGATGAGCTCAATGCGTGGGCAATGCCTGGTGGTAAAATGGCGTTCTATACAGGTTTAGTGGAAAAACTTAATTTATCTAACGATGAAATTGCTGTTGTGATGGGCCATGAGATGGCTCACGCTTTAAAAGAGCATGGTAAATCAGGGCGTACGGTCACGATGATTGGTGGCATTGTAGGCGCGATTGCAGATATTGCAGTAACGGCTTCAACGGGTGTAAATACCGAGGGTTTATTAAGTTCTGGCGTAGATTTAATTGCCACTAAGCCATTTTCTCGCAGCCAAGAAACAGAAGCAGATGAAGTGGGCTTAATGTTGATGGCAGAAGCGGGCTATAATCCATCGGCTGCTCCGAATGTATGGATTAAAATGAGCAAGGCAAACGGAGATTCAGGTTTATCGATTTTTTCAACCCACCCGTCAAATGCGGATCGCCAAGAAAATTTAGCTCGTCTAGTACCTGAAGCGATGAAAGTTTATAACGCTCGTAAATAAGATGATGACAAGCGGTGGATTTTTACTAATTTTTTGCAAAAATGCTCTTGATGATTCAAGAGCATTTTTGTTTTTGGTTTCTACTCAATTAGTAACGCACAAAGCCGACCAATTCGTAAACCTTACCTAAAGTCTCTTTGGCTCTCGCTCTGGCTTTGTCTGCACCTTCACGGTAGATTTTTTCAAGCAAGGCTTCGTTTTGGCGGTAGTGATGGTAACGCTCTTGAAGGTTGATTAAGAACGCAGAAACCTGATCCGCTACTTCGGTTTTTAAATGACCATACATTTTGCCTTCAAACTCTGCTTCTAATTCCGCAATGGTTTTGCCTGTAATCGCTGAAAGAATATCTAACAAGTTAGACACGCCCGCCTTATTTTGCACATCGTAACGTACTACAGGTGGCTCATCGCCATCGGTCATTGCACGTTTGATTTTCTTTGCCACTGCTTTAGGATCTTCGAGTAAACCAATGACGTTATTGCGGTTGTCATCTGATTTTGACATTTTTTTTGTTGGTTCCAGTAACGACATCACTCTTGCCCCTGACTTCGCAATAAATACTTCAGGCACAGCGAATACAGGCTCAATAAGATTTCCTTCGGCGTCTTTTTTGCCATATAACGCATTGAAGCGGTTGGCAATATCACGAGTGATTTCCAAATGTTGCTTCTGATCATCGCCTACTGGCACTTGGTTTGCTTGATAGAGAAGAATATCTGCCGCCATTAACACTGGGTAAGTGAATAAGCCAACATTCACATTTTCTTCATAGCGAGCGGATTTATCTTTAAATTGCGTCATACGCCCCATCTCGCCAAAATAGGTGTAACAGTTTAATATCCAAGCTAATTGAGCGTGTTCAGGCACCTGGGATTGAATAAAAATCGTACTTTTGTTTGGATCAATGCCACAAGCTAAATAAAGGGCTAATACATCTAAAGTAGATTTACGCAGTGCTTCTGGATCTTGACGCACAGTAATAGCATGTTGATCGACAATGCAATAAACACAATCATAATCATCTTGCATTTTTACCCAGTTGCGTAACGCCCCTAAGTAGTTACCAATGGTCAGTTCCCCAGACGGCTGAACGCCACTAAATACGATAGGTTTGGTCATTTTATCATCTCGTTTTGATTGCAAAAAATTGTGGAAATTATACCGCTTGTCGTCTTATTCGCCTACAATTTTCAACACATCTTTAAATTCAGCGGTGACAAAAGTAGGCTCAGATTGCTCAATTGGCACATTGTAGTTATAGCCATAAGTTAAACCAACTACATCACAGCCTGCGGCTTTGGCGGCGATGACGTCATTTTCTGAATCGCCCACAAATAGGAATTCTTGTGGAGCGATATTGAATTTTTCACAAATAAAGAACATTGGGTCTGGGTGGGGTTTAATTTTAGGGAGTGATTGTCCTCCTAAGGTTTCGTCGAATAAGTGGTAGATGTCAAAGGCAGAAAGCACGGGTTCGACTAATTTAGTTGGTTTGTTTGTGATAACAACCAGCGGATAGCCTTTGGCTTTTAAGGCTTCTAAGGTTTCTTTAACATTTGGGAATAGCGTGCTTTTCTCACACACATAGGTTGCGTAGTATTTATCAAAGTGCATTCGCATTGTGGTTAATTCATCGGCTTGGAAAATTTTGCCTGTGTGAGCAACCGCATTTTGGAAGAAAATGTCAGCCCCTTTGCCAATCCAAGTTAGCACTTTTTCCTGTGTCACGGTTGGCAAGCCTGCTTCTAAGAACATTGAGTTTACGACTAAGGTTAGGTCAGGTAGGGTGTTAATGAGGGTTCCATCTAAGTCAAAACCAATTACTTTGTATTTATTGCTCATTGTTTTTCCTTAAAAATGTAAGCGGTCATTTTTTGCAAATTTTTTGCTATTTTCGACCGCTTGTTATCATTATTTTACTTTATTGGCTTGATACGCCCACAGCATAATCAAGGTTCCGACGATAATCATTGGTAAAGAGAGCAATTGACCTCGTGTGATTAAATCTGCGGTGGTGTTTACGTTGTGGTCGATTTCTCGGAAGTATTCCACAATAAAGCGGAAAGTGCCGTAGCCGATTAAAAATAAGCCTGCTACAGAGCCTGTTGGGCGAGGTTTTTTGATAAACCCGTTTAGAATGAGTAGCAATATGACGCCTTCTAAAAAGGCTTCATAGAGTTGTGATGGGTGGCGAGGCAAATAGCCTCCACTTGGGAATAAAACTGCCCAAGGTACATCAGTTACACGCCCCCAAAGTTCGTCATTGATAAAATTACCAATACGCCCCATTCCTAATCCGAATGGTACAAGCGGAGCAATAAAATCAGCCGTTTGCCAGAAACTACGGTTTTGACGGTAGGAAACCCAAACCATTGCTATAATTACGCCAATTAAGCCTCCATGAAATGACATTCCGCCTTCCCAAATGCGGAAAAGATAGAGTGGTTCTTGCAAGAAGCGATCGAAATTATAAAAGAAGACATCACCAATCCGCCCGCCTAATACCACGCCCCAGAAGCCAGTATAGATTAAGCTATCAACTTGCTCGGTTGTCCAAACGCCATTTGAGTTTTTTGCTCTTCTCATTCCCAGCCAGTAAGCAAAAGCAAAACCTGCTAAATACATTAATCCATACCAACGTAGGGCAATGGGTCCGATTTCAAATACGATAGGGTTAATTTGTGGAAATTGAATAAATTGTTCGTTCATAGTTTCCTTATTTTAAAAACATATTGATAGCGATACAGACCAAGAGTACCGCGAAGGCTTTTTTGAGTATTGGCACAGGTAAGGCATTTGCTGCACTTGCTCCTATTTTTGAAGTGAAAAATGAGGTTGAGGTGATGCCTATCAGTGCTGGTAAATAGATATAGCCTAATGAGTAATCAGGCATTCCCTTTAAGCCTAAGCCACTTACAATAAAGCTGATTGTGCCAGATAAACCTAAAAATGCACCACAAAATGACGAAGTACCGATTGCTCGTTTAATATCTAAGCCTCGATCGCTTAAAAACGGCACAATAAATGCACCGCCTGCGATGCCTGCCATACTAGATAAGGTGCCAATTACGCTTCCGCCAAGCAATGTAGCTTTGAACGTAAGCGGTTTATTTTTCGGTGCTCTTTTCAAGCTGAAAAGCATTTTGCCCGCAAGATATAACACCATTATAGCAAAAATTTTAGACATAATTTGCGGATCTAGTCGACTTACTACTAAACCAGATAAGAATACCGAAATCATTAACGCAGGAATAAAGGATTTACTCGTTTGTATATCAACATTGCCCAACTTATGGTGGCGTTGAGCCGATGAAAAAGCGGTAATAATAATAGTTGAGAACGACGTGCCTAATGCGGTAGACATCACATATTCAGGGGGGACACCTGCCATTGGCAGTAAAAATACCAAACTCGGGACAATAATCAGACCACCCCCAATGCCGAATAATCCAGCTAAAAAGCCGACAAATACTCCTAAAAAAAGGCAGATTAACAAAATAGTCATTATTGTTTTCCCTTTTGGTTATGTTGATGCCAAGCCCGATATGGTTTACGGCTTTCCCACTTATAAGATTTGGTGGTATCTTGAAAGGATTGTCTTGATGTATGAGAAAATTTGTCATCTCGCTCGGTACGGGGCCTTTCAAGCGGTTTATCTTCGGCATTTTTTTGCAGAACGTGTGCAAACTCTTTCATTGCTTTTCGGTAAACATCACGTTTGAAAGAAACAACCTGACGAACAGGATACCAAAAACTCACCCATCGCCAGTTATCGAATTCTGGGTTTTTCGTGATTTTTAAATTAATCAGACTTTCATCACTCACTAATTGTAATAAAAACCAACGCTGTTTTTGCCCGATACAGACAGGCCCTGTTCCTTCATTACGCACCAAACGTTTTGGTAGTTTATATTTTAGCCAATATTTAGACGCCCAAAGCAATCGTACATCTTTTTTGCTTAAGCCAACTTCTTCATAAAGCTCACGGTACATTGCTGTTTCAATGTTTTCCCCCTCGTTAATTCCACCTTGTGGAAATTGCCAAGAGTTTTGACCAAACCGTTTTGCCCACAGAACTTGTCCGTGCTTATTACAGATAACGATGCCAACATTTGGGCGGTAGCCATCGAAATCGATCACTCGACCACCTAATTTGTACAATTTTAGAATGTAGAGATTGTTTCATACTTTGGCAGGATTTGCAAAAAATCGATCGATTTCGACCGCTTGTGTATAACTTTGTGGATAACTTTTGAATGTTAGCAGTATAACTTGAGGATAACTATATTGAGCGTTGTAAATTAGAGCCACGAATGAGATCCTAAAATAGGATCTTTTTCTTGCACAATGATCTGGATAAAGATCAAGTAGTTGACTTTTTTCTCATCAAAATAAGTTGAAAGATTAACATCAAGAAACAGAAAAAGGTGATTTTGGTAAAGTCTGTTGAGTTATCCCCACCATTTGTGGATAAAGATGTGATAGTTTTTCAAAATCAGGGTGAATAACTTAGAATAAGCATTTAAACTTTTAAAAATATATAATTAAATCAATGTGTTAGCGTAATTATTAAAAGTGATAAATAGATGTGTATTTTATTGGTTGTTTTTTGTACTAAAAAGCCGTTTATCTGGCAAAGATAAACGGCTTTATCATTTGGAATATTAAAATTTCTCTACAAAGTCAGCATAAGCATTGATGAAGCTTTGCATTGAAAGTGCGAGAGCTTTTTTGGTAATTTCGCCTTGTTCGTTAAATACGCCATCAAATAAATTACCTACGCTTAAAGCAAATGGGAGTGTTGGCATATTTACAAATGAGCCAGAGGTAATTGCTCGAATTTGATCTGCGACACGGACACCGCCCCCTGCACTTGCTCCAACCGTGACGATGCCTGCAGGTTTGCCAATCCATTTGCTTTCACCCATTGGGCGAGAAACCACATCAATGGCATTTTTTAACATTGCTGAAATACCCGCATTGTGTTCTGGTGTAACAAATAAAATGCCGTCTGCGTTTTCTACAGCCTCGCGTACACGAGTGTATTGTGCTGGGCTATTTTCGTCTAAATCACGATCATAAAGTGGTAAATCTGCAATTTCTACAATATTTAATTGAATGCTAGTTGGGGCCATTTTTTGTAAATGGCGAACGGTTAATTGGCTAAATGAAGTTTTGCTGTTGCTGCCGATTAATACTGCGATTTGTTTTGTCATTTTATAGATTCCTTTTATAGTCCATAAGATTAATGGTCTGCTTATTTTACAGCTTTCTTTTTAGTGAATAAACCTCACATTGTAATTGCAAAAGAGATTATTTATAACCAAATTTTCTTTTTCTACCGATTCCGTTATAATCGCAACAATTTTTTGACTATTTTTGAAGGAATTGAGCAATGTTATATCCAAGTGAAGATTTTTTGTATGCTCCCGTTGAATGGGTAGATCACAGCGAAGGTTATACTGATATTCGCTACCATAAATCAAAAGATGGTATTGCAAAAATTACGATTAACCGCCCTGAAGTGCGTAACGCTTTCCGCCCTCATACAATAAAAGAGATGATTGACGCTTTTGCTGATGCACGTTTTGATGAAAAGATTGGCGTGATCGTATTAACTGGAGAAGGTGAATATGCATTTTGTGCTGGTGGCGATCAGAAAGTGCGTGGTGACTACGGCGGCTATAAAGATGAAAGCGGTGTACATCATTTAAACGTGTTGGATTTTCAGCGTGATATTCGTACTTGCCCGAAACCAGTTGTAGCAATGGTCGCAGGGTATGCGATTGGCGGCGGTCACGTTTTGCATATGTTATGCGATTTAACGATTGCGGCAGATAATGCAAAATTTGGTCAAACTGGTCCGAAAGTAGGTTCATTTGATGGCGGCTGGGGGGCAAGCTATATGGCACGTCTTGTTGGTCAGAAAAAAGCCCGTGAAATTTGGTTTTTATGTCGTCAGTACGACGCACAAGAAGCCTTAGATATGGGCTTAGTGAATACTGTTGTGCCTTATGCAAATTTAGAAAAAGAGACGGTGCGTTGGTGTCGTGAAATGTTGCAAAACAGTCCAATTGCCTTACGTTGCTTGAAAGCTGCCTTGAATGCCGACTGCGATGGTCAAGCAGGTCTTCAAGAATTAGCAGGCAATGCTACAATGTTGTTCTATATGACGGAAGAAGGGCAAGAAGGGCGTAATGCGTTTAATGAAAAGCGTGAGCCTGATTTCAGTAAGTTCCGCCGTAATCCGTAGTATTTCCAAGAAAAAGCCTAGCGCAGTAAGCTGTGTTGGAGTAAAGGCATCATTTGCAAATTTTTTTATAAATTTGACCGCTTACCTTTCTAATTTAAGTTAATGTTATGTCAGACGTTGAGCTAAACGATCAGAATCAAGCGCAGAGCCAAGATCCTGAGTCAAAACCGAAAAGGAGAAGTTATATTCTCTCCACTTTATTTAAGCTTGGGCTGATTGGAGCTTGTAGTGTCGCTTTCTATGGGATTTACCTAGACGGCAAGATTCGTCGCAAAATGGACGGGCAAGTTTGGGCGTTACCTGCTGAGGTTTATGCCCGTATTGAAAGCATTAAAATTGAGGATCATTTAGGGCTTGAACAAACTAAACAGGCTTTGTTGGATAACGGTTATCGTCAAGTTTCACAGGTGGCTACACCAGGTGATTTTAAAATAGAAGAGAATCGTTTAGTTTTGCTACGTCGTGCTTTCCCATTTCCTGAAACGCCTGAATCGCAACGTGTTCTACGTTTAACGTTCAAAGATGATAAATTAACCTATATCGAAGATCTTGTGCAGGGAAAGTTGATCGAGGAATTTCGTTTAGATCCGAAATTGCTTGCGATGTTGCACTCCGATAGTGATGAAGAACGTCAAGCGTTACGTTTACAAGAATATCCTCGTTTGTTGATTGAATCGTTGATTTTAACTGAAGATCGTCGCTTTTATCAGCACGATGGAATCAGCCCGATTGGAATTGCACGAGCATTAATGACGAATTATCAAGCAGGCAGAACTGTGCAAGGTGGAAGTACCTTAACACAACAGCTGGTTAAAAACCTGTTTTTAACGAATGAACGATCGTTGGGGCGTAAAATTAACGAAGCCTTGATGTCGGTTATTTTAGATTTTAGATATGAGAAAAATCGTATTCTAGAAACGTACCTCAATGAAATTTATTTAGGACAAAATGGTAGCTATCAAATTCACGGCTTTGCATTAGCAAGTAAATTCTATTTTGGTCGCCCAATTCAAGAAATCAGCCTTGACCAAATTGCTTTATTAGTGGGAATGGTAAAAGGTCCATCACTTTATAATCCGTGGCGAAACCCACAAGGTGCGACAGAACGCCGTAATGTCGTACTGCGTTTATTACGTGATCATCAAGTGATTAATCAAGAACTTTATGATTTGTTGAGTAGGCGTCCATTAAATGTGCGTGAAAAAGGCACGATTTACCGCGAACAACCTGCGTTTATGCAGGCATTAACGATTGATTTAAAAAATGAATTAGGAGAAGTTAGAGCCGCACAACTTTCAGGCACAAAAATCTTTACTACGCTAGATCGCAAGCAGCAGCGTTCAGCAGAACAAGCCGTTATTACTGGCTTGGAAGATTTAGAGAGCAATAATAAGAAGGTAACAGATCTGCAATCTGCAATTGTCGTGGTGGAATATCGTACAGGCAAAGTGAGAGCTATTGTTGGCGATCGTTTAACTCAATTTGCAGGTTTTAACCGTGCTATACAGTCAAAACGTCAGATAGGTTCTTTAGTTAAGCCGTCTATCTATGCAATTGCTTTAGCTCAGCCTGATCTGTTTCGTTTAAATACACCTGTTCCAAACAGACAAATTTCAATTAAAGTAGGCTCAACTTATTGGACCCCTCGTAACTACGACCGTAGCTTCAGCGGTTCAGTAATGTTTATGGACGCATTGGTTCGCTCGCTTAATATTCCAACTGTGAATATTGGTATGAAAGTGGGCTTGAAAAAAGTGATCGCTAAACAAAAAGAGATGGGCTGGAATACCACTGAAATTCCGTTATATCCTTCAACTTTGTTAGGTTCTTATTCTATTTCTCCTTACGATGTAACGCGTTCTTATCAAGTGATTGCGAATGAAGGCTTAAAAATACCATTAACGACGATTGAGACCATTATTTCTCATAATGGTGAAATATTCTACCAGCGAGATAATAGTAAAATCGGTGATCAGGTGCTTCCTCCAGAAGCTGCCGTACAAACGATGTATGCAATGCAACAAGTAGTAGAGCGAGGTACTGCTCGTAGCCTGCAAGGTAATTTTGCTAAGTTAAAATTAGCAGGCAAAACAGGTACAACCAATAATGCTCGTGATACCTGGTTTGTTGGTGTTGATGGCGAACATATTACAACGGTTTGGCTCGGGAAAGATAATAATGGTGATACCCATTTAACTGGCTCAAGCGGAGCATTATATGTTTATAAGCAATATCTTGAACGTGCTTTACCACAGGCTTATAAATTACCTAAACTCAATACGATGCAATGGGTTGGCATTAATAGCTACGGTAGCTGGACCTGCGATAGCAGCAGACAAATTCCTGTTTGGCGTGATAATGGGCAGAGTTATTGTACCAGCACAGGCACTGTTGCCGCTCAATCAAGTGTATGGGATGCTCTTTCATTGAAAGAGGATAATAATCCAAAAGCTGAAGAGGCGGAAGACAACCAATTTATTCCAAATGAAGAGGTTGCTCCGAAGGAATAAGAATAGTTTTGATAGTTATTATTATTTGAATTTGAATTCTTGATAGGTTATATCTATGATAAGTATATATTATAACCATTTGCCACGTTGTTATTTGAGTAGTAATATAACTATAAATTAAATGAGCAGTATGTATTTAATTTGAAAGATAATTACCAATAAAAAGGAGCATATTATGGCAATGTCAAATATCGGTTTAAATAAAGAAGTCGCAAAAAAATTAGCAGATGAATTAAATGATTTATTAGCAACGTATCAAGTATTTTACACGAATGTGCGTGGCTATCACTGGAACGTGCGTGGTGTAAATTTCTTTGAATTACACGCAAAATTTGAAGAAATTTATGATGATTTAGTTTCTAAAGTAGATGAAATTGCAGAGCGTATTTTAACTTTAGGTCATACGCCAAATAACGCATTTAGCCAATATTTAACACGTTCTCAAATTAAAGAACATATTGGTGTTTCAGCGGCACAAGAGTGTTTAAGAGGCACATTAGATGGCTTTAAAACACTCTTAGCTCAGCAACGTGAAATTTTAACGTTAGCCAATGAGGCTGATGATGAAGGTACAGCTTCTCAAATGAGTGACTACATCAAAGAGCAAGAAAAATTAGTATGGATGTTCACCGCTGCTTGTGCAGAATGTTCAGATTACGCACAAGGTTGTTCTTGCAACTCATAACAGTTTTTATGATTTTAACCCCGATACTCATCGGGGTTTTATTTTTTAATCACTATGTCGAACGGTTTTCAATTTAAACAGTTTTTTATTCAGCATAATAAATGTGCGATGAAGGTTAATACTGATGGTATTTTGCTTGGTGCCATCGCTTATATCGAAAATGCTCAGCAAATTTTAGATTTAGGCACGGGCTCAGGTTTGGTTGCCCTTATGCTTGCTCAACGAACCAGTGAGACTTGCCAGATTACTGCATTAGAGCTTGAACCAAATGCTTGCCGACAAGCGGGTGAAAATGTAAAAAAATCTGTATGGGCAAATCGTATTTCTGTTTTACAGGGCGATGTGATGCAACAACAATTTGAACAGAAATTCGATTTAATTGTAAGTAACCCGCCCTATTTTGAACACTCGCTTGCCAGCCAAACTGAACAACGAGATCTTGCTCGTGCCATCAAAACTTTTAGCCATTTTGACTGGCTAACACAAGCCCAAAAATGGTTAGCCGAAAATGGCATAATTACGATGATTTTACCCACGGAAGCGGCAGAGAAATTAATTTCCCAAAGTCTAGAAATTGATTTGCATTGCATTGAGCAATGGACGATTTTTACTAAATTAGAGAAAGCACCTAAGCGAAGCATAGTGAGTTTTCGTTTGCAGGAGAGGCGATGTGTACAAAGAAAGTTGGTCATTTATGATCGGAATAACTGTTACACTGCGGAATTTAAACGGATCACTCGCGATTTTTATTTGAATTTTTGATCTGCTATACAGACTAAAAAACCGACCAAGCGGTCGGTTTTTGTGAATTTTTTGCAAATTATTCGCTAATATCGTTTAAATCCAACAATTCTTGCGAAAGAATAATGCCTGTTAAATCGGCATAGACATAATCTTCAGGGAAAAACGTTACACCGCCAAAATTAACAGGGGTATCTACCTCGCCAATATCGGTATTATCTGCCCCGACTGGAATAGGAGCAAGTGCGTGAATGCCAATCTCTAGTCTTTCCAAAATATCTAACTGGCGAACAGCACCATAAACGATGATTCCTTCCCAGCCATTATCCACAGCGAGTTGAGCCAGCTCTGCATCAATTAATGCTCGGCGAACAGCACCGCCACCATCAACCAATAACACACGCCCTTCGCCTTCTTCTTCCAGCACTTCAGCAATTAAGCCATTGCTTTCAAAACATTTGACGGTAGTGATTTTGCCAAAGAAGGAAGAGGCACCCCCAAAACTTGAGAAAATCGGTTCAACAACATCAATTTGGTCAGAATAAAGATCGCAAAGCTCAGAGGTATCAATACGCATAATATGCTCCTGTTTAAATCATATAGCGAGAGTATAAACTGTAGCTCTCAATTTGCAAAATTTTATTAGAAAAAGACCGCTTGTTAGATTTGAGATTCTCCTTTGGGATCTAAAGTACCGCTTTTAAGATGTAAATCTGTTTGATCGTCTTCTGTAGTAGAAATACTTAAGTTATCAAATTCTAATTGAATTTTTTCAAGAATATCCCAATAAGCTACCCAGTAGTTTGTCGTTTGTACCCAAGGGCGAGCAATTAACTGTACGCTATCTGAGCCTAGCGTACCTACAGCAACGACAGGAGCAGGATCTTTTAATACATAATCGTTATTTTCTAAAATACGTTGAATAACCTCTTTTGCATTTTTTAAGTTAGCACCGTAAGCAATATCAAACGTAAAATCAATGCGACGAGTTGGGTTATTCGAGTAATTAACAATTTTATCTGAGAATACTTTACCATTTGGTAAAAGTACGGTTTTGTTATCACCGGTACGAAGCTCTAAAACGAGTAAACCCATTTTTTCAACCACACCGCTCATGCCACTCGTTTCTATCAAATCACCTTTACGAAATGGCTCAAAAATGAGAAGCATCACACCTGCTGCGAAGTTTTGTAATGAGTTTTGCAGTGATAAACCAATAGCTAAACCTGCTGCACCGATTAATGCGACTAATGAACTGGTATTAATACCCACTTGTGAAAGTGAGGCAATCACCACAATTAATAGTAGTAAGAAATAGCTGATCGAAGTAATAAAACTTTGCAACATTTCATTTCTGGTTGATGTTAATGCAGCTTTTCCTAGTAAAGTGCTAATGATGCGAGCAAGAAATCTACCGATGACAAAAATCGCAATTGCAAGTAGGATTTTTGTACCATAAGGAATAATCCACTCATAAAGAATAGTATTAAAATCCATCGAACTCATTTTATTGATCATTTTCCCTGTTTGTGCAACGACATCAATCTTTGGAGCTATTTCTGTAGCTTTATCTGTCATATCTGTTCCTTTAAAATAAAAATTAAAAATTTAACCCATCGACTCACTAATAGGTTGGCGGTTTTGTGTTAGAATTCAAAAGAGTATTTTCTCTAAAAGACAACATAATGACAACAGAAAAAGTAATTTGTGCCAGCGTTAAATTTTTGACTATTGGTGAAGATGAAGCAGGGCAGCGTTTAGATAATTTTTTATTGGCAAAACTCAAAGGCGTACCGAAAAGCTTGATTTACCGTATAGTCCGTAAAGGCGAAGTGCGGGTAAACAAAGGACGAACTAAGCCTGAATACAAACTGCACGCTGATGATATAGTACGTGTTCCACCTGTGCGTGTGACAGAGAAAAATGAGCCACAGATTTCTACCAAATTGAATAAAGTCGCCGAGCTGGAAAGCCAAATCTTGTATGAAGATGATTCTATGCTTGTTATCAACAAGCCATCAGGCATTGCAGTTCATGGCGGTAGTGGCTTGAGTTTTGGGGTAATTGAGGCGTTAAGAGCGTTACGTTCTCAAGCTCGCTTTTTAGAGCTTGTTCATCGTATAGACCGCGATACTTCGGGCATTTTGCTGGTGGCTAAAAAACGCTCTGCATTGCGTTCATTACACGAGCAACTGCGTGAAAAAGTCGTACAAAAAGAGTATTTGGCGTTGGTGCGTGGGCAATGGCAGGCTCATACTAAAGTGATTAAAGCCCCGTTGCTTAAAAGTGAGTTAGCAAGTGGTGAGCGAATTGTGCGAGTCAGTGAAGAAGGTAAACCCTCTGAAACTCGCTTTAGCATTGAAGAGCGTTACGCTAATGCCTCGCTGATTAAAGCTTCTCCCGTTACGGGTAGAACGCATCAAATCCGAGTGCATACTCAATATGCAGGACACCCGATTGCTTTAGATGATAAATATGGCGACAGCGATTTCGACATTAAAATGAAAGAAGCTGGGTTACACCGCCTGTTCTTACACGCCTATTCTATTCGTTTTGAACATCCGAAAACTGGTGAGGAAATGGTGATTACTGCACCGCTGGATAAAAAGCTTAAAGGTGTGTTGGCGAAGTTGAGGACAGAGAAATAAGATGAAAATCTATTTCAAAAATTTTCAAAAAAATGACCGCTTGTTAGATTTGACTAAGCCACACATTATGGGCATTTTAAATTTCACGCCCGATTCATTTTCTGATTCAGGTCAGTTTTTCTCCCTTGATAAAGCGTTGTTCCACGTCGAGAAAATGCTAAATGAAGGAGCAACTATTATTGATGTCGGTGGCGAATCGACTCGCCCGAATGCAGCGATTGTGACTTTAGAAGAAGAGCTTGAGCGTGTGGTGCCAGTAGTAGAAGCCATTCATAATCGTTTTGACTGTTTAATTTCAGTGGATAGCTCCAAGGCTGAGGTATTCAAACAAGCTGCAAAAGTGGGTATGGATATGATTAATGATGTTCGAGCTTTAACTGAGCAAAACGCATTAGAAACCGTTGCTGAGCTGGGGTTGCCGGTTTGTTTAATGCATATGCAAGGTAATCCGCAAAATATGCAGCAAAATCCAGAATATGATGATGTGTTAGAAGAAGTGGCGGATTTCTTAAATCAACGTATTTTCGAGTGCGTTACAGCAGGCATTCCTAAAGAGCATATTATTTTAGATCCTGGTTTTGGCTTTGGAAAAACGGTTAAGCATAATTATCAACTACTAAAACATTTAAAAGCCTTTGCCGATTCGGGATTTCCTGTGCTTGCAGGGCTTTCTCGGAAATCGATGATTGGTGCAGTGTTAGATAAACCCGTAGAGCAAAGGCTAGCGGGTTCAATTGCTGCGGCTCTTATTGCTGTGCAACATGGGGCAAAGATTTTACGTGTTCACGATGTTGCCGAAACTGCCGATATGCTAAAAATTTGGCAGGCAACCGTTGAATCAGATAATTAATATTTAGGAGTAAAAATGATTACCTTAGTTTACGGTATTAAAAATTGCGATACCGTCAAAAAAGCCTTGAAATGGTTAGAAGAGAATCAGCAAAACCCAATACTTCACGATTACCGTGCCGATGGTTTAGATTCTGACTGGTTAGTGAAAATGGCAGCGAAATTTGGTTGGGAAAATCTGGTAAACAAACGTAGCACTACTTGGCGTAATTTGGATGAAGCGATCAAACATAATCTTAATAGTGAAACTGCATTAAAGGTGTTAATAGAACAGCCTACGTTAATTAAACGTCCAATTGTTATTCAAAATGATATTGCGTTGCTTGGTTTTAATAAGAACGAGTACCAAGCTATATTTGCAAAAAATAAGTAAAAAATAACCGCTTGTAATCTTATGAAAAATGAAATTATCTCCCTTGCACAAAACTTAATTCGCCGTGATTCTATCAGCCCTGATGATAAAGGCTGCCAACAAGAAATTGCTGAACGCTTAAGTGAAGTTGGCTTTGATATTGAATGGCTACCATTTGGCGACACATTAAATATGTGGGCAACACACGGTACGGAAAACGGCAAAGATGAACCTTGTGTTGCTTTTGCAGGGCATACTGATGTTGTGCCTGTAGGCGAAGAAAACCAATGGCAATATCCGCCATTTTCTGCTGAAATTGTAGATGGAATGCTTTATGGGCGTGGTTGTGCAGATATGAAAGGCTCGCTTTCTGCATTAGTGATTGCAGCAGAAACTTTTGTAAAAAATAATCCGAACCACAAGGGAAAAGTAGCATTACTGATTACCTCCGATGAAGAAGCTGCTGCAAAAGATGGTACGGTAAAAGTAGTGGAAACCTTGATGGCTCGTAATGAATCTGTACATTATTGTGTAGTAGGCGAGCCATCAAGTAGTCAAGTATTGGGCGATGTAATTAAAAATGGCAGACGTGGCTCCATAACTGCTGATTTGTATATTGAAGGCATTCAAGGGCACGTTGCTTATCCTCATTTGGCTGAAAACCCTGTGCATACTTCACTGGGCTTTTTAACTGAATTGACTCAATATAAATGGGATAACGGTAATGATTTTTTCCCACCCACTAGCTTGCAAATAGCCAATATTAAAGCAGGTACGGGTAGCAATAATGTTATTCCAGGCGAGCTTTATGTGCAGTTTAATTTACGTTACTGTACTGAAGTGAGTGATGAAATCATTAAAGCGGTTGTTGCTGAAATGTTGGAGAAATATGGCTTAAAATATCGTATTAGTTGGCATTTATCAGGTAAGCCCTTCCTTGCAGGTAAGGGAAAATTGGTGGAGGCAGCGGTGCAAGCGGTTGAAAATGTAGCAAAAATCACCCCTCGTTTAGATACTAGCGGTGGCACATCAGACGGTAGATTCATCGCCTTAATGGGTACTGAAGTAGTGGAATTTGGGCCGTTAAATGCAACTATTCATAAAGTGAATGAATGTGTGAGTGTAGATGATTTAGCAAAATGCGGTGAGATTTATTACCAAATTTTAGATAACTTACTTAATTAAAGCATAGCATAGCGGAAATAGAGGGAGGGTAATAAATAATCACTTTGTTTATTTTTTATATAGCCATTACTTAATATAAAGTTTACACTATCCTAGTTTTATATTTACAGGAAAACCTTTATGCAACTCTACTTCTATATTTGTTTATTATTTGGGCTTGCAATGTTCATTTCTTTTTTTACAAGAAAACTGAACGAAAATATTCAAATAACCATTGCAATTACAGCCTCCGCCTTGATTGGTTCTCTTCTTATTCTTACTTTCGGCTATTTCGGTTGGTTTAATGTTGATAAACTGGCCATTTCCATTTTTGAACAGCTTGATTTCAACAGTTTCTTATTAAACGGCATGCTTGGCTTTTTGTTATTCGCAGGTTCACTTGGTATCAAACTCCCTTTAATGAAAGATCAACGTCGAGAAATTGCTGTTTATGCTTTATTTTCTACATTAATCTCCACTTTTTTGATCGGAGCATTAATTTATGGTGTAGCAATAATGTGTGGATTAGAGATTGGCTTTGTTTATTGTCTATTATTTGGCTCGCTAATTTCTCCAACCGACCCAATTGCTGTACTGGCGATTATCAAAAGTTTAAAAGCCCCAAAACGTCTTTCTATGAATGTTGAAGGGGAATCTCTATTTAATGATGGTATTGGCCTAGTGATTTTTACAACTATTTTTGCGGTGGCATTCGGTGGGCAATCCCCAACAGTGAGTGGGGTAATGATGTTATTCTTGCAAGAAGCAGTTGGTGGCATTTTATTTGGCTTATTAACTGGTTTTGTTGCCCATAAATTTATTTCTGCAACTAATGATGGTAGCCTGGAAATTTTAATTACACTAACCATTCCAACTGTCGGATTTGTAATGGCAAACTACTTACATGTTTCTGGTGCATTAGCGATGGTAGTTGCAGGGATTATGATTGGTAACTGGACACGCCGCTCAGGCTTTTCTGAACAGAGCCAGAAATACCTCGATCATTTTTGGGAAATGATTGATCACTCCCTCAACTATCTGTTATTCCTGCTTATTGGATTAAGTACGTTATTGGTTGATTTTACTTTTATCGGTGGTGTATTGATGATTGCTGCTATTCCAATATGCTTGCTGTCTCGCTATGTGAGTTTATGGATTCCATATCAAGTGTTAAAACGTTTCCGTACTTATAATCCTTATACATTAAGAATTATGACGTGGGGTGGTTTACGTGGAGGATTAGGTTTAGCGATGGCTTTATCCGTGCCTTCAGGCGTTGCTATGATTTCAAGTTCAGCTGGTAATCTTGATGTGCGTGATTTAATTTTGTTGATGACTTATGCAGTAGTAACATTCTCTATTCTAGTACAAGGTTCAACTATCGAACCAATGATTAAAAAGGCGAAATTAGTTGATCCAAGACGAATAGCCTTTAACAAACTTGGTGGTAAAGACGATTTTATTCCGCATATTTAGTATGTGTAATATAAAAAAATACATACTATTTCGCTAGAAATTATTAGTAGCTATCTACTTATACTTTAATACCTCTCAGATTTTGTTTTGAGAGGTATTTTTTATGCAAATTGCAGCACAGAAGCCATTTAAAATTGGGCTAAAGAAGATGGTAAAGAAGATGGTTGTGAGGGAATTATTAAATGAAAAAAGCTCTACTTTCGTAGAGCTTTTTTTGCGTTTTACCTAAGAATTATAGTAAACCTGGCTGACCTAACGCTGGGTCTGTTGCACGAGCTGCAATGGCATCTTCAACCGTCATGCCTAATGCTTTAGCAACACCTTCGCCGTATGCTGGATCGCAAGCATAGCAGTTGCGGATATGGCGGTATTTGATGAAGTCTAATGCATCACCCATACCAGCTGCCGTATTGTTGAATAATGCTTGTTTTTGTTCATCATTCATATTATTGAACAATACGCGTGGTTGGCTGAAATAGTCTGAATCATCTTCACGGAAATCCCAATGTGCTGCATCGCCGTTAATTTTGAGTGGTGGTTCAGCATATTGAGCTTGCTCTTGCCATTTGCCGAAGCTATTTGGTTCGTAATGGATGGTACTACCGTAGTTACCATCCACACGGCCTTGACCATCACGAGCATTGCTATGCACTGGGCAACGTGGTGCGTTTACAGGGATTTGGTGGTGGTTTACACCTAAACGGTAACGTTGAGCGTCTGCATAGTTGAATAAACGAGCTTGTAACATACGGTCTGGAGATACGCTGATACCTGGAACTAAGTTGCTTGGTGCGAAAGCAGATTGCTCAACATCAGCAAAGAAGTTTTCAGGATTACGGTTTAATTCAAATTCACCTACTTCGATTAATGGATAATCAGATTTCGGCCATACTTTTGTCAAATCAAACGGGTGGTATGGTACTTTGCCTGCATCAGTTTCAGGCATAATTTGTACATACATTTTCCATTTCGGGAAATCACCACGTTCAATTGCATCATATAAATCACGCTGGTGGCTTTCACGATCGTTTGCAATGATTGCAGCGGCTTCTTCGTTTGTTAAGTTTTTGATACCTTGTTGTGTACGGAAATGGAATTTCACCCAGAAACGCTCATTTTCAGCATTGATAAAGCTATAAGTGTGTGAACCAAAACCGTGCATATGGCGGTAAGAAGCGGGAATACCACGCTCACTCATTACGATAGTCACTTGGTGGAATGCTTCAGGTAACAATGTCCAGAAATCCCAGTTGTTTGTTGCAGAACGCATATTGGTACGTGGGTCACGTTTAACTGCTTTGTTTAAATCTGGGAATTTACGTGGATCACGTAAGAAGAATACGGGTGTGTTGTTACCCACCATATCCCAGTTACCTTCCTCGGTATAGAATTTTAATGCGAAACCACGAATATCACGCTCAGCATCTGCAGCACCACGCTCACCCGCAACGGTGGTAAAACGTGCAAACATTTCAGTTTTTTTACCCACTTGACTGAAGATCGCCGCACGAGTGTATTTAGTGATATCGTTAGTAACAGTGAAAGTACCAAATGCACCAGAACCTTTAGCGTGCATACGACGCTCAGGAATAACTTCACGTACGAAGTTAGCTAATTTTTCGTGTAACCATAAATCTTGAGATAATAATGGACCACGTGGGCCTGCAGTTAAGCTGTTTTGGTTATCAACAACAGGTGCACCGTTGTTTCTTGTTAAGTGTATAACAGGACATTTTGACATAATAGAATCCTCATAAAAAGTAAGATAGGTAATCAATTCGAGTATTGATTATAGAGATCAGGCTTTTTTTCGCAATCTATTAATTTGATAATTTATGACTATTAAAATTTGCTGTTTAATAGCTGATTATAATTGTCAACTATTTATAGGTGTGATACAAGCGGCTGATTTTAGTAAATTTTTTGCAAATGTATAAAGAAAAAAGTACCTATCTGAGACAGGTACTTTTTAATCAATAAGATGGTGGATTTATTTCCCTAAATTATCAAAAAATTTCTTCACGCCATCAAAAAAGCCTTCGTGTTTTGGGCGGTGTTGTGCTTTACCCTCTAAACTTTCCTCAAATTGACGTAATAGTGCTTTTTGTTCTTCGCTTAAATTAATTGGTGTTTCAACAACTACTTTGCAAATTAAGTCGCCAGTATAGCCTCCACGTGCACTTGCCACGCCTTTACCACGAACTCGGAATAGTTTACCCGTCTGGGTTTCAGCTGGGATTTTTAATTTGAGTTTGCCATCTAAAGTAGGTACTTCAATTTCGCCACCTAATGCTGCAAGCGTAAAGCTGATTGGCACTTCACAATATAAATTTGAGCCATCACGTTCAAAAATATCGTGTTCTTTAACGTGAATAACAACGTATAAATCGCCTGCTGGTGCCCCATTTTCACCCGCTGCTCCTTCGCCTGATAAACGAAGTTGGTTACCAGTGTCCACTCCTGCTGGAATGGTAACTGACAGATTTTTCGCTTTTTGTACACGACCATCGCCGTGGCAAGAACGACAAGGTTTTTCAATGCGTTTCCCTGTGCCGTGACAGCTTGGGCAAACCGCTTCGGTCACAAAGAAACCTTGCTGACGGCGAACACGCCCTGTGCCGTGGCAGTGGGAACAGGTTTCCACTTTACTACCTGCTTCTGCCCCTGAGCCGTGGCAAGTATCGCATTCAGCCAAGGTTTGAATGCGAATATCTTTTTTACAGCCTTTCACCGCTTCTTCTAACGTGATTTCGATGTCGTAACGTAAATCATCGCCACGCACTACACGTTGGCGACGACCACCACCTCCGAAGCCCCCACCAAACATTTCACTGAAAATATCTTCAAAGCCGCCGAAGCCACCGCCGCTAAAGCCACCGAATCCGCCCGAGCCGCTACCGCCTTGCTCAAAAGCGGCGTGACCATATTGGTCGTACATCGCTTTTTTCTCTTGGTCTGTTAAGACCTCATAGGCTTCGGTAATCTCTTTAAATTTCTCTTCCGAATCTTTGCTGCCTTGGTTCTTGTCTGGGTGATGCTTTGCCGCCAAACGTTTATAGGCTCGTTTGATCTCTTTCTCATCTGCCCCTTTCGACAAGCCAAGGACTTCGTAATAATCTCTTTTTGCCATAGTTTTTCCGTATTTTTGCAAAATTTTTATAAAAAATGACCGCTTGTTTTACTCCCCTCTTTTCTAAAGAGGGGGATCAGATCTCTAGTTATATTAACAATGCGGATTCACCGCAATATAAATTTCGACTTTGCCGCCAGGTAAATGCTTTTCAAAATCCACCGTGTAGGCTCGTTTTAACAAGCCTTGCTTGGAACGGTTTTCAATGCTTTCCCAAGTTTCTGAAAGCAGAGCTTCTGTGGTGGGAATTTTTTCAAACCAGATAAAATCTTCCATCAAAATCGGCTCATTGCCGTTTTCGGTTTCCGTTGCAATCACCGTTTGGTTCGTTTTGTGATTGTAGATTTTATAGAACGGAATTTGCACTTTTTCAGTTGTAGTGTAAAGTTTGAGCATTTGCAACATTTCCTTAAAATTTGACCGCTTGTTAAGATTGATTTTCTAAACTAAACCGCTGTTTTTTCAGAATTTCATCTATTTGAATACGACTTAAGCCGCTATCAACTAATGTTTGTTCTAAAACCTGCAACTGTTTTTCAAATTTTTCACGAGCTTTATGTACGTTGTAAGCGATAAAATCTGCGTTCAAGTCACTTTCAATCCGATAAAATTTGATATTCGAGACACAAGGGTAAAACCACTTAAATTTTGCGGTAAGCTCTTGAATTGCAATCGTGCCGTGCGCTTCGCTTACCCCTTCATTTCCTAAGTAAACGCTTCCTTGCAAATTTTCAAAGCCGTGCTGCTTCAATACATTATGAATATCGTAATAAGCGTTGTTAAACGTATTGCCGTGATAGTGTTCTTTTAGACAGTTGGTGTCCATATCGAAAGTAATGAGGTATCTGCTCATTTTAGGAATCTAGCTCCTCTAAGAAGTTGCACTTAATTTTACAGTGAAATATAACAATAAAAGGACTCCATAAAAAACACCATATTTTTTCTGAACATTATCATTGGTTGATTCATCAATATCCTTTCCCCAAAAAGAAAGAAAATAAGTAAAACATGAATACACAAATGCAAGAAAAATGATTAATTTTGATAGTCTCCAATATTCTTTTAGTTCTGTAGTATCATCGATTAAATATGATTTCAATTCATAAGATAATAATGGAACTATGAAGATAGCTAAAAAACCAAAAATATGCCAACTTCTTCTTAAGAAAGAAAAAATAGATATATTTACAGCCAATTTATCCTGAATAAGTTTTATCTCATTTACTTTTAAATTTTGTAGCATTAATGAAGATAGAGTGATTATAGTGATAATAGACTCAATAGAAAATATAGTATTTTTTCTTGTTTCTTCAACGATAAATATCATCCCACACCAACTAGCACAAGTTATTGTGTACAATAATATTTCTATAATGAGTTTAATGAATATATTTTTCATATTATAAAAGGGGCGAAACATTTTTCGCCCCTACGGTTATGGTGGAAGATTATTTATTGTCTTTCACTTCTTCAAATTCCGCATCAACCACACCGTCATCTTTTGGAGCTTGTTGTGGTTGCTCGCCAGCTTGGGCTTTTGCTTGAGCGGCTTGCATTAGCGGTTCTGAGGCTTTGATTAATGCTTCGATTTTTGCTTCGATCTCCGCTTTGTCTTCGCCTTTTGCAGCGGTTTCTAATTCTGCAATGGCTGCGTCGATTTTCGCTTTGTCGTCTGCATTTAACGCATCGCCTGCTTCAGTAATTTGCTTACGGGTTGCGTGAGCAATACCATCTGCTTGGTTGCGGGTTTGAACTAACTCTTCAAATTTTTTGTCTGCTTCAGCGTTCGCTTCCGCATCACGCACCATTTGTTCTACTTCTTCATCGCTTAAGCCTGAAGATGCTTGGATTTTGATTTGTTGTTCTTTGCCAGTGTTTTTGTCTTTCGCAGACACGTTGATGATACCGTTCGCGTCAATATCGAAAGTGACTTCAATTTGTGGCATACCGCGTGGAGCTGGGTTGATGCCTTCAAGATTGAATTGACCTAACGATTTGTTATCCGCTGCACGTTTACGCTCACCTTGTAACACGTGGATGGTTACCGCAGCTTGGTTGTCTTCCGCTGTTGAGAACACTTGCGATTTTTTGGTTGGAATCGTGGTGTTTTTCTCAATTAAGGTCGTCATCACGCCGCCCATTGTTTCGATACCCAATGAAAGTGGGGTTACGTCTAATAACAATACGTCTGTTACCGAGCCGCTTAATACGCCACCTTGCACTGCTGCACCGATTGCTACCGCTTCGTCTGGGTTCACGTCTTTGCGTGGTTCTTTGCCGAAGAAGTCTGCCACTTTTTTCTGTACTAATGGCATACGGGTTTGACCGCCCACTAAGATTACATCGTTGATGTCGCTAACTGATAAACCAGCGTCAGATAAAGCCGTTTTTAATGGCTCTAATGAACGGTTTACTAAATCTTCAACTAAAGATTCTAATTTCGCACGAGTCACTTTGATGTTTAAGTGTTTCGGACCACTTGCATCTGCTGTGATGTACGGAAGATTTACTTCAGTTTCTTGTGCCGAAGAA
This sequence comes from Mannheimia pernigra, assembly GCF_013377995.1. NCBI lineage: Bacteria > Pseudomonadati > Pseudomonadota > Gammaproteobacteria > Pasteurellales > Pasteurellaceae > Mannheimia > Mannheimia pernigra. The sequence goes on from NZ_CP055305.1 coordinate 696,222, forward strand.
AGCTCAATTTTCGCTTTTTCCGCTGCTTCTTTCACACGTTGCATTGCCATTGGATCGTTGCGTAAATCAACGGCTTGTTCTTTTTTGAATTCTTCTACTAGGTAGTTAATGACTCGGTTGTCGAAGTCTTCACCACCTAAGTGGGTGTCACCATTGGTTGCACGCACTTCAAAGGTTTGCTCGCCGTCAAAGTTGTCGATTTCGATAATTGAAATATCGAATGTACCACCACCTAAGTCGTAAACGGCGATAGTTTGGTTCTCTTTCTTAGAATCTAAACCGTAGGCAAGTGCCGCCGCTGTTGGTTCGTTGATGATACGTTTTACATCTAAACCTGCAATACGACCCGCATCTTTAGTGGCTTGGCGTTGTGCATCGTTAAAGTATGCAGGAACCGTGATGACGGCTTCAGTTACTGGTTCGCCTAAGAAATCTTCCGCTGTTTTCTTCATTTTTTTCAAGATTTCTGCAGAGATTTGTGGCGGTGCTAATTTTTCGCCTTTTACGCTTACCCACGCATCGCCGTTGTCTGCTTTGCTGATTTCAAACGGCATAATTTCGATATCACGTTGCACTTCTGCATCAGTAAAACGACGACCAATTAAACGTTTTATAGCGAATAATGTATTTTTTGGGTTAGTGATCGCCTGACGTTTTGCTGGCTGACCGACTAAAGTTTCTTTATCTGTATAAGCAATAATTGATGGGGTTGTGCGAGCACCTTCTGCGTTTTCAATTACACGAGGTTTGTCGCCGTCCATTACCGCTACACAAGAGTTTGTTGTACCTAAGTCAATACCAATGATTTTACCCATATTTGATTCCTCTAGTTATAAATTCAGTTTTAAATAAACGGGATTTTGCTTTCCCGTTCAGACGAAACCATAAATAGGGGCAAAATTTAAAGCTTCAAGAGCAAAATAAAAAAAATTGCAAATTTTTCGAAAAAAGTGACCGCTTGTAGATGAATAAAATACAGTAAATAGATTTACAAACGGTTCTTCAAAACGCTATTATTCAACAAACTATCTATAGTAGGAAATAAGATGAAACTCATTACAACCATTATTCAACCTTCAAGATTAGACCAAGTGCGAGATGCACTTTTAGAAATGGGCGTGCAAGGTATGACGATTACCGAAGTGAAAGGTTTTGGGCGGCAATATGGGCACAGTGAGGAAGAGCTTACACAAATCAAAGGGATTGATTTTCGCCCGAAAGTAAAGATTGAAATATTGGTTTCAAATTATCAAACCGATGCGGTTATTGATGCCATTTTAAGTGCATCTTACTCAGGGCAGGTAGGCGATGGAAAAATTTATGTTGCCAATATTGAGCAGGTGATTCGCACGCGTACGGGTGAAACAGACGATGAAGCACTTTAAATGGAAACAAGACTTTTAGCTTAATGGTGGAGGTAATTAAAACCAGCTAGTAAATTACTCGCTGGTTTTAATATTAATGGCTTATTTAATTAGGTTTCTAGCCCCAAATTGATTGCCGATAATAAAGGCAATTAACCCAATTATGAGAGAGGGAACTATGGCGTGGAAGTTGAAAATTGAGAATTTAAATATCGTCATTAAAACATAGCTGCTTAGCCCCGCTAATATCGAGAAAATTGCCCCTGTGGCATTGGCTTTTTTCCAGTAGAGCCCAAGTATAATTACCCAGAGAAATGTTGCTTCTAAGCCGCCTAAAGAGAGTAGGTTTAGCCAAATTAACATATCAGGCGGATTCATTGCCGCAAACACTAAAAACACGGTGAATGTGAGTGTCGTAATGGTGGAGAATAATTTGATTTTTTTTTCGTTGTTGATGGCATTGGGTTTAACGGCTAAATAAAGATCTTTAATTAACGTTGAGGAAGATTGAATCAACATAGAATCAATAGATGACATAATGGCAGCCATTGGGGCAGCTAAGAAAATACCCGCCACAACAGGTGGAAGCACTTGAACCATTAACGTTGGGATCACTTGATCGGGTACTTTAAGATCAGGCACAATCGCTCTGCCTAATACGCCTGAAAGGTGCATACCCAACATTAAAATAGCTATCATAATCGTACCAATAATCATTGCTTGATGTAATGCTTGGCTATTTTTATATGCCATACTTCTCACTGCAATATGCGGTAAACCTATTAAGCCAAAACAGACCAAAACCCAAAATGATGTCATAAACGTGAAATCCAGTGGGCGTTCATCAATACCGTAGGGGCTGGTTAGCTGCGGGTTAATCGCTTCAAGCGTATTCATTGCATTTTCTACGCCGCCTGCGGCATACACAATACCACCAAACAAAATGGTGGTACCAACTATCATCACTAAGCCTTGAATAGTATCGGTGAGCACAACTGCTCTAAACCCACCAATAAACGTATAAAGCCCTACAGTAGCTGCAAAAACAATTACGGCCATTTGGTAAGGAATGCCGAGTGTCGTTTCAAGCAGGCGTCCTGCCCCAATAAATTGCACCGCCATCATAGCAAAAAATGAGAGCAACAAGGCGAAACTGGCAAGCCATACAACAACTTTATTTTGATAGCGGGCAAGCAACATATCATTAATGGTTACGCTATTATGTTTACGGGCGAGCAAGGCAAATTTTTTGCCTAATGCACCTAAAGAAAGTAACACCGCAGGTACTTGAATCATTGCAAGTAAAACCCAGCCTAAGCCATATTTATAAGCCGCACCTGGTCCGCCGATAAACGAACTTGCTCCCACATAGGTTGCAGCGGTTGTCATAGCCAGAACAAAGCCTGACATTGAACGTCCGCCGATATAATATTCTGATATAAAACTGCCACCTTGACGTTTTCGATACGCGTAGAAAGCGACACCAAATACGAAAAAGAGATAGGCAAGGAGGGGCAAGATCATTTCATTATTCATTCATTTACTTCCAGATCGATATTTTTATATACTTTTTTAATCACAATAGTGGCGATAAGCGTAAAAATAATAGGTAAAAAAATACAAGAAAGCTCAAACCAAATTGGAAAGCCAAAAATGCCTCTACCTTGTGGCGAAAAATAAGCAAAGCCTACCCAACCACACATATAAATCAGAGTGAGCCAAACTGCCCAACGTGCTTCTTTTTTTAATTGTGGAGACATAATGTACCTTGATATTAGAGAGATAAAAATAACATTTGCTAATCTAAGATGTTTTAATATTGCCAATTGTCAGGATCAATACCCAACTCACGCATTTTTTTCTTTGCTTCTTCAGGGATTTCATCAGCTCTCTCTTTCATCAGATCTTCATCATTAGGTAAAGGCTGTCCAGTAAATGCGTGTAAAAATGCCTCGCATAATAATTCGCTATTTGTTGCGTGGCGAAGATTTTTGATTTGGCGACGTGTACGTTCATTAGTTAAAATTTCCAATACTTTAATTGGAATAGAAACCGTGACTTTCTTTACTTGTTCGCTTTTTTTACCGTGTTCTGCATAGGGGCTGATATATTCACCGTTCCAGTCTGCCATTATTGATTACTCCTCAAATTTTGTGCGTATTGTAATTAAAAGTGAAGTACATAACAATCTAGACGTCTGGATTTCTAGGATTAAAAATGGCTTTTTGTTTTGTATTTTTAATTAACTTCGTTAAAATGGCTAAAATTTATTTCTAAAAGGAAAATTTATGAAATTATCCTCATTAAAGCAACTTTTTGTTGTATTCAGCGTCGTGCTGTTAGCGGCTTGTTCTTCCAGTATTAACCCTCAAACAGGTGTGCGTGATGACCCTCTTGAAGGCTTTAACCGAGCAATGTGGAAGGTCAATTATGATTATCTCGATCCTTATGTGCTAAAACCTGTAGCAAAAGGCTGGAAAGATTATGTTCCTAGCCCAGTAAAAACAGGCTTAGTCAATGTAGCGAATAATCTTGATGAGCCAGTGAGCTTTATTAACCGCCTACTTGAAGGGGAAGGCAAGAAAGCAATGGTTCACTTCAACCGTTTTTGGATCAACACCGTCTTTGGACTTGGCGGATTAATTGACTGGGCAAGCTTAGATGAAGACTTGCGTCTAAATAATGGGCAACGTGGTTTAGGCGAAAGTTTAGGTGCAAACGGTGTGCCTGCTGGTGCTTATATTATGATGCCTGCTTATGGTGCCACCACGCCACGCCAAGGCGTTGGCAGTGCGGTGGAAGCAGGTTATTCTGTCTTAACTTATGTAGGTACAACACCTTGGTCGATTGCTAAATACGTTGTACAAGGCATTGACACCCGCTCTAAATTATTAGAACAAGAGGCATTGTTAACGCAAGCACAAGACCCTTATGTCACCTTCCGCGAAGCCTACTTTCAAAACTTAGAATTTAAAGTGAAAGATGGCAATGTTGAGCCAAGCCAACAAGAACAACTCTCTGAAGAAGAATTGAAAAATATTGATTAATCATACAAGCGGTGGTTTTTTACCATTTTTTTTGCAAAAAAACACCGCTTGTTCTCTCTACTCAAAACGAAATGAAAAAACATATCCATATTTTAGGTATTTGTGGCACTTTTATGGGCGGTATCGCGATGATTGCCCGAGAGCTTGGCTACAAAGTAACTGGCTCAGATATTAACGTTTACCCCCCAATGAGCACTTTTTTAGCTTCTCACGGCATTGAAATTATTCCGCATTATGATGTTAGCCAGCTCCACCCTGCACCTGATTTGGTGGTTATTGGTAATGCGATGAGCCGTGGTAACCCGTGCGTAGAGTATGTGCTAGATAATCAACTTCATTACACCTCAGGCCCACAATGGCTACACGATCATTTATTAAAAGACAAATGGGTGCTCGCGGTGTCTGGCACACACGGCAAAACGACAACCACAGGAATGCTTGCCTGGATTTTAGACCAAAACGGCATTCACACAGGATTTTTAATTGGCGGATTGGCAGGTAATTTCGGTATTTCTGCCAGAGCAGGCAACAGCCCATTCTTTGTGATTGAAGCTGATGAATACGATTCCGCCTTCTTCGACAAACGCTCTAAATTTGTGCATTACAGCCCAAAAACGCTGATTATCAACAATATGGAGTTTGACCACGCCGATATTTTTGCGGATTTAAACGCCATTCAACGCCAATTTCATCACCTTATCCGCACCATACCCCAAAGCGGCTGTATTTTATCCGCCCTTTCTGATGAAAACGTACAAGCAACGCTCAAAATGGGCAGCTACAGCCAATTACAATTTATTGGCGAACAAAAAGAATGGTTTGCAAAGCCACTCAACGCCGACTGCTCACAATTTGAAGTCTTTCATTTAAGCAATAAAAAAGGCGAAGTGCATTGGTCTCTCATTGGCAAACACAATATGCACAACGCCCTAATGGCAATTGCAGCCGCCCACCACGCAGGCGTTGAAGTAGAAAATGCCTGCCACGCATTAGGCACATTTATTAACGCCAACCGCCGTTTAGAAGTCAAAGGCGAAATAAACGGCATTACGGTGTATGATGATTTTGCCCACCACCCAACCGCAATTGAAGCCACCATTGATGCCTTACGTGGCAAAGTAGGGCAACATCAACGGATTTTAGCGGTGCTAGAGCCACGTTCAAATACGATGAAAATGGGCATACATAAAGACGAGATTGCTCCCAGCCTGCACGATGCCCAAGCGGTATTTATCTATCAGCCCGAAATGCTTACCTGGAACGTGAGTGAGATTACCAATGCTTTATCGCAACCTGCCTCCTACTGGTCGGAAAATCTAGATGATTTAGTCGCCCTAATCGCCAAACAAGCCAAACCAACTGACCATATTTTAGTGATGAGCAACGGGGCATTTGGTGGGATTCATCAAAAACTACTCACTAAATTAGCCGAAAAATAAATCTCACAAGCGGTAAATTTTTCACAAAATATGACCGCTTGTGCCTTTATGCACTATCATCCTTTTCGTGAACGAATTTACTGGATTTTTAAATAAATCAACAAGACAAATTATAAGCAATTTGATAATATACACTGCTTTTTTTAAATAATGAAAATTACCTATATAAAGAGGACAATATGAATAAAATCTATCGTGTAGTTTTTACCCCCCCCCCCCCCCCCCCACACACACACACACACACACACACCTTTCAAGCTGTATGTGAAAATGCTAAATCAAGGAAAGTGCCGTAGCACTGTCAAAATATTAACGCTGAGTGCATTGGCTGCTTCGGTCATCCTTTCTATTCCAAATGCAGTTGCTCAGCTTACGCCTGTACCTCCTCCAACAAACGCCACTCATCGCATAACAGGGAACGCGATCGATTACACTTGTATTTCCAACTTAGGAGAATTGCAAGGAGGGGATTTTAATGATGACTTTGATAGGTTAATGGAAAGATGTGGCGGCAATGATGTTTATAAAAACAATATGACCTATCTTTTTGATCCGATATATGGGAGATTGTCATTAGGATATGGTGCTTGGGCTGATCGTGAATATGGCGTAGCAATTGGCTATGACACAAAAGCAAATGCTAAATATAGTACAGCAGTGGGCAGCAAGGCAAAAGCTGATGGCGTGAATGCATCAGCATTTGGTGCAGATGCTCAAGCGAGCGAAATTGCTGCAACCGCATTAGGTACGGCTGCCAAAGCTATGAGTGGTGCAAGTATCGCTGTCGGTACTTCTGTTGCTGTGGCTACAGAAAGCATTGCTGTTGGTACAGGTGCTATTGCAGGTACTGATGATTATTATGAGAGGATTATAAATAATGACTTACAAATTGACGAGTTTCGAAATTTAGCTTATTTGGAGGAACTAAAAAAACAAAACAAGGCGGAAGATGAGCTTACTTTAGAGGAAAAAAAAGAGATTTTGAATGCTGCTGCTACAAAAGCCAACGAAGAGATGAAAAAGCTAAAAGACAATGCTCAAAAAGTTAAAGCTGGGTTCCAAAGCATTGCCATTGGTTCGCATGCATCAACCAATGGAGACGACAGCATTGCGTTAGGCCACTCTGCAATCGCTTACAAACATAATGCAATGGCATTGGGTCTTGAATCCGAGGCCTTCGGCGAGAGTAGCATTGCCTTTGGTGTAGACTCAGAAGCGGGGGGCTTGTACTCCACCGCTTTAGGGCATCGTACACATGCATATGCCAGAGGTGCCACCGCTTTGGGTGAAAGGGCAGAAGTAGCCTTCGGTGCTACAGTTGGCACCGCATTGGGTGCGGGTGCTTATGTTTCAGTTTTAGGCGAATCTGGTACTGCCATCGGTACAGCAGCACAAGTTTATGCACAGTATAGCACGGCGGTTGGTTCAAATGCTCAAGCAAGAAAACAAGGTGCGGTCGCATTGGGTGCAAACTCTTTGGCAGATCGTGCTGGACTGCCAGAAGGTGCAACCACCGCCAGCACCACACCGAATGCTGCCCAAAACAGCGTGTATTCGCCAACCAATACCGCAGAAGATAACGCAGAGATTTTGGCAACCGTCAAAGGCACTGAAAATGGTGCAGTGTCGGTAGGTGCAACAGATGAAACCACTCGCCAAATCATCAATGTGGCCGCAGGGAGTGCCGACTCTGATGCGGTCAATGTGGCACAGTTAAAAGCCACGGCCGCCAAATACTTTGCCGATAAAGATTTGTCTGCTGACAAGCCTGCCATTGATACAGCCACCGCCAAAACTATGCCTAATCGTGTGCTAGGAATTAAGGGTAAAGAGACAGCTGCTCAAACAGACACAAAAACAGAAAAAAAAGATACAGATGCTAAAAATCGTGCTGATACCCAAAATATCATCACCACCATTGACACTGTCACCAACACTGTATCGGTGGAGCTAAGTTCGCATGTGAAGGGTTTGTCTAGCTTGCAGTTTGACGCCCAGCAAGGGGTTAAAATTGGTGATAAAGATACCAGTGCTGTAGCTAATTCTGTGGCGATTGGTAGGGGGGCTACTGTTGCAAGTGGTCAGAATCCAGGCATTGGGTATAGACAAAATCCTAATTTTTCAACCGACCATAACACCGTAGCACCCACGCAGGTTTCCCAAAATATCAAAGTATTTCAATCTATAAATGGTGTGGCATTGGGCGATAAAGCCACCGCAGGAAAAGGGGCAACTGCTATCGGTGGATATGCCCAAGCTAAAGGCACTTATGCAGTAGGCGTGGGTTCAGCAGTATCCGCCAAAGGTTATAATAGTGTCGCTATCGGTCAGGGGGCGCAGGCAACAGGCAATAGCACGCTCTCTATGGGGCGTGAATCGGTAGCATCTGGTAGTTATGCGACCGCTATCGGCAATGTGGCATCTGCCATAGCAGATGGTGCATTTGCAGTAGGGCATTCAGCACAAGCCACAGGTAAGCGTACGATTGCCATTGGGGCGGTAGAAACTGATGGCAAGAATACCGATGGCGTGCATAATCCGAATGGTACTCGTGCCACTGCAGACGATGCGATTGCGTTAGGTACAGGTGCGTATGCTAGTAAGATAAATGCTATTGCCATCGGTACAGGTGCAAAAGCACTTGGCGACAATGCGATTTCTATCGGTAAGGGCAATACCGTTAATGGCAACAATTCAGGTGCTTTGGGTGATCCAAGCACTATTGATGCCAATAATTCCTATTCGGTGGGTAATGATAATAACTTGGTACAAGGACAAAACGATGTCTTTGCCTTAGGTAATAGTATTACCCAGACTACTAATAACTCTGTATTTTTAGGTTCAAATTCAGCCTATACCGTAGGTAATAATACTGCAGGTTTGGTAAAAGCAGCAGATGCTACTATTAATAATGTTACCTATGGCAATTTTGTAGGCAATGCAGATATCACCACAGGTGTGATCTCGGTGGGTGATAAAGACAAAGAACGCCGTATCCAAAATGTGGCGGCTGGTGCTATTACCGAGAGCTCAACCGATGCGATTAACGGATCGCAGCTATACTTTGTGGCAAAAGGTACTTTGGACCAAATTCCTGTCATCTATGTCAACAAAGACGGTAAGAAAGTGTACAAAAAGCCTGATGGCACTTTTGTTGATGAAGATGGTGCTACAGTAACAGTCACCGGAGACAATCCGCTCAGCGTTGCGTTGAAAAATCATGATGGCTCTACCAAAACGCCAATGATTTTAAACAATCTGAAAAGTGGTTTGACTAAGGTAGATGGTACAGGGCTTTTGAATCTTAATGATCCGAAAATCAAAGATGACACGGCAGCCACAGTGGGCGATTTGCGTGCGATGGCTTGGGCGATTGGTACTGGCAATGTGGGTGCTCCTGTGAATGACTTTACATTTAGTAAGGTCATTCAAAACGGTGGTATGGTAAAGTTTGTCGGTGATAATGGCGTACAGGTATCAGGCAAAACTACTGCTGACGGTGTGCAGCTTATCACTGTTAAGGGTACCAGTATCAGCAAACAAGAGCGCGATTATGGCTATGATTTAACCATCATCAAGCCAGACGGCACCCAAGAAGTACTAACGATCAAAAACGGTGCCAAAGGCGACCGTGGTGAAGCGGGTCCTAAAGGTGAAGCAGGTGCTGTAGGGCCAACAGGGCCTATCGGTCCACAGGGGCCAGCGGGTGCCAAAGGTGACCGTGGTGAAGTGGGTCCTAAAGGTGAAGCAGGTGCTGTAGGGCCAACAGGGCCTATCGGTCCACAGGGGCCAGCGGGTGCCAAAGGTGACCGTGGTGAAGCGGGTCCTAAAGGTGAAGCAGGTGCTGTAGGGCCAACAGGGCCTATCGGTCCACAGGGGCCAGCGGGTGCCAAAGGTGACCGTGGTGAAGCGGGTCCTAAAGGTGAAACAGGTGCTGTAGGGCCAACAGGGCCTATCGGTCCACAGGGGCCAGCGGGTGCCAAAGGTGACCGTGGTGAAGCGGGTCCTAAAGGTGAAACAGGTGCTGTAGGGCCAACAGGGCCTATCGGTCCACAGGGGCCAGAGGGTGCTAAAGGCGACCGTGGTGAAGTGGGTCCTAAAGGTGAAACAGGTGCTGTAGGGCCAACAGGGCCTATCGGTCCACAGGGGCCAGCGGGTGCCAAAGGTGACCGTGGTGAAGCGGGTCCTAAAGGTGAAACAGGTGCTGTAGGGCCAACAGGGCCTATCGGTCCACAGGGGCCAGCGGGTGCCAAAGGTGACCGTGGTGAAGCGGGTCCTAAAGGTGAAGCAGGTGCTGTAGGGCCAACAGGGCCTATCGGTCCACAGGGGCCAGCGGGTGCCAAAGGTGACCGTGGTGAAGCGGGTCCTAAAGGTGAAACAGGTGCTGTAGGGCCAACAGGGCCTATCGGTCCACAGGGGCCAGCGGGTGCCAAAGGTGACCGTGGTGAAGCGGGTCCTAAAGGTGAAACAGGTGCTGTAGGGCCAACAGGGCCTATCGGTCCACAGGGGCCAGAGGGTGCTAAAGGCGACCGTGGTGAAGTGGGTCCTAAAGGTGAAACAGGTGCTGTAGGGCCAACAGGGCCTATCGGTCCACAGGGGCCAGCGGGTGCCAAAGGTGACCGTGGTGAAGCGGGTCCTAAAGGTGAAACAGGTGCTGTAGGGCCAACAGGGCCTATCGGTCCACAGGGGCCAGCGGGTGCCAAAGGTGACCGTGGTGAAGCGGGTCCTAAAGGTGAAACAGGTGCTGTAGGGCCAACAGGGCCTATCGGTCCACAGGGGCCAGCGGGTGCCAAAGGTGACCGTGGTGAAGCGGGTCCTAAAGGTGAAGCAGGTGCTGTAGGGCCAACAGGGCCTATCGGTCCACAGGGGCCAGCGGGTGCTAAAGGCGACCGTGGTGAAGTGGGTCCTAAAGGTGAAACAGGTGCTGTAGGGCCAACAGGGCCTATCGGTCCACAGGGGCCAGCGGGTGCCAAAGGTGACCGTGGTGAAGCGGGTCCTAAAGGTGAAGCAGGTGCTGTAGGGCCAACAGGGCCTATCGGTCCACAGGGGCCACAAGGCCCAGGCGGTCAATTACAGAGTGAATTAGATAACATCGGTTGGGAGCTAACTGTTGTAGGCAATACGGCTAAAGATTCAGAACAGGGATCTAAAAAGGTGAAAAATAAGGGGAACGTAACGGTTTCTGGTGGTAAAAATATGGTTGTTTCACGTAAAGATTCAACAGTTGAAGTTGCCACTTCAAGTACTCCTGAATTTGATACCGTGAAAGTAGGCAATACCACTATCAGTTCATCTATTGCACAAGATGGTGTAAATGAAGTGAACTTGGTGGGGGCGAATAATGCACCAACACGCATTACAAATGTTGCTCCAGGTGTGAAAGGCACAGATGCAGTGAATGTAAACCAGTTAAAAGGTGCGGTAAGTCATCTTGATAATAAGATCAACCGTAACAATCGTAACTTGCGAGCAGGCATTGCAGGGGCGAATGCCGCAGCAGGCTTACCACAGGTTTACATTCCAGGTAAATCAATGATTGCTGCATCAGCAGGCACTTTCAAAGGTGAAAATGCAGTTGCAGTGGGTTACTCTCGCTCAAGCAATAACGGCAAACTTATCTTGAAATTACAAGGTAATGCGAATACTAGCGGAGACTTCGGTGGCTCTATGGGAGTTGGTTACCAGTGGTAATTTATTTATAGTGGTTTAAATCCCTTTCTTTGGAAAGGGATTTTTACTTGGTATAGAGCAATCAGCACAAGCGGTTAAATTTTGTTAAAATTTTGCTATTATGTAGCAGTTGCAAAAAATTGCTAAAATTCAACCGCTTGTAATGGAGGAATAATGAAAAAAGAAGACATCCAAAAAATGCAAGATCGTTATAACGAATGGGCGGAATTACTGCCTGAGTTGGAAAAAAGCCTTGAACAGTGGAAGAAAGCCGTCGAGCTTTTAGAGCCATTAAGCCAATTTTATGATGGTCCGAAATGGCGTAAATTGCATGAAAGTTTTAATGAAGAGTTAGAGACAAAGGGCAATTATAGTGTGTTGTCTGAAGATGCGCTGTGGAATGCGTTATCAGAACAACATCAATTAGCGTTAGAGTGGTTGAAATTATCAACCGCATATATTACGAAAGAATAAAATAAAAACAGATGCTAAAGTGAGCATCTGTTTTTATTCGTGAGGGACTTGTTTGTTAGCGTAATAAGCAGAACCACGAATTAACATTCTAAGCTGCATAATCACACGTTGTTTGAGCTTTTCTCGTTCTTGGTTATTCATATCTAGTGCGTGAGAGCCAGCAGTAAATACTAAAGTCACCAATCCTTCCGCTTGAATATAGGCGAGTGCTCGCTTGCTGTGGTTATCTTTTCCCATAATGTAATCAGCTAATTCGGCAACAAAGTGCTGGATTTCTCGTGAAGCGGCAGTTCTAAAGGCTTGTGATGTACCCGAGCTTTCTCGTAGCAGTAATCGGAATACATTCGGTCTATCGGCAATTAATTCAAAAAAAGTATCAACAGATACAATCACAACGCTACCGCCACTAGCAATTCGTTTGCGTGCCTGACGCATTAATTGTCGGAGAAGTAAACCAGACTCATCAACCATTGCTAAGCCTAGCTCGTCCATATCTTTGAAATGGCGATAAAACGACGTTGGGGCAACGCCTGCTTCACGGGCAACTTCTCTTAGGCTGAGGTTGGAAAAGCTTTTTTCTGGACTTAATTGGTTAAACGCAGCCTCAACTAATGCTCTGCGTGTTTTTTCTTTTTGAATGGCTCGTATGCTGACTACATTTGCCATTTTAAACCTCAGCTTTGGTAATCTGTGTGATTGCTTGAGCTAAACGCTCATAGCGAACACGTAATGGTGAACCTGGTCGGTAAACCATACCCACTGTACGGAAGGGTTTGGGATTATTAAAAGGTATATAGCAAATGCCCTCTGTTGGCTTGGCTGCTAGTTTAGGCATCAGTGCTATACCGATATTTGCTGCAACCATATTGCGTAAAGTTTCTAAATTAGTTGCTTTAAAATGCGGATTTTCTTTTGCACCAATAGATAAACAGTAATCAAGCGTATGGGTTCGTAAGCAATGCCCACCATCAAGGAATAGTAACTCTTTGTTCTTTAATAAACCGATATCTAATTTATCTAGCTTCGCCCATTCGTGATTTTCTGGCACAACTAAATAAATTTCTTCATCAAAAATAGGTACTTCGATAAAAGGTTCACTTTCTTTGACAAATGAGATAATTCCGCAATCTAATTGCCCTGATTCAAGATGATCTAATAGTTGATTGGTTTGTAATTCGTAAAGATAAAGCTCTAAATCAGTAAACTCTTTTTTCAATGCAGGAATAATGATGGGAGAAAGATAAGGCCCGAGTGTAGGGATGACCCCAATATGAAGTGGGCCAGACATCTCTTTACCTTGATTGCTTGCCATTTCTTTTAGAATCTTCACTTCTCTTAATACGACTTTTGCTTGTTCCACTAGCGTTAAGCCTGCTTGCGTAAAAAGCACTTTTCGGCTGGTGCGTTCTAGTAAAATTGTGCCTAGCTCCTGTTCTAATTTACGGATTTGCCCACTTAATGTTGGCTGGCTAACATTACAAGACTCCGCTGCGCGGCGGAAATGTTTATAGTCTGCTAGGGCAATTAGGTATTCTAAATCTCGAATATTCAATTTATTTCTCCAATTTGATATTTTCCTATTCATCCGATGGGTGGATTATGCCATATTTGCAAGGTTAATGTTGAGCATTTTACAATATAACTTTGTTAGTTGATAGGATTTGACGATAAGTTTTGATTTTTAATTCGGTTAAATAAATTAATAAGAGACGAGGAGAATTTTCTCAATAACAGAAAATGGGGCTTAATGCCCCATTTAGACGCGATTTATTTTAATAAATAAGCACGTAAGGTGGCAAAATCTGCGGGCATTTCATCAGATAACAGCGGTAATTTATTGTGTTTATCTAATGCTTCTGGAAGTGGTAATTCAATGTCTAAAATACGCTCAACAGATTCTTTAAATTTAGCTGGGTGAGCGGTACATAAGAAAATACCTGTTTCGCCTGCTTGTAGTTGGTCTTTTAAGCTTTGGTAAGCAATTGCACCGTGTGGCTCGCATAAATAACCTTCTGCATATTGGGCTTTTAAGGCTGCTTCGGTTTCTTCATCATTTAATGTGGCTGAGCCTAAATTTGATAAGCTCCAGTTATTACGTTTAAATAATTCTTCAACACGTGGCCAGTTATTTGGACGACTTACATCCATTGCATTAGAAAGGGTTGCAATGGTTGCATTTGGCTCCCATTTGCCTGATTGTAAATAGCGTGGAACGGTATCGTTAGCATTCGTTGAGGCAATAAAGCGTTTAATAGGTAAGCCCATTGACTTGGCAATTAAACCAGCGGTTAAGTTACCAAAGTTACCACTTGGCACAGATATTATAACGTTATCACGTTTTTCTTTAGGTAGCTGTGCTACTGCTTCAAAGTAATAACAAACTTGAGCCAATAGGCGGCTGATGTTAATAGAGTTTGCCGAGTTCAAACCGATTGCTTGGCGAAGTTCTACATCATCAAAGGCTTGTTTTACTAATGCTTGGCACGCATCAAAATCTGACTCAATCGCCACCGTGCGAATATTACCGCCTAATGTACAGAATAATTTTTCTTGTAATCGGCTGATTTTACCTTTTGGATAAAGAATCACCACATTGATATTCTCTAAGCCATAGAATGCGTGAGCCACTGCCGCTCCAGTATCACCTGAAGTTGCGGTTAAAATAGTAATTTTGCCATCGCCACGCACATTCGCTAACGCTTGAGCCATAAAACGTCCACCAAAGTCTTTAAAGGCTAGGGTTGGACCATGAAATAATTCTAACGCATAAATATTATCATTTACTTTGGCAAGCGGTGCAGGGAACGTAAACGCATTTTTTACCATTGCATTTAACGTTTCTGTGGGTAATTCTTCCCCGATTAATGCGGAAAGAATTTTTTGGCTACGTTCTACTAAAGGTAAATCAAGTAATTCGTCAATATTGTCTAATTTGGGTAAAATGTCAGGGAAAAATAATCCTTGATTTGTGCCTAAACCTTGGCGTACGGCTTGGGCGAAATTGACTTGCTCTTGAGGATGTTTGATGTTGTATAAGTTCATTGAGGGGTCCTTGTTTAAAATAGCCATTTTTAACTGATTTTAGCTATAAGCAGTGATTAGTCAATGCAAAAGCGAGAAATAAGCGGTATGATTTCGTAAAAATGTTGCAAAGGAGATAAAAATGGAAACCACAACACGAAAAATTGCAAAACAAAAACAGATTGCTTTGGTTGCTCACGACAGCTGCAAGCTTGATTTAATTCGTTGGGCACAAGCGCATAAATCGCAGCTTATCTCTCATAAACTCTATGCAACGGGGACGACAGGGCATTTGCTTGCCAGAGAAATAGGGTTTGAAATTACCTCGTTAATGAGCGGACCAATGGGCGGAGATCAACAATTAGGCGGGCTGATTGCAGAAAAGAAAATTGATATGTTAATTTTCTTTTGGGATCCAATGAATGCCGCCCCGCACGACCCAGATGTTAAAGCCTTAATGCGAATTGCAACGGTGTGGAATATTCCTGTGGCAATTAATGAAACTTCTGCCAATTTTCTGTTAAATGCTGATTTATTTAACCAAGAAGTTGAGGTCATTGTGCCAGATTATGATGGTTATTTAGCTGATCGTTTGGGTTAGCATTATCGCTGATAACAAGCGGTCATATTTTTATAAAAATTGACCGCTTGTCATTACACATTTACCTAATTTGCAATCTCAACTTAATTATGCGTTTTTGCGTGATGATCAAAATGAATCTTCCACAGCATTCTAGCGTCCAAATTGGCGGAGGCAAACATTGTTAGGAAAACCGCTGCACCAAAATAGAAAGCAGCTTCGCCTACCGAAAAACTTAAAATTTGCCCACGTTCAAGTAGCGACATCATCAATGAAAGTACAAATAAATCAAGCATTGACCAACGCCCTATAAAGTGAACGTAATGGAGTAATTTCATTTGTAAGTGTATTGGGTGCTGCCATTTGTAGTGAATCGCGAGTAATAGATACAAAATAATCGTTATTTTACTCACAGGCACAGCAATACTTGCGACAAATACAATAGCAGCCACAAGATAACTGCCCATTTCAACAAATAAAATCACTCCTGACATTAATGAATCTGCTGACACTTTGCCGGCCATTTCGGTAATTGAAATTGGGAAAATATTGGCAGGAATCATCATAATCGTGCCAGCAATCAAAGATGCCCATATACGCTGAATTTTAATATTATCGGCAATCGATAAATTGCTCTCACAACGAGGGCAGCGTTGTTGTCCCTTCAAGTCTAAAATGGTTTCATCAAAACAGTATTCGCAAGTTGGGCAAAGCGTTGGCTTACTATTGTGATCAAAAGGTAGCGAGTGATATTCAGGGTAAAATTGCTCCCAGGCTTGTTTAGGTTCTATTTTGATAAAAAGGAGCGTGTTTAGTATCGCAACCAATACGAAAGCGATTAAATTGCTATCAAATTGTAAATTGGCATAATCCCGAATTTTAAAAGCGGCAACGGCAAGTGCAATTAAATAAACGTCAAGCATTACCCACTCTTGAATTTTAGTGAGAAATATTAATGTATAACGAGGGCGCTGGCGGGTGATTTGTTGGATTTGAATAGTTAAAATCAACAAAACGAAAACAACAGGCATAATTACAGCACAGACTAATACCATAAATGCGGTGTAATGATAGCCTGCAGTTGCCATTTTCCAAATGCCGTCCCAGACTGTTGCATTAATTTTTACGCCAAGTAAATCAATGCTGAGTAGCGGAAAGCCAAGAGCAAACGGCAATAAAATCAAAATCGCTAATGCGAGAAATGCACTGCGATGTAAGCTCCAGGTATTGCCTTTTCGTATAATATGATTGCAAGTCGGGCAGAGGGAGTCTCCTTTCTCTGCTAAAGAAACTCGCACTGCTTGACCACATTCAAGGCAGGTTTGTAGAACAATGCTTTTGATCTTCATTTTTATCTTTTATCTTGTGGGGTGGGTATATCGACCTGCCCTACGCATTATTAAATATAAGATAGTTAAAGTGCCATCTTATCTATTGCCAATTTAAATCGCTATTTTCTACTTTATCTAGAAGATTGCAAGCGGTTAAATTTTCAAAAAAATGTACAAATAAAAAATAATTGCGTATTTTGCAACATAAAATGTTAATATTTTCAATTTACGCAATAATACGTTAATGTATAATCACTTCACAACCTCATTTAATTAAGGAGACAAACAATGTCTAACTATTTTAATACATTAAATTTACGTCAAACATTAGATCAACTAGGTCGCTGCCGTTTTATGGATAGAAACGAATTCGTAGATGGTTGCGATGTCTTAAAAGGCAAAAAAGTGGTTATTGTAGGCTGTGGGGCACAAGGTTTAAACCAAGGTTTAAATATGCGTGATAGCGGCTTAGACATCGCTTACGCATTGCGTGCTGAAGCAATTGCTGAAAAACGTGCATCATTTAAGCGTGCTTCAGAAAACGGCTTCGTGGTGGGTACTTACGAACAATTAATTCCTGAAGCAGATTTAGTGATCAACTTAACCCCAGACAAACAGCATTCAAAAGTAGTTGCAGATGTAATGCCATTAATGAAACAGGGGGCAGCCTTTGGTTATTCACACGGTTTCAACATTGTGGAAGAAGGCGAGCAAATCCGCCCAGACATCACCGTTGTGATGACAGCCCCAAAATGCCCAGGTACAGAAGTGCGTGAAGAGTACAAGCGTGGCTTTGGCGTGCCGACTTTAATTGCAGTTCACCCAGAAAATGACCCGAAAGGCGAGGGATTAGCGATTGCGAAAGCCTGGGCAAGTGCAACGGGTGGTGACCGTGCAGGCGTATTAGAATCTTCATTCGTAGCAGAAGTGAAATCTGACTTAATGGGTGAGCAAACTATTCTTTGCGGTATGCTACAAGCAGGTTCAATTGTATGTTATGACAAGCTAGTGGCAGAAGGTAAAGATCCAGCATACGCAGGTAAATTGATCCAATTTGGTTGGGAAGCGATTACGGAAGCATTAAAACAAGGTGGTATCACCTTAATGATGGATCGCTTGTCTAACAGTGCAAAATTACGTGCATTTGAGCTTTCTGAGCAAATCAAAGAAGAATTAGCGTTCTTATTTGAAAAACATATGGACGATATTATTAGCGGTGAGTTCTCATCAACGATGATGGCAGACTGGAAAAACGGTGATGCAAACTTATTAAAATGGCGTGAAGAAACCGGCAAAACTGCCTTTGAAAACGCACCACAAGCAGACGGCATTAAAATTGCGGAACAAGAATATTTTGATAACGGCGTGTTAATGGTTGCAATGGTAAAAGCAGGGGTTGAATTAGCGTTTGACACAATGGTTTCAGCGGGTATTTACGAAGAGTCTGCGTACTACGAATCGCTACACGAGTTACCGTTAATCGCAAATACCATTGCTCGTAAACGTTTATATGAAATGAATGTGGTTATTTCCGATACCGCAGAATACGGCAACTACCTATTCTCTCACGTTGCAACCCCAATTTTAGCGGAGAAAATTATTCCAACCTTAGAAAAAGGTGATTTAGGCGAACCAACACCGGCAGTTGAAATTGACAACGTTACATTGCGTGACGTAAATGATGCCATCCGTAACCACCCAATTGAGTTAATTGGTCAAGAATTACGTGGTTATATGACGGATATGAAACGTATTTCTTCACAAAATTAATGGTGATTTGATATGGAAGGGGCAAATGATAATTGCCCCTACAAGCGGTCGAAAAAACGAAATTTTTTGCAAAAGTGCGGTAGTAATATTGCACTTTTTCTTTTGCAAAATATCATTAAAAAACAACCGCTTGTTATTATTTAGTCAATAAATCAAGCGCTTCTTGGTATTTTGCGACAGTTTTTTCAATCACCTCAGTGGGTACTTGTGGGGCAGGGGCTTGCTTGTTCCAACCGCTGCTTTCTAGCCAATCACGTACGAATTGTTTATCAAATGAAGGTGGATTTGTGCCTGCTTGGTAAGTATCAATTGACCAGAATCGGCTAGAATCTGGCGTGAGTACTTCGTCCATTAAGGTTAATACGTTATTTTCATCTAGCCCAAACTCAAATTTAGTATCACAAATAATTATTCCTTTGGTCAGTGCATATTCTGCCGCTTCTGTATAGAGTTTGAGTGCGGCATCACGCACTTTGGCTGCTAATTCTATACCGATTTGGCGTTCGCATTCTTCATAACTGATGTTAATGTCGTGATCGCCTACTTCTGCTTTGCTAGAGGGGGTAAAAATGGGCTGTGGCAACTTGCTTGCTTCAACCAAACCATTTGGTAATTTCAAGCCACAAATTGTGCCCGTTTGTTGATAATCTTTCAGCCCCGAACCTGTTAAATAACCACGCACGATAGACTCAATTTTCACAGGCGTTAAGCGTTTACATACCACGGCACGGTGTTGGACTGCTTGTGCTTCTTCTTTGGGTAAAACATCAAAGACGCTATCGCCAGTAAAATGATTTGGCATAATATGGGATAATTTATCAAACCAGAAATTAGAAATTTGGGTAAGAATTTCGCCTTTACGAGGAATGGGATCATCTAAGATTACATCAAATGCGGATAAGCGATCGGTTGCCACCATTAGCATTCGTTTTTCATCAATTTCGTAGAGATCACGCACTTTACCTGAGTAGATTTTTTTTAAGCTGATTTGCATTTTCACATTCCTATATATTCGTCTGATTTGTAAAAAATTGTCAAAATTATACCGCTTTACGCAAACGTTTGCTATTGATTGTTTATGCTTAAATAAAGCACAAAAAATTTATGAAAAAAGACTTGCTATTGCCAAAATTTAGGCGTATCTTTTAAGCCATTCATTTGGAGAACAAAAAATGACATTTATTCGTACGCATCATCACCATCATTTCCCTGGATAATCTTTCGGGCATTTGGTGTGTGCGGAAGATAGAAACTTCCGAGTACGCATAAAAAGCAAAATTTAACCCTCTCGGAAGCTATTTCGATAGGGTTTTTTCATATTTAAAAGAAGGAAACAACAATGACAACAAAAAATCGATTAAGAATTGCTATGCAGAAAAAGGGGCGTTTAAGTCAGGAATGTAGTGAGTTGCTCAAGCAATGTGGTGTCAAAATTATTTGGAACGATCAACGCCTCATCGCTTACTCAGAAAATATGCCGATTGAGATTTTGCGTGTGCGTGATGATGATATTCCTGGTTTAGTGTTCGATGGCGTAGTTGATCTTGGCATTATTGGGGAAAATGTTTTAGAGGAAGAAGAGCTAGGGCGTTTGAGTTCAGGTGAAGACGTTAATTATAAAAAACTTTGCCAGTTAGACTTTGGCGGTTGTCGATTATCACTGGCTATAGATCGTGATAAAAATTATAGTAATGTGAAAGACTTAGAAAATGCAGTCATTGCAACCTCTTATCCAAACCTTTTAAAACGCTATATGAAAGAACAGGGCGTATCATTTAAAAGTATTTTATTAACAGGCTCTGTAGAGGTTGCACCAAGTGCTGGTATTGCGAATGCAATTTGTGATTTGGTGTCATCAGGGGCTACATTAGAAGCGAACGGATTAAAAGAAGTTGAAGCTATTTACCATTCAACTGCTTGTGTCATTCAGCGTAAAGAACCACTATCAGCAGAAAAACAGGCGTTGGTGAATAAATTACTGGCTCGTATTCGAGGCATACAACAAGCTACAGAATCGAAATATATTATGTTACACGCACCAAAAGATAAATTAGCTGAAATTACGGCATTGCTACCAGGAGTGGAAAACCCAACTATTCTCCCATTAGCGAATGATCAAACCCGTGTTGCAATGCACGTGGTAAGTCAAGAAAATTTATTCTGGGAAACAATGGAAAAGCTTAAAGAGACGGGCGCAAGCTCAGTTTTAGTATTGCCGATTGAAAAAATGCTCGCTTAGTCTCTTAGTATAATGCTCCTTTCTAAGCCGTTTAAATGGCTTGGAGCTTAGCATTTTAAAAAGTTAACTTGTAATAAATGGAGTTCGTTATGAAACTATCCGATAGACATAAAAAAGGACAGCAATATGCAAACCCTAATTTGGAATAACCTTACTGATACCGAAAAACAAGACTACCTCGATCGCCCTGCACAAGTTATTGGCGAGAGTATTAAAGCAGCCGTTGATAATATTAAAGCGAATGTGTTAGCGAATGGCGACAAAGCCTTGTTTGAATTAAGTGAGCAGTTTGACAAAATTAAATTAGACAGCCTTATTGTTTCAAAAGAGCAAATTCAGCAGGCAGAGAGCCGTATTTCCCCAGAGCTTAAAAAAGCGATTCAAAATGCTAAAGTGAATATTCAAACTTTTCACAAAGCTCAACAAAATCAAGAAGTGGATATTGAAACTCAGCCAGGTGTGCGTTGCCAAGTGATTACTCGCCCAATTAATGCCGTGGGGCTTTATATTCCTGGTGGTTCAGCACCACTTTTTTCTACTGTGCTTATGCTTGCAGTGCCTGCTAAAATTGCAGGCTGTAAGAAAATAGTGCTTTGTTCCCCTCCGCCAATTGCAGATGAAATTCTTTACACTGCGAATTTGTGTGGAGTTGAGACTATTTATGCTATTGGTGGCGCTCAAGCCATTATTGCAATGGCAAATGGCACAGAAACAGTAGCCAAAGTGGATAAAATTTTTGGGCCAGGTAATAGTTTTGTGACAGAAGCCAAGCGACAGGTTATGCAACAGGGAACGGCAATTGATATGCCAGCGGGTCCAAGCGAGGTGTTAGTTATTGCAGATGAATTTGCTGATCCTGCTTTTGTGGCAAGTGATTTACTCTCGCAAGCAGAGCACGGGGCAGACTCTCAAGTGATTTTAGTCACCCCAAGTGCTGCTTTAGCTAAAGCGGTGGATAAAGAGTTGGAAAAACAGGTTGAGGTTTTGCCCCGTGGTGAGACTGCACGGAAAGCACTGGCTCACAGCCGTACTTTTATTGCAGAGAATTTACAACAAGCGGTCGAAATTAGTAATAAATATGCACCTGAACATTTAATTGTTCAAACAGAAGATCCTCGTTCACTTTTGGACGATTTAGATAATGCAGGCTCAATTTTCTTAGGTGCTTACTCACCAGAAAGTATGGGCGATTATGCCAGCGGGACAAACCATGTTCTGCCAACTTATGGTTACACTAAAACCTATTCCAGCTTAGGATTGGCGGATTTCAGTAAGCGAATGACAGTTCAGGAGCTTACTCAGCAAGGATTTTTAGCATTAGCAGAAACAGTTGAGAAAATGGCGAGTGCAGAGTTGTTAGACGCTCATCGTAATGCAGTAAGTCTTAGGGTTGCAAAATTAAAGCGCTAGCTCACACAAGCGAACAACTTGTTCGCTTATTTTGTGTAAGACTGGTTTAAACCTTGTAGAATTTTATTCGGAATATCACTCTGAATTTGCTGAACAGCATAATCAATTGCATAGTAAAACGCATTAGCATTTGCTCCGCCGTGACTTTTCACAATCACTTTTGATAAGCCCAGTAATGTTGCTCCATTATGGCGATCAGGATTGATTTCTTGTAGTTTTCGGTAGTAACGATAAAAAATGAGTTTGAGTAAATAGCGTTTGGTATTACGACAAATGTTAAAATCTGCTTTCTCCTTTTTAAATAGAGAAAGCAGATTTTTTGCTGCCCCTTCTAACGCTTTTAAGGCAATATTACCAGTGAATCCATCACAAATAATAACATCTGTGAGATTATTGGTTAATTTATCGCTTTCAATAAAACCGATGTAGTTTATATCTTGTCTATGTTTGAGTAATTGGTGGACTGCTTGAAGTTGTGCCTTACCTTTGTTTTCTTCTGTGCCAATATTTAATAAAGAAAGGCGAGGGTAAACGAGGTCCAGCATCACCTGAGCAAATAGATTTCCCATTTCTGCAAATTGTTGTAGCTGGTAGTTACTCACTTCAATATTTGCACCTAAATCTAGCATTACACTAGATTTACCATTTGTTGTTGGTATCAGAGAGGTGAGTGCAGGGCGTTCAATATTAGGTAATGGCTCAATGAGTAATTTTGCTAATCCCATTAATGCTCCTGTATTACCGCCACTTATGCAGCCTAGTGCTTTTCCTTCTTTCACCGCTTCAATTGCTAAACGCATAGAGCTGTTCTTACTTTGACGGATTGCTTTGGAAAAAGGAATATCGCTATCAATTACTTGTTCAGTATGATGAAGTTGGATTTTAGGGTGATTTAGCAGAGAATATTTTTGTAATAATGGCGTAATTTGGTTTTCATCACCAAATAGTAAAAATGAGAGATTTGACTTTTGCGTTAAGGCTTTTGCGATAGCAGGAATAGTAACACGGGGACCGAAGTCCCCGCCCATCACATCTAATGCAAGAGTGATATCATTCAAAATAAAACCTCAAGAGGAATTACTTGTTGATTACTTTACGACCACGGTAGTAACCGTCTGCAGTTACGTGGTGACGGAAGTGAGTTTCGCCACTTGTTTTATCTACTGAAATTGCTGCAGTTGTTAATGCATCGTGTGAACGACGCATATCACGACGTGAACGAGATTTCTTATTTTGTTGAACAGCCACGGGCTTTCTCCTAGATCTAGTTTTTCTTTAAATTAGCTAATATTGCGAACGGATTTGGTTTACTTGCCAGTTCTTCAGGCAACTGACCGAATACCTGTTCGGTTGCGGACACTTCACAGTGTTCTTCACTATGCATCGGGACTAAAGGTAATTCAAGAATAAATTCATCTTCAATCATTTCTAGCAAATTTACTTCACCGAACTCGTTTACTTCGATAGGTTCATAAATTTCGGGCAAGTTGTCCGCCTGATCCATATTGGACACTGGACTGAAAAAAAATGAACAGTCTAGCGTTTGTGTAAACGTGTTACTACAACGTTGGCAATCAAATCCCACATTAACTATTGCCGTGCCTTTAATGACGGTTAAGCGTTGTGGATCAACATACAACGAAAGAGTAACTTGTGCATCATTTAGCACATTACATACTGATTCACCCAAGCGTTTTAGAAGTTTACCAGGAATGTAGCCTTCATAATCCACTCGACGCTGAGCGTCTTTGTAAGGGTCAATCGTAAGGGGTAGTTTTACCTTTTGCATAGGGTGTGCATATTACAGATAGAAAGCAAATTAGTCAAAAGAAAATTTATTTTTTACCAAATTATTCGCAGACTTATTATCTAGCAAAAAATTGAGGTAAAAGTCATTATTTTTCAAGTAAATTTTTATCTAATCATAGTAAAAACTAGCGAAAGCGGTCACTTTTGATTAGAATTCTGAAAATTATTCTTATTTAACGGATGAGAGAAAATGTTACTTTCTATTTTAGCTATTCTTGCCTACTCGTTGAGCTTGCTTTCGGTTGCGCCAACTTTGGTAAATTTGGAGCGTACTACGGCTACAGACAAAAATCCTAATATTACCTTAGTATTTGGATTGGGATTATTGTCGATGATTTTGCATTCAGCAACGTTATATAACGATTTTATATTAGTCATCGGGCAAAACTTTACTGTTGCCAACGTCGTCTCACTTATGAGTTTTATTATGGCGATATGTGTGACATTTGCGCTACTTAAATGGAAAACAGTGTGGTTCCCACTGATTATTGTTTATGCTTTTGCAATTTGTAGCATAGCGGTGGCAAGTCTAACTCAAGGCAGTTTTATCCGTAACTTGGAAGAGAATGCGGGTTTTTTATTTCATCTCGGCATTGCTCTTTTCTCTTATGCTTTATTTTTCCTCGCTTTAATTTACGCATTCCAACTAAAATGGCTAGATAAAAAGCTCAAAAGCAAAAAAATGTTTTTCTGTTCGGTTTTGCCACCACTAATGACCGTGGAGCGTCATTTTTTTACACTAACTCTGGCTGCACAAGCCATGCTCACTGTAACGCTTATCTCAGGAATGGTGTATTTACATAACTTTTTTTCTTCAGAACATATTCACAAAGCGATTTTCTCATTCTTGGCGTGGGTTATCTATAACATACAAATTCTAGGTCAGTGGAAATTACGCTGGCGTGGAAAACGGGTGCTTATTTATTCGATTTCAGGTATGATGCTACTCACAATCGGCTATTTCGGTAGCCGTTTGATCGTCCACTAATCGCAACAAGCGGTTAAAAAAGCCCGATTTTTGCAAATCGGGCTTTTGAGATGAAAGCGAGTTATAACCACAACGTGACTAGGTTATAACTTTACGATTAATTTATATAGGAATTTAATTTTGGACAGTATTCCCCTGAGTAGTTTATTTATTACCTTAGCTATTCTTTTAGTACTCTCTGCTTTTTTTTCAGGCTCTGAAACAGGCCTGATGTCTTTAAACCGCTATAAAATGCGACACCTTGCAGCCAGTGGGCATAAAGGCGCAAAATTGGCGGAAAAACTGTTGGCACGTACCGATGTGCTACTTAGCCTTATTTTAATTTGTAACAACCTTGTTAATATTGCTGCCTCAGCAATTGCCACAATGATTGGTATGAAGCTTTCAGGTGAAGCTGGCATTGCAATTTCAACGGGGTTACTCACTTTTGTTATGTTGGTGTTTTCTGAAATTTTACCGAAAACCATTGCCGCCATTTATCCTGAAAAAGTGGGTTTTTTTGCTAGTTTTATCTTAACGCCACTGAAAAAAATGTTAAGCCCTATCGTCTTTTTGATGAATATGATTATTGCTGGATTAATGAGATTATTGCGTATTCAGAAACATGACAAGCAGGGGTTAAGTGCCGAAGAACTTCGTAGCGTGGTGCTTGAAGCGGGTAAATTTATCCCAGAAGAGCATCGAGAAATGCTGGTTTCTATTCTCGATATGGAAAAAGTGACGGTAGATGACATTATGGTACCTCGAAACGATATCAGCGGTATTGATATTGATGATGATTGGAAAGCAATTATGCGTCAGCTTAACCATGCCCCCCACGCACGAGTAATTATCTACAAAGGTGATATGGATAATAATATTGTTGGTATTTTACGTGTGCGAGAAGCATTTCGCTTAATGCTTGAGAAAAACGAGTTCAGAAAAGAGATGTTGGTGCGAGCGATAGATGAAGTATATTTTATTCCTCAGGGTACGCCGCTTACTACTCAATTAATAAATTTCAAAGCGAATAAAGAGCGAATTGGTTTAGTGGTGGATGAATATGGCGATATTAAAGGTTTAGTCACGCTCGCTGATATTTTAGAAGAAATCGTGGGGGAATTTACTACTTCATCTGCCCCAACGCTTGAGCAAGAAGTCCAGAAACAGTTAGATGGCACAGTAATTATTGAAGGCTCAGCGAACTTACGTGATCTGAATAAATTATTTGATTGGGATTTACCCCTTGATGAGGTCAGAACCTTTAATGGTTTAATTCTAGAACATTTGGAAAAAATTCCTGACGAAGGAATGGAGTTCGAACTTTATAATCTTAAAGTGATCATTCTTGAAGTTGCAGAGAATATGGTAAAACAAGCGAAAGTAGAATATTTACCAGAAAAAAATACGCAAGATAATAGAGATACAAGCGGTTAGAAAATTAAATTTTTTGCAAATCGGCATTTTGAAATAACATATTATTTGTAAATAATATGTTATTTTTTTTATAAAAAATCATAAAATAATTATGCTAAATTTCTCTCGCTCTATCTTTATATTCCTCTTTTTTCTGATATATTTTAGTTATATGTTCTTAATTATCGTTTTTTTATGGATTTATAATCTATCAGATATAATATTTACCTCCTTTTGTTTTTATTTTTTTCTATTTACTTTTCTATTAATTTTCGGCATATTTCGCCTCGTCAATACAGTTTATTTACACAAACAATGATGATTAAATAATTTTTACTTGAGGTATTTTTCGTGTCTAATCAAAAATATGAAGCATCTACCAGAGAAACTTTCGCTGGTCGTGGTGCATTTATTATGGCAGCGATTGGTTCTGCTGTTGGCTTGGGGAATATTTGGCGTTTCCCATATACTACTTATGAAAATGGTGGTGGTGCGTTTATTTTGCCATATATTATCGCACTACTGACGGCGGGTATTCCATTGTTATTCTTAGATTACGCTATCGGTCATAAATACCGTGCTGGTGCACCACTTTCATTCCGCCGTTTCAGCTCAAAATTTGAAACCTTCGGTTGGTGGCAAGTGCTTATCAACGCTATTATCGGTATTTACTATGCGGTTGTTCTTGGCTGGGCAGCAAGCTATACCTACTTTTCATTAAATGGGGCCTGGGGAGAAAAGCCTGTTGATTTCTT
This sequence comes from Mannheimia pernigra, assembly GCF_013377995.1. Taxonomy (NCBI): domain Bacteria; kingdom Pseudomonadati; phylum Pseudomonadota; class Gammaproteobacteria; order Pasteurellales; family Pasteurellaceae; genus Mannheimia; species Mannheimia pernigra. Next base: position 723,514 of record NZ_CP055305.1, read on the forward strand.
CATCGGCGAGTTTTTAAAAATGGGTGATGTAAGTCAAGGTGTAAGTTTTGAATTTGTTGGAATGGTTACAGGGCCGTTAATTGCTGTATGGTTAGTGGCAATTGCAGTGCTTGCTCTTGGAATCAAAAAAGGGATTTCCGCCTCCTCTAACATTTTAATGCCATTACTTGTGGTGATGTTCTTAGTGTTAGTTGGATACTCTTTGACGCTGCCAGGAGCGATGAAAGGCTTAGATGCGTTGTTTACTCCAAACTGGGAAAAACTGTCTGATCCGAGTGTGTGGATTGCTGCATACGGACAAATTTTCTTCTCACTCTCAATTTGCTTCGGAATTATGATTACCTATTCATCGTATCTGAAAAAGGACACAGACCTAACAGGCTCGGGTTTAGTTGTCGGTTTTGCAAACAGTGGTTTTGAATTATTAGCGGGTATCGGTGTATTTGCTGCACTTGGTTTTATGGCAACGGCAGCAGGTCAAGAGGTCAATGAGGTGGCAAAAGGCGGTATCGGCTTAGCGTTCTTTGCTTTCCCAACTATTATTAACCAGGCTCCAATGGGCTCCCTTGTTGGTGTATTATTCTTCGGTTCATTAACATTTGCTGCTTTAACTTCATTCATCTCTGTGGTAGAGGTAATTGTTGCAGCAGTGCAAGATAAGCTCAATGCAAGTCGTGTAAAAGCCACGTTATTAGTGGGTATTCCAATGATGATCGTTTCTGTGTTGTTATTTGGTACAACAACAGGCTTACCAATGCTTGATGTAATGGATAAATTTGTGAACCAATTTGGTATTGTAGCTGTGGCATTTGTATCTTTAATTGCAATTGTAACTAGCGAAAAACTCAGCATATTGGAGAGGCATTTAAATGAAGTTTCTTCATTCAAAGTAGGTTTTATCTGGCGTTTATGTATCATAATTACTGCAGGTGTATTAGCTTTTATGTTGTTTAGTGAAATTGCCAAAGTGTACCGAGAAGGCTATGAAGGTTACCCAAGCTGGTTTATAAATACCTTTGGTTGGGGTATGGCGATTGCATTAATTGTAGTGGCATATTTATTGTCAAAACTAGCTTGGAAAAATGAACCAAAAGGAGAGCTATAATGAGTACAGCAGCAATTATTACAATGGTGGTGGCGATTGTGATCATTTGGGGTGGATTAATTTTCTCAATTAAGCATCTACCAAAAGAAAAGCAAAAATAAACAAAAATATGACCGCTTGCAAGCGGCCATATTTCATTAAACAATTCCAAATTTCTCTTTTACAAAAGCTTGGAAATCGGTACTACCGCCTATGTGAGTGTTATCGACAAAAATTTGAGGTACGGTAGCAACAGGCTTACCAACTCGAGGGGCTAAGTCTTCTTTCGAAATGCCTTCTGCAACCATATCCACAAACTTAAAATCAAAACCGTTTAATTCATTTTTCATTTTTTCTGCTAATGCTTTTGCACGGACGCAATATGGGCAAGATAAACGACCATAAATTTCAACAAACATAAAATATTCCTTCTATAAAAATCAAAAATTACGCTTTACAAGCAGTATCATTGTAACAATTTTTTACAACTTTACGTAAGATTTATTCCCCATCATCGTACCCTTTAATATGATATACTCTATCTTAAAATAATATACCGAGGAAAGTATGACCGAATTAATAACTTTTAAAGAGTTTGATTTAAGCCCTCAACTACTCAAGGCCTTAGCAAAAAAAGGTTACAGTCGTCCAACAGCTATTCAACAAGCGACGATTCCAATTGCACTTGAAGGGCGTGATTTGCTAGGCTCTGCCCCCACAGGAACGGGAAAAACAGCCGCATTTTTATTACCCGCCATTCAGCATTTATTAGATTATCCACGCCGTAAGCCGGGTGCCCCTCGTATTTTAATCCTAACACCAACCCGAGAATTAGCAATGCAGGTGGCAGAACAAGCAAAAGAATTTGCTCAATTTACTAAATTAAGCATTGCAACTATTACGGGGGGCGTGGCGTATCAAAATCACGGAGAAGTATTTAACAGCAATCAAGATATTGTAGTGGCAACACCTGGGCGTTTAATGCAATACATTAAGGAAGAGAATTTTGACTGCCGTGCGGTGGAAGTGCTTATTTTTGACGAAGCCGATCGAATGTTGCAAATGGGTTTTGGACAAGATGCGGAGAAAATCGCAGCTGAAACTCGCTGGCGTAAACATACTTGGCTATTTTCAGCAACCCTTGAAGGGGAATCGCTGGAAGATTTTTCTACGCGGTTATTAAACGATCCTGTTAAAGTTGATGCCGAACCAAGCCGCCGTGAGCGTAAAAAAATTCAGCAATGGTATTATCATTCGGATAATGTGGAACATAAAACTAAATTATTGGCTCGATTGCTTGGGGATTTTTCAATTGAAAAAGCGATTGTGTTTGTTCGCCGTCGTGAAGATGTGCGAGAGCTGAGCGAAACGCTGCGTAAACGAGGTCTGCGTTCTACCTATCTTGAAGGCGAGATGGCACAAACTAAGCGTAATCAGGCGATTTCTCGCTTAAAAGAGGGGGTTGTGAATGTGTTGGTCTCAACCGATGTAGCAGCACGCGGTATTGATATTGATGATGTGGATTTTGTCATCAATTATGATTTGCCTTACAGTGCTGATACTTACCTCCACCGTATCGGGCGTACTGCACGTGCAGGCAAAAAAGGCTCTGCGGTTTCGTTAGTAGAGGCTCACGATTACAAGCTGCTCGGTAAAATTAAACGCTACACAGAAGAAGCATTAAAACCTCGTGTTATCGACGGTTTAGAACCTCGTACTAAAGCCCCGAAGGATGGCGAGCTAAATGTGATTAGCAAAAAAGAAAAAGCACGTATCAAAAAGAAAAAAGAAGTGAAAAAAGAAGCGGTGATGCAAAAAGTCAAAGTTCGTCATAAAGATACAAAGAACATTGGTAAACGCCGTAAGCCTAGTAGTAAAGAAGTTTCTTAATTGAATGGGTGTGAAAATAAAATATGCTGAATAGGATTTACCTATTCAGCATTTGCTAAAACAATACCCCGATACCAAGCAACTATTTTTTAATCAGGAATATAACCGCATCAACATAACGTTTGATAAAATCGTTGGTTGATGCAGAATCTGCAAAGCCCTCTAAGTTTAGTTGGTATTGCCCGTTTACGAAAAACGCAGGCACGCCACGAATATTAAAATCTTCCGCTAATTGAACTTGCTTATTTACTAATCCGTTTACCGCAAAGCTATTAATGCCGCTATCAAACTGTTCACCGGTAACGCCGTTTGCTAAAAATACGGAACGAATATCATCCATTGATTTGAACGCATCTTTTTGTGCACCTTCAAATAAAGCAGTTTTTACCTTATCTTCCGCACCTAATGCCATCGCTAATGCCCAAGCACGGGTTAAATTTTCAGATTGACGCCCTAAGAAATTAACGTGATATTGCACTAATTTACTATCACTTGGTAATTTTTCCTTAATCTGATTTGGGATTTTGTAGCTTAATTCAAAATTATAACAATGTGGGCAGTAGAATGAGAAAAATTCCACGACTTCTTTTTGTGCAGAAGGTGCTTTACGCACCTCGGTATATTCTTTGCCTGCTGTTAACTCTGCTGCGATTGCTGTTGAGCTAAAGGCAAAAAGAGCAGAAAGTGCAACAAAAGTTGTTTTTAATACTAATTTTTTCATAATGATTCCTTCAAAAAATGTTGATAGGTGCTAACTGTTAAATGAGTGATGAATAAGACAGTCTTAATCGTTTAAAATTCCACGTGCACGTAATAAAGCCGTTTTAAAATCATCTTCATAATCTTTTTTAATGCCTGGAATGGGTTCGTGTTTATTGGCATTTCGCATTTTTAGTTGATAAATTAACACCTCATCTCTCAAGGCATTAAAATTATTTGGCTCGCCTACCTCAATGGAAAGTTGCTGCAAAATGTCAATTAAATGTAAATCGGGATTCTTACGCCAATGTGCGCCGAGCAGTGTTAATAATTCCTCTAAGCGTTTGCATTTCATTATTTGCCCCTTAAAAATCTTGTTGGAAGTTCACTGAAATAATATACTTTTGCTTTAGTTTTTGCAAAATTTTAAGGGATAAGAATGGAAGAGTGCGTTTCAGCTGTAATTTTAGCCGGTGGATTAGCTCGTCGAATGAATGGAGTAGAAAAAGGATTACAACTTTTTGAAGACAAACCATTGATTTCACACATTTTAAAGCGGCTTTCACCGCAAGTAAGCGATATTTGGCTTAATGTCAATCGCTCTATTGAGCAATATCAGCAGCTTTATCCTGATTTTCCTTACTATCAAGATAGCTTGCCTGATTTTCAAGGTCCACTCAGTGGAATGCTGGCAGGATTTGAGCAAATTGAAAGTGACTATTTGCTTTTTGTGCCTTGCGATACGCCCTTTATGCCTGAGCTGTTATTGCAAAAATTAAAAACTGCTTTGCGGATAAATAACGCACAAATTGCATATGCCCATGATGGTGAGCGTCCACATCCCACTTTTGCGTTGATTCATCGTTCGGTACAAGAAGATTTGAAAGCCTATTTAGGCTCAAACCAACAGCGATTGCTTGCATTCTTCCAATCACAAAAAAGCGTGGCAGTTGATTTTTCCGAACAAAAATTAGCATTCACCAACTTTAATACACTTGAGGATTTAAGTCGACCAAGCCCGTTTCCTGTTAAAACCCTTGCCATTACTGGTTACAGTGGCACAGGTAAAACAACCTTATTGGAAAAATTAATGCCGAAATTGACCGCTTGTGGCATTCGAGTTGGGCTAATTAAGCACTCTCATCACAATGTTGATGTGGATAAAAAAGGCAAGGATAGCTACAGACTGCGTGAGGCAGGGGCAAACCCTACGATGATTGTGTGCGATGAACGCTGGGCATTAATGGTGGAAACCAAACAAGCGGTCGAATTTTCGCAATTAATTGCAAAATTCAATCCGCAAGAAATTGATTTAATTTTTGTGGAAGGCTTTAAGCACGAAACTTTGCCCAAAATTCAGCTACACCGTAAGGGCATTGTTCAGCCGTTGCCTGATTTAGATCAATGGACAATTGCGACAGCAACAGATTATTCGCTTGATAGAGAAAATTGGTTAGATATTAATAATATTGGGGAAATAGCAGATTTTATTAAGAATTGGTTAGAAAATAAGGCAAGTTAGATACTCTTTTTAAGAGTAGAAAAAGCCCCTAGAAATAGTTCTAGGGGCTAATTTCTTACCAGCTATATCCTAGCTTAACACCAGAAAAACGTTGTTTTTTGATTTCGTTGCCATTGATGAAACCAGTATGTAAGTCGAATTGCCATTCGTTATGTTCAAATCGGATACCAGCTTCGGTTTTCAGATAGCGACCGAAACGTTGGTTGATATTGTTATTATTGACGTTTACTGCTAAGCGTTTGTTACTTGCATCCACATAGTGGGTTGTAATGCTTGGTTCAACTTTCCAGTCATCCAATGAAAAGGTTTTACTAGCTTTTAGTCCCGCTTGGTATGTCATAAAGTGGGTATTTGGTGAGCTGATTTTCGCTCCTCCTAGTGTATAGTCTTGGCCGCTGAAATGGTAGTATCTTGCTCCTATTGTTGGCTGAATTTGAACTCCTGCGAGGTCAAATTGATGTCCAATGTTAGCACCAATAGAGGAAATTCGGCGGGTAAAGTGGTTTTCACCAAATAGGTAGAGTTGGTTTTTTGCTTTACCGTAGCTGCCATCAAGGCTGATAAAAGTGCCTTGTTGAGATTGCCACTTACCATATAGGCTTGCCATTAGTAGATTCGATTTACCGTTTACACCCTCGTTAAATTCCGCGTTAGCGTGGTTTTTAGATAATGCAACTCCAAACATTAAACCGTTATCTATCGGCATTTGTATGCCCAGTTGGGTCAGGTTGGTTTGTTGTTTATACGGGCGGTATAAATCTGATTTATGCTCGGTTTTCTGATGTTCGACGCTGCTCCATACGTTGAATTTATCGCTTTGCTTGAAGAGTTGGCGATCTAAGCTATTACTGATTTGCAGAGCAGAATTAGCCTGTGCCGAGAGTTCAGAAAGTGCTGTGTTAGCGTATTGGCTTATCCAATCTGCTTGAATAATATTCATCATACTCGTATCTTGATTAGTTGCTTGCATTGCTGGAGCAGAGGCTTTTATTAATACAAGATCGTTTACAGAGCCTAGAGCTAATTTGGCTTCTTCTAGCTTTTGATCTGTGAGTTTTACAGTTGCATTAGCGTCATTAAATATTGTTTGTGTTTGTTTAATTTTATTTTGAATAATGCCAATTTGTTCTAAAACTGCCTGCTGAGTATAGTAACCTAAGCGACGAGAATTCACATATTTTTGCAATACATTCAGTTGTGAATTGAGTCGTTTTAGCTCAGATTGAGCATTTATCATAGATTGTTTTGCTTTTTGATTTTCTAATTGGTGTGCTGAAAAATCTTTTTGTAGTTGAGTAAGATTTTGTTCAGTTTCTTTCTTATCTAAAGTAGGAACATTAGTAACAGATTCCTTTTTTGGAATAGAGGATACAGATGTAGCATTCATCTCTTTAGAGGTTGAATTTGGTATTAATGGATTAAATAAATGGTAATTGTGATTACGATTTTCTAATACATAACGATAAGTACCTAGATCAACATAATTATTTTCTAGAGAAATAGAAACTTTATTGCCTTCTTGGTTACTATTTTTTAAGCTTAGTAGGTTTAATGAGCTTTTTGGATTTGCTTCAGCTGTGCTATTTCTAACGGCAAGGACAAAATTTCCTTCAGCAATACCGTCAACTTGGAGATGATCAGATTCGCCCTTGGCTAAATTTGCGGTATAGTTAATTCGTCCATTACCTTTTAGATTACCTTGGATGATCATCTTGTTGAATCGGACTGGGATTTCCGTGGTAGCAAATTTATCGTTTAGGCTAAGGATCGACCCTTTTTCCATTGTAAGATGCCCAATCTGGCTCGTACCATTGTTTAACCAGTGACTGTGATTTGCTAAAGTGATATGAGTTGTTTGATCAGCTTGTACAGAACCAGTGAGGTTTGCTTTGCCTAAATTTAATTGGCTATGGTTTTGTAATTTAACATTACCTTTAATGGCGGTTGTTGCTAGATTTGCAAAAATATTATCGGAAATGACCGCTTGCACTTCACAATGTGTAGTGCCTGTGTATTCAGAATCATAGCAACTTGGCGTTGAACGATTAATAAATCCTAAATTGAGTTTGGCTTTATCAGTCGCAGTAAAGTGACTATTTACTTCATTGACATTTCTCCCGATATAGAGTTGTGCCATTTTATTTACCGTGATATTTTTAGCAGTAAAATGGCTGTCTTGCCAATCGTTTTCACGCACAACATCATGCTTATTCTTAATATCATAAGCGTGTGGCGTTGGGTGACCAGAAAGCAACAATGTACCACCTTTAACGGTGAGTTCACCATTAAGGTTAAATCCTCCCGACATTGTGTAGATATTCTTTAATTTATCTTGTTCTGTATTTACTTCTGTTTTTGTATCAAACACGACATTTAATATCCCATTAGTTTTATTGGAAGCATCTTCCCCTATAAAACCATTAAACGTGTCATAGCGCTGTCTTAAGTTTTTGGCATCTAGGATTTTCTGTATTGCTTGCTCGCGGTTACTGGAAAGAAATTCCCAGTGATCGTTACTTGTAGCATTCGTTGGATAATATACTCTCGAATTACCTTTCAGACGGAAGTAATCTTTGCGTTTATTTTGATAAGGATTGGTATATTCGTAAATGTCTGCTGGGCTATTACTTGCCCATTTTCCCCATATAAGATCATTACTAGTGAGAGGATCTTGACCTTGTATTATTAAGGTAGAAATGTGATCGCGATTGTGGTTTACAATACGAGCATGTTTATCGCTGTTTTGAATACGTTTAAAGGCGATGCTGTTACCGTTTAGGTCTAAACGACCTCCGCGAAATCCAAAGTAAATATTATCGGGATTAACTTGATCTGCACTACCTAGCACAACAGTGGGGCGACCACTTACGATTCCTACTGTATTAAAGGCCTGTTTTCTTCCTTGGTGATCGGCTTGCTGGTTAAGTATTACAATACCATCACCTACACTGATATCGCCAAGATTCTGTCCACGTCCATTTACATAGAGTGTTCCTTCCCCGAGTTTAGATAAACGATCGCCTTGTGGATTTTTTACTTGCCAATTCACTTTTTTATCTTTACCGACGATAATACCTGCACCTTGCCAAGTTTGGTCTGTTTCAGGACGAATAGTGAGATTAGCGTTCAGATTTAATGCACCTGCACCTTGGTCAATATCCTGTTTTAGTACAATAGTTGCATCTTTACCATTAAAATTAATGGTTTTACCGTGATTTTCTTGTGGCAGAGAAGTGTTTTGGTTTGCAATGCTACTATCTTTTAGATCAACGTTGAGTTTTTGCACATTATTTGATTGACTAAGAGAGCTGGATTTACCTTGAGCAGTCCAATTGAATTGTGCATTTTGTACGGTATTATTGATTGTTCCTGCAATATCTTCGGCAAATTTTTTCTCGTGGAAATCTTTACGGATAATCGCAGAGCGGTTGAATTGATTATCCATACCATTATAGAAATTGAGCACACCCACTAATACCCATCGTTTTTCGTTCATATCATAGGCGTAAGAACCTGAACCACTATCACCAGGTAATCCATAGGTTGAAAGTGGTCCATAGCTTACTTGATAAAGGTTACTTGAATAATCTAACCAGTGATCAGGGGAGCTTTTAGATAATTGTAATGTGGTACCGCCTGTAAGGTATTCATAAGCACCAGCGATTCCAGTTGTTTTATTACTTTCTTTTCCTCTTAGCGCTTGTGTCCCTGAACCAGCACGAAGAAACATAGGGAAGCGTTCTTCATTTAAGTAGGGTTTAATAGATGTACCTGCATTGGTAACTGCGGCAGGCACAACTTCTGTTACTAATTTATTTAATCGAGGAGTATGATAGTCTGGGTGCAACCCTCCTTGAACCTTTTCATAATCATTGCGGTCAACAATTTTATAAGTATAGTGATGTGAATCAGGGTTATAACCTGCAGCGCCAAATTGAACATTTTTATATCCAGTATTATGTGCAACACTAACTAAATATTGTGGTGCAATTAAAGTAGAATATCCACCTCTTACCATAGCACTAAAATCAACCATTGGTAAATTATGAAGCATCGTGCCTACAAGTTGTCCATTGTTGTCTTTAATATCAATATTCATTGAACCAACTGAAAATGGTCCTTTATTTTCGGCAAAATCGCGGAAGTATTGATAGTCCACATCATTACGTACAACAGATGCTACAGCAGGTAAACTTAATACGATTGTTACAAAAGAAGCAAGATAAGAACGAGTAAATGTTTTGGTCTTCATAAATGAGAAGTTTATCCTTATAAGTAATAAAAAATTCTGGCTATTCTGTCTTATAACTGATAGTTTGGCAAGCAGTCTTACCTCTTTATATAAATTTATACTACCAAGTTTCATTTGGTGTTTGCTTTCAATTATTTTAGTCATCAAAGGAATAAATTATGAACTTGAGCAATCCATTAAAATTAATCAAATATAATGAATTAGACGTGCTAGAAGTTAATCACAATAAATGCAAAGCTAAAATTGCATTACAAGGCGCACAATTGCTAAGTTGGCAGCCGTATAATGCAGAGCAAGATGTACTGTGGTTAAGTGAGATAGAATCGTTTAGAATTGGCTCTGCGATTCGTGGCGGTATACCAATTTGTTATCCGTGGTTTGGTTCAATAAAAGAGCCTGCTCACGGCACCGCTCGCATTCAAGAATGGTGTTTAGTTGAGCATACTTGTTCTGATGAAAATGTCCGTTTAGTATTCTCCTTAGAGAATAAAGCGAAAATGGAAATGATGTTAGGCGAAACTTGTGAGTTATATTTTACCCATTTAGATCCAGAACCAGCACAACTTGCTTTGCACTCTTATTTTAATATTGGTGATATTGAAAACGTGGAAGTGCAAGGTTTGCCAACGCGTTGTTTTGATAAATTAACGAATCAAGAAGTTGATGTGCCTTCTCCCCGCCGTATAGATAAAAATATAGATTGTATTTATGCCGCTAGACCAACAAATGTGATTCAAGACTCTGTCTATCAGAGATCAATTGTGATTGAGCATAATAATGCAACGGAAACAGTTTTGTGGAACCCTTGGCATAAATCAACAAGCGGAATGAGCGAAAACGCCTATCAAAAAATGGTTTGTGTAGAAACTGCGCGGTTGAATACATTACTCCAGCCAAACGAAGTGGTAAGCGTCAAAATTGCTATTCAATAAGTTTTGCAAGCGGTTGTTTTTAGTAAAAAATTTGCAAAAAACGACCGCTTGTTAAGTCTATGTATTTCTACATTTTCAAGCTATAATGGCGGATTACTATTTTAATCGATTGAGAATAATCAAATATATGAACAGCAAAATTTTAGCAACGGGAAGCTATTTACCAAGCCAGATACGCACCAATGCTGATTTAGAAAAAATGGTGGATACGTCTGATGAGTGGATTGTTACTCGTTCAGGCATTCGTGAACGCCGTATTGCCACAGCTGAGGAAACTGTTGCTACAATGGGGGCGAAAGCAGCTCAACAAGCCTTAGAAATGGCAAAAATGGATGCTAATGAAATTGGTTTAATTGTGGTGGGAACTACCACCAATTCGCACGCTTTCCCGAGTGCGGCGTGCCAAATTCAAGGTTTACTGAACATTCAAGATGCTATTGCGTTTGATGTGGCAGCAGCTTGTACGGGGTTTGTATATGCGTTAAGCATTGCCGATCAATTTATGCGTAATGGACAAGTAAAAAAAGCGTTAGTCATTGGTTCAGACATCAATTCCAGAATGCTAGACGAAACGGACCGTAGCACAGTTGTATTATTTGGTGATGGAGCGGGTGCAATCATTTTAGAAGCAAGTGAAGAGCAGGGGGTTATTTCAACCCACTTACACGCTTCGCCAGATTTAGAAAATAATCTTACGTTAAAAAGTCAAAAACGAGGTGAAGAGCGTTCAGGCTTTATTGAAATGCAAGGCAATTCAACTTTTAAAATTGCAGTGAACCAGCTTTCAAGTGTAGTAGAAGAAACCTTAGAAGCAAATAATTTACAAAAGTCAGATCTGGATTGGCTTATTCCACATCAAGCAAATTTACGCATTATTACCGCCACAGCGAAAAAATTAGAGATGGAAATGAATCAAGTCGTTGTCACCTTGGATAAATACGCGAATACCAGTGCGGCAACAGTGCCTGTTGCACTTGATGAAGCCGTGCGTGATGGCCGCATAAAACGTGGTCAATTATTACTCCTCGAGGCTTTCGGTGGCGGTTGGACTTGGGGTTCTGCATTAGTTAAGTTTTAAGGCGATAGAATGGAACAACAAACCTTTGCAGATAAAAAACGTAAAACAGTGGAACAGGCTGAGTTTACCGAAGATGGTCGTTATTTAAGAAAAGTGCGTAGTTTTGTGTTACGTACAGGTCGTTTAAGCGATTATCAGCGTGATATGATGAATAATAATTGGGCTAATTTAGGGCTAGATTATCAACCAACGCCTTTTGATTTTGAGCAGATTTTTGGTAATAATAATCCTGTTGTGCTAGAAATTGGTTTTGGTATGGGCAAATCGCTTGTGGAAATGGCAGCACAAAATCCGTTGCGAAACTATATTGGGATTGAAGTTCACACACCAGGTGTTGGTGCTTGTATTGCTTACGCTTTAGAAAAAGGAATAAAAAATTTAAGGGTGATTTGCCACGATGCAACTGAAATTCTACGAGATAGTATCGCAGATGGCTCATTGGGTGGTCTACAGCTCTATTTTCCAGACCCTTGGCAGAAGGCAAAACACCACAAGCGTCGTATTGTTCAGCCTGAGTTTATCACAAAAGTTATTCAGAAATTGGGCCCGAATGGCTTTATTCATTTTGCAACAGATTGGGAAAATTACGCTGAGCATATGCTTGAGGTATTACGCCAATTTGACGATAAATTGCAAAATACATCAGCAACGAATGATTTTATACCACGTCCAGATTTCCGTCCTTTAACTAAGTTTGAAGAGCGAGGACACAAGCTTGGTCATAGTGTATGGGATCTATATTTTATTAAAAAAGAGTGACAGTTTACTTAATAGAGGAGAGAAAAAATGGCAGTTCAGCGTAATGCACGTCAGCGTAAAAAAATGCACTTGGGCGAATACCAAGAGCTAGGTTTTTTAATTAAATTCAGCTTTGCTGAAAGCACAGGTATTGATCAAATTGATGAAACTGTTGATCGTTTCATTGATGAGGTGATTAGACCAAACGGCCTAGCGTTAGAAGCAAACGGCTACTTAAATTGGGAAGGTTTAATCTGCTTAGAAAAATTAGGCAAATGTGATGAATCTCACCGCCAATTAGTTAAAACTTGGTTAGAAAACAACGGCTTACAAAATGTTCAAGTAAGCGAGTTATTTGATATCTGGTGGGATTACCCAGCACAAGCTTAATTAATTTATACAGATACAAGCGGTCATATTTTTCTGAAAATTTGCCAATTTTTTCTTAAAAACGACCGCTTGTTTTTTTAACTAAAGTATAAAAGAGATAAATAGATGGAATTTTTAGCCCCTGTTATTTCGTTAATTGTTGGTTTCCTTAGTTTTATTTTAGTCTTAAGAACTTGGCTACAATTTTGCCGAGTTGATCCACGTTTGCCTATTTCGCAAACCTTACTTAAAATGACGGAGCCTTTCGTTTTTCCCGTTGGAAAGCTTATTCCAACGGTCAGAAATATCTGCTTTCCTGCGCTTTTCATTGCGGCAACTTTAGTTGCCTTGCAGTTTATTTTATTTGGTGTTGATGTGCCGAGAGCTGTTTTAATTGGATTATTAAGTTTAGTGAAAACCTTTGGACAAATTCTCTTTTTCACGACTTTAATCCGAGCATTAATGAGTTGGGTAACCCAGGGAAATCATCCGCTAGATTATACAATTGCCCAAATTACCGAACCTGTTTTAGGCATTATTCGTAAATTTTTACCAAGAACAGGTGTGTTAGATTTCTCTGTAATGATTTTAGGTTTCGGATTATTACTGTTAAACAGTTTGTTCTATCAAATTTTTGGCGGGCTATGGGCTGCAGCTTAAATTAAAACATTAAGATTTATACGTTATTTAAGGGCTAATTCTAGTTATTAATTAGAATTAGCCCTTGATTTTTTATTGAGTAATGTAGTGCACATCACATTTTGATAAAAACGCTACTTTGGCGACATTTTACTTTATTTATCCGCACGAATTTGATGTAGGAAACGTTTTGTTCGCTCGTGTTGTGGGTTTTTAAATAATTGTTGTGGTGAGGCTTGTTCGACAATTTCACCGCCATCCATTACCACAACGATATCTGCGACATCAAGGGCAAATTTTATTTCGTGGGTAACTACAACCATTGTCCAGCCTTCATTGGCCAGTTCTTTCATTGTGTTTAATACATCTTGCACTAATTCAGGATCAAGGGCGGAAGTGGGCTCATCAAATAGCATTAAATCTGGCTGAATGGCTAATGCACGAGCAATACCGACTCGCTGTTGTTGTCCGCCAGATAACTGGAATGGGTAGAGATCAGCTTTATCTGATAGCCCAACTTTTGCGAGTAAGCGTTTTGCATTTTGTTTAGCAATTTCGACCGCTTGTTGTTGTACAAAGACAGGGCCTTCCATCACATTTTCCAGAGAGGTTTTGTGTGGGAAGAGGTTATAGTTTTGGAATACCATACCTGATTTACGCCGTAGTGCTAAAATATCTTTTTTACTTGGTTTTTTCGCAAAATCAACTACTAGCGGCGTATTATCGGTAAATGTTATGGTGCCTTGTTCTGGCATTTCTAAGGCATTTAAACAGCGTAGAAAAGTTGTTTTTCCTGAGCCAGATGGGCCCAGAATGACCACCACTTGCCCTTTTTGAATATCTAAATCAATGCCTCGCAAAATAGTATTTTGCCCGAAGGTTTTGTGAATATTACGGATTTTTATCATAGTTTTCCCTTACTTCGCCTTATTTTACTTTGCTACGAAGCGGTTAAAGCGAACTTCTAATTTTGCCTGAATTAAGAATAGCACCCAACAGAAGCACCAGTAGATAATTGCAGCTTCAATATAAACGGGTAAAAAATCATACGACATATTTGCCACTTGTTGTGCAACGCGGAACATTTCAGTTACAGTTACGATTGAGGCAAGTGAGGTATCTTTAAATAGTCCAATAAAAGAATTGCTTAAAGGTGGAACGGCAACTCGGAATGCTTGAGGAGCAATAATGCGGCGGAAAGTTTGCATATAGCTCATACCGATGGTGTAGCCTGCCTCCCATTGACCTTTTGGTACAGACAAAATTGAGGCACGAATAGTTTCTGAACCATAAGCACCAATGTTCAGCGAGAAGCCTATAATTGCTGCTGGAATAGGATCGATAAAAATGCCAATCGCAGGTAAGCCGTAAAATACGATACAGATCTGTACCAACATAGGTGTGCCTCGAATAATCGAGATATAGCTTTTTACAAACAAAAGTAGTAGGCTGTGTAAAATGCTTGTAGAAGGGCTAATTCGTACCAATGCTACGCTCACTGCAATAAGCATACCGATGATAAATGAGGCAATCGCCAGCGGAATAGAGACCAAAAATGCAGCTTTTACCATTGGCCAGAAGCCACTGAGTACTAAATCTACACGGGCTTGAGTCATAAAGGGAATAGAGAGTAACAGATCGTTTAACATCTAAAAAACCTAAAATCGTCCTTACTTTTTCAGGTAGCAGGCTGATTTAAAACTTAAAAAAACAAAAGGGGCGAATCCGCCCCAACCAAATTCAATATGGATTATTGTACACTAATATCTTTACCGAAAAACTGTTCGCTTAATTTTTTTAGTGTGCCATCTTCTCGTAATGCTACGATCGCTTCATTGATTTTTACTAATGCTTCATTATTGCCCTTGTTAGCAACTAAGCCAGCACCAACTTTTTCTGCTTTTTCCCAAACGATTTTCAAGCCTGAATTTGGGTTCTTTTTCAGATAATCTAATAGCGATAGATGGCTATTGAAGGTTGCATCAGCACGCTTTTGTTGGATTAATAGCAAACCTTGTGCCATACCGTCAATTGGAACAATATCTGCACCACTTTCACGAGCTAATTCACCGTAATTAGAACTTAAAGTTTGTGCTGTTTTCACACCTTTCACATCATCGGGTGTTTTGATTTTGGTTTCGTCTTCACGCACTAATAATGCTGCACCGTCCCAGCTATATGGTTCCGATTTATCAAATGTTGCTTGACGTTCTGGGCTAGTTAATGCCACTTGGTTTGCGACTAAGTCAAAACGTTCGCTTTTTAAGCCAGCTAACATTGCGTCCCATTGCGTTTCTTTGAATTCAACTTTTACCCCTAACTTCTCTGCAACCGCCCTGGTAACTTCCACGTCATAGCCTGTTAATTTACCTTTCTCATCGTGGTAAGTATAAGGTGCATAAGTTCCTTCTGTCCCAACGGTAATTGTGCCTTTGTTATTGATACGCTCAAGTAGACTATCTTTAGCAAAGGTAGAGATAGAAAGCGTAAGTGCTAATGCGGTAACTGATAATTTTTTAAACATAATAAACCCCTTTTCCATAGATAAAACTGATGTTTTGCAAATTTAAAGGGAAAATTGACCGCTTACAAATAACTAAATCGAATAAGAAAGAAGAAAATGGTTTATTTAGCCTAAACGGGAGTCAGAGGTAGAGAATAATGAAGAAAATGACGAATAAAGTTCGTTATTGGAAATATTTGGTTATAAAAAATCGCACCCTAATCGTGGGTGAATTTCACAGATTGGGTGCGGATATTTTAACGTTGGCGAGCTTTAAATCTCGGATTGGTTTTGCAGATCACATATAGTTTACCTTTTCGTCTGACAATTTGACAATCAGGGTGGCGTGTCTTTGCAGATTTTAATGAGTTTAAAATTTTCATTTTCTTTACTTCTATTTTTTATTTGAAAGTGTGGATGCAAAGCCTTTAAATCTATCTTTAAATTGACTTGCACGCCCTTCGTTATTTACTTCACGACGTTTACCTGTGTAAACAGGGTGTGAGGCTGATGAAGTATCTAAGGTGTAAAGTGGATACTCTTTCCCATCTTCCCATACCATTGTTTTGTTAGTTGAGGCACAAGAGCGGATAACCCAGCCTTGTTGTACAGAGGCATCATAAAATAGCACTTCGCGATAATTTTCAGGGTGAATCCCTTTTTTCATAATATTTTCTCCAGAATGTTGATCTAAGATAGATTATATAGCCATAATTAAATTATGGAATATATGTTATATGAAATTCAACTTTAATTCCATAACTTTTTTATGGAATTTTCAACATCTCTTTGAGAAAGGAAAGAAAGCCAATTTTTAGATTTAGATCTGTTTTTCACTTTTAGAATTATGGTAATCTAATAGCAGTTTTTTAAATTGTGAGGAAATATGAGCAAAAATCCTTATTTGATTGCTCCTTCTATTTTATCAGCAGATTTGGCTAGATTGGGCGACGATGTGGTAGATGTGCTAAAAGCGGGTGCTGATTTAATTCATTTTGATGTAATGGATAATCACTATGTGCCGAACTTGACGTTCGGTCCGGCTATCTGTCAAGCATTGAGAGATTATGGTATTCAGTGTCCGATAGATGTACATTTAATGGTAAAACCCGTTGAGCGTTTAATTGCCGATTTCGCAAAAGCAGGGGCAGATTATATTACGTTCCATCCTGAGGCAACAGAGCATATCGATCGTAATTTACAGCTTGTGCGTGATTTAGGTTGTAAATCGGGCTTGGTTTTTAATCCTGCAACGCCTTTACACTATTTGGATTATGTGATGGATAAAGTGGATGTGATTTTATTGATGTCAGTGAATCCAGGTTTTGGTGGGCAATCTTTTATTCCATCAACTTTGGATAAATTGCGTGCAGTACGCCACTATATTGATGAGAGTGGTTATAACATTCGATTAGAGGTTGATGGCGGTGTAAAAGTCAATAACATTGCGGAAATTGCAGCAGCTGGTGCAGATATGTTTGTAGCGGGTTCAGCTATTTTTGACCAGCCTAACTACCAAGTTGTGATTGAGCAAATGAGAAGTGAATTAGCTAAAGTTAGTTAATCACATTGGAAATTTGAATTCTCGCTATGGATTAAAGGCAAACATAATGATAGAATGGCGAAACATATAATGTTTTATTCTTGTGTGTTGAAGTAGTCTGGTTTGACCTTTTTATAAAAAGGTTGTATCAAAAATTATTTCAATTACACTAATTAACTCTCGCACTTATGCGATATTCACTATAGGAAAAACAAAATGAGCATTGAAGAACGCGTAAAAAAAATCATTGTTGATCAACTTGGCGCGAAAGCAGAAGACGTTAAACCAGAAGCTTCATTCATTGAAGATTTAGGTGCTGACTCTTTAGATACAGTTGAATTAGTAATGGCTTTAGAAGAAGAATTCGATATTGAAATTCCAGATGAAGAAGCTGAAAAAATTACTACAGTTCAATCAGCGATTGATTACGTTCAAAGCAATCAATAATTTGAGTTAATATTAGGCGACCATTGGTCGCCTAGTTTTTATCTTTACTTCCTTTAGAAATGCAGTCATTTAGATGATCATCAACTAATCCCATAGATTGCATAAATGCGTAGCAAGTGGTTTCGCCTACAAAAACAAATCCTCTTTTTTTCAACGCTTGGGACATTGCTTTCGATGTTGCTGTTTTAGCAGGAATAGTGTGAAGTGTTGGTACATCATTAATTTGTGGTTGATGATGAACAAATCCCCAAATAAATTCACTAAAATCTTCACTATTTTCCTGCATTGTAAGGTAGGCTTTTGCATTTTGTACAATCGCTTCTAGTTTTTTCCGATGGCGAATTAAACCTGTATTTTGCATTAATTGGTCGAGATCTGTTTTTGTCATTTGTGCGATTTTTAAAGGATCAAACTGATGAAATGCTTGGCGATAGGCCTCGCGTTTTTTTAATACCGTAATCCAAGAAAGCCCTGCTTGTTGTCCTTCAAGACAAATTTTTTCAAA
The DNA here is from genome assembly GCF_013377995.1 of Mannheimia pernigra. Lineage (NCBI taxonomy): Bacteria > Pseudomonadati > Pseudomonadota > Gammaproteobacteria > Pasteurellales > Pasteurellaceae > Mannheimia > Mannheimia pernigra. Next base: position 741,715 of record NZ_CP055305.1, read on the forward strand.
CAGTTTTAGGCTGTCAAACTCGGGTTTTCCCCACTCGTCATCGTGATATTTCATATAAATATCACTTGTTTCGCACCAATTACAACGCATAGTTTTTGTCATTTGTAAAATTCCGATAAAAATTAACCGCTTGTAATCAATTAAAGAATACAAGCGGTCTAAAAACGTTAAAATATTGCCATTATTTTTGGGGTAGATAACGAGTAGGATCGACAGACTTGCCTTTGTAGCGAATTTCAAAGTGAAGCTTGTTGGTATTTGTGCCGGTGCTGCCTAAAGTTGCAATTTTCTGACCTGCTTGAATAATGTCTTGTTCATCAACATCAATAGTATTGTTATGTGCATAAGCACTTAAGAAATCATCGGTGTGCTTGATGATAATTAAGTTACCATAACCTTGTAATGCGTTGCCTGCATAGACGACTTTACCCGCCGCCGCCGCATTTACATCTTGACCTTTCGTGCCTGCGATATCTAAACCTTTATTACCGCCTTCCGTTGATGAGAAGCCCGAAATAACACGGCCATTCGTTGGCCATTGCCATTTAATTGATGAGGTAGGAATTGCGGTAGTATTTGTAGATGATGGGTTTGCCGTCGCCGTGGTTGCACGGATCGTTGAAGCGGTACGATTTTCTACCGAGCTTGCTGGGTTGGCAGAGGCTGTTTGTTCTAGAGTTGTGCCAGCGGTTGCTTGAATGCCTTTATCGGCGGTAACGGGTGTTTCCACATTGCCAACTTCTGCTTTAACTGGGCCTGTAATATTGCCATCAGAAGCATAAGTTGTGCCATTTGCACCTTGCTGATATGTAATTTGCGGCTCAACAGGTACGGTGACTTTTTCCTCAACAGTGATAGTTTCGGTGGCTGATTTACCCGTTTTAATTTTTTGCCCAATATTTAATTGATAAGGTTCTTTCATATTATTCAGGGCTGCGATTTCTTTTACATCTTTGCCAACAATATAAGCAATGAGGAACATAGTATCGCCTTTGCGAACCGTGTAAGTTGAGCCATCATAGAACCCTTTTTGAATTTGGTTATACATCGGGGCATTATTGGCATCTCGTGGGATCTTAAAATCCTGATCTACTTTTTTCTCTACGGTTTTCGTTTTTTTAACGATTTTCGTTGTGGTTGTTGGCTGTGGTGGCTGTTCTTTAATTACGGGCTGAGGAGTCGTTTGTACAGGCGTATTCATTGAACTTGGCATTGGCGCTGATCGAATATCAGATTGCCAGCCACCATTTGAGTTAATTGCTCCCATATTAGTGTCTACAGGTTGCATTATGCCTGGACTAAGTTCATTATTGCCTGAAGCATTCACTACAGGCGCAGGATTGCTAGAGGAGCAGGCAGTTAAAATCGTGGAGACTAAAGGTAAAAGAATAAATTGCTTTTTCATTAAATGGTTATCCTAAAATTATTTCATCGTATCAGGCATAGAGGTTGATTTAATATCTGACGGCCAGCTATAACTATCTTTGCTTGCACCTGATGCTGCAACGGGCTCTAACGTACCTGAAGGTAACAGGTTAGGATCATCAACTTGCTCCTGTTTTGAGCCTGCTCCGCAAGCGGTCAGAAATGCACAATAAATTGTAAAAAATAAGTGTGATTTCTTCATTCCATCCGCCTATTAACGTACACGCAATACTTGACCAACTTTTAATGCAGCGTTTACGTTTAACCCATTTAAGCTAGCAATTTTGTTAGCACTTGTACCGGTTAAATAACCAACTAAATAAAGGGTATCGCTTTTGCCTACGGTGTAAGAGTTATTGGTATAACAGCCTTTGCTAATTTGTGAATAGATAGGGGCATTGTTGCTATCTCGTACTACTTTGCAGTGACCAACCATTTCTACTTGCGAAACATCACTATTAGTTGAAACAGGCATCGGAGCTGGTGCTGCAGAGATAGGTTGTGCTGGCGAGTAAACGGGTTGTGCTACCGCAACTGGTTGATTCATCGAATCTGGCATTGGTGCTGCTTGAATGTTATCTGCTGATTGCCAAGTTGCGTCAACATCGGTAGTTTCAACACTTGATACGCTAGACTCGCTTGAGCTAGTAGAACAGCCCACTAAAGCGAAAGAAGCGAGAGATAAAACAAAAAATGATTTTTTCATTATTTTCTATCCTTAAAATTTAGTTTAATAATTTGTAAATAAGATAAGCAACTACCGCAAGTACGATAGTTCCCCAGCCAATTAATTCAATAGAGTGGTGAATTCTGGCTTCATATTTTTTACCACCCCAAGCGGAAAGTTTTGCCACTAGAATAAAACGGGCAAAACGAGAAATTGCAGCGGTAATGACGAACGGAAAAAACGCCATTTGTAATATACCCGCACACACAGTAAACACTTTAAACGGAATAGGCGAGAAACCCGCTAAAAACACGACTGCCACTCCCCAGGTTTCAAACCACATTTTGGCTCTATCAAAGTTTGCTTGCATTCCCCAGTTGGCAATGATGCCTTGTACCCAATCAGTGGCATATACACCGATAAAATAACCGACGATACCGCCTAATACAGAAGCAATAGTGGTATAAACCGCATATTTAAACGTATTCTCTGGTCTTGACATTGACATCGGAATGAGCATTACATCAGGCAGAATTGGGAAGAAAATTGCCTCAATAAAACTTACAAAACTCAGCCAAAATGCTGCTAAGCGGTGTTTTGATAACTCAATGGTTTTGTCATAAATTTTTTCAAACAGTTTCATTAAAAATGCCTTTTAACGCCGCAATTGCTTTATGTGCGGTCATATCGACTTGAATAGGCGTGATAGAAACACAATCCCGATTTAACGCATAAAAATCCGTGCCATCACTTTCATCTATCGGATCGCCTGTTATGCCAATCCAATACACATCAGCATTGCGAGGATCTTTCTGTTTTACAATTTCCGCCGCCGTTGAACGTTCCCCTAAGCGGGTAATCATTGTGCCTTTTAGTTCTGAATAAGGTAAGTTTGGCACATTCACATTTAAAACGTGGTTGGCTGGAAACATCTGATTTTCCATTTTTGCCAGTAAATCTAATACGACTTGTGCTGCGGTATCAAAATAATTTTCGCCATCTAAAAACGAAGAATGTTTCCGTCCAACAAGAGAAACGGCAATGCTAGGCAAGGGTAAATGGCGACCTTCTAACGCGGCGGCAACTGTCCCTGAATAAACCACATCATCTCCTAGATTTGCACCGTGATTAATACCTGAAATGACTAAATCAAATTGTGCTGCAAATTTACCGTTAAATAATCCATTTAAGGCTAAATGTACGCAGTCTGCGGGTGTGCCAGCAATTACAGCATAATTATATTCATCAAAACGGTGAACTCTCAATGGATCGGCAAGTGTTAAGCAGCTTGAAGCAGCACTGCGGTTACGATCTGGGGCAATGATCGTTACGGTATGCCCTGTATTTCTCAATGTTTTCGCTAAAGTTTGAAGGCCGATTGCGTGAAATCCATCGTCATTACTGATTAAAATTTTCATAGTTTCTTTTAGATCTTAAATTGGGTGCTGAATATAAAGTTTGCCATTCTAACAATTTTTCGACAATTTTTTTAGCTTAAAAGTGTAAAAAGCGGTAAGATTTTGTAGATGTTTTGCAAATTGCAAAAAATCTTGTAAATCTAACCGCTTGTCATAGTGCTAAATTGCATTTTCATCTGATAACTTAATTAGCTCTCTTACTAATCCTGTTGCATAACTCCCTGAATTTAAAAAGAATTTAAGTCTTAAACCAGATTCTTCAAATATCCATTCTAGATGTTGTGGCTTGCAAAGCATTGCTCGGCGAGCGGTGTTCATTTGCTCTTTTTTCATTAATTTAACCAAGTCTGCGTGCTGTTCAATCATTATTTTTTCTTTTGCATTACTTTCTATTTCAAGGGATTTCTCACCAATTAACGGAGCGGTGAGTTGCACGTCAAAAGACGCTAAACGATGTTGCGTTTCGGCAATGTCTTCTTGTTTTACACAGAAAAAACTATTTGAGCCAGCAAGTTGAACGTAATCGTTCTCTAGCACTTGATTCATCAAGCCATCAGCAATACGTTGTGAAACGACTAAATTAAATACTTCGGCACGAGCGGCTGAGAGATAAAAACTACGTTTTTTGCGATCTTTGACCGTAATTTCGCCTTTTGCCCAACGCAGGGCTTGAGTTAAGTTATGCCCATCTCGTCCGAAGCGCTGTTCGGTAAAATAATTAGGAAATCCGACCGCTTGTATTTGCTGTAAGCGATGAATGAGATCATCGCTTTTTTTAACATCACGTAGTAATAATTCAAAGTGATTGCCAGCTAAAGATCCCACTCGAATTTTGCGATTATGCCGAGTCACATCTAAAATCTCCACGCCTTCACATTCAAAAGTCGAGAAATCAGGCGTCTCTTTACCTGCTAAGTGGAGGCTGAACCATTGTTCAGTTACTGCGTGGCGGTCTTTTAAACCAGCATAGCTCATATTTCGCTCTGGAATGCCTGCAAATTTTGCCAATTTTTCACCAACAAAAAGGGTATTCGCATTCGTTTTACGGATTTTAACCGCAACAAATTCGCCTTCGCCAGAGAGTTCATAGCCTAATTCTTCACGCACAATAAAGTCGATGAATTCGGATTTTAAATGTCCGCTTTGTAATGGTGTACCCCAAATATATGCTAAATTCACTTTCACCTCGATAAAAATTTACCATTCATAGCCTATTTTAAAAGACAGATATTTTTGATTTTGTCTTTTATTGCCTTTTAAAATGCCTGCATTAATGCGGGTATTCCAGTTATGGAACGATAAGGAAATGCCCATTTCTTGTTTGAATTGATTTCCTATTCCCTGTTCCAAATTCCGTGCGTTTATTTGGGTTTTCAATTTTCCGTGATTAACATTTAAGATATAACTGCTGATCTCAGGTGTAATTTTCACTTTGTTAATATCGAACGTTTTACTGATTGATAATCCTGCTTGATAGCTTACTAAATCCACTGAAGGCGTGTTTATGTTTGCCATAGGTAATGGGTAATTTACACTTGATAGATGGTAGTAGCGTACGCCCATAGTTGGTTTAATATTAAAACCTTGAACCGCCCAATACTTACTAATATTGACTCCAACTACTATAATATCACGATTAAATTTAGTGGATTTATCCATATAAGTAACGGTATTTTGGGTTTTACCTAAACTTGTATCAATACCAATAGATATGCCGTTTTTCCACTCTTTTTTACCATAAAGAGATAACATTGTTGTTGTCCCTTTACCATTGAATGATTGTTTAAAATCATTTTTTGATTGGGATTTTGATAGTATCGCCCCGATAACAATGTTGTTATTCAATACGCTCTCTACTCCTAGATGAGTTTGAGTTAGTCTCTGATTAAAATTGTTTATAGTTGAACGATAGGTGCTATCTGTTGTGCCAATATTTGCCCATACTTTCTGGTTGTTTGTACTTGGGGAAATAATGGCTTTATCTACCTCAGTAGTTAAGCTGAGCAGGGCATTGATTTGTGCTGCTGGCTCAGAAACAAAAATCGTACTATCTTTGTATTCAGGCAGAGGCTCAGCAGTAACACTCTCACCTTTTTGTGTGGTTTCTACCAAACCTGTATATTCAGGTAGAGGGTCAGCGGTGACGCTTTCGCCTTTTTGTGTGGTTTCTACCAAACCTGTATATTCAGGTAGAGGGTCAGCGGTGACGCTTTCGCCTTTTTGTGTGGTTTCTACCAAACCTGTATATTCAGGTAGAGGATCGGCGGTGACGCTTTCGCCTTTTTTTGTAATTTCCACCAAACCTGTATATTCAGGTAGAGGATCGGCGGTGACGCTTTCGCCTTTTTTTGTAATTTCCACCAAACCTGTATATTCAGGTAGAGGATCGGCGGTGACGCTTTCACCTTTTTTTGTAATTTCTACCGTACCTGTATATTCAGGTAGAGGGTCAGCAGTAACGCTTTCACCTTTTTTTGTAATTTCTACCGTACCTGTATATTCAGGCAGAGGGTCTGCAGTAACGCTCTCGCCTTTTTGTGTGGTTTCTACCAAACCTGTATATTCAGGTAGAGGGTCAGCGGTGACGCTTTCGCCTTTTTTTGTAATTTCTACCAAACCTTTATATTCAGGTAGAGGCTCAGCAGTAACGCTTTCACCTTTTTTTGTGGTTTCTACCAAACCTGTATATTCAGGCAGAGGCTCGGCAGTAACACTTTCGCCTTTTTTTGTAATTTCTACCAAACCTGTATATTCAGGCAGAGGCTCGGCAGTAACACTTTCACCTTTTTTTGTAATTTCTACCGTACCAGTGTATTCAGGCAGAGGCTCGGCAGTAACACTTTCGCCTTTTTTTGTAATTTCTACCGTACCAGTGTATTCAGGCAGAGGCTCGGCAGTAACACTTTCGCCTTTTTTTGTAATTTCTACCGTACCAGTGTATTCAGGCAGAGGATCGGCGGTGACGCTTTCACCTTTTTGAGTGATTTTTGGCTCTTCCTTTTTTGTTGGTTTTAGGTAGTATGCCATTCCCACCTTTTCTAAGTCGTATGTATATTCACCAGATTCCATTGGCTCTTTTAGTGTTAGAGAAAAGTTATTTTCACCGCTTATTTCTAATAATTTAATTTTGTCTAGAGAATTCGCCTCCTTTATTGGGGAAATTTCAGCAGTAAATTGACCGCTTGCAGAGCCAATAATTTTCACAACGTTACTTGTAGTTTGAGCTAAATCGGTTGTGAATTTAAATACACCATTACCAGATAAGGTATTAGCTGTTAACGTACCGCGTAGCTCTAAAGTTCCACTTGCCATATTTAAAACATCTAATACGGTTGATGTGAGTATTGTTAATGTACTACTTAGATTTACTGTTGAGCCTGTATCGGCAGTAAAATGGCCTGTTTTGCTTATACCTGTGAGATTTAGAACACTTCCATTATCAAGCTGTAAATGAGTTGTTTCTTCCGCTGTAATTGAACCAGACATTGTAGCTTTACTGCCTAGGCGGAAAGTTGAATTATCATTTAATGTTGCATTACCATTGACGATCGTTCTTTCCCAGCTATTTAAATCGGCATCGGAAAGCGTCGCAACATTACAGGTGGTCATACCAGTTCTATCAGAGCGAATACATTGTTGTGATTTGCTTTGGCTAAAGCCTATTTGGGCAGTAGCATTATTAGCTAAATTAAAGTGACCTGTTACATTTGATACGTTGCGAGAAACTTCAATTTTTCCATTATCTTTAGCGACAAAGGTTGTCGCAATAAATTCACGATTGAGCCAATCTCCTTCCACAATGACTTCTTTCCTCTTTAGGTGATCGTAAGCGTGTGGTGTTGGGCGACCAGATAAAATGATCTCGCTTGTACCTTCAGCAATTAAATTACCGTTAAGATTTGTGCCACCTGTGATGAGTAATTTTCCATTTGCAACTTCAGTATTAACAATGACATCTAATATACCCTTGTTATTGGCATCACGTTCGCCAAAGTAACCACTATATGGGAGAAAGGAGCCTTCAGCTGATTTTACTTTTTCAGCAAGTACTTTATTTTTAGCTAAATCTTCATTTGTACCTAATGTTTCAAAGTATTCGTTATCTCTGATTAACCCTGTACGGATGTCAATGTCAACAAAAAGTTTGCGGGCATTAAAAATTTCTGTGATTTGTTTCACCGTTAATGGTTTTTTCAAACGAATATAATTGGTCGGTTGATTTGGTAAACGCTGGAAGGCAAAAATATCGGTTGTTGCCATATTTGGCGATATTTGATCTGGGCGTGAAATTGCCGTGACTTTTACCTGTTCAGCCGTTGGGCTAGCGATGCCTGTTAAGTGTAACTTTGCTGCTTTTTGAGCATTATTATTCACAATAACTGCACCGTCATCTGAATTTTGAATACGGTGCATAGTAATGCTATGTCCATTTAAATCTAATTTACCGCCACGATAACCAAAATAGATATTGTTGGGATTGACTTGATTAGCACTATTAAGTATGACTGTTGGGCGACCACTTACAATTCCCACTTCAGAAAATGCAGATTTTTCGCCATTTTCATCCGCTTGTTGATCGAGAATGAGCGTGCCATCTCCAACGCTGATTGAACCTAGGTTTTTCCCTTTGCCGTTAACGAGTAAGGTACCTTTACCAATTTTGGATAGGCGGTCTCCATTTGGATTGTGAAGTTTCCAGGTAACGGTTTTATCTTTATCAATATCTAAGCCAGCACCTAGCCAAGAGATATTATCGGTTTCTCCTTGAAATGTAGCGTTACTATGAATATGGATAGCCCCAGCTCCTTGGTTAACATCACCAGTTAAAATGAAGGTATTATTTTCACCGTTGATATGGAATGTTTTACCGTGGTGTAATTGTGGGTTCCAAGGATTATCGTTTATATTGCCGTTATGTCCTTTCAATGTAGGCAGTGCAGTATCGGCTAAATCTACTTTAAGAGAAGTTGTGCCATCTGAAATGGTGCTACTATTGCCTTGTGTCTTCCAAGTAAGTGTTGCTCCAGTTGTTGTGATGGTACCTGCAGTATTTTCTTTTTCTAATGCACGAACGTAGTGTGGGTGATGATAGTTCCAGTAAGATTTAAATACATCTCCGCCAGGAATATTCCCTTCAGAGAAATAATCACTATAAACGCCCAGTACCACCCATTCTTTTTTCTTAAGGTTGTATCCCCAGATTGCGGAGCCACTATCACCAGGTAAGCCAATAGTTGTTAATGGGCCATAGCCGTGATCTTGGAATACATCATTTGTTTTGTTTGATAAAGCAACTAAAATTTTGCTTAAGCCGTTATCAGTATCGCTACTTACAGGGAGTACACTTCCACCAATTAAAAATGTACCGCTACCTACCTCAATACGTCCCTTCTTTAAACGATCTGTAATGTTATTAACTATAGCTTGTTTGCCTGAACCCGCACGAATAAACATAGGGAATAAGGTGCGGTCGCCAAACTGCTCGTAATAGTCATAAAGACTCTGACCATTTTCAGGCTCGATCTGTTTTGCTGGCACGACTTCGGTAACGAGTTTCGCTAGGCGAGGTGCGTGATAATCCCAGCGATCAGTGGGTTTATTGGATATATCATAAATGATTTTTTCACCATTATCATTTCGTTCACGAGATTCACCATTTTTACCTTTATCCGCTTTGAGTTTAGCAGGATCTGGCTGGTAGTTATTTCGTTTTACTAACCGATAATCGTAATGGTGATCGTCTAGCTTATTGCTACTTGAATCGCCAAATTGTACGGAGTTATAACTTTGATTATGATTAACACTGATAACATATTGTGGGTTTACTAAGGTGGCAAATCCCAATGTACGGTTAATTGATGAGAAATCGATCATTGGAATTTCAACTGGATCAAGTATAACTTCTTTATAGCGAGGAGGCTCTTCTCCATTGCACTGTGGTGGAGGATTGTCACTAAAACAGAGACTAACATCAAAACGAGGTGGCTCAATTTCAATAAGTTTTTTAGGTGTTACATTTAAGAATGTGCCAATTTGCTGATCTTTGTTATTCAGTACAGGAATATTAGTCGCACCAACAAAAAATTTTCCTTTGTTTTCAGCGAGATCGCGAAAGTATTGATAATCTACATCGCCACGCACAATAGCGGCGTATGTTGAAAGGGGAAGAATAGACGCTAATGTAGTGGCTAAAAATGAGAGAGTGAACGCTTTTTTCATAAGTAATATATTTTCTCGTTTATATCGTCAAAGTTGGGCATTATAGACTTTGTAAAATAAGAGTTAAAGCAAGTTATGCTTTTAGAGGAAATTTTAGGAAAAATGACATAAAAAATGATTAAACTAATAAAATTTGGTATAGTTCACACCAGTTGATACTTAATTTAACTTATAGGAGAAACAATATGGCACGTCGTCCACTGGTAATGGGTAACTGGAAATTAAATGGCGATAAAGCGTTTACTAAAACCTTAATTGCAGATTTAAAAGCAGAATTATACGGCGTTGAAGGCTGTGATGTGGCTATTGCCCCGCCAGTAATGTATTTGGCTTATGCTGAAGCATCATTAGCAGGTTGTGGCTGTGGTTGTAGCGACAAAGGCTTAATTACGTTAGGTTCACAAAACGTTGATGTAAATGTAAAAGGGGCTTTTACTGGTGAGATTTCCCCGGATATGTTAAAAGAATTTGGAGCGAAATATATCATCATCGGGCATTCCGAACGCCGTACTTACCATAAAGAGAGTGATGAGTTTATCGCACAAAAATTTAAAGTATTAAAAGATGCAGGATTAGTGCCAGTGTTGTGTATTGGTGAAACTGAAGCAGAAAATGAAGCGGGCAAAACAGAAGAAGTCTGTGCAAAACAAATTGATGCCGTGATCAATGCTCTTGGTGTTGAGGCATTTAATGGTGCAGTAATTGCTTACGAACCTGTTTGGGCAATCGGCACAGGTAAATCAGCAACGCCAGCACAAGCACAAGCGGTTCACGCATTCATTCGTGGTCATATTGCGGCGAAATCACAAGCAGTTGCAGATCAAGTGATTATTCAATACGGTGGCTCAGTAAATGAGGCTAATGCAGCAGAATTATTTGCTCAGCCAGATATTGATGGTGCATTAGTCGGCGGTGCTTCACTTAAAGCACCTGCATTTGCGGTAATTGTAAAAGCAGCGGCAGACGCGAAAGCATAATTTAATTAGTATTTTACAAGCGGTTGTTTTTCTTTAAGAATTTGCAAAATTGTTGAGAAAAATAACCGCTTGATCTTTTTATTGATAAAGCCGTTATATTTTGTTTTTTATTTCTCGAAAAAATTAACGACAGATTGAAGATCTTCTTCGTTTTCAGGCTGGGCAAGTAGCCTTCTTCCTCCGTGTAAATCAATGACTAGTACTTTTTCATTTGTGTTTATCTCTGCAATATTTATTTGATAAATTTTAGCGTAATTAAAGTAAATATTCGCAAAGAAGACCCCCTCTTGCTTTAATAAAAGACGTGGTGAACGAAAAAATGCTAAATAGACGGCTAAAATAACACAAGTGCTAAGCAGATAGAGTGTAAATGCTGAAATTTGGTTTTGAACGCCATAGCCAATCGACAATATGATTAAGCCTATTAATAGCCAAGTATCAATAGTTTTTTGTTTTTTAAGTATGATAGTGAGTTTTGTTCGTCCTTTAAGTCTATCCATGAGGATTTGGTCGTAAACAGCAAAAAGTAAGCTAAGTAAGATAAAGAGAAAAAGAATAGTATTTGTCATAATTCTAGGTAAAAGATAAGTAGAGAAGCTATAAAAAACCGCTTGAACGTTCAAGCGGTCATTTTTGAGAGAGATTTTACATATCGGTTTTAAGCTAATGCACCTGTTGCAGCACCTAAAATACCAATGACAAAGAATCCTAAGATAATCCAAATTGCATTAACACGATGACGAAGTAGCCACATACAAGCAAAAGTAAGTAGTAATGGTAATAAACCTGGCATTAAACTATCTAAAATGCTTTGTACCGTGGTGATTTCAGTGGTGCCATCTTGTTTTTGAATAGTAGAAAGTACAAGAGGAACATTGATACTAGTCCATTTTTGGACTAATGCTCCCATAATAAACAGACCTAAAATGGATGCACCTTCGGTTAATTTTTGTAATAGGCCTCCGCTCATATCTTGTACAACATCTAATCCTTTTTTATAACCATAAACAACGCCATAATAGCGAGTGGCTAAACGGACAAGATTGAATAAGACAAAGAATAAAATTGGACCTAAAAGCTCGCCTTTTAATGCTAAACCTGCACCTAATGCTGCGAAGACTGGGCGAACGGTTCCCCAGAAGATTGGATCACCCACACCGGCTAATGGTCCCATTAAACCAACTTTAATACCGTTAATTGCAGCATTATCAATTTCTTTACCATTGGCACGTTCTTCTTCCATCGCAATAGTTACACCTAAAATAGGGGCACCAACAAATGGCTGAGTGTTAAAGAATTCAGAGTGGCGTTTAATAGCTTCTTTACGAGCAGGGTCATTTGGATCGGGATATAAGCGTTTGATGACCGGTACCATCGCATAAGCAAAGCCTAAAGCCTGCATACGTTCAAAGTTCCACGATCCTTGAAATAAGTTTGAACGACGTACAACGGCATTCAAATCGCTTTTTGTTACTTTTTTGATTTCGGTTGTCATATTGAATGCCCTCTTAGTCTAAACGGTTGTCTAAATCATTTTTTGGTGCCGAAGTTACTACGACTTGCTGGCTTTTATTGTATTTTGGATGCATATGGATATAGACCATCGCGATTACAGTACCTAATACGCCGAGTGCTACAAGGTTGAAATTGGTAAATCCAGCAATCACAAAACCCGCAAAAAAGAACGGCATTAAATGACCTGCACGCATCATATTAATCACCATCGCATAACCAACAACCGCAATAAAGCCACCAGCAATTTTAAGTCCTGTTGTTACCACTTCTGGAATAGCATTTAACATTGTTTGTACAGCATCTGTACCTGCCGTTAAGGCAACAATTAAAGCAGGAATAGCAATACGCATTGCTTGTAGGAGTAAAGCACCACGATGTAGCCAATCTAGACGGTTTAAGTTACCATCTTCTATTGATTTATCTGCTGCGTGTTGGAAGCCAACTGTGATAGCTCGCACAATATAAGTTAGTACTTGACCTGCAGCAGCAAGCGGGATTGCAATAGCAATACCTGTTGAAATATCTTGGCGACCGACGATAACAAGGATAGTTGAAACGATAGAGGCAAGGGCTGCATCAGGTGCAACTGCCGCACCGATATTCATCCAACCTAATGCTAATAGCTCTAATGAACCACCCACGATGATACCAGTCGTCACATCACCTAACACTGCACCTATCATAGTACAAGCAATTAATGGACGGTGAGTTTGCCATTCATCTAGAATTGAACCCATACCAGAGATACAGGCAACGAGGAATAAAAGCACAATTTGTAATGCTGAGAGTTCCATATTGATTTCCTTTAGATTAAATTATGTTTTTTCAATAAATCCATCATATATTGACGGCTATCACTTGATACTTTGCGTACTTCCAACTCGACACCTTTAGCGTCCATCGCTTTGAAAGCCTCAATATCTTTCTGATCAACGGCAACAGCATGGCTGATCATTTGTTTTCCTTCTTTATGTGAGATCCCCCCTACATTAATTGAATTAAGAGGAATGCCTCCTTCAATCAGTGCTAACACATCGCTAGGGTTAGTGAAAAGCAGCATCACTCTATCATCGGCGTATTCAGGATTGTTATAGACACGAATCATTTTAGGTACATCAACAACGTGTGCCGTAACACCAAGTGGCGCTACACTTTTTAACATTGTCGTGCGAATGCTGTCTTTTGCAACCCCCTCATTGACGACAATAATACGATTTACCTTGCTTTCTTTTGTCCAGACCGTTGCGACTTGACCGTGAATTAAACGATCATCAATACGGGCAAGAGCAATCGTCATTCGGCGACCATCATCGACAATTTCAGGTTGTTGGGTAACAGATGTTTCTTGTTCTGGAGCTGCTGTAGTTGCTTGAGCAACCTCAGGTTGATGGTTTAAAGAACGAATACCTGTTGTGCCAGCCTCTAATGCAACTTCAACAAGTTCTTCTAATGATTCAACATCATCTCTGGCCATACAGGTATTGACTAACATAGGGATATTCACTCCAGCAACAACATCCATACCAGACTTTCCATCTTGGAATCTGTTAGCTGCATTGAAAGGGCTTCCTCCCCACATATCTACAAGAAACAGTACTTGATCACAATGTGACAATGGGCCATCAACCAATAATTGATATTTCCCCATAATAGTTTCTGCATTTTCACCAGGAACAAAATCAATGTAGGCGACATCTTCTTGCTCGCCAATCAACATTTCTGTTGTCTTGAGAAGTTGCTCTGCAGCGACACCATGGGTTGCTACGATAATAGCAATACTCATATATTACTCCTATAGAGGTATTTTAAGTTATTAATCGGGGTGTGATTTTAATATGATAATTATTTCACACAATGTAATAATTACAGAAGTGTGATCTATATCACATATCACGCTATTTTTTGTCTATAAATTAGACTAACATTCTTTATTTGGAGTGCTATTGTATGAAAGAAAATTTAATTTGAGTGATAAAGAAAAGCCATTGATCATCAGTGGTTCCTCATAATATAAACAGAATAAGCATAAATTTTAATGATTTATTTCTGGAAATAACATTTTAATCACTGCTTTGGTTAGACGGCGAGATTTTCCTTGATAGGGGAAAATATGCATCATCATCATTGGATTGAAGTTTGCTTCAATCACTCCCCAAGAGCTTAAATTTGGCTCGGCAGCTTGAGTGAGATCGGGAATAATTAAATCCACGCCACACACTTTCGCTCCCATAGTACGAGCAATGCTGGCAGCAATTTGTTTATAGCTTTCGTGCATTTGGTCGGTCATATCAATCGAATCGCCCCCTGTGCTGATATTAGAATTGGCACGCAGTTGCACGGTTTGACCTCTCTCAGGCACAGCATCGACAGTTAAGCCTTGCTCTTTTAGTTGTAACTGTTCGATTTCGCCTAAGGTGATTTTTTTAAGAGGGCTGCGAGAGCCATCGCCTCTGAGTGGATCGTCATTTTTCATTTCAACCAATTCTTTAATGGTATGAACGCCATCTCCGACTACATTGGCAGGCACACGCAGAAGCACGGCAAGGGTTTCACTGCCTAACACAAAGAAGCGGTATTCGGTGCCAGTCAAATAATCTTCTACCATCACTTCTTTGTCTTCACGGAACGCAATTTCTACCGCTTTTGCAAAATCTTCCCGATTTTTGACCGCTTGTTGGAAAATCGTGATGCCTAATCCGTAGTTGGTGGATTTCGGCTTGATCACCACAGCCTTGCCCTCAAACAGCGGATAGTGAGCGACTGCCTCTTCAAGTGTGGTAAATTCGACACTTTTCGGCACATTGAAACCTGCTTTTGCCAGTACTTTTTTCGTCACCACTTTATTTTCCATAATCAATGGCGAAATGTATTGATCGTGGCTGGTCATATTGCCATTTTTTACATATTCCAAATGATTGCCAAATTTCAGGGAGAGAAATTGATCGTTTTCATCGAGCAATTCCACCCCAATTCCTTGTTGGATTAAATCAAAGAATAACGCCTGAGTAGAAAGCTCCATATTGTCAAAAGCAGACAGGGCATAAAAACGATCAAACGCTTGATTTTTATAATCTTGAGCGAGTTTTGCACCTAGTGCTTTATAGCTACCGAATTGATCGATAGCTTTAAGTAAGCGTCCATTAATGGTTTTTGTGGGATCGGCAAACTGAGCGATTTTTTCACGCACGAGCTCTAGATTCTCTTCGCTTGTTCCTAACGCTTCAAGCATCGCTAAAATGTGATTTAAGATGGCTTCTCCTTCAGTACGGAAGGCGGTTTCAGTTCTGGGATCTTCAAGTGCGACTTGGTAAAGTTTCTGTTTGCCAATTTCTACTTCTTTTTGACCGCTTGTTTCTTCCAGCCAAAGCATACCAAGCAAGAAATAGTGGATAAATTTCGCATCACTTAATTCAATACCATAAGGTGCAAATGGATTGAGATCGAACAGGCGGAATTCCACGTATTGTACGCCTTTTTCCAGTAAGTCTCGTGCCTTTTTACCGCCACGCAAACGCACGTTAGAATAGAACTCTTTTTCTGCAATGAGTAAGCCTTTTGAAACCTGTGTTTCAAGGGTTTCGACATAGCTTTCTAAACTGTCGTGATTCACCACAACTTGCTCTGAATTGACATAACCATAAGGACTAGAGCGTAAACTACGCACTAATTGCCCTTCTGCAAGCGGTGATTTATGATAAAAATATTGCGATTCCACTGTTGGGGTGGCGGCCAATAAATAAATGAAAATCCATTGATAACGCAGGAAGTTATTCGATAACTTCATATAAAGAGCATTTTGGAATGTTTTCAAATTAGGGTATTCAGTTTGCAAAGCAAATGCTTTTTCAACAAACTCAGGCGAAAGCTGGAAGTTATAATGTATGCCGCTTACCATTTGTTTGTATTTACCATAGTTAGCCGAGAGGTATTTGCGGTAGTTTACATCTTCAGGGTTATCAAATTGTGCTTCTAAGATTAACTCTTCAGGCGGTAAACCCGCGGGCATACTGAGTGGGAAGAGGTATTCATCTTCTGGTAAAGAGCGTAAAACCACCTCGTGTATTGCGGATAACCAGCGGAAACTGTCTTCCAATTTCGCATTCGCAGGAGTAATTAGTTCTAGCTGACTTTCGGCAAAATCAGTCTGGATATAAGGGTGATAAGCGCGATTTCCAAATACGGCTGGGTGTGGGGTTGTCACAATATTACCTTCTTTATCAATACGTTGACTCTCTTTTTCTAACCCAAAATTTCCTTGTTGAAATAGTAATCCTAAATGATTTTCTTGGATAATTTGTTGTAGTTTCATTATCTATCCTTATTTGTCGATAAATTTGATGCACAATATCATAAATGAAATACTTAGTGAAACAATAGGTCTTATTTATTGGAATGGTTTAGATGATTGGGTTATAGCCATTATTAATATGGTATCAATATGATTAAGGTAAAATATAGTAACCCGTAGATCTATAATTATTATATTGATTTTCAACCAACAATAAGGAAATCAATATGTTTATTTTATTTGAAAAACATCTCCATCAATCTAATCTTGCTGAGAATACTCAAACAGCTTATATTTTTGCTATAAAGCAGTATCACAAAAAGTTTTCTGAGTTGTCCAAAATTAATTTACAGCGGTATAAAGTGTTCTTAATTGAAAACTATAAGCCGCAAACGGTTAATTTAAGGCTAAGAGCCATAAATTATTACTTGGAATTTGTTAAAAAAGAGAAATGGAAATTGTCATTTATCAAAGTGCAACAAAAACCATTTTTAGAGAATGTGATTAGTGAGGCAGATTACGCTTACTTTAAACAATCCTTAAAAGAAGATAGGGAGTTTTATTGGTATTTTGTGATTAGATTTATGGCTGCAACAGGTGCAAGGGTGAGTGAGTTAATCCAGATAAAATGTGAACATATTAAAATTGGCTATTTAGATCTCTACTCCAAGGGTGGTAAATTAAGACGAATTTATATCCCAGTAGCTCTACAACAAGAGTGTTTAGAATGGTTAAGGTTAAATAATAAACAAAATGGATTTATTTTTCTTAATAAATATGGGGATAGAATTACGACGCGTGGAATTGCTGGTCAATTAAAAGTATTCGCCAAACGCTATAAATTAGACCCTAAAATTGTTTATCCTCACTCATTTCGTCATCGTTTTGCAAAAAGTTTTTTGGAGCGCTTTAATGATATTGCATTTCTTGCCGATTTAATGGGGCATGAAAGTATAGAAACCACCAGGATTTATTTGCGTAAAACAAGTACTGAGCAGCAAGACATTGTGAATAAAATTATTGACTGGTAATAAATAAAGGGCAGATCAGATCTGCCCTTTAATTTAATGTAGCAAGGAATTTGATTAGGTTAGTGAGTAATTACTTTGCCTAATTCTTCTCCCATTCGGGTTTTTGTTCCAGCAATGAGAGCTGGATTTAAGTTTATTTTACCTTTTGGAAAAAGGTTAATGACAGTAGAACCTAAACGGAAAGCACCCATTTCTTCCCCTTTTTGTAATCTAATTGCTTTTTCGCCGTCTGTATCGTAGTTCCAAATAACCACTTCATCAGCTCGTGGCGGATTGATTACGCCTGCCCAAACGGTGCTCATACTTGCGGTAATCGTTGCACCGACTAAAATTTGTATCATCGGACCGAATGCGGTATCAAATTCACAAATTACACGCTCATTACGTGCGAATAAATTTGGAACGTGTTCAGCTAAAAATGGATTGACAGAATATAGCTCACCTGGCACATAAATCATTTTACGCAATGTGGCATCATATGGCATATGCACACGGTGGTAATCACTTGGTGACAAATAAGTAGTAATAAAGGTACCATTTTTAAATTTCGCAGCCATTTCTTCATCATTTGCTAATAAAGTGGCTAACGTAAAATGATGACCTTTTGCTTGTAGTAAACGGTCATCAGAAATTTCACCAGATTCGCTTACCTTACCGTCTGCGGGCAAACAAAGCGTATTTAATTCATTATTAATTGGGCGAGCGCCCTCTTTTAATTCACGAATAAAAAACTCATTGAAAGTTGCGTAGTCTGAAGGCTCAGTCTTTGCTGCTTCAGATAAATCTACTTTGTATTGCTTAGCAAATAGTTTAATAATGAAATGAGTAACAATTCCCCACTTTTGTTCCGCTAACCAACCAGCAGCTCTAGTTATTGCTAATTGTGGCAATAGGTAGTGCAGAGCGATTTTTACACGCTGTAAATAAGTTGAAATAGGATATGGTTTTAATTGCATTGCGTTTTCCTTTTTGATTAAAAACAGAAGTCCGTTTCTAAATGGGGACAAATATAGGAAATGCAATACGAAAGAGAAAAAATTAAAAATGTTGAGATGGCCACATAAAAGATAAGAGATAGCACTTTTATAAGTTTGCCCACCTCAACAATATTTTCGTCTTATTCTAAAACGATATTTCCTCGGTTTTTCTCTAAGGTAGCTTGCCCGATTCCAGAAACTTCAGTAAGTTGTTCAATACTTTTGAAATTACCGTTTTGGGTACGATAATCCACAATGGCTTGGGCTTTTTTCTCACCTATACCTACGAGCTTATCTTGCAGTTCGGCTGCACTCGCTGTATTGATATTTACCGCACTAAGGTTTTTTTGCATACTTTGTTGTGCTTTTAGCGTATTATTTTGCTCAATTTGTGGTGTTTTTTGAGCGAAAGCCAGGGTGTTTAAGCCGATTAATAGACTGAGTGCGAGAGTTTTCATCTTGTTCATAGTATTTCCTTTTGGGTTGAGTAAATGTATTGGCAAGCTTAAAAGCGAGTAATATTTACCTCAAGTAGCAAAAGTAAATTTTTCGACACAGATCGAAAAAATAAAAAAAGATAAACTTATTGGCTTGTATTTAGTCTGAAATTAAGTGAAATTAGAAAAATTTGCAAAGAATCTTGAAAAAACGACCGCTATTTATTCAAATTATTTTAAATAAACTGTGAATTGATTTAAAATATTAGCCATTTTATATGAATTAACCCGATTATTTTTGGAAGAAATATGACACAAAATAACTTTCGTAAAGAGCCTGTTTTTGGTGAGCCTTTAACCTCTCAAGAATCTCAAGAAAAGGTCGAGCAAGCTCAAGCAGATATACAAAATAAAAACAAAACTTACTTTTCATTGCATTCAACAAAAGTACCTCACCATACCTTTACTCCAACTATGGAAAGATCCGAACCAGCAACAGATGGTCCTGTAGATGTATTTGCAAGTAAATCAAAAAAAGAATTTCAATTTACACCAAGTTCAGATAATGCGGAGTCTGTAGTGAAAAATATCGAAGAAAATCTATCGGCAGAAGTGCCTGCTGAAGGGAATGAGAACGTAGAGCTAGAAGTTCAAGAACGTTTTACGACTGAGCGTATTATTCCAAATGTCGCAGTAACAGGTGCGGGCTCAGTCGTTGAAGGAACTAAAACACCAGATATTAACGCTAAAATTCCACCTAAAACTCGCCGTTTATTATTGCTTGCATTGTTAGGTTTAGCATTATTAGTACTGTTTTTTTTATTAAAACCAAGCACACCTGAAACAGTAGAGGAGTTGCAATCACAGCACGGTGGCAGCTTACCGATCGAATTTCGTCCAGTAGATGAAGCTGAAGCAAAACGTGCAGAAGAGCAAGCTCGTGCAGAACAAGAAATTGTTGTTCAAACCCAAGAGAAAGCACAACAAGATCTACCTAATCCTTCAGCAGTCTCTCATACGGAACAACTTATATCAGAGAAGCCTGTTCAAAATAAACCTGTAGTTGAGCAGCCTGCAATCAAACCAAAAACAGAAGGCAGTGTTGTATTTCAGCCTGAAAGTACACCAAAGTCACAGCCTAAAACAGAGCGTGTGGCACCACCAGCACCAAAGGTAGCGGTGAGACCCGTGGAAAAACCACTTGTAAAAGCGGAAGCATCAAAAACGAATACGACTTCAGCAATTGCCACCAAAACTATGACTGTGCCAAAAGGTGTGTCATTAATGCAGGTGTTTCGTGATAACAATTTAAATATCTCCGATGTTAATTCAATGAGTAAAGCAAATAATATTGTGAGTAATTTAAAAGTAGGTGAGCGAGTAACGGTTCGTTTAGATAAAAATAACCGTGTTGTTGAAATGAGTATCGGCTCGGGTGGTAAGTTTATTCGTCAACCAAACGGCAGCTATACTTTTAAATAATCAAATTAAATAAAGGCAATGCTACAAGTATTGCTTTTTTCTATTTCAAAAGGAGAGAAGAATGAGTATCTTACTCAAGCAACATAGAGTTGTATGTGTAGCAGTGTTAGCATTTCTATTAGGTGCCTGTTCCTCAGTTGTTACTCCACCAGTTGAACAAATTCATCAGATCCATAAAACCAAAACCCCTGTAAAAATGGTAGAGAAGAAAGTTGAGGGAACACACAAGGTGAATATATATCGTTGTGATAATGGTAAAAGAGTCGAAGTTGATCGACAGAAAAAAGATAGAAAATTAGATAAAAAAGAGAGTGTAAAGATTACATTTCAAGGCACATCACACTTACTTTCTTCTACAGTCACCAGAAATGGTAGAAAATATACTAATATTCGTTGGACGTGGAATGAACTGCGTAATGGCAAAGCCTTTTTGTATGATAATACGAAAAGAAATCTAGCAGTAAATTGTGTAAAACAATAATAATCGATTGGGCAATTTGGGCATTAGATTTACCCATACGTACAAAAAGAGTTAAGAGAATATTACAAATGAATATTTTAGTTATTGGGCCTTCTTGGGTTGGCGATATGATGATGTCTCATTCACTTTATCAGCAGCTTAAAGTGCAATATCCGAGTTGTCAAATTGATGTGATGGCACCTGATTGGTGCCGTCCGCTTTTAGCTAGAATGCCTGAGGTACGTAATGCAATCTCA
The DNA here is from genome assembly GCF_013377995.1 of Mannheimia pernigra. Lineage (NCBI taxonomy): Bacteria > Pseudomonadati > Pseudomonadota > Gammaproteobacteria > Pasteurellales > Pasteurellaceae > Mannheimia > Mannheimia pernigra. The sequence continues at coordinate 762,868 of NZ_CP055305.1, forward strand.
ATGCCAATTGGGCACGGCTCGTTTCGTTTGTGTGAACGTTATAAACTTGGAAAATCATTGAGACATCAGTATGAAATGGCAATTATATTGCCTAATTCCTTGAAGTCTGCGTTGATTCCATTTTTTGCTCAAATTGCAACACGTCGTGGTTGGAAAGGCGAAAGTCGATATTTTTTCTTAAATGATCTTCGCACTAATAAAAATGCTTATCCAATGATGGTGCAGCGTTACGTTGCCTTAGCCTTTGAGCAAGGAAGAGTTCCTCAAGCAGAACGGTTACCGATTGCTTATCCTTACCTGCAAACGGATAGCCAAGAAATTGAGCAAACCAAAGCAAAATTTGAGAAACAATTAAGTTATGCAGAAGATCGCCTAGCGATTGGTTTCTGCCCAGGGGCTGAATTTGGCCCTGCAAAACGTTGGCCGCATTACCACTATGCGAATTTAGCTAAAATGTTAATTGAACAAGGCTATTCTGTCAGATTATTTGGCTCGAAAAAAGATCAAGAAGTTGGTGAACAAATTTGTCTATCATTACCTGAAAATCTACAGCGATATTGCTTAAACTTAGCAGGGCAAACCGACTTAAATCAGGCCGTGGATTTAATTGCCGATTGTAAAGCACTCGTAAGCAATGATTCAGGTTTAATGCATATTGCGGCGGCACTCAATAAACCATTAGTTGCTTTATATGGGCCGACAAGCCCTGAATATACGCCGCCGCTTTCCAAAAACGCGGTTATTATTCGTTTAATTGACGGTGGATTAATTAAAATCCGCAAAGGTGACGGGGCGGAAGGTTATCACCAAAGTTTGATTGACATTGAGCCTCAAATGGTAATAGAAAAACTCAATCAGTTATTAGCATAAACGCACTACAAGCGGTCGTTTTTGTCAATTTTTTTGCAAAAATAACCGCTTGTTATATAAAAATGAAAATTCTAATCGTAAAAACCTCCTCTATGGGTGATGTGTTACACACTTTGCCTGCCTTAACTGATATGCAAAATGCGATACCTAATTTAACGGTAGATTGGGTAGTTGAAGAAAGTTTTACAGACATTCCGACTTGGCATTCTGCGGTTAATAAAGTGATTCCTGTCGCGATTCGCCGTTGGCGGAAGAATTTATGCAAACGCCAGACTTGGATAGAATGGCAAAATTTCTTAAAAGAGTTGAAACGTGAGCAATATGATGTGGTCATTGATGCACAAGGACTAATCAAAAGTGCAGTATTGGTTACCTACCCAGCAAAAGGGCAAAAATTTGGCTATGATAAAAATTCAGCTCGCGAAGGTTTAAGCAGCTTATTTTATGACTATAGGTTTGATATTCCTTATCAACAGCACGCAGTCCAGCGAATGAGAAAATTATTTGCAAAATCATTGGGTTATGCTTTACCTGCGACACGGGGTAATTACAATATTGCACAACATTTTGCAAAAAATCAGTCAAAAATGACCGCTTACGTTATGCTCATTTACGCGACAACTCGAGCAGATAAGCATTGGAAAGAAGAATATTGGGCAGAGGTGATACAAGAACTCGCCAAGTGGGATCTTGAAGTTCGATTAACTTGGGGAAACTTAATTGAAAAAGAAAGAGCGGAGCGTTTAGCTAAGTCAGCAAATAATGTGATTATTTTGCCTAAAATGGGATTAACAGAATTGGCGGCTCAACTTGAGGGAGCTAAAGTCGTGGTATCGGTAGATACTGGTCTGAGCCATTTAGCTGCTGCTTTAGATAAATCTAATGTGATTTTGTACGGTGCAACAGATCCCAAATTAATCGGGGCTTATGGTCACAATCAGTATTATGTAACAGCCGACAAAATGGAAAATATTACCCCAGCCCAAGTATTGGCAAAATTAATACCTTTGGTTAGGAAATAATCATTTCAATTTTCGGTCTGTACTTGACTTTGATTCGTGATCAATTTAGAATTCAACGTCCTTTTCTTAAAAGGATATTTTTAATTTTATTTTTAATAATTTTAACTGGAGCTTTTTTAATGGCAACTATCAACCAGCTAGTACGCAAACCGCGTGTGAAAAAGGTTGTAAAAAGTAACGTTCCTGCATTAGAGGCTTGCCCGCAGAAACGTGGCGTGTGTACTCGTGTATACACTACTACACCTAAAAAACCGAACTCAGCATTACGTAAAGTATGCCGTATTCGTTTAACAAATGGCTTTGAAGTAACTTCATACATCGGTGGTGAAGGTCATAACCTTCAAGAACACAGTGTTGTATTAATCCGTGGTGGTCGTGTAAAAGACTTACCAGGTGTTCGTTACCATACTGTACGTGGTGCACTTGACTGTGCAGGCGTTAAAGATCGTAAACAAGGTCGTTCTAAATACGGCGTTAAACGTCCTAAATCTTAATGGATCTCCGTTGAGTAAGGCCAAACGTCTAAATTTTAATATTTAAACCATAAACTCCAGTCAATATGCCTTAGGCAGATTAGATGAGTTTTGGATATCCTGAAGATTTAATATACGGAGAAATTTCCAATGCCACGTCGTCGTAGTATTGAACCACGCAAAATTCTTCCAGATCCGAAATTTGGTTCGGAATTACTTGCAAAATTTATTAACGTGTTAATGGTAGATGGTAAAAAATCTACTGCAGAAAAAATCGTTTATGGTGCATTAGAAGCTTTAGCACAACGTTCTGGTAAAGAAGCGTTAGAAGCTTTTGAAATTGCATTAGAAAACGTACGTCCAACCGTTGAGGTTAAATCTCGCCGTGTGGGTGGTTCTACATACCAAGTACCAGTAGAAGTTCGCCCAACTCGTCGTAATGCTTTAGCTATGCGTTGGATCGTAGAAGCAGCTCGTAAACGTGGTGACAAATCAATGGCATTACGTTTAGCTAACGAATTATCAGACGCAGCAGACAACAAAGGCTCAGCAGTGAAGAAACGTGAAGATGTTCACCGTATGGCTGAAGCTAACAAAGCGTTTGCTCACTTCCGTTGGTAATCGTTTAAGTAAGCTTTTTCAAGGCTTCATCTTATGTGGTGAAGCCTTACCCTTATTAAGAATTTCAATTTAAACCCAAAAGGTAAGAAATAAATGGCTCGTCAAACCCCTATTGAAAGATACCGTAATATCGGTATCAGTGCACACATCGACGCGGGTAAAACAACGACTTCTGAACGTATCCTTTTCTATACAGGTGTAAGCCACAAGATCGGTGAAGTTCACGATGGTGCTGCAACAATGGACTGGATGGAACAAGAGCAAGAGCGTGGTATTACGATCACCTCTGCGGCAACAACTGCGTTCTGGTCTGGTATGTCACAACAATACCCACAACATCGTATTAACGTTATCGATACTCCGGGACACGTTGACTTTACTATCGAAGTAGAGCGTTCAATGCGTGTTCTTGACGGTGCGGTAATGGTTTACTGTGCGGTAGGTGGCGTTCAACCACAGTCTGAAACAGTATGGCGTCAAGCTAACAAATATAAAGTACCACGTATTGCGTTCGTAAATAAAATGGACCGTACTGGTGCAAACTTCCTACGCGTTGTTGAGCAAATCAAAACTCGTTTAGGTGGTAATGCAGTTGCATTGCAACTTCCAATCGGTGCAGAAGATAGCTTCAAAGGTGTTATTGACCTTATCAAAATGAAAGCAATCAACTGGAACGAAGCTGACCAAGGTATGACTTTTACTTACGAAGATGTTCCAGCAGAAATGCTAGACGCTTGTGAAGAACGTCGTGCAATGTTAGTGGAAGCAGCAGCGGAAGCTTCTGAAGAATTAATGGAAAAATTCTTCTCTGGTGAAGAGTTAACTGAAGAAGAAATTAAATCAGCATTACGTCAACGTGTATTGGCAGGTGAAGTAATTCCTGTTTGCTGTGGTTCTGCATTCAAAAACAAAGGTGTTCAAGCGATGCTTGATGCGGTAATTGATTACTTACCAGCACCAACTGATATTCCAGCGATTAAAGGTATTAATGAAGATGAAACTGAAGGCGAGCGTCACCCAAGTGATGATGAACCATTCTCTTCATTAGCATTTAAAATTGCAACTGACCCATTCGTAGGTAACTTAACGTTCTTCCGTGTGTACTCAGGTGTAATTAACTCTGGTGATACAGTTTACAACTCGGTAAAACAGAAACGTGAACGTTTCGGTCGTATCGTACAGATGCACGCAAATAAACGTGAAGAGATCAAAGAGGTTCGTGCGGGTGATATCGCTGCAGCAATCGGCTTAAAAGATGTTGGTACAGGTGATACATTATGTGCATTGGATGCACCGATCATTCTAGAACGTATGGAATTCCCAGAGCCAGTAATCTCTGTTGCGGTAGAGCCAAAAACTAAAGCTGACCAAGAAAAAATGGGCTTAGCGTTAGGTCGTTTAGCACAAGAAGACCCTTCATTCCGTGTTCACACGGATGAAGAATCTGGAGAAACTATTATCTCTGGTATGGGTGAGTTACACTTAGATATCATCGTTGACCGTATGAAACGTGAATTTAAAGTGGAAGCGAACATTGGTAAACCACAAGTATCTTACCGTGAAACTATTCGCACTCGTGTTAACGATGTGGAAGGTAAACACGCAAAACAATCTGGTGGTCGTGGTCAATATGGTCACGTTGTAATCGACTTGTACCCATTAGATGCGGAAGGTCCAGGTTACGAATTCGTGAACGAAATCAAAGGTGGTGTAATTCCTGGTGAATACATTCCTGCGGTTGATAAAGGTATCCAAGAGCAACTTAAATCTGGTCCATTAGCGGGCTACCCAGTAGTGGATTTAGGTGCTCGTTTACACTTCGGTTCATACCACGATGTTGACTCATCTGAGTTAGCGTTTAAACTTGCAGCGTCATTAGCATTTAAGTCAGCGTTTGCAAAAGCAAACCCGGTATTACTTGAACCAATTATGAAAGTTGAAGTGGAAACTCCACCAGACTACGTTGGTGATGTAATCGGTGACTTAAGTCGTCGTCGTGCAATGGTAAACGGTCAGGAAGCGAATGAGTTTGTTGTTAAAATCAATGCGGAAGTTCCACTTTCAGAAATGTTTGGTTATGCAACAGACCTACGTTCACAGACTCAAGGTCGTGCATCATACTCAATGGAACCTTTAAAATATGCTGAAGCACCAAAAAATGTTGCTGATGCTATTATTGAAGCTCGTAGAAAATAATTTGTTTAACCTGAGCCAGAGCAATAGGGCTGTGGCTCATTTTTTAGGAAGATATTAAAGTGTCTAAAGAAAAATTTGAACGTACAAAACCGCACGTTAATGTGGGTACAATAGGCCACGTTGACCATGGTAAAACAACTTTAACAGCAGCGATCACAACGGTATTATCAAAACACTTTGGTGGTGCAGCTCGTGCATTTGACCAAATTGATAACGCACCGGAAGAGAAAGCGCGTGGTATCACCATCAACACTTCACACGTTGAGTACGATACAGAGACCCGTCACTACGCACACGTTGACTGCCCAGGACACGCGGACTATGTTAAAAACATGATTACGGGTGCAGCGCAGATGGACGGCGCAATCTTAGTAGTAGCAGCGACAGACGGTCCAATGCCACAAACTCGTGAGCACATCTTATTAGGTCGCCAAGTAGGTGTTCCATATATCATCGTATTCTTAAACAAATGCGATATGGTAGATGACGAAGAGTTATTAGAATTAGTTGAAATGGAAGTTCGTGAACTTCTTTCACAATATGACTTCCCAGGTGATGACACACCAATCGTACGTGGTTCAGCGTTACAAGCGTTAAACGGCGTAGCGGAGTGGGAAGAAAAAATCCTTGAATTAGCGGGTCACTTAGACAGCTACATCCCAGAGCCAGAGCGTGCGATTGATAAACCATTCTTATTACCAATCGAAGACGTATTCTCAATTTCAGGCCGTGGTACAGTAGTAACAGGTCGTGTAGAGCGTGGTATTGTTCGTACTGGTGATGAAGTTGAAATCGTAGGTATCAAAGATACAACGAAAACGACGGTAACGGGTGTTGAGATGTTCCGTAAATTATTAGACGAAGGTCGTGCAGGTGAAAACGTTGGTGCATTATTACGTGGAACCAAACGTGAAGAAATCGAACGTGGTCAAGTATTAGCTAAACCGGGTTCAATCACACCACACACAGACTTTGAATCAGAAGTTTACGTGTTATCAAAAGAAGAAGGTGGTCGTCACACGCCATTCTTCAAAGGCTACCGTCCACAGTTCTACTTCCGTACAACGGATGTAACAGGTACTATCGAATTACCAGAAGGTGTTGAGATGGTAATGCCAGGCGATAACATCAAAATGGTGGTAAGCTTAATTCACCCAATCGCGATGGACGAAGGTTTACGTTTTGCGATTCGTGAGGGTGGTCGTACAGTAGGTGCGGGCGTTGTTGCGAAAATCATCAAATAATAGAACGGATGTTCTGATTTGATAGCAAATAGCTAGCAGAGAGAGGTATATTGAAAGATATGCCTCTTTTTTGTTTGTGTGATTTGCAAAAAATTGATGAAAAAAGACCGCTTGTAGAGAGTCAAATTTACAAGCGGTTAGATTTTGAGATTTTTTTGCAAAAACAATTCTATTTTCCTTATCTACCAATGAGTTTCTTCTCGACAGTTTAGTGATAGAACGCTACAATAGTTCCCTATTTATGTATCTTTTTTATATCCCTAAACTGAGGTTTAAGAATGTCATTCTCAATTGAAACATTAGAAGGCTTACAACGCCGTGTAAAAATAACCGTTCCAGCTGATAAAATCGAAGCAGGCTACAAAGAACAATTAAAAGGCTATGCGAAAAATGCTCGTGTGGATGGCTTCCGCAAAGGTAAAGTGCCACACTCAATTATTGAACAACGTTTTGGTGTCGCAGCTCGTCAAGATGTATTATCTGATGAAATGCAGCGTGCATTCTTTGAAACTGTAATTGCTGAAAAGATCAATCTTGCAGGTCGCCCAACTTTTACACCGAACAACTATCAACCAGGTCAGGATTTCGATTTTACTGCTGAATTTGAAGTATTTCCAGAAGTGGAATTAAAAGGCTTAGAAAACATTGAAGTGGAAAAACCAGTTGTTGAAATTACAGATGCAGATTTAGACAAAATGGTTGATGTGTTACGTAAACAACAAGCAACGTGGGTAGAAACTCAAGACGTTGCAAAAGAAGATGCTCGTGTAACTATTGACTTTGTAGGCTCGGTAGATGGAGAAGAATTCGAAGGCGGTAAAGCGTCTGACTTCGTATTATTTATGGGCCAAGGTCGTATGATCCCTGGTTTTGAAGACGGTATCGTAGGCCACAAAGCAGGCGAGCAATTCGACATTGATGTAACTTTCCCAGAAGAGTACCATTCTGAAAACTTAAAAGGTAAAGCAGCAAAATTTGCGATTACTTTGAAGAAAGTAGAAGAAATGGTATTACCTGAATTAACAGAAGAGTTTGTAAAAAAATTCGGTAATGCAAAATCTGTTGAAGAGTTACGTTCAGAAATTAAGAAAAATATGCAACGTGAACTTAAAAATGCAGTAACTTCACGTATTAAAACACAAGTGATCAACGGATTGATTGCTCAAAACGATGTTGAAGTGCCAGCTGCTGCTGTGGAAGAAGAAATTAATGTGTTACGCCAGCAAGCCGTTCAACGTTTTGGCGGTAAGCCTGATATGGTTGCACAACTACCAGCGGAATTATTTGAAGCAGAAGCTAAGCGTCGTGTACAAGTTGGCTTATTACTTTCTTCAATCATTGGTTCTAATGAATTAAAAGTTGATGAAAAACGTGTTGAAGATATGGTTGCTGATATCGCTTCAGCTTATGAGCAACCAGAAGAAGTAGTTGCTCACTATGCAAAAAATCGCCAATTAACGGAAAATATTCGAAATGTGGTTTTAGAAGAGCAAGCGGTTGATACTGTATTAGCGAAAGCGAAGGTGACAGAAAAAGCAATGTCATTTGACGAAGTAATGTCACAACAAGCTCAGTAATTTCCTTAGGGTGGGCTTATGCCTACCTTTTATTACTTTTAGAGGCGGTCATAAAAGCAGCCGCTTATTTTTTTAATTCTAAGGAAATTAAATTATGGAACAACTTACTTTTGCTCAACAATTTCAGCAATTCTTTGCAAATCATACAATTATGGTATTCGCATGGGTTGCATTATTTGTCGCGGTGGTTTTCAGTTTTTATAAAAATGCGAACCGCAAATACAATATTGTGGATAATGCACAAGCCACTCAGTTGATTAATAAAGAAGAAGCGATAGTGATTGATTTACGTTCAGATGATGAGTTCCGTGCAGGTCATATTATTGATAGTATTCACGTTTTACCTTCAGAATTAAAAGCAGGAAAAACACATCAGATTGATAAATACAAAGCTCGCCCTATGATTTTAGTTGATGTTAATGGGTTTACATCAGGCGGTGTTGCAGATGCTATTGCTAAACAAGGTTTTAGCAAGCTATATGTATTAAAAGAGGGAATTGCAGGCTGGCGTGCAGCAAGCCTCCCAACAGTTAAGAAACATAAATAATCTATTTGTTAAGGAAATTTTATGTCAGAAGAAAATCAAGTTGCTTCAACAGAAGAGGCTACACAAGCGCCTTTCGAACTTCAAATTCAACGTGTTTATGTGAAAGATGTTTCATTTGAAGCGCCGAATTTGCCTACTATTTTCCATCAAGAATGGAAGCCACAGTTAGGTTTTGAGTTAGATACTGAAACCAAAGAGATCGGTGAAGATTTATACGAAGTAACATTGCACATTACTGTACAAACTACTTTGGAAGATAGCAATGATGTTGCGTTTATCTGCGAGGTGAAACAAGCAGGTGTCTTTACCATTAAAGGTCTAGAAGGCATTCAGCTTGCTCATTGTTTAGCGTCGCAATGTCCAAATGTGCTTTATCCTTATGCACGTGAATTAATCGCAAGCTTGGTTAATCGGGGTACATTCCCTGCGCTCAATCTTTCCCCAGTAAATTTTGATGCGTTATTTATGGATTACCTCCAAAGCCAGCAGCAAGAAGAAAGCTCAGAGCAGTCATTAGCTAACTAAGCATTTTAGAGAAATAGGTATGCACTGCATACCTATTTTTTTATCTTACAAGCGGTCGTTTTTTACGAATTTTTTGCAACTTTATTTGAGAATTAAACAGAGGCTCTATGAGTGAAGTTTATTCAGCACCAATCGCCGTGTTGGGTGCAGGCTCTTACGGTACGGCACTCGCAATTGCTCTTTCTCGCAATGGTCATAAAACCTACTTATGGGGACATAACCCAGTAAAAATGGCGGAACTTGCTAAAGTTAGGATGAACCAAGCTTTTTTGCCAGATATTATTTTTCCAGAAGCGTTGGAAGTGGTTTCAGATTTATCAACGGTATTGCAAAAAGTTAAAGATTTGCTCATTGTTGTGCCAAGCCACGTATTTTCTGATGTTTTGATGCAAATTAAGCCGATTTTGTCTAAAGAGCACCGCATTATGTGGGCAACTAAAGGGCTCGAACGAGATACAGGACGATTATTACAAACGGTAACGCAAGAAATTCTAGGCGAATCTTACCCACTCGCTGTGCTTTCTGGTCCAACTTTTGCAAAAGAGCTTGCTTTAGGCCTACCAACTGCTATTGCTCTTGCTTCAACGGATCCTATTTTTGCTGATGAAATGCAACAACGTATTCACTGCTCAAAGGCATTCCGTGTTTACCTCAACAGCGATATTGTTGGGGTGCAACTGGGCGGTGCAATTAAAAATGTGATTGCCATTGGTGCTGGTATTTCAGATGGAATGGGGTTTGGAGCAAATGCTAGAACTGCCTTAATAACTAGAGGGCTTGCTGAAATTAGCCGCTTAGGTGCCTCTTTAGGCGCTGATCCAAAAACCTTTACAGGAATGGCGGGTCTAGCTGACCTAGTGCTGACTTGTACCGATAATCAATCTAGAAATCGCCGCTTTGGACTCGCTCTTGGACAAGGAAAATCGGCAGAAGCCGCTATCGGTGAAATTAAGCAAGTAGTGGAAGGTTTTTACAATACCAAAGAAGCGTATTTACTTGCACAAAAACAAAGTGTTGAAATGCCTATAGTCGAGCAGATTTATCAAATCCTCTTTTGTGGGAAAAATGCTTCGGATGCAGTTAAAGATTTGTTAGGGCGTGAGCGAAAAGAGGAATAATATGCAACGAGATGAAATTAATCAGATTTGGCAATCTATTAGAGAAGAGGCAAAAGATCTTGCTAACAGTGAGCCGATGTTAGCGAGTTTTTTCCATGCAACTATTTTAAAACACCATAATTTGGGTGATGCGTTAAGTTATATTTTAGCAAATAAGCTGGAAAATCCGATTATGCCAGCAATTGCATTAAAAGAGATTATTGAAGAAGCCTATAGAGCAGAGCCCGAAATTATTGCGAGTGCTGCCTGTGATATTAATGCAGTTCGCACACGCGATCCTGCAGTCGATAAATGGAGTACGCCATTACTTTATCTAAAAGGCTTCCATGCTCTACAAAGCTACCGAGTCACGCACTATTTATGGAATCAAGGCAGAAAGGCACTTGCGGTTTATTTACAAAATGAAATTTCAGTTGCTTTTGATGTGGATATTCACCCTGCTGCAAAAGTGGGCTGTGGCATAATGTTTGACCACGCTACGGGCATTGTAATAGGCGAAACCTCGGTTATTGAAAATGACGTTTCAATTTTGCAAGGCGTCACACTAGGTGGAACAGGTAAAGAAAATGGCGACCGCCATCCGAAAATTCGAGAAGGTGTAATGATTGGTGCTGGTACGAAAATTCTGGGTAATATTGAAATTGGTCGTTATTCAAAAATTGGTGCAAATTCGGTGGTACTACAACCTGTTCCAGAATATGCTACCGCCGCTGGCGTACCTGCTCGCATTATAGGCAAGTCCTCAGAACAAAAACCAGCATTCGATATGAACCAATATTTCGGAGACGAACAGCGATTGTTTGGCGATGGAATTTAGCTACTTTAGATTTCTTCATAGGTACGCATAGGACAATAAAAAAGCCCTGTAAGTTTTTTGATCTGCCCCCCAAAAGTTGGACTCACTTTCCAACTGATTAAGGTGCAGATTTTTTATGACTAAATACCCCCAAATTTTTAAACAACAAGTCGTGGATTTCTATGTTGAACATCACGAAAATCTTCCTATAACACTTCATCATTTTGATTTATCTAGTAAAACAGTGAGACGTTGGATTGCTCAATATAAATATTCAGGTATCAATGGGTTAGCTGTCCTCCATTGTAAAAGAGCTTACTCTCCAGAATTTAAGTTTCAGGTGATTAAATCAATCCTTGATGGTTTATTTTCTGCTGAAGAGGCGACTCTTCATTTTGGTATTTCCAATAGCGGGGTAATCAGCCAATGGTTGAAAGCCTTTCGGAAAAGCGGTATAAATGGACTCCAACCAAAATCCAAAGGTCGCCCGAGTATGAAGCCTCACTATGCGAAAATGCCGCCACCGCCTAAAACAGAAGAAGACCGCCTACGCTTGCGTATTTTAGAACTAGAAGCAGAGGTAGCCTATCTAAAAAAGTTAGACGAGATAATCAAAAGGGGCGAAGCCAAACGGCAGAAACAATCCAAAAGTTAAGAGAACACTATCCGTTAGCTATTCTTCTGCGAATAGCAAAGCTGGCTCGAAGTACATTCTTTTATCATCAACCCCCTAAATTAGACAAAGACAGTGAGCTCAAAAAACGGATTTGTGAAATTAAGCAGAAAGAGCCTCACTATGGTTATCGCCGAGTCACCGCAAAATTAGGCGATGTGAATCACAAACGAGTTCAACGCTTGATTCAAGTAATGGGCTGACAAGTTAGGTCGAAGAAACAACGTAAATATAACGCTTATAAAGGAGAACAAGGCAAAGTCGCGCCAAATCTGTTACAAAGAAACTTTAGTGCAACTAAGCCGAATGAGAAATGGCTGACAGACATTACCGAATTTAAAGTGAAAGAAGAGAAGCTCTATTTTTCGCCGATTTTAGATTGCTTTAACAATGAATTGGTCGCTTATCAAATGAGCCGTAGCCCAAATGGCATGCTTGTACAGAAAATGTTATGACAAGCGGTCGAAAAGCTCCCGAAAAATGCAAATCTGATATGACATTCAGACCAAGGTTTTCATTATCAAATGCATCGTTATCAGAGTCTATTAGCTAAAAATGGTATTCAGCAAAGTATGTCTGGGAAAGGGAATTGTTTAGATAATGCGGCGATGGAAAGCTTTTTTGGGCGAATGAAAACAGAATGCTTTTACGAAAAAACGTTTGAGAGTATTGATGAACTGGAACAAGTCATCAATGAATATGTTCGTTACTATAATGAAGAACGAATCCAACTAAAACTAAAAGGACTGAGTCCGATACAATATCGACATCAGTCCTTTAAATAACAGTCTAACTTTTTGGGGGCAGATCATTGATTTTCAAGGCTTTTTAGGTATCTATAGAACGCTATAGGTTTATAATTTGGTGGGCTGGGGTCATCTGAATTGAGTGTCATCAAGCCTTGATAAATAAGGGTTTTGGTTAATTCAAATTTTATTTGTACTCCTAAATATACTCCTAAAATTCAAAGTGCCTCATTAAATAGATTATTTTGTAATCGGTGATATGTAGCTTATTTTACCTTTGCCATTCTTTTTTCAAAGTTTAGAAAAATAGTTTTGAAAAAAATATCACCATTATCACCAAAAATAGGCTTAAAGTATTGATATATAAGGCTTTGTAGAGTGGTGATGTTTTGGTGAAATTGGTGATATTTGGGTAAAATAGGTGATATTTAGGGGGCGTTTTTAATGTAATAGGAATTTTAAAGCCGTCAATTTCTCAATCAACGGCTTTTTAATGTAGTAATATGTAGTAGGTTTAAATTGCCAACTGTTCAGGGGTGCAGTTGTAGATTTTAGCTAGTTTTTCCCTTGTGCGTTTCTGTGGTCGGTTGCCTTTGCGTTCAGCTTGTGAAATAGCAGATTGTGAAAGCCCTGTTTTTTCCGCCACGTCTTGCTGTGATAGGTTGCGGTAAATCCGCCACGCTCCTAATGAATTGATGTTTTGTTCTAGTTTGATCTTCACTACTTCAAAAGGTAGTGTTACATCGTCAAATTCATCATTATCTACTTCAATCTCTACAAGGTCTTGTTCGGTTTCGTCATCATAAGGGAAGTTATATTTACCCGCCCCAGTTAGCTCTTCAAATTCAGCCACCGGCACAAGCACAAATAAATCCTTGCCGTTGGTGTCTTTAATTGTTTGATATGGTTTCATTTCGCATTCTCCGCTTATTTGAGGGGCTTTCGCCCCTATTCTTTAATGTGTATAGGTTTGCTCGTCTCGTTTTGCTATCGTTTGAATTTCGATGATTTTTGGCTCTCCATCCTGCACCTCGAAAATCACTCTATACCGTCCAACTCTTAGCCTAAACCTATTTATATAGCCCTTTAGTTTTTTAATATCGAGTTGAACATCAGGGAATAAAACAAGTGCTTCAATTGCATCCAAAATAGCTTGTATATATCGACTATCAATTTTTGAGAGTTGCTTATCCGCTTTCCCTGTGAATGTGATTTTATTCATTGTGTAGCATTCTCTTATTATTTAACAATAGATGTATTATAAAGACTTATATTTGTCTAATCAATTATATTATAAGTAAATTATAAATAAAAAGCCTAGCATATTTCAGCTAGGCTTATGATGTGGCGGTAGGGCTAACCGTCTCGCCATTCGTCCATAGTGCTTTGATAGTCTTTATAAGAGATGTTTAACGTTTTATTTCCTGTTTTCATTACTTCAATAATCTGTGCTTGTTCTCTGCTTGCTTTTAAGGCTTCAGGGAATGCCCTTTTAAAGTGTTGGAGTGATAACGGCTTTTGTCCGATACAATCACAAAAGAATAGATAGGCTTTATAGAGTGCTTTACTTTCGTTTAGTGATGTTCTCGTTGAACCCCATCGCATAGAGATTGGCTTGCTATTGTCTATCTTGAAATGTGTAGCAAAACTGATTAAGTGATTACTCTCTCGCTGCATTTCTATCGCTTCGCCTTGCTTTTGATGTGATAGCAATACTTCTCTTGCCTGTTCGGGGTTTGGGAAAGTGTTTAGCAAGCGGTGAATAATACCGTAAATTTCCCCTTTGACCTTTTCAATGAAATCATCATCACGTACATCATCAGGAATTTTACGCCCAAAGTAGAAAGTAACCTTGCGTCTTAAGTGTCCGCTGTTTTGGTTGCCGTCTCTGCCGTCAGTAAACGTGATAACGTTATTTGTCGCATACATAAAAATGATTTTAGGGTAGTAGTCTATGCCTTGCTTGTATAGCAATCTAACGCCGACTGCTTCGCCTCCTGTTGCTCGTTTCAATCCATCTGCATTTCCGCAGTAGTATGGCTGTTCAGGTGATAGCACAAGCGATTTACCGATAATCTTTGCTAACTCGGTTTGTTCATCAAATCCGCCAATATCAAGAATAGTGGTATTGCCTCGCCCATTAATTACTTTGGCGATTTCACCAAAGATTGATTTACCTGCACCGGCTACGCCTACTACCTCAAAATAGAGCTGCCATTTATAGCGGTTAGTTAAGACTGCGTATAACGCCCCGAATAGGGCTTCTCGCTTGTTTTTGTTGCCATTAGAAGCAAAGTCTAACCATTGCTCAAAGTACGGTGTATCGGTGCTATTTGGGTTTATTTCGTAGTCCTCAATCTCTCGTAAATAATCCTCTTTTGTGATGGCGGTAAATTCGCCTGTATGTTTGTTTAGCTTACCATTCGCAAACCCGATTATATCGGGCGAACCGTCAGGCATTTGGGGGATTTTACGCTCTACCAGTTTAGCTAGGCTTGTAATTTTTCGGTCTGAAAAATCAATATCCACTTCTTCAAAAAATGCCATTATCTGCCGTTCAAGCATTTCATTATCGAGCGATTGCCAGTAAATGCCGTTGTAAAGGTAGTTTATGCCTAACTTAGTGTCTCGGGCTAGTGGTTGTGGTTGCCATTTCAAAAAGGCGTGTAATAGCTCCTTTTGTGTTGGGTTATCGGATATGCTTATATCGCTTTCCGCTTTCACTCTTCCGCCATCTTTCCCCATTTCCGCACGCAATCGGGCAATGTATTCACTTACATTTTCTTCAAGCTGTAGAGCTTCATCATAGAAAGCTACCGTTTCAGCCGTTGAATGTTTGGCAAGGTTTTGACAGATAGCCGATTTCTCGGCTTCTGTGAGTGTTCCTGCTCGATAGATTGAGGTTGTTCCTACCTCTACCGCCAATTTCAAGCGGTCGATTTCTCGCAATTCTTTACCACCTAGAATGATAGGTTGATAGTCGCTTTCTGATTTCGTCCACTCTAGCACGGTTTGCTTTTTGGTTTTATCCCACGCATTGCTACCGGCTATGATGTAGGCTTCGTATGGTTTGCCTTTCGGTTGCTTGTTTACGTTCGGGGCATTCTTGAGTTTAGTCATATTTGCCCCCTGTTGCTAATCGTTGCTTTTCAATGCGGTTTATCTTGGTGGCGGTGTGAGGTGTAAAGGCTTGTTGATTAAAATCAAGTCCTTCCATTTCGCTTAATGCACCGATCAAAATGCTATGTACGCCCTCTAAAGCCACGGATATAGCGACTCCGTCCATATCTTGTAGGCGAGATTTCATCATTGCTTCAAGAATATTGGCTGCTTGCCAACACTTAAAAATGCCGTTGTTAAATTGCTCTTGCTGATTAGTCATACCCGCCCCCTTAAATCTCTTCCAAACGTGTTACGCTGTCATCAATCATCTTGACCACGCCTCTTAAAGCCGTGCCTATATTGATAGTATCTTCGTTAGCAAGTAGGTTATCCTTAATCATTTCAAGCATACATAGAGCTTCCCATAGGGTGCATTTGGCTGTGTCAAAATCCTCTAATTCTTGGGCATTGATTTCTTGAGATTTATACATATTGCACCCCCTCAAAACGTGAAGAAAGGGCAATAGGGGAGCGAATGCTATTCAACTTCCACCATTGGTGGAAGTTAATAAAACGTGTAGAGCGAACGATAGGCGTAGTTTTGGCGGTGTTGCCGGTTTGGGTTGGTTTTTTCATAGTGTCGTATGTTTTAGTTAGTTGATAAAATGACTTATCGCTTTGTGAAAGGTGCGATAAGGGTTCAACTGCTACATACGAATAGCCCCCCTTATTCGTGCTTAAAGCCTTATTTCGGGGTGTCGCCCTTACCGCTAATTCTGAATAGATCTTGGGTGTAGTAATCCCGTGATTGTGAATTTGAGGTAAAAAAAGACCGCTTGTATCACGCTTGCGGTTAGCGTCGTATGTAGTAGTGAGGTCATTATGACCGCAACCATCCACACTTGGCAAGCTGTTATTTTGTTCAGTATCGCAAGCGGTCATATTTGCTGAATTATTTACAAGTGGATTGCGTAAACGTGCCACTAGAAGCGGTTTAGAGGCAAATTGAACACGGCTCAAGGCTTCGGCTTTGTTGTTGGCGTGTACGGTGATTTTCAGGCGTTGTGAGCCTAGTAAGAGGAATTTGTAGATCATTGATGATAGCTCCGTGTTTGATTTTTCAGGGGCTACCGCTAAACTTCTGACGATTTGGGCGGTAACGTGTAACGGGGTCAGAAACTGCGATACACGGAACACAGCAAAGGGCGAACCTTTCCCATTACACGCTACCATAGAGAGAAAGGCAATCTGCCCAAAAGTGGGGAGATTGTTTTCTTTGGGTGTGTGTGTGCTACAAACAAAAATAGCACGATTGAATGGCATGCTTTTGTTCGCCGTGTATAAATCGTTCGAGTTCTGACGCTCGGTTGTAGATTTTGCTACAACGTGAGCAGAATAAATCTCACTTAGGATTTTGTAAAGTGATCTCGTTCACATTTTTTAATTTTTTCATCAGAAAGCCAATCTACACATTTTCAGAATGTACGAATTGTTAATCTTCATTTTTGGCTTTTTTTGTGCGTGGTCTGCAAAAATTTTTTTGCGGACAATCACTCTATTTATATTCTACGCTCTACTTATATATTTACGATCTACGTATATATTTACGTTCTACTTATATGTCTTCCCATTACTTTTTTTGTGGTTATTTTGGGTAAATTAATCCCATTTTTTACGGGACATTTATCCCATTTTTTATGGGATTTCATACAAAAAAATTTGGTCAAACTCACAAATTGTCATCTACTTCATCAATGAAATTAGAGATGTTTTCGTCTTCTGTTTTTTGCCAAAGAGCTATATCAGGGTGAGAAAAGCGGAAGCGTGGACGATAAATCGTTAAAATTTCATATTCTCTATTTGGGTGGCAAGGGATAACGAGGCGAATTACTTTATTGCCTGTGGTGCTGTTCTTCAGGCTCATTTCTTCATCGTACAACTCATCTACATCAT
Organism: Mannheimia pernigra; assembly: GCF_013377995.1. Classification (NCBI taxonomy): domain Bacteria; kingdom Pseudomonadati; phylum Pseudomonadota; class Gammaproteobacteria; order Pasteurellales; family Pasteurellaceae; genus Mannheimia; species Mannheimia pernigra. Next base: position 780,331 of record NZ_CP055305.1, read on the forward strand.
AGTTAAAATCCCTGTTACCGTAGTAAGCAATACTGCTATCGATTGCTGAACTAACATACGATAAATCGGCATTATCTGCGTGATAGTCGTTAATTCTTATCGTGAATATCAGCTTAGGTTGCTTGGGTGGTTGCTTCTCTAGCAATACAATAACCTCATAAATCAATCCTAACCGTTTTAGTTGCTGAAGCGTTTTCCAAAATAGAGAGCTGTTTTCTTCGCTGATTACTTCGTCTTGTGAAAATAAAAAATCTCGAATAAATGATTTATAGGCTTCCTCTTTATTCGTGTTAGAAGCAGAAAGTCTTATTAGAAAGTCAGTAGCATCAAAATGCTTTGTTTCTATATCCCATTTTTGAAATACGCCATTAAAACCGCCTAAATCGCTCATAGAGAGATTTTTATAAAAAGTTAGCAGTAGCTAGGGTATTTAGTTTTTCGCTTTCTGTGGCGTTTTCAGCGTGATTTATGCGATATATAACAGAACTAACTTGATTGATACTATCGACAAATGCAACGGGCAAATTGATGTTTAATGTCGTGTAGTTAATTTTAAATAATGTCCCTTTTGCCTGTCTTAGTTTAGAAATGTAACCATTTAAAAGAAGCTCAGACTGAAGTTGTTTGCCTGTTTCCCAACGGCAATTTAGGTGTTCACTGATTGCTTTTGCTCCTGCGTAGGTAATGCTGAAGGGTTGTTCTTTCGGGGTTTTAGGAATGCCATTAGCAAAACGATTTAAGACAAGCATAGCGGATAGAAGTCTAAAATCGCCTTTACTTGCAACGGATTTCAATAGAGAGAAGTCAGCTTGGAAATACTGACTATTATTTTTGATTTTTTTCTTCATACCTTTTAGCCTTTGCTTTTTGGTGATGTGGAGAGTGTAGTCACTGGCTAGATGATTTGCTCAATATGGCTGTAGTAAAAGCCGTTTTTGCTTTCTCGTTGTGTAACTTTAATTTGATATTCGTTGCCTTGAAATTGAGATACATCAATACCGTTATAAATCTGCTCAGGTGATAGCGGTTTGTGATTTAGACTTTGGACGATCTCAGTTAAGTTGCTATTAGGTTTTAGTATCGGGGTACAAGTTCGGGTTAATTTAACGCCTTGATATACTCCCCCGATGATTTCAAAGATGAACGCCATTCTTTCACCATATCCGCTTTGAATGGTCTTAATTTCAGCTAGTTTGGCGGGGTATCTACCGCTTTTGACAATATGATTTTTATTGCCTTTTACAATCATAGAAACGCTCCTGTAAGTATTTGAAAATGGTTAATATTTTACCATAAGTTCATATTTATTCGGTGTGAGATTTATAGATGGTTAGAGATTGATTTTTAGATGAAAGAGAGTAATATCAATGTTGAAGTTAAGAAGATAGTTTTTCATAAGAAGTCACTCCATTACCCCTAGTTGTGTATGGCTAGGGGTTTTTGTTTGACTGAATTAGTAAAAGTTTGCCTGTTTTGGGGTAAGTTTTCTTACCTGTTTTGGGTAAAAATGACTGAATAAAAGTCAACTTTTATCAGGGATCGTTTTTTAAGTTATTGCTTTCTAGCCATTCCGCCATTAGTGAGCCTTTTCTAAACTTCGGCAAGTGTTCGCCTCTTGCCTTGTGTGCTTGGACAAGCTGTTTCAGCCGATTAAATACCCTGTAATCATTCATCATTTCGCTTGCCCTTGCTCGCATTGAATGCGGTTTCATTGTGCCGGTATTCACTGCTTGATAGGCTTTTAGAATGTTGCCGCATTTCAGGTAAGCTAAGCAAAAGGCTTCTTGTTTTTCGGTTAGGGTTTCTGTTCGTATTCTTGGCATAGTGATTTCCTCAGTAGTGTTTCCCTACTTTTTCGGGAGTGCTTGCACCTTGCTACACATCAAAACGGCTTAAAATCTGCTGTGCTTGTTCGCTCGTGATAGCAATTTCATTTCTTAGCCCTGCTTTATGATTTAGCCACTCAATAACTTTTCGGGCTGTATGGCGGTCGGGTAGTTGGTAACGTGTGTAATATTTGCCGTTATCCGATATTGTGTTGTTATGCCATAGTTTCAGCCCTGTCTCTTGCTCAAATTGGCTGATATAGGTTCTTGGGCTAACAATGAAATGCTTAAACGTGCATTCGAGTTCAGACGTGCCATTCTCATTTAAAGCAACCTCTAACATCACTTTTTCGCCGTTGGTTTGTGTATGGTGTTTCTTCATTTTCCTGCCTTAATGTAGTGTTTAGTCCGCTTGTTTAATCGGCTTGTAGGGTGTCGGCTCAAATTCGCCTTTATCCACGTTAGCAACGTGTAGAGCAAATACTTTGCCCCATTTCTAAACGCTTTAAATTGCGTGTTTTGGTCGCTTGTTAGCGTTGTGCCGTTGGCTTTTAATTCCGCCATTAGCACTAAGCCCATTTTCAAACGGTCGGCTAGTTCGGTGCATTCTTCCGCCAGCACTTTTTTGAAGTGATAGCAGTCGGGGAAATCTTGCTTACAATGCTCAATAGCGATTTTGTTTAACGCAAATAAGCGGTTGGTTTGTGGGTAGGTTTTAAAGTTGGGTTTTAGGGTTTTCATTATGTTTATCCTGTTATCTGCAGCTCTGGTTCATCTGTAAAAATAATATTGATTTTTGAGGGTAGCTCTCGCAAATCGGCTTTTACCTCGTGAATTTGTTTATCTAGCCCTAAAATCTTTGCTTTCCCCATTGTTGCTTGTGTCATTGCGTTAGGGTTTTCTTTAGCTTTAGCAAGTGTTCTCGCTTCTTCAAGCTCAGTTAATAAGTCATCAACGGTTAATTTATGGCGTTCTGCGTGTTCGGCTTTCAATTCCTCAATTCTTGCCGTAATCTTGCCGTTGTCTAATAATTCTTTTGCTTTGCGGTTGATAGTTTCGGGTTTCATTCCCTCCGCTTCGTATGCTTGGCGATATGCCTCGCTTGCGTTACCTGTTTCAATATAGGTAAGGCAAAAAGCCTCTTGTTTTGGTGTGAGTTCTGTCATTCTTTCCCCTCCGCCATTCGTTTTTCAGCAAAGGCATAATCAACTTGCTTTCTGTAATCTTTGCTCATCATTTCTTTTGTGATTTCATTGCCGTGCCGGTCGATAAATGGGTTTGTTCGCTGTGGGTAGGGTAGTTTGTTGATTTCGCTCAATAGGTCATCATTCACTAATAAAGGCGTTGCCGTTAGTTGTTGATGATAGGCAATAACCGCTAGGGCTTCTAAAAAGCCTGTTGCCCCCGCCATTTCAATATTGATATGATCTTCAAGGTCAAGAGAAAGCACCCCAATAAAAAATGGGTTGCCGTTATCGTGGTATAGTCGTTCAATTCGGATATGCGGAAAATCTAAAAAGCTCAATGTTGCTTTGATAGGCTCATTCATTAGGGCAGTAATACCCGGTAAATTTAATTCGTGCTTTAATGTGTTTTTTGTTTTCATCTTGTTTAATTCTCCAGTCTGCCCGCCACTTTTCGCAGTTGTGCGAGCTGTTTTCTTAAAATACCTAGTGTGATTAAATCGTTTTCTATTGGCATTGTCTTATATTGCTTCTCTAGTGCCTCTATTCGCCTACCTAGCATTATTAAAAGCTCGGGCAAGGGGTAAGGCTCATTATCTGAATACAGGCTTAAAAACGTGAATAATGGCGTTTTAGTGCCTTTGTCATTATCTAGGTAGTGCCGGATAGCTAACCGCATTAAAACTGGATTTTGCTTGGCTGTAATGCACTTCATAGAACCGCCATTATTTTTTTATTGAATTTAGTAGATAAAATTTCAGTTAGTTTGGCTTTGCGTTGTTGGTAATTTAACAAGCCCATATCAAGCAATAGGCTGTTTGCTTGTTCTAAATATTCCAGCTTGAGTAGTTGCTCTGCATTAAGTGCGTTTCTTGTATCGCCTATGATGTTGTGAGCCTGTCGCCAGTGATGAACATTCATACCTAGTAACACTTCCATCAGCATTTTTGCTTCATTGGTGTAGTGGAATTTGCTTGTTGCCTTACCCTTTCTTTCTCTTGCTTGTTCAAGTGCGTTACACATTCGTTTGAATGGGGTTTTTACTGCTTCTCGGTCTTTATGCCATTGTTGGCGGTATTGAATAACATCATTGGGGGCAAGTTGTGATAGTCGTTCTTCGCATTGAATAAAGTATCTTCTAGCTAATTTCCCTTGCTCATTTTGCTCTAACATTGCTAATTCTTTAGCCATTGATACGGTCAGCAAATACTCATTGCGTTTACTTGCACCTCTAACGCCTTGTTTACGATTCATAATTTTATGAAATGTAAAATAATCCTTATTTTTCTCAAAGAACCCTGCTTCAATCGCTTTTACAATCCAGTCCGCAAAGTGCTGTTTGCTTTCTAAGAATTGCCATAATTGGCGACCATCAACTAATTGCTTGATTTCTCCTTGATGTTGTTGCGTAACAATCGGTAAGAATTCGGTTAATTGAGTGGCTGAATAATTTTCTGCTGTCATTGGCAACCTCCCTATACTGTTCTGCTATTCGCTAGCGATTGAATAAACGCATTAATTTCACTTTCGAGATAGCCGACCGAATTAGCCCCTAGCTGAATTTTCTTCGGGAAGTCAGGGCGATAGCGTTTTGATTTCGGGTTTTGCCAGTCTGAAAAGGTGGTTTTGCCTACGCCTAACTTTTGGCGAGCGATAAATGGGCGGATAATGCGAACATCATCAGCTAAGTGTGTGATAGTGCTTTCGGTCATTTATATTCCCCTATGCTGTTAAATTGAAATGCTTAAACCTTGAAAGGGTGTAAGCGGTTGCTATGGGAATATTTTGGGAATTTTGAGGAATGAAAATAGATTGAAAGGGTTTTAAAGGGGGGAGGGGTTTATCATAGAAAAAGGGTTAAACCCTTTTAGAATTTAACCCTTATATATTTGTTATTGCCTTGTGCTATAAGGTTTTAAAAGGGGTTGCCCCTTTTATGATTTTCTACCTATATAGCGAGCTTGTTCTGGTCTAGTGATTTTTTGAATAGCCTCTCTTATCGTCTTACTAACCTTTACATTATCGAAATTGTCTTCTATCCATTTTTCTATATGTTCCGCATTTGCTATCGTGTCAGGTTGAGATAAATCCGCATTTACCCAAAATCGATTAATTACATCAAAAATAGCTTTGATTGGCTCGGTTGTGTGTCCATAGATTGAGCGTTGCTCATAATCTACTATTTGAGTTTTTTGCATTTGAGCCTGTTTCAAGCTCTCAATTTCCGCTTTTAATCTTGCTATTTCCTCATCCTTGGAGGTGAGTTGTTGTATTAGTTCGCTGTTGTCTGCTGTTTGGGTGTTAATTTCTACCGCCTTATACGGTGGAACATTCCATAGTAAATTATAGGTTTGAGCATATCGTCTGATCGTATCGTGATTTAAAAAAATCTGGTTAAATCCATTTCTGTCCTTTTCTATTCTTGCTGTGATGTTTCCTGTTTCAGCAGATTGTTTGATGGCATTAAAAATAGTGTTGTATCTCGGATGTTCGTGAGCATTCCAGTCTTCAGGGTGCAAATCTAAAAATATGCATACAACATCGTGTAAATTTATTTCTGAATACATCGCATAATCATCTAAATGTGTTGTGCTGTTGTTTAGATTGATTTTAATACCTAAAGCCTGCTCTAATTCAGCTTTATTTAGTAGCGTTGTCTCAAAATCATTCTGATTAAATTGTGCCATTCTTACCTCCTAGAACGGTTGTTTGCATATATCTATAAAATGCAAATAAAAAACATCTTTTAAATCAATTGTTTATTAAAAATATTTAAATTTAAAAAATAAATTTGTAAATATAAACAGCAATTTGCATAGTTTTTTACACTCTATTTTGACACTTTTATTTGTTGATATTTTATACTTAAATTTGCAAAAATGTGAGGAATTTTATACACTCTTTCAAACTGAATAACAGCTTCTATTGACCTTATGAGATACCATCAAACCTTCATTTTAAGCTTCATTTCTTCAGCGATAGCAACCACCGCTTTCGCTAATACGCTTGATACTCAATTAAGCGGCATAGATGCTGCTCAACAACAACGCCAGCAACAGCATCAACAGGCACAAGCCGAACAATTACAAGCTCAACCCGATATTCGTCTCGATACATCTTCCTCTGAATCACTTTTACTCTCTCATACTGAATCACCCTGCTATCCTATCCATCAAATCACACTAACTGATTACGGTTCTTCTACCCTACAAAGTCAATTCCAATGGGCCTTTGATAAGGCTGCTCAAACATTAAAGCTTACGCTACCACACTGTTTTGGTGGTGAAGGTTTAGGCGTATTAATGAAACAAGTTCAAAACGAAATTATTGGCCGTGGTTATGTGACGACTCGTGTGGTGACTGAAGAACAAGATTTGAGAGGTGGAAAATTAGTTTTAACAGTTATTCCGGGTAAAGTGCGTAATACGATTGTAGCGGATAGTGGCAATGTACCTCGTTTTACGCGCTTACATGCTCTTACGGCTTTAACCTTTGATTCGGGTGACTTACTTAACATCCGAGATATTGAGCAATCTCTTGAAAATTTAAAACGTGTCCCCACAGCAGAAGCCAATATTGAGATTTTACCGAGTGAAGGGGATTTAGCCTCAGTCGGTGACAGTGATTTAAAAATCAGCTATGCACAAGCCTTTCCGTTTAGGCTGAATTTAGGGCTGGATGACGCTGGCTCAACATCCACAGGGAAATTACAAGCTTCTGCAACCCTTTCTGTAGATAATATTTTTTCAGCCAACGACCTGTTTTACACCTCATTTACCCACAGCCTCAAGCAAAAAGGCGATGATAAAGGTAGTCGTGCCAGCAAAAATCTAACATTGTATTACTCTATTCCGTTTGGCTATTGGAGTTTAGCTTTCTCTCACAACAAAAACCGTTATCACCAAGAAGTGTTTGGTGCTTTTGATAATAGCTATCGTTATTCAGGTGTAAGTGATAACGACAAACTCACGCTGTCTTATTTGCTTTATCGTGATAGCGTGCGTAAAACGACGATTTCCGCGTCACTTTGGTCTCGCCAATCGCAAAACTATATTGATGGTGCTGAAGTGGGCGTGCAAAAACGCCGAATGGCAGGGTGGGAAGGGGGTTTTTCTCACAAAGAATATTTAGGCAACGGCACGTTAGTGCTATCCGCTAATTATAAACGCGGAACGGGGGCACGCGGGCAGTTACAAGCGCCAGAAGAATTACGGGGAGAAGGCACATCTCGACCACAGATTATCACGGTATCAATTTCTTATGACAAACCGTTTATGTGGGGCAAACAACCGTGGCAATTTAACTCCAGTTGGCAGGCTCAATGGAATAAAACCCCTCTCATTTTGCAAGACCGCTTTTCGCTTGGTGGACGTTATACCGTGCGTGGTTTTGATGGCGAATTAACCCTTACAGGCGAACGCGGTTGGTTGTGGCGTAATGAATTAGCGTGGCAGGTCAATCGCCTAGGTCATCAACTTTATTTTGCTTTAGACAGCGGGCGGGTAATGGGTTGGTCAACTAAAAATCAGTTGGGGCATCATTTAATGGGGTCAGCATTAGGCTTGCGAGGCAATATCAAAGGGATGTCTTATGATGTTTTTGTGGGTAAACCTGTGCGTAAACCAGAAGGGTTTAGCACCTCCGATACCGTGGCAGGTTTTAATTTAAATTACCCTTTTTAATGACATAGGGTTTTATGTTTCTCGTAGGGTGGATTTACCCACTATTTCTACAACATAAAGGAATTGAATATGAACAAACAATGCTTTCGTGTGATTTTCAGCAAAACCTTACAACGCGTAGTGGTGACCTCTGAACTCGCAAAGTCTGAGGGTAAATCAACTGAAAAATCCCCTTTCACGTTTTTGCAACTTTTTGCCCATATCCGACCGCTTGTCTTTAGCTTATTTTGTGCCTTGGGCTTTGTGGCATTTTCAGATTCAGCGCTGGCGAATCTCATTATTCAAGCGGATAAATCCGCCCCTAAAAGTGAGCAACCCATTATTCTGCAAACCGCAAATGGTCTGCCTCAAATCAATATCCAAACCCCAAACGATAAAGGGCTTTCGCATAATAAATATTCAAAATTCGATGTCGATACCCGAGGGGTGATTCTCAACAACAGCCACACACACACTCAAACTCAATTGGCAGGCTATATTACCGGCAACCCTTACCTGGCACGCGGTGAGGCGAAAGTGATTTTAAATGAGGTGAATTCGTCCGACCCTTCTGTGTTAAAAGGCTATGTGGAAGTGGCAGGTAAAAAGGCGGAAGTGATTATTGCCAACCCGTCAGGCTTACATTGTGAGGGCTGCGGCATTATCCATTCAAACCGAGCAATCTTTACCACTGGCAAGCCACAGATTGTGAGTGGCAACCTTGAAAGTTTTGTGGTGGAAAAAGGCAAGGTAAGCGTCTCAGGCAAAGGAATGGATAATAGCCGTGTGGATTACACTGAAATTCTCGCCCGAGAAGCCGAGGTTAATGCAGGCATTTGGTCGAAAAAAGAGACTAACGTTATCACGGGTAAAAATACCATCAAGCGGTCAGAAAACGACAAAAATTTGCAAATTATCCACACAAAACAACCGCTTGCAGAAGAGGCTAAGCCACAATGGGCGATTGACGTGGGTGAGCTGGGCGGTATGTATGCGGGCAAAATTCATCTTATCGGCACGGAAAATGGCGTGGGTGTACGTAATGCGGGGCATATTGGTGCGAGTGCCGACACCCTGCAAATTGATAGCCAAGGGCGAATTGTCAATACCGGTACACTTAATGCAGCTAAACCAGTGACTTTAACTGCAAGTAATGGGATTGAAAACAAAGGCAAGATTGAAAATAAACAAGGCGATATCAAACTGAACAGTACTGCTAATATTAAGCAAGATGGCTCGATTGTTGCTCGTCATGGTAATATCCATAAAACAGCATCCTCTCAAATTACCCAGAATGGAGAATCTGTCGCTAAAGGTAGCATTACCTATCAAGCACCTAAAGTGAGAGCTTCAACCCAATCACTCATTGCAGCTGGTGTAGAAGTCAAAGATACTGCACAAGGTGAAGTGCGTTCTCTTGAACCCCATTCTGCTCAGGGAAAAGATATTACGGTTTCGGCCACGATAAAAGCAGCCTTACAGGGAAAAAATATTGCTTCAGGTAAGATCAATGTTCAAGGTTCAGAAATCGATCTTGATAATAGCCAAGCTTACGCTTACTCTGTGAATGTGTCCGCTCATCAAGGTCACATTCAAGCGAATAATGCAACGTTGATTGCAGATAAAACCCTATCATTAAGTACACCAACCGAACTCCAAACGCAACAAAGCTACCTTAAAGCAGAAAAAATCACTTCTCATCAAGGTTCGCTCAATACACAAAATGCAGTTTGGGAACAGACGGGCACGGATGAGCTGAAACTCTCGGTCAATGATCAACTTAAAAACCAAGGTGGTACCTTTAAAACACAAGGTGATTTAACCATTCATTCCCAGGGAATGGATAATCGACAAGGTCGATTATTGGCAAATGGTAAATTATTTGTTAATGCTGGAACAAGTCAAATTGATACGACAAATGGCGTAATGCTATCTAATCATAGTCTTTCGATTAATTCTGGTGAGGTCATTAATGATGAAGGTTTAATTCAATCTAATCAAAATGTTGCTATTAATACTCAGGGACAAAACCTATCTAATAAGCAGACGTTAACAGACACTCAAGATAAAGGGATTGTAGCACTTGGTAAGCTGAATATTCAGTCTGCAAATATTACCAACCAACAAGGGCGTATTGTCAGTGTAGGGAATCAAACTCTTAATGTTACAAATATCGATAATCAACAAGGCTTGATTTACTCTCAAGAAAATTTGGCTTTAAATGCTAAAAACCTCACTAATGATCAAGGGGGCATTCGTTCTGCTAAGCAGGCAGATATGACATTATCAGGTAATTTCAATCAGCAAAATGGTACTCTCCAAGCAGAGAGATTAAACTTAACTGCAAACTCACTGAGTTCAACCAATCAAAGTTTAATTTTTGCTGATAATCTGGATATTACAACATCAGCAGAATTAAGTAATAAAGATAGCCGAATTATTTCGAAGTTTGATGGCAATATTAAAGCAGGAAGTACGTTAGATAATACGAGTGGAACTATTGGTAGCAAGCAAAGCTCTTTAAAGATTGATACTAATAATCATAGTCTAGAAAATGAAAAAGGACGTATTGTTGCTGCTAAAAATATTATTATTAACAGCGGAGTTATTGAAAATAGTCAGGGCTTAATCTCTGCAAATAACATTACGCTTAATAGCAATAGTCAATCAATTAACAATCAAGATACACTATTGGAAAATCAGAGTGATAGAGGAATTATCGCTCAGAATGCATTGACGATAAATACAGGCTCTCTGAATAACAATAATGGCAATATTCTTTCACGAAAAAATAGTACAGTAAATACTACGTCACTCGTTAATAATCAGGGTGAAATGCGTACACAATCACAGCTTAATTTAAATACCAATACACTCTTACAGAATACAGGTTTAATTACTGCGAATATTGTCAATTTAGTTGCTGATTCCATTAAATCAAACAAACAGAGTGAAATCAGTGGTAATCAAGTGAATGTGACTGCACAAACCCTTAACAATCAAGGGAGTAAATTGATTGCACAACACTCCGCACACGTTGATGTAAAACAGGGGATTCAGAACCAAAATGGTGTACTTGCTAGCCTCGGGGAAAGACTGACTATTAATAGTCACCAATCTGATCTCAATAATGTAAAAGGTCTTATTTCAGCACAAAATGGTACACTGAACTTAGACACTAATACTCTTAATAATCAACAGGGTGCTATTCGTGCAAAAACAGCAGGGGTTACAACATTACAAACCTTAGATAATCGCAATACGCTTTCAGATAAGCATCAAGGTATTGTAGTAACAGATTTAACCTTGAATGCTAAACAACTTGATAACCAAGACGGGCGAGTTGCAGTATTGAATCATGCTACACTTCAAGTCTCTGATATCCAAAATCAGTCAGGTGAAATTCTAGTGGTTAATGATGGTTTGTTGAAGGCAAATAAAATCAATAACCAAATAGGTCAAATTGTTTCTACATCTGCTAATTTAACTATTACTACACAAACAGCACTAAATAATCGACAAGGAATAATTGGTGCAGAGAACCAGCTTACATTGACGAGCAAAGGCTTGGACAACCAACAAGGTAATATCACCTCATCAAATCAGTTAGTAATTAATACTGCTCAACAACAGATTGATAACCAATATGGTCTAATCTTCTCTAAAAATCAGGCTAGTATTCGTTCAGGTGAAATGAATAATCAGAACGGTCTTATTCGTGCAGATAATTCACTTTTAATTGATGTTAACCAAAATTTAATTGATAACCGGAATACTCAAGATGTCGCAAAAGGGATTATTGGATTGGGTCGTGTGGTTTTACAAGGCGTAACCACTCTGCTTAATCAACAAGGTAAGCTCTATGGTGGAAGCGAGCTTAACATTACTGCTGTAGAGAGTTCACAAAATCAACAAGGCATTATTCAAAGTAACGGTAAGTTAACCTTATCAACCAAAGTACTTGATAACCAAGAAGGTAAACTCTCTTCTTCTAGTGCAAATATTAATGCACAAACAATCAATAACCGTGCGACATCTCATAATGGTTCACTCATTTATGCAGATAAATTAACACTTAGCACGGAACAACTTGATAACCAAGGCACAAAAGCAAAAGGTAATACTCCGACACAAGGTATTCAAGGGAAAGATATTACTTTAAAAGCCTCATTATTCAATAACCAACAGGGGGGCGTTTATAGTTCGAATAATGTCTCTATAACTTCAAATAATCGTTTAGATAATCAGGAAGGGGAATTATTAGCTGTTAATACAGTAAATGTATTAAATCGTGGTAATTTAACAGTAAATAATGATAAAGGGCTAATTCAAGGTAATAAAACCGTTAATTTAAATGCAAAAAGCTTGGAATCTGAAGGAAATATTAGAACTAAAGGTGACTTAAATATTACTTTAAAAGATAGCTTTATTTTAAATAATGCTTTTGAAGCTGGCAATCTCACTCTTAAAACAGATGGGAATTTCACTAATAATACTGAGCAGACAATTGCGAATAAAATGACAATTTCAGCAAATAACATTGTGAATAACGCCAATTCAGAACTTTCATCAAATGAGACAACGCTTAATTCAAACGCTTTAACGAACCGAGGTTTAATTGACGGGGTAAAAACCTTAATCAATAGTATTGCTGTAACCAATATCGGTACAGGAAAAATCTATGGCGATCATGTGGCATTTAATTCCTCTACGGTCGAAAATTTAGCTGAAACGGTAGATGGGGAAACTAAAGCGGGTACGATTGCTGCAAGAGAAAGATTAGATTTTGGTGTTGAAAAACTGATTAACCGTGATCACTCACTGATTCTTAGCTTAGATAAACTTTCAATTGGTGGACAATTAGATGAAAACCATCACGCAACAGGTAAAGCAGATTTTGTAGATAATGGGAGTGCAACTATTGAGGCTTTTGGAGACGGTAAAATCAATACAACTCATTTATTAAATCAAGATCTCTATGTAAAAACAGGGATTGATACTCAAGTTGAAAATATTGTTGAGCATGCATTAGGCAAGAATTCCAACCGTTATCGAGAAGGACGAGATGGTTATTATAATATTAATAATGGCTCTAGAAACCCAAATTCTTATTTTCAATTAAAGAATGGTACGAGAATTGAGGGATTTGGTTGGTATTCTTGGTTTTATAATCAAACAACGAATACAACAACATTAGAATATACGGATCCAGCTAAAATCGCTATAGGTGGTTCATTGGAATTAGATGGGGAAGATCTTCATAATAAATATAGTCATTTATTAGTAGGTAAACAACTTTGGCTAGGAGATACGGTTTTTGATAAAAATCGTCAAAATAGTCCATTAGATGGAGGTAGAGTAAAACTGCATAATGAAGATATTATAGGTGAAATTAATCGTCAAGATAATGGCACTTATAGAATTGAATACCGTGTTCGTAAGAAAAAAGGAAGAAAAGGTCATTACCACTACCACCATAATGGATTGGAATATGGACCTTATGATCACCCAGTTGAACATTTTTCATTTAATCGCGTACTTAATACTATTGGTACTCCAATTACATCTAATGCAGCTGTTGATGGTAAAACAAAAGTAAAAGATATTCAGCTAGATACCGTATCGGTCGTGTCGAATAATGTAGATAAACCGAATGCGATTTCTATTGGGAAGGCTTCATTAGACTCTTCTATTGGTACTACTACAGAAATTACGTTTACTCCGACTATTGATAACCATAATATTATCAGTTCAGGACAAGTCATAGCTAAATTACAAACAACTATTGATAAATTTGGCGCTGAGGATATCTCTAATATGACTATGCCGATGGTAAAAACTCATCTTCCAGATGTTCGTTTACCACAAGCCAGCCTTTATAAAATCAATCCAGATTCACCAAACGGTTATCTGGTCGAAACCGATCCTAAATTTACCGACCGCAAACAATGGCTGAGTTCAGACTATATGTTTGAACAGCTCCGTCACAACCACGATAATGTACATAAACGCTTGGGCGATGGTTTCTATGAACAGCGTTTAATTAACGAACAAATTAACCAACTGACTGGTCGCCGTTTTATTCAAGGCTATAACAATGATTTAGAGCAATACAAAGCGTTAATGAACAGTGGCGTAAAATATGCCAAAGCGTTTAATTTATCTGTGGGGGTCGGTTTAACGGCGAAACAGATGTCAGAATTGACAACAGATATGGTGTGGTTGGTCAATAAAGAAATCACACTGGCTGATGGACGAAAAGTAACAGCCCTTGTGCCACAAGTGTATTTGGTTGCCCGCAATAGTGACATTACTTCCCGAGGTGCAGTGATTTCAGCCAATCAAATTATCGGTAATGTTGATAATCTCCAAAATAGTGGCGTGATTGCCGGCTTAGATTTAACTCGCTTACACAGTAATCAACTGGAAAATCGAGGCACGATTTTGGGTGATACGGTGGATTTATCGGCTAAACAAAACCTGGTTAACTTAAGTGGTAAGATTGAAGCGGTGAAAGATTTATCCCTTTATGCAGGCAAAAATCTCGAAATCAGCTCTACCCTCTCATCAAGTCAAAGTGCTGACGGCAATTTTGCCCGCACGGTGTTAGACCAACTCGCTTCGGTCAAAGTCACCGGTGAAGGTGGACGTTTAATTTTACACAGTGGCGATAACCTCACGATAAAAGCCGCTAATATTGAAAGCCAAGGCAACTTAAAAGCGATAGCGGATAAGGCGTTGAGTATTACTACGCTGAACGTAAGCAACAAAGAACACTACAACGGCAATGCGGATAACTACTATCGTTTAGACCAACAAGGTGAAATTGGCTCAACCCTGAGAGGTAAAGACGGTGTTCGCCTAGTCGGAATAGAAAATACTACGCTTCGCCAAGCCACGGTGAGCAGCGAAAGCGGTGAAACCTTTGTTGGCTCAAAAGGTGATGTGCGTATTGAATCAGGCGAGCAATCCGAGCAATTAGCCAGCAGTTCGAAAGGCAGTACCAAAGGTTGGTTTAGTAAAACCACTGAAACCCGCCGTCATTACCACGATACCACGGAAAATATCGGCAGTAAGATAGACGGCAATCATGTCACGCTCTACTCGGAAACTGGCAAAGTTGATATTCACGGCTCTGCGGTGGTGGCCGATAAACAGCTAGTGATTGATAGTAAAGAAGGGGTAAATATTACCTCTGCCACCAATACGCATTATGCGGAAGATGAACACATTAAAACGAAAAGCGGTTTAATGGGGACAGGTGGAATTGGTGTTAGTGTGGGCAAGAAGAAAGAACAGATTGAACAAGACTATATCCAAGAAAGTGCGGCACGCAGTCAGGTGGGGAGTTTATCGGGCGATACAATAATCCGCACAGACGGACATTACCAACAAACCGGCAGCGTCGTGACCTCCCGAGACGGTGATGTAGATATTACCGCCAAATCAGCCAACATTACGGCAGCACGTTCAGATTACGAGAGTAACTACAAACACACAATGGAGCAGAAAGGATTAACGATAGCCTTAACTGGTGCAGTTGCTTCAGCAATACAAGCGGTTGATTCTACGCTGAAATCTGCAAAAACGGTTGGTGATAGCAAAAACAACCGTATTAATGCAATGGCGGCAGCAAATACAGGGTTTGAGGCAATGCGAGCGGCGGATCAAATAATGAAAATCAATGAAGCCCTATCTAACGGCTCTGCTACAGGAGGAGCGGTTGGAATAAGCATTACTTACGGACAGCAAAAATCGGTACAAACGCAACACAGCGAGGGCAATACGGCGGAAAAAAGTCAAATTAATGCAGGAGGTAAAGTGAATATTCAAACGACAGGAGCAGGTAAAGATTCGCATATCACTATTGCAGGTTCAGATGTTGCTGGTTTAGGTGGTACGCATTTAAAAGCGGACGGCAAAGTCAGTATTGAAGCGGCAGATGAAAACCATCTTGAACGCAGTAAAAACAAATCAAGCGGCTTTAATGTAGGCGTTGCGATTCAATTCGGTAATGGGGTATCGGCAGGGATAACCGCAGGTGGAAACGTAGCAAAAGGCTACGGTAACGGCGAAAGTCAGGCTTGGGTTGCAAGTAAAGTGGGCGATAAAAACAGCACGACCACGATAGAAAGCGGAAGTGATACCAATATTATCGGTTCACAGGTACAAGGCAAAAGAGTAACTGTTAATGCAGAAAATCTGAATATCCAAAGTTTGCAAGATACAGCGAAATATGAAGGCAAACAGGAAAGTATGCAAGGGCAAGTAACCGTAGGCTATGGTTTTTCAGCGAGCGGTAGTTACAATAAATCGAAAGCTAACTCAAATTATGCGGGAGTAAAAACGCAAGCAGGGATATTTGCCGGAGATGAGGGCTATGATGTCGATATTCGTAACCATACCGATTTAAAAGGTGGAACAATCACTTCCACAGAACAAGCTGAGCAAAACGGAAAAAATCAATTTGCTACGAATACACTGACTTATCAGGATATTTATAATCATTCGGATTATTCGGCAAAAGGTTTTGGCTTGAATGGAGGATTTAGCGTAAGCGGAGGGGAAGCCCCGAAAGAGATTGCAGGGGTTAAACTTCAAGAAATCGGCACAAACCACAGCGACGGCTCATCAAAAGTAGAGATGAGCGGTGTTGCCGGAGCTGTTTCACAAGGCAACTGGGGCGTTGCGAAACTGGCAACGGCATTCTTAGGGCAAGTGAGTGATAAAGGTAGTGAAAGCGGTATCACAACGGCTTCAATTAATACGAAAAACATTACCATTCGAGATGAACAAGCTCAACAGCAATTAACCGGCAAAACAGCGGAAGAAGCTGTAAAAGAAATTAATAAAACCAATATTCATCAAGAAGTAAATAAAGTGGATATTGAACAAATAAAAGCTGATGTCGAGCGGGATTTAAAAACGGCAACGGATTTTGTGAAAAATCTTCATAAGACGGGTGATGATATTTATTACAACATTGAGAAAAAAGAAGACAATATTTTCGTAAAAGAAAAAAGAGCGGCTAATTGTGAAAGTGTTGAATGTATTCAATACAGAGAGCTTGATGTCAATAATCTTGAAGTACCCAAAACAAAAGAAGAAGCAGAGCAATTAGCAAGAATGTATGCTCACGGCATTATGAATAAAAATGATGATGACCGCTTGCAAGGTGCAATTCAGTATGGCGGAAAAGATTATTTAGAAAATGATGTATTAGTGGTAAGAAAACCTTATACATCACTTCAATCAGAACTGACTTATACTGTGTTTGAACGCCTAAGAGCGGGATTAGATATGCCTAGTATCTTCGGAGCTTCAAATGCCAGCAGAGAACAAGCAAAAGTTTGGGGATTATTGGAAGAATACAACCGAAATAATCCTAATGATCAAGTTGATCTCAAACATCTCTCACACAGTTTGGGCGTGTCAAGCAGTAAAAATGCGATGAACTGGGCAAATTATAAAGGGATGAAATTTAATAATACGACATTAACCGCTAACACAGTAGGTACATCCTACCCGATGATAAATAAAACCATTGGAGGTAGATTATCTTTTGGTTTATATGATCAAGGTTATACAGAGAAAGCATCCTCTCTATTTAGAGATGGGAAAGTCGAATATGCGGTAGCACCGGGAGATATTGTTGGTACAGGACTAGGATTACCATATTTACCAGGCAGTTGGAGTATTGGAATAGGTAACACTAATACAACTGGAGATAATTTTTCAAGAGTACCAGGTGGAATTTTAACTGGGGATCATAATACTGCTTATTATAAAGATGAAACAGTAATTAATTTCTTAAATACTGGTGATAAAGAAAAAGAAATAAAAGAAATAAAAGATTATCACTATAAGATATGGGGAGGAATTGGACCTAAGACAGAAAGTATCAATTTGAATAGAAATAAGGATAGCAAGTAATGAAAAATAAAATTCTTTTACTATCTTTCCTATTATCTGGTTGTTATTTGGCAAATGGCTCTCCAAATGAAAGCAATTATTGGGTTAAAGATAACAATAAAATTTCATATACAGATAAGAAAAAATGTAAAGATGAAGTTCATGGAACATTTGATGAAAGATTTTTTTATTTATTAAATAAATTTGATAATGATTATCTTAACCTAAGAAAAAATGTTGAGGAATATAAGGAGTTTGAAGTATATCTAGAAAAAGAAAGTCAGCTTATTAGTCAGTGTTATTATGCTCTTGGTTATCGCTTTAAAGCTCCACTATATTGGTGTATGGCACAGGACGGAGATAATACTAAGACTTGTATGGAAAATATGAAGTATAGGAATTAGGAATGATTTTTCTTATGAGATCACCGCAGCACGTTCAGATTATGAGAGTAATTATAAACGGGCGATGGAGCAGAAAGGTGTGACGATTGCGGTCAATATTCCTGTGGTACAGGCAATACAAGCGGTCGAAAAAACCGTAAATTCTGCAAAATCGGTGGGTAGCAGTAAAAACGACCGAATCAACGCATTAGGGGCGGTGAATGCCGGTTTTGAGGCGTGGCGAACCGCAGAGCAAGTGGGCAAGTTAGCCGAAGCCATGGGGCAAAACCCAGCACAAGCCCTCAGCCAAGATGTGAGCGTATCGATAACCTATGGCGAGCAAAAAAGTGTCGAAACCCAACATAGCGAAGGGAACAAGGCAGAGAAAAGCCAAATTAACGCCGGCGGTAAGGTCAATATCAAAACCGAAGGCGGCGGTAAAAACTCAACCTTAACGATTGCAGGTAGCGATGTCTCAGGCAAAGGCGGTACACATCTGAAAGCTGAAGGCGATGTGAATATTTTAGCCGTGGATGAAAATCACCTTGAACGAAGTAAAAACAAATCTAGCGGCTTTAATGCCGGTGTTGCAATCAGCTACGGCTCAAGCGGTTTTGCGTTTGGTGTCACGGCAGGTGGCAATGTGGCGAAAGGTTATGGCAATGGCGAAAGCCAAGCGTGGGTGGGTAGCCAAGTGGGCAGCCTAGATAGCCGCACTACGATTGAAAGCGGAGGCGATGGCAAAATTATCGGCTCACAGGTGAAAGGCAAGTCGGTCAAAGTGAATGCGAAAAACCTGAATATCCAAAGCCTGCAAGATACAATGAAGTATGAAGGCAAGCAGGAAAGTGCCAGCGGACAAGTGACGGTGGGCTATGGGGCTTCAGGCAGTGCGAGTTACAGCAAATCGAAAATGAGTGCAGATATGGCAACAGTCGGTCAGCAGGCAGGGATATTTGCCGGGGATGAGGGGTATGATATTGATATCCAAAACCATACGGAACTGACGGCAGGTTTAGTGACATCAACAGAAAAAGCCGAAGCGGAAGGTAAAAATCGTTTTAGTACAGGCACGCTGAATGTCACGAACTTGGACAATCACGCTAACTACAAAGGCAGTAGCGTGGGAGTCAGTGCGAGTGTGGCAGCAAATTTTGATACGCCGTTAGGGGATAAAGGACAAGTACAGAGTTCTAAAACAGTCAAAGATGAAAGCGGCAACCCGGTTTTAGCCACGGGTGCAGAGTCATTACAAGCCGGGGTGAATGTAGGTTACGGTTCGGATAAAGACAGCCAATCAAGCCAAACAACATCCGGCATTAACACACAAAACCTGATAATTCGAGGCGAGCAAGCCCAGCTTGAGAAGACAGGGAAAACAGCAGCACAAATGAAAGAGGAGGTAAAAACCGATATTACAACAGATAGTGCTGAAAGCCATTCAGGTAAACTTGAAAACCGTTTTGACAAAGATAAGTTGCAAAAAGAGCTGGATTATCAGGTTAAAGCGACACAAGAGTTTCAAACCATCACGCTGGCAACTATCAATGAAAAAGTGGCGACTCACGCTGAAAGTAAACGAGCAGAGGCAGAAAAAGCCAAAGCCGCAGGCAATCTTGCCAAAGCCAAAATACTGGAAAACGAAGCGGAGAAATGGGAAACCGGTGGAGCTTACCGACAAGGAGTCGATGCGATAACGAATGCAATCGGCTTAGCCTTAGGCGGCAGCCCAACAGCAGGGGTAATCGCAGGGGCAGCATCTCCGTACATCAACACACAAATCAAACAGGCAACAGAGGGCAATGAACAAGCGAACTTGATAGCTCACGCAATATGGGGAGCGGTGGAAGCTTACACGCAAGGCGGTAAAGCCGGTACAGGTGCTGCGGCAGCGGTGACGGGCGAAGTGGGGGCGAAACTGATTTCAGAACAGGTGTTTGGTAAATCTCCTGAAAATCTAACGGAAGCAGAAAAACGGACAGTATCGGAACTAAGCCAAGTTGCAGCAGGATTGGCTGGTGGATTATCGTCAAGTGGAGGAAGTTCATTATCTACAGCCCAAGCAGTGAAAACCGGGCAAGGGATTGGGAAAAATGCGGTCGAGAATAATACTTTTGGTGATATTCATCCTTCAGATGATAGAAAACAAAGTATTGAATCTATAGCAAAGGCAATGTTTAAGGGCGATGAAGAAAAAGCAGAAGCCTATTATGATGGGACGAAACGAGGTGAAGCAAAAGCCTTAGTTGAAGGAGTGAAAGGCACAATAGAGGCAATTCAACACTTTGACGAAACAATGGTAACGATTGCCGATGCCTTGAGTAATCTAAAGGAAACTGTTCAGAAAGTAGTGATTTCTCTTGAAGAGTTAAATGCCCGTATCAATTCAGCATTAGAGACTAATCCGGCAGAGGCTGGTGAATTGATGGGATATTTACAATCTCAAGGGAAAGCAATACAAGCTCCAACTGTGATTTTAACTGGTGAGATCGCTAATAAGCTTATAAGGTTAAAAAAATCAAATATAGGATATTTACCTAATAATTTTGCTGACAGCAAGAAATTAAATGATCATTTTAATAAACATCATGCAGAATTTGGAAAGTTATATTCTTCTCCTGAGGAGTATTTAGAAGGAGCAAAGACGGTAATTAAAAATGGTTATAAAGTATCTTATGAATATAAAGGAGAAAATAGATATGGCTATGTATTATATATAGGCAATACTAAAAAAGGAGACTCCAAGTTCGCATTTGTTGGGACAAACAATAAAAATGAAATTACCACATATCATATCGAAAGTGGAAAAGACTTTTGGAAAATGATAAATAATGATAAAAATCTTAAGTTGATTAATCCTGTAAAGTGAGATTATTATGAATTACGAAGTGATTATTAAAGAAAATAATGATTACGATGTTATTATTGAAGTGAACAATGTAGAGATCATTTGTTTTTCCAGTAAAGGATTAAAAGCTAAGGAAGGAGATATTATTTTTGTTGAGATAACTCCTTTTTGTGATTTTGAAATTTACTTATCAAGTAGTGTAAATAGAACAATAGAACATATATCGGGTTATCAATATAAAATAACAGGAATTTTAGATATTGATAAAGGAGGAGTTGATTCATTATTCTTTATTGAGCTAGAAGAGCTATATGATTATGGCTTTTTAGATAAAAAAATGGTAGAGGTACATATATTAAGATTTAATATATATCAATCATAATCTATGACAATAGAAAAATTTCTCCCGATAGCACTAGCGTCCATGCTAGTACTATGCCGGCACGCTCACAACTAGCTCGTAGGTTGGGTTGAGCCTGCGAAAACCCAACGTAATGAATAAATACTTGTTGGGTTACGTTTTACTAACCCTGATAGTGCTATCGTCCACACTAGTGCTATTTAATATAAGTTACAAGCGGTTAATTATGCTGAATATTTTGCAAATTTTAGCGGTAAATCTAGTTTTTGCTTTTGGGTGTAACAACTTTGATAAAACCAAGTTACAAAACGAGTTGAATTATCAAGCCAAAGCTATGGCTGAGCTCCAAGCCATCACCATGGCAACCATCAATGAAAAAGTTGCCACTCATGCTGAAAGCAAACGAGCAGAGGCTGAACAGGCGAAAGCCGCAGGCAATACAACCAAAGCCCAAGAGCTAGAACAAGAAGCGGAGAAATGGGAAACAGGTGGAGCTTACCGACAAGGGGTGGATGCGATAACCTATGCGGTAGGGTTAGCTTTAGGAGGAAGCCCAACCGCAGGCGTAGTGGCAGGGGCAATCTCGCCTTACATCAATACAGAAATCAAAAAAGCAACCGAAGGCAACGAAGCGACTAACTTGGTTGCCCACGCCCTTTGGGGAGCGGTGGAGGCTTACACACAAGGCGGTAAGGCTGGCACAGGAGCAGTTGCAGCGGTAACAGGCGAAGTGGGTGCAAATATTATCGCTAAAAATCTCTTCGGCAAAGAGCCTGAAAACCTGACGGAGGCGGAGAAACGGACGGTGTCGGAGCTGAGCCAAGTAGCGGCTGGGTTGGCTGGTGGGTTATCGGCAAGCTCAGGCAGTTCGCTGTCCACAGTTCAAGCAGTGAAAACAGGGCAGGGAATTGGGAAAAATGCGGTGGAGAATAACTATCTAACCTCTAATGAAGCCCTTAAATTTGAAAAAGAGCTAGTTGAGTGTAGGAAAAACAACCAAGATTGTTCGCATGTCGTACAAAAATACCTAGATATTAGCAATAAAAGAAGTCAAGAGTTAAGACGTAAATGCTCAGAGGGTGGTATTAGGTGTGCTGGTATTGAGGAAATAATAGATGCTCATACAAATGTTGCCAGAGTAAAAGATGATACGACAGGTAGAATTTATTTAAACATACCGTTACAAGATAATGAAACAATAAAAATAGTTAGCTACTTAAATAATAATGATTTGTCATATCTGAATAATAATGTCTCCACAATGGATAGAGTTATTTATTATGGAGCAGATCCTACAAATTGGCCGTTTCTCTTGATAGGAGGAAGAGGTTTATTAACTGACAATTCTAAATCAGCAGCATTATCTACTTCAGCAGCTATGGCAATCAATGCAGGAGGGCAATATGTTTTATCAGATGATATAAAAATGTCCGATTTAATAATGACTGGTATTATTGCTAAATCTACAACTAATGGTAGTTTTTCTCAGACAGTAAATGCAAATATACTAGGAGGGTATTATTCATCTCAAATAAATAATAATGATAACCCTGCTCTTTCTGCTCTATCTTCAGGAGGTGCTTCAGCAGTTGGATACAAAGTAACTGACAGAGTTGTTAATAAACTAAATCCAATTATCAATCCAAATTATAAAAAATATGAGTGGAAAGATACGGGGTATTTAGGTGTGTCTTATCAGCCAAAATTAAGTAATGCTCCTCAGGTCTCAGGATCTATTGTAGGCTCTTTAGCTTATGAAGCTCTCAATAATTATTTACCTAATGTAGAATTCAAAGGGAGAGATAATGAGAGTGAAAAATAGATATATTCGCAACTTTATTATTTGGCTTGCTATCTGTTTAGTAAATTTAAATGGTTTTGCATTGATTTTGGGTATATATGTATATGTTGAAAAAGGTTTTTTAGATACTGAAATGATATTTAGAATGTTTATTCTTTCAATAGCATCACCGCTTTTTGTTGTTTTTATTGAAATTTTATTTGACATTTTTATTTTTCTTTATAGAAAATTTGTGAGAAATATTAAGCAAGATGGTGTGTAAAAAACAAACATCACCCTCAAGGTTATTTTCAACAAAACTACTCAACAATTCGTTGTAGTTCCTGGGTTAGTCAAAACAGCCCCCGATGGCGCTCATCTCTGACGAGTGTCAATACTTATCTATTACAAGCGGTTAATTATGTTGAGTATTTTGCAAATTCTGGCGGTAAATCAACCGCTTGTTTTGGCACGAGTGAAACACTCGCGCCATCGGGGGGTAATTAACGAACAAATTAACCAACTGACTGGTCGCCGTTTTATTCAAGGCTATAACAACGATTTAGAGCAATACAAAGCCTTAATGAATAACGGAGTGAAATACGCTAAACAATTTAACCTTGCTGTTGGGGTTGGTTTAACCGCAAAACAGATGTCCGAATTGACAACAGATATGGTGTGGTTAGTGAATAAAGAAATCACACTGACTGATGGGCGAAAAGTAACAGCCCTTGTGCCACAAGTGTATTTGGTTGCTCGTAATAGTGACATTACTTCCCGAGGTGCAGTGATTTCAGCCAATCAAATTATCGGTAATGTTGATAATCTCCAAAATAGTGGCGTGATTGCAGGACGGGATTTAACCCGAATTCACTCAAATCAACTGGAAAATCGAGGCACGATTTTGGGTGATACGGTGGATTTATCGGCTAAGCAAAACCTCATCAACTTAGGCGGTAAGATTGAAGCGGTGAAAGATTTATCCCTTTATGCAGGCAAAAATCTCGAAATCAGCTCTACCCTCTCATCAAGTCAAAGTGCAGACGGCAATTTTGCCCGCACGGTGTTAGACCAACTCGCTTCGGTCAAAGTTACCGGTGAAGGTGGACGTTTAACTTTACATAGTGACGATAACCTTACGATAAAAGCCGCTAATATTGAAAGCCAAGGTGCCTTAAACGCCAGTGCAGACAAGAGCTTACAAATTACCACCTTAAAAACTCAAAACAGAGAGCATTACAATGGTAACGCAGATAACTACTACCGTTTAGCTCAAGAAGCAGAGGTCGGTACACGTCTTTCGGGCAAAGATGGAGTGAAATTATTTGGTGTTGATGGTGTAACGCTCCGTCAAGTTGATGTAAGAGGTGATGGCGATGTTTCGGTTATCTCTCAGAAAGGTAATATCACTTTAGAATCAGGGCGTGCAAAAGAGTCATTAGCAACATCGGTTAAATCAACCTCAAAAGGATTATTTTCTAAAAGCAGTAGACTTTCTGAGCATGAGCACCAAACTGATGTCGCGGTTGTTAATTCATTGCAGGGACAAAATATTACGTTTTATGCAGGTAATAAGATAACTGATGAAGGCTCAGTAGTTAAGGGGGTTGAGCATATTTACCTTGAAGGTAAAAATGGGGTGGAATTAAATACCGCACAAAATACGCATAGTGAACGTAATTATACAGAATTGAAAAAAGCAGGCTTAACAGCAAGCCTCTCTAGTGGTACTGCGCGTATAGGTGTGGGTAAAAACAAACAGAAAGATGCGAATACAGAGCGCCAAATAAGCCATATTGGTACACAATTAAATGCGGAGAATAGCAATATTACTGTGGTTTCAACCCAAGGTGATGTAACTGCTAATGCGGCTCAATTTGATGCTAAAAAAGATATCGTGATTGAAGGTCAGCATGTTTATCTCAATGCAGAAATAGATAAACAGGATAACCAAGAAAGCCACTCTTCTAAATCTGCCGGATTTGGAATAGGCGTGGTTTACAATCCGGTAGCAAAATTAAAAGACTACTATGGCGAGCAATCCAGCCAAGGCTCAGCCAAAGGTATTGTTGGTAAGGTTGTGACTACCGGAGAGGCGATTGATAAAACCTCACAGCAACTTCTCAATGGCGTAGGATCATATTTTACCGCCAATAAAAAGCAAGAAGAGCGTTTTAACCAGACAGAAAAAGCCAATGTGGTTGAAATGAATGCTGGCGGTAACCTTGCTATTCATGCGAATAAAGGCAGTATCGTAAGTCAAGGTGCGCATATTTCAGCGAAGGGCGATGGCACATTTTGGGCAAAAGAGAACGTGCATTTTGATGTAGCCACCACAGAACAATCACAAAGCGGTAAACTTAAACAAAAAGGGGTAGATATTGATTCTTCTCGCCGCCTGACAGACATTGTTGGGGTTTACTCCGGCAAAGAAAAAGGTGATGGGGAGCTAGTTCAAGAGCAAGCGGGTGTACTTTCCTTTGGTGGTGCAACGACAGTGGTTGCGGAAAAAGGGGATATCACTTTAGCCGGCACGCAGTTGGTTAGCGATGGTAAGGTAAAATTATCCGCAGGGAATAATGTGAACATTACGACAGCTAAAACCACACAAAGGCAAGATGAAGCAGGCAAAAGCCATGGTTTTGGCGAAGCGGTGATTTCAGAAACAGAGCGTTTTTCCGGTTATAACCGTCAGTTGAATAGTCAAAATGGTCATGCGGTTTCGCATCAAGGCAGTATGATAGCTAGCCTAAAAGATGATGTTGAAATTTATGCAGGCAAAGATTTCCACTCGACAAGCGGTCAAATTTTAGCAAAAAATCGCATAGCGTTAAGTGCGGAGAAAGTGACATTCGACACGGCACACAATACGGCGAATAACCATCATCACAGCAGTGATTTAAAATTTGGTCAGTTTACGCGGGTGATTTCACCGATTATTGACTTAGTACAGTCAGTGGAAAGCACATTGAAAGACAAAGAGGCCTCAGACCGAGTGAAGGCAGCACAAGTGCTGGGTTTAGCGGCACAGGGTTATATTTTAAACAACACCGTAAATAACGCCTTAAATCACAAAGATAACTCGGTATTATTCCGAGTAGAAACGGGGACAGGCTTAGCACACTCTCGCCAAAGTGGTGAAAACCGAGTGTCTGAAAGCTTAGGCAACCAAGTGAATGCACAGCATATCCATATTGAAGCCCGCAGTGGTAAATTAAGCGCCATCCAAACGGACTTCACTTCAAAAGACGAGCAAGGCAAACGGCTGGCAAACAGCAGTGTGACGCTATCAGGCAGGGAAGGTGTTGAGCTACTTGCCGGAGAAAGTACGGGCTATCAACGTCATAAGAACCAAAGCTATGGTACGGAAGTCGGCACGGCATTAAGTGTGGGGGCGAAAACCGGCTGGTCGTTCTATGCCAAAGAGGGTTTCCAAAAAGGTAAGCAAACCTCAGAAAGCACGACATACCACAACAGCCATATAGACAGCGAGACCTTCAGGCTAAATAGTGGTGGTGATGTGACAATGAAAGGGACAACCGCCCACGCGAATAGCATTCACGCCGATATTGACGGTAAGCTGCATATTGAGAGCTTACAAGACAGCCATCACTCGAAAAGCACTCAAGGTGGGCTAAACACCAAAGTGGAGTTTGGTTTTGGTAGCAGTTGGGAATTTAGCGGGAATGCCAACCTTTCCGGTGGTAAATCGAATGCCGGTGGTGTGACGAAGCAAAGCGGTTTATTTGCCCAATCAGGCGGCTATCACATTACTGCCGATGAAGTCGAATTAAACGCAGGAGCAATCGCTTCAACCAATCCTGATAACAGCGAGCTGACGACTAACGCTATTACCTTTAGTGATATACAGAACCACAGCCAACACCAAGCGACAAGTGGTTCACTATCGGGCGGATATTCACAATCAAATGGAGTGAGTGGCAGCCCTGGAATGCCGATGCACAGCCAAGGTAATGACAATAGCACAACCAAAGCGACGCTGACGGAAGGGAAAATCACGCTGAACAAAGACAGCACGCCAACGCAAACCACAGCGAAAGCGTTGGGGATTAACACGGAGTTAAGCCAAGCCCACCGAGCAGTTGAACAGCCGAAAGATATCAATCAGGTGTTGAAAGAGCAACAAATCTTATCACAATCTGCCGGACAGGTTTCCGGTGCGGTAATAAGTTATGCGGATAAACAGCGTGAGGAGATAAAACAAGCGGAAGAAAAAGCACGGAAATCTGCTAAAGAAGCGGAGCAAGCAGGAGATATTGTCACAGCTCAAGTGAAATATCACGAGGCACAAATGCTTGAACGAGAAGCGGCTCGCTGGGAAACCGGGGGGGATAAAAAACGTCAAGTTAATGCAGTTGCGGCAGCATTAAGCCTTGCGGTGGCAGGCAAGCCGGCGGAAGCGATTGCCGCGGGCGCAGCATCGCCTTACATTAATGAGATCATTAAAGATATTACGGATAATGAAAACCTT
The DNA here is from genome assembly GCF_013377995.1 of Mannheimia pernigra. Taxonomy (NCBI): domain Bacteria; kingdom Pseudomonadati; phylum Pseudomonadota; class Gammaproteobacteria; order Pasteurellales; family Pasteurellaceae; genus Mannheimia; species Mannheimia pernigra. Next base: position 807,778 of record NZ_CP055305.1, read on the forward strand.
AAAGCCCTTAATATACCGCTGCATATTCTATGGGGAGCGGTAGAAGCTGAACTGGCAGGCGGCAATGCCAAAGTAGGAGCAGTAGCAGCGGGTGTTGGAGAAGTTGGTGCAACAGTATTAGCACAGTCGGTATATGGTAAAGTTGCGTCGGATTTAACCACAGAAGAAAAAGCTAACCTATTGGCTTCAGCAAAATTACTGGCGGGGATTGCAAGTGGCGCAGTAAATACAGGCAATGGAGCTGAAACTTTAGCGAATGCAAGTGTTGGAATGACGGTGGCTGAAAATGCGGTAGAAAGCAATTATCTTTCAGATTGGCAAAAGGCACAGCGAGCGAAAGAGCTGAAAGCGTGTGATGGAAGCGGCTATTGTGAATTTAAAATCAATGCCTATTGGACGGCTGTCGATTTAGGGCAAGATACTTCTTTTGTCAGTGGTTTAGCTTCGGGTATACCGGTAGCGATTGTGGAGGGCGTATCAGATGTTATAAATATGGCATTGAGCCCGATAGAAACACTTGAAGCCATCAAAGTGATGATTACCCAAGATGATGCCTTTAATAAATGGGCAGAGGCAACGAAACAGTCTTATGTTGAACGGATTGAAAAATTACAATCTGAATATGAAAAAGCTGGTGCTTCAGGTTCATTTAATGCGGGGCTGGAAACCGGTCGTTTATTGACTGATATTGCCGGTATTGTCGCTGGTGGTGCGGGAGTGGCTAAGGTTGGTGTATCAGCAGTGAATAAAGGTATTAAATCAGCAGCGAAAAATGTAAAAGCACTGAATATAGATAGACCTAAATTTGCAACTTGTTCATTCCATGGCGATATGGAAGTTAAAACAGATAAAGGCTATCGACCGATTTCATCAATTAAAGTGGGCGATAAGGTACTGGCGAAAAATGAAATAACCGGTATAACCACCTATCAGAAAGTTCAAGCTCACTACAGCAATCCGTATGATTATACGGTGTATGTAGAAGTTATAGATAATAGAGGAAAATACCAAACTATTGTGTCAAATAAAATTCACCCGTTCTTTGCACAAGTGTTATCAGGTATCGCCCCAATCTCTTCAGAGGGACATCACTACAAAGGAGAGATAGCAAAAGCCCAATGGGTTGATGCTCAGTATCTGCAAAAAGGTTATCGTTTGTTATCAGCAAACGGCGAGTGGCAGACGGTGTCGAACGTGACGCAAAAAGCAGAAGAACTTAAAGCCTATAATATGACGGTGGATAAAGACCACACTTACTTTATTAAAGGAGCAAAAGCCGATAATGAAGGGGTATGGGTGCATAATGATTGTTGGTATGCTTTACCGGATGGTGCAAAACAGATTGCCAATATAGATGGGTATAAAGCTTATCAGTTTAACGATCATAGTGGTAATTTTGTAACCGTTATTCAAAAAGATAAAAATCGTTTTGAAACACTCGATCACCGAGGAAGTGAAATTATTCTGCCTAAGCAAGGAGGATGGGATAGTGCTAGAAATTTAGCAATAGAAAAATTAGGTAGCTTAGGTTATGACGCTATGCCTTTAATTGGAAATTTAGAAATTAGTGATGGATATGGAAAAGTTGTTGGTCGTATATCTTCAGATGGGAAAAAAGGTTGGCGATTAGATTATGACCCAGAAATCGGAATGCATATAAACATTTTTGATTATACCAATGGCAAAGGAGCTAAAGCAGTCAAAGAAGTAATTCCATTCGAAGGTAATAAAGATGATTTTAATCGTTACCTTAAACATTTAAATAGATAAAGAGAAAACTGTATGCCAACATTATTTGATGAATGTAGAGAAGTATTATCTGAATACTTTACCCTTCTTTCCCTAGAAGAGGAAGAATTAGTTTTGAATGAATTTAATAAATATCCGTTTAAATATGGCAGCATAGAGAATGATATGAATATTGTTGAGAGCATAGATTTCTTTTCTTTTCTTAAGCTTATAAGTAAAAAAGAACTTAATGAGGATGTTTGTATACTTTCTGACACAAAAGGGATTCCTTTTTTTAAAACTAAATTATTGTTAGCATTAGATAATATAGATGACATCTCTGCGTTATCAAAAAATGTGTTTTTTTTAGGGGATGGTTATTTGGCTCAAGTTGTAGATAAAAATCCTCCCATTAGTATTTTTAGGCTAAAACAAAAGAATTAAATTGGAGTCAAAATCAATTTAATGATTATGTCAATGCGAGACCGGATAATTTTAGGCTGGAAAATATGTCAGAAAATAGAAGTCATAAGAATGAGATGCCCGGAAGGGATAATATTGAACCTATTATTTCGTGATATGAAAAAATTTGAGAGAAGGAATAAGTAAATGGATAAATACACTACATTGGGAGTTAATATTCTGGAAGCAATTGCTACAGATGATTTTGAGTTATTAGAAGAGCTATTCCGAACAGGAGAAAGAAATTATTTGGAAATTTCACCTAAAGAAGGATGGAGTTGGTTGCATAAATCGTTATTAGGATTTTAATCTGAAGAACCTTCCAGAAAAATGATTGAGCATTTAATTAGTAAGGGGCTTGATGTCAATGCCCAAGATTGCTATGGAATGACGCCATTACATTATGCAATGAGGTCAAGGAATGTTGATGCGGTAATTGCATTATTAAATGCAGGGGCAGATCCTAATATTGAAAATAAAGATCAAGTTATTCCATTATCTATGATTGGAGCGGTTCCAAAAGAATTGGAACTAATCGAGTTGATGTTGAAAAAGGGAGGAAATGTTCATTATTTCAATGGTCAGTTTGAATTGATAGAAGGTATGAAAAAATATAATGGAAATAAACCTGAATTTAAAGCAGTTATTGAATTATTAGAGAAGTATTCTTAGCCTGTATATAGATTTTTGCAATTCCAATACATATACGACTGGAAACCCCGATGGCGCTCGTCTCCTGACGAGGTGCCAATTCTTATCTGTTACAAGCGGTTAATTATGTTAAGTATTTTGCAAATTTTAGTGATAAATCAACCGCTTGTTTTGGCACGAATGAGACACTCGCGCCATCGGGGGAAAAAGGTGATGGAGAGCTAGTTCAAGAGCAAGAGGGTGTACTTTCCTTTGGTGGTGCAACGACAGTGGTTGCGGAAAAAGGGGATATCACTTTAGCCGGCACGCAGTTGGTTAGCGATGGTAAGGTAAAATTATCCGCAGGGAATAATGTGAACATTACGACAGCTAAAACCACACAAAGGCAAGATGAAGCAGGCAAAAGCCATGGTTTTGGCGAAGCGGTGATTTCAGAAACAGAGCGTTTTTCCGGTTATAACCGTCAGTTGAATAGTCAAAATGGTCATGCGGTTTCGCATCAAGGCAGTATGATAGCTAGCCTAAAAGATGATGTTGAAATTTATGCAGGCAAAGATTTCCACTCGACAAGCGGTCAAATTTTAGCAAAAAATCGCATAGCGTTAAGTGCGGAGAAAGTGACATTCGACACGGCACACAATACGGCGAATAACCATCATCACAGCAGTGATTTAAAATTTGGTCAGTTTACGCGGGTGATTTCACCGATTATTGACTTAGTACAGTCAGTGGAAAGCACATTGAAAGACAAAGAGGCCTCAGACCGAGTGAAGGCAGCACAAGTGCTGGGTTTAGCGGCACAGGGTTATATTTTAAACAACACCGTAAATAACGCCTTAAATCACAAAGATAACTCGGTATTATTCCGAGTAGAAACGGGGACAGGCTTAGCACACTCTCGCCAAAGTGGTGAAAACCGAGTGTCTGAAAGCTTAGGCAACCAAGTGAATGCACAGCATATCCATATTGAAGCCCGCAGTGGTAAATTAAGCGCCATCCAAACGGACTTCACTTCAAAAGACGAGCAAGGCAAACGGCTGGCAAACAGCAGTGTGACGCTATCAGGCAGGGAAGGTGTTGAGCTACTTGCCGGAGAAAGTACGGGCTATCAACGTCATAAGAACCAAAGCTATGGTACGGAAGTCGGCACGGCATTAAGTGTGGGGGCGAAAACCGGCTGGTCGTTCTATGCCAAAGAGGGTTTCCAAAAAGGTAAGCAAACCTCAGAAAGCACGACATACCACAACAGCCATATAGACAGCGAGACCTTCAGGCTAAATAGTGGTGGTGATGTGACAATGAAAGGGACAACCGCCCACGCGAATAGCATTCACGCCGATATTGACGGTAAGCTGCATATTGAGAGCTTACAAGACAGCCATCACTCGAAAAGCACTCAAGGTGGGCTAAACACCAAAGTGGAGTTTGGTTTTGGTAGCAGTTGGGAATTTAGCGGGAATGCCAACCTTTCCGGTGGTAAATCGAATGCCGGTGGTGTGACGAAGCAAAGCGGTTTATTTGCCCAATCAGGCGGCTATCACATTACTGCCGATGAAGTCGAATTAAACGCAGGAGCAATCGCTTCAACCAATCCTGATAACAGCGAGCTGACGACTAACGCTATTACCTTTAGTGATATACAGAACCACAGCCAACACCAAGCGACAAGTGGTTCACTATCGGGCGGATATTCACAATCAAATGGAGTGAGCGGCAGCGCAGGAATGCCGATGCACAGCCAAGGTAATGACAATAGCACAACCAAAGCGATGCTGACGGAAGGGAAAATCACGCTGAACAAAGACAGCACGCCAACGCAAACCACAGCGAAAGCGTTGGGGATTAATACGGAGTTAAGCCAAGCCCACCGAGCAGTTGAACAACCGAAAGATATCAATCAGGTATTGAAAGAGCAACAAACGGTAAGCCAATCGGTGGGGCAAATGGCGGGGGCAGCAAATGTTTACGCCAGCCAAAAAGCGCAAGAAGCGGCAGAAGTGGTAAAACGGGCGGAAACTGAGTTACAAGCGGCAGAAAAAGAGAAAAATCTTGCAAAAATTGATGAAAAACGCACCGCTTACCTTGAAGCCAAAGCGCAACAAGAAAGCTGGAGTGAAGGTGGTTCAAACAAACGCAAAGTGGATGCAGCGGTTGCTACGCTTGGTACGATTTTAGGCGGAGGCAGTGCCGGACAAGCTGCGGTTGCAGCGCTTTCTCCGGAGCTCAATGCCCAAATCCACGAGCTGACAAAAGACAGCAAAACTGCCAACCTACTGGCACACGCCGCTTTATCAGCATTAGAAGCCAAAGTGAGTGGAACAAGTGCCACAGCAGGAGCGATAGCCGGTGCGGCAGGCGAAGCCACGGCAATGCTACTGGCTGAAACGGTGTTCAACAAACAGCCGAATGAACTTACTGCGGAAGAGAAAAACCTACTCAAAGTCGCAGGACAACTTGCGGGAGCGGTGGCTGGACAAGCCAGTGGAGGCACAACGGCGGATATGGTGTTTGGGAGTGAGACAGCGAATAGGGCGGTGGAGAATAACTATTTATTCAGACACGAAGCTGAGGAATTAGCTCGTTTAAGTAAAGAGCGTGATCAATGCTTAGCTCAAGGGGGAGATTGTTCCGCATTACAAGCAAGAATTAACGAATTAGGAGCGTTAGATCGAGAAAGAAATAAGAGATTAGATGAAGCTTGTCGCAATAAAATGACGGCTGAATGTGCAAAAGAGCTTGTTACGCTTTCTTCCGCACATTCTAGCTTCAAAGGATATAGCCCTCGAGAAAATTTTGATCACTGGGTAGATGCCAAATTCCGAGAAGTTTCTGGGCTTCACAGTGAAATGCAAAGTCAAAGAATGGAAAATATTGCAAAACAGGCATTAATGGAAATTTCTGTAAAAGAGCCTGTAGAAAATGCGGCTATCTTGAGACAAATTACTGTGGATGCTTTAAAAGGAGATGAAACGGCTAAAGAGCAATTAAGACAAATAGGCGGTGAAATTAAAAAGGCGGTTTTATCACCGATTGATACTATCTCAGAAAATACTCGTGCGGAATTAAAACAAGCCGATGAATTAGAAGCGGCAGGTTATCGAGATGAAGCCGATTTAATTCGGATGAAAGTTTATTTATCAAATGAATTGACAGCAATTAGTGCTCTTTCAGGTATTGCTGGATTAGCTCATTCAGGTATAAGAAATGTTGGTAAATTAGCACTTAAAGAGGGCGTATTATCAAATAAAGAAGTCAATATTGAATGGGGAAAAGGTATTCAAAAACAAGGAAAGACTTGGGAAGAATATTTACAAAAAATCTTACCTGAAGGAACTCTAGATCTTAACGAAATAAAACCTAATTTCAAAACATTTGATAGATTACTTCCCGATGGAACAGCGATTAGTGCAAAAACGATGGATACGGTAGGTTCAAAAACCTATCAAGATCCAAAACGGATTACTTATCAGTTGAATAGGTATGTTGATGATATGGTTAATTTTAAAGGAGACGGTAGAGGGAAGGAATTTATAACTAGTAGAGATATATCATCTAGAGAAATGTATTTGGCAATACCTTACTCAACTACTAAACAACAAATGGAAGCAATTAATAAATCAATTGATTATGCAAGATCACAGGGTGTTAAAATTATTGTTAAAGAGGTTAAATGATTATGAAAAAACACGTTTTTTTAGATGTAACAAGTAAATATATTTCTATTCAAAGCTATTTAATTGGAAGGGTAAGGCTTGCTGATATAAATAGACAACCAATATTTTTGGATAGAGAAGTATGTTTTGAAGAGTTAGGTAAAGCTATTTTTTTAGAATTAGAAAAAAGTAGAGAGATTCCTGAAAAAGAATTTATGTATTATTGGGAGAATGGTGAGTTATTTACTTCTTTTGAAAAAAAAATAGATGAACAAATTATTAAAACCTATGGGTATAAAAATCATAGAGATATATGTAAAGATAGTTTGTATCTCAGTGTACAAATCTATAACAATATTCTATATGTTACCCCATATCATCAAGATGGATTAAGATCATATGGTACTGTAAGAGACAAATCAGGAAAAGGAATAGAGTTTGAATATCCTGTTGGTTTATCTGATGAAGAACTTGGTAAGGCAGTAATGGAAGCGTTTGAATATTGTACAAGTATTTATAAGAAAAAATGATAAACCAAACCGCACAAATCCAAGAACAATCCCCCGATGGCGCTCGTCTCTGACGAGTGTCAATGCTTATCTGCTTCAAACGGTTAATTATGTTGAGGATTTTGCAAATTTTAGCGGTAAATCAACCGCTTGTTTTGGCACGAGTGGGACACTCGCGCCATCGGGGAGTTTACTCCGGCAAAGAAAAAGGTGATGGAGAGCTAGTTCAAGAGCAAGAGGGGGTGCTTTCTTTTGGTGGCGCAACGACAGTGATTGCGGAAAAAGGGGATATCACTTTAGCCGGCACGCAGTTGGTTAGCGATGGTAAGGTAAAATTATCCTCAGGGAATAATGTGAACATTACGACAGCTAAAACCACACAAGGGCAAGATGAAGCAGGCAAAAGCCATGGTTTTGGCGAAGCGGTGATTTCAGAAACAGAGCGTTTTTCCGGTTATAACCGTCAGTTGAATAGTCAAAATGGTCATGCGGTTTCGCATCAAGGCAGTATGATAGCTAGCCTAAAAGATGATGTTGAAATTTATGCAGGCAAAGATTTCCACGCTACAAGCGGTCAAATTTTAGCAAAAAATCGCATAGAGTTAAGTGCGGAGAAAGTGACATTCGACACGGCACACAATACGGCGAATAACCATCATCACAGCAGTGATTTAAAATTTGGTCAGTTTACGCGGGTGATTTCACCGATTATTGACTTAGTACAGTCAGTGGAAAGCACATTGAAAGACAAAGAGGCCTCAGACCGAGTGAAGGCAGCACAAGTGCTGGGTTTAGCGGCACAGGGTTATATTTTAAACAACACCGTAAATAACGCCTTAAATCACAAAGATAACTCGGTATTATTCCGAGTAGAAACGGGGACAGGCTTAGCACACTCTCGCCAAAGTGGTGAAAACCGAGTGTCTGAAAGCTTAGGCAACCAAGTGAATGCACAGCATATCCATATTGAAGCCCGCAGTGGTAAATTAAGCGCCATCCAAACGGACTTCACTTCAAAAGACGAGCAAGGCAAACGGCTGGCAAACAGCAGTGTGACGCTATCAGGCAGGGAAGGTGTTGAGCTACTTGCCGGAGAAAGTACGGGCTATCAACGTCATAAGAACCAAAGCTATGGTACGGAAGTCGGCACGGCATTAAGTGTGGGGGCGAAAACCGGCTGGTCGTTCTATGCCAAAGAGGGTTTCCAAAAAGGTAAGCAAACCTCAGAAAGCACGACATACCACAACAGCCATATAGACAGCGAGACCTTCACGCTAAATAGTGGTGGTGATGTGACAATGAAAGGGGCAACCGCCCACGCGAATAGCATTCACGCCGATATTAAAGGTAAGCTGCATATTGAGAGCTTACAAGACAGCCATCAATCGAAAAGCACTCAAGGTGGGCTAAACACCAAAGTGGAGTTTGGTTTTGGTAGCAGTTGGGAATTTAGCGGGAATGCCAACCTTTCCGGTGGTAAATCGAATGCCGGTGGTGTGGCGGAGCAAAGCGGTTTATTTGCGAAATCAGGCGGCTATCACATTACGGCTGATAAGGTTGAGCTAAAAGGCGGAGCAATCGCTTCAACCAATCCTGATAACAGCGAGCTGACGACTAACGCTATTATCTTTAGTGATATACAGAACCACAGCCAACACCAAGCGACAAGTGGTTCACTATCGGGCGGATATTCACAATCAAATGGAGTGAGCGGCAGCGCAGGAATGCCGATGCACAGCCAAGGTAATGACAATAGCACAACCAAAGCGATGCTGACGGAAGGGAAAATCACGCTGAACAAAGACAGCACGCCAACGCAAACCACAGCGAAAGCGTTGGGGATTAATACGGAGTTAAGCCAAGCCCACCGAGCAGTTGAACAACCGAAAGATATCAATCAGGTATTGAAAGAGCAACAAACGGTAAGCCAATCGGTGGGGCAAATGGCGGGGGCAGCAAATGTTTACGCCAGCCAAAAAGCGCAAGAAGCGGCAGAAGTGGTAAAACGGGCGGAAACTGAGTTACAAGCGGCAGAAAAAGAGAAAAATCTTGCAAAAATTGATGAAAAACGCACCGCTTACCTTGAAGCCAAAGCGCAACAAGAAAGCTGGAGTGAAGGTGGTTCAAACAAACGTAAAGTGGATGCAGCGGTTGCTACGCTTGGTACGATTTTAGGCGGAGGCAGTGCCGGACAAGCTGCGGTTGCAGCGCTTTCTCCGGAGCTCAATGCCCAAATCCACGAGCTGACAAAAGACAGCAAAACTGCCAACCTACTGGCACACGCTGCTTTATCAGCACTTGAAGCCCAAGTATCGGGCAGCAGTGCAACTGCAGGTGCAGTGGCAGGCTTAGTGGGCGAAGGCAGTGCGATGTTGTTAGCAGAAACTGTTTTCAACAAACAACCGAGCGAGCTGACAGAAGAAGAACGAAACCTATTGAAAGTTGCGGGGCAACTTGCAGGAGCGGTATCAGGCAACCTTGTAGGCGGTACAACAGCAGATACGGTGTTTGGGGCTGAGACAGCGAATAGGGCGGTGGAGAATAACTTCTTATCTCAAGCTGAATACGCTGAATTAGATAGATTAATGAAGAAAAAAGTATTAACACCTGAAGAAGCTTTTAGAGCGCAATATTTACTGGAAAAAGACAAAGCTTCCGACAGGTTATTAAATGCTTATCAGACTAATCCAGACAGCTTATCGCAAAGAGATAGAGAAGTATTATTCAAATGGGTAAGAGAATATGGCAATGTTCCAATGCAATTAAAATTATTGGAAACACCAGTATCTTCTCCACAAATAAAACCAGATTACTCAGAACTGAAGTCAAAAGCTAAACAAGTATATAACTATTCAGGAAGTGTTGAGGGGCGTTTGAGTGATTCACTTGCAACAGGGCTTTCTGTTGTAGGAACAGGAGGAAATAGTGTAGTTATAAAAGGTATTCAATATGTAGAAAAAGCGGCAAAAGTCACTTCATCAACCGCCCAAACCGCAGCTAATACATTGGGAGCATTTGCGGCAAAATATCCTAAAACTACAGAAGGAATTTTAGTTGGAACTGTTTCCACTGGATATGACTTGTATAATGGAGAAGCTACGCCTGAAGGAACGATGATGAATTATATCTTAGGTTTGGGATTAGCAGGCAGAAGTTGGGATCAGCAATTATCGGTTAATGCGATTTACAAAGGGGTTACTGCAGTAAATGAAAACAAATCAAATAAAGAAATTGCAACAGAGCAAATAGCAAACGTAGCATCTGTAGGTTCTGGAGAGCTTATTGGATCTTTGGTGGATATGGCTGGAAAAGACGGAATATTCAAGCAAATTATATCTAATATTGCTTCAGGGTATGTTGAAAATAGAATAGAAAAAGTATCAGGAGAAAAATCAGGAAATGAGGGGGATAAAAAATGAAAAAACTTTACATTACTCTAGCTTATATTGTTTCATATCTGAATTTTTTATTTTTAGAATTTCTTGTCTTATTGATTTTTGAGCAAGATACAAACTCCCTTTGGACAATAGATCATTTTCTAGACCCGATTTTTCCTTCCTTTCTAGTTGTTATATTAGGATTGTGGCTGGGAAAGGCAACTAAATCTAAAGATGTTAATAATAAATAGCTTGCGTATTCCTCCGATAGCGCTAGCGTCCACGCTAGTGCTATTTAATATAAGTTACAAGCGGTGAATTATGTTAGGTATTTTGCAAATTTTATTGGCAAATCCACCGCTCGGTTGGTACGGGCGAGGACGCTCGCACCATAGGGAGAACTGGGAGCTGCGGTACTAGCACAGGCGGTATACGGCAAAGCTGCGTCGGATTTAACCACAGAAGAAAAAGCTAACCTATTGGCTTCAGCAAAATTACTAGCTGGGATTGCAAGTGGCGCAGTAAGTACAGGCAATGGCGCTGAAACACTAGCAAATGCAAGTGTTGGAATGACGGTGGCAGAGAATGCGGTGGAGAATAATGCTTTTTTAGATTCTCAAGTGTCAGATCTTTTCAAAGATTTAGAGAAAGCTGAAAAAGAAGGGAGTTCTCTTGAAGAAGTTTTCCGTAAGTATAAAGAACTAAGTGATAAGCAACTACAAGATATTCAAGAAAATTGCCAATCTGCATGGTGTCGATATGGAGTGGAGAAAAATGATGAGGAAGCTAATCAAAGGGCATTGGAATTAGTTGGTTTCTTTAATTCTCAGTTATCGACATTATCAAACGCTACCCAAGAGAGATTTATCGAATTTGTTATTTCAGAAAATGCAAAAGAAATAGATTTTATTAATGGAGCAAGAACCCCATTAGAAAAAGCGATTGTTTTTTTAGTAAATAACTTTGTTGAAGATAGAGAAAATAAAGGGATAAAGATTTCACCCCAAATTGCTTCTTTTGCAAAGAAAACAACATTGGCAAAACCTATTGAATATTTATCTAAACCAAAACAAAAAGTAAATTCTTCTTCAATAGGAGATATTGTTCGCACTCCTACAACCCATGCTGAAGATTTTGAACGAAAAAGAGATAGCAAAGGTAATGCTGTTTATGTAAATAAACACACTGGAGAAATTTGGTCGAAAAGTAACACGAGACATTCAGATAAAGCTGGTGAGTGGAAAGTTGGTTTAAACGGAAAAGAACCAACAGCCTCTAAGAAAATTACTATAGGAGATTCAGATGGAAAAATCATTAAAAAAGATGATAAATAAGAGTGTTTCATTAGATAGATTTAATTTTTCAGGTTTTAGTTCGAGTAGTCTATGGGTTGGGTATTTTGAGTCCCAAAATGCTCATAATTTAACTTTAATAAAAGAAGCCTTAAATCTTGCCTATGATTTTTTTAAAGATGGTTTAAATGAATTTATTGCTGTAAGTTCATTAAAATATTCTAAAGAATATGATTTTAAAAATGAGGGGGAGTATTATTTCAATCTATTGAGGAGAGCTAAAAAATATAATCTTATACAAGAATCCACAGAGGTGTTTGAGGATTATTTATATGGGGATATTCCGTTACCAGCAGATTGTTTGACTATATCTTTGGATAAAAAACTTTTTCCTTGTTTGGCAAAGCTAGTTATGGGTTGCAATGCAGTGCTAGGGAATATCTGTTTTTTCATTTCACCTAAATTAAATATTGCGATATATCCACATGAAGATCTTGGATTTGGAGTAATCTCTTTATCTGAGGATAGGAGTTTATGTATTGAGTTTCTAGAATTTTGTTCAAAAAATAAAAATTTTATAGTTCATATTGAAAATTAATAATATATGCAATTTATTTTATTCTTAGCTAAATTTTAGTCTTCGATAGCACTAGCATCTATAGCTAGTGCTACTTAATCTAAATTAGGTAGCTATGGGAATAATCTTATTAGACCTACCATTAATGCTGCTTGGGGAGAATGGTCAAATCAAAAAATATCAAATACTTTTGATAGCCTTAATAAAAGTAGCGAGGAGGAAAAATGATGAAAAGCTTTTTTACTATTTTAATCCCATCTGTATTAGGTTTTTTTATGACATTTGCATTGAGTGTATTTTTTGATTTTATATTGTTTTTATCTTTTTTAAAGATAAAAAATATAGATTTTAAGTTGACAATTAACTACCAGGAGACTTTTGTTTTTTCAGTAAAAATTATGGCATTGATTTTCCTTACTTCATTATTATATGTTCTTGTTCTCAAAGAAAAGGCTGTAGATTGATATTATATAGAAGTCAGAATAGGTATTAAAAATATGTTCTGTAACTTAGATGGCAATAGCGTTCACGCTAGCAACCCTTATATTCATAATTTTATTAAACCTACAACAAATGCTATTTTTAGTGAGAAAATACCAAAAGTACTGAATGAAGTAGAGGGTTCTATGAACAAGACTATGGAGAGTAAATAAAATGAAGTAGTCGGGCTAATTACTGATATGTTATCTAATAACAAGCTAAATTCTATAAATAAACAAATTTTGTCTACGATATCATCTAAATTTTCAGAAGACGAAGTAATTGAACGTTCAAAAGAAACAAGGAAGTAAAATGAAAAGATTTATTTATTTATGTTTTCTCGTTTATATATCAGTTTTTTCAGCTAATTTAGCAATAGAATTAGCTATGAATTTATCTATAAATATTGACTCTATCTTAGATTTTGCTTTAGAAGGGATTGGTTATGGTTTTCTTGGCGGTGTTATTTTGAAAGTGTTTGATAGATTTCCTGATACTACAGATCAGGAAGATGAATAATTTATAGTTTAATTGTATTCGCACTAACTGGTGCTACTTACAAGCGATTAATTATATTGAATATTTTGCAAATTTTAGCGGTAAATCAACCGCTTGTTTTGGCACGAGTGGGACACTCGCGCCATCGGGGAGATACTCAGGTTATCGGGAGCTTCAAAAATGTGTTAGTATTATAAAGGTCTATATTTTTATAAATCAGGGTGATTTAATGTGGTCAGATACTGAGTCTAAAGAAGACTATCTTAATTTTGGTGAGGTATCCCAAATTGTTACTGAAATATTGGAAACTGAGGCTATGTTACCAGTTTCAATAGGTATTTTTGGTAACTGGGGAGCAGGTAAGTCCTCTTTGTTAAATTTAATTGAGCAACAAATCAAGCCCGATGAGTGGATTGTGATTAAATTTGATGCTTGGCTTTATCAAGGATTCGACGATGCCAGGGCAGCACTTTTAGAAGTGATTGCTAGTCATTTGATTCAGGCTGCCAAAGATGACGAAACCATTTGGAAAAAATCTAAAAATTTATTTGCAAGAATTGATGGATTGCGTTTGTTTGGTTTAATGGCTGACGGGGCTGCTTTAGTAGCAGGAATACCAACTTTTGGTTTAATTTCCAGAACATTTGAAACAGCCCAAAATTCATTGGATGGTATTCAGGATGAAGCAGAAAGCAAACAAGTTGTGGAGGTAGGAAAAGAAATTGTTGATTCAGGCAGAAATCTGATTAAATCCAAAGAAAAACAAACACCACCACAGCAAATTGATGCATTTAGAAAAGAATATGGCGAAATATTACAGGATTTAGGCAAAAAGCTAGTTATTGTGATTGATAATCTTGACCGTTGCCTGCCTGCTAATGCTATTCAAACATTGGAGGCGATTCGTTTATTTTTATTCTTAAATCGTACTGCTTTTATCATAGCCGCTGATGAGGAAATGATTCGCCATTCTGTTGCCGAACATTATAAAGATTTGTCATATCGTCATCAAATTGATTATTTGGATAAACTCATTCAAATTCCTATTCGTGTACCTAAAGCTGGTGTTCTTGAAATTCGCGCATATTTGTATATGCTATACGCCATTCATCAAAAATTATCTACCGAAAAATTAGAAAACTTACGCCGATTTTTAGAAGCTCATTTGCAACAATCTTGGAAAAATCAATCTTTAAAGCCAGAAGAGGTAACCCACATGATTGGAGAGCAAAATAACCAAGCTCTATTGGCAGATTTTGAACGAGCAAATAGAATATCCCCTTTATTGGCAAATTCCCCTAATATTCACGGTAATCCCCGAATTGTAAAACGCATTTTAAATACCATTAAAATGCGCACCAAAATCGCAGACAAGCGTCAAATTCCACTAAACGAACCAGTTATTACCAAGTTGGTGATTTTTGAGCGATGTGTGGATTCTGATGTAGTAATAAAATTTTATCAGCTTATCAATGAAAAAGAGGGTAAACTTGAATTATTAAAAGAGCTGGAAAATAACCATGAGCAAAATTTATCAACACTCTCTGAAAATAAATCTATTCAAGAATTTATCAAAGAATGGGTAAAATTAGAGCCAAAATTATCCGATGTTGATTTGCGAGCGGCGATTTATTTATCCAGAGAAACCATACCATTAAATACTTATACCGCCCAACTTTCTCAAAAAGCACAAGATGCTTTAAGTATTTTACTTACAACCACAGCAAGAACAGGTTCACAAAACACCCAAAATGTTATTCAGGGATTAACAATGGATGAACAAATCTCTGTTATGGAAACTTTAATTGAACAATTAAGAAAAGTGGATAATTGGGATAAAAGCCCAAATGGTTTTATGGGAGCTTGTTTGCTAGCGGAAAATTCAGAAGACGGTGCAAAAATTTTAAATCGTTTTATTGTTGAATTAAAAAAGAAAGGTATTAATTATCCGTGGCTTAAAACAAGATTAACAAGCGAAACTTGGTATAAGGAGTAATCAATGGGCACTTCACAATCTAGCGTAGGACCAAATGGTCGCTCCCCTCTATTACCTGCTTGGGTTGATGGTAGTCAAACACAACCACAGACACCAGACCCACAAAGAACAAAAGGATTGCGTCAAGCAATCGGTAGGGCTGTGAGAGGTGGTGGGCGTGAGGAAGTGCGTAAAGCACTCGGTCATTATGCCCGAAAAGCCAGTGGCGGTAAGCATATTGCTGTACAAAAATCAGGAAAAATCACCCAAGCCGGTGCTGGCTTATTTGGTATTTTTTCAGGTAGCCAGCAGCAACAATATTTGGTTAATTTACACAGTTTAAATGGTCAGCCTTGCGATGCAGTCATCAACCAAATTACCGAACTTTTGGCGGGTCATCACGGAGATTCAGACAAAATTCGTTATGCAATGAATATTGCTTTATCAGAAGCATTGGAAGGAATGACAACATTTGATGAAAATAGCGTTACCATTGAAGTCATCGGTAAAATGATGATTTGTTATTTAACTGAAAGTATTTTCCTACAAATTGCACACGATGCTGGTAAAGCGTGGAAGAAAGGCGATAATCCTGTGCAAATTGCCGAAGTGGAAAATGCTTTACGACAACTCATTCGTGAAGTGGTGGATATTACGCTTGCCCCTAAGTTTACTGATGATATTTGCCAGCTAACAACTGAACAAATGCAAGAAATTCAAAATCAAGCTATTTTGGAAATTTGGGAAGAATGGGAGGATTACTGATGACCCAATTGGTTTTTCATCACGACATTGAACAATTAAAAAATCTACCAAACGGTGTAATACCTGTTCATTTGTATGGAGTAGGCAACAAAAAACTACAAATTGCTAACATTGGTAATAAGGTTTTGGATGAAGTAAAAAGATTGAGTATTGAGCCCAGTGATGTCGTAATGGATTTTTTGACGATTGCTTTGGCAGTTACGGCAGCAGATACTTTTGTTTTGCGAAAAGATACTGCAAATGGTTGGTGTCGTTCTTTATCCATTACTTTACCTTTGTGCCAGCCTGATATTTGGCAAGCAAACAAAACTCATTTAGAGCAAATTTTACATTTTCTAAGTGGTGATATTTGGCAATTTAATTTTCAGGCAGGAGGGAAATTACCACCGCAGCCCCATAAATTAAATAGCAGAGCTAAATTGGTGGATCTGAGAAATAAAGGCTGCGTTTGCTTATTTTCTGGTGGTTTGGATTCAGCGATTGGGGCGATTGATTTATTAGAACAGGGTTATTCACCTGTATTGGTTAGTCATTCTTATAAAGGCGATAAATCACGCCAGCAAATGATTGTTGAAAAATTTAACCAAAGTCGTTATGCCAATCAATTTTCCCAATTTAATGCAATTGCACAGCCACATTTAAACAATGGCGGGGCAACTGAAATTACAATGCGAACCAGAAGTTTAAATTTCTTGGCATTTGCAGTTGTATCAGCTTATGCATTACAGGAAGTTATTCAAAAAGAGATTGATATTTTCGTACCTGAAAATGGGGTTATTTCAATCAATGCCCCTTTAACCTCACTCAGAGTTGGTACTTTGAGTACCCGTACCACGCATCCTTATTTTATTCAAGAAATACAAAAATTATTCACTGCGGTCAACATTCCTTTTACTTTAAAAAATCCTTATCAATTTAAAACGAAAGGTCAAATGATAGCAGAATGTAAAAATTTACCATTATTGCGACAAATTATCCCTGATACCGTGTCGTGTAGCCATTGGAAACGCAAAAACCAACAATGTGGGGTTTGCGTTCCCTGTTTGATTCGTAGAGCCTCATTGCATTATGCTGGGATTACCAATGATGCTCAATATGAATTTAATGATATTCGGCAAATTTTAATAAATCAGGATAGAAAAGATGATTTGTTTGCTTTAATAAGAGCTATTCATCAAAAAAATGATCGCAATATAAATCAATGGGTTTTACAAAGTGGCCGATTACCTATTCAACAATTAAATCAGTTTGCAAATGTTTTTGTGGATGGATTGAACGAAGTAGAACAACTTTTAATAGCGAACCAAATATTATGATGGATATGCATTGTCATTTGGATTTATATTCCAATCCACAATATGTAGTGGAACGATGTCAAGATGAGAATCTGTATGTCTTATCTGTTACAACTACACCAAAAGCGTGGTATGGCACAAGTTTATTAGCAAAAGATTGTTCTCGTATTCGTACCGCTTTGGGATTACATCCCCAATTAGCTCACGAACGTTGGCAAGAATTAGAATTGTTTGATGCTTTGTTAAACCAAACTCGCTATGTGGGTGAAATTGGCTTAGATGGTGGAAGAGAGTTTAAGCCATATTGGGAAACCCAATTAAAGGTTTTTCGTCATATTTTAAGAAGCTCAGCAAAAGCTGGTGGTAAAATATTAAGCATACACTCTAGAATGAGTGCTAGTGCTGTACTAGATGAATTGAGTCAAATAAATGACAATTTACCAATTCTTCATTGGTTTTCGGGTACCAAACAGCAGTTAAAGCGAGCAGTTGAAATAGGCTGTTATTTCTCGGTTGGACCTGCAATGTTGAGTAGTAAAAAGGGATATGGTTTAGCTCAACTTATGCCAATAGAAAAAATATTAATTGAAACTGATGGACCTTTTGGGAATTTTAAAACACAAGCTTTATTCCCTTGGAATGCTAATATTGCCATTGCAATATTGGCAGATATGTGGAGGATGAATATTTTAGAAACTGAAAATATATTGAGACAAAATCTCTTTAGCTTAGTTTCAAAACATATATAAACTGTAGAAGATCAAACCTAATCTGACAGTTCCCGTTTAAAATTATAGTGTCTGTCAGATTAATTTGAGCTTAAATGCTTTTCCGCCCAAATCCGTTTTCCATCAAGTAATGTGTCCATTGGTGTTCTGCCGCAGCACATTTTTCCTTGATGAGTTCGATGATGATTATAATACATTAACCATTCATCTAAATCCGCTTGTAATGTCGCTAAATCCATATAAATTGTCTTCCTAAATACGACTTGGTAAAACTCTTGTAAAATCGTCTTATGGAAGCGTTCGCAGATACCATTCGTCTGGGGATGCTTCACTTTCGTTTTCGTATGCTCTATGTCATTTATCGCTAAATAAAGCTCATAATCGTGATTTTCCACCTTGCCACAGTACTCACTGCCTCGGTCGGTAAGAATACGCCACATCGGTAATCCTTAGGACTCAAAGAACGGTAGGACTTTATCATTGAGCATATCTGCTGCACTAATTACTGTCTTCATCGTATACAGTTTTGCAAATGCGACTTTACTATAAGTATCAATAAAGGTCTGTTGATAAATGCGTCCAACCCCCTTAAGATTCCCCACATAGAAGGTATCTTGTGAACCTAGATAGCCCGGATGAGCCGTTTCAATTTCGCCACAAGCCACATCGTCTTCTTTTTTACGCTCCAAGGCTTGAACTTGGTTTTCACTCAGAATTATGCCTTTCTCAGCCACTGCTTTTTCTAACGCCTTTAAACGCTGTTTAAAGTTAGCGAGATTATGGCGTAGCTAAATAGAACGCACACCACCTGCTGAAATAAAAATACCTTGTTTACGGAGTTCGTTACTGACTCGTACCTGCCCAAATGCCGGATTATCGAATGCAAACTTCACAACAGCTTGCTCTGTTGCCTCATCCACACGATTTTTTAGATTAGGAATACGCCGATTTTGATTAAGTAAGGCATCCACCCCACCTTGCTCAACCGCTTGTTGATAGCGATAGAATGTATCTGGACTCATCCCCATCACCTTACAGGCTTGAGAGATATTGCCCAGTTCTTCTGCTAAATTTAATAAACCGGTCTTGTGTTTAATAAGGGGATTGTAAGTAATAAAACATGAGAGTTTCCTTTTTTGTTTAGATTGAATTTGGACACTCATATTCTAAACGGGAAACTCTCACTTTTTAGAGTGAATTGTCAGATCAAGTCTGATCTTCTACAGGAAGAACCGTTTTGATTAAATCTTTCAAGGCCTTAATTTCACTATCCTTCTGCTCAAGCAACCTATTCAATAGACATTCCTTTTCATTTGCATGAGAAAGTGCTAGCTTTAAGCGTTCAATCTCAATAAGTAACTGAGTCTCTCCACCACCTTGATATACAGAGCCTAAGGGTGATTCAATTTGAAAACAGATATTTTTACCATCAGATTGCATAAGTTCAACAATATCAATATCAAACACTTGGGCTATTTGCTCAAGTTTCTCTAGGTAGATTTTACTCTCACCTCGTTCAATCTTGGCATAGCCATTTAAAGACATATTTAGCTTCTCAGCCATTTGCTCTTGTGACCACGAGTTACTTTCTCGTAGCTTACGAATTTTCTCGTTGATATCCATGTTTTTTAGTTATTGATTGTTGGTGATACACACTTGTAGTGGTAATGAATAACTACTACAAGTGGCTACATTATATGAGCATAATTCAATAGAATTGATTATTGAATTCTCCCATATTTTAACTTGACATTCAACAAACTTTAGGGTTTTAAACATGAAAAAGCATCTTATTTTATTACCATTTACCCTTGCTCTAACATCTTGTGCAGAGCTTCAATCTCTTGCAACAAACCTTGCGACATCTAATAATCAGATGCCACCTCTCACATTTTATGAGCAATATGCCATTACAGATAATGCAGCTACGGTATTACCTCTCTTGAGACAGAATCTTACTATCTTCGTTGATGAAGATGGTACACACCAAGTATTTAAGTTTTCATCAAGTCTTGTAAATGAGACTACATTTAATTATTACGATCCAGCCTTATCTTGGAACTTTACAAATGTCGTACGCCCTAGTGTAGAAGTAGTGAATAACAAGGTGAAAGATGTAAGCCTATCATTTAGATCCGTCGTTAATTTTTCTCACTCAAATTTCTATAAAATCTTCAACTTGAATCCTAATGACATCAAAATCTCTCAGTTAAAACAACATTGTTCTGATTATAGAAGAACTCTCCCATTCTATAAATTGACAACTAAGGACAGTTCTTCTCTGTATATGATAGAAAATTCCGAGAGTGGTTCTGCTGATTCAAGTACAAACGTTACCTTTTTTAATAAATTGCCAACTTGTAAAAGTTTAGGGTATGAGAAAACGATTAAAGACTATGGGAATGATTCATTTAATGACTGATTCTCTATGAGGAAAGTAGGCTCAGATTTACAAAAGTAGATAAAGAGTACACATAATAATTGAATATTATTAAGTAATGAGGTTTTTATGAATCAACTAATTAAAGAACTAAAACAATTACGGGAAGGGCTTTCAAAAGCTATTATAATTCTACTGAAGATATTAGTTTTTATCTTTACAAAATTTAACTTAACTCATATACCTATTATAGCTAAATTTCTTAAGTTCTCTCATAACACCACAGGAACATTAGAGCAATATCTTCCTAAAGTAGATGAAAAACTAAAATCTTTACGTCAGGAAAATAGTAAAAATAGACATTTTAGAGTATGTATCGGAATTGCTTTCTTCTTTATTGGAGCAGTTGCTGGATTTAGTGCCTTATTCGCTAGTAATGATAACTTTTTCTTCCAATTATTCGATGGCAATGTTTTTTATGTACTCGGTTTTTCTATTATATTTTGCATAATTGGTATTCATTTATGCTCTCGCAGATATTTCTGCCCTGTTTGTTATTGTGAAAAGGCTATCGTTTTAGATAGTAAAAATACTGGTTCAAAATCACATTATGAAAATTGGTCTATAAAACATGGTAATGGTTTGCGTGAAGAATATAGTAATAAGGTCGGTACAACTAATTATTATAGATATCTTTTAAAATGTACCTGTTGTGGACACATCTCAGAATTTAATCGCAAAGAATTTTCGAGAAAATAAAAACTCTTATATTATCAGATTAAGGACTTTATATGAAAAAACATTTTAAATTGATATCTGTATTGGCTGTTAGCAGTATGTTATCTGCTTGTGCTAATTTAGATTTAGGTACTATACTCAAACCACAACAAAATCAGCAGGTAGCACCAACTATCCCTGATGGTTTTGCAGGTAAATGGGTAAACAAGAAAAAATCATCTTATCAATATTGCAACCCAAGTTCGGGAAATTTTGAGCAAGTGATATGGATTATTACCCCACAGCAAAACCATTTAGAACTACTTACTTGGTCGAGCTATAAAGTGATTAAATTTAATTCATTAACAGAGAATACTTTTAATGCACAAGTAGAAGTGACTTCACAAGATGTCGATCCTGATTCTACGAACAATATTACTCAAGAAACACTCAATGCAAAATTAGTAAACCCAAATACGCTTGTTATTGATGGTAAACGGTACTATCGTTGTCCTTAAATATTTAGCAAGATACTCCTAATCATTAGCCACCTTAAATGGTGGCTAATCATAATAATTTATTGTCTATTTACTGCTACTAATGGCTTATTCAAATCATTCTCTGTCATACCTTTCATATAAGCATTATATTGCCATATAATAAATGTTTTTTTATATCTATCATTAATCTCCTCTAAGCGTTGAACTTGAGCCTTTAAATTATTTACCTGCTTTTTTAGATAATCTATAGTTACATTTTTTTCAGGAATAGCAGCTTCCTGTTCTTTTATTTTTTGTTTTCGTTTACTAAATGCTTTTTGAATGTCTGGATAATTTGCCAAAGATTGTCTCTCAATACTTCTAACATTTAATAATTCTGCAACTTTATGGCAAAGTAAGTCCCATGTTAATTTACTATCCCACGTATTAATGAGTAATAAAATTTCTTCTAAATTTTCTTCTGTAATAAGAATCTTCGGCATATTAAAACTCCATCAATCTATATAAATCATCATCTAATTTGGCTGTTTCTTCTTTTTGAATATCCACATCCATTCCTTTTTCTAGCAAAGATAATTTCACTGGTGATGGATCATACTCGTCAGGCATTCTCAATAATGCCCCATTCGGGATATCATTATTTTCTAAAAACTTAATTTTTGTTCTTATATGTGTTAGTCGCCACCCTAAATTACTTATCCATCTATCAGCTCCAAAATCCCCCATTTTATGATGTTTTTTAGCTCTAGTGAATTGTTCCATAAGTAGTTGTTCTCTCTCTTTTAAGATTTCTAAAGATGATTCTAGACCTTTTATACAAACAAGTTCTTTACATGTTTCACATTCACCATGACGTGAGCATGGAGACATTGCATAATCATGCTCGCAAACACCTATTTCTGTTATGATCGCAACTCCAACTCTATCTTTTCCTAAATCTTCATAGGTAATAGGAAGTTTTAAATGAATTTTATCTAAAATTGAAATATCTTCCGAAATTAGTAAATCTCTAGCCTCTTCACTTTTTTCCTTTTCTGTTCTATGGTCATAAAATTTATTATCAGCAACTCTTGCTCTTCCTGCCCAATTAGCTAAAGTTAGTTCATCCATACCTCCTCTTTCCGCTTTTGTACTTAGCCAATGTCTTGCATTATGTGATGGTAATTTGATGAATTCACCTTTTGATGTTCCTATGCAATGTTTTTCCCATAATGATGTTTTAGGTCTGGTCTCTGAATAGCAGAATCTATCATTAATTTGATTAACAGTCGGTAAAATAAAGGAAAAATTTTTAGGTGAAAAATCATCATGAAACTCGTTTTCCCTAAATAGTAATAATGTTTCGGAGACTTTAACCTTTTTATTTTTATCTGCGTATGGCCAAAAATTAAATTTTGAAGTATATTTTCTATATAAAAACCTCCCTAGGGTATCATAAGTTATAATTCCATTATTTTCATTCATTAGCTTTTTAAACCATTTAGTATTAATTCCATTTCTTCCATCAATTCCTAAGATATTACCTATTTCAATCTCAGTTAAAGATTTCATTAATAAAGAAGAGTCTGACTGGATGTTGGTATCCAAAAACATCAACTTATTAGGATTCTCCTCAGCAAACCTTGCAGCTTTCCTAGCAAGGTAACTAATATCCGTTAAACGTTTAACAGCTTCTACAATGACACCTTGCATACTACTAGGAACCCATTTTAACCCCTCCTTGCCATTTTTAGCCGGTATCCAGCGAATACCCAATTGTTTATTTCCTAGGCTATCTTCTTCCCATTCTAAACAATTAATAGAAAGAGATATTAACTCTGAACAACGAGATGGTGCAACCATAAGTAATGCCATAATAGCTGTATAGTATTCTGTTTCCTTGTCCAAATTAGGGGCATCATGAAACAATTTTGCTACCAACATCATCTCCTCATCTGTTGGCATTTTTTGAGAGCGATATTCTTTTCCCTTTTCATCAAGCAGTATAGTTAAGTCTCTCGGGCGCTTATAAGGATTGTTCCATATGGGTAAATTAGGAGTAATATAATTTATTCGACAAAAATCGAATAATTTTTCAAGTTGATATCCCAATTTATTAATTGAGTCTGAGCCTTTTTCATATTTTTTCATAGCTAAAGACTCAACTTCTCTAATGACTAAATAATCTAAGAGTAATATGTCTGCACTAGATTTTACATTGTAAAGAGCCATTTCAACTAAACGTAATGCTTCAATGTGTCTTGCTAATTGTCTAATTGGTTGTAGAGAATATGTATAAAGAATATATGCCTTTGCGAAATCAATAAATGGCTCTGATAATGGCTCATATTTATAGGCTGTCGACTTAATTCTATCTGTAGAAAAACGAACTTGAACCGAATATATACCAAACTTTGCCTTCCATTGATTATTTTCCCAGCAGTCATTCCCAAAGGCAGTAAGTCTATTTTTACAAAAATCAATAAATTGGGCTAAATTTAATTCAGGATTATTATGTATTGGAGTAAAAATTGGATTATTCATATTAATGTTTCCCCCTAACTCTTTTCATCTCATTACAAGCTTGAACTACATATTCGACAGCCAAAATAATACGATCTTTAGAAGAAGCATAATCTATATTCTTAGTTTTTTTAAAGCGCTCTTCCTTCTCCTTATAGAGTTTATCTAAAATTTCTTGATGTGGGCCATTAAGTAATGGTCTAAATTTCGGGCATAAATAGCAATTCTCATAGCTACTTATACAAAATTTATTTGTACCACATGCTCCAATTGTATCTGAACCATTATTGGTTATAAATGATTGAGGGTCATGTCCTCTTTCACTCTCATATAAATTCTCTATAATTTTTCCTGCGAACGCTTGGGCTAACTTTCCCATATCTTTCCCTATAGTACGATCGATGTATTGAACGGTATCTGCTGTATTTTCAGTATAAACTTTGACATTTTGTGTATCAGAATGGTCTAAAAGTTCTGCAATGATATGAGCACCGACACCTTTTCGTCCCAAATTTGTTCCTCGGGTATAACGAAACCTTCTAGCACTAACATGAATAATTTCACCAGTTCGCTCTGAAATAGCTTTTTGTAGGATACAGAATTTACGCAATACACGAAATTCTAATTCGGAAGAGGAATAATGGAAAATATCTTTATCTAATAAAGATAAATCAAACTTCTTATTTTCTATATTTCCTAATAGACATTTCCAATCTATGAACATGGGTAATTTCATTTTGTGATTAACAATAAATTTCTCATCTATAATTTTTAGTAATTTATTATATTGTTGCTCTATAAAATTCAACAAAATTAGGTATAAATCCTCTGTTATAGCCAGTTTTTTAAAACTCTCTCTAAATAGAGCACCTCTTTTTTTAGCACTAGGTATATATAGATAATAATTCCAAGTACCTTCTGATATTTCCTTTCTTAGATCTTCAAATTTCAAATGACGTATTTGTATTGGTCGTCTTGCAGTAGCTTGTAATAAATGAATATAGGCATATGTTTCAAATGAAATAAGATCTTCTTTCCAGAGCCTAGACAGCTCAAACATTAAAGCTAAAATTTCATTTTGAGTAAATGCGCCAGTGTAAGGGCACCTTGTTAATACTGATATTCCTTTATCATTTCCACTTAAGGTAAAACTTTCAAGTAAGGAGACTACAGATTTATCAATCCCATCATATCCATATTCATACCAAGAGAGTAAAAATCCTTTTAATGCGCCTAAATACCATTCATTCTTTTTTCCTAAGATAGCTTTCCAATTTAATATCGCTGGGACATCAATTACTTTTAAATTAGTATCTATTACTAGCTCTTTAAATCTCTTATACATATTAATGGTATGATAACTAGAGTATTTTTCAGCATATATAGCCAATGTTTTCTTAAAACCATTTAGTGTTTTCTTATCTATATCTAATACAATTTGAGAAAAGTTAATTATAATGTCTTTACTGATATGCCAGGAATTTTCATGCTCATAAAATTCATATCCATCTCTTGATTTTCTTGGAAATTTATTTTTACTCATAATTATTGACCTTTTCTTGGAAATCTTTCTGTATCTCTAATAAAATTTTATCAGCTTTTTCGCGAATATAACGTTGGTTATAAACATGTGCCGATCTTTCTGATGTATGTCCCATCAGGTGTTGCCTCATTTTGATTTCTTTTTCAGGGGAAATAAAGTCTTTATGAGAAATATTATGTTTTAATTCAGCATTATTTTTATCTATTTTTCTTGAAAATTCTAGATTCCATTCATGGCGAAATATATGAGGATGAATAATAGAAAATTTTTGATTTACTTTTTTCATTGTCGGTACAATAACATTGTCAAAAGAACTTGTACTAATAGGGTGGCCTAATGTTTTTCCTTTACGATGAGTTACAAATAGATAAGGATGCTTATTGGCATAAGGGATTTTAGAGCGATAATTCATAATATAATCATCTATAAGCTGAGCTATATGATTTGAAATAGGTAATCTACGCTCTTTTGTCTTAGCTACAGCCTGATTCCTCCTTGTATCATATTTGTCATCATGTGTTCTTTTAATAAGAATTGAAGGTCTAGCTGTTGCTATATCAATACAATCTATTTTGATTGATAGTAACTCACCTCTTCTAATACCAAGATCTTTTAGTAAAATAAACATTAAGTGATTTCGTTTTCTAATGCCAATATCTCGAAATGGATTATTCGGATTTGAAAAATTTGCAATAGACATAAACTCATCCAAAAGTCCATCAGGTAATTCACTCTCTAATTTTATTAAGGGTACTTTATGATTTTTAGGTCTATGAGCTTTAATTAATGAGATAATTTCCATTAAATTTTTCCTGTATCCGTCGGAGATTTTTATGCTTTTAGATAGAAATAAAATATAGTCTGAAAGAGTAGTTAGCCTATTATATTTATGACTAAGCGATACAGATGGATAGCTATCAATAAACTGAGTGCGTCCCTTTGTAACAAAACGCTTCTTTACATAGTTAGTCTTTTTCTGTTTAGCAGCATTTATTTGCATGTGCCTAAAAAGAGATTCTAATTCACTTTCAGTCAGCAGTTTTTCGTTTTTAACTAAATCACTGATTATTAAGTGGTTATTATTTTCCCACTCCATTAACCATTGTAAGGTCACTAATTTGTTTCTAATTGTATTTACGGCAGAATATCGTAATTCTAGAGTAACCCACAAAGTGGAATAGAAATCAGGTAGTTCTGTTTTTTTATTAACCAATAAAGGAAAGCGTTCCCCATTCGTAAAAAGGATTGTTTCTAATCTATGCATATGACTTTAATTTTACAAACAAATATATATAAATACTAACAACAAAGATATAACTAGTCAAAATAAATGTAAAAAAAGTAGAGCCTTGTTTTACAAGGCTCTACCTAGATACTCTATGATTTATTTTGACAGTTTAGATATATACGTATCTCAAAAAGGAATATCATCAAAATTTATTTCGTTGTAGCCGTTATTTTGAAAAGCGAAAAGTAGTAATTTGCCAATCTGTTTATCTGAATAAGTGATTTTTTCTGTAAGAATGGAGCGTTTATAGGTTTGAATGTGTTTCCCTGTTAGCTCTAACAATAATTGATTAGCTGAAAAACCAACATCTTTTTTACTCTTTTCTCTAGCCCATTCGATAAGCTCATAAACAGAAATATAATCGCTTTGATTTTGGCTCATTGTTTCTATTTTTGTTTGAGGAACTTTATCTAATAATTCAGGCATTTTGGATTTAATCAGTTTTGCTATTTCAGATCCTCTTACCGTAAATCGGGTAAGTTCTAAGGTATTGAAGGCATTATCTGCTATCACTTCATTCAAATAACCTTTGATATGATCAAAAGTGTCTTTGAAATGATTGCTCATAGGTTCGTAGCTATGCCTTTCCCCTCTTTGATCAATTTCAAAGACCGTACAATAAACAAAAGCATTATCATACTGATTATGTGAGCCTCCTTTACGAAAACCAAAAATAAGCCCCTCTAGCTTGTCGGCAATAGATGCCGGCGTTCTATTCGTGTAACTAACTAATTTTTCAATCAAGTCTTTTAGGGAAATTACGGGATTAGAAAGATTTTCAAGTATTGAAATAAATTGACTATGATCAGCCATAAAACGCCCCTTTAACGCTGCCCTTTACTGTGAGAGCGTGGAAAGAGAAATAAAGGGCTTTCTCCTTTCGTTTTGGTAGCTACTCCGCCACTATCCACACTAATTTGAATAAATCCGTATAGTTACGGATTGAACTTGATAGGCTGTATTTTATTACAGTAAAAGAGGCTGTTCAAGCGGTCATTTCCCTGTAAAAAAATTTCTTACGTTATCGAACCGCAATCGGGGCGTGATTGGTACCGAATTGGTACGGATACGGAACTGATTTGGAATATCTAGGAGCAAATAAAAAGCCGTCAATTTTCATCAACGGCTTAAGGTTCATTTTGAGTCACAATATCAGGGCAAGCATTTTGGCGGATAGCATTCTTTAGAAAGCGTTTATATCTAGCTGCTACCGATTTAGACGATAGAACGCCTTTCAATATAGCGTGATAGATTTCATCATTGATTAAGGCTTTCTGAATGAAATAACCTTGTTCTATGTTTGAACGTATATCTGCTAAGGTGTCAATTCTTAAATGGCGGTAGAAAATAAAGCTGTCTCTAGTGATAAATTCGTGTATGCCGGCTTTTAAAATACAAGTTTCATCTAGTGCTTTGTCGCCCTTAATACTAGAGCAGCTTACATTTAAAATCATATCTTCTTTGCCGGTTTCACCATCAAAACAGGGGTCAGTCAGCAAGATATAAAGGTGCTTGTAGTTGTTTTCTTCCTTACCGTAATTTGTGGGGCGTAGAATAGTAACCTGTCTTTGTATTTTAGGCATTATTTGAACCATTCAAGAGTTTATCCACTGCCATTTGTTCTTCTTGCTGTTCTAATATGCTTTCGATTTCGCTTTCTGTTTTACCTAAATTAGCAAGTAGTGTTTTTAAATAAATAGGCTTGCTTCTTCCCTGCGGATCTTCCCATTCGGGGATATATTTCGGATTATGCGTATATTCTACTAGGGCGAAAGGCTTATAGCTTCCGAAAGTCGCAAAGACTTCATCTAAAATTTCGGTGTCACTTTCTGATAGGCAATCAAAAAAGTATTCATCTGTAGTATCTACGGCTTTTTTTAGGCTGATTTTATGATCTTCTTTATCGGCTATCCAATCACCCCAAATGCTGCCTTTTTGGTAAAGGCTCGCTTCTTCGCCTCGCATTAGGTTTAGCGTGTTGCTTAATACCGGTCCATACGGCAAAGAGTAATATTCATCGTTAGAAATAGAGTAGCTATATCTTTGCCAAGAGAGGCGGTCAGCAAGATAAAGCAATTTCATTACCTTAATATGCTCCATTGTGCCGCCAGCCTTATTTAATAAATAAGCCGTTGCCTGTGCTACTTTTAATTCATCAAACATAATTGCCCCTTTGCCTCATAAATTAGGCTTTCATTTATGGGTATTATAAAGATAAATGGCTATCGAATAAAGCCGTATAGTCTTTAGTAGTGTTTTATAGGTGCATAGTAAACACAAGGTAGAAAATAAAAAGCCGCCAATCATCAGATCAACGGCTCATTTTTAAAGTCGGGCAATTTGTTCAAATACCTGTGGAGATTGTTCCACTAATCGCAAAAGGATAGTTGCCTGTGGGTTTGGGGTACTTTTCCCTTGCTCCCACCCTTGATAGGTTTTTACGCTTGTTCGTAAACGTTGAGCAAATACCGCTTGAGAGAGGTTTAATCTTGCTCTAATAGCTTTTACCTCATCGGCTGAAATCTGTAATGGCTCAGGGCGTGATAGCGTTTCAGTGCGTAATGTTCGTTTGCCCTCGAGGTGTTCTTTCATTGCTGTTAAGCCCTCCATTAAGTCATTGTAAAAGCTCATTGTTACCCTTAAATGTTTTTAACCTGTGGAATAAGCACTAAATTGAAAGCCCCTAAAATCTTTTGAATGGTGTCAAATCGTGGCTTGCTACCTTTGGCTAGGGTTTTATATAGGCTCTCTCTTCCTAGCCCTGTTTGCTTCGCAAGTTCCGCCATTCCTCTAGCCCTTGCTATATCGTTTAAGGCTTCTAGAAATTCGTCTTGGTCTCCCTCTTTCAACACTTCGGCTAAATAGGCTTGTATAGTTTCCTCGTCAGTTAGAAATTCCGCTACATCAAAAGGGCGTAAGCCGTGTTTATCTGCCATTTCTTCGTTAATTTGTACTGCTTCCATTACTGCCCTCTTAAATTTGCCTATAAAAGTATCCTATTAGATACACATTATCAAGCATTACCCTCAATTTAGGTGATGTTTTGGTGAAGTTGGTGATATTTTGGTGATGTTTTTTTAAAAAATATCACCACTCTTAGAGCCTTGATATATAAGGGTTTATATTAATTTTGGTGATAATGGTGATATTTTTTTTAAAAGTTTGGCTGTAAAAAAATATATATAGAAGAACGGCAATAAAAAAGCCGTCAGGCGATAACCTAACGGCATTACAAGCGGTCATATTTGGCGGAAAATTTACTAAGTTTTACTAAGCTACTTTTAAATGATATTGAGGCAAGCTACCTTGTGAACATTCTTCTACAAAATCCGCCCATACTTGGAGCAGTTTAAAACGTTGTTCTAGGCGTTCGCCCCTGTCATAAGCCGCCTTTACTCTGTTGCTGTTTATATGAGATAGAGCCACTTCGATTAAATCACTGTTATATCCTTTCTCATTGAGATAAGTAGAGGCAATAGACCGCAAGCCGTGAGCTACTAATTTGCCTTTGTAGCCCATTCATTTGATCGCACTGTTGGCGGTTTGTGTATTAACGTGCGTTTGAGGGTTCTTCACACTTGGGAAGATGTATTCTTTGCCGCCACTTAGTTTCTTAATTTCTCGCAAGAGGGCGATTGTTTGCCGTGATAATGTGATTTTATGCTCAATACCTCGCTTCATATTTTCCGCCGGTATCGTCCACAGTTTCGCACGTTCGTCTATATCCGCCCATTTCGCCTTAGCCGCTTCGTTAGGGCGTGTCATTGTGAGTAACTGCCACAGAATTAAATAGCGTGTCTGTAGATGAATTTGGGCGTTCTGTAGCGTGTATAAGAACTCGCCTAAATCTTCAGGCTTGATTGTCTTAAAATGCGCTACCGTTGGGCTATCGAACTCTTTCGCAATGTTGGCGGTGGGGTTAGCCGGTATCATTTCACGATGTACGGCAAAAGTCATTATTTCATTATGCTTCTGAATAGTACGCTTTAACTTCTCTAGCTTGCCCTCGTCTTGATATTGTTTAAAAGCCTTAATCGCCATCGGAGCGGTTATCTGCGTGATAGGCATTTGCCCGGAATGCGACAATAGGTTGTTTTTGATAAGGGCGATCACATCTTTTTGGTAGTTATCCGAAAAATTCTTCTTCGTCTTGCGGTGTTCAAGCCACGCCCACGCCACTTTCTCATAAACATTGGTAAGCTCATTTGCTTTCGCCTGTTCTTGCTGTTGGCGGTGGTGTTGCGGATCGATATTCTGAGCAAGCAAGGCCCTATATTCCTCTCGAGTTTCCCTCGCTTGTGCTAAAGATATATCAGGGTAAGCTCCAATGCTTAGATCATTTCGTTTTTTTGTGAACGGTCTCTCATATCTAAACCGCCAAAATTTGGAATTTTGAGTAATAACCAGCAATAAGCCGTTGCCATCTCTCAATGGGCTATCTTCGGGCTTCGCTTTTCTTATCTGTGTGTCATTCAAAGGTATGATTTTTCTCGCCATAGTAAGCCTTTAGGAGTATAAGAACCAACGTTTAGGAGTATAAAACTAAAAGCGATAAAGCCTTATCTAGTCAGGCTTTAACGTGATTTTAGGAGTGCGAAAATTTATAAGTGTTTGCTCGTACTCCTAAATATACTCCTAAAATCTTCGGATTTGATTGTATCGTATAGAGGTACGCAACGGACAATAAAAAAGCCTTGAAGTATTGATTTTCAAGGCTTTTTAGGTATCTATAGAACGCTATAGGTTTATAATTTGGTGGAGCTGGCGGGAGTTGAACCCGCGTCCGAAATTTCTCTACCTTCAGTACTACATGTTTAGTCTAGTCTTTAATTTCGCTTACACACAGCGGACAGACACGCAATGTATAAACTAGCTTTATTCAATTTAGTGTTTCGATCCTAAAGCGGCGGCGTCCACACGATCTCGTTTTGGGTGACTTATCTTTATCCTCGTCTTACGAGCGGAAGCTGAGGAGATAAGGCTTTAAAGCAGGTTATTAAGCTGCTAAAGCGTATTGTTCGTCGTTTGCGACTATTATTTTGCGGTTTGTTTACGAGGCCTACCGCACCTCGACATGCACCTTGGGCTTCGCTAATCCCGTCGAATCCAAAATCAGCCCCAAAAGAGGCACTATTCTAAAGGAAAGCGGTTAAATTTGCAAAATATTTTGCAAATGGTAGTCATTAAAATGAGATTCAGCCTCTTTTTTCGGGTAAATGCTTATGTGCTAATCTGGTTGTTACTGAAAAGAAAAAGTTGAGTTTCTAGTGAACTCAACTTTTTTATGTCTCTCTAATAAAAGATTAGGATAACACTGCTATAATGTTTAAATTGGCTTAGGGTTAAGAGAAGTAGAATGAAAAAATTTGAAGAAAATGATATTGAAGATGCAGAAATTATAGAAGCTGAACCTATGGAGGTTGATGATATAGAGGAAGCATATACATCAGAAGCTATCCACCCTGCATTAGTGTCTGGCTCAATGTCTGTACCACAAGGGAACTTAGATAGCTATATCCGTATGGCAAATCAGTATCCGATTCTCACTGCTGAGCAAGAAAAAGCGTTGGCGGAGCGTTACTATTATGATGAAGATGTTGAAGCAGCCAAGCAGCTCATTCTTTCTCATATGCGTTTTGTCATTCATATCGCTCGCGGCTATTTGGGTTATGGCCTGCCGCTGGCAGATTTAATTCAAGAAGGTAATATTGGCCTGATGAAAGCGGTAAAACGTTTTGATCCGAATGTGGGTGTGCGATTGGTTTCTTTTGCGGTACATTGGGTAAAGGCAGAAATTCACGAATATGTGCTGAAAAATTGGCGAATTGTGAAAGTGGCAACGACTAAAGCGCAGCGTAAGCTATTTTTCAATCTGCGTAAAAATAAAAACCGCTTGGCGTGGTTTAATGAAGAAGAGATCAAAAAAGTAGCGGACGATTTAGGGGTTTCAGTTGCAGAAGTCCGAGAGATGGAATCTCGTATGACAGGACAAGATTTAGGCTTCGATTTGCCAGCAGGAGATGACGATGAAGGTACTTATGTCCCTTCAATGTACATTGAAGATGATAGCTCTAATTTTGCTGATGATTTGGAATACGAACAACACAATGGGCAAGCTACCGCTCAACTAGCTTATGCTCTCGCTACTCTTGATGAACGCAGCCAAGATATTATCAAAACCCGTTGGTTAGACGATAACAAAGCGACCTTGCAAGATTTGGCGGATAAATACAGTATCTCTGCTGAACGTGTTCGCCAACTAGAAAATGCCGCATTAAAGAAAATTAAAGAGGCGATCACGCTAGAGGTTTAGGCTGCAAGCGGTAATTTTGGGCGTAAAAATGGCAACTTTTCTCTTGATTTCTATTGGTGCTATCGTAGGCGGATTTACTCGTTGGCTGATGGGGCTTTGGCTCAATCCATTGTTCGGCTCCTTAGCATTTGGTACATTGCTTATCAATTGGCTAGGTTGTTTTTTAATGGGGCTCACGATGGGGATCTCATTATCTGAGCAGACCAAACTTTGCTTTGTGACTGGTTTTCTGGGCTGTTTTACCACATTTTCAGCCTTTTCAGCGGAAGTGAGCAAAAATCTGCTTGAAAGCAAGTGGCTTACCGCTTTTGCTATTTTCGGATTACATACGCTAGGTGGTTTTGCTTGCACCCTATTTGCTGTTTACTTAATGAAAAAATAATCTCCATTGATAATGGCGTGAAATTGCAAAACTTTGCAAGAAAAAGACCGCTTGTTTAAATAGAGATAATAAGGATTGAACATTATGATCAACATCAGTAACAAACACATTGACCCCACTTTCTACCAGCGGGCAGACGGCTTTATTAACATCGCCAACGCCCATTTGCAGAATATTGCCCCAAACCAAGTGAGTAACGCAATGCTATTCGCCTGTGCCAGATTTAACGCCTACGTAGCCTCCAGCAAAGCAGAATACAAACAGCAACTGGTGGATTCCAAACAAGAGGTGATTCAATATTTTGTGGAACAATACAAAGAGATGTTGATGGCAAATTTGGACGAATATATCCAAAATTTCGAGCGTTATATTGAAGGGAAAAAGGCGGATTAACCGCCTTTGTTTTTTTGACTACTGTGCCATTTTCTCTGCAATTTTCAAAAAACCATCTGCGGTTTTAAAAATTTCACCGAAGCCTTGAGCCTCTAAGATTTTGTCAGACACTTCACGGAATGCCCCCTCGCCGCCCGCTTTTTGTAAAACCCAATCCGCTTGAGTTTTGATGTAATCGTGAGCATTACGAGTGGCGATTGCTAAACCGCACACCTCAAAGGCTGGCAGGTCTAACGTGTCATCGCCAATATAGGCAGTTTGCTCGGGCGTTACGCTGGCTTGTTGCATTAATTCAAAACAGGCGGAACGTTTTTCCAGTTTACCGAGCAGGGCTAAATCAATTTTCAACACCTTTAAGCGTTTGCGAAGTAAGGGGGTATCGCCACCTGACAGCACCGCCACTTTAATGCCACAACTTTGCAACATTTTTACCCCTAAACCATCGTGAACGTGGAAACGTTTCATCACTTCACCTTGCTCGGTGTAATACATTCCGCCGTCGGTTAAAACGCCATCAACATCGGTAATCACTAATTTAATCTTGGTTAGGTCTAACATTTTTCTGCCTCAAATATGATATGATTCGCCATTATAGCGTTTTTAACCTCTTTTTACTAAAGGAACTAAAATGTCGATTGCAGTAAATTTATCGCACATTCACCAACAAATTCAGCAAATTTCCGAACAATATCAACGAGATAACGTGCGTTTGTTAGCCGTCTCCAAAACTAAACCAGTTGAGGCGATTCAAGCGGCGATTGAGGCAGGGCAGCGTGCATTTGGCGAAAATTATGTGCAGGAAGCGGTCGAAAAAATTGAATTTTTTGCAAATTGCCCTGAATTGGAATGGCATTTTATCGGACCGCTGCAATCGAATAAAACCAAGTTGGTGGCAACGCATTTTGATTGGATTCAAACGGTGGATAGATTAAAAATTGCCGAGCGTTTAAACGAACAACGCCCAGCGGATAAAGCCCCGCTCAACGTGCTGATTCAAATTAATATCAGCGATGAAGCCTCGAAATCGGGCATTGAACCAGATGAAATGCTACCACTCGCCCAAGCGATTTCGCAATTACCGAATTTGAAATTGCGGGGCTTAATGGCAATTCCCAAACCAGAAAGTGAGCCAGAGCAACAAAAAATCGCGCTTTGCAAAATGCAACAACTTTTCAACCGCTTGCAAACCGAATTTGACGGCATTGATACGCTTTCAATGGGAATGTCGGATGATATGCAAGCTGCGATTGAATGTGGTTCAACAATGGTGCGGATTGGGACTGCGATTTTTGGGGCGAGACGTTAGCCAGCTGAGTTTTTACATAAAGCTGATACAAGCGGTCAAATTCGCCAAAAACTTTGCAAATTCCACCGCTTGTTTTGTAGCCAACAGCGGAAAAAGTCTGTATAATCACGCCTCCTAATTTCTTGACTCTCGCCAGTTTTGATGGGCGAGAGTTTTTATTTTGACTTAACTTAAAGATATTCCAATGCAAAATGTAGATATTTCAAAATTGCGTAACATTGCAATTATTGCCCACGTTGACCACGGTAAAACCACCTTGGTTGATAAACTTTTACAACAATCAGGCACCTTTGGTGAAACTCGTGGTGACGTTGATGAGCGTGTAATGGATTCCAACGATCTTGAAAAAGAGCGTGGCATTACCATTCTTGCAAAAAATACGGCAATTAACTGGAATGGTTATCACATCAACATCGTAGATACTCCAGGGCATGCTGACTTCGGTGGTGAGGTTGAGCGTGTACTTTCAATGGTAGATTCTGTTCTGTTAGTGGTTGATGCCTTTGATGGCCCGATGCCGCAAACCCGTTTCGTCACGCAAAAAGCGTTCGCTCACGGTTTAAAACCAATCGTAGTGATCAATAAAGTTGACCGCCCAGGTGCTCGCCCTGATTGGGTGGTGGATCAAGTGTTCGACTTGTTTGTAAATTTAGGTGCAAGTGATGAGCAGTTAGATTTCCCAATTATCTACGCTTCAGCCTTAAATGGTGTAGCAGGCTTAGAACACGAAGACCTAGCGGTAGATATGACCCCACTTTATGAAGCGATTGTCAAACACGTTCAACCACCACAAGTGGAATTAGATGCACCGTTCCAAATGCAGATTTCACAATTAGACTACAACAACTATGTGGGCGTTATCGGTATTGGACGTATCAAACGTGGTTCGGTGAAACCTAACCAAGCGGTAACGATTGTAGATAGCGAAGGCAAAACTCGCCAAGGTCGTATCGGTCAGGTGTTGGGGCATTTAGGTTTACAACGTTTTGAAGCAACAGAAGCCTTTGCTGGCGATATTGTTGCGATTACTGGTTTAGGCGAATTAAATATTTCAGATACTATTTGTGATATTAACGCAGTAGAGGCTTTACCGGCATTAAGCGTTGATGAACCAACGGTAACGATGTTCTTCTGCGTAAACACCTCGCCATTCTGCGGTCAAGAAGGTAAATTTGTGACTTCACGCCAAATTCTTGAGCGTTTAAACAAAGAATTAGTCCACAACGTGGCATTGCGTGTGGAAGAAACCTCGAACCCAGACGAATTCCGTGTGTCAGGTCGTGGCGAATTACACTTATCGGTATTAATCGAAAATATGCGTCGTGAAGGTTACGAGTTAGCAGTGTCTCGCCCGAAAGTAATCTACCGTGAAGAAGACGGCAAAAAACAAGAGCCGTTTGAGCAAGTGACGATTGATATCGAAGAGCAACACCAAGGTTCAGTGATGGAAGCACTTGGTATCCGTAAAGGTGAAGTGCGTGATATGATCCCGGACGGCAAAGGTCGTACCCGTTTAGAGTATGTGATCCCAAGCCGTGGCTTAATCGGTTTCCGTAACGAATTTATGACGATGACCTCAGGTACTGGTTTACTTTACTCTACATTCAGCCACTATGATGACGTAAAACCGGGCGAAATCGGTCAGCGTAAAAACGGCGTGTTAATTTCAAACGCAACGGGTAAAGCGTTAGCATACGCATTATTTGGTTTACAAGAGCGTGGTAAATTAATGATCGACCACGGTGTGGATGTTTACGAAGGTCAAATCATTGGTATTCATAGCCGTTCAAACGACTTAACCGTAAACTGTTTACAAGGTAAAAAATTAACCAATATGCGTGCATCAGGCAAAGACGATGCGATTGTGCTAACCACGCCAGTTCGTTTTTCATTGGAACAAGCATTAGAGTTCATTGATGATGACGAATTAGTTGAAGTTACGCCACAATCGGTGCGTATCCGTAAACGTTTATTAACGGAAAACGACCGCAAACGTGCAAGCCGTACTACAACGAGCACTAGCACACATTAATACGAAAAAGAGCGACCTAGGTCGCTCTTTTTTCTTGCATTTTAGGTTATAAATACAACGCCATCACCACTGCATTTTCTTTGCCGCCGTTTAGCGTAGGGTAGTAATTTTTACGGATTGTGACCTCATTAAACCCGAGAGAATTATATAATTTCTGGGCGGTGAGGTTAGATTCTCTTACTTCCAGCCAAAGGGTAGCGACATTTCTCTGTTGCAGTTGCAAAATGAGGGCAGAAAGTAACCGCTTGCCAAAGCCTTTGCCTTGAAATTCGGGGGCGACAGCAATGTTGAACAACGTGGCTTCGTCTAACACAATTTGGCTAATAGCGAAGGCGACAATTTGATTCTTTTCCATTAATTTTAAGTTGAGATATTTCTCGCCTTGATTATTTAACAGCGTGCCTTTGCTCCACGGCACTAAATGGGCTTTTTGCTCAATTTCAAACAATCGCTCAAAATCGGGTGTTTCTACTGGTTTAATCATCCTGTTTTTCCAATTGTGCGAAATAGGTTTCTATTTGTTGCCAAAGTTGGCGTTTTGGTGATGATTTTGCGAGATCTTGCCAAGACGCATTTTTCCAAGCGGTCTGATTTGCAATATTTTTTGCAATTTTAACCGCTTGTTCTTCCGCTTGAATCAGCCAAATGAGGGGAGAATGTTCAAATACTAAGCGTTGTGATTGTTCCGCATCGAGCCATTGATACTCGCTTTTTTGTAAGTTTAATGCAATTAAGAGATCAGCAAACAGCCCACTGCTTTGGTGATCTTCCTCACACACCACAACGAATTTAATTTTTTTATCTAAACGAATTTGTGCATCGCCTTTTAGCACTTGGGGTTTGGCTAAAACCCATTGCGAAATGCCCATTTCATTTAACAGTAAATCACGACGATTCATCTAATACCTCATCAAATTTTGCAAATAGTACCAAAACTGCGACTAATCAGAAACTTTTTTCAAAAAATTGATAGGTTTAGCAAGATTTCTCCGCCTAAATTCGGTATATTCACGTTAAATTTTTTAGATAAGGTAAGAAAATGCTCTCTTTAGAAAGCGAAGTGCTTGGACGTCATTTAGCGTTATTTGAACAAAAATCAGTGTTATTGTTTGGTGATATACGAGATGATTTTGCCCAACAGTTGCAATCTCGTGCTAAAAATGTGGCGGTATTTAGTAGCTATTTTAACTATACTCGCCATCATCAAAATGTGGAATTTGGTTTGGAATGTGGGCTATCTGCGGAGTTTGCGGTTTTTTATTGGACAAAAAACAAACAAGAGTGCCGATTCCAACTATTGCAATGGCTTTCGCAATGCAAAGTGGGGCAGGAAATGCTGATTATTGGTGAAAACCGTGCTGGCGTGCGTTCGGCGGAAAAATTGCTTGAGCCGTTTGGCAATATCGCTAAAATTGATTCCGCTCGCCGTTGTGGTTTATATCATTTTGAGCTACAAACTATACCTGAATTTGATTGCAAAAAATTCTGGAAATCTTACCGCTTGCAAGATCTAGACGTGTTTACCTTACCTGCCGTCTTTAGTTCGTCAGAATTGGATAACGGCACGAAATTATTACTCTCAACTTTTCGCAAAGAAGATCGTCTTAAAGGCAAAGTGCTTGATTTAGGCTGCGGAGCAGGCGTAATTGGGGCAACGCTGAAACAGCAATTCCCAAAAATCAAACTTACAATGAGCGATATTCACGCAATGGCGATCGAATCTAGCCACCGTACTCTAGCGGAAAATCAGCTGGAGGGAGAAGTGCTGGCAAGCGATGTATTTTCCCATATTAATGATCGTTTTGATTTGATTGTTTCAAATCCACCGTTCCACGATGGTGTGGATACTGCCTATCGAGCAGTAGAAGAACTGATTTTTCAAGCTAAGAACCATTTAACTAAAGGCGGTGAATTACGTATTGTGGCAAATGCGTTCTTGCCTTATCCTGATTTGCTAAATAAAACCTTTGGCAAACACGAAGTGTTGGCAAAATCGACAAAGTTTAAGGTGTATTCAGCGAGAGCTTAATGGAATATTAGGCGGATAGAAAAAAAAGCAAAATTTGGCTAAAAAATACTTGCTATTTATTTTTTGTTGGCGTAAATTCGTTCCAACAATGTTTGGAGAAACACAATGAATTTTAACCGCACTTCACATCATCATCACCATCTTTCCTGATATCTTTCGGGCATTTGGTGCATACGGAAGATAGATCTTCCGAGCAAGTGTGGCAATAAAAAGGATCTCTCGGAAGGCAACTTTCGGGAGATTTTTTTATGGTTAAATTTAGGTAGTAATAATGACAAATCCGATTGAAATTTATCAAAGCCAAGATGGCACAACGAATATTGAAGTTCAATTTAATCAAGATACGGTTTGGCTTTCGCAGGCACAAATGGTGGAATTATTTGGGCGTAATCAATCTGTGATTTCACGCCATATTCGTAATGCTTTAGAAGAGGGTGAAATTACAGAAAAAAGCAATATGCAAAAAATGCATATTGCTTTTTCAGACCGTCCAGTCACCTTTTATGACTTAGAAACTATTATTTCTGTGGGCTACCGTATTAAATCTCCTCAAGGTGTTGCTTTTCGCCGTTGGGCAACTGCTCGATTAAAGGATTATCTTGTGAAAGGCTATGCTCTCAATGAACGCCGTTTGCAGGAAAAAGGGATTGAATTTGAGCAGGTTATCGGATTGTTGAGCCAAACTTTAGCTAATCAAGCACTAGTAACGTCTGACGGGCAAGCAGTGTTGAACGTGGTACAAGATTACGCTCGCAGTTGGAGCTTGCTCCAAGCCTACGATGAACAGAGTTTGCAAGCCAATCCGCATAAACAATCAGAGATGATTTCGCTTGAAATGGAACAAGTGTGGTCGGCGATTTCACAACTAAAGCAAACCTTGATTGACAAAGGCGAAGCGACAGAATTGTTCGGCAATCCTCGAAATGATGGCTTGGCTTCTGCGGTAGCGACGATTGAGCAAGGCTTTGGCGATGAACTGTTTTACCCGAATGTTGCCAGCCGTGCGGCGAATTTGCTCTATTTTGTGATTAAAAACCACCCACTCACGGATGGCAATAAACGCACAGGCTCGTTCTTGTTTTTATGGTATTTACGCCTGAATCAGCATTTGCTCGCCAAGCCTGTAGAGCAACTGATTAATGACAATACGTTAGTTGCATTGGCGTTGCTGGTGGCGGAAAGTCTGCCCGAACAAAAAGAGTTGATGATTAAATTAATTGAGCATTTTATTTTATTAAAAGAATAACAGGAAAATATATGAGTATTAATATTTCGCCGTTAGCATCTCAAAATTTCACAGAGTGGAGATTATTATGGCAAGGCTATTTAGATTTTTATCAAGTTAATTTATCGGATGATATTATTCAATCAACTTGGCAGAAGGTTTCAAATAGTGAAAATGTTAAAGGATTTGGGGCATTTGTTGACAATAAGATGATCGGTTTTGTGCATGTTGTTATCCATCCAAATACTTGGAATTTAACAGACTGTTGTTATTTAGAGGATTTATTTGTTTTACCTGAATATCGAAATCAAGGAATAGGCAAAAAATTGATTGAATATATTTACCAATATGCAAAAGAACATAAATATAATCGTGTTTATTGGGTTACAGATAAAAATAATCACCAAGCACAACAACTTTATAATAAATTGGCTAATGATAGCGGTGTTATTCAATATCGTAAGAATTTTTAAATTAATTATAAATTAACAGGAACACAATATGACAATCTCACAACTTTCCCGAAAAAACATTCAAGCCCTCACGCCCTACCAATCCGCCCGCCGATTGGGTGGCAGTGGTGATGTGTGGCTGAATGCCAATGAATATGCGGTGTCGCCAAACTTTGGCTTAACCGACCACACGTTTAACCGCTACCCTGAGCCGCAGCCGCTGGCAGTAATTGAGGGCTATGCCCGTTATGCAGGCGTTGCCCCTGAAAATGTGCTGGTTTCTCGTGGCGGCGATGAGAGCATTGAGCTGCTGATTCGTGCCTTTTGTGAGCCAAGTGATCAAATTCTTTACTGCCCGCCAACTTACGGAATGTACGCCGTGAGTGCGGATACTTGTGGCATCAACACCAAAACCGTGCCGCTGACCACGGATTTTCAACTCAATCTGCCTGAAATTAAACGCAATTTGGACGGCGTAAAAATCGTCTTCGTCTGTAGCCCGAACAATCCGACGGGCAATCTTATCAAGCGGTCAGATTTACTCGAACTTTTGCAAATCACTGCTGGCAAAGCGATTGTGGTGGTTGATGAAGCCTACATCGAATTCTGCCCTGAAGCGACGTTGGCAAACGAACTGCCGAGTTATCCGCACTTGGCGATTATCCGCACGCTTTCCAAAGCCTTTGCGTTGGCTGGCTTACGTTGTGGTTTTACTTTGGCGAATGCGGAGTTGATCGGCGTGCTGCAAAAAGTCATCGCCCCCTATCCGCTGCCTGTGCCAGTTTCCGACATTGCCGCCCAAGCCCTTTCTCCACAAGGCATTGAACAAATGCGTGAGCGCGTGGCAGAAGTGATTACCCTGCGTACCGATTTGCAAAAAAATCTCGAAAACCTACCGCTTGTAGAAAAAGTTTTTGACAGCGAAGCCAACTATCTCTTGTTCAAATGCCAAGACGGGCAGAAAGTGTTCAAAGCGCTTTGGGATCAGGGGATTATTTTGCGGGATCAGCACAAGGCGTTGGGCTTACAAAACTGCATTCGGATTACGATTGGTACAGCAGAAGAAAATCAAAGAGTGATTGAAGCAGTCAAACAAGTGTGATGCGGAGCATCAGCACGATGCGTAACCACGGACATCGTCCGTGGATTTGCCTTGGAAATAAACGAACAATTTTTTGAAAAAGACTTATAACCCGATGTAGAGCATCGATATTATGCGTAACCTAGCACGAGGGTGCTAGGCAATTACAGGAGAAAAATATGCAACCCACTCTTTTCATCGACCGTGACGGCACGTTAATTGACGAGCCGAAAACTGATTTTCAAATTGACAGCTTGGAAAAACTCAAATTCGAGAAAAACGTTATTCCTGCCTTGCTAAAACTAAAAGGCAAATACCGTTTTGTGATGGTGTCGAACCAAGACGGCTTAGGCACCAGCTCATTCCCACAGGACGATTTTGACAAACCGCATAACGCAATGATGGCGGTGTTCAATTCACAAGGCATTGAATTTGATGAGGTATTGATTTGCCCTCACAAGCCTGAAGACGGCTGCGATTGCCGTAAACCACACACCAAACTGCTGCAAAAATACATTGACCGCCAACTGTTCGAGCCAGCCAACAGCTTTGTGATTGGCGACCGTGCTACCGATGTGCAACTGGCGGAAAATCTCGGCATTCGTGCCTTGCAATATCACCCTGAAAAGCTGAACTGGGATTTAATCACCGAAAAACTGTTGGGCGAAGCCGTTACCAACATTGGCGACCGCACGCCACGTTATGCGGAAGTCGTGCGTAAAACCAAAGAGACTGACATCAAAGTGCAAGTCTGGCTGGACGAAACCGGCACGAACGAAATCAGCACGGGCGTGGGCTTTTTCGACCATATGCTCGACCAAATCGCCACCCACGGCGGCTTCCGAATGAACATCACCACCAAAGGCGACCTCTGGATTGACGAACACCACACCGTCGAAGACACCGCCCTCGCCCTCGGCACGGCGTTAAAACAAGCCATCGGCGACAAACGTGGCATCGCCCGCTTCGGCTTCGTGCTGCCGATGGACGAATGCAAAGCGGAATGTACGATGGATTTATCGGGCAGACCGTTCATCAAATTCAAAGCCGATTTCAAACGTGACAAAGTGGGTGATTTCAGCACTGAACTGACCGAACATTTCTTCCAATCCATCGCTTTTACCCTGCTCGCCACGCTCCACATCAAAGCAAAAGGCGACAACGACCACCACAAAATCGAAAGTTTGTTCAAAGTGTTTGGCAGAACGCTAAGACAGTGTATCCGCATTGAAGGGAATGAATTACCGAGTTCAAAAGGGGTGTTGTAATTTCTCGCTTTTCCCTCTCCCATTTATGGAACAGGGTGGAGAAAATCCGCAGGATTTTCGGAGGGATAGGGCAAAATTGCGGTTGATTTTTGCAAAGTTTTTGGGAGAATTTGACCGCTTGTATTCAGTATAAGTAGGGTGAGATATAAGATGAAACATGAAACTCTTATCATTTATAGGACAGATAGAAAATTTGATACAAGTAGCCCTAATCAACTCAAAATTGGAGGGAAGATCGGTTTTTTGAGAGAGATTCTATTAGTTAATTCTGATTTTTTAGAGGATGAAAAAGGGAGTTGGATTCTTAATTTTTTTAAAGGTAAGCCTTATGAGCAACATATTTATGTTAGTAGGGATGAGCTAGATTTTAAAGTATTCAAAAAGCTAACGACGGCTAGTTTTATTTGTAATAATGAATTTGGTGATGTTGATGCTGAAAAGCTATCTATATCTATCCGAGGATCTAAGTCAATTAAGAAATGTGATTTTATAGAATATCCTTCACATTATGCACATATTGATGGCAGAGGTCTTTCATTTTTTTCGAAAATTGAAAATCAAAAAGATAACTTTTATAGACAAGTTATTTTATTATCTTTGGCTTATGCTTATCTTGGTGCGATCGAATATATTTCCAATAATTTGTCTCAGAAAGTAAATTGTGCAAATTGCGATATTGATGAGCTTAATAAGCTGTACATTGAAGCTGCTAAATTTAACTCTATTTTCTTATTTCATCAACCAGTATTGATAGATAAAGCCAGTTTAACTGAGACATGGAAAGAAATAGATAGAGTATTTGAGATTGATGTTTCATCAAAAGAATTATTAGAACAACTATCTAATGTTCATTATATTTTAAATTTAGATTCAGAAAATAAAAGAGTGACACAAGAAAAAGAAAAGCAATCTAAACAAGAAAAATGGAATTTATGTTTTGCCATTATAGGTATTGCTCTTGCTGTTATTGAATTATTTACATAGGATTAAAATGACAAACTTAGTAATCATCGACACAGGCTGT
Organism: Mannheimia pernigra; assembly: GCF_013377995.1. Lineage (NCBI taxonomy): Bacteria > Pseudomonadati > Pseudomonadota > Gammaproteobacteria > Pasteurellales > Pasteurellaceae > Mannheimia > Mannheimia pernigra. The sequence goes on from NZ_CP055305.1 coordinate 852,203, forward strand.
GCCAACCTGTCTTCGGTCAAATTTGCGTTTGACCGTCTTGGCATTCAAGCGGAGATCTCTCGTGATCTCAATAAAATCCAATCCGCCGATAAACTGTTGCTCCCCGGTGTGGGAACGGCAATCGCGGCGATGAAAAATCTGCATGATCGTCAGTTGATTGAAACGATCCAAAACGCCACCCAGCCAATGCTAGGCATCTGTTTGGGTATGCAGCTGATGACTGAATTTTCGAGCGAAGGCGATGTGGCAACGCTCGGCTTGATGAGTGGCAACACCGAACGCTTACCAAACACCGGCTTGCCCTTGCCGCATATGGGCTGGAACAAGGTCAATTACGCTAAAGATCACCCGCTTTTCCACGGCATTGAGCAAGGCAACCATTTTTATTTTGTGCATAGCTATGCGGTCAGCCCGAACGCCCACACCATCGCCACCTGCGACTACGGCGTGCCGTTTTCAGCGGCGATTGCCAATAAAAACTTCTACGGCGTACAGTTTCACCCCGAGCGTTCAGGAGCAGCAGGGACGACGTTGCTAAGGAATTTTGTGGAGAATGTCTAATTTTGCAAGTTTTTGGAAGAATTTGATCGCTTGCACCCCATACGAGCCGTATGGGGCTAGATAAACCAAGCTACTCCGTAGCTTAGACAGACAGTCGCAGAGCGACTGGGATTATTCAGCCCAGCACGGCTCGTGCTGGGGACAGGAAAACAATATGAAACACTCTCAAATCATCCCCGCCCTCGATCTTATCGACGGGCAAGTGGTGCGGTTGCACCAAGGCGATTATGCCAAACAGACCACTTACAGCGATGACCCTATCGCTCAATTTGCTGATTATCTTGACCAAGGGGCGGAGCAGCTGCATTTGGTAGATTTGACCGGGGCGAAAGATCCAGCCAAACGCCAAACTGCCTTAATCGGCAACATCATTAATGCCACAAACTGCAAAATTCAAGTCGGTGGCGGTATTCGTAGCGAGCAAGATGTGGCAGATTTGCTTGCCGTTGGAGCGAACCGTGTGGTGATTGGCTCGACTGCGGTTAAACAGACTGAAATGGTGAAAGGCTGGTTTAAAAAATATGGGGCGGAAAAATTCGTGCTTGCCCTTGATGTGAATATTGACGCAAGCGGTCAAAAAATCATCGCAATTAGCGGATGGCAAGAGGCGAGTGGTGTGTTGCTCGAAGAGCTGATCGAAGACTTTCAAACGGTTGGTTTGCAGCACGTGCTTTGCACCGACATCTCTCGGGACGGCACGCTGGCTGGCTCGAATGTGGACTTATACAAAGAAATTTGTGCCAAATATCCTGAAATTCAGTTCCAATCCTCAGGCGGTATTGGCTCGCTTGCCGACATTGAAGCCTTAAAAGGCACAGGTGTGGCGGGCGTGATTGTGGGGCGAGCGTTGCTTGAAGGAAAATTTAATGTAGCGGAGGCAATAGAATGTTGGCAAAACGGATAATTCCTTGTTTGGACGTGCGTGACGGACAGGTCGTCAAAGGCGTGCAGTTTCGCAATCATGAAATTATTGGTGACATTGTGCCGCTCGCCCAGCGTTATGCAGACGAGGGTGCAGACGAGCTGGTGTTTTATGACATCACCGCATCAAGCGACGGTCGCACGGTGGATAAAAGCTGGGTGGAGCGTGTGGCACAGGTGATTGACATTCCGTTTTGCGTGGCGGGTGGGATTAAAACCATTGCTGATGCTGAGCAAATTTTTGCATTCGGGGCGGATAAAATTTCGATCAATTCACCAGCCCTTGCTGATCCTGATTTGATTAGCCGTTTGGCAGATCGTTTTGGCGTGCAAGCAATCGTGGTTGGCATTGATAGCTGGTTCGAGCAAGAAACGGGCAAATACTGGGTCAATCAATACACCGGCGATGAAAAACGCACTCGCCAAACCAACTGGCAGTTGCTTGACTGGGTGGCAGAAGTGCAAAAACGTGGAGCAGGTGAAATCGTGCTGAATATGATGAACCAAGACGGTGTACGTAATGGCTACGATTTGGTGCAGCTGAAAAAAGTGCGTGAAGTTTGCCAAGTCCCACTCATCGCCTCAGGCGGTGCAGGCGAAATGGTGCATTTCCGTGATGCTTTTATTGATGCAAAAGTTGATGGAGCCTTGGCGGCAAGTGTGTTTCATAAGCGGATTATTGATATTGGTGAGCTGAAGGCGTATTTGGCGGCGGAAGGGGTTGAGGTTCGTAGATAATCGTAGGCGAGGGTTTTAACCCTCCCGATAGGCGAGTTGAAACTTGCCCCTACGCAAATTTTGTAAGCGGTCAAAAAAGGAGTAAAAAATGCAAATATGGGATATAGTTTCCGCTTTACCAAGTCAGTGGAAAACGATAGCCGATTGGTTGGTTACCCAAAATAATCCGCCAAAATCTTATTCTCTTTTTCCCTTTAATTCAGAGGCTGAATTATTGGTATTTAAAAAAGATTTTCAAAAAGCACTTGGCATATCTTTAGGAAAATATGTGCGTTTAAGACGTGTTGATTATTTATTACATCAAATCAACGAAAAGTTTAAACAAACCTTAAGTGCTAATTATATTGAGACTCCTTTGGGTGAAATGTTAGCCATATTCTCGGAAAAAGGCTTGTGTTTATTAGAGTTCTGCGATAGAAAAATGTTAGAAAGCGAGCTGTTGGCTTTACAAAAAAATCTCAAAGCGAATTTTATTTTTCAAACCACCGAACAAAGTATTCAACTTACGCAAGAGCTTAGTGAATATTTTGCTGGAGAAAGAAAAAATTTTAGCATTCCTCTTGATATTATTGGCACAGAATTTCAAAAAAGTGTTTGGCAAGCGTTACTGAATATTCCTTATGGGTCAACCAGCAGCTATAAATTGCAAGCAGAGTCTATGGGTAAACTCAGTGCGATTAGAGCCATAGCTGCAGCTAATGGGCGAAATCAAATTTCTATTATTATTCCTTGCCATCGTGTGATAGGTAGCGATGGTGATTTAGTAGGTTATGGCGGTGGAGTTGATCGAAAGAGAGCCTTATTGAAATTAGAAAAGACTTTTAATTAATGACCAATAGAGAGAAGTGAACATGCAAAATATTGATTGGCAAAAAGTGGACGGTTTATTGCCCGTTATCGTCCAAAATGCCCAAACCTGCGAAGTGTTAATGCTTGGCTATATGAACGCCGAAGCCCTAGAAAAAACGCTCAATGAAAAACGAGTGACGTTCTACTCTCGCACCAAGCAACGCTTATGGACAAAAGGTGAAACCTCGGGCAATTTTTTGAATGTGGTGGATTTCAGCCTTGATTGCGACAACGATACCCTGCTCATTCTTGCTAATCCGATTGGTGAAACTTGTCACACCGGGGCAGAGAGCTGTTTTCATCAATTTGAACAAGAACAGCCCGATTGGATCTTTTTCTCTAAATTCGAGCGAATGATCGCAGAGCGTAAAAATGCGGATCCAGATAGTTCTTATACGGCTAAACTTTACGCCAAAGGCACGCCGAAAATTGCTCAAAAAGTGGGAGAAGAAGCGGTGGAGAGCGTGATTGCAGCAATGAAAAATGATCGGGAAGAGTTAGTAAGCGAAGTGGCGGATCTGGCTTACCATTTAACGGTGTTATTGCACAACGCAGATCTCTCTTGGGCGGAAGTGAATGCAAAATTGAAAGAACGCCATAAAGGGATTGGCTTGCACCCTGAGGGTTCAAATAAATAAAGCACAAGCGGTCGAATTTCTTCTATTTTTTACAAATTGCAAAAAATCATCGGAATTTGACCGCTTGTTTTAGTAGAGAGATTAATTTAAGCCTAATTGACTTAATTTTTCTGCTTCTTCTTTAAAGCCTTCAATCGCTGTTTTATCAAAGAAATATTGGGTGCCGCAGCATTCGCATTGCATATCGATCACGCCTTGTTTTTCCGCTAACATCTCGTCGATTTCGTCTGCTGGCACGAGCAGTAATGCCGAGCCTGAACGCTCTCTTGAGCAGCCGCATTTGAACTCGGTATCTTGTGGCGGATAGATTTCCACTTGTTCTTCGTGGTAGAGGCGGTAAAGCAATTCCTCTGCTTCCAAGCCGAATAATTCTTCGTCTTTTACCGTTTCAGTTAAGGTGGCTAAATGCTCGAAATCATCACGAGTTCCTGTGCCATCTGGCATAATTTGTAGCAACATTCCAGCCGCCACTGCTTTGCCATCATATTCGCCGTTGCGAATAATTAGGTGCGTTTGTAGCTGTTCTGAACGCTCAAAATAATCTTCCAAACATTCACGAATCGTGGGTTTATCTAAGGCAATTACGCCTTGATAGCGTTCGCCATCTGTTGGGATAATCGAAATGACCAACACGCCGTTGCCTAGCATCTCTGCTAATGTGGCATTGTCTGGAATGTCTGCTTGAACACGGGCTAAAGCACGTAGTTGTTGATTATCGTTGCCGTTTACCACCGCTAATTTTAACGGGCCATCGCCTTGAATTTGCACGGTGATCGTGCCGTTAAATTTCATTGTGGCGGTTAAAAGGCTGGTGGCAACGAGCATTTCGCCGAGCAAATTTTGCACGGCTTTGGGATAGGCGTGGGTGTTGAGCGTTTCCGTGAACGTATTATTTAAACGCACCCATTCGCCACGCACCGCACGATCTTTGAATAAATAGCGATAGAGTTTGTCGTTGTCTTTGGTGTAGTTCATTGTGATTCCTCGTTGCAAGCGGTCGATTTTGGCTGAAAATTTGCACATTTTTGTGGAAATGTAACCGCTTGTAAAAATAAAAGGTGAGCCAACTGCTCACCGCTGTAAGATGCTCTCAATATAAGGATTATTTTTTTGATTGCAAGGGCAAATTCATTCGGTAATTAGCCAAATTCTTGTTCTTTGAATTTGATTAACTCTCTCCGCTCTTTTTTGTTTGGACGGCGATCTGGGTGTGGCATAGAAAGGGCATTTGCTTTACGGGCAAATGCCATTGCCTCACGGTGCTTGACGCTTTTTTCCGTTTCTTGATAGAGCAGTTGTGCCTCTAAGGCTCCGCGTCGTTGGTCGTTTAATGCCAACACTTCGATCTCTTTTTCTTCGTTGCCTTGACGGAGTTTGATGGTTGCACCAATTTCTACCGCTTTACTTACTTTCGCTCGTTGCCCGTTATAATGCACTTTTCCACCTTCAATCATCGCCTTTGCAATGGTGCGTGTTTTGTAAAAGCGAGCTGCCCAAAGCCATTTGTCTAAACGGATTTCCTGTTTTTCTTTTTCGTTTTTATTTTTCATTTTCTGCCTTAAAATCAAAACAATAGTTGAAATATTAGAGCAAAAATGTGTTTTTTCAACTAAAATGAAAACACACCCTAATAAAAAGGTGAGAGAAAAATGAGAAAACAGCTTCCTGACATTCTAAAAATTACCACGCTTGCGAAAACACGTATTTTCGAGGTGCAATCTATTGATCTGCGTTTTTCTAATGGAGAAGAGCGGGTTTACGAACGTTTAACACCACAGCGTCGTTCTGCGGTGCTGGTAATGCCAATTCAAGATAATGAATTGATTATGATTAAAGAGTATGCCGTTGGCTCTGAGCGTTATGAGTTAAGTTTTCCAAAAGGTATTGTTGATGCAGGCGAGGAGCCAATTGAGAGTGCTAACCGAGAATTGCAGGAAGAGATAGGTTTTGGGGCGAAAAAATTAGATTTTTTGCGTTCACTTTACAGTTCTCCAAGCCATATGTATGGTTTAATGCACGTTTTTGTGGCAGAAGATCTTTACCTTTCTAAATTAGAGGGTGATGAGCCTGAACCATTGGAAATAGTACGTTATCCGTTAGATAAAATTGATGATTTATTAGCAGATCCCTGTTTTGCAGAATCACGTAATTTATCTGCGTTGTTTATGTTAAGAGATTATTTGAAAAATAAATAAGCGAAAAAGAACAAGCCTTTCGGGGGCAAAATGCAAACGTTAAACCAACAACTACTTGATAATATTATCGCCATTGCGAAAGAGGCTGGTGAGCACTTAATACAGTTCTACACTCGTTCGGTAGCGGTGAAAATTAAGCCAGATGATACCCCAGTGACAGAAGCAGATCTGTTTATTAGCCAATTATTAACCGAACGTTTAACACAACTTACGCCAGATATTCCTGTTTTGTCTGAGGAAAGTTGCAATATTGCCTTGTCTGAGCGTAATCAATGGCAGGAATATTGGATTATCGATCCGTTAGATGGCACTCAGCAATTTATTAACCGTACAGATCAGTTTTCGATTGTGATTGGTTTGGTGCAGAAAAGAGGCGAGAAAAATCAGCCTGTGTTGGGTGTAATTTACGCGCCAATCGTGGAGAAACTCTATTTTGCTATGGAAGCAAGCGGTGCATTTTTGCAAGAAAATGGCAAAACTCGACCGCTTGTAAGCACGCCTTACTGTGAGGAAAAACCGTTAGTGATTACTGTTGGTAGCCAAATTCAAGCCGATAAAGCCTTGCAAACTGTAGGTGGGCGTGAGGTTCAGTTTTTGCAATATGGTTCAAGTAGTTTAAAAGCAGGCTTGGTGGCGGAAGGTAAAGCGGATTGTTATATTCGTTTTGGTGATACTGGCGAGTGGGATACCGCTGTGGCAGAAGTGTTGCTTAAAGAAGTGGGGGGAGCTGTGTTCGACTTTGATTTCTCGCCATTAACTTATAACCTGCGTGAAACCTTTATTAATCCTTACTTTGTGATGGTTAAAAACAGCTCACTAAATTGGGATAAAATATTTTTATTCAAATAGGTAGTTCCCATTAGCAATTTTTATGATAATCTTGCACTCAACAATATTTTAACAATTAGAATTAATAGGATTATATAAATGAATAATGCTGAAAATAGTTGCGTGGTCATTTTTGGTGCGTCTGGCGATTTAACCTTTCGTAAACTGATTCCTGCACTTTATAATTTATACAAAATTGGAAGATTGGGCGAACATTTCTCGGTATTAGGCGTTTCTCGTTCTGATTTAACCGATAAAACCTTTCGTAAAAAAATGCGTGATGCGTTAGTAAAATTTGAGAAAGCAGAAGGAGATGAATTAGATTCATTTTGTGAACATCTCTATTATCAAGCATTAAATACTTCTGATGCGGCAGATTATGCCAAATTACTTCCTCGTCTTGGTGAATTACACGAAAAATATCAAACCGCAGGTAACACGCTTTACTATCTCTCAACACCACCGAGCTTATACGGTACGATTCCTGAATGTTTAGCCGCTCACGATTTGACGACTGAAGAAACTGGCTGGAAGCGTATTATTGTTGAAAAACCGTTTGGCTATGATATTGAAACCGCAAAAAAATTAGATGTTCAAATTCATAAATACTTTGCAGAACATCAAATCTACCGTATTGACCACTATTTAGGTAAAGAAACGGTACAAAACTTGCTTGTGTTACGCTTTTCAAATGGTTTATTTGAGCCGCTTTGGAATCGCAACTTTATTGATTATGTGGAAATTACTGGTGCGGAATCTATAGGCGTAGAAGATCGTGGCGGTTATTATGATGATTCGGGGGCAATGCGTGATATGTTCCAAAATCATCTATTGCAAGTGTTAGCAATGGTAGCAATGGAACCGCCTGCGATTATTAACGCCAACTCAATGCGTGATGAAGTCGCGAAAGTGTTGCACTGTTTGCATCCATTAACCGAAGAAGATGTTAAAAATAACGTGGTGTTAGGGCAGTATGCACGTGCCACGGTTGATGGTAAAGAGTTACCTGCTTATGTAGAAGAAAATGGCGTGCCTCCAGATTCAAACACGGAAACGTTTATGGCGGTAAAATGTGAGATTGATAACTGGCGTTGGGCTGGCGTGCCTTTCTATGTGCGTACGGGTAAGCGTTTACCAACGCGTATTACTGAAATTGTAATTCACTTTAAAACTACGCCACATCCAGTATTTAGCCAAAATGCACCAGAGAATAAACTCATTATTCGTGTTCAACCTGATGAAGGTATTTCAATGCGTTTTGGCTTAAAAAAACCAGGGGCTGGTTTTGAGGCGAAGGAAGTGTCGATGGATTTCCGCTATTCAGATCTAAGCTCTTCTTCAAGCCTATTAACGGCTTATGAACGCTTATTGTTAGATGCGTTAAAAGGCGATGCAACACTTTTTGCTCGTACCGATGCAGTTCACGCTTGCTGGCGATTTGTGCAGCCGATTTTGGAATACAAAGCAAATCGTGGTCGTGTTTATGAATATGAATCTGGCACTTGGGGTCCGACAGAAGCGGATAAGCTCATTGCAAAACACGGCAGAGTATGGCGTAAACCATCAGGAATGATGAAGAAAAAGGTTTAATAAATAATCAATATAGCGGCGTGCATCGCATGCCCGAAATATTGTAATGGGTGTATGACATACACCTTACAAGGAAATGATGATGCAAACTAAGATTTTCCCAACAGCACAATCTGCAGTCGAGCAAATCGCTAAAGAGTTTAAAGCCTACAGCGAACAAAACCGCCCAGTGCATATTTCACTTTCTGGTGGTTCAACGCCGAAATTATTATTTAAAACGTTGGCTCAAGCTCCATTTAACACCGAAATTCAGTGGCAAAATCTCCATTTTTGGTGGGGTGATGATCGTATGGTTCATCCAACCGATCCAGAAAGTAACTACGGCGAAGTACAAAAATTATTGTTCGACCATATTCAAATTCCAGCAGAAAATATTCATCGCATTCGTGGTGAAGAAAACGTAGAGCTAGAACTTGCAAGATTTTCGGTAGAATTGACCGCTTGTGTGCCAAATTTAGCCTTTGATTGGATTATTTTAGGTATGGGAACAGACGGCCACACCGCCTCGCTTTTTCCACACCAAACTGATTTTAACGATCCCGCTGTTGCTGTAATTGCGAAGCACCCAGAAACAGGGCAAATCCGCATTTCTAAAACCGCCACACTTATTGAAAAAGCAAAACGGATTACTTACTTAGTAACAGGCAGTTCAAAAGCGGAAATTGTAAAAGAAATCCAAACCACACTGGCAGAAAATTTACCTTACCCAGCAGCAAAAATTAAAGCGAAAAATGGCGTAACGGAGTGGGTGTTGGATAGCGATGCGGCGAAATATCTTTAGCGGGAGCTTTAGTGATGTTTAACCTTAATAACAAAATCTTTACTGCCGTGCAAAATAGTGAAAGTGGTGAGGTCAATGATCAAACTTGTTTCCACTATTTTCAACAAGATAAAATGATCTGGGCGGAATATCAAGGCGGTGAGATTTTAAAAGGATTTTTAATTGGTAAATGGATTTCAGATTGCTAAATTGAGTTTAGCTACCAGCATTTAAATCAGAGATTGGAAAATCGTCTTGGGCGTTGTGTAACAACTTTTTCTTTAGATAATGGAAGATTGGTAGGTCATGAACATTGGCAATGGCTAGATACATTAGAAGTGGGGCATTCCCAAATTATGAATATAAATTAAGAGAGATTTTATGAAAACACTTGGTATTTTGGGTGGAATGAGTGCAGAAAGCACAGTTTCTTATTATATAAATATTAACCGTGCTGTTAATCAAGCATTGGGTGGTAACTCTAGTGCTAAAATTCTCATCTCAAGTGTGAATTTTGAAGAAATTGTACAATATCAGAAGCAAGGTAATTGGCAACGCTCAGGAGAAGTGCTTGCAGAGCAAGCTAGATTATTAGAACAAGCAGGAGCTGAGGGGATTTTATTAGCAACTAATACAATGCATAAAATAGCTGATCAAATTAGCAATCCTATTTCGGTTCCATTTCTGCATATTTTAGATTGTGTTGCAGATAGCATTCAAGCAAAAGGATTGAGCAAAGTCGCTCTACTTGGCACACAGTTTACAATGAGCGATAATTTTTATCGTGATGGTTTACTTGAGCGGGGTATTACGCCTATTGTGCCAGACGAAAGCACGCAAAAAGAGATTCATCGGATTATTTTTGATGAATTATGCTTAGGGAAAATTGAAGAAAGTTCAAAATCGTTTTATCTTGAAACCATTAAGAAGCTGCAGGAACAAGGGGCAGAAGGTGTTATTTTAGGCTGTACTGAAATTGGTTTATTGATTAAACAATCAGACAGCGAATTACCGTTTTTTGATACCGCAGAATTGCATAGCCAAATGGCGGTGCAGTTTATTTTAGGTCACTAAATAAGAGATAGTTTGATATTTACAAGCGGTCAAATTGATTAAATTTTTTGCAAAATGTTAATCAAATCCAACCGCTTGTACAGAATTAAAAACCAACAGGAGCAAAGAATGTCACAAAAAGGCGATATCGGCGTGATTGGACTCGCCGTAATGGGTCAAAACCTTATTTTAAATATGAACGATAACGGCTTTAAAGTCGTTGCCTATAACCGCACGACCTCAAAAGTCGATGAGTTTTTAGCTGGTCCTGCAAAAGACACCAACATCATCGGGGCGTATTCGTTAGAAGATTTAGTGTCTAAGCTTGAGAAGCCACGTCGGGTAATGTTAATGGTTCGAGCTGGTGAGGTAGTAGATCAATTTATTGAGGCGTTGGTACCCCATTTAGAAGAGGGCGACATTATTATTGATGGCGGTAACTCAAATTATCCAGATACTAACCGTCGTGTCCAAGATTTGGCAGAAAAAGGCATTCGTTTTATCGGTTCTGGTGTTTCAGGCGGTGAAGAAGGTGCACGTCACGGACCATCAATTATGCCAGGTGGTGATGAATCTGCGTGGCAATATGTAAAACCGATTTTCCAAGCAATTTCAGCAAAAACTGAGCAAGGTGAGCCTTGTTGTGACTGGGTTGGCCGTGATGGTTCTGGTCATTTCGTGAAAATGGTTCACAATGGTATCGAATATGGTGATATGCAATTAATCTGTGAAGCCTATCAGTTCTTAAAAGATGGTTTAGGTTTATCGTATTCTGAAATGCACGACATTTTCAAAGAGTGGCAAAACACGGAATTAGACAGTTATTTAGTGGACATCACCACAGAAATTCTTGCTTATAAAGATGAAGATGGTGAGCCATTAGTGGAAAAAATTCTTGATACGGCAGGTCAAAAAGGGACAGGTAAATGGACGGGTATCAATGCCCTTGATTTTGGTATTCCATTAACTTTGATTACCGAATCGGTATTTGCTCGTTGTGTATCGGCATTTAAAGATCAGCGTGTGGCAGCTTCAAGATTATTCAACAAAGAGATTGGCAAAGTTGAAGGTGCTAAAAAAGAGTGGGTGGAAGCCGTTCGCCGTGCGTTATTAGCTTCAAAAATTATTTCTTACGCACAAGGCTTTATGTTAATTCGTGAGGCATCTGAGCAATTCGGTTGGGACATCAACTACGGTGGCACAGCCTTATTATGGCGTGAAGGTTGTATTATTCGTAGCCGTTTTTTAGGCAATATCCGTGATGCGTATGAAGCAAATCCATACTTAGTGTTCTTAGGCTCAGATCCATATTTCAAAGAAATTTTAGAAAATTGCTTAGCGGATTGGCGTAAAGTGGTAGCAAAATCAATTGAAATTGGTTTACCAGTGCCTTGTATGGCATCTGCAATTACGTTCTTAGATGGCTATACTTCAGAGCGTGTGCCAGCGAACTTGCTACAAGCTCAACGTGACTATTTCGGAGCTCATACTTATGAACGCACCGACAAACCTCGTGGTGAGTTCTTCCACACTAACTGGACAGGCCGTGGTGGTAATACTGCATCAACCACTTATGACGTGTAATTAATTTTCCAAGCCATTTGATGTAAACATTAAGTGGCTTTTTTATGGTGAATTGTTGTTAATATATCTTGGAGTAAATATTTTCAAAGGTGTATAATAATGGAGTAATATTTCAAGACTATATAAGGAGAACCTATGCTAACCGATCAAGATATTTTTAATCGTTATCAAACTAAACAAGCCGAATTTGAGAAGCAAGCGGATATTACGCTTATCGGACACTCTTTGTTCGATATGTGGGACGATATGGAACAAGGTACGCCAAGTTTGGCAGGACAGAGCGTGGCGAATTTAGGTTTGTCTGGTACCAGCACCCGCCAATATTTAGATGTGATTATTAAGCCAAACCGTATTCAATATGTAGGCAAAAACGTCTTTATTTTTCTTGGTGTGAACGACATCGTTAAAGAGCCAGACTATTCACCAAAACAAGTGTTAGATTGGATTGAGGAAATTGTGGCAAGCCTAAAAGCTATTTCACCAGGTTCCCGCTATTTCTTGTTAGAGGCAACACCAGTTAATAATATCGCCACTACCGATAACCCAGCAATTAAAGAGATGAACGCCTATTTTGAGGCAAATTGCCCGTCTTATCTCACTTATGTGAAAAGCTGGACACATTTTGAAAATGAAGAAGGCAAGCTTGACCTGAACTTATGCCACGATGGCTTGCATTTTACTCAGGCGGGATATGATCGCTTAAAAGCGATTTTGGAAGCTAATTTATAGTTTTTAATAAAAGATCAAGCGGTCCAGATTTTTGCAAAATTTGATAAAATCCTGACCGCTTGTTATCAATTACAGTGCCTCAATTTCTTGATATTGCACCTGCAATTTCTCTAAACCACTCAGATACTCTTGCATTTTTTCACGCTCTTTGGCAATCACTTGCTCTGGGGCTTTCGCGACGAAGGCGTCGTTTGCGAGTTTGCCTTCAATACGAGCCACTTCACCTTTGAGTTTATCCATCTCTTTGGTTAAACGTGCCAGTTCGGCTTCTTTGTTGATAAAGCCTGCCATTGGGATCAAGATTTCGCCATTTGCCACTAATTTCGCGACAGATAGCGGTGCGTTTTCACCATTTTCCAGCACTTTCACGCTATCCAGTTTCGCCATTGATTTAAGCAAGACTTCATTGGCGTTGAGAATGGTGACTTCATCATTCGAGAAGTTACGAGCAATCAGATCTAAGCCTTTGCTTGGGGCGATGTTGCTTTCTGCACGAATATTACGCACTGCCACAATCACTTCTTTAATGAAGTTGATTTGGTTTTCGGCTTGTTCGTCAATCGCAAGCGGGTCAAATTGTGGGAATTTTTGCAACATAATAGTATCCGCTTCAATGCCCACAAAGCCTTTCACTTTCTGCCAGATTTCTTCGGTGATGAACGGCATTACTGGGTGGATTAAACGCAGTAATTTTTCCAACACATTTACCAATGTACGGCTTGCCCCACGGCGTTGTGCGTCGTTGCCTTTGAAGAAGATCGGTTTGGTTAGCTCTAAGTACCAGTCGCAGAATTGATCCCAGGTAAATTCGTAGATCGCATTCGCCACCAAGTCAAAACGGTATTGCGAAAGTCCTAAACGAACAGCTTCTACTGTTCTATTAAATTGGCTTTGAATCCAACGATCTGCGAGGCTACATTCCACTTCGCCTTCGCTTAAATCGAGCTTGTCATTGGTTAGCACATAGCGGCTTGCATTCCATAATTTGTTACAGAAGTTACGATAGCCTTCAAGGCGTTTCATATCCCAGTTGATGTCACGACCGTTACTTGCTAGAGCTGCAAGCGTGAAACGCAGAGCGTCCGTACCGTGTGCCACGATGCCGTCAGAGAACTCTTTGCGAGTCGCTTTGGCGATTTTTTCAGCAAGTTGTGGCTGCATCATATTACCAGTGCGTTTTTCGAGTAGGTCGTCCAGCGAAATACCGTCAATCATATCAATCGGATCAAGTACGTTGCCTTTCGATTTCGACATTTTTTGCCCTTGCTCGTCACGGATCAAGCCCGTCACATACACTGTTTTGAACGGCACTTGCGGTTTGCCATTTTCATCTTTAATGAAGTGCATTGTGAACATAATCATTCGAGCAACCCAGAAGAAGATGATGTCAAAGCCCGTGATTAACACATCGGTCGGGTGGAACATTTTCAATTCTTTGGTTTGTTCTGGCCAGCCGAGGGTTGAGAACGTCCATAAACCAGAGGAAAACCAAGTATCCAGCACGTCTTCATCTTGTTTTAAGGCTAAATCCGCAGGTAAGTTGTGTTTTGTACGCACTTCGGCTTCATCACGAGCGACATAGACGTTACCTTGCTCGTCATACCACGCTGGAATGCGGTGTCCCCACCAAAGTTGGCGAGAGATACACCAGTCTTGAATATCACGCATCCACGAGAAATAAAGGTTTTCGTACTGTTTCGGCACGAATTGGATTTCGCCGTCTTCCACCGCTTTGGTGGCGACTTCCGCAAGCGGTTTCACGCTAACATACCATTGGTCGGTCAGCATCGGCTCAATCGGCACGCCGCCACGGTCGCCATAAGGCACTTTTAAGTCGTGCGGTTTGATTTGATCGAGCAAGCCTAAGGCTTCAAAATCCGCCACGATTTTTTTACGAGCCGCAAAACGCTCTAAGCCTTGATAATCAAGCGGTATGTTTGCGGTGTAATTTTGCAAAGGTTTGCCGTCTGTGCCGATAATTTCTGCTGTATCACGAATATCCGCATTTAAGGTGAGGATATTCACCATCGGCAAGCCGTGGCGTTTGCCCACTTCATAGTCGTTGAAATCGTGTGCTGGGGTAATTTTCACCACGCCGGTACCAAATTCACGATCCACATACTCATCGGCAATAATCGGAATTTCACGGTTGGCAAGTGGTAACACGACAGTTTTACCAATCAGCGATTGATAACGCTCATCTTCTGGGTGAACGGCAACCGCAGTATCGCCCAGCATTGTTTCAGGACGAGTAGTCGCTACCACCAAATAATCCAAGCCCTCAGCAGTTTTCGCTCCGTTAGCGAGCGGATAGCGGAAATGCCAAAGCGAGCCTTTGCTCTCTTTGTTTTCCACTTCCAAATCAGAAATGGCGGTGTGCAGTTTTGGATCCCAGTTTACCAAGCGTTTGCCACGGTAAATTAGGCCCTCTTCGTGCAGGCGAACGAACACCTCTTTCACCGCATTAGACAAGCCTTCGTCCATCGTAAAACGCTCACGATCCCAGTCAATCGAGTTACCGAGACGACGCATTTGCTGGCTGATCGTCCCGCCTGAATAGGCTTTCCAATCCCAAATTTTATTGATAAACGCCTCACGCCCATAATCGTGGCGGGTTTTACCCTCTTCAGCAGCGATTTTACGCTCCACCACCATTTGGGTTGCAATTCCCGCGTGGTCAGTGCCCGCCTGCCAAAGGGTATTGTTACCCTCCATACGGTTAAAGCGGATCAGCGTATCCATTAAGGTTTGCTGGAACGCGTGCCCCATATGTAAGCTACCTGTCACATTCGGCGGCGGAATAGCGATACAGTAGCTTGGTGCATTAACATCTTCGCTCGGTTTGAAATAGCCTTGCGATTCCCAGTGTTGGTAGAGCGCTTGCTCTACGGCGGAAGGGTTAAAACGGTCTTCCATTGTGAATTGTTTTGTCATTGGGGTTTCTCTATAATTAATTACTACCTAAATTTTTTAATTTATCTGCTAGCTCATCCATCCTTGTGTATGTATGATCTAAATATTTTTTATAGGTAAGAGAGATCAAATCTATAATGGAAATTTCTTTTATTGAAATAGATATCTCATTTTCTTTCACTTTGATCTGCTCTTTGGAAATAGTTCTACTTTTATTCTTTGTTACAACCCAAATTTGTTTATCGGCATTACTACTTAATAAGATTTTTTCTTTAATATTCTTATCAATACTATGCGATTGATATGTATATTCGATTTGTATATATTCATTACAGATCTGATTAACATAATTTTTTAATTGAACTTCTTTGATCTTTTTCCATTCAGTATTGAGAGTGCAATCATATATTACCTCTAATCTTGGGGTATTAGTTGAAGCGTTATATACTTTAAACATTCCATCAGGTTTGCCTGCAGCATTATTTCGAGGTATTGCATAGAGTTCTGAAACACCTAATAATCTAAAAATAAATAAACAGAAATCTTCAAATTCATCGCCTTTTTTAATATGTTCAAAGCTATCTAAAATTTTACTATTGAGTTCATCTGCCAGTGCTTTTGTATTGATTGCTTTTAGTACAACTTTAGATACGTCTTCAATGGGATTACTAGGTTTGCTATGAATTACTAAATTTTGTGCAAAATATCCTTTTTCATTAACAATAGGTTTAAAAGAAACTGTATCACCTATTTTAAGTTTACTGATTTGTTCCTCAGTCAGGGTTTTCTCATAATATGATGCTGAACAAACAAAATCTTTCTCTTGCTGTTCATTGACTTTGTTGATAATTAAATTTTCCTTTATGCTTTTGATTGTTGAAGTAACACTTATTATTTCTAAACTATTTGCATAAAGGTAATTTCCTTTTTTTGTGATATTAAATCTAACTTTAGTACCAACAGTTAAAATTTCTAACTCTTTTGCTGAGAAACATTGTTCATAAAAATACTTTTTACAATAGATGTCTTGGTTATTATTAATGCCATTAATAATAATTTCACCCTTTATAAGATCTATTGATTTTATTGTTGATTCTAAATTTTCAGACATAACCCCTCCAGTTAATGCTTTTTCACAAAAATCTCTCAAAATTTATCTGTGCTATGCGTTCCATAGTAGAAAATTCTTAGATTATTGTGCATATTTAATCACTTTTTCTGTACCGTCCGGATAATGCTGGATTAAATCTCCATTTTCTCGGCGATACGTCAGCACTTCGTGCTTTTTCTTTTCTTCAAACCACGCGGTAAAGAGAATATCCAGCTCTCGTTGTTTTTTGAGTAATTCTTCACGGCTTGTCATTTTATGTCCTATGTTTCAAAATCGCCAAATACCTTTCCAATTCAGTTAATTCATACCGACTAATCAATTCAACCAAACTACTGATATCTTGCTGATTTTTATGGAAATCATCAAAACATTGGTAATAGTTTGCTCGATGGGTAAATTTTATATCCACAGGCAAATAGCCGTGTTTCAATAATTCAAAGTTAATCAGTAATCGCCCAGTTCGCCCATTGCCGTTAATAAATGGATGAATGCTTTCAAAGGCTAAATGTAACCAACTAATCGCCTCTAATTCGCACCGGAATTTTGCGATAAACACCTCGGCTTTCAGCATTATTCATTAATACCAACGAATGAATATCTTTAATCGTTCGCTTGCTCAACGGTTCATTATTGGCAACTAACTCATAAATATAATTAAACGCATCTTTAAAGCCGATAATATCCAAATGTTCCCGCAGCGATTTTTCCGCAATCGTCATTCCCTCTTTTAAAATCAGCACGGTTTCACGCAAGGTAATCGTATTACCTTCAATCGCATTGGAATTATATGAACTTTCGATAATAAATTCTTCACGCAAACGCTTTACTTCGGATTCAGAAAGCGGGCGATATTGCGTAAGCTGATTTTTTAGCTGATCGATTTGGGCTAATTTATGATTCATTTTGCAAATTTTCCTAGAAATTTAACCGCTTGTGCTACATAATCTTAAATCCTAAGTCTGATAACTCATCACAAAGTTCACCACACCATTTTGGCAATTTTACTGAAATTTGAATAATCTGTTTATTTGTAATCTGCAAAATCAAATTCGGCTTGGTTTCTGAATTATCATAAATCAGCGTTTCATCATTGATGAAAATCGCATCAATTAAATTTTCACGGCTAATGTGGTAGCGTTTTCTAATGGTTTCTTCATCAATAAAATGTCCGCCAGCTCTGACTCTGGCTTTTACCCGTGCGATGTTAATTTTATAGCTATCAACACCAATGTAATTTAATCGAGTTCTGAAATTTTCTGCTTTGGCATTTTCCATTCTTTTTAAAATAGACTTGCCAGAAAGCGTGGATTCCATTGAAAACGCAATCTGATTTTTTACCGCAAATTGAAATAACTCAATCGCTTTTCTGCCGGCTTCAATATCGGCTAATCTTGGATTATTCGGGTTAATCTGCATCGCAATATTATCGGAATCAATCACAATTTCGACTTTATCTTGATTAAAAAATCGTAAAGTAGATTTTCCAGCCCCGTTTGTGCCACAGTAAAAAATTGCCAGATTATTGTGCATATTCAATCACGTTTTCCGTACCATCTGGATAATGTTCAATCAAATCCCCATTTTCACGACGATAAGTCAGCACTTCGTGCTTTTTCTTTTCTTCAAACCACGCAGTAAAGAGAATATCCAGCTCACGTTGTTTTTTGAGTAATTGTTCACGACTTGTCATTTATATCCTCCTAAATAAAAGTGGCTATCTAAAACTATTTATAATTCAGTATAAAAACTTTCTAATTGGAAAGTCGTTATAGGCTTAATATAAAGTTGATATTTTTCAACTAAGTCAATAATTTTATCGCCATTGATAAGTGTAATTGGGCGTTGTCCGCTTCTTGCTCGTTCTATTCCATCTCGGGTAAAGTCTGCGGTAGTAATAAAAATACCGAACTCAGCATTGCTATATGACATTGCTCCTGCAAATTTATCAATTTCGGGGGTGCCAATTTTAGTATTATCATTCCAACGTTTAGCCTGAATAGCTACTCGAGTAGTGCGAAACTCGTCAGAAGTGATGTAACCATATCCATCCAAGCCTCCATCTCTACTAGCGGATACACCTTTACTTTCATCAATATCTACACCCATTTTCTTGACTAAGGCACGGCAGAAAATTTCAAACTTTTGTGGAGGCATTGAAAAGAGAAGCTGTTTTAATTGAGCTTTCCATTGTTCAGAACTATTAATGATCTCACTATCATCATCTTCATCAAACTCTTCATTTGGAATAGAAATATTTATTTTAGCTTGATTAATTTTACTTCTGGCTTTCCAGGCTAAATTGGAAATTGCATAAACGTCTCGATCAAGATTATTTTTAAGATGATCTATATTACAAGTGAGTCCCTTTTGTGTTAAAACAAGCACACCTCTTTGTGGACGAGTTAAGAAGCCTGCCATTTCTAAATTAGTAATACTAAAATTTAATACAAAGTAAAAAGGGCGATAAGTACCATCTCTTTTATTTCTTGGTTTTGTTTCTTCAATAATATACTCGGGAATTTGATTGACGGATTCTTTCAGCTCTTTAATCAACTCTTTCTTTTGTGCTTCGCCACCAAGATTTTGAAGTATTTTAACAAGAATAGGCATTAGAAATGCTTCTTGCTGTTTTCTGTTCATTGCTTCAAATTTCATTTCTATTCCTTTGCTAGAATCATATCCAAATGCTCAATCCCATCTTCCAAATATACGCCCGAAATTGCCCGAAAACCAAAGCTCTCATAAAACTCTTGCAGGTAGCTTTGGGCTTGGGCGTGAATTGGTAGGTCTGAGAAATGCTTTCGGCTGTAATCCATCGCTTTTTGTACTAATTCCCTTGCTAAGCCTGCTCTACGATATTCTTTCACTACTAATACTCTGCCGAGGTGAATGCCATCTGAATCGGGGATTAGGCGACAGTAAGCGGTTAGATTTTTTACATTTTTTGCAAAGAAATGCACCGCTTGCAAATCTTTATCATCAACCTCTTGATACGGGCAATGTTGCTCTACCACAAAAACTGCTGTGCGAGCTTGGTAGATTTCAAACAGCTCTTGAGTAGAAAGTTGCTTAAAAGTCTTAATTTGCCAATTTAGGGTGTTTAACATTGCACCGTTTCCAACTGCCAGCCTAGTTGGCGATATTGTTTATAGCGTTCACGAGCTTGTGCTTTAGCGGTTTCTTCAACTGGCACAAAATCAATAATGTGATGGAAGCTGTTAATAAAATCGGGGAGATCTGTTTGTAGCGAGATGAGTAAGTCTCGATGTTGTGCGTTGCGTTTGCCTTTCCAAGAAATTTCAATCGGTGTTGGGTAAGCCGTGATTTCTCCCGATAAATTATGTGGCACAAAGGAATCAGGATCTCTTGCCCAAAGTGCTTCGTCAATATTCAGTGCTTGTTGTTCTGTTTCACAGGCAATAAGCACGCGCTTACCTAATCGCCAAGCTTTAGCTGCCAGTTCGCAAGCCTGATCTTCAGCGGCTGAAATGTTGGCTGAATCGGTTTGGCTTAAAAGATAAAATTGCACTTGTTTCACAGAATATTCCTAGAAAATCTAAAAGCTATTTATGCCTTAGATTTTAGCTGAAAATCGAGGAAATATAAAATCTAAGCCGCTATTTTTGCAAAAAATATCCGAAAACGCACCGCTTGTATTAGGATTAAAGGTGGAACTAATTACATTTTGTTTGTTCTAAATAGGTAATACACTATTTCAATGGTAGGAAATGTGTAGAATGTTACTCTTATTCAATATTTTATAAGGAATTTACTATGGGTTTATTTGATTTTGTGGGCGACATCGGTCGTAAATTATTTAACAAAGAAGAAGATGCGTCAAAAGCGGTAACTGAGCATATAAGCCAAGATAATCCAGGCGTTGAAAATATGAACGTAACGGTTGAAAATGGTGTGGCGAAGATTTCTGGTATAGCCTCAACGGCAGCTGCTGTGGAAAAAGCGGTATTAATGGCAGGAAATGTGGCAGGTATTACTAATGTAAATATCGATGCTATACAACTTGCAAGAGAAGCGCAGTTAGCTGGCGATGATGAGTTCTATGTGATTCAAAAAGGCGATACATTATGGGAAATCGCAGCAAAAGCATACGGCAATGGTGCAAAATATAAGGCGATTGTTGAGGCAAATAAAGAAGTGATTAAAGATGAAAACAAAATCTTCCCAGGTCAGAAAATTCGTATTCCGAAAAATCTATAAATAAGAAAAGAGCTAAACTTATTAGAGTTTAGCTCTTTTTTATCAAAACAGAAATGTATAAATAAGATTATTTATTTTCTATAGCTTGTTTCACTTCTTCTATTTTCTCTTTTGTTGTTTCTTTTAACTCGGCAGCTTTTTCAATGACTGTATTTTTTGCTGCTTCAGCTTTTTCCGCGGTAGCTTGTGTGGCATCTTGGGCTGCTTGTTTTAATTCAGCTGCTTTAGTGTCTGTCGCGGCTTTTGCTTCTGCTGCTTTTTCAACAATTGCATTTTTTGTTTCTTCAGTTTTATCTGAAGCAGTTTGTGTAGCATCTTGTACGGCTTCTTTTAATTCTGCCATTTTAGCATCCGCCTCTATTTTTGCTTCTGCTGCTTTTTCAACAACTGCATTTTTAGTTTCTTCTGTCTTATTAGCGGTTGATTGAATAACTTCTTTCGTTGCATCTTTAACTTCAGTTGCTTTTTCAGTTACCGCTGCTTTAACTTCATCTGCTTTATCTGATGTTGTTTTTGCTGATTCTTTTGCTTGATCGCAAGCTGCAAGTGCCAATGTGGCACTTAACACTAATAAAGATAAAAAGGTTTTTTTCATTCCGAATTCCTTAAATTAAAAGTAAACACATTTTGTTAATGTATTTGCTTAGTTTAATTAAACTATAAAAAGTTCAATATTAAAAAATGGCTAAATGTTTATTCAACACCCGTTGAGCGAGGAGCGGACTGCACTTGGCTCACTGCACCGCTGTAGCCACCGAAACCTTTACCGTAGAAATAGTATTTAGAATTTTGCCATTCGGTGATAGCAAAAGTGTCTAAATTTTCGGTTGGTAGTGTGGTCACTGTCATTTCTGCTTTGGTGTGTTCAGCACGAGAGAATGTGCCTAATCGACCATTAAAACTATAGCTACCTTCATAGTTTGAAACTGGTATTTCAATCGCTTGTTGTGGATCTGCTTCAATGGCTGGTGCAATAGTTGCCTTTGATTGGAACTTGCCAACACGCTCATTCTTTTCTTTAACTAAATCACGCTCAGAAAGTTGGGTGACCACATTGCCAAATGGTGCAATATGTTCTTTTACTTCTGCTTTTTGCACGTCTAGTTCAGACGTTTTTTCTGCTGGTGGATTGGCTTGTTCTGCTTGCTTTTCCTTAACCAAATCACGGTGAGTTGGCTGTGTTACAAATCCACCTAGCGGGCTCACAGAATGGGCTTTCTTTTCGGTTACTTTTTGCTTTTCTTCAAGAATAGATTTTTTCTCTTGTTGTTCAAGCATCTGATCAACGGATAAAAATTGTGCTTTTTCTTCTGTTTTTACGGGGGTTGCAAATTGTATCCAAACTTTACCGCTAGCAAGTTCAGGGGAAGCAACTGCTGCCACTAATGGTATTGACGGAGCTAGGTTGCTAGGCTGATTTTCACGGCGACGCTGATTACCTACACGTAAGTGGCGAGGTAAACGACGCTGGCGGTTGTTATCACGAGTTTCTGTGACTGTTTCTGTTGTTGCTACAAGCGGTTGAATTTCCATATTTTTTTGCACTTGTTCAACATCATTCACTTTAACGGTGGAAGTGTCTGTTTTTGAAAGTGCTACATTTTCACTTGAGGCATCTGCCGTTTCTACTCGGACTTTTTTGCGTAACTCACGGCGTTGGCGACGCTCAGTTTGATTTTGCTGATGATTCGTACGGCTTGTTTGAGTTTCAGTTACAGCTGTGATTTCTTCTACCACTGCACGGCGTTGTTTTTTCTCAGTACGAGCTGGTTTTTCTTCTTGTACAACTGTTTGAGTCTGTTGTTTACGCTCTTGATTTTCAGCCTTAGTCTGACGGCTAGGGCGTTCACGGCGTTGGCGACGATCACGATGGTTGCGTGTTTTCGCTTTTGGTTTTTTCTCTTCTTCTTCCTCTTTGAACCAGGCTTTAATTTTTGTCATTAAACGGCTTAGTAACGATGGCTTAGTCGGTTTTGCTGGCGTTGGAGCTGATTGGAGATTTAATTCCGTGCTTTGTAATACAGATTCAACGGTAATAACGGGCTCATTACGAGTCACTAAAACATCATCTTGTTGGTGATGGTGATGACAGTGTTCTTCTTCAGAATGATCTTCGTAATGTTTAGTTAAATCATAACTTAGAGTTGGCGTTACTTCATTTTCACGCAGACGATACACTGCAAAGTGCGGGGTTTCCATACTTTCAGATGGCACAACCATAATTTGAACATCGTGGCGTTTTTCAATGCTTGAAATCGTTTTACGTTTTTCATTTAACAAATACGTTGCAATTTGTACTGGCACAATTGTATGAACTTGAGCCGTGTTTTCTTTAATTGCCTCCTCTTCCAATAAACGTAAGATAGAAAGCGCGATAGATTCATTATCACGGACTTTACCTGTTCCCCGGCAGCGAGGGCAGATATGCGATGATGCCTCACTTAACGAAGGGCTTAAACGCTGACGGCTCATTTCAAGTAAGCCGAAACGAGAAATGCGAGCAAATTGGATTCTTGCACGGTCTTGGCGAGTCGCTTCACGAATGCGGTTTTCTACTTCACGCTGGTGGCGAATAGGTGTCATATCAATGAAATCAATGACAATTAACCCGCCTAAGTCTCGCAAACGTAATTGACGAGCAATTTCATCTGCCGCTTCTAAATTGGTATTAAGTGCTGTTTCTTCAATATCGCCACCACGGGTTGAACGTGAAGAGTTAATGTCAATGGCTGTCAGTGCCTCAGTGACATCAATCACAATTGAACCGCCAGACGGTAAACGGACCTCACGTTGGAAAGCTGATTCGATTTGTGATTCGATTTGATAGTGACTGAAAAGCGGTACTTCGCCTTCATACAAACGAACTCTGTTGATGAAATCTGGGCGAACCAAGCGGATGTGGTTTTTTGCTTTTTCAAACACTTTTTTGTTATCGATGAGTATTTCGCCAATATCACGGCGTAGGTAATCACGAATGGCACGTACAATCACATCACTTTCTTGATGGATTAAGAACGGAGCAGGGCGAGATTCTGCTGCTTTTTTAATTGCATCCCAGTGATGCAATAGCACTTTTAAGTCCCATTGTAACTCTTCTGGCGATTTGCCTACACCAGCGGTACGTACGATTAAGCCAACATCTTCAGGCACATCTAGGCAGTCTAAAGCCTCTTTTAATTCTAAACGCTCATCGCCTTCAATACGACGAGAAATACCACCCGCACGAGGATTGTTTGGCATTAACACTAAGTAGCTGCCAGCAAGTGAGATAAAAGTAGTTAGGGCTGCACCTTTATTACCACGCTCTTCTTTGCTGACTTGAATGATAACTTCCTGCCCTTCTTGGATAATATCTTTGATATTTGGACGACCATTAAACACATAGCCTGATGGGAAGTATTCACGGGAAATTTCTTTTAAAGGTAGGAAGCCGTGGCGTTCTGCACCATAATCTACGAATGCTGCTTCAAGGCTTGGTTCAACACGGGTAATTTTACCTTTGTAGATATTTGATTTTTTCTGTTCGTGGCCTGGACTTTCAATATCCAAGTCAAATAAACGTTGCCCATCAACAAGGGCAACACGCAACTCCTCTTTTTGAGTTGCATTGATTAACATTCTTTTCATTGTGTTTTCTCATTATTTTGATTTTTATACGGGCTTTTACCCATTTCACAGGAATTATTTTTTGCGTCTATCTCACGACTGTCTAAATTCCCAATAAAAAGTGCGGATATTTGTCTTACGTTTACTTTTTCTTGTCTCAAAGAAACTGCAAAATCAATCACTTATAGTTGGTAAAACGCTTTTACAAGCGGTTATTTTCACTTAAATTTTTGCAATTGTTCTGTTGCTTTTTGCAGGCAAAAATAACGGTGTATTATCGCATTTTACGCCTTTTAAAAGCAAGGTAATTATTCAATGGTAGCTGTTATTTTATGGGTATGAATATAGCAAAAGTCGAAATAGGAGAATTAAAGGAAAAATGAGATTTGTTGTAAATATTGGGAGATAAGAATGATATAAAAGCGGTTAAATTTGCAAAAAAAGAGCGAAATTCAACCGCTTGTAAGGCATAATATTATGCTTTTTCTGTCATTTTTTTCACTGCATCTTCAGTGGTCCATAGGTCATTAGCGATAATGCGATAGTTAGTTAATGCGGCAAGATAGCCGTCACCTTCAGGAATACGGGGACCTGCTGTTGCATCTTTCACAACTGTGACTTCAAAACCTTGTTCAATTAACTCACGCAAATGTGAATCAATACATAAGTTTGCAGCCATACCAGCTAAAATAACTTGGTCTATCTTACGTTTACGAAGCTGTAATACTAAGTCATTAGTTTCTGGGCCAAAGACTTTATGTGGAGAGGTAATCACCGTTTTGCCATCAAAAATGTATGGTTTATACTCAGGCATAAAATCCGCACCTGAGTTTTCGAAGCCCTCCATCGTGTATTGTCCTTTTCTTGCAAACATTCCGCTATCGTGCATAAAATGTTCGCCTGGCGAACCAAATTCCCATTTGTGGTCGGTTGGGTAATAATAGTGTGGCGAAACAAATGTTGGCATATCTACCGCTTTTGCTGTTTTGAATAAACTTTCAATGTTGGCTACTGTGTTATTCTCTTTGATAGAATCACCTAACACGCCCCACATAATACCTTTCGGACTTAGGAAATCAATTTGTGGATCAACGATGACTAATGCCACGCGTGTTGGATCAATCGTCATTCCATGACGTTTTAAACCATATTGTTCTGGCTCGGCATAAGGTGATTTTTCTACAGTGGCTTGTTTGGCATTTGCACTTGAGGCAATCCCTAATGCACCTAATACGCCAGCTGCCATTGCAATACGAGAGCCGTGGTTAAGTGCTTGACGGCGTGCTTGGTTGATTTCTTGAAATTGTGCTTGTGACATCATTACTCTCCCAATTAAATTAAATAGATATACAAATTGTAACGATAACTTGTGTTATCGAACGGATTGCTATTATAGTGGCTACATATATTTTGTTTTAACCATTCGTCTTGATTGTTTACCCAAGGAGCTTAATGTGGATAGTTTGACACACCTTTTTACCCAATTTCAGTTTCGTACGGATTTATTTCATCTTGGTCAGTTATGTCAAATTGGGACTTTTAATGAAGAGAATAAGGGCTATTTACATTTTGTGCGTCAAGGGCGTTTTATGTTAAATCAAGCTGCTGAACGTCCTCTTGCGATTGAACGTCCAGCGATTATTTTTTCACCGACCAATATTTTGCACAGTTTGCACCCCTTAGATGATAGTGGGTTAGATATCTTCTGCATTAATTTTGATTTTGGGAAAGGGATTCGAAATCCATTAACGCATACCTTGCATAATATTGTGATCTTAGATTTGGTAGAGTACCCTGAATTAGGCGTTTTAGCCGATCAAATTTTTAGTGAAGTGAATCAGAAAGGCTGTGGTTATCAGGCAATAATCCACCATTTGTGTGCTTATTTTACGTTGAAAGTCGCCCGTCAATGTTTAGAAAAAGGGTATATTCAGACTGGTTTGTTAAAAGGTTTGGCTGATAAGCAACTAGGGAAAGTGCTCTTAGCCATTCATAATGCACCAGCACAAGATTGGAATGTTGAGGATTTAGCAAATGTTGCATTGATGTCTCGCTCACGATTTGCAGCTTATTTTAAACAAATTATGGGTATTTCACCGATGGATTACCTCACCAACTGGCGACTTGCAGTGGCACAACATTTATTAAAAAAAGGTATGCCAGTGGCGTTAGTGGCAGAGCAGGTTGGATACAGCCATAACGCTGCACTCAGCCGTGTTTTTATGCGAGAATTAGGACTTTCGCCAACCGAATGGCTGGCACAAAATAAAGAGACGTAACATTATTCGAATCGAATGCAGAGCAGAAGGGTAAAAATCTTAAAAAATTTAACCGCTTGTTTATGTTTAAAAAGCGGTTAAATATTGCCCTAAATACCAAGGGAATCCCAAATCTCATCAACGCGTTTTACCACATTGTCATCTTTTTCGATGGGTGTTCCCCATTCTCGGGTGGTTTCTCCGGTCCATTTATTAGTAGCATCGATGCCCATTTTGGATCCTAAACCAGCAACTGGAGAGGCAAAATCGAGGTAATCAATTGGCGTGTGTTCAATCATTGTGGTATCTCGAGCGGGGTCGCAGCGGGTAGTTATTGCCCAAATCACATCTTTCCAATCACGAGCGTTCACATCGTCATCGCATACAATCACAAATTTGGTGTACATAAACTGGCGAAGGAACGACCAAACCCCCATCATTACTCTTTTAGCGTGCCCTGCGTATTGCTTTTTCATCGTAACGACAGCCAAGCGATAGGAGCAGCCTTCAGGTGGCAGATAAAAATCCACAATTTCAGGGAATTGTTTCTGCAAAATTGGAATAAACACTTCATTCAACGCTTCGCCCAATACCGCTGGTTCATCAGGCGGTCTGCCTGTGTAGGTGCTGTGGTAAATGGCATCTTTTCGCATTGTGATATGCGTAACAGTAAATACGGGGAAATATTCCTGTTCGTTGTAGTAGCCCGTGTGGTCGCCATAAGGGCCTTCAAGGGCGGTTTCATTGAGATCAATATAACCTTCTAGCACAATTTCCGCACTTGCTGGCACGTCTAAATCGTTAGAAATGGATTTCACCACTTCCGTTTTATGCCCACGCAAGAGCCCTGCAAACGCATATTCCGAAAGCGTATCGGGAATTGGCGTGACCGCTGCCAGAATGGTTGCAGGATCTGCCCCAATTGCTACTGAAACAGGAAAGGGTTTATCAGGGTTTTCTGCTTTCCATTCTTGGAAATCCAATGCTCCGCCACGGTGAGAGAGCCAACGCATAATCAGCTTGTTTTTGCTGATCAACTGCTGGCGATAAATACCTAGATTTTGCCGTTTTTTGTAAGGGCCTTGCGTGATCGTTAAGCCCCAGGTGACCAGTGGGGCAACATCGCCTTTCCAGCAGTGCATAATAGGCAATGTGGTTAGATCGACCTCATCGCCCGTAATCACTATTTGCTGACATTCCGCTCTGTTTAACACTTTAGGTGGCATATTGAGAATTTGTTTCCATTGCGGTAATTGCCCGATTAAATCTTTAAAGCCTTTTGGTGGTTCGGGCTCTTTTAAAAAGGCGAGCAGTTTGCCTAGCTCACGCAGGGCTTTGGTATCTTCTTGCCCCATTCCCATCGCCACACGCTTTGGTGTGCCGAATAAATTGCATAACACAGGAATTTGGCTCCCTTTCGGGTTTTCAAAAAGTAATGCAGGCCCGCCTTTGCGTAAGGTACGGTCTGCAATTTCCGTCATTTCTAAATAAGGATCAATTTCTTGTGTAATACGAACCAAATCGCCTTGTGCCTCAAGTAAATCTAGGAATTCTCGTAAGTTTTTATATTTCATAGCGGTCATATTTCTGAATTTTTTTGCAAGTATATAAAAAAAAGCTGATGAAAAATACCCATAAAAAAATTATAGAAATTTTGTTTGGTTTTGTTAGAATAGCGGCACTTTGACTTAATAACAAAAGAGGAATTTTATGTTTAAGAAAACATTAATTGGTTTAGCCGTTTTAGGTGCTAGTGTTGCTCAAGCGGACGTATTAACCAGTATCAGACCTTTAGGTTTTATTGCCAATGCGATTACTGATGGCGTAACTGAAACTAAAGTATTATTACCCGTAACGGCTTCTCCGCATGATTACAGCTTGAAGCCATCAGATGTGAGCCAGCTGCAATCTGCTCAATTAGTGGTTTGGGTAGGTGAGGAATTAGAAGGTTTTTTAGAGAAAAGTATCGATAAATTACCGAAAGAGAAAGTATTAACGCTTGAGAATGTGGACGCGATCGAAGAGCTAGTAGAAAAAGCGAGCGATAAAAAAGAAGATGATCACGACCACGATCATAAGCATTCGCACGGCCATAAACACGAACACAAAGGACATAGCCACAAGCACGATCACGATGATCACCACGGTCACAGCCATGATGAAGACTGGCACATTTGGTTATCTGGTGAGGCAAGCGAGTTAATTGCTGAACAAATTGCAGAGCGTTTAAGTGAGCAGTTGCCAGAACAAAAAGCGAAAATTGCGGAAAATCTTGCAAAATTTAAAGCAAATTTAACCGCTAAAAAAGCAGAAATTGCGAAGCAACTTGAGCCAGTTAAAGCAAAAGGCTATTACACTTTCCACGATGCTTATGGCTATTTTGAAAGAGAGTATGGCTTAAATTCATTCGGTTCGTTTACGATTAATCCAACCGTTGCACCAGGTGCGAAAACGTTGGCAGCAATTAAGAAAAATATTGCTAAAAACAAAGCACAATGTTTATTTGCTGAGCCTCAATTTACGCCGAAAGTGATTGAAACTCTAGCAAGAGAAGCAAAAGTGAGCGTAGGTCAGCTAGACCCGCTAGGTGCTAAAGTTCAGTTAAGTGCAAATGCGTACCCTGAGTTTTTGCAATCTTTAGCCGATGAATTCAGCCAATGTTTATCAAAATAAGCTAAAACAAACCCCATTTAAGCTCATTTAAATGGGGTTGTTTTTTATACCATAGGTAAATGCAAAATGTTAACGAAAAAAGACCGCTTGTCGCGAAATAGATTAGGCTTTTTTCAAGAATTCAGATTTTAGCATAATTTTACCACAATCTACGTTATGATCGCCTTGTACTAAACGTATCCCTTTGAATTTGCTTCCTTTTTTTAGAACTTCTGAGGAGCCTTTTAATTTTAAATCTTTAATTAAGAGTACATCGTCTCCATCAGATAATAAGTTACCATTACTATCTTTTACAATTAATGCCTCTTCTTCAGCGGTTTCCTTGCCGTTCCATTCATACGCACAATCTGGGCAAACAAATTGAATAGAGTCGTGATAAGTATTTTGGCTTTTGCATTCTGGGCATACAGGATATGTCATAATATTTCCTTAAATAATGATTAGAGACGTTATTATATAGTAAAAAAGCGTGAAAAGATAAGCGGTCGATTTTTATTAAAAATTTGCAATTTTTGATGTGATTAGCTAAAGAATACCTTTAAATATTAGGGTTTATGTTGATTTTTTAGCACAGGAGCGATAAAGTCGGTCAGTCATAAAGATTAAGTCATAAAGGAGGCCGCTATGATAGTCGATCCTAATTATCAACAAGAATTAGAAAAATATGAAAACCCAGTACCGAGCCGAGAGCTTATTTTAAATACCATTCGTGGGCATAACGCCCCAATGAGCCGTGATGAGCTATTGAACGTTTTCCATATTTATG
This sequence comes from Mannheimia pernigra, assembly GCF_013377995.1. Taxonomy (NCBI): domain Bacteria; kingdom Pseudomonadati; phylum Pseudomonadota; class Gammaproteobacteria; order Pasteurellales; family Pasteurellaceae; genus Mannheimia; species Mannheimia pernigra. The sequence continues at coordinate 882,194 of NZ_CP055305.1, forward strand.
ATGAGGAGCGTATTGAAGGCATTCGTCGCCGTTTACGGGCAATGGAAAATGAGGGGGAGCTGGTTTTTACCAAAGGTAAACGTTATGCCTTACCTGAAAAGATGGATTTATTGAAAGGTACAGTAATAGGTCATCGTGATGGCTATGGTTTTCTACAAGTTGAAGGCCACGAAAAACTGGCTACAAAAAGTGAGGATTGGTTTATTTCTAACTCACAAATGGCCAAAGTAATGCACGGTGATTTTATACTCGCACAACCTAATGGCACAGACAGACGCGGGCGTAAAGAGGTACGGATTGTGCGTGTGCTTGAAGCGCGTAAAAAACAGATTGTTGGTCGCTTTTTCCTTGAAAGTGGTATTGGCTTTGTTGTGCCAGATGATAGTCGTATTAATCAAGATATCTTAATTCCTGAAGAACACCGTATGGGTGCAAGAATGGGGCAGGTTGTGGTTGTACAATTGCAAGAACGCAAAGCAAGTTTTAACCGTCCTGTTGGTTTTATTACCGAAATTCTTGGTGATAACCTAGCACCAGGTATGGAAGTTGAAATTGCCTTACGCAACCACGATATTCCACATATTTGGCCTGAAGGCGTAGAAAAACAAATTCGTCAATTTACTCGTGAAGAGGTGCCAGAAGAAGCCAAACAAGGGCGTATTGATTTACGCAACTTACCGTTGATGACAATTGATGGTGAAGATGCACGTGATTTTGATGATGCGGTTTTTGCGAAAAAAGAGGATAACGGTTGGCGTTTATGGGTGGCGATTGCTGATGTAAGTTACTATGTTCGCCCGAAAACGGCGTTAGATTTGGAAGCGTTCAATCGGGGTAACTCGGTTTATTTCCCAAATCGAGTGATTCCAATGTTGCCAGAGGTGCTTTCAAATGGTTTATGTTCATTAAACCCGCAAGTTGATCGCCTTTGCTTGGTTGCGGAAATGTTGGTTTCGCATAACGGAGAGCTGCTAGATTATAAGTTCTACGAAGCAGTAATGAATTCACACGCTCGTCTCACTTACACCAAAGTCTGGAAAATTTTAGAGGGTGATGAAGCCCTGCGTGAGCGTTATGCTTTATTAGTGCCGCATATTGAAGAGCTTTATGCGATGTTCCAAACCTTAATTAAAGCACGCCAACAACGTGGTGCGATAGAATTTGAAACCATTGAAAATAAATTTATTTTCAATCCACAAGGACGAATTGAACGCATTGAGCCACTTATTCGTAATGATGCTCACAAATTGATTGAAGAGTGTATGATTTTAGCCAATATTGCGGCGGCACGTTTTGTCGAACAAGCTAATGAGCCTGCTTTATACCGTATTCACGATAAACCGAGCGAAGAAAAATTACTGAGCTTTAAATCGTTTGTGCGTGAATGTGGATTAACGTGGGAGGTAGGGTTAGATCCACAACCTAAAGATTATGGTATATTGTTAGATCAGATTGCTGAGCGTGCCGATAAAGAGTTAATTCAAACAATGTTACTTCGCTCGCTTAAACAAGCGGTTTATGCCGCAGATAACATCGGGCATTTTGGTTTGGCATTAACTGAGTATGCCCACTTTACCTCACCCATTCGTCGTTATCCCGATTTATTGTTGCATCGAGGGATTAAGTATTTAATTGAAAAAGGCAAAGGTAATACACGTCATTATACCGATGGCGGTGGCTATCACTACCAGTTAGATGATATAGATGAATTTGGCGATAAATGTTCAGCAACCGAACGTCGTGCTGATGGGGCCACTCGTGATGTAGCAGATTGGCTAAAATGTGAATTTATGCAAGATCACATCGGCGAAGAGTTTGATGGGGTCATTTCAAGCGTAACAGGCTTTGGTTTATTTGTGAAACTTAACGAACTGTTTATTGATGGATTAGTTCATATTTCAACTTTAGATAACGATTACTACCATTATGATGCAGATAGACAGCGTTTAGTTGGCGGAAGCGGTATGATTTATCGTTTAGGTGATGCCGTTCGAGTTAAAGTTATCAGCGTGAATTTAGACGAAAAGAAAATTGATTTTGAGTTACTTACCGAATATAACCGTAACGGTAAAACGGCTAAGAAAAAGTCGAAAGCGGCAGCCAAACCCATTTTTAAAGAACCGAAAACGTTAAGAAAATCTAAGAAAGTTACAGGGAAAAAGGCATCAAAATCTGCAAAAGAACCAAAGAAAACAACCGCTAGTAAGCCAGCTAAGAAGTAAAAATGGATTATAAAAAACAGATTTTATACAGCATTTTGTTTGCACTGTTTATGGCAATGATCAGTTATGTTGTGTTCACTTATCAGCCTTATGATTGTAGTGATTTGACTAAATTGACCGATTATCAGCGTTTGGACTGTCGCACCGAGGAAGTTTTAGGTGTTTATTACTGGCTACCTCATACTACGACTTTGTTTTTTTGTTCTATCCTATTTTACTGGGCTGCATATGGTTTGCTAGCGGTGATGAAGTCACTATTAAAACGCTAACAAGCGGTTTAATTTGATCAAAAATTTGCAACTCATTATATAAGACCTATCTTCTCGGTAGGTCTTTTGTTTTGCTCCGTTTGTAAAAGAAGATAAAACTCCTTGATAGATGTACCACTAATAGATAAAATCACTCAATTAAAGTGGGAAAAAGTGGTGAATTGTGGATCTTTTTCTTATATTTGATATTATTTGGCGGAGAGAATCATTAAAATGTTTCGTGGCGTAAGTTCAATTAGCATTGATAATAAAGGGCGAATAACCATTCCGACCCGTTATCGTGCACAGCTGCTTGAAAAACATCACGGTATTTTAGTTTGCACCGTTGATATCCGTCAGCCCTGTTTGTTACTTTACCCATTATATGAATGGGAAATTGTTGAGCAAAAATTATTGGCCTTATCTAATTTTGACCCTGTTCAACGCCGTATTCAGCGAGTAATGCAAGGTTTTGCAACCGAATGTGAAATGGATTCTGCAGGTCGCATTTTACTCAGCCCTACTCTCCGCCAACATGCCCAATTAGAACAACAAATTATGCTAGTGGGGCAATTAAATAAATTTGAAATTTGGCAAGATAAGCAATGGCAAACTCAAATTGCTGAAGATCTTGCTTTTGGTAGTTCAATTGAAATGCTTAATTGTGATGCCTTAAAAAATTTATCGCTATAGTAATTGGATAATAATAAAAATGAGCGACACCTCAAAACATATTACAGTATTATTGCACGAAGCCGTTGATGGCTTGGCAATTAAGCCTAACGGCATCTATATTGACGGCACTTTTGGGCGAGGTGGCCATTCTCGTTTAATTCTATCTAAACTTAGTGAAAATGGGCGTTTAATTGCGACAGATCGTGACCTACGAGCGATTGCAGAGGCGAAAACTATCAATGATCCTCGTTTTCAAATTGAACATACTGCTTTTTCTGCCATTCCTGAAATATGTGAGCGAATGGGGCTTGTTGGAAAAATTGACGGAATTTTATTAGATTTAGGCGTATCTTCTCCTCAGTTAAATGAGGCAGAACGTGGCTTTAGTTTTATGCGTGATGGGCCGTTGGATATGCGTATGGACACAACAAAAGGATTATCTGCAGCAGAGTGGCTATCACAAGTGTCCGTTGAAGATCTGGCTTGGGTTCTTAAGGAGTTTGGCGAAGAACGTTTTGCCAAACGTATTGCACAAGCGGTCGTTTTTTATAATAAATCTGCAAGTGAAAAGATCTCTCGCACCTTACATCTGGCTCAAATTATTAGCGATGCTGTGCCGTTTAAAGATAAACACAAACATCCCGCAACACGCTCTTTTCAAGCGATTAGGATTTTTATCAACAGTGAATTAGACGAACTGGAAAAAGCACTTAGTTCAGCATTAACAGTATTAGCTCCAGAAGGGCGTTTGTCGATTATCAGTTTCCATTCGCTTGAAGATCGTATGGTAAAACAGTTTATGCGTAAACACAGTAAAGGTATGGAAGTACCTAGAGGTTTACCTATTTTAGAATCTGAACTTAATAAGAATATTCCTCTTAAAACGATTGGAAAAGCAATAATGCCAAGTGAGGCAGAAATTGAAGCCAATCCTCGCTCACGTAGTGCCGTACTGCGGATTGCTGAGAAACGCTCATAATAGGATTTAGTATGTCAAATGAACGTTATCCGTTACATCAAATTATTCTTGATGATATTTTTAGCTATAATAAAGTAGCACTTTTATTACTTATTGGCATTGTTATTTCGGCTATTACCACAATTTGGATAACTCACCAAACCCGACTCTCTGTGAGCGAGCGAGGACAGTTAATTCAAGAAAATCAAAAACTTGAGAATCAATATACTAATTTACAATTGGAAGAAAACAGTAGAAGTAGTAGAGCAAGAATAGATGCCGCTGCAACATCTTTTGGGCTCCAGCCAATTGAAAAAGAACAAGAAATTATTTTAGTTGAATAAAAAATGGTTAAGTCAGTTAAATTAAAACGCAAACAAGAAACTCGCGTAAAAAAATCAGAACCTCAAAAGACAGAGAGTAAAAAATTACCGAGTTTTTTACCTGGACGCTTTTGGGTTGTTGCTTTTTTTATGATTTTAATGGTTGCAGGCTTATTAGCACAAACTGCTTATATTCAACTTATTGATTCTGAAAGATTAATTAAAGAAGCAAATAATCGTTCACTTCGAACTCAAGAATTACAATTCACGCGTGGCAGAATCCTCGATCGTAATGGTCGTTTCCTTTCTATTAGCGTGCCTATGTATTCTCTAACACTTGATCCAAGGGAATATTTCGATACTAAGTTACGTCGTTCCAATGCAAGCTGGCGTGCGTTAGCTATCGAAATGGGCACTTCAAAAAGTAAAATTGAAGCCAGTGTGAATAAATTTATTGAAAGAAAAAATGTGTCAAAAGAGAAAGTTGATTTTGACCCCCGCTCTATTCTCAATACCCAAAGCGAGGGTTATTGGACTCAACTTGCACAAGTAACGGGTTTAGATTACAACACGTTAATTGAAAAAGTGCGTAATAATCCAAACTCTGTTTTTGTGCATTTAGATGATGAAACTGCAATGTTAGAACGTGAGAAATTCCAAGCATTAAGTAAGGAAATTGGGCAGTCTTATAATGATTTAATGAGCGAGCTTTATAATAAAAATCGCCAACGATTCGTCTATTTATCCCGCCATCAATCAGAAGCAATTAGTACATATGCGAAACAATTAGATATAGATGCACTTGTTATTAAAGTGGAATCTCGCCGTTTTTATCCTCTAGCAGAAGAGGCCTCTCAACTTATTGGCTTTACTGATAAAGATGATATGACAGGCTCGGAAGGTTTAGAGCGTAGTTTTAATTCTTTACTGGTAGGTAAAAACGGTAAACAAATTATCCGTAAAGATGCTAAGGGAAATACAGTAGAAAATATTCGTTCGGAAAAACAATACGACCCTCAAGATGTTATGCTCAGTATTGATGAAGAGCTGCAATCTATGGTTTATGGCGAAATTAAAAAAGCGGTACAAGAGAATAATGCTGAATCAGGTACAGCGGTATTAGTAGATGTCCAAACGGGTGAAATTTTAGCGATAGCAAATGCCCCCTCATTCAATCCGAACAAGCGTGATAGCTTTAAACCAGAACTAATGCGTAATCGTGCAATTACAGATACTTTTGAACCAGGTTCAACGGTTAAACCTTTTACTGTCTTAACAGCCCTGCATCATAAAGTTACTGACAAAGAGGAAGTCATTAACACACGGCCTTTTGTAGTTAATGGCTATACAATCAAAGACGTTGCACCACGAGATAGCTTAACGCTTACTGGTATTTTGCAGAAATCCAGTAATATTGGTGTGAGTAAATTAGCACTCAGAATGCCTGCTACTAAATTAGTAGATACCTACACCAAAGTTGGTTTTGGCAAAGATACTGGTTTAGGTTTAGGCGAACAGCGAGGTACAAACGGAGACCGTAAACGCTGGGCTGATATTGAACGAGCAACACTTTCTTATGGCTACGGCTTGAATGTTACCCCCCTTCAGCTTGCTCGTGCTTATGCAACGCTAGGTAGCTTTGGGATTTATCGCCCACTTTCTATCACAAAAGTTGATCCGCCTGTGATTGGCGAACGAGTATTGCCTGAAAAAACTACTCGTGATGTAGTACAAATGATGGAAAGTGTTGCTGCAAAAGGCGAAGGTGGGCATCGAGCAGCCGTTGATGGCTACCGTGTGGCAATTAAAACAGGTACAGCTCGTAAGCTCGAAAATGGTAAATATGTAGAGAAATATATTGCGTATACTGCAGGGCTTGCTCCAGCGAGTGATCCACGTTTCGCGTTAGTGGTACTTATTAATGAACCCAAAGCGGGCAACTATTATGGTGGTTTTGTTTCGGCACCGCTATTCTCTCGCATTATGGGTTATACGCTTAAACAACGTAATGTTAAGCCAGATAACTTAACGTCAGACACCCAAAGTGCCGTGCGTGAAATCAAATTAGAACGTAGTATGAATTAAGGTCAGTTATGAAACGTTTATTCCCTTTCATTACAACACTTGATGCTTGGGTTGAAGAGCTTACCGAGCTAAAGCAAATGACATTAGACAGCCGCCAAATACAACAAGGCGACTTATTTATTGCCCTTAAAGGTCATCAAGTTGATGGCAGAAAATTTATCCTAAATGCGATTGAGAAAGGGGCAAAAATTGTTTTAGCCGAAGCGGAAGAAGATCAAATCGAAGTAGAGCTTGATCCACAATTTGCAAAATTTAACCTAGATCGTACCGCTTGTTGTAAAGTCATTTCGGTGCCTCAGCTGCCAAAATGGCTTTCTGCTATTGCAGGGGCTTTTTACGATAATCCCTCACAAAAATTAGTTTTAGCAGGCATTACTGGCACGAATGGTAAAACGACGACAGCCCAACTGCTTGCACAATGGCGTAATTTATTCGGTGGAAAATCAGCAGTAATGGGCACGATTGGCAACGGCTTATACGGCAAAGTACAAGAAGCGGTAAATACCACAGGCTCAGCAATTGAGATTCAACGTAATCTTGCTGATTTTGTAGAGCTTGGAGCAGATTTCTGCGCAATGGAAGTGAGCTCTCACGGTTTGGCACAATTTCGAGCGGAAGCCTTAGAATTTGATTTAGCCATTTTTACTAATTTAAGCCGAGATCACCTCGATTACCACAACACAATGGAAGAATACGCCGAAGCAAAATTCCGTTTGTTTCGTGAATTTGAAACTAAAGTACAGGTAATTAATGCCGATGACGAAATTGGCGCTAAATGGCTTTCAAAATTACCGAATGCAGTGGCTGTAAGTGCTAAGCCAAATTTCAATAGTAATCATAAATTTGTAAAAGCAACTGCTGTAAAATTTACCTTACAAGGTGCCGTTATTCATTTTGAATCAAGCTGGGGAAATGGCGAATTACACAGCCGCTTAATTGGTGCTTTCAACGTAAGCAATATTTTGACCGCTTTTGCAGGTTTACTTGCATTAGGTTTTGATATTCAAACGCTCATCAAAACAGCTCCGCAATTAGTTGGTGTGGCGGGCAGAATGGAATGTATAACAAGCCCAAATAAACCTATGATAATTGTGGACTACGCTCACACACCTGATGCATTAGAAAAAGCATTAGAGGCAGCACGTTTACATTGCGAAGGTGAACTGTATTGTATTTTTGGCTGTGGAGGCGACCGTGATGCAGGAAAACGCGCTCTGATGGCAGCTATTGCGGAAAAATTAGCAGATAAAGTAATTGCGACAGACGATAATCCAAGAACCGAAAACAATCAAAAAATTATGTCGGATATTCTTAAAGGTTTTGAAAACCAATCTGCGGTACAAGTGATCCATAGCCGTGAACAAGCCATTAAAACCGCGATTAAGCAGGCAAAAGCAAGCGATGTGATTTTAATTGCAGGCAAAGGACACGAAGATTATCAGATTATTGGCACGGAAAAATTGCATTTTTCGGATCAGGAAACAGCAAGGAAGTATTTAGCATCTTAATCTACGCTCATACTTAATGATTTATATAAGAAAACAAAATGATAAAACTAACCACCCAACAAATCGCTGACATTCTTAATGCCAAACTTATCGGCAGCGGTGATATTATGGTTGAAACCACCAGCACCGACACACGTCAAGCGGTCGAAAATGGTTTATTTTTTGCATTAAAAGGTGAACATTTTGATGCACATCATTATCTTAAAAGTGCCGTGAAGCAAGGTTGTGTGGCAGTTGTCGTTGAGCGTGAGAGTGATATTGATGTGCCACAAATTGTGGTGGCAGATACTCGCCCTGCATTCGGTGAATTGGCGAAGTGGTTAAAAGCAAAACTGAATCCGAAAACGGTAGCAATGACAGGTTCTTCTGGCAAAACTACCGTAAAAGAGATGACTGCAAAAATTTTGCAAAAAATGACCGCTTGTGAAGAGGACGTTTTATATACTTTTGGTAATTTAAACAATGACTTAGGTGTGCCGATGACCCTAATGCGTTTAACGGAACAGCATAAATATGCGGTAATTGAGTTAGGGGCAAATCACATCGGTGAAATTGCTTATACCACTGAAATAGTGAAGCCAGATGCTTGTTTAGTGAATAATGTGGCAGCTGCTCACTTAGCTGGTTTTGGTTCGTTAGACGGTGTTGCAAAGGCGAAAGGGGAAATTTATCGTGGTTTAAAAGACGGCGGCAAAGCGATTGTGAATTTAGCCTTTTATTATCCGCAGTGGCAGAAAGAGATAGGTTCAAATGAAATTCAATCTTTCTCGTATATTGGTTCAGATTCTGATTCTTACGCCGATTATTGGGCAGATGAGGTTGAATTGTTGTTAAATGGCTCACGCTTCACAATCCATACACCACAAGGAGACATCAAGGTCGAACTCCCTTATTTGGGTCGCCATAATGTGAGTAATGCGTTAGCAGCAACCTCACTGGCAATGTCAGTTGGGGCAACATTAGCCGCAGTTAAAGCAGGGCTTGAGCAACGTTTAATGGTAAAAGGGCGTTTGTATCCTTTACAAATTAATGAGAACTGCTTATTTATTGATGATACTTATAATGCCAATGTGGATTCAATGAGGTCAGCCATTTCCGTATTACAACACTATCCTGCATATCGAATTTTCGTCGTAGGCGATATGGCTGAATTAGGCGAAGAAAGTACTCAATGTCATCAAGACGTGGCGGATTTTGCTCAACAAGCGGAGTTAGATTTAATTGTCAGTTTTGGTAAAGAGAGTGCGGTTATCAGCCAAAATCCACAACATCATTTTATTGATAAACAACAAATGGTTGAATTTTTAATGACGATTATTTTGCAAAAAATTGAACAAAAACAACCGCTTGTATTATTAGCAAAAGGCTCTCGTAGTCAAAAAATGGAAACCGTGATTTCCGAGCTTTGTCATCAGTTTCATATCAATTTTTAATTTAATTTTTTAAGGACTAAACAATGTTGGTTTGGCTTGCTGAATATTTGGTGCAATATAATACAGCGTTTAACGTTGTCTCTTATATTACTTTTCGTGCCATTATGGCGTTATTAACAGCAATGGGAATTGGTCTTTGGATTGGACCGAAAGTGATTCGCCGTTTGCAGATCTTAAAATTTGGTCAAGAAGTGCGTAACGATGGTCCAGAAAGCCATTTTAAAAAACGCGGCACCCCAACAATGGGGGGCGTGATGATTCTTGCTGCTATCGGTGTAAGTACATTGCTTTGGGCGGATCTGCGAAACGCTTATATTTGGTTTACTTTATTCGTCTTATTTGGTTATGGTGCGATTGGCTTTGTGGATGATTATCGTAAAATTGTTCGTAAAAATACGGATGGTTTAATTGCCCGCTGGAAATATTTTTGGTTATCAGCCATCGCATTAGTAGCTGTATTTGGTATGTACGCCATTGGGAAAGGCACCGCAGCAACACAATTAGTTGTCCCATTTTTTAAAGATGTGATGCCACAATTAGGTCTATTTTATATTATTTTAGCTTACTTCGTGATTGTTGGTACCAGTAATGCGGTTAATTTGACCGATGGTCTAGATGGGCTGGCGATTATGCCAATTATTCTAGTCGCCTCAGCGTTTGCATTAATTGCTTGGGCAACCGGTAATTTTAACTTTGCACAATATTTGCATATTCCGTTTATTCCAAAAACATCTGAATTAGTTATTTTATGTACTGCAATTGTAGGCGCTGGCTTAGGCTTTCTATGGTATAACACTTACCCTGCTCAAGTCTTTATGGGCGACGTAGGTTCACTTTCATTAGGTGGAGCATTAGGGGTTATTGCGGTATTGGTTCGCCAAGAATTATTATTAGTAGTGATGGGCGGTGTGTTTGTAGTGGAAGCTCTCTCAGTCATTTTACAGGTAGGCTCTTACAAATTACGCCAAAAACGCATTTTCCGAATGGCTCCGATTCACCATCACTTTGAACTAAAAGGTTGGCCTGAGCCTCGAGTGATTGTCCGATTCTGGATCATTACATTGATGTTGGTGCTAGTCGGTTTAGTCACACTAAAATTACGTTAATTGATAAGGTGCATTTTATGAATGTACCTTATGCTGTTTTAAAATTTAGAGAAAAATATGCAAAACCTATATAAAGATAAAATTATAACGGTGATTGGATTAGGCAAAACAGGGTTGTCTTGTGTTGATTTTTTTAGGCAAAAAGAAGCAACCGTACAGGTGATCGACACACGAGAAAATCCGACAGGTGCAGAGCAATTAGATAAGAATATTCCGTTATATACAGGTAGTTTAAAGAGCGAATGGTTACTCAATTCTGATTTGATTGTAATTAGCCCAGGTTTAGCCGTGGCTAGACCAGAAATCCAGCAAGCCATGCAAGCGGGTATTGAAGTTGTCGGCGATGTAGAATTATTCTGCCGTGAAGCTAAAGCCCCAATTATTGCGATCACTGGTTCAAATGGTAAAAGCACGGTGACAACATTAACCACTGAAATGGCAAAACAAGCAGGGCTCAAAGTTGGAATGGGCGGTAACATTGGTGTGCCTGTTTTAAGCTTATTAGAAGAAGATTATGATCTTTTCGTGCTGGAATTATCAAGTTTTCAGCTTGAAACCACCTACTCACTTAAAGCAAAAGCCGCGACTATTTTAAACATCAGCGAAGATCATATGGATCGCTACCGTTCTCTCGCAGATTATCGCAACGCTAAATTGCGTATTTATGAAAATGCGGAACACATCATTGTAAATGGTGAAGATGCTCAAACTTACCCTGAACAAGCGGTTAAAAATGTAATTCGTTTTGCAGAACAAAATGCAGAATATTCAATACGTAATGGCATAATTTATTCAGGAGATACTGCCATTATTAGCACCAACAAAATGTTAATTAGTGGTCGTCATAATGAGACGAATGCACTCGCTGCAATCGCCTTGGCAGAGGCGGCACATATACCACGTGAAGGCATTGTGAAAGGTTTGCAAGTTTACGGAGGGCTACCTCATCGTTTTCAAATAGTTGCCACAAATGATGGAGTGCGTTGGATAAACGACTCCAAAGCAACCAATGTTGGGAGTACCGTAGCGGCATTAAATGGGCTGAGAGTGGCGGGTAAACTATATTTATTACTAGGCGGTGATGGCAAATCCGCTGATTTTTCAGCGCTTAAACCATTAATTAATAAGCCAAATATTTTTTGCTATTGCTTTGGGAAAGATGGTCAAGAGCTAGCTAAATTAAGTGAGCAGAGTGTGTTAAGGGAAACGATGCAAGAAGCGATTGCCGCTATTCGTCCACAGCTTAAAAAAGGTGATATGGTTTTACTCTCTCCTGCCTGTGCAAGCTTAGATCAGTTTAAAAACTTTGAACAGCGTGGTGAGGTATTTGTTTCGTTGGCACAAGAGCAAGACGTGTAATGTTAGAGAAATTTAAAACAGAATGGGATAAATGGGTCAGATTAACGCCTTCTAATTCACTGTATGACAGAACCCTAATTTGGCTATTTTTAGGGTTACTTGTTATCGGATTTATTATGGTTACGTCCGCTTCTATTCCCATCAGTACAAGATTAAATGATGATCCGTTCTACTTTGCGGTTCGTGATGGCTTATATATTATTGTCTCCATTATTTTTTGCTATGTTTTTGTACAGATTCCCGTCGAAAAATGGGAAAAATATAATGTCGTGCTATTTTTTATCTCCATTAGTTTTTTGATCGCCGTACTGATTTTTGGTCGATCGATTAATGGGGCTGTGCGTTGGATCCCATTAGGCATTCTTAATTTCCAGCCAGCAGAGTTAGCTAAATTAGCCGTAATTTGCTATTTTGCGAGTTTTTATGTGCGTAAATATGATGAAATCCGTAAGGAAAAAGCCAGTTTCTGGCGGCCAGCAGTGATTTTATTTGTATTTGGTTTTCTACTCATTTTACAGCCCGATTTGGGCAGTACTTTTGTATTATTTGTACTTACATTTTCAATGCTCTTTATAGTCGGAGCGAAAATTATGCAATTTATGTTTTTAGGGGTAGTCGGAACGGTATTATTTGCTGTGCTGATATTAACTTCTGAATATCGCCTAAAACGCGTTACCTCATTTATGGATCCTTTCGCAGATGCTTATGGGGATGGTTTCCAGCTTTCTAATTCCCAAATGGCATTTGGACAAGGTCAATTTTGGGGACAAGGCTTAGGAAATTCAGTACAAAAATTGGAATATTTACCTGAAGCTCACACTGACTTTGTAATGGCTGTAGCGGGGGAAGAATTTGGCTTCTTTGGTATTATTTGCATCGTGCTTTTATTATTACTATTGACGATGAGAGCATTAAAAATCAGCCGAGAATCCTTAATTTTAGAAGAGCGTTTCAAAGGCTATATGGCATTTGGTATTGCGATTTGGATTTTCTTGCAAGGATTTGTGAATTTGGGCGTAGCATCAGGATTATTGCCTACTAAAGGTTTAACTTTCCCGTTAGTGAGCTATGGTGGCTCAAGCTTGGTGATTATGTCCACTGCTATTGCGGTATTGTTGAGAATAGATCATGAAAATCGGGCTGAGCGAATTGGTCATGCCAAAATAAAAACCCTATAGTACAAGCGGTCTATTTTTACTTAAAAATTGCAAAAAATCGGAAATTTTAACCGCTTGTATTTACTTAAGAAGAGGTAAATCAAGTAGAATAATGCGTTTTCATATTAAAAGAATTAAAAATGGCTAAAAAATTATTAGTGATGGCAGGTGGTACAGGCGGACACGTTTTTCCTGCAATAGCTGTCGCACGAGAGTTGCAAAAACAGGGCTGGCAAATTCGTTGGCTAGGTACGAAAGACAGAATGGAAGCCACTCTTGTTCCAAAATATGGCATAGAAATTGACTTTATTGAAATTTCAGGCTTGCGAGGTAAAGGGCTCGGTGCATTACTGAAATCTCCTTTTGCGATCTGTAAAGCGGTGATGCAGGCTCGTAAAATCATTAAAAACTATCAGCCAGATGCAGTGCTAGGTATGGGTGGGTATGTTTCTGGACCAGGTGGTATTGCAGCGAAATTATGCGGTGTACCCGTAATTTTACACGAGCAAAATGCCGTAGCAGGTTTAACGAATGTATGGCTTTCAAAAATTGCTCGCAAGGTGTTGCAAGCCTTTCCAACCGCTTTTAATAATGCAGAAGTAGTAGGCAATCCTGTGCGTGAAGATTTATTGTCTTTGCCTTTACCAAATGAGCGTTTTGCCAAACGAGACTATCCTATCAATATTTTAGTAATGGGCGGCAGCCAAGGGGCGAGAGTGATGAATCAAACCGTGCCAGAAGTAGCGAAAGTGTTGGGTAGCAATGTGTTTATTAGCCACCAAGTTGGTAAAGGTAATTTAGTTGGTATCAAAGAAATATATCAACAAACGGGCAACGGCATTGCCTCAGAATTTATTGATGAGATGAAAGTGGCGTATGAATGGGCAGATTTAGTTATTTGCCGTTCAGGAGCTTTAACGGTTTGTGAAATTGCTGCCGTTGGCTTGCCTGCTATTTTCGTCCCATTCCAACATAAAGATAGACAACAATTTTTAAATGCGAATTATTTGGCGGAATCTGGAGCTGCAGTGATTATTGAGCAAGAGGAGTTTAATGCCCAATCATTATTGAACACGTTACAGCCATTAATTGCCGATCGCCAAAAATTATTAGATATGGCAATCAAAGCCAGAGCCAAAGCAATGCCATACGCGGCACAACGTGTGGCAGAAGTGATTATTCAAGAAGCGAATTAATGAGAGATAAGCGGTCAAATTTTTACTGTTTTTTGCAAAAATTTTGAAAAAAATCACCGCTTGTCAGGTAACGAGTAGGGTTAGAAATGAAAAATTTCCAAGATAAGATAAAGAAATTAGTGCCAGAAATGCGTCGTGTAAGCCAGATTCACTTTATTGGCATTGGTGGTGCAGGGATGAGCGGAATTGCAGAAGTACTACTTAACGAGGGCTATCAAATTTCAGGTTCGGATATTGCTGAGAGTACTGTCACTCAACGCCTGTCGGCTGCTGGTGCCAAGGTGTTTATTGGGCATCGAGCAGAAAATATTGTAAATGCAAGTGTGGTTGTGGTTTCAACTGCAATTGATGAAACGAATCCAGAAATTATTGCTGCTCGTGAAGTGAGAATCCCTGTTATCCGCCGAGCAGAAATGTTGGCAGAAATTATGCGTTTCCGTCATGGTATTGCAATTTCTGGCACACATGGAAAAACAACTACAACAGCAATGATTTCAATGATTTATACCGAGGCAAAATTAGATCCGACCTTTGTAAATGGCGGTTTGGTTAAATCAGCTGGTAAAAATGCCCATTTAGGGGCAAGCCGTTATTTAATTGCTGAGGCGGATGAAAGCGATGCTTCTTTTCTGCATTTGCAGCCAATGGTATCGGTTGTAACAAATATTGAGCCGGATCATATGGATACTTACGGCGGTGATTTTGAAAAAATGAAAGATACCTATGTTCGTTTTTTGCGTAATCTGCCTTTCTACGGTTTAGCGGTGATGTGTGCCGATGATGAAACGGTAATGGAGATTGCTCCGGGCGTTGGTCGTCAAGTGATTACTTATGGCTTTAGCGAAAAAGCAGATTATCGTATTGAAGATTATCAGCAAACAGGTTTTCAGGGGCATTATACGGTGATTTGCCCAACGGGCGAGCGTATTGATGTATTGCTCAACGTGCCAGGTAAGCATAATGCGTTAAATGCAACTGCCGCTTTAGCCGTTGCTAAAGAAGAAGGTATTGAAAATAAAGCAATTTTGGCAGCATTAGCTGATTTCCAAGGTGCAGGTCGTCGCTTTGATCCACTAGGTTCATTTATTCGCCCGAATGGTAAAATTATGTTGGTTGATGATTATGGTCATCATCCGACAGAAGTAGATGTGACTATTCAAGCCGCCCGTCAAGGGTGGGAGGGGAAGCGTGTCGTGATGATTTTCCAACCGCATCGTTACTCACGTACGCGTGATTTATTCGATGAGTTTGTTCAGGTGCTTTCTAAAGTTGATGCGTTAGTTTTATTAGATGTTTATGCGGCTGGTGAATCCCCGATTGTTGGTGCAGACAGTAAAGCTTTGGCACGTTCTATACGCAATCTGGGGAAAGTGGATCCGATTTTAGTTTCAGATACAGATCAACTTGGCGAGGTGCTAGATCAAATTATTCAAGATGGTGATTTAATTTTAGCTCAAGGTGCAGGTAGCGTGAGCCGCCTTTCTCGTGGTTTAGCAGAAAGTTGGAAAAAATAGCCTTTCTCTGGCAAGAGAGTATATCGAAGGATTCAAAATGAGCATTAAAAACGAAAAAATTGCAGTATTATTTGGTGGTGTTTCTCAAGAGCGTGAAGTTTCCCTCAATTCAGGTGCTGCGGTAACAACCGCTTTAAAAAGCTTAGGTTATGATGTGCAAGGGATTGATACCAAAGCATTTCCTATTGAAAAATTAAAAGAAAAAGGCATTCAGCGAGTATTTAATATTTTACATGGCGGTATTGGCGAAAACGGCGTATTACAAGGTGCATTAGAGCAAATGGGCATTCCTTATACGGGTTGTGGCGTAATGGCATCAGCGATAACGTTGGATAAATTTCGTACTAAATTGTTATGGAATGCAGTAGGCTTGCCAACCGCTGATATGGTGGTTGTACAGCGTGGACAAGCGGTCGATTTTGATGAAATTATTGCAAAATTGGGCTTGCCTGTATTTGTAAAGCCTTCTTGCGAAGGTTCAAGCGTGGGCGTTTTTAAAGTAAAAACCCAAGAAGAGCTAGAACCTGCAATTTGTGAGGCATTAAAATTTGACTCTATTGTTTTAGTGGAAGAATTTTTAGCGGGTAAAGAGTATTCAGTGCCTGTTCTAGATGGTGAAGTTTTGCCAGCGGTGCAAATTATTCCAGATGGTGAATTTTATGATTATCACGCAAAATATGTATCAGATAATACTCAATATGTTGTGCCTGTATTAAATGATGACCGCCAAGCTGAAGTGGCGCGATTAGTAAAAGCTGCTTACGATGTGGTAGGTTGTCGAGGCTGGAGCCGTATTGATGTGATGGAAGATGGAGAGGGTAAATTCCGTTTAGTAGAAGTAAATACTAACCCAGGTATGACAAGCCATAGTATTTTTCCTAAATCGGCAGCAACGGTGGGTATTTCATTTGAAAAATTAGTTGAGCGTGTATTGGAGTTAAGTGCTTGATAGCGATTTTCCGTAAGAAAAACAGCACGAATGTGCGTTTAAACGTTTTGAAGCAAAATACCTCGGCTTCTTCACGTAAAGGGCTAGTATTCATAAAGCCATTAATTGTGTTATTATGTGCACTATTTTTATTTAGTGTATATAGTAATTGGCAAAATACGCTTGAAAGTTGGGATAAGACGCCAATTCGAGCTTATGCTTTAACTCATAAAACGCAATTTACAACAAATGCAGATATCCGTAATGCTTTATCTAAAGGCGAGCCTCTCAAAGGATATTTTGGACAAAATATTCAAGAGGTCAAAAATAGGATTTTATCTATTCCTTGGGTAAAAGAAGTGGTTGTTCGTAAACTTTATCCAGATCGTTTAAGTATTACCTTGATTGAGCATAAGCCGTTTGCGATATGGAATGACAATTATTTTGTGTCAGATCAAGGGACAATTTTTGCTTTACCAAAAGAAAGATTAGGCAAAATGGAACTTCCCTTGTTGTATGGCCCAGATACTGAAGGTAAAAAAGTATTGGGGGCTTGGAATAAAATTCGTGCAGACCTAAATGCTCGTAAGCTTGATTTGACCTCTGTGTCTGTAGATAGTCGGGGTTCTTGGACAATTAGGCTATCTAATCAAGTGGAATTAAGATTAGGCAGGGGAGGGTGGACCTCAAAAATTGATCGTTTTGTAACAATTTTCCCTGAAATTAATGTGCCAGAGGGCAATAGATTATCTTATGTCGACTTACGTTATCCTCACGGTGCGGCAGTTGGTTTTAGCCCTATAAAAAATTAAAAAGTAAAAAAGTATGACAAAAGCAGCAGAATCAAAAATCATTGTGGGTCTTGATATTGGTACATCAAAAGTTGTGGCAGTAGTAGGCGAAGTATTGCCTGATGGTGTTATTAATGTAATGGGGGCAGGAGTTTGTCCTTCTAAGGGTGTTGATCGTGGTGGTGTTATTGATCTTGAGGCTGCTGTAAATTCGATTCAGCGTGCAATCGAGCAAGCTGAATCAATTGCTGATTGCCAAATTATGGGTGTGACCTTAGCGATTTCAGGGCAGCATATTGTTGGTTTAAATGAGTTTGGTTCATCCACATTATCGGCTGGAATTGTGACTCAGGAAAATATTAACAGTGCTGTAGATATGGCAAGAGCAATTAAGTTACAAGATGGTTTAGAAACGTTACATACGATGCCTCAGGAATACCATGTTGATAGACTGCCTGCAACGAAAAATCCGCTTGGCTTATCTGGTATGCGTTTACAAGTTCAAGCTCATTTAATTGCGTGCAATCAAGCGTGGCTTAAAAATTTAAAAAATGCAGTTGAGCATGCAAAATTAAAAGTGGATCAAGTTATATTTTCAGGTCTTGCATCAAGTGATTCAGTATTAACAGAAGATGAAAAAGAGCTAGGTGTTTGCTTAATTGATATTGGTGGCGGCACGATGGATATGTTGGTCTATACCGACGGAGTTTTGAGATACAGTAAAGTTATTCCATTTGGCGGAAATAATATTACTGATTATTTAGCTGGCGTATTTACCACTTCTCGTCCAGAAGCTGAAATCCTTAAAGTAACTTATGGTAGTGCAATTTCGCCACCAACTCATAATCCAGATAAAAAAATTGAAGTACCAGGATTAGGTGGTCGTATGGCTAGAACCTTCACACGAACTCAAGTTGCAACGGTAACATCACAATGTTATAACGATTTATTGAAAATGGTGGAAGATGAACTGGCACAATTACGCAATGAATTATTTCAAAAAGGCATAAGACAAGAATTAATTGCAGGTGTTGTTATTACAGGTGGTGGTTCACAAATTGAAGATATTGTAGAATGTGCTAAATCCATTTTTGGCTCACAGGTGCGTGTTGGTTATCCGCTAAATATTACAGGTTTAACAGATTATGTTAATAAACCACAGTATGCAACAGCATTGGGTCTTCTACAGTATAGCCATTATAATGATACTGAACAGAGTACAAAAGCAGATCTTAACGAAGATATCTTTGCTGGAGCTAAGAAAATTATAAACTTCATAAAATCAAAATTTTAATAGTGTTAATAAACACGCAGGGAGATAAAAATGTTTGAACCTATTTATGAACAACCTCAACAAATTGTAAATATTAAGGTTGTTGGCGTTGGCGGCGGTGGCGGTAATGCTGTTAATAGTATGTGCCGTTCAGCAGAAGGGATTAATGGTGTTGAATTTTACGACATTAATACTGATGCTCAAGTATTAAGAACGAGAACAGTCAGCCAGACTATTCAAATCGGTGGTAACTTAACTGGTGGTCGCGGTGCTGGTGGCAGACCTGAAATTGGTCAAAAATCTGCATTAGAAGATAAAGATGCTATTGCAAATGCACTAAGTGGTGCACATATGGTATTTATTGCTGCTGGTATGGGAGGCGGTACAGGAACTGGAGCTGCCCCTATTGTTGCTCAGATAGCAAAAGAGCAAGGTGCATTAACAGTAGGCGTGGTAACTAAGCCATTTCGTTTTGAACAAGGAAAGCGTATGCGTAATGCTGAAGAGGGTATTCGCCAACTTTCGCAATATGTAGATTCTTTGATTGTCATTCCAAATGATAAATTACGTACTTTAGGTAAAGGCATTTCAATGGTTGAAGCTTTTGCTGCCGCTGATGATGTACTAAGTAATTGCGTATTAGGTATTAGTAATATGATTACTAGCTCAGGCGGATCAACGGGTATTGATATTAATGTTGATTTTGCAGATGTTGAAAATGTAATGTCTGACAAAGGTATCGCGATGATTGGTACAGGTTTTGCTGAAGGGGCAGTTGGAGAGGGCAGAGCTGAAGCAGCTATGGAAGCGGCTATTTCAAGTCCATTGCTTGAAAATGTAGATATTACTGGTGCAACAGGAATGTTGATTAATATTAGTGCAGGTACTGATTTCGCCTTAGACGAAGTTTATGCTATGATGGATCTAATTGAAGGGCGTGCTTCTGAAGATGCAGATGTTATTTTTGGGTGTAACTATTATCCTGAAATGGATGGTAAAGTAAGTGTTACACTTGTTGCAACTGGTATTGGGCAGCTTGAAGAACCACTAAATCTTGCTCATAAAGAGCGTCAAAAACATTCTCCGTTTGTTCAGCAAACGCACCCAGACTTTACAAAACCATTAGGCTATAATCAATCTAATCAATTTGAGCAGCCACAAGTTCAAAAACCTGTAGCACCAAAGCCACAATCTGTGGACTCAGCACAGATTTTTAATCCAAGCTCAATGCCAGGTTTTATGAGAAAATAGTCAATAGCTTCCAACATTTGGAAAGTAAGGACAAACAATGATTAAACAAAGAACATTAAAACAAGCAGCAAAAGTAACAGGTATTGGCTTGCACAGTGGTAAAAAAGTAACTTTAGTGTTACGCCCTGCGCCCGCTAATACTGGCGTTATTTATGCCCGTACTGATTTAGAGCCTGCAGTTTATTTCCCTGCAAGTGCAGACTCTATTCGTGATACACAATTATGTACATGTATGGTAAATGATGATGGCGTGCGTATCTCAACAGTAGAACATTTGAATGCAGCAATATCAGCGTTAGGCTTAGACAATTTAATTGTTGAAGTAGATGCTCCTGAAATCCCAATTATGGACGGCAGTTCTAGCCCATTTATTTATTTATTATTAGATGCGGGCATTGAAGAGCAAGATGCCCCGAAAAAATTCATTCGTATAAAGGAAATAGTTCGAGTGGAAGAGGGCGACAAATGGGCAGAATTAAAACCCTACGATAAAGGGTTTAAATTAAACTTTACGATTGATTTTAAGCACCCACTAATTTCTAATAATGTATGTAGCTATTCAATGGACTTCTCTGCTCAGAACTTTATTCAGCAGTTAAGTCGTGCAAGAACTTTCACATTTATGAAAGATGTTGAATATCTTCAATCTATTGGTCTAGCATTAGGTGGTAGTTTAGATAATGCAATTGTGTTGGATGATTATCGAATTCTCAATGAAAACGGCTTACGTTTTAAAGATGAGCTTGTACGCCATAAAATGTTAGATTCAATCGGTGATTTATATATGTGTGGCTACAATATCCTTGGTGAGCTTACCGCTTATAAATCAGGACACGGCTTGAATAACAAATTATTACGTGCCTTGCTTGCAAATAAAAATGCTTGGGAATTTGTAACGTTTGAAGATAAGCAGCAAATTCCACAAGGTTATCAAGTTCAGCAAGAAATTTTTATCTAATAGATTAATAATAAAGACGAGCAGTGATGCTCGTCTTTTTTCTTTTGCAAATTTTTGTAAAAATTCGACCGCTTGTAAGTGGTGTAAATTTACAATTTTTTCCCTTCCCTATTTACTGTTCAAAAAAACAGTTGTACTATACGCCTATACAGTTAATTCGTGTGGGGATTTAGTATGCTAACTCAACTTACTATCAATAATTTTGCGATTGTCCGGCATCTTGTTCTTGAATTAAATGAAGGGATGTCAGTCATTACAGGAGAAACAGGGGCGGGAAAATCTATTGCAATTGATGCTTTAGGTTTATGCTTAGGTTATCGTTCAGAAAGTGGAATGATTCGTAACGGGGCAGATAGGGCGGATATTACGGCCACTTTTATTATGCAAAAAAATAGCCCGGCTTATTTGTGGTTAGATGAACACGAGCTTCTTGATGAAGATAATCCACAAGAGTGCATTTTACGCCGTATGATTAATGTTGATGGACGCTCAAAAGCTTTTGTAAATAATAGAGCGTTGCCTGTTGCACAGCTCAGGGAGCTAGGTCAATATCTTATTCACTTAAATGGTCAGCACGCCCCTCAATTATTACTAAAACAGGAATATCAGCTTGAAATCGTAGATAATTATGCTGCTATACAGCCTCTATTAGCTAAAATGGCAAAACAATATGGGAGCTGGAAAGAACTGAATAAACGAGTGAAAAACTTCAGACAGCAATGTCAAGAAAATGAAGCTCGTAAGCAACTATTACAATATCAAGTTGAAGAATTAGATGAGTTTGCGATTAAAGAAAATGAATTTGAAGAGATGGAAGAAAAATATAATGTTCTATCTTCTTCAGAAGAGCTAACTGAGGTTTCAGATGAGATAATGAGCTTGCTAAGCAATAATGACATTAATGCAAATGATCTTATTTATAAAGCTCTACGCAATACAGAAAGCTTAGTTGAGGTAGATGGGCACTATCAAGGTGTGTTGGATATGCTCAATGAAGCGCTGATTCAAGTTCAAGAAGCCAGCTCTGAGCTAGCACAATTGGCCAATAAAATTGAGCAAGATCCAGAATTATTGCACGAATTAGATAATCGTATTGCTCAAGCAATCTCGCTTGCCCGCAAGCATCATATTCAACCTAATCAATTATGGCAGTATCACTCAAAATTAAAAAATGAGTTACAAGGATTGCTTGATTTTGAAGATAATGAAGAACAACTTATTCAAGATGAGAAACAAGCATATGAACAGTGCTTATTCTTAGCAGAAGAAATCTATCAAAAGCGAATAGATGCAGCCAATAAACTTGCTCAGCAAGTTACGAAGCAAATAAAATATTTAGCAATGGAAAATGGTGAATTTTTCATTAAAGTAGAGCATGATATTGAAAAAATATCACCAAGCGGTGCAGATTCTGTTGAATTTAACTTACAAAGCAATCTGGGGCAACAAGCCCAACCTCTAGCAAAAATAGCTTCAGGGGGCGAGCTTTCGCGTATTTCCTTGGCAGTTCAGGTATTAACAGCTAATAAACTTTCTACTCCAACGATTATTTTTGATGAAGTAGACGTTGGTATTAGTGGAGCTGCAGCAACAACTGTAGGTAAATTGTTACGTGAATTAGGCAAAAAATGCCAAGTATTATGTGTTACGCATTTACCACAAGTTGCAAGTTACGGAAATCAACATTTCAATGTACAAAAATATGTTGAAAATAACCAGACTGAAACACAAATGCTTCTCCTCTCAGAGGATGAGCGTGTTCAAGCATTAGCTCAATTACTCGGTGGAAGTAAAATTACAGAAACAGTATTAGCAAATGCCGAAGAAATGTTAAAGCTATCAGAGAATACCTGAACGCTAAGAAGTGACTAAAAGAATCGCTTCATCTGCATTTATCAAGAGCCTTTTTCTTTCATTTTTGTAAATGCACTTACTTAAGGGTTTATCTATTAAGCCAACAAGTTGGGTTTGATTTGGATACTACTTTACATCGTCAACTGAATGCAAACGAACGCATTAGAAATGAAAAAAGCCTTGAAAATCAAGGCTTCTGAAGTGGTTTCAGTTCAAATGAATTTAACTGAATTTATTTATTTGGTGGAGGTAAACGGGATCGAACCGATGACCTCTTGCATGCCATGCAAGCGCTCTCCCAACTGAGCTATACCCCCAATATGGGCGGAATAATATGCTTTCTGTTCTAATATGTCAATGGCTTTAAATAACGATAAAGCCAATTGATTAAAAACTAACTATTTGCTTGAATGAAGCTAATTGCTTTTTCAATACGAGCCAAGGTTTTCTCTTTACCCACTAATTTTGCTGTAATATCCATAGAAGGAGATTGTGCTGACCCTGTTACTGCTAAGCGCAACGGCATACCAACTTTGCCCATACCGATTTCCAATTCAGCTGCGGTTTCATTCATTGCATCGTGAATATTTTCTACCGTCCAATCCGTGCAAGCGGTCAGTTTTTCCAATAATTTTGCAAGTGGCGCAACCGCTTCGGCTTTGAAGTTTTTGGCTACCGCTTTTTCATCATAAGCCTCGAACTCTTCATAGAAATAACGACTGTTGGCGGCTAATTCTTTCAATGTTTTTGCACGCTCGCCTAAAACAGGAATGATTTCTTCTAACGCCACACCATTTTGGTAATCAATACCTTGATTTTGCATATGCCACTCAAGGTGTTTCGCCACATAGCTCGGCTCTAATGAGCGGATGTAGTGGTGGTTTAGCCATTGCAATTTTTCGGTGTTGAACGCACTGGCTGATTTGCTTACAGAGTGAATATCAAATAATTCGATCATCTCTTCACGAGAGAAAATTTCTTGGTCGCCGTGTCCCCAGCCTAGACGAACTAAATAGTTGATTAATGCTTCAGGTAAATAACCATCATCACGATATTGCATTACGCTCACTGCACCGTGGCGTTTGGATAATTTCTGACCGTCATCACCGTTGATCATAGAAACGTGAGCATAGGTCGGTACTGGAGCACCTAACGCTTTTAAAATGTTGATTTGGCGAGGGGTGTTGTTGATGTGATCTTCGCCTCTAACCACGTGAGTAATTCCCATATCCCAGTCATCGACTACTACGCAGAAGTTGTAGGTTGGTGAGCCATCGGTGCGGCGAATAATTAGGTCATCTAATTCGCTATTGCTGATTTCGATACGACCACGAACGGCATCATCAAATACAACGGAACCTTCTTGAGGATTTTTAAAACGCACAACGTGTGGGGTATCAACTGAATGTGAATGCTCTTCTAAACAGCGACGGTCATAACGAGGTTTCTCTTTATTGGTTTCTTGAGTATTACGTAATTCTTCTAGGCGCTCTTTTGAGCAGTAGCAGCGATATGCTGTACCTGCTTCAATCATTTGATCGATTACTTGATTGTAACGGTCAAAACGTTTTGTTTGGAAATATGGGCCGTGCTCCCAGGCTAAATTCAACCATTCCATTCCTTTAAGAATAGCTGCTGTTGCCTCAGGAGTAGAGCGTTCTAAATCGGTATCTTCAATGCGAAGCACAAACTCACCCTGATTATGTTTTGCGTATAGCCAAGAGTAAAGAGCGGTTCTTGCACCGCCCACGTGTAAGTAGCCTGTTGGACTTGGTGCAAAACGAGTACGGACTTTTATGTTTGAATCTAAAGGGAAAAGGGTTTCAATTTTCATTTTATATTGCCTAATTTATTATTTGTAAATTTTGAAGAAAAACTTGTCTATTCTACTACGCTTGAGGGTGAATAATAGTAAAAAATTAATTTTCTGGGGTAAAAAATCAGCAAACAAGGAAAAAAGCGTAAAAAGCGTTTGACGAAAGAGCAAAAATCTCTATAATTCACTTCCACAACAGCGGGCGATTAGCTCAGTTGGGAGAGCACCTCCCTTACAAGGAGGGGGTCACTGGTTCGAGACCGGTATCGCCCACCACTTTAATTTTAAGTGTTCCGATGTTGTGACAATCTAATTTTTGAAAACGGGCGATTAGCTCAGTTGGGAGAGCACCTCCCTTACAAGGAGGGGGTCACTGGTTCGAGACCGGTATCGCCCACCACTTCAACTTTAAGTGTTCTGTTTTCAAATTCCCTTATGATTTTAAGTCTTCCATAAGCATGCTTTTATGTTTAAAGTGGGCGATTAGCTCAGTTGGGAGAGCACCTCCCTTACAAGGAGGGGGTCACTGGTTCGAGACCGGTATCGCCCACCACTTAAGACTAAAATCATAAACCTCACATTACGATTTTCGTATCTGAAGGGCGATTAGCTCAGTTGGGAGAGCACCTCCCTTACAAGGAGGGGGTCACTGGTTCGAGACCGGTATCGCCCACCAATTTAGTCTTATTTTACTAGATTAAATAGATATCTCTTTTAAGTTACCACCCAAAAGAAAATAAATTGGCATATAGGAAAAATAGTTGGTAAAAAGTGGCTTAAAGCCTTATAGTACAAGGCTTTAAGCCCTGTTTTTTGAAAAATGAACAAAAAACTGTCCTTTTTGCCACTATTCCCCAATCCAGAAATATGGCACTCAAAATAATACTCAACGCTACAAATGTTTAAACTGTAATAAATCATTTACCTTCAAACAAAAATTAAATGCTGAATTAATTTGGTATGATTATTCTGTTGGAAAACAAACGCAACAACAATTAGCCGATAAATATCATTGTTCCACTCGAACAATACGCCGATATTTAGAGAAAGCCCCTACCTCTTTATTAAATTCCCCTGGGCATAAATATCTCAATTTAATTATAGATACCACATTTTTCCATCGAGATTTTGGTGTGATTATTTGTCGATTCGCGGTCTAAAAAAGTGATTTATCATCAAATTGTGAAAACAGAAAAAGACATTTACTACAAGAAAGCAATAAATCAACTCAGAGAAAAAGGCTATATAATTCAATCAATTACTTGTGATGGTAGGCGTGGTTTGTTAAGGGATATGCTAAATACACCAACATAAATGTGTCAATTTCACTTAGTCGCGATTGTAATGAGAGCGTTAAGGAAAAAACATCAATTTCACGCTGGTAGAGAATTGAAATCAATTATTAAAACGTTAAAAACAAGCTCAAAAAATGAATTTTATTTAAAAATCCATTATTGGAAAATAAAACATCAAGATTTTTTAAATGCACGTTCAGACAAAGTGAATGAAAAAGGAAAATATCCCTATAAACATCGGAATGTAAGGAGTGCATTGGCGAGTATTAATCGTTATTTTGATTATCTATTTACCTATGAAAAACACCTTGAGCTTCATATAGAAAAGACCACAAATCGGATAGAAGGGTTATTTAAAGAGTTAAAAGATAAATTGTGTCCATATAGTGGTTTAACGAGGAAGCATAAGATATTGTTTATTAAGGATTTTTTAAATAAAAGAGTTGGTAAGAATAATCAAAAATATTCATTACCAACTGTTTTGTCCTATTGGCATATAAAGTGGAGAAAAACCAACTATTTTGTCCTATATGCCTAAAAAATCTGCACCTTAATCAGTTGGTTTGGTTGTCCAACTTTTGGGGAGCAGATCAACAAGCGGTTATTTTTTGCCGAATATTTGCAAATATTATTTTGCCAACGCTTTACGTTGAGCATCAACGAGCTGGCTAATCCCTTGCTTCGCTAAATCTAATAAAGTGAGTAATTCTTCGTGAGAGAACGGCTCGCCCTCTGCGGTGCCTTGTACTTCTACTAAACGACCGTCTTCTACCATCACCACATTCATATCGGTTTCGGCGTTGGAGTCTTCCACATATTCTAAATCGCATACCGCTTCGCTCTCGACAATGCCGACGGAAATTGCGGCGACTAAGCCTTTCATTGGATTGGTTTTGAGTGTGCCGTTCGCCACTAATTTGTTCATTGCATCGTGTAACGCTACGCACGCCCCGGTGATTGATGCGGTGCGAGTGCCGCCGTCTGCTTGGATAACGTCACAATCAACCGTGACTGTGCGTTCGCCTAAAGTTTTTAAATCTACTACCGCACGCAAAGAACGGGCGATTAAGCGTTGAATTTCCATTGTGCGTCCGCCTTGTTTGCCTTTTGCGGCTTCACGTTGGGTGCGGGAATGGGTTGCTCGTGGCAACATACCATATTCTGCGGTTACCCAACCTTGTTGCTGACCTTTTAAAAAGCGAGGAACAGTTTCCTCCACCGTTGCGTTACATAGCACTTTGGTTTCACCAAATTCAATTAAGACTGAACCTTCAGCGTAACGAGTGTAGTTACGGGTAATTTTAATCTCTCTCACTTGGTTATTTGCTCGATTATTTGGACGCATTTCCTTTTCCTTTTTGCTAAAATTTTTACCATTTTAACAAAGAAAACAGTAGAATGTGAGTTTTCTTTATCAAGTCTATTTTGCTCTCTCCTCTTGTGGGAGAGAGACCGCTTGTTGAGGCGTTCAGTGAAACGAGCAGAGAGAGGGGAAAGCGGTTATTTTTGTTCACTTTTTTGCAAATTTCCCCCTCTCCCAGATTTTTCTTCTGAACCTTTTCTTTACTAATTAGAGAAAAATCTATCCCTCCCCCACAAGGAGAGAGGGTTATACCATATGAGGAATAATAATGATTTATAGTATGACAGCCTTTGCTCATTTAGAGATCAAAAAAGAGTGGGGCAATGCAGTGTGGGAGCTTCGCTCGGTAAATCAACGTTTTTTAGAAACCTATTTTCGCTTGCCAGAGCAGTTTCGCAATTTAGAAATGACTTTGCGTGAGCGTTTACGTGCAGCCTTAACTCGTGGCAAAGTTGAATGTAGCTTGCGTATTGATTTAAGCAAAACGCAAAATAGTGAAATTGCGTTAAATAAAGCCTATGCAACGCAAGTGGTTCAATCATTAAAATGGCTAAAAGACACCGCAAATGAAGGTGAGATAAACTTAGTTGATGTGCTTCGTTTTCCAGGTGTGGTAGATAATGAAAGTCAAGATTTAGATCAAATTGCACAAGACTTATTAGTCGGTTTTGAGCAGATTTTGGCGGATTTTATCGCAATGCGTGCAAGAGAAGGTGAGAACGTACAAGCCCTGATTTTGCAACGTTTGCAAGCAATTTCAGCTGAAGCAGCCAAAGTACAAGCGTTAATGCCTGAAATTCTGCAATGGCAAAAAGATCGCTTACAGCAGCGTTTTGATGAGTTGAATTTACAGCTCGAACCGCAACGCTTAGAGCAAGAAATGGTGTTGCTTGCCCAGCGTGTTGATGTGGCGGAAGAATTAGACCGCTTGCAACTGCACGTGAAAGAGACCTCGAACGTCCTGAAGAAAGGCGGAGCCGTGGGGCGTAAATTAGATTTTATGATGCAAGAACTCAACCGTGAATCGAATACCCTCGCTTCAAAATCGATTAATGCGGAAGTGACTAATTCGGCGGTAGAGCTTAAAGTGTTAATTGAACAAATGCGTGAGCAAATTCAGAATTTGGAGTAGGAAAATCGATGAAATTGAGTTGTAACCAAGTTAGTCACGCTTATCCAAATCTCTGCGTGCAACTTTCCCAATATCGCTTAATAGACATTGCAGGAGCAGATGCGGAGAAATATCTCCAAGGGCAACTAACCTGCGATGTGGCAAAAATTGCAGTAGGCAGCCACACTTTAACCTGCCATTGCGATCCGAAAGGCAAAATGAGTGCGTTATTGCGATTATACCGTGCTAAAAGCGATAAATTTGTGGCGATTATTCACATCAGCTTATTGCCCGAAGCACTTACTCAATTAAAAAAATATGCTGTGTTCTCTAAAGTGACTTTCACCGAGCTAGATACCCCAATTTACGGCATTGTCGGCGAAGAAGCATTTGCAAAATTATCTGAAAATATGACCGCTTTAACGCTTAGTCAAGGGCAAAAGCGAGCCTTTGTTTGGGGTGAAAACCTTGAGCCAAATGGCGATGAAAACCTCTGGGCATTAATGGACATTCAAGATGGTATTCCTGTTTTGTTGAAAGAAAATCAGTTTGAACTTATTCCTCAAGCGGCCAATTTACAGTTGCTGGAAAATGCGATTTCTTTCACTAAAGGTTGCTATATCGGGCAGGAAACGGTAGCCCGAGCCAAATATCGTGGGGCGAATAAACGAGCGTTATTTACCCTTGCGGGCAAGTTTGAAGGCGATGTGGATTTGCCTGAACCGAGTTCGGCAGTGGAAATGCAATTAGGCGAAAACTGGAAAAGCACAGGAACGATATTAGACAGTGCAATACACGATAATATTTTATGGGTTCAAGCTGTGCTGAATAAAGATGTAGAACCCGACGCTCAATTTAGAGTAAAGGGTGTGAATTTGCAGGTGGTAAAATTGCCGTATAGTTTAGAAGAAAGCGAGTAAAAGAGGCGGTCATAGTAATATGACCGTTTTATATTTTGTCTGGGTGATGAATCATTACAAATCGTTCCCAAAGCTGTTCTTCAGTTTCCTGATTGTCGGGATCTTTCACAATACAATTTGTAATTGGGCAAACTTTTTGGCAGGTTGGCTTATCGTAATGCCCAACGCACTCTGTACAAAGTATGGGGTCGATCACATAGATATCATTGCCTACCGAAATGGCATCATTCGGGCATTCGGGCAAGCACATATCGCAGTTGGTACATTTGTGGGTAATCAGTAAAGCCATAAGTTTGTGTTGAGAAAATAAAAATCAAACAAGCGGTTAGATTTACTCGCTTCGCTCGCACTTCGTGCCATCGGCAAAAGCCGATGTTCAAACGCAAGCGTTTGTGCAAAAAAATTTACAAAGTTGACCGCTTGTCATTCAAGGTTGCCTATTATAAAGCAAAAAAATTTGAACTACTTCACATTTTTGCAATTTGGTTGTTTATTGCGGAGAAAAAATTTTTTATGATGTTATCGAAACGTTTCGATGGACTGTTTTCCAAGCATAATCAAGCGAGATAAAGGAAGGTTGAGATGAAAAAAACGATAAATCTTAATGCACCGCTTTCACATAGCATTGCTACACTTGGGCATACTGATAGTTTAACTATTTGTGATGCAGGCTTACCTATTCCAAATGGTGTGGAGAGAATAGATCTCGCTTTAACCGCAGGTGTACCGAGTTTTTTACAGACTTTTGATGTGGTAGTTAGCGAACTTTTCGTCGAGAGAGTGCTGATTGCGGAAGAAATTAAGCAGAAAAATCCACAAATTTTAGACGCTTTATTAGCTCGTTTAAACCAATTGGAGCAAGCTCAAAACAATCAAATTCAAATTGATTATGTAGATCACGAGATGTTCAAAGAACAGACACACTATAGTAAAGCCGTTGTGCGTACAGGGGAATGTTCACCTTATGCCAACATCATTTTATATTCGGGCGTACCGTTTTAAGGTGGAATGATGGAAACCTTGTTAAAAATGAGCGGGATTGATAAATCTTTCCCTGGGGTGAAAGCGTTAAGCAATGCTTGTTTGTCGGTGTATGCTGGCAGAGTGATGGCATTGATGGGTGAAAACGGAGCGGGTAAATCCACGTTAATGAAAGTCTTAACGGGTATTTATAGCAAAGATGCAGGCACACTTCATTATTTAGGCAATGAGGTTGCTTTTAAAGGCCCTAAAAATTCGCAGGAAGCAGGCATTAGCATTATTCATCAAGAACTGAATTTAGTGGGCAATTTAACTATTGCAGAAAATATTTTCCTCGGGCGTGAATTTAGGCACGCGTGGGGAGCAATTGACTGGAAGAAAATGTACGCAGAAGCGGACAAATTACTTGCTCGACTTGGCGTGAAACATAGTGGCCATCAGCTTTGCTCGGAATTATCGATTGGTGAGCAGCAAATGGTTGAAATTGCTAAAGCCCTTAGTTTTGAATCTCAAGTGATTATTATGGATGAGCCGACCGATGCTTTAACTGACACCGAAACCGAAGCGTTATTTAAAGTCATTCGTGAGCTTAAAGCGGAAAATCGTGGAATTGTTTATATTTCTCACCGCTTGAAAGAGATTTTTGAGATTTGTGATGATGTAACGGTACTTCGTGATGGGCAATTTATCGGCGAGGAGAGAGTTGTTGATCTTGATGAAGATAAATTAATTGAAATGATGGTTGGACGTCGTTTAGAAGAACAATATCCTCATTTGGAGCAACCTCGTGGTGAGTTATTACTCAATGTGAAAAATTTAACGGGCGGTGGCGTGAACGAGGTGTCGTTCCAACTACATAAAGGTGAAATTGTGGGTATTTCTGGCTTAATGGGAGCAGGGCGTACTGAGTTAATGAAGGTGCTTTATGGTGCGTTATCTAAAACCGCTGGCACGATTGAGTTAAACTGCAAGGCAATTTCAAATAGCTGTCCGCAAGATGGACTGAATAACGGCATTGTGTATATTTCTGAAGATCGCAAAGGCGATGGGCTGATTTTGGGAATGTCGGTGAAAGAAAATATGTCTTTAACCTCTTTAGATCATTTTTCAAAAGGGGCTTCTATCCGACAGGATGCAGAAAAACGGGCAGTGGATGATTTTATCGAGATGTTTAATATCAAAACGCCAAGCCAAGATCAACAAATTGGGTTGCTATCTGGCGGTAATCAGCAAAAAGTTGCAATAGCCAAAGGTTTGATGACTCGCCCAAATGTATTGATTTTAGATGAGCCTACTCGAGGTGTTGATGTTGGTGCGAAAAAAGAGATTTACCAATTAATCAATGAGTTTAAAAAAGATGGATTAAGTATTTTGATGGTCTCGTCTGATATGCCTGAAGTGCTTGGTATGAGCGATCGCATATTAGTGATGCGTGAAGGTAGGATTAGTGCAGAATTTACTCGTGAAGAAGCAAGCCAAGAAAAATTATTGGCAGCAGCTATCGGCAAAAATATAGCGTTAAATTAAGGTGTTTTTATGACAACTCAAACAAATAAATTTCAATTAAGTAGATTTTTAATAGAGCAACGTTCTTTTGTCGCGTTATTTATTTTAATCATCATTGTTTCAATGATTAACCCTGATTTCTTCAGCGTGGACAATATTTTAAATATTCTACGTCAAACTTCTGTGAATGCGATTATTGCGGTGGGAATGACGTTTGTCATCTTAATTGCAGGGATTGATTTATCAGTAGGTTCGGTTTTGGCATTAACAGGTGCAGTGGCAGCCTCATTAGTGGGGTCGGAAATGCCGATTTTCCTTGTCATTCCATTAGTTTTATTACTAGGAACAGCCTTTGGCGGTATGAGTGGCGTGATTGTGGCAAAAGGCAAAGTGCAAGCCTTTATTGCTACCTTAGTGACAATGACGTTATTACGTGGTTTAACAATGGTTTATACAGACGGACGACCAATCAGCACCGGTTTTTCTGACCAAGCAGACGCGTTTTCTTTCATTGGCACAGGGTATTTATTTGGCATTCCTTTTCCTATTTGGATTATGGCAGTTGTATTTACTGTGGCTTGGTATATTTTAAAACACACACCGATAGGTCGTTATATTTACGCTTTAGGTGGTAATGAATCTGCTACCCGACTTTCTGGCATTAACGTGAATAAAATCAAGATTTTCGTATTTGCTGTAAGTGGTTTCTTATCTGCACTAGCAGGCTTAATTATCACTTCGCGTCTTTCTTCTGCTCAGCCAACTGCAGGTGTCTCTTATGAGCTTGATGCTATTGCTGCGGTTGTTGTAGGTGGAACCAGCCTAATGGGTGGTAAGGGACGTGTAATGGGAACATTAGTTGGGGCATTGATTATCGGTTTCTTAAATAATGCACTCAATTTATTGGATATTTCTTCGTATTATCAGATGATTGCTAAAGCATTGGTTATTTTAGCAGCAGTATTAGCTGATAATTATTTAGGCACTAAAAAAGTATAATCATCTTCAAAGGAGATTTCTATGAAAAAATTAACAACGCTCGCTTCAGCTATTATGTTGAGTTTCTCTGTAGCGGCAACTGCTTCAGCGAAAGAGACAATCGCATTAGCGGTATCAACTTTAGATAATCCATTTTTCGTGAGCCTTAAAGATGGGGCTCAAAAGAAAGCGGATGAATTAGGCTACACATTAGTGGTGCTGGATTCTCAAAATGACCCAGCAAAAGAGCTTTCTAACGTGGAAGATTTAACCGTGCGTGGGGCTAAAGTGTTATTGATTAACCCAACAGATTCAGAAGCGGTTGGAAATGCAGTGAGAATTGCAAATCGTAATAACATCCCTGTAATTACATTAGATCGTGGTGCAGCCAAAGGAGATGTAGTCAGCCACATCGCATCAGATAACGTAGCAGGTGGTAAAATGGCAGGTGATTTTATCGCACAAAAATTGGGTGCAGGCGCAAAAGTTATCCAATTAGAAGGAATTGCGGGTACATCAGCTGCACGTGAGCGTGGAGAGGGCTTTAAACAAGCGATTGATGCGCATAAATTCAATGTATTAGCATCTCAACCCGCTGATTTTGATCGTACAAAAGGCTTGAATGTAACGGAAAATTTATTATCAAGCAAAGGCGATGTACAAGCGATTTTCGCACAAAATGATGAAATGGCATTAGGTGCATTACGTGCAGTGAGTGCAGCTAAGAAAGATGTGTTAATCGTTGGTTTTGATGGTACAGATGATGGTGTGAAAGCAGTAGAAAGTGGTAAATTAGCCGCCACTATTGCTCAACAACCAGAATTAATTGGTGCATTAGGTGTGGAAACTGCCAATAAAGTGATTAAAGGCGAAAAAGTGGAAGCAAAAATTCCTGTTGATTTAAAAGTTATTGCAAAATAATTGCTTAGCCTAGCGGGGCTGAATTATGCGTAACCCAGTACGGCTTTGCCGTGCTGGGCAAATATTGGCAACTAAGGACTTACTATGAAAAAACTCACCGTTCTCGGTAGCATTAACGCTGATCACGTGATTTCCGTTCCCTACTTTGCTAAACCAGGGGAAACGCTCACGGGGCATAGTTACCACATTGCTTACGGCGGTAAAGGGGCGAATCAAGCAGTGGCGGCAGCTCGGCTTGGGGCAAAAGTGTCTTTTATTGGCTGTATTGGCGATGATGACATCGGTAAAGCAATGAAAACTGAGTTCGAGAAAGACGGTATTAATACTCGCCCGATCAAATCGATAGCAAATGAAATGACAGGTATTGCGATGATTCAAGTTGCGGAATCTGGTGAAAATAGCATTGTGATTTCAGCTGGAGCGAACGGTTATTTAGACGAAGCGGTTGTGGCTGAATTTGAATCGGAAATTGCACAAGCTGATTATTTATTAATGCAGTTAGAAACGCCTTTATTAGCTATTATTCAAGCTGCAAAAATCGCTAAAAACAGCAACACGCAAGTTGTGCTTAATCCTGCACCAGCCAGAGAATTACCTGATGAATTATTAAGCCTTTTAGATATGATTACCCCAAATGAAACAGAGGCGGAAATTTTAACGGGTATAAAAGTCGTTGATGAAGCAAGTGCGAAACAAGCTGCTCAAATATTTCATCAAAAAGGCATTCAAAAAGTGCTGATTACACTGGGTTCAAAAGGCGTGTTCGTTAGCGAAAATGGGCAAGGGGAAATCGTTGCGGGTTTTCGTGTAAATGCAGTAGATACTACCGCCGCAGGCGATACGTTTAACGGTGGATTGGTTACCGCAATGTTGGAAGATAAGCCACTTGATGAGGCGATTCGTTTTGCACACGCAGCAGCAGCTATCAGTGTCACGCGAAAAGGTGCTCAGTCATCGATTCCAACTCGCCAAGAAACCTTAGATTTTCTCAGCCAGCAACACTAACAAGCGGTTGTTTTTTTAGGAAATTTTTGCAAATGGCAACAATGAAAGATATTGCTCGGCTAGCGAAAGTTTCAACTTCGACGGTTTCTCACGTAATTAACAACAGCCGCTTTGTGAGTGAGGAAATTCGAGAAAAAGTTCAAACGATAGTAAAAGAGCTAAATTATATGCCCTCTGCATTGGCTCGTAGCTTAAAAGTTAATCAGACCAAAACGATAGGTATGTTAGTCACCACAACTAGCAACCCTTTCTTTGCGGAGGTGATGGCTGGCGTTGAGCGTTATTGCCAGCAACATCACTATAATTTGATTATTGCTACTACTAATGGAGATGCTGAGCGTTTACAGCACCATATACAAACGCTAATTCAACGCAAAGTAGATGGCTTATTGCTAATGTGTGGTGATGCGAGATCAAATAATAGCGAACGGCTAAATATCCCGCTGCCACTTGTGGTGGTGGACTGGTGGTTTACTGAACTAAATGCCGATAAAATCTTTGAAAATTCTATATCTGGTGGCTATCTTGCAACAAAAACCTTGATTGAGGCTGGGCATGAAAAAATTGGCATTATCACGGGTAATATCAAAAAATCCCTCGCCCAAAACCGTTTAGAGGGCTACAAAAAAGCCTTAATGGAAGCGGATATTCCGCTGAATCCAAATTGGATTATTGGGGGGCATTTTGATTTTGCCAGTGGCATTGAGGCAATGAATCAATTACTTGATCAAGCAGAAAAACCGACCGCAGTTTTCGCTTGTAGTGATACGATTGCTGTGGGAGCTTACCAAGCTATTTGGCAGCACGGTTTAAGCGTACCGCAAGATATTTCAATTATCGGCTACGATGATATTGAGCTGGCGAAATACCTTTCTCCACCATTGAGTACGATTAGTCAGCCTAAGGCGGAATTAGGGCAACTTGCGGTTGAAACGTTGTTAAAGCGGATCGGCTCACCATCTAGCGATTTTCAAACCATTATGTTAGAGCCTAAATTGGTGTTAAGAGACTCAATTCTTACTATAAATAAAAATACTGCATAATTTATCTTATGCAGTATTTTTATCATCTATTTTAGCCTTTCTGTTGCTCTAAATAGAGAACGGTTGCCGCTACACGAGAGTGAACATTCAGTTTACGTAATAAGTTGCGAATATGTACTTTTACTGTTTCTTCCGAAATAAAGAGTTGGGCTGCAATTTGTTTGTTTGACATACCTGTTGCTATCCATTGTAAAACATCAAGTTCACGGTCGGTTAAGCAACTAAGAGGATCATTTTCTGGTTGGCGGTTTAATAAATGCTGACGAACAGTTTCGCTTAATACCACTTCGCCTGCGGTAGCTCTGCGGATATTATCTAGCAATTCTGGCGTATCGGTATCTTTTAATAAGTAGCCATCAACACCAGCGTCCATTAACGCAAATATGTCTGATTGCTCGTCAGAAACTGTTAGCACGATAATACGAGCATCTACGCCTTGTGCTCTTAATGAGCGTAAGGTGTCTAATCCAGACATTCCTTTCATATTTAAATCTAAGATAATCACATCTGGCTCAAGCTGTAATGCCAGTTCAATGCCATCTGTGCCGTTGCTGGCTTCGCCTATTACTGTAAACTGATCGTCTAGTTCTAATAATTGACGCATACCTTGACGCATAAGTGGATGGTCGTCAATTAATAAAATATTCGTTGGAGTTGTCATTTCTTTCTCCTTTCTTTCCATAATCGGCTCATTCTGCAATTATTACTCTAAAATAGCAAGGTTATGATTTTAAAAAAACGCTCTTTTTTGATCTTGGCTAAGTTTTAATTCATCAAGAAATTGCAAAACTTTGCAAGAAAAAGACCGCTTGTTCGGCTATAATGTGGCGATATTTTTATTTGAGTAACCAAAAATGACAAATCAAACAACTTATTTTGCGACCGCTGCACGAGGTTTTGAAGAAATGCTCAAAACCGAGCTAGAGCAAATTTGCAATGCGGAATGCAAAGTAGCTCAAGGCGGGGTGCATTTTACCACCAGTCTAAAAGGGGCTTATCAGGCATT
Source organism: Mannheimia pernigra (assembly GCF_013377995.1). Lineage (NCBI taxonomy): Bacteria > Pseudomonadati > Pseudomonadota > Gammaproteobacteria > Pasteurellales > Pasteurellaceae > Mannheimia > Mannheimia pernigra. The sequence goes on from NZ_CP055305.1 coordinate 918,978, forward strand.
GCTACATAGCCGCCTTGCCTCTCGTATTTTATTGCCGTTAATCAATACGAAAATTTTTAGCGATAGTGATTTATATGCCTCCATCGTTTCATTTAGTTGGGCAGATCTATTCGACCCTCGTGATACTTTTTATATTGACTTTAATGGCACGAATCGAGAAATCCGCAATACCCAATTTGGTGCAATGCGTGTAAAAGATGGTATTGTGGATTATTTTGAGCGTAAGGGTTTTGCTCGCCCAACGGTGGATAAAGTTCACCCCGATGTACGGATTCACGTTTATTTGGATCGTGAGAATGTGGTGATCTCACTGGATCTCAGTGGCGATGCTTTACATATTCGTGGCTACCGTGAAGAGACGGGTAAAGCCCCCTTGCGTGAAACTTTGGCTGCTGCGATTGTGCTACGTTCGGGCTGGAAAAAAGATACGCCGTTAGTTGATCCAATGTGTGGTTCTGGCACGTTATTAATTGAAGCGGCACAAATGGCGGGGAATATTGCACCGCAACTTCACCGTAAACATTGGGGCTTTAACGCGTGGAAAGGGCATAATTTAGCACTATGGCGTGAGGTTTTAGATGAGGCATTTTTGCAAAAAAATGATGAAATTCAACCGCTATTCTATGGTTTTGATTTAGATCACCGTGTTCTTGTCAAAGCTAAACAAAACGCTAAAAATGCAGGGGTGGATCATTTAATTCACTGGCAAAAAGGTGATGTAGCGGCATTGAAAAATCCAATTCCAGATCAAATTGGCACCGTGATTTGTAACCCACCGTACGGCGAACGTTTAGGCACAACCCCTGCGTTAATTGCCCTCTATTCGGTATTCGGGCAGCGTTTAAAACAGCAATTCGGCGGTTGGAATGCTTCGATTTTTAGTGGTGAGCCAGAGTTACTTAACTGCTTGCGTTTGCGTTCTGCGCGTCAATTTAAAGCGAAAAACGGACCTTTGGATTGCATTCAGAAAAATTATCTGATCAGTGAAAACACTCACAAGCGGTCAGATTTTGATGAAAATATGCAATCTGAACAAAATGTGCAAGTTGCACCAGATTTTGCAAATCGCCTTACCAAAAACATCAAAAAAATCGAAAAATGGGCAAAGCAGCAGGGTATTGATGCCTACCGTTTGTATGACGCAGATTTACCTGAATATAATTTAGCAGTAGATAGATATGGCGATCACATTGTGGTACAAGAGTATCAAGCCCCGAAAAATATTGATGAGCAAAAGGCACGCCAACGCTTGCTTGATGCGGTTTCAGCAACGCTTTATGTAACCGGTGTGGAAACAAACAAATTGGTACTGAAAGTTCGCCAAAAACAAAAAGGCACAAACCAGTATGAAAAATTAGCGAACAAAGGCGACTATTTCTATGTAAATGAGTATGGTGCGAAACTGTGGGTGAACTTAACCGATTATTTGGATACAGGCTTGTTCCTCGATCATCGATTCACTCGCAAAATGGTCGGCGAAATGGCAAAAGGAAAAACTTTCCTCAATCTATTTGCCTACACTGGCTCGGTAACGGTTCACGCAGCATTAAATGGAGCAATATCTACCACCACGGTAGATATGTCGAAAACCTATTTGAATTGGGCAGAACAGAATTTAGAGCTGAATAACCTGTCGCTTCGCCATAATCATTTATATCAAGCGGATTGTTTGCAATGGCTTGCACAATGTCGTGAGCGATTTGAGCTGATTTTCGTGGATCCGCCCACTTTTTCTAACTCAAAACGAATGGAAAACAGTTGGGACGTACAACGAGATCACATCAATCTGATGACGCAGCTCAAACGCATTTTAACCGCAGATGGTACTATCGTGTTCTCGAACAACAAACGTGGTTTCAAAATGGATTTTGACGGCTTGGCGGAATTAGGTTTAACGGCAGAAAACATTTCTTATAAAACCTTACCGCTCGATTTTGAACGCAATCCGCAGATTCATAATTGTTGGATTGTGAAGCATTTATAAGACTGAATTTAAAATGTTAGACATTGTTTTATACGAACCTGAAATCCCACAAAACAGCGGGAATATTATTCGCCTTTGTGCAAATTGTGGCTTTCGTTTACATATGATTGAGCCGTTCGGATTTGGCTGGGATGATAAAAAATTACGCCGTTCGGGCTTGGATTATCACGAATTTGTTGATATTCAAAAATATAAAAATTTTGAAGACTTTTTAGCACGGGCTAAGCCAAAACGCCTATTTGCACTCACTACGCGTGGAGAGCAAAACCACAGCGATGTGAAATATGAATTGGGTGATTTCTTAATGTTCGGGCCAGAAAGCCGAGGCATTCCAAAACCGTTGCTAGCAGAAATGCCGATGTCACAAAAAATCCGCATTCCAATGTGTAAAGACAGTCGCAGTATGAATTTATCGAACTCAGTTGCGGTAGTGGTTTATGAGGCGTGGCGACAATTTGGTTATCAGAATGCGGTGGCGGCACAGTCAATTTAATTATGACAAGCGGTTTAATTTTTGCAAAATTTTGTAGAAATTAAACCGCTTAAATTTTATGTGATCTGGATCACAAAAAACAGATAAAAAATAGAATTTGAAGCGATATTTCATTAAAATGATAAAAAATGAAGTGTTAATTTAAAAATCAAGGAGATACTATGCGTTTAATACCACTAGAAACGGATCGTGATGTCAGCGTTTGGGCTGCTCGTTATATTGTTGATCGTATAAATGCTTTTAAACCAACTAAAGAGAAACCTTTCGTACTTGGCTTACCAACGGGTGGTACACCTGAAAAAACGTATAAAGAGTTAATTAAACTTTACCAAGCAGGTGAAGTGAGTTTCAAAAATGTGGTTACTTTTAATATGGATGAATATGTTGGCTTACCGAAAGAGCATCCTGAAAGCTATCACAGTTTTATGTTTAAGCATTTCTTCGATCACGTGGATATCCCACTTGAAAATATCAATATCCTCAACGGTATGGCTGAAGATGTGAATGCAGAATGTGAGCGTTATGAAGAAAAAATCCGTTCTTACGGTAAAATTCATCTCTTTATGGGCGGAGTCGGAGTAGATGGTCATATTGCATTTAATGAGCCTGCATCATCACTTTCTTCTCGTACTCGTATCAAAACATTAACGGAAGATACTCGTATTGCCAACTCTCGCTTTTTTGATAATGATGTAAGCCAAGTGCCAAAATTTGCTTTAACAGTGGGTGTAGGCACATTGCTTGATGCAGAAGAAGTCATGATTTTAGTTACAGGTCATCACAAAGCGTTAGCATTGCAGGCTTGTGTGGAAGGTGCGGTAAATCATCTTTGGACTATTAGCTGCTTACAGTTACATCGTCGTGGTATTGTGGTGTGTGATGAGCCAGCAACCCAAGAGCTGAAAGTAAAAACAGTTAAATATTTCAAAGAGTTAGAGAAAAATGTAGTGCGTTAATTATTTTTACAAGCGGTTGTTTTTGCAAAAAATTTTGCGAAAATAACCGCTTGTTATCATTTAAAGGAATACAAAATATGAATCATTATGCCTTAACAAATTGTGTGATTTACACTGGCGAACAGGTATTGTATCAACACGCTCTGGTGGTAAAAGACGATAAAATTGAAGCGATTACTCTTGAGGCTGATTTGCCCCAATATTTAGAAAAAATTGATTTAGGTGGCGTAAATTTATCGGCAGGTTTTATTGATTTGCAACTCAATGGCTGTGGTGGTGTGATGTTTAATGAGGAGATTACTATTCTTACTCTTGAAATTATGCAGGAGACCAATTTGCGTTCAGGTACAACCAGCTACTTGCCCACTTTTATTACTTCACCTGATGAAGGTATGAAGCAAGCGGTGGTTATTATGAGAGAGTATTTATCCAAACATAAAAACCAGGCGTTAGGCTTACACTTTGAGGGACCTTATCTAAGTGTAGAGAAGAAAGGGGTCCACCGTCCAGAATTTATTCGTGATATCAGCCCTGAAATGCTCGATTTTCTTTGTGCCAATGGTGATGTGATTACCAAAATTACGATTGCGGCGGAAAACCCAGCGGCTGATTATATCAAACGCTTTAATGAGGCAGGTATTATCGTTTCACTTGGGCATTCAAACGCTACTTATGCTAAAGCCAAAGAGCGTATTGCTGAGGGAGCTGCTTTTGCTACACACTTGCATAATGCGATGTCGCCAGTTAGCTCTGGGCGTGAAGGTGGTGTTGTAGGTGCAGTGCTTGATAGCGATATTTATGCAGGCATTATTTGCGATGGTTTACACGTTGAATGGGGCAATATTCGCATTGCGAAAAAAGCAAAAGGCGATAAATTATTAATTGTGAGCGATGCGGTGGCAGCAGCAGGGAGCAATATTGACTCATTCATCTTTATCGGTAAAAAAATAACGGTAAAAGATGGAAAATGCTACGACGAATTTGGGGCTTTAGGCGGTGCAGCCATTACCATGATTGAGTCAATCCGTAATGTTGTTCAACATTGTAACATCAGTCTTAATGAAGCCATTCGAATGAGTACACTTTATCCAGCAAGAGCGATTGGCGTTGAAGATACACTTGGCTCATTGAGTGTAGGTAAGATCGCTAATTTAGCTATTTTTGATAATCAGTTCAGTGTGAAAGGTACTGCCGTAAATGGCAAGTTACATTGGAATTAATGTTAAGTGCTAATAAAATTAGTGGAACTTTTACAAAAAATTGAACAAATTCGACCGCTTGTATAATTAACGGATCTTTAAGCTATAAACTTTAATCATAATAGCATATAATCAAAAGGCAGATGTAGTATCTGCCTTTATCTTTATCAGGGAGAACCAAATGCAATTTAAAGATTACTTAGCGACTTTTCCGACCATCGATCATCTTTCAGGCTTAGATGTTATTAATAGTGGTGAGGTGATGCAACATATTCCAGCCATTGAAGGAAAACTAGGCTCACTAAGACTCTATTACGCACTTTACGAAAAATTTGAAGGAAAGTTAGATGTGAATGCAGCACAGCAAGGTCTTGAATGGTTTGCAGAGCATACTGAAGAGGCGAGAACCCATATAGGCAAACATCCAAATATTGATTTATTATTCAAGGTTATTGATAACGATTTACAGCTGGTTTTAGAGCCAGTTGTAGAACAAAAAATTTAATTAAATATAAACCCCGCTTTAACATTTATTTAAAGCGGGGTTTATATTTACATATTACAGTTTTTCAGCAAGCATTGCTTCTAACTTCTCTTGGTCAATCGCAAATTTACGAATGCCTTCAGCTAATTTTTCCACTGCCATTGGGTCTTGGTTATGCTCCCAGTAGAATTCTGCTTCTGTCATTTTTTCTGGACGAGGCTTGATTTCACCTTTGTAATCTAGCTTGCAAACTAATTTTTCATCGCTCTCTTGTAGCTCTTTTAATAACGGTGGTGAGATGGTTAAACGGTCGCAACCAGCTAACTCAATGATCTCTCCTACATTACGGAAACTTGCACCCATTACAATAGTGTCATAACCGTGTTGTTTGTAGTAATTGTAGATATTGGTTACTGAAATTACACCTGGATCTTCAGCTGGAGCATACTCTTTACTTTCGTGAGCTTTGTACCAGTCTAAAATACGACCAACAAATGGAGAGATTAAGTAAACCCCTGCTTCTGCACACGCACGAGCTTGAGCTTGAGAGAATAATAACGTTAAGTTACAGTTAATGCCTTCTTTTTCTAACTGTTCTGCTGCCTTTATACCTTGCCAAGTAGAGGCAATTTTAATTAAAATGCGATCATTACTGATGCCTGCATCGTTATATAATCCAATTAATTTACGTGCTTTAGCGATGGTTTTTTCAGTATCATAAGAAAAACGAGCATCTACCTCTGTAGAAATACGTCCAGGTACAAGTTTTAAGATTTCTAAACCAATATTTACCGCTAATTTATCTTCAGCATCAACTAACTGTTGATCTTTATCGCTACTTTGTGCTTTTGCGTAATTAATCGCTTCTTCAATTAATGGAGCATATTGCGGTAATGCCGATGCACTTAAAATTAAAGACGGATTTGTTGTTGCATCTTTTGGCTTATAAAGTTTGATTGCTTCAATATCACCAGTGTCAGCAACGATAACGGTCATTTTGCTTAAGGTGTCAAGTTGGCTCATAGTCTGATTCCTTTTTTGATTGTGAAATAAATAGTAGTAAAAGTTACTATAATAATAACATAAGGGAAATAGAGTTTTAGTATTTTTTTATTCAAAACTACTTTTTCTAAAAAAGTATAAAAAATAAGAGGCAATAGCCCCTTTTCTTTTACTTATTTTTTCGGCACATTTCCACAAAATAGCGGTGAAAACTTAAATCATTATTCACTTCGGGATGGAAGGAAATACCTATCTGATTTTGGTATTTTACTCCGACAATCTTACCGCTTATCTTGGCTAAAATTTCCACATCTTTTCCAGTACTTTCTATATAAGGCGCACGAATGAATGTGAGCGGAATTTTACCGAGATATTTAACTTCTTCTTCTACTAAAAACGAGCCTAATTGCCTTCCGTAAGCATTACGTTTCACTGTTACAGGCAAAGTAGCCAAATGTTTTTTATCGTCGTTTACCAAATTTTCCGCAAGCAAAATTAAACCCGCACAAGTTCCAAGCGTTGGCAAGCCATTTAAAATTTTTTGACGAAGCGGCTCAAGCAAGCCTAATTCACGTAATAATTTACCTTGAACAGTCGATTCGCCACCAGGTAAAATCAGACCATCAAAATCTTGGTTTAAATCAGCAAGTTGACGAATTTCCATACTTTCTACCCCTAGTTGCTGGAGTTTATCAGTATGCTCGCTAAATGCACCTTGCAGAGCAAGAATAGCAATTTTCATTAGACACCTCTTGCTGCCATTAGCAATTCAATCTCTTGCTCATTAATTCCTACCATTGCTTCACCTAAATCTTCAGAAAGCTCCGCAAGTAATTTAGGATCGTTGTAGTTGGTAACAGCTTGTACAATAGCTCGTGCTCGTTTAGCAGGATCGCCTGACTTGAAAATACCTGAGCCAACGAAGACTCCTTCTGCACCTAACTGCATCATCAATGCAGCATCGGCAGGGGTTGCAACACCTCCAGCAGCAAAGGTGACAACAGGCAATTTTTGGTACTGATGTACATATTGTACTAAATCAAATGGTACTTGGAGCTCTTTAGCTACGTGATAAAGTTCATCTGTGGTATGTGAAACCAAGCGGGCAATTTCTTGTTTCATTTTGCGAAGATGATGTACTGCTTGCACCACATTGCCTGTTCCTGGCTCGCCCTTACTACGGATCATAGCAGCGCCTTCATTAATACGACGTAGGGCTTCGCCTAAATTTTTTGCACCACATACAAATGGCACTTCAAATTTACGCTTGTTAATGTGGAAGGTATCATCTGCAGGAGAAAGCACCTCACTTTCGTCAATATAGTCAATTTCGATCGCTTGCAGGATTTGTGCTTCTGTAACGTGTCCAATACGTACTTTCGCCATTACAGGAATGGATACCGCTGCTTGGATACTCTTTATCATCTTGGGATCACTCATACGAGAAACGCCACCAGCTGCACGAATATCTGCAGGAATTCTCTCTAGTGCCATTACTGCACAAGCTCCAGCTTCTTCCGCAATGCAGGCTTGCTCAGGGGTAGTTACATCCATAATTACACCGCCTTTTAACATTTGAGCAAGTTGTCTGTTTAAATCATAGCGATTAGTCATTGTACTTTTTCCTTCTAATTGTTGAATAATTGAACAAGATTGCTGAATTTTTTCGTAGTTTCGATTAGCTCGGCATTAAGTTTATTTTTATATTCGCTGGATGCGAGTGTTCAATAAAAATACATCTACCAATTTAAATACACTCAGCCAATTTGAGTGAGGAAACAGTATGTATTGTAATTTAATCTGAACTGTTTAGAATGACCATTTTATGTTTTTCTTATCATGTCAGATTATGCTTACCTACACTTTTAACACACAAGAAGGCACAGCTCTCTATGAGCAACTTTACCGTTTTCTAAAAAACGACATTGAAAGCAACATACTTATAGCAGGGGATAAACTGCCATCTAAACGTGTTTTTGCAAAGCATTTAGGCATTTCAGTAATGACAGTAGAAACCTCTTATCAGCAGTTAGTAGCAGAAGGTTATGTGAATGCTCAGCCTAAAAAAGGCTTTTTTGTAAATGCCTTAAATTTACCAAAGAAAAAGGAAGACATATCAGTTCAGCTACAAAAAATCAGTTCAGAACAGTATGAGAAAAATAAAAAATGGCAGGCAGATTTAACTAATCGACAGACTTTAGCAGAAAATTTTCCGTTTTCGGTTTGGACAAAATTAGTACGCGAAGTGCTGAAAACACACCAAAGTGAGCTAATGGAGCGTGCTGAGAGTGGGGGCGTATGGGCATTAAAATGTGCGATAACCAATCATCTGCGAGCTTTTAGAGGAATGATCGTTAATCCAGTACAGATTATTATTGGAGCGGGTACGGAGTCTCTTTACGGTTTGCTCATTCAGCTTCTAGGCTTAGATAAACATTATGCACTAACTGAGCCCAGTTATGATAAATTACGTAGAATTTATCACAGCTATCGCTTATCAACAGACACGGTGTCAATGCCGTTTTCAATTGATGAGTTAAATTCAAAGAATGTGGACGTGATACATACCTCGCCATCACACCATTTTCCGACAGGACACGTAATGCCGATTGCCAAACGTTATGAGTTGTTAGCTTGGGCTGCACAAAAAGCTGAAAGATATATTGTAGAAGACGACTACGACAGCGAATTTCGTTTTGTAGGACAACCAATTCCTGCATTGAAATCTATTGATATGCTCGGGCGAGTTATCTATATGAATACTTTTTCTAAAACGCTCTCTTCAACTGTACGAATTGCCTATATGGTTTTGCCACCAGAATTACTGAATCGTTTTCAGCAGGAATTAGGGTTTTATGCTTCTACCGTTTCCAATTTTGAGCAATATATTTTGGCAGAATTTATTCAACAAGGCTATTTTGAAAAGCATATCAATCGAATGCGAGCGTATTATCAAAAAAAGAGGGATAAATTACTAAAAGCTTTCAAGCAAGGCAATTTAGCAGAAAAGATTGCAATAAAAGAAGAACATTCAGGCTTGCATTTCATTGTACAGCTAAATACAACATTAACAGAAAGGCAAATTTTGCAGGCAGCAGAAGAACAAGGTATAAAATTTGTCGCATTGTCTGCTTATTATCAAGATAAATCTCAAATTCAGCAAAATGCTTTTATAATTGGGTACTCTAACTTAAAAGATGATCAGATTAATTATGTAGCGGAGAGCCTGAAAAAAATTTTGGACAACGAATAACAAGCATCAAAACTGCTTTAATTTTTAGCAAATTGGCTTAAAAACACGCAGGCGGTAATTATTTTAGTGATTTTTGCAAAAAATTACCAAATTCTCCTTGCAAGGTATTTTGTTTTGCGTTATAATGCACGGCACACAACGACGCGCTGTTGTGAATGATTAGATGTTGATTACGGTGCGTCGTTTTGTTTTGTTCTTTAACAAATTATCAGACAATCTGTGTGGGCACTTGTTGATAGGCTTGATTTAAAAATATTTTAAAACTTGAAGTCTTAATAGGTGCTTATAACTAGAAATTCATTATGTTTGATTTCTTGACTTAAGTTAAGTTTAGAAGTTGAAGTGAACTTTAGCTAAGCAGTTTATTGAGCGATTGAACTTTTAATTGAAGAGTTTGATCATGGCTCAGATTGAACGCTGGCGGCAGGCTTAACACATGCAAGTCGAACGGTAGCAGGTTAGTACTTGTACTAATGCTGACGAGTGGCGGACGGGTGAGTAATGCTTGGGAATCTGGCTTATGGAGGGGGATAACGACTGGAAACGGTCGCTAATACCGCGTAATCTCTAAGGAGGAAAGGGTGGGACTTTCGGGCCACCTGCCATAAGATGAGCCCAAGTGAGATTAGGTAGTTGGTGAGGTAATGGCTCACCAAGCCGTCGATCTCTAGCTGGTCTGAGAGGATGACCAGCCACACTGGAACTGAGACACGGTCCAGACTCCTACGGGAGGCAGCAGTGGGGAATATTGCACAATGGGGGGAACCCTGATGCAGCCATGCCGCGTGAATGAAGAAGGCCTTCGGGTTGTAAAGTTCTTTCGGTCGCGAGGAAGGCGTTGATTTTAATAGAATCGGCGATTGACGTTAACGACAGAAGAAGCACCGGCTAACTCCGTGCCAGCAGCCGCGGTAATACGGGGGGTGCAAGCGTTAATCGGAATAACTGGGCGTAAAGGGCACGCAGGCGGACTTTTAAGTGAGATGTGAAAGCCCCGGGCTTAACCTGGGAATTGCATTTCAGACTGGGGGTCTAGAGTACTTTAGGGAGGGGTAGAATTCCACGTGTAGCGGTGAAATGCGTAGAGATGTGGAGGAATACCGAAGGCGAAGGCAGCCCCTTGGGAATGTACTGACGCTCATGTGCGAAAGCGTGGGGAGCAAACAGGATTAGATACCCTGGTAGTCCACGCTGTAAACGCTGTCGATTTGGGGATTGGGCTTTAAGCTTGGTGCCCGTAGCTAACGTGATAAATCGACCGCCTGGGGAGTACGGCCGCAAGGTTAAAACTCAAATGAATTGACGGGGGCCCGCACAAGCGGTGGAGCATGTGGTTTAATTCGATGCAACGCGAAGAACCTTACCTACTCTTGACATCCAGAGAATCCTGTAGAGATATGGGAGTGCCTTCGGGAGCTCTGAGACAGGTGCTGCATGGCTGTCGTCAGCTCGTGTTGTGAAATGTTGGGTTAAGTCCCGCAACGAGCGCAACCCTTATCCTTTGTTGCCAGCACGTTATGGTGGGAACTCAAAGGAGACTGCCGGTGATAAACCGGAGGAAGGTGGGGATGACGTCAAGTCATCATGGCCCTTACGAGTAGGGCTACACACGTGCTACAATGGCGTATACAGAGGGCGGCGAGCCAGCGATGGTGAGCGAATCTCACAAAGTACGTCTAAGTCCGGATTGGAGTCTGCAACTCGACTCCATGAAGTCGGAATCGCTAGTAATCGCAAATCAGAATGTTGCGGTGAATACGTTCCCGGGCCTTGTACACACCGCCCGTCACACCATGGGAGTGGGTTGTACCAGAAGTAGATAGCTTAACCTTCGGGGGGGCGTTTACCACGGTATGATTCATGACTGGGGTGAAGTCGTAACAAGGTAACCGTAGGGGAACCTGCGGTTGGATCACCTCCTTACCAAAAAAATCAAGTGCGAGGCTAGGCGAGAGTTTAGCGTCGCGACGACAGCAAGTGTTCACACAGATTGTTTGATAGAGTAGACAGGACAGAGATGAATGAAAGTTAGGCATTCAAGCGGTTAAAATATTGCAGAAATTTGCAAAATCGCTAAAATACCTAACGCTCAACTGGCAAAAGGAAAGCATCTTTAAATGATGTCCCCATCGTCTAGAGGCCTAGGACATCGCCCTTTCACGGCGGTAACCGGGGTTCGAATCCCCGTGGGGACGCCATTTAAAGATGATTTTTATTGTCTTAATGTTCTTTAAAAATTTAGAAACAAGCTGAAAAACTGAGAGATTTTCGAAAGAAAGTCTGAGTATGTAATAAAATCTTAGCTGAACAAAAGCAGCTAAGTGTTTAGTTTAAAACAGACTTTAAATGTGTTGTTATGTTGTTTTTTCTTTCCTTTGATTGAATTGAAATACAAAAACAAAAACATTTGAGGTTGTATAGTTAAGTGACTAAGCGCACAAGGTGGATGCCTTGGCAATCAGAGGCGATGAAGGACGTGCTAATCTGCGAAAAGCTTGGATGAGTCGATAAGAGGCGTTTAATCCAAGATGTCCGAATGGGGAAACCCAGTAGATGAAGAATCTACTATCACTTGCTGAATACATAGGCAAGTGAAGCAAACCGGGAGAACTGAAACATCTAAGTACCCCGAGGAAAAGAAATCAACCGAGATTTCGTTAGTAGCGGCGAGCGAACGCGAAAGAGCCAGTGAGTAATAGCGGATTTATTAGAGGAATGAGCTGGGAAGCTCAATCATAGAGGGTGATAATCCCGTACTCGAAAATATTTCCGTGGTACTAAGCTCACAACAAGTAGGGCGGGACACGTGATATCCTGTTTGAAGATGGGGGGACCATCCTCCAAGGCTAAATACTCCTGATTGACCGATAGTGAACCAGTACTGTGAAGGAAAGGCGAAAAGAACCCCGGCGAGGGGAGTGAAATAGAACCTGAAACCTTGTGCGTACAAGCAGTGGGAGCAGATTTATTCTGTGACTGCGTACCTTTTGTATAATGGGTCAGCGACTTATATTTTGTAGCAAGGTTAACTGAATAAGGGAGCCGTAGGGAAACCGAGTCTTAACTGGGCGTATAGTTGCAAGGTATAGACCCGAAACCCGGTGATCTAGCCATGGGCAGGTTGAAGGTTGGGTAACACTAACTGGAGGACCGAACCGACTAATGTTGAAAAATTAGCGGATGACTTGTGGCTGGGGGTGAAAGGCCAATCAAACCGGGAGATAGCTGGTTCTCCCCGAAATCTATTTAGGTAGAGCCTTATGTGAATACCTTCGGGGGTAGAGCACTGTTTCGGCTAGGGGTCCATCCCGGATTACCAACCCGATGCAAACTGCGAATACCGAAGAGTAATGCATAGGAGACACACGGTGGGTGCTAACGTTCATCGTGGAGAGGGAAACAACCCAGACCGCCAGCTAAGGTCCCCAAGTACTAGTTAAGTGGGAAACGAAGTGGGAAGGCTTAGACAGCTAGGATGTTGGCTTAGAAGCAGCCATCATTTAAAGAAAGCGTAATAGCTCACTAGTCGAGTCGGCCTGCGCGGAAGATGTAACGGGGCTAAAACTAGTCACCGAAGCTGCGGCATCAATGGAAACATTGTTGGGTAGGGGAGCGTTCTGTAAGCGGAAGAAGGTGAGTCGAGAGGCTTGCTGGACGTATCAGAAGTGCGAATGCTGACATAAGTAACGATAAAACGAGTGAAAAACTCGTTCGCCGGAAGACCAAGGGTTCCTGTCCAACGTTAATCGGGGCAGGGTGAGTCGGCCCCTAAGGCGAGGCTGAAAAGCGTAGTCGATGGGAAACGGGTTAATATTCCCGTACTTGGTGTAATTGCGATGTGGGGACGGAGAAGGTTAGGTTATCAGGGTGTTGGATTACCCTGTTTAAGCAGGTAGTTGGGAAGATTAGGCAAATCCGGTCTTCTATTAACAACGAGAAGTGATGACGAGACTCTACGGAGTTGAAGTAACCGATACCACGCTTCCAGGAAAAGCCACTAAGCGTCAGATTACACTAAACCGTACTATAAACCGACACAGGTGGTCAGGTAGAGAATACTCAGGCGCTTGAGAGAACTCGGGTGAAGGAACTAGGCAAAATAGCACCGTAACTTCGGGAGAAGGTGCGCCGGCGTAGATTGTAATCCCTCGCGGATGAAGGTTGAACCGGTCGAAGATACCAGCTGGCTGCAACTGTTTATTAAAAACACAGCACTCTGCAAACACGAAAGTGGACGTATAGGGTGTGATGCCTGCCCGGTGCTGGAAGGTTAATTGATGGTGTTATCGAAAGAGAAGCTCCTGATCGAAGCCCCAGTAAACGGCGGCCGTAACTATAACGGTCCTAAGGTAGCGAAATTCCTTGTCGGGTAAGTTCCGACCTGCACGAATGGCATAATGATGGCCAGGCTGTCTCCACCCGAGACTCAGTGAAATTGAAATCGCCGTGAAGATGCGGTGTACCCGCGGCTAGACGGAAAGACCCCGTGAACCTTTACTATAGCTTGACACTGAACATTGAATTTTGATGTGTAGGATAGGTGGGAGCCTTTGAAGATGACACGCTAGTGTTGTTGGAGGCGTCCTTGAAATACCACCCTTTAACGTTTGATGTTCTAACGAAGTACTCGGAACGAGTACTCGGACAGTGTCTGGTGGGTAGTTTGACTGGGGCGGTCTCCTCCCAAAGAGTAACGGAGGAGCACGAAGGTTTGCTAATGACGGTCGGACATCGTCAGGTTAGTGCAATGGTAGAAGCAAGCTTAACTGCGAGACAGACAAGTCGAGCAGGTGCGAAAGCAGGTCATAGTGATCCGGTGGTTCTGAATGGAAGGGCCATCGCTCAACGGATAAAAGGTACTCCGGGGATAACAGGCTGATACCGCCCAAGAGTTCATATCGACGGCGGTGTTTGGCACCTCGATGTCGGCTCATCACATCCTGGGGCTGAAGTAGGTCCCAAGGGTATGGCTGTTCGCCATTTAAAGTGGTACGCGAGCTGGGTTTAGAACGTCGTGAGACAGTTCGGTCCCTATCTGCCGTGGGCGTTGGAGAATTGGTTGGGGCTGCTCCTAGTACGAGAGGACCGGAGTGGACGCACCGCTGGTGTTTCGGTTGTGTCGCCAGACGCATTGCCGAGTAGCTACGTGCGGAAGAGATAAGTGCTGAAAGCATCTAAGCACGAAACTTGCCAAGAGATGAGTTCTCCCAGTCTATAAGACTGTAAGGGTTGTTGGAGACTACGACGTAGATAGGCACAATGTGTAAGCGTAGCGATACGTTGAGCTAATGTGTACTAATTGCCCGAGAGGCTTAACTATACAACGCTCAAGTGTTTTTATAGAAAAAATAAGAAAGCACGAAGCGAAGTAACGTAAAGTAAAGACTAAACAAAAAAGGCAAACAAATAAACTCAGAATCAACAGCTTGTTTTTAGATTAAAGAACAAAAAATAGAAAAGACAGAAAATCAACAGATTTTCCCGACGACCATAGTGCTGTGGTTCTACCTGACTCCATACCGAACTCAGAAGTAAAACGCAGTGACGCCGATGGTAGTGTGGTGATTCGCCATGTGAGAGTAGGGCATCGTCGGGGCTTATTTTAAATCTCAAACAAAGCAAAAACCTCAAGCTTAGTGATAGGCTTGAGGTTTTTGCTTTTTCATTTTTAAAAAAGCAAAAAAGCAAAAAAGCAAAAAAGCAAAAAAGCAAAAAAGCTAAAATGGCAAAAAATATAAGTAAAATGACCGCTTGTAGCAATACTTGCGGTCTGGGCGTGTGAGATTGAAAATGCAAATTTAGAGATGTAACGCTATATTAAAGAAAGTGAATATTTGATAGAATGAAGCCGTATTTTTGACTCCAATATATTGATTTTGTTTGAATAATTAGATTTCTCTTTAGGATAAATATGCTTTGGTATAATGTACTTTTTGGCTTTAAAGGTAGATTAAACAGACGAGGTTTTTGGATAGGTTTGTTAATTAACTTTGTTTTTTTATTAATAGCCGTTATTTTTATGGTTGATTTAGCTAATTTTACCTTTTTAAGTTTTCTTCCTCTGTGGATTTCAGTTTTTAGTTTATCTGCAATTATTGTTAAACGCTTACATGATAGAGATCGTTCAGGCCAAGCTCTTTTAATGGTGCTTGTACCAATTATCTGTTATTTAGCATCACTCTATACACAAGGCATAATGCAGATATTGTTGGGGAATGTAATGCCTGCCGTTATTACTATGATCCTCCTATTAGAATGGGGTGTTTTTAAAGGAAATCGAAATCCCAATAAATACGGTGAGCGAGGCTTATCGTTTAAATTAAGAGAATAAAATGAAATTAAATTATCATAAAACCCATTTTTTAACTTCAGCACCAGATATTCGTCATTTGCCTGAAGATGTAGGGGTAGAAATTGCCTTTGCAGGACGTTCAAATGCAGGCAAATCAACGGCATTAAATGCTTTAACCAACCAAAAAAGTTTAGCTAGAACTTCAAAAACACCAGGAAGAACTCAACTAATTAATTTATTTGGAGTTGAACCAAACTGTAAATTAGTGGATTTACCAGGCTATGGTTATGCGGCTGTTCCAGAGCAGATGAAAATTCAATGGCAAAAAGCTTTGGGCGAGTATTTACAAAAGCGAGAATGCTTAGGTGGTGTGGTGATTTTGATGGATATTCGTCACCCGTTGAAAGATCTGGATCAACAAATGATTGAATGGGCAGTTTCGGCAGATTTACCGGTTCTATTACTATTAACTAAAGCGGATAAATTAAGCCAATCTGCTCGCTCGAAACAAGTTAAAATGGTACGAGAAGCAATCTTACCTTTCCAAGGGGATATTCAAGTTGAGGCTTACTCAGCATTAAGTAAAATTGGTGTGGATAAACTCTCTGCTAAATTAGATAGCTGGTTTGCTCCTGTACTAAGCATAGAATAATTGAGGAATTGAGTATGTATAATTTAGAACAATTACAAGCTGAAACTAATGAAATTATTCAGAATTTATTAAAAGATGGCTCAGATCCTGATGCTTTATATATTATTGAGCATCACGTTGCACACCGTGATTTTGATAAATTAGAGAAATTAGTCGTTGATGCCTATAAACTTGGTTATGAAATTTCGGAAGCTGAAGAGGTGGAAGAAGAGAATGGAAAAGTCATTTTTGTCTGCGATATTGTGAGTGAAATTAACTTAAATGCGGATTTAATTACTGCACAGCAAAAAGAATTGCTGCCATTAATTCAAAAAGCAGGTGCGGAATATGAAGGCTGGGGCACTTACTTTGAAGATCCAAATGCTGATGAAGATGAGTATGGTGATGATGGCGAGTTTTTCGATGACGAAGACGATGATGAGCTGAATCTTCATTAAAATAATAAGCGGTAAAATAATGTAAATTTTTTGCATAATTTCACCGCTTGTATTTTTTATTCTAATCCTTTTTTTATCCAATAGTGATAGGGAGAAGACGAAATCTCTTTTTGAAGAAGTTGGTGATCCATAAATTCGCAAAAGCTTGGAATATCACGGGTAGTTGCTGGGTCATCAGCGATAATATGCAGAACCTCACCATCTTTCATCATACGGATTGTTTTTCGGGTGAGCATAACTGGCTCAGGGCAACGTAGCCCCAAGGTATCCAATTCTCTATTTACAATTAACTTATTCATTCTATTTCCTATGAAAACATTATTCTCTGAACATATCTCTCGCTTGCAACATGTGGTGCAAGGCTTATTAGAAAAATCTTTTTTAGACGGTTTATGGATTTATTCGGGTAAAGCCAAAAATTGGTTTTTAGATGATCAAACCGCCCCATTTAAAATTAACCCTTATTTTAATTACTTTTTCCCTTATCCCCAAGCTGAAAATTGTTGGTTATGCCTAGATGGTAAAAATAAGCCGAAAATTTACTTTTATTGCCCTGAAGATTATTGGGTTTCTACGCCTACAGTGCCAACTGAGGCATTTTTTGCAGAGGAATTTGAGTGGATTTTACTTAAATCTGAAAATGAAATTGCAAAATTTATCCCAAATCCGACCGCTTGTGCCTTTATTGGAGAAGATGTTGGATTGGCAAATTCACTCGGTTTTAGCCAAATTAATCCGCAGAAAATATTGAATATACTCAATTTCGAGCGTTCGATTAAAACTGAATTTGAGATTGAAAGCATTTACCAAGCCCAATTTTCTGCGTTGAAAGGCCATCAAGCGGCAAAAGAAGCCTTTTTTGCAGGCAAAAGTGAGTTTGAAATTAACCTTGAATATTTGAAGACGACGAAGCAGTCAGAGTTAAATGTTCCTTATGGCAATATTATGGCGATTAATTATCACAGTGCGGTATTGCATTATACTGCTTTGGATTTTGATACCAACACAAAACGCTATAGTTTTTTAATTGATGCAGGTACAACGGTAAATGGTTATGCTTCAGATTTGACTAGAACTTATGCCTTTGATAGTTCATCAGAATTTGCCGAATTAGTCGCTAAAATGGACAAATTCAAGTTAGATATCATTGCTGAGTTATCTATTGGTATCAATTACTTGCATTACCATACTCGAATGCAGCAGATGATTTCTCAGCTTTTAGCTGAACATCAATTTATTCATTTATCGGCACAACAGATTTTTGAAGAAGGTATCAGCCGAACCTTTTTCCCGCATGGTTTAGGGCATTTATTAGGTATTCAGGTTCACGATGTTGGTGGCTTTCAACAAAATCTGAGAGGCAGCCACAAAGCACCACCAGAAGCTTATCCAAGTCTGCGTTGCACTCGTGATTTACAAGAAAATATGGTGTTGACGATTGAGCCTGGTTTCTATTTTATTGATATGTTGCTTAATAGCTGGAAAAATAGTCGTTATTCGTCAGCCTTTAACTGGCAGAAAATTGAAGATTTTAAACGCTTCGGTGGAATTCGTACTGAAGATAATATTGTAATAAGAGCCTCAGGTGCGGAAAACCTAACCGCAAAAGCAGAATTAAAAGTGTGAGGAAATAATGCCTATTTTAATCATCCTTTTGGGTGTTTTCTTTTATATCTATGGTGAAATTTCACTTCTAGTTAGTATAGGTTCAGAAATTGGCGTGCTACCTACTATTTTATTGTTAGTCGCCATCTCTTTTCTGGGCTTATGGTTTGTGAAATTAAGAGGTATTTACACCCTCTATTCAATTAAGCAGGATCTTAGCCAAGGCAAAATGCCAACGCAGGCGGTGAGTAATTCGATAATGTTTGTTTTTGCGGGTATTTTATTGATTATTCCTGGATTTTTAAGTGATATTTTGGCAATTTTATGCGTTTTGCCATTTAGTCGAAAACTGATTCAAGACTTTGTAATTAATCGAGTGAAAAATAAACTTTTTATGCGTTTTACCTCACAAAACACTCATTTTCATTCACAATCGAGCCCAGATAACAACACGTTCGATGCCGAATTTGAACGTAAACCAGAACCGCAAGATGAAAATAAAAGGATCAAATAATGGATAAAAAAACACTTGCTCTTTTAAAAGTACATTGCACAGCGGTATTTTTTGGTGCTTCAGGTATTTTTGGTGCATTAATTCAAAGCTCTGCGGAAACGATTGTACTAGGGCGAGTGATGATTGCATTTGCTATGATCTCTTTGTATTTTTTATGGAAAAAACAACCGCTTGTAAAGTTAAATCTCAAGCAAATTGGACAACAAGCCGTATCGGGTGGCTTGCTAGCTGCCCACTGGGTTACTTTTTTTACTGCGGTTAAAGTTGGTGGAGTTGCTGTAGCAACGCTTGGTTTTGCCAGTTTTCCTGCTTTTGTTGCCTTATTTGAAAGTTTATTTTTCCGTGAGAAATTACGTTTTCGTGAGGTGGTGCTACTGATTGCGATCACTATCGGCTTGATTTTAGTCACTCCTGAATTTACCTTTGGTAATGAAGCAACGCAAGGCTTGCTCTGGGGCATCTTATCGGCATTGGTTTATGGTATTTTAGCGGTATTTAACCGTAATACGATGAGTAAAATTTCGGGCGTACAGTCAAGTTGGTGGCAATATATTTTTGCAACGCTTTTGCTGTTTCCTTTTTCTATCACTGAATTTCCTCAGGTTTCTGCCCAAGATTGGTTTTGGATTTTTTGTGTCGGTTTTTTATGTACCACGTTTGCTTATACGCTCTTTATTTCAAGCCTTGACACTATTAATGCTCGTACGGCTTCAATGATTATTTCGTTGGAACCAGTTTATGCTATTGTGATTGCGTGGATTTGTTTCGGTGAAATGCCAACGTTTAAAATGATTATCGGTGGTGCGATTATTTTACTTTCTGTTGCTTGGGCAAATTTGAAAAAATGAAGCAACCCACTTTTAAAAGAGCAATAAACAAGCGGTCAAATTTTGCTAAAAATTTGCAAAATCATTTTGCTCAAACACCAAGAAAAAATTTACAAAAAAATGCTAAAAAACGACCGATTACCTTTGCCGAAACCATTGTCGTGTTATTTAATAAACCCTATGACGTGCTAACTCAATTTACCGATGAGCAGGGGCGAAAAACGTTAAAGGATTTTATTCCAATTCCAACTATTTACCCCGTTGGTCGGTTAGATAGAGATAGCGAAGGTTTATTGATGTTAACCAATAATGGAGAACTTCAACATCGTTTATCACACCCAAAATTTGAGAAACAGAAAATCTATTGGGTGCAAGTAGAAGGCGTGCCAACCTTAGCAGATTTAGCTAAATTAGAAAAAGGTGTGGCCCTAAAAGATGGTTTAACGCAGCCCGCTAAAGCAAAAACAATAGCCAAGCCTCACTATAATTGGCAAACCGCCCCTAAAATTCGTGAGCGGAAAACGATTCCAACCAGTTGGATAGAGCTGAGTATTTATGAGGGTAAAAATCGTCAGGTCAGACGAATGACGGCACATATCGGTTTTCCAACTTTACGTTTAATTCGTGTTGGATTAGGCAATTTTGAATTAGCGGATTTAAACAGCGGAGAATACCGCATTCTATCGGAAAGCGAAAAACGTAAATTATTCAAGCAATTAGGATTGAAAGATGAATAAAGGGTATTGGGTTATTGTTAAAGATTTTGATATTGCTTTGGTTAAAGGTGAAATTCCTTGTGGTTTTGCAGAAGAGTTTGGCTTGAGTGAGCGTGAGAAATTAGCGATAGGATTTTATCAAAATCTGCCTGTTTATTTAGTTAAAGCATTAGAAATAGATAGTGAAAGAGAATTTGCCTATTTAAGAACACAAATTGGGCGAGAGATTGAGCTGGGGCATTTATTGCATAGGGCTGCTTCGTTAAATCATTTTTTTCATACCCATCAATTTTGTGGTAAATGTGGGGAGAAGGCGGTATTGGCAGAGGATGAAATTGCTATTTGTTGTAATACTTGCGGTAATCGGGTTTATCCAACTATTAGCCCTTCCATTATTGTCGCTATACGTAAAGGCAGACAAATTCTACTGGCAAATCATTTGCGGCATAAAGGCACTATTTATACGACGTTAGCTGGCTTTGTTGAGGCTGGAGAGTCTGTGGAAAATGCGGTTCATCGAGAAATATTTGAAGAAACAGGTTTGAAAGTCAAAAATGTGCGTTATTTTGGTAGCCAGCCTTGGGCGTTTCCTAATTCGTTGATGCTTGGTTTTTTAGCAGACTATGAGAGTGGTGAAATTATCTTACAAGAGGAAGAGATTTGTGATGCGAAATGGTTTGACTGCGATGAGTTATTACCTGAAATTCCACAAAAAGGCACAATTGCTTTTGAGTTAATTCAAGCAACATTGAAGTTGTGTAGAGAAGAGTAAAGTAGGAAAAATTATTATTTGCACTGTGGTAAAAAATGCTGAATAACTTTCATTATTCAGCATTTCTTTTTCTAAGTTTAATTACCCTTCACAACTTGAGCAGCTTAGTAAGTTGCGGTTAAACACTTGAGCTGCACTCATTGAGTTTTGGTAGTAAATGGATTTTAGGCCTAACTCTTCAGCGGTTAAGTATAGTTGATTCAGATCGCGTGCTGGTGTTGCGGGGTGAATCATCAGATTAATACTTTGACCCTGATCGATATATTGTTGGCGTTGAGCGGCTTGCTGAATAATGCTTAATTGGCTGATTTCAGCAAAAGTTTTAAACACCTCTTTTTCATGATCGGAAAGCTGTGCTAAATGTTGAACAGATCCATCATTACGTAAAATCGATTCCCAAATTTCTTCCGTATCTAGCCCTTTTTCTTGTAGTAATTTTTCTAAGAACGGATTTTTATAGACGGTTTTGATCTTCGCTAAATCTTTTACATAGTAATTTGATTTAAATGGCTCAACCGAAGGAGAAACACTGCCTAAAATAAAACTGCTTGATTTAGTTGGGGCGATACTCATTAATGTTGTATTGCGACGACCATAACCTTCTAAAATTTCTGGTTCTCCAAACCGTTGTGCAAGTTCTTGTGACGCTTTTAAGGTTTTTTCTTGCAGCGTTTTGAAAATTTCATTATTTTTTTGCATTGCTTGGAAGCTATCAAAGGCAATATTATTAGCTTGTAAATAGCTGTGCCAGCCCAGAACGCCTAACCCTAACGCGCGGTGGCGAACTGCAAAGCGATTTGCACGATCTAAGAATGGAACCGATTTACTTTTCTCAATAAATTCGCTCATTACCACATCTAAGAAGTAAGTTAATACTTCTGGTGCATCAGTATCTTTCCACTCATCAAAATAGAGTAGGTTCATTGAAGATAAACAGCATACAAAACTCTCATCGTTACTTGATGGTAACATAATTTCAGTACATAAGTTTGATGCGTGAATGGTCATATTTTTATCTTTATAGACATCAGGTCTGCCTGCGTTTGCATTGTCTTTAAAGAATAAATAGGGGATACCGGTTTCAGTTTTACGTTGCAATAATTTTGCCCAAAGCTGACGTTTGTATGGATCGCCTGCTTTCATAGATTCTAACCAATCGTGGCCAACGCACACACCGTAGTACATTAATTGGATAGGATTACCTTCAGTGTGAATATCTAACCATTCATCAATATCGCCATGCTCAATATCAATATAACCAGCAAATTGACCTTTGCGAGAGGTGCCTTGAGAAATAACATCAATTACCGTATCGAATAATTTACTGAAGTTAAATGAACCGTCGGACTTACCGTTATTTTTAATTAAAGAACCACGTGGACGAATATCCCCAAAGTAGGCTGATGTACCGCCACCGATTTTGCTCATCATCCCTACTTCAGCGGTTGTTACCATAATTTCGTGGATAGAGTCGCCAATGTAGCTGCCAAAACAAGAGATAGGTAAGCCACGATCTAAACCGAAGTTTGACCAAATGGGTGACGAAAGAGAAAAGTACCCTTTTGCCATATAGTGATAAAATTTATCGGCATAGCCTTCAATGCCAAGTTTTCGTTCTGCGTGTTCGGCAATAAAACGAATACGATCTAATGCGGTCGTGCCTTCCAATAAATAGCCACGTTGTAAGAATAAACGGCTGTCTTCATTAAGCCAATCGAAGTCTGGGCGGTCGGTATTAAAATAAGTCATCTGCTGTAATCTGCTTCATTTTTTTAGAATAATCGGTACTACGTTTATTAAAGAAATCCGTTTCTTTGGTTGAAAGAATTTCGATATCAAACCATTCAGTTTCTTTTAACAATTCAGGATCGATATTATGTGGCGGTTCTAAACCTAAAATACTGAGAGAATTGTTGTAGCGATTTTTAATGTAGTTTTCTACCGTTGCTTTGGTGATAAAGCTTAAATCGCCTTCTTCAAAAATCCAATCTAAAATACTACGCTCAGCTTCAAATGCTTGAGTAGCAAGGATTTCTAAATCTTTAAAAAATTCTGGTGTGAAAAGTTCATTATGTTCATCGCGTAAAATTTCGTATAACGCAATACCAAATTTTCCGTGAATTTCTTCTTCTTTTGAGGTTGCTTCAACAGCATTTGAGATGCCTTTAAAGAGATTTTTATGCTTGTTAAAAGACATCATAATAATGAACTGTCCGAATAATGATATATGCTCGACAAATAAAGAAAATAGCACCAACGATAAAACAAATTCGCCTTTGCCTGCATCTTTATCTTTCATAAAACTTTCCATATAACGAATACGATTCATTAATGGCTCAATTTCGTGAATTTGGCTAAACATATCGTTTAAGCCTAGCTTTTCCAATAAGAATGAGTAAGCATCTTTATGACGCACTTCACTTTCTGCAAAAGTACCACCTACATCATCCATTTCTGGTTTAGGGAAATAACGGTATAACTCACCCCAGAAACGTTTTACATTTACTTCTACTTGGGAAATGGCAAGCATTGCACGCGTGAGTACGTGACGCTCGTGATCATTAATAGTCGTACGATAATCTTGAATATCGCCAGTAAAGTTAAACTCGGTATGTAACCAATAAGAGTGGCGAATAGCATCTTTAAATTCAAGAAGCTCAGGATACTCATACGGCTTAATATTTAAGCGTTTTTGGAAAAGATTTCTAGACATATTCTTAGGCTCTATCTTAAATTTTAATCATCAATCTGAGAGATGATTGTATGCAAAAAAAGTTAGAAGACAAGACTTGACAATTGAGCTTTTTAGTTTGTTTTTGTTAGTTGGTTGATTTATAAAGGAAAATAGTTTTGTAAATTTTCTTGTCAATATATTGTGTCTAAATTGTGGTCTAACTACTATATGTTGTGTTTTATTCTCTTTTAAAATGGCATAGTTAAATTCAATAAGCTTTGGTGAAGCTATGTTTAGTGGGTTTTTTAGAGTATGATAGCTGCCTGTTTTTATTGGTTACAAGCGGTCATTTTTCTAGAAAATTTTACTCTTTTTAACCGCTTTTTTGATTTTATGAATATGAATACCGAACAATTTTATCGTGGACGCTTTTCGGTTGCACCAATGTTGGATTGGACAACTCGCCACTGCCGTTATTTCCATCGTCAATTTAGTCAATATGCGTTACTTTATACGGAAATGGTTACTGCTCCTGCGATTATTCACGCTAAATATGATTTACTCGAATACGATAGAAATGAAAATCCTGTTGCATTGCAATTAGGTGGAAGCGATCCTGCACAACTTGCTCATTGTGCGAGGTTGGCGGAAGAACGAGGCTATGCGGAAGTGAATTTGAATGTAGGTTGCCCATCTGACCGTGTGCAAAATGGTATGTTTGGGGCTTGTCTAATGGCAAAAGCAGATTTAGTCGCGGATTGCATTAAGGCAATGCAAGATGCGGTAGAAATTCCTGTTACCGTTAAACATCGTATTGGGATTGATGAGCTAGATAGTTATGAATTTCTCTGTGATTTCATTGAAAAAATACAACCTTATAGCAATGATTTCATTGTTCACGCCCGTAAAGCATGGCTTACAGGCTTAAGCCCAAAGGAGAACCGTGAAATTCCACCGCTGGATTATGAACGTGTTTATCAGCTTAAACGTGATTTTCCGCATCTCAATATTACTATTAATGGTGGGATCAAAACGATTGCAGAAATTAAGCACCATCTGCAATTTGCTGATGGAGTAATGATTGGGCGTGAGGCGTATCAAAATCCATCCATATTAGGCGAAATTGATTCGCAAATTTTTGGTGAAAATCGACCGCTTGTCACCGCGAAAGAAGCTGTGGAAAGAATGTTCCCTTATATTGAGCGAGAACTGTCTAAAGGCGTTTATTTGAACCACATTGTTCGCCATATGCTCGGAGCATTTCAAAATTGTAAAGGTGCAAGGCAATGGCGGCGACATCTCAGTGAAAATGCCACTAAACAAGGTGCTGGCGTAGAAGTGGTTGAGCAAGCTCTTGCGTTTATTAGCTAACTTTTTAAAGGAGATATTATGGCAGATCCACATATTAAATCGCCTATGGATTTTTGGGATTATTTGACCGTTATTATTTACCGTAGCGGTTTTGTGTTAGCGACATTAATGTTGTTTTCGTTGCCTTATTACACATCCACGGCGCAATTGGGTTTATTGATGGCTGGTACAATGCTGGCTTCATCATTACATCTTTATGACAAAACATTCCGTCTGATTTTTCAATTTTCAGCGTGGTTAGGGTTACTTTGTTATATCACTAATTTACCGCTATTAGCCCTAGGGGCAATGCTGTTGGTTATTGGTGGATTAAGTTATAAAGAGTATTTCTGCTTTAGAATATTTGGCTTGAATTTTCAGCCAATATTAGTTACCGCTTTGTGGGTAGCATTTATGTTAGAGTGGTCTTTATTAGTTCAAATTCTTAGCATTACTTGTGGGGTATTACTTTTAGTATTGAGCGTTCAGAAATGGCGAATGCCGCTGCATTTTGATATTGGCGATAAAAGCAAATATCAGGTGTAAGTTTTTATATGATTTTAGTGGAATTTTTATGCACAAATTTAAAATTGCCTTAATAACAGCCGCGGTAGTTGGCTTATTTGCTTGTACGCCATCACAGCAACAAAAAACAACGCAACAAAAGCCACAGGTAAGTTATTTAAAAGAGAATATCAGCCAAGCAGAGTTAAATAATCCGAAAAACTATAAGCGATATAGCTATTACTGTAAGAATTTTGCGACAGGTGGCAATTCTTATCTAGCGACTTATTTTCCACTTTGGTCTGAGAGCCGTAAGCAAGAGAATTTTGGGATCTATTTCCAACTTGATGGCGGAAAAGCATATCCTTTTGATCATATTGCGAATATCAGCTTGAATGCGAGATCAACCAAGTTTGAGGTGCGTTATCGCTCTTATCAGCCAATTGAAGGGAGCTATGTAGATCTAGTCGCTCATAAGTTTAAGTCAATTTATTATAAAAATAGTTTGCCTTGGCTGGAGTGTCGAGAAAGATAGAAGTTAGCAAAAGAAGAAAATGGCTAGCGTAGAAAATGCTAGCCATTTTTTATGGTTTAAACTAGCGTAAAAACGCTGGAATGTTTTGCTCGTAAGCAGAAATTGCCGCTTCGTGTTGGAGTGTTAAACCAATATTATCTAAACCGTTTAGCAAACAGTGGCGACGGAATTCGTCTAGTTCAAAAGTATAAACTTTTTCGCCAACGGTCACTGTCATTGCTTCTAAATCGACGTGGATTTTCTCGCCCTCGTTTGCCCACACCCATTGGAAGATTTCTTCCACTTCTTCTTCCGTTAATTTGATTGGAAGCATATGGTTGTTTAAGCTGTTGTTATAGAAAATATCTGCAAAACTTGGGGCAATCATCACTTTAAAGCCATAATCTGCTAATGCCCAAGGGGCGTGTTCACGCGAAGATCCACAGCCTAAGTTTTTACGCGCAAGTAAAATGGTTGCACCTTGATATTGTGGGTAATTCAGCACAAAATCAGGGTTTGGTTGTGTCTCTTCTGCATCTAAATAACGCCATTCGTGGAAAAGGTGTTTACCAAATCCAATACGGGTAATTGCTTGTAAAAACTGTTTTGGAATGATTGCATCAGTATCCACGTTCGCTATATCAAGAGGAACGACTAAGCCTGAATGTTGTTTAATACCTGCCATTTTTTCCTCCTATTTATGCGTTTAATGAAACGTTACGAATATCAACAAATTTACCGAATACAGCAGCAGCTGCAGCCATTGCTGGGCTAACTAAGTGGGTGCGACCATTACGCCCCTGACGGCCTTCAAAGTTGCGGTTTGACGTCGAAGCACAACGCTCCCATTCGCCTAAACGGTCATCATTCATACCTAAGCACATAGAGCAACCTGGATTACGCCATTCTGCCCCTGCTTCAATAAAGATTTTGTCTAATCCTTCTTTTTCAGCTTGCTCTTTCACTAAGCCAGAGCCTGGTACAACAAGAATACGTTTTACATTATCTGCTTTTTTGCGTCCTTTCATCACCGCAGCCGCAGCACGTAAATCTTCAATACGAGCATTGGTGCAAGAGCCGATAAACACTTGATCAACAGCAACATCTTTCATATCTGTATAAGCATCTAAACCAATATAAGCCAATGCTTTTTCTGCTGAAGCACGAGTAACAGGATCTGCCATTTCTTCAGGGTTAGGAATGACTTCATTGATCCCGATAACTTGTCCTGGGTTTGTTCCCCAAGTGACTTGTGGTGCAATATCTTTGGCTTCTAAAATCACCTCCGCATCATAAACGGCACCCTCATCGGTTTTCAAGGTTTTCCAATATTCGACGGCATCGTCCCAATCTTTGCCTTTTGGTGCATTGGGACGATCTTTTAAGTAAGCAAAAGTGGTTTCATCTGGGGCAACAATCCCCGCTTTTGCACCAAACTCAATTGCCATATTACATACCGTCATTCTACCTTCCATTGAAAGATCTCGAATGGCTTCGCCACAGAACTCAACCACATAGCCTGTACCACCTGCCATTGTCGTTTTGCCGATAATCGCAAGTACGATGTCTTTTGCGGTAATACCTGGGTTGACTTTGCCACGCACTTCTACTTTCATACTTTTCGCACGGGTTTGCTTTAAGGTTTGGGTCGCTAAAACGTGCTCTACTTCAGAGGTTCCGATACCAAATGCTAATGCACCGAAAGCACCGTGAGTCGCTGTGTGAGAATCGCCACATACAATGGTCATACCTGGTAAGGTTAAGCCTTGTTCAGGTCCCATAACATGCACAATACCTTGCTGTTTTTTGGTAATGTCGAATAATGAAATCCCTGTTTCTTCACAGTTTTTTTCTAATTCTAATACTTGGATTTTTGCTTGCCCTTCAAGCTGCTGCACATCACGCACTTGGGTAGAAATACTGTGATCCATCGTACCAAATGTTTTGCTGACTTGGCGAACTTGACGCCCAGCAACACGTAAGCCATCAAAAGCTTGAGGGCTGGTCACTTCGTGAATGAGATGGCGGTTGATATAGATAATTGGCGTTTCGCCTTCAGCTTCATACACAACGTGTGAATCGAAAAGCTTTTGATATAGTGTTCTGGCTTGTTGCATAAAATGTTCCCACTTAAAAGGATAATTTTGTAATACAAGCGGTGATTTTTGTAAAAAATTTAGCAAAATCGACCGCTTGTTAATGATGAATATGAATATAGCGACTAAAAAAACGAAAGTAAAACAGTATTTTGACAAAAATTAAGGATTTTTATTCTGCTAGATAAAGCTAAAAATAGCTTTAATGAGTAATTTTTAGCATTTTATGCTAAATGATTGAGTGATTGTAGTAAGTTATCTAGTTATTATGAGAGTTTATAGTGCTATTTTCTTTGGTGTTTTTTAGCCAATTTTTATATTAGATGAGAGATGAATAAGTAAGCGGTTAAATTTATTCAAAAAGTTGCAAACTTTTTTAGAAATTTAACCGCTTGTATTATGGTATTGCTGATTTAATCTAATGCCTTGTCGATTTTTTCAAATAAATCACGAGCGAGATTGTCCATCTCACGTAAACGTTCTAACCCACGACGCATTAGGGTTTGGCGTTGATTATCATAGCGAGAGAGTTTAATGAGTGGCTCAATTAAACGTGCTGCCACTTGCGGGTTGCTTTCATTGAGTTTAATCAGCGTATCTACCAAGAAGCGGTAGCCTGAACCATCAATTGCGTGGAAGGCTTTCGGGTTTTGGCTGCAGAATGCTCCTACCAATGAACGCAAGCGATTAGGATTGTTAAAATTAAAACTTGGGTGTTTCATTAAATCTTGCACAATCGCTAATACGTTTTTATCTGGCCGAGTAGCTTGAATCATAAACCATTTGTCCATTACTAAGCTGTCGTGTTTCCATTTTTCCTCAAAGTCAGTTAATAATGTGTCACGGCAACTAAGCTGAGCTTTACTCGCAGCTTGTAGTGCAGCTAGGGTATCGGTCATATTATTGGCATTACGGTAGTGTTTATGTACAAGGGGATTGCCTAAGTCGGTAAAGGCTAAATAGCTTAAGCAAACATTATTTAAGGCTCGTTTAGCAATATCTTTGGCAACCACTTGGTAATCGCTACATTTGTTTTGGTTGTACACGGCTAATAATTTATCTTGTAGTGCTTGAGCAATCGAATGTTGCATAAACTCACGCACAAGAGCAATACCTATAGGGTCAATGTTTTTAAATGATTCTGCAAATTCGGTTTCTTTTGGCAGTGTCAGTGTTAGTGCGGTTAATTCAGGCGAAGTTGCTGAATTATCTAACACGAAAGTGAGGGCATCCACTAAACCCTCCGAGAAGCTAAACGGCTGACTTTGCTGATAACGGCTTAAATTTTCACGCAGCTCGTTAGTGTAGAGCATTTGTGCAGCGTCCCAACGAACAAAATCATTTTCAGCATATTTGAGTAAAGTTAAAAGTTGTTCAGTAGTATAGTTATAATCTAAACGTACTGGAGCGGAGAAGTCGCATAATAATGCAGGCACAGGACGTTGTGTGACATGATGAAACTCAAAGGTTTGATGTTCTGCAATGATATCTAACACATTACTTATTTTTAATAGTTCATTTTGTAATGGAATGGGTTTTCCATCATTTTCGCCATATAATGCTACTTTCAGTGGAATATGTAAGTTTAATTTTTCCAGCTGATCGTGCGTTGGCGGTGTCATTTGCGAAATATGTAAGCGATAGGTTTTATGTGTTTCATCATATTCATCCGAAATAGTTAATTCGGGTGTACCTGATTGGCTATACCAACGGCGGAATTGTGCTAAATTAATGCCTGAAGCCTCTTCCATTGCTTTCACAAAATCTTCACAAGTTGCGGCTGAACCATCGTGTCTTTCCACATATAGCTTCATTCCTTTTTGGAAATTGTCTTCGCCTAGTAGTGTGTGGATCATACGAATAATTTCTGCGCCTTTTTCATACACGGTTACGGTATAAAAATTATTCATTTCAATGACTTTTTCTGGGCGAATTGGGTGTGCCATTGGGCTGGCATCTTCTGCAAATTGTACGGTACGCAGTAAACGCACATCTTCAATACGTTTTGCTGAGCGATCCCATAAATCAGAGGTAAATTCCTGATCACGGAAGACGGTTAATCCCTCTTTTAGGCTTAATTGGAACCAATCACGGCAAGTAATGCGGTTGCCTGTCCAGTTATGGAAATATTCGTGGGCAATGACAGCCTCAATATCTAAATAATCACTATCCGTTGCAGTTTCTGGTTTGGCTAATACGAATTTAGAGTTGAAAATATTCAAGCCTTTATTTTCCATTGCTCCCATATTAAAGAAATCAACGGCAACAATCATATAAATATCTAAATCGTATTCTAAACCAAAGCGGTCTTCGTCCCATTTCATTGAGCGTTTTAGGCTCTCCATCGCCCAAGGGGCACGATCTAAATTGCCACGATCCACATAAATTTCTAATTTAACCTCACGCCCGCTTTTGGTAATAAATTTATCTTCTAGAAGATCGAAATCACCTGCCACTAATGCAAATAAATAGCTTGGTTTAAAAAATGGATCTTGCCATTCTACCCAATGTTTACCGTCTTCTAGCTCGCCTTGTGCGATGCGGTTACCATTTGAAAGTAGGTAGGGATATTTACTCTTACTAGCGGTAATTTTTGTTGTATATTTTGCAAGTACATCCGGGCGGTCAAGCATATAAGTAATTTGTCTAAAACCCTCAGCCTCACATTGTGTACAAAGCCCATCGCCCGATTGATATAAACCTTGTAGAGAGGTATTTTGTGCAGGATTTAAGGCTGTTTCAATTTGTAGCTCGAAACGGTCAGAAGGCATATCTGCTAAATTTAGCGTTAAAGATTCATCATCTTTTTGGTAACAAGAAAACGGCTTGCCATTAAATTTGATAGAAAGGAAATCAAAACTATGTCCGTCTAATTTAAGCATAGTTGCTTCAACATTTTTACGTTCAATGGTTAATGTTGAGGTGACTAATGTGCGTTCAGGATCTAACTGAAAGTCGAGATAAATATCAGTAATGGTGAAATCTGGTGCTCTGTAATCTTTTCTGAATTTTGCTTTAGGTTGCATAGGATTTCCTTTTTGATTGGCATTTTTGCCGATAAAGTTGTGTGGGCTATTGTACTAAAATCATTGCAAATTTTCCAAGAAATATGACCGCTTGTATAAAATGAAACGGCTATAAATATTGATTTATAGCCGTTTGGGAGAATATGAGTATTATATGTTTTGATGCCCTTGATCGAGATGTACTAAGTTGATTAAATCATCAGCTCCCACATCAAATGCTTTGCCGAAGCCTTTTACAAATAATCCTGAGATAGGCTTAAAACTAAATAAGGTAAAGTCTTGCATCTTGGCTAGCTCATCAACTAAATGACCGTGGCGGTTTTTTAATGCTTCAATTGCTGTTTGCCATTCCGTTTCTTGACGTGTAATCATTCTGGCTGTTGCCTCAAAGGTTAAACGGCGACGAGCAAATATTTCGCGGCTTTTGCTCTCATCATCAATGAGCATAAGAGACACTTTTGGTACTTCAAGTAAATTACGTGCGTGACGAGCAATGGTAGAAATAAGCACTTGATATTCGCCGTTATGAATGACAAAAGGTGCGTAGCTTACATTTGGTGTGCCATCTTTATCTAGTGTTGCCATTACAATGGTCTTAATTTGCTGTTTTAAATCTTCGATTTCAGGTCCTAAGCGATTTTGTAATACTTCTTGACGGTTTGTTGTCATTATGTCTCCTTATTAAGTCTTTTAACTATTTTGAGGAATTATAAATTAACTTAAACCTATAAAGCAATATGATAATCATTATTGACTGCAAGATTGATGTCGTTGATAATATATTTAATAATCAAAAATTGATTAATATTTACTTAAGGAGAACGATTTTGTTTATTCATTATTCTGCGAACCAACATAAATTAAAGTTAAGTCTGTTAGCTTTAAGCATAAATAGTATTTTGATATCGCATACGTTGTATGCTAAAGAGGTTGCGGAATTATCTGAAATCCGTGTTGTAGCTCAAGGAGACGTTAAAGCGTCATTAGAGAGAAAAGCGAAAGAAGCAATTCAACAAGAACTTATTCAAAATAATCGAGATATAGTTCGCTATAGCCCTGATGTTGGGGTTGTCAATCAAGGTAGGCATCAAAAAGGATTTGCTATTCGCGGAGTTGAGGATAATCGTATTGGAATAAGTATTGATGGAGTAGCACTGCCTGATTCTGAGGAAAATTCTCTTTATAAACGTTATGGTAATTTAAATACGTCTCGTCAATCTATTGATCCAGAGTTAGTTCGTACTATTGAAGTATCAAAAGGAGCAGATTCTTTTAATCAAGGTAGCGGACACTTGGGAGGCGGGGTTAATTATCGGACACTTGAGGCTGATGATATTGTACGTCATAGCAATAAATTTGGTGCTTTTTATCGTACAGGTTATGCCACTCGTAATAATGAATGGATAAATACGTTCGGTGTTGGGTATTTAGGTGAGCAAGCAGAAGCTGTATTATTATACTCAAATCGTTATGGTCATGAAATGGAAAGTGCTGGCGGCTATACAATTCCTGAAGATTCGTTATACACCAGAACTATTGGTAGAAGTAAACAAACGCCTGATGATTCTACTCATAAAAATCATAGTTACTTGGCAAAATTTGCTTACCGTTTTAACGATAAACATCGTATTGGTATTTCGTATAGTGGTCAAAATAACAATAATTATATTATTGAGGATTCTGCCGTTTATTTAAGTTCATATTGGCGTGAGGCGGAAGATCGTAGTAAGCGTAATACTGTCAATGTATTTTATGAATTTTTCCCAGAGTCTAAGTGGATTGCTTCCGTAAAAGCTGATATAGATTATCAAGATACAGAAACATCAGCTTATAACTATGAAGGAAAGCGAGCAGAGCCTGCAACTAAATGGACGCCAGCTCAAGAACGAATGCCTAGTGATACGAATATTCGTATTTTTAGTACAGAATTAAAACGTTTAAACTTCCGTATAGACAGCCAAGTTTTAGAATTGGGTAAATCAACTCATCAATTCTCATTCAAATCCTCAACAGCACAAAGAAATTTTGATGTGCTACATAAAGACTCAGTTTATGTATCTGGTGCTTGGTCGCATTTGCCGAATTCAACAATGATGCACCCAATTAAAAGCAAGCAAGATTATTTATTATTACAAGACATTATAGACTTAACCAATAATTGGGAAGCGAAAGTCGGTATTCGTTATGACTGGGCGAAATACGAACAAAAGGAACTTGCCGGCTTAAAATGTCAAAATTGTGTCAAAACAGAGAATGCTAAATTTAACCAGATAACTTGGACTGCAGGCTTAGAAAAGCAAGTTAATGATATTTGGAAAGTGGCTTATAATATTGGCACTGGCTTTCGTATACCAAATGCATCAGAAATGTATTTCGATTATCGAAATAATGCTGCTGGAGCGTGGATGTCAAACCCCAACTTAAAAGCGGAACATAGTTTAACCCAAAATTTAAGCCTGCAAGGGCAAGGTAATGCAGGGCAATTTTCCGTGAATTTGCACCATACAAAGTATAAAGATTTTTTATGGGAGCAAGAAACTTGGGATGTTTATCAGGCTTATGGCAAAGAGTTTTGGCGACCTGTTCAACAAATGCAAAATATAGACGCTGCGAAAATCTATGGTCTAGAAGTAACGGGTAAATGGAATTTGAATTCTGCTATATCTATTCCTGAGGGTTGGAAGCTATTTGGCTCATTAGGTTATAGCAAGGGAAATATGTCAAATGGAGCCGATTTACTCTCTATTCAGCCGATCAAAGCTGTTATTGGTTTAGATTATGAGCAACCAGAGGGTAAGTGGGGCATCTTCTCGCGTTTAACGTTTTTAGGTGCGAAAAAAGCGAAAGAGGCAAAATATTTTAAAACATTACCAGAAAAATGTGTGAAAGAGCAGAAAACCCCAAATCCTTACTATCCATATTGGGGGAATGAATATGAGGTT
Source organism: Mannheimia pernigra (assembly GCF_013377995.1). Taxonomy (NCBI): domain Bacteria; kingdom Pseudomonadati; phylum Pseudomonadota; class Gammaproteobacteria; order Pasteurellales; family Pasteurellaceae; genus Mannheimia; species Mannheimia pernigra. Next base: position 953,270 of record NZ_CP055305.1, read on the forward strand.
CGCTGTACCGAATATGCTCACGAAACAAGTTTAGATAAATGGAAGCATTTAAACGCAAAAGCTTTTATCGTTGATTTATATGGTTTTTATAAACCAACAGAAAATATTACTTTGCGTGCGGGTGTTTACAATTTATTTAACCGTAAATATCACACTTGGGATACATTACGTGGTTTAAATACAACGGGTGGTGCGGTTAATTCTGTCGGCGTTCGTGAAAACCACAAATATGGTGGTTATCCAGGTTTGCAACGCTACTACGAGCCAGGACGGAATTTCTCAGCAAGTTTTGAGTATCGTTTCTAATTATTTATTTTATAAAGGGAGCTTTAGGTTAAGGCTCTCTTTTCTTAGGGAGAATTTATGTTATTACCAGAACAACAAATAGCTTTACGTAATGAATTAAAAGAAAATCCAGCTCAAATTTTAGAGATGGTTGCCTCGAAATATCAATGCTCGCTGGAAGAGGTAATGCTTAGCCTACCATCGGATATGCTTAAAGTAACAGGTGGAGAGCGTTTTGCTGAAATTCTACAAGACATTCACGAGTGGGACGATTCAATCACTTTTATTGTGCATACGGAAGATGCGATTGTAGAGTTTGTTGGTAAGCTTCCAAGTGGTTCAATTTCGCGTGGATTTTACAATTTTGAACATAAAGAAAGCGGTGGCTTACAAGGGCATTTACGTTATGAAAATTGTGCCAAAATCTACTTGCTTGATAGACAATTTATGGGCAAGCGTACCGTTTCCCTGATTTTTATTAACAAGAAAGGCAATGCGATGTTTAAGATTTTTGTTGGTAGAGAAAAAGTAGGCGGTGCATTAAAAGAAGAACAAATCAGGGCTTTATATAAATTAATTGGCTAAATTTGCAAAAAATTAATGAAATTTGACCGCTTGTCATTGTTAAAAAGGCTGCAACTTCGCAGCCTTTCTCATTGGTTAGCCGATAGCTTGTGGTAAATAACCTAACTGAATTAAAAATGGAATAATCATAATGATGATACCAGCAATTAATGCAACCACTAAGGCTAAATTACCACCGATTACTCGATAAGGTAGATTTGGGTGCTGGCTGCGTGCTTTCCACGCCAAACCGATGGGTAAAATCATACCGTAGAATGCAAAGAGTAGCCCAGCATAACCTAATGCCATAATAAAACCATCTGGGTAGAACAGTGCAAATAACAGCGGTGGGGTGAAAGTGGCAATAGTTAACCATAAACGGTTAGCCGGTAAATTTAATCGTTTTAATAAATCGCTCATACCTTCAAAAATACCCATAGATACGCCTAAGAATGAGGTAATGAGAGCAAGTACAGAGAATAGTCGAACCATTTCGCCTAAAACTGTGCTATCTGTAATTTGGCTGGTTGCGGTAACTAATCCATTTAATGTCGGGTCTTGCATAAGAATGGTGGTAAATTCATTTTGACTTAATACACCGTGTGTGGCGAATTGCCACAATAAATAGGCAACTAATGGAATAGCTGTACCGATATAAATTGATTTACGAATTTTACCGATATCTGCATCTAAATAGGTGTTAATTGTTGCCATAATGACGTGGAAACCAAATGCTGTAAAGAAAATAGGCACAGCAGAAATCACCAGTAAATTATCTAACGGAATGGCAGTTAAGTTTTCTAATTGAGCTTTTGGCAGCATCATCATTAATACGGCGATAAAAGCGACGATCTTTCCAAGAAATAATACCCTGGTTAAACCATCAACGGATTTTACCCCGATAACCACAAAAGCACCTAATACGACAGTAAAGGCTAAAATACTGATTTTAAGTTTCATGTCAGCATCTGCTATTTCAGGCATAATACCCGCAAGTAACGAACCACCACCTGTAATATAAGCAGAAAGTAACGCGTATAGTAAAACTAATAAACTAAAGGTTGCCAGCACACGTCCCATTATGCCGAAGTATTGCTCAGCAAGGCTTGCCACGCCAGCATCTTTTTGTGGAGCGGTTTGATACACTTCCATAAACAATAAACCAGTGTAAGCCAATAATGCCCAAAGCCCAATTAGTAATAAAGCCGTTGCACCGAACCCCATACCCGCAGAGGTGAGTGGCATTGCAAGCATACCTGCACCAATGGTTGTGCCCGCAATCATTAATGCACTGCCTAAGATTTTATTTTTCATCATTGTGTTTAATATAATTAAAAAGGAACGTATTTTATCAGAAATTTTAAGCAATGCTATTGGGCAAGATAGAATAATTATTCAGCTTATTTTTGCACAATCAAGCTTGCTTTAGTAAACTAACGCCAATTTACAATTTTTTAGCAAAAATAGACCGTTTGTATGTCTCTAATTTCATTTTCTTTGCCAAAATCAGATGGCAATTTTCAAGATCATCAAACGCTTGGCAATTTGGTCGGGCATTCTGATACATTAGCTATTAGCCAAGCTGCTCAAGCCTTTAACGGCTTAACGGTAGTCGTGACGCCAGATACTCGCACTGCGTTGCGTTTAGAGAAGTCGTTGCCACAGTTTGCAGAATTACCTGTGCAACTTTTCCCTGATTGGGAAACGCTACCGTACGATAATTTCTCACCGCATCAAGACATTATTTCTACTCGCTTATCAGCATTGTTTGAATTACAACAGGGTAAAAAGCAGATTTTCCTTTTGCCAATCAATACCTTAATGCAGAAAGTCTGTCCGCCGAGCTACTTAAGCAACAATGTGCTGCTAATTAAAAAAGGCGACCGCTTTTCGATTCAACATCTCCGTTTACAACTGGAAAATGCAGGTTATCGTGCGGTGGATCAAGTATTGGAATATGGTGAATATGCGGTTCGGGGTGCCATTTTAGATTTGTATCCGATGGGGGCAGACGAGCCATTTCGGCTTGATTTTTTCGATGATGAAATTGATTCAATCCGTACTTTTGATGTGGATAATCAACGCACTAAAGCAGAAATCGCCGAAATCAATTTATTACCTGCCCACGAATTCCCAACAGATAGTAATGGGATCGAGCATTTTAGAACCAAATTCCGAGAAACTTTCGGTGAAATACGCCGTGAGCCAGAGCATATCTATCAGCAGGTAAGTAAAGGTATTTTGAATGCAGGAATCGAATATTGGCAACCACTATTTTTTGCTGAAATGGCAAGCCTGTTTGACTATTTTTCTAGCAATACGCTCTTGATCACTTTTGCTGATATTCAACAAAAAGCGGAGCAATTTCAACAAGATACGCAAAATCGTTATGAGAGCCGCCGTGTGGATCCAATGCGTCCGTTACTGCCACCGAGCGATCTTTGGTTTACGATTGATGAGATAAATCGTAGGTTGAAAGGATATCCACGACTTACGATAACAGCAGAAAAAATCCGTCAATCTGCAGCGAAAATGAATGCAAATGTAGCTAATTTGCCAGAGCTCGCCATTCAATCGGGAGCGAAAGAGCCGTTTGCGGCGTTCCAACAATTCCGCGAGAAATTCAACGGCAATATTCTGTTTTCGGTGGAGAGCGAGGGGCGGCGGGAAACTTTACTCGAATTGCTCGCACCGATTGGGGTGAAGCCGCAACAAATTTCGCAAATTTCCAATGAAATTCCACCGCTTGCATTGATGATTTCGCCGTTGGATCAAGGATTTATGGTCGAAACAAGCGGTCAACATTTAGCAATAATTTGCGAAACGGATCTTCTTGGCGAAAAAGTCCAACAGAATCGCCGTGAGAAGAACCGCAAAACCGTTAATCCTGACACGCTGATTCGCAACTTGGCAGAACTCAAAATCGGGCAAGCAGTCGTGCATTTAGAAAACGGCGTAGGTCGCTATGGCGGTTTGACCGTGTTAGAAGCTGGCGGGATGAAAGCGGAATATTTGGTATTGCATTACGCCAATGATGCCAAACTCTATGTGCCCGTTGCCTCCCTGCATTTAATTAGCCGTTATATCGGCGGAACTGAGGAAACTGCTCCGTTGCACAAATTAGGCAGTGAGGCTTGGGTGAAGACTCGCCAGAAAGTGGCGGAGAAAATTCGTGATGTGGCAGCCGATCTGCTTGATATTTATGCCAAGCGTGAGAGCCAAACAGGCTTTGCTTTCCAATACGATAAAACGGAATTCGACCAGTTCAGTGCTTCTTTCCCGTATGAAGAAACGGACGATCAAAAAATGGCTATCAACGCTGTGATTAGCGATATGTGCCAAGCGAAAGCAATGGATAGGCTGGTGTGTGGTGACGTTGGTTTTGGTAAAACTGAAGTGGCGATTCGTGCTACTTTCTTGGCTGTGATGAACCATAAACAGGTTGCCATTCTTGCCCCAACCACGTTACTTGCTCAACAACATTACGAGAATTTTAAAAATCGGTTTGCTAATTATCCAGTAAATGTTGAGGTGTTGTCTCGCTTTAAGACCGCTAAAGAGCAGAAAGTGATTTTGCAAAAAGTAGCGGAAGGTAAGGTTGATATTCTAGTTGGTACACATAAGCTACTGCAAGATGATGTGGCATTTTATGATCTCGGATTGTTGGTGATTGATGAGGAGCACCGTTTCGGTGTGCGTCAAAAAGAGAAGATTAAGCAGCTGAGAGCAAATGTCGATATTCTAACGCTGACCGCTACGCCAATTCCGAGAACCTTGAATATGGCGTTAAATGGAATGCGAGATCTGTCGATTATTGCCAGCCCGCCTGCTCGCAGACTTTCGATTAAGACCTTTGTTCGCCAAAACGATGAATCCATAATCCGTGAAGCAATCTTGCGGGAAATCTTACGCGGTGGGCAGGTTTATTATCTGCATAACGATGTGGCAACGATAGAGAACTGTGCAGAGAAATTATCCGAATTAGTGCCAGAGGCACGAGTGGTTATCGGGCACGGTCAAATGCGAGAAAGAGAGTTGGAGAGAGTGATGAGTGATTTTTATCATCAACGCTTTAACCTGCTTGTCTGCTCAACTATTATTGAAACAGGGATTGATGTACCAACCGCCAATACTATTATTATCGAACGGGCAGATAAATTTGGTTTGGCACAGCTTCACCAACTGCGTGGACGAGTTGGCAGATCGCATCACCAAGCCTATGCGTATATGCTCACGCCGCCGCCTAAGTTGATTACCAAAGATGCGATGCAACGTTTGGAGGCGATGAGTACTATTGATAATCTCGGTGCTGGTTTTGCGCTTGCCACCCACGATTTAGAAATCCGTGGGGCAGGTGAGTTGTTAGGTAGTGAGCAGAGTGGGCAGATTGAAAGCATTGGTTTTTCGCTCTATATGGACTTGCTCGAAAATGCAGTCAAAGCCTTGCAGGAAGGGCGTGAGCCAAGCCTAGACGAAATCACCCAAAATCAAGTGGATATTGAGTTACGCGTACCAGCGTTAATTCCTGATGATTACTTGCCAGATGTGAATATGCGACTTTCATTCTACAAGCGGATCGCAAGTTCAGAAAATCGGCAAAATCTCAACGATCTCAGAGTGGAGTTAATTGACCGCTTCGGTTTGCTGCCTGAGGCAACCAAAAACCTGTTTGCGATCACCCAGCTCAGGCTCGCTGCCCAACCTCTTGGTTTGAAGAAAATTGATGCAGGCATCAACGGTGGCTACCTTGAGTTTAAACCAACGGCACAACCCGATCCGATGAAATTTTTACAGTTAATTCAATCAGATAAAGGCAGCTATAAATTTGACGGTCCACTAAAATTTAGGTTTAGCAAATCATTAGAAGATAACGCTGAACGTTTGGCATTCGTGGCGGAACTGTTAGCAAAAGTCGCTGAGTAACAACAAGCGGTGATTTTTCACTAAAATTTTGCAACTGTGAAAATAAAAAGTCAGTGAAAAATAATGAAGCCATAAATAAGAGGTATGTTTCGCACCAAAATCTAGCCATCTCAGATCCGAAAAGTGAAAGAGAACGCCATAATGCTAAATTCAGCGTCAATGCGTGCTAGTTGGCATATTGAGAGTTGCAAGCGGTCAAATTTCGTAAAAATTTTACAAAAAAGCACTATTTTTCGCCACTTAAACCATTTTTTACAGATTTCCACTAAATTTATTTGACATTAAATCGGAAATCCATAGAATATGCACCAGTTGAGACGCTACGAAGTTCGTAGCGTTTTTAAATGCGGGAATAGCTCAGTTGGTAGAGCACGACCTTGCCAAGGTCGGGGTCGCGAGTTCGAGCCTCGTTTCCCGCTCCAATTTTCTATATTGTGCGCCCGAGTGGCGGAATCGGTAGACGCAAGGGATTTAAAATCCCTCGCCTTTCGGGGCGTGCCAGTTCAAGTCTGGCCTCGGGCACCATTTAGAAAATCAACAATTTAAACTAAATTTGCGGGAATAGCTCAGTTGGTAGAGCACGACCTTGCCAAGGTCGGGGTCGCGAGTTCGAGCCTCGTTTCCCGCTCCAATTTTTCTATATCGTGTCGCCCGAGTGGCGAAATCGGTAGACGCAAGGGATTTAAAATCCCTCGCCTTTCGGGGCGTGCCAGTTCAAGTCTGGCCTCGGGCACCATTTAGAAAAACAAAATTAAAAAATAACTTATTATCGGAGCCCGAGTGGCGGAATCGGTAGACGCAAGGGATTTAAAATCCCTCGCCTTTCGGGGCGTGCCAGTTCAAGTCTGGCCTCGGGCACCATTTCGATAATAGTCAATATGCGGGAATAGCTCAGTTGGTAGAGCACGACCTTGCCAAGGTCGGGGTCGCGAGTTCGAGCCTCGTTTCCCGCTCCAATCCTAAAAAGAACAGATAGCACCGTGAGGTGCTTTTTTTGTAGCTCAATTTTATTGAGAAATAAAAAAAACCATGCCGTAGCATGGTTTTGATTTGAAATATTATTTCTTCTGAGCTTTTAATGCTTCAATAACTTGTTTTTGTTGCCCAGCAGCAGCTTTACAGCCTGCAAGTGCAGATTGTTTGTCTGCATCGCTCATCGTTTTCCAAGCATCTTCAGATACTTTTAACATATCTTCTTTAGTCATACCTAATTGTGCTTTGATTTCTGGCTGTAGTTCAGCCGCTTCAAAAGTTAAGTCAATTAATTCTTTACATTCAGCAGGATATTCACTTGCTTGTGCTGATAATGCAAAACCAGAGATAAAGAGTGCGAGTGTTAATTTTTTCATAAAATCCTCATATTAATTTGTAAAATTAAGCAAAATAGCCGATGATTGGCTGATAGCTTATGAAGTAACGCTATTTCTAAGTTACGGAAGCATTATACATGATTGTTTTTTTTTTGAGCAATTTTGTGTTTGCTAATTAACTGGTATTACCTGTTTGGATTTTAAATAAATACGTAAAAATGAAAAAACTGACAATTATTGGTTTAGGCTGGCTTGGGTTGCCATTAGCAGAACAGATGAAAAAAGAGGGCTGGCACGTGGTTGGCTCGAAAAGAGTCGTGTCTGATATGCTAATTGAATGTTATCCGCTTGATTTGAATAATCTGATCATTGGTAATGACCTTGAGCCTTTGTTAGCGACTGAGGCTATGTTAATTGCGTTACCTCCTTCAAAAATAGCACCTGAAAATTATCTTTCAGGGATTCAAAAATTAGTTTCGGTTGCAATAGAAAATGGTTTAAAGCATATCCTTTTTACCAGCTCAACCTCTGTGTTGCCAATGGAGTCGGGCATTTTTGATGAAAACTCAGAAATTGCTCTAAGTTCTCTTTTAGCTAGAGTGGAAAAGTGGTTGCTCAGTTTGCCGATTCATTGCGATATTTTGAGGCTAGCAGGGCTTGTTGGTAAGACGCGACATCCTGTTTTTTATTTAGCGGGCAAACAAAATTTAAGTGGTGCGGAACAGCCAGTGAATTTAGTGCATTTGGACGATTGCATTGCGGCTATTTCTTTGCTTTTGGCAAAGCCAAATGGTAAACGTCTTTTTCATCTGTGTGCTGAGCAGCATCCAACTCGTCAGGCGTATTATAGCGAAATGGCGAAGCGTTTTGATTTGGGTGATTTGCAATTTTCTCAAGAAAATCGACCGCTTGTAAGAATTGTTAAGGCAGAAAAGATTTGTGCGGAGTTAGGGTTTGTTTATCGTTATCCGAATCCTTACGATTTTAAGCTGGATATTGAGTAAAACTCATACATAAAAAGTGGTTTATGTGTTAGGATATGCGAACTATTATCAACAACTTTTTAGGATGTTATGCTTGATGTTTTATTAGAACCTTTTGCCTACAATTATATGCAAAAAGCGATTTTTGTTAGTGTGGGTGTCGGACTTGTGTGTGCGTTTCTCTCCGCCTTTTTAATGTTAAAAGGCTGGTCTTTGATTGGTGATGCCTTATCTCACGCTGTAGTGCCAGGTGTTGCGATTGCTTATGCACTGAAATTACCTTATGCCGTTGGCGCGTTTTTTTCAGGGATTTTGGCTGCATTATCCATTCTTTGGGTAAAAAGCCTCACGAAAATTAAAGAAGATGCGGTTATCGGGTTTATTTTTACTACTTTTTTTGCATTAGGGATGTTTATTGTCTCGCTTAACCCAACTTCGGTTGATGTGAATTCAATTGTAATGGGGAATATTTTGGGCATTGCGGATGAGGATTTATGGCAAGTTGTATTCATTATTGCATTATCCCTGCTTGGTCTGGTGCTGTTTTGGAAAGATTTATTATTGGTCTTTTTTGATGAGCATCACGCACTTTCGGTAGGGCTTTCTCCGCTTCGCTATAAAGTGATTTTCTTTACATTATTAAGTGCTTGCGTTGTGGTTGCTCTGCAAACCGTTGGGGCAATTTTAGTGATTGCTATGGTAGTTACGCCAGGGGCGACAGCGTATTTATTAACGGATCGCTTTCCAAGATTGATGATGATTTCAATGCTAATCGGTTCACTTACTTCAGGTTTTGGTGCTTATTTAAGTTATTTTTTAGATGGTGCAACAGGAGCGGTGATTGTTTGTTTGCAAACGTTGATTTTCCTAGTGGCATTTTGCTTTGCTCCGAAATATGGCTTAATCACACAAAAGCGTAAATTATTAAATGTAGAGGTAAAAAATGCTTAATTGGATTTTAGAACCTTTGCAATTTGAGTTTATGCAAACTGCGTTAATTACTGCGATTTTAGTGGCGAGTGTGAGTGCGGTACTTTCTTGTTATTTAGTGCTCAAAGGTTGGTCGTTAATGGGCGATGCAATCTCTCACGCGGTGCTTCCTGGTGTTGTGATTGCCTCACTTGTAGGGTTGCCGCTATCTATCGGCGCTTTTTCTTCAGGTTTATTTTGTGCATTATCGGTTGGTTATTTAAAGGAAAATAGCCGTTTAAAAGAAGATACGGTAATGGGCATTGTTTTCTCAGGAATGTTTGCCGTTGGGATTATTTTATTTACTGGATTCAACACTGGTGAGCATTTAACCCATATCTTATTTGGAAATTTATTAGGGGTAACCACAAGCGATTTAATCCAAACTTTCGTGATTACATTGCTCACTTTCAGTGTGATGCTAATTAAACGCAAAGACTTCTTACTCTATTGCTTTGATATGAATCAGGCAAAAGTGGTTGGTTTACCAGTGAAATTATTACATTATGGATTATTATCGCTACTTGCTTTAACCATTATCAGTGCGATGCAAGTAGTTGGGGTAATTTTAGTGGTTGCTATGCTTATCACGCCAGGAATTACGGCGTATTTGCTGACAAAGCGGTTTGATAAAATGCTGATGATTGCATTATTGATTTCGGTTGGTTCATCGGTATTTGGCACGTTGCTAAGCTATCATATTGATGCTGCCACAGGCCCAACAATTATTTTAGTGCAAGCGATTATTTTTTTATTAAGTTTTGCTCTCTACTCTCGATCTTCCCGAGTTGTTGGCTAAGTCAAGTTAATATAACGTATAAAAAAATAGGGAGTGCATTGTTATCTGCCTCCCTATTTTTTATTTATCTGTGTTATTTTTGATAATGCAATAAACCGCCAAATACTTTTTCCAAATTGTGATTGTTAAATGTTTCTTCAATTTTACCGCTTGCAAGTAGCGTGCGGTTAATCATTAACACCTGATCGCAAAAGCTCGGTACGCTTGCAAGATTATGGGTGGAGACCAAAATCAAGTGCCCTTCACTTTTTAGTTGTTTAAGAAGTTCAACAATCGCATTTTCAGTTTTTACATCAACGCCCGTAAAGGGTTCGTCTAACAAAATGATTTTACTTTCTTGAGCTAGGGCTCGAGCGAGAAATACACGCTTTTTCTGCCCACCAGAAAGTTCGCCAATTTGTCGTGCTTTAAGATGTAAAACGCCGACGCGCTCCATTGCGTGTTCTGCTTTTTGTTTATCAATTTCACGAGGAATACGCAAAAAATTCATATAGCCGTATCGCCCCATCATCACGACATCATAAACAGAAACAGGAAATTGCCAATCAACCTCTTCGCTTTGTGGCACATAAGAGACTAAATTTCGCTTTAAGGCTTTGGAAATAGGTAATTGACCAAGTTTAATGGAGCCTGTAAGCGGTTTTACTAGCCCCATTAAACTCTTAAAAAGAGTGGATTTACCCCCTCCATTTACACCGATTAATGCACAAATAGTACCATCTTCAAGATGGAATGAAACATTGTGCAAAGCAATATGCCCGTTGTTGTAGCGGACAGATAAATTTTCGACGGAAATGGAGGTTGAATGTGTTGTCATTTTAACTCTAGTTATTTTTACTGCGTTCAAAACCTTCAACAATCGTACTGATGGTCACATTCAGCAAATCTAAGTAGGTTGGTACAGGGCCGTCTTTTTCTGAAAGCGAATCCACATAAATTACGCCACCATATAATGCGCCAGTTTCTTTTGCCACTTGTTTAGCGGGTTTATCTGAAACAGTACTTTCACTAAAGACAACAGGAATTTTATTTGCTTTTACGCCATCAATGACTTTTTTAACTTGTTTTGGTGAGCCTTGCTCTTCGGCGTTGATTGCCCATAAATAAAGCTCTTTTAAGTTATAGTCTTTGGCAAGATAGCTAAATGCACCTTCGCTAGTCACTAACCAGCGTTGTTGCTCTGGAATAAAAGCCAAACGCTGGCGAAGTGGTTCGGCGATGCCTTTTACTTTTTGAGCATAAGCTGCTGCATTCGCATTGTAAGTTTCGGCATTTTTAGGGTCGTATTTGACTAAAGCTGCACGAATGTTTTCAATGTAAATAAGCGCATTGTCAGTAGACATCCAAGCGTGTGGATTTGGTAAGTTTTTGTATTCGCCCTCTGTAATTGGCATTGGAACGATACCTTCTGTGACTACAACAGCTGGCTTACCTTTCACATTTTCAAAAAAACGCTCGAACCAACGCTCAAGGTTCATTCCGTTCCATAAGACTAAGTCCGCTTTTTGGGCTTTTACAATATCTTTAGGTGTGGGTTGATAATCGTGAATTTCCGCTCCAGGTTTGGTAATGGATTCTACCACTGCTTTGTCGCCCGCAACATTTTGGGCAATATCTTGAATTACGGTAAATGTGGTCACAACTTTGAATGGTTCAGCCATTGCAATGGCTGAGCTAAATCCTAAAGTTAATACGAGAGCTTTTTTGATTTTTGATAATTTCATCTTCAGCCTCCTTATTTTGTTGAGAATGATTATTATCGTGGCATATTCTATAGATCATTGGCTTGAATGTAAATAGGCTTGTTTTTTATAAGGTTATATTTTTCCTGTTTAACAAGCGTATATTCGCTGTTGCGTTAAGAAAAAATAACTAGCCTAAATTGGCAAGAATCAGTAGAATTAACACCCTTTGAAATTATTCTCGCAAAACTAACCTTTTGCCACAAACCGTGTAATAACGAGGCTTTCAAACTTTATGTCAGAACAAATCACTAATCCTGATTGTGGCTCAGTAGAGCAACCAAAAGAGAAAATTAATTTATTAGATTTAAATCGCCAAGAAATGCGCGAGCTGTTTGCTGAAATGGGTGAAAAGCCGTTTCGGGCCGATCAGCTGATGAAATGGATTTATCATTTTGGCGAAGAAAATTTCGACAATATGAGTAATATCAATAAAGTATTACGTGAAAAGTTAAAATGTATTGCTGAAATTAAAGCACCAGAGGTGGCGGTAGAACAACGCTCGGCAGACGGAACAATTAAATGGGCAATGCAAGTGGGGGAGCAGCAAATCGAAACTGTTTATATCCCAGAAGATGATCGTGCAACCCTTTGTGTTTCTTCACAAGTGGGCTGTGCATTGGCTTGTACTTTCTGCTCAACTGCTCAGCAAGGTTTTAACCGCAACTTAACTGTCTCAGAAATTATTGGGCAGGTATGGCGTGCTTCTAAAATCATCGGCAATTTTGGTGTGACGGGTGTTCGCCCTATTACTAATGTCGTAATGATGGGTATGGGTGAGCCATTATTGAATATGAATAATGTGATTCCAGCAATGGAAATTATGTTAGATGATTTCGCTTACGGTCTATCAAAACGCCGTGTAACGCTTTCAACTTCAGGGGTTGTGCCAGCATTAGATAAAATGCGTGAGCAAATAGATGTGGCGTTAGCGATTTCACTCCACGCACCAAACGATGAATTGCGTGATGTTTTAGTACCAATTAATAAAAAATATAACATCAAAATGTTGATGGAGTCAGTGAACAAATACCTTGAGGTATCAAATGCTAACCACGGTAAAGTCACTATTGAGTATGTAATGTTAGATCATATCAACGACAGCACCGACCATGCTCATCAGCTTGCGGAGGTGTTAAAAAATACGCCGTGTAAAATTAACTTGATTCCTTGGAATCCATTTCCAGAAGCGCCGTACGGCAAGAGTTCAAACTCTCGTGTAGATCGCTTCCAAAAAACATTGATGGAATACGGCTTTACTGTCACTGTGCGTAAAACTCGAGGCGATGATATTGATGCGGCTTGTGGACAGCTGGCTGGTGATGTTATTGACCGCACCAAACGCACCCTTGAAAAACGTAAATTTGGACAAGGAATTGAGGTCAGAACGCAATAAATTTGCATTTAAAATGAAAGGCAGGTTTTCCTGCCTTCGTTCTTTTTGTGATCTGCGTCGAAAAAGTCATATAAAAAATTTCCTTTCTTGAAGAAAATCGCTAGTCTTAGCTTTTGTGGAACAGTAAAATTAACCCCTTTGTTGTAGGAGAACACTATGTTTGCAAAATTTTTCTCAAAAATAACCGCTTGTATAATACTATTTTTATTAGCAGCTTGTTCTTCTCGCTTTCAGCCTTCCTCTGACGCAGAATTTAATCGATCGGAAGCGGTGAAAGCTCGCATTAATCTTGCTTTGGCTTATTTAGAGCAGAGCAATTTCCCCAAAGCGAAACAAAATATTGATAAAGCCCTGATTCACGATGAAAAGGATTATCTACCTTATTCGGTATTGGCGTACTATTATCAAAAAACAGGGGATACTGAAAATGCTGAAAAATCCTATCAAACTGCCCTAAATTTAAGTAAAAATCGACCTGATGTTTTAAATAATTACGGTACTTTTTTATGTAAGCAAGGTCAATTTCAGCAAGCTTATCATCAATTTGAACAAGCAGTTGAAAGCGAAGCACCTTATTATCATCAGGCAGATACTTTAGAAAACATCATTTTATGTGCGAAAAAAGAGCCGAATCTGAATAAAATAACGGAAACCTTAACTAAGCTCGAAAAATTAGACAAACAACGAGCAATTTTATTGAAAGGAAAGTAAATGACCGAAATAACCAATGAGCTAAATACTCAAATTAGCCATATTATTGCTAATGAGCTGAATGTTGGATCTCATCAAATTTTAGCCGCCATTCGTCTATTAGATGAAGGGAATACCATTCCATTTATTGCCCGCTATCGTAAAGAGGTCACTGGTGGTTTAGACGACACCCAGCTTCGCCATTTTGAAACTCGCTTAATTTATTTGCGTGAAATGGATGACCGCCGTCAAACCATTCTCAAATCGATTGACGAGCAAGGTAAACTCACTGATGCGTTGCGTGACAAAATCCTGCATTGTGAAAGCAAAACGGAGCTAGAAGATCTCTATTTGCCTTACAAACCAAAACGCCGTACTCGTGGGCAGATTGCAATTGAAGCGGGGCTCGAGCCATTGGCAGAAACCTTATGGAACGATCCGAAACAAGATCCTGAAACCTTAGCGGTAAACTTTGTGGATGCTGAAAAAGGCGTAGCTGATACGAAAGCAGCGTTAGATGGGGCGAGATATATTTTAATGGAACGTTTTGCAGAAGATGCTGAGCTACTTGCAAAACTCCGCCAATATTTGACCGCTTACGCTACGCTTGAATCTAAATTGATTGAGGGGAAAGCGCAAGAGGGCGAGAAATTCCGTGACTATTTCGCCCATAGCGAGCCGTTTAAAACGGTACCCTCTCACCGAGCGTTAGCGATGTTCCGTGGGAGAAATGAAGGCATTTTATCGCTAACGTTAAATGCGGATCCTGACGCTGAAGAGGGGAGCAAAACCAGCCATTGTGAAACAATTATCCGTGAACATTTAGGCGTTATTTTCAATAATCAACCTGCTGACAAATGGCGTGAGCAGGTGATTGCGTGGACGTGGAAAATCAAAGCCGCTCTGCATTTAGAAACTGAACTGATGGGCAGTTTGCGTGAAAAAGCTGAAGAGGAAGCGATTGATGTCTTTGCTCGCAATCTTTCTGCTCTGCTGATGGCAGCACCAGCTGGGGCAAGAAATACAATGGGGCTAGACCCAGGTTTGCGTACGGGAGTGAAAGTGGCCGTTGTGGATAATACGGGTAAATTATTAGATACTGCAACCGTTTATCCACACACTGGGCGAGAGGCAGAAGCTCAAATGGCAATTTTCACGCTCATTAACAAGCACAATGTGGAATTAATTGCGATTGGTAATGGTACGGCTTCCCGAGAAACCGAGCGTTTCGCCAAAGAGGTGATTAAGGAAATTAAAGAAAACAAACCACAAACTGTGGTGGTGAGTGAGGCAGGTGCTTCCGTTTATTCTGCTTCTGAATTTGCAGCAAATGAGTTTCCGAACCTCGATGTTTCTTTGCGAGGTGCGGTATCGATTGCTCGCCGTTTGCAAGATCCATTGGCTGAATTGGTAAAAATTGAGCCGAAAGCGATTGGCGTTGGGCAGTATCAGCACGATGTGAACCAATCCCAGCTGGCTCGTAAATTAGATGCTGTGGTGGAAGATTGCGTCAATGCGGTAGGCGTAGATCTCAATACCGCTTCCGCTCCGCTATTAGCCCGTGTAGCTGGAATGACAAAAACGCTGGCTCAAAATATTGTGGCGTTCCGTGATGAAAACGGACGTTTCAATAGCCGTTCTGAGTTGAAAAAAGTCCCTCGTTTAGGGCCTAAAGCCTTTGAGCAGTGTGCTGGTTTTATGCGAATTATTGGTGGAAAAAATGCGTTAGATGCCTCAAGCGTTCATCCAGAGGCTTACCCAATTGTGGAAAAAATCTTACAGGCGACTACGTCCACCTTGGCAGAATTAATGGGTAACGGCTCGAAAATCCACTCGCTGAATGCGAAAGATTTTGTAGATGAACAGTTTGGCTTGCCAACCGTGAACGATATTTTCAAAGAGCTGGAAAAACCAGGGCGTGACCCTCGTGGAGAGTTTAAAACCGCTGTGTTTATGGACGGTGTGGAAGACATTTCCGACCTAAAAGCAGGAATGATTTTAGAAGGCACAGTAACTAACGTGGCAAACTTCGGTGCCTTTGTGGATATTGGTGTCCACCAAGATGGTTTGGTGCATATTTCAATGCTCTCCAACTCGTTTGTGGAAGATCCGCACTCGGTGGTGAAGGCAGGCGATGTGGTGAAAGTTAAAGTGATAGAGGTTGATGTGGCTCGAAAACGTATTGCACTTACAATGCGTTTAGATGATAAACCAACCGAGAGGGTAGAACCTACAAGCGGTCGAAATTCCCCCGAAATTGGCAAAAAACCGCAAAAAAATGACCGCTTGCGAAGTGATAGCAGCAGTCCTTTTGGCAACAATGCCTTTGCCGATGCGTTGAAAGGCTGGAAGAAGTAAGGAAGTTGATTAGGCTGAAATGCTATTGGGCGATGATAAGTTATCCCCCAAACTTCCGATTCATATAATCAAAAGCCGCTGTGGGTAAAATTCGTCGTAACCACCAGAAAAGCTTGGTGGGAAAGGTGATTTGATAGCGTGCTTTTGGTTTTTTAGCATTTAAGGCTTTTAAGCAAGCCTCGGCACAGGCAGAGGCTGGTAGCGTGAATGGATTAGCATTGCCCTTTGTGGTTAAGCGTTGGTATTGAGTTTGGTTTAGCGTTTTGTGATAGGAATTTTCCACATCAATATATTGTTTGAGCTTTTCCACCGAATTTGGGCGGAAATTGCTTTGAATCGGGCCAGGTTCGATTAGCGACACATAAATATTTGAGCCGTGTAGTTCACATCTGAGCGTATCCGCTAGCCCCTCCAAGGCGAATTTTGTGGCGTTGTAAGCTCCACGATAGTGCATTGCGGCAAAGCCTAAAATGCTGCTGTTGATTAAAATTCTGCCGTGGTTTTGTAAGCGGAAAATTTTCATCGCCTGATTAATTATTTCCCACGTTCCGAATACGTTCGTTTCAAAAATTTCACGCAACGCCTCTCGTGGCACATCTTCTGCACAGCCAGGCTGACCATAGCCAGCATTGCAAAAAATGGCATCTAATTGACCGCTTGCACGCACATAATCAAAAGCATTTTGGATATGCGCTGAATTGGTTACATCAAGCAAAAGGCAATCGAAGCCTTCTGCTTGTAGGCGAGCCACATCTTCAGGCTTGCGACAACTGGCAATCACTCGCCAGCCTAATTTTTTGAGGTGCTGTGCTGTAGCATATCCAATACCAGAAGAGCATCCTGTGATTAAAATTGTTTTCATCTTATTTAATATAGCTTACAAAACCATCTAAATTATCACTTTCTGGTGCCAGAGAAATCTGCCCATCTTCTTCAGGTGAGCCAATCATAATTAAGGCAATGACTTTGTCTTGTTCTTGGCAGCCAAAAGCAGAGCGAAGAGCCGATCCGTTTACCCATTTGTTCGTAATCCAAACGGTATCAAAGCCTAATGAATTTGCTGCCAATTGAATGGCATAACCGCTACATCCTGCAGTTATCATTTGCTCCCAAGCTGGGACTTTGGCAATGTTATGATCCAGTTTTGCGATCACGCCAATTATTACAGGGGCTTGATTAGACAATTTTTCTGCTTTTTTTAGGCGATCTTCGCCCATTTCAAATTCTGCTACGGCATCTTTGAAAAGCTCACAGAGTTGAGGCATACCGCTTTTTTCTATGACGACAAAATGATAAGGCTTTAAATGACCGTGATCGGGAACTCGTAGCCCAGCTTTTAAAATTTGCTTGAGTTGCTCTGGTGTTGGCGCTTTATTGCCAAATTTTTTACTAGAGCGACGACGATGTAATAAATCTAAGATTTGCATAAAGATCACCTTTTATGAACTTCTTTTGCTCAAGAATAGCATATTTTATTCATTCCGTGATTGCTTTATACTGTGCAGACTGTTTTATTTTTAGGAATTTCCGATGTTAAATGTTCTAAAAGCGATTTATCGAATGTTTCTCTGCGTTAGAGAGTGTGTTATTAATCTCTTTTTTATCTTATTTATTCTATTATTAATCCCAATCGTAGGCTTTATGGCCTCTTCTCAAAATATACAGAAGCCGGTTTTTACTCAAGGGGCATTACGTTTAAATTTAGATGGCTACTTGGCGGATAATCGTGAAGAATTTGCCGATTTTTACCGCTTGATCCGCTATGAATTAGGTGGAACAGAATCTGTTAAAATTTCAACCTTTGATGTGGTTCAAGCGATTAGAAAAGCAAAAAATGATCCGCAAATTACAGGTTTGGTATTAGATTTACACAATTTGAGAAATGCTGATTTTTCTTCTTTGGATTTTATCGGTAATGAGATTAATGCTTTCAAAGAATCGGGTAAGCCAGTGATTGCAATTGGCGAGCAGTATTCACAAAAGCAATATTATTTAGCTACTTTTGCTGATGAGATTTATTTAAACAAGGTTGGGGCTGTTGCATTACAAGGTTTGAGTTACTCCAATACTTACTTCAAAGCCTTGTTAGACAAGATTGAAGCTGAGCCGCATATTTTCCGTGTTGGCACTTATAAATCAGCGGTTGAGCCTTTTATTCGTGATGATATGTCTGAAGAAGCGAAGCAAAATGCACGTGGCTGGTTAAATGGCACTTGGCAGCAAATGGTAGATATGATCGCTCAAAATCGAAAAGTGGAGTCACAAGAAATTAATTTATCGCCTGACACTTATATTGAAAAATATAAGGCAGCGAAAGGTGATGATGCACAGTTTGCTTTACAGCAAAAATGGGTAACGCACTTAGTGTCTAATCAAGAGCGTAAATCAAAATTGATTGAACATTTTGGAGAAAATAATGAAGGGGATTATAACCACATTGAATTTCTGGATTACTTCCTTGAGCTGAACGACCGATTTGAAGAGATAAACGTGCCTAAAATTGCGGTAGTGAATGTTGAAGGCTCAATTATGACGGGTGAGAGCGATCAAATGAGCGTAGGCAGTGAAACTATCGTTAAATTACTGCAAGACGCTAGAGCAGATAAAAACGTAGAGGGCTTGATTTTGCGTATAAATAGCCCAGGTGGTAGTGCAGTGGCATCGGAACTTATTCGTCAAGAGGTTGAGGAATTCCAAAAAGCAGGAAAACCAGTTGTAGCTTCAATGGGCGGAGTTGCGGCTTCAGGTGGTTATTGGATTGCTGCAACCAGCGATAAAATTATCGCCAGCCCGAATACAATTACAGGCTCAATTGGTATTTTTGGTTTAGCTGTAACTTTTGAGAAAACGGCTAAAAAATTAGGTGTAAATGAAGATGGCATTGCAACGTCACCACTGGCAGAGCCAATCGGCTTAAAACGTTTACCGAAAGCACAAGGCGAAGTGCTGCAAATAGCCATTGAAAACGGCTACGACCGCTTTTTAGAACTTGTTTCTCGTGGCAGAAAAATGTCAAAAGAAGCGGTGGATAAAGTTGCTCAAGGGCAAGTTTGGTTAGGCGTTGATGCAAAAAAATACGGCTTAGTTGATGAATTAGGCAATTTTAATGTTGCTTTTGATACATTATCCGAGTTAATCAACCAAAAACGTGAAGCGCAAAGCAAAGCGAAAGTTGAGCAATTTGGCGTGCAATGGTTTGCAGAGCAAGATGAAAGTTTGTTTGGTACTTTAGCAAGAGATTTTAAAACGCAGTTACAAGTTAGCCTAACCAGCTGGCTCGATGTGCCGGTGCTGAAACAATCACAACACCAAGTCGAGATGCTTTCACGCTTTAATGATCCAACACAGATGTATCTCTATTGTTTAAATTGCGGGAAGATAAATTAACTGCTAATTACAAGCGGTTCATTTTCCAGATAATTTTGCAAATTTTTTGTGGAAAATCACCGCTTGTAAGCTATACTAAAAACTCTTGTCGGAGTGCCGTAAGGCTGAGATCGCAAAAGCGAGATCCGTGGAACCTGTAGGTTAGAACCTGCGTAGGGAACAAGTTTCAACATCAATTTTTTGCCTATTGCCACATCTCTGACAAGCAAACCCTAACGTTAAAAGAGGATTTTGCGATGTCTATTTCTAATCATTTCCATCAACAATCAAAGGTTATCTGGACGGTTGCAGGCTCAGACAGCTGTGCTGGGGCTGGGCTTCAGACTGATTTACACACTTTTCACGATTTCAATTTAGTCGGCTGTTCGGTGGTGACCTCTGTGACCGCTCAGCATCCACACGGTGTGCTTTGTGTGACGCCAGTTGATGATTATACTTTTCGCCAGCAGTTTGAGGCGTTGCTCATTCAAGGCTATCCAAATGCGATTAAAATTGGCTTGCTTTGCTCACAATCTCAAGTAGAGATTTTGTGTGAGTATATTCAAAAAATTAGGAAGGAAAGTGAAAGTTATTGCTTTATAGTTTATGATCCTGTGGCGGTGGCGAGCAGTGGACAAGCTTTGTCGGAAAGCCTTTTACTGCCCGTGGTGCAACAACAACTTTATCCATTGGTCGATTTAATTACTCCAAACGGTACGGAGTTATCTTTACTCAGCGAAACGGAAATTACTACTTTTGAGGATGTAAAAACTGCTGCTCAAACCCTCTTCCAACAAGGCATAAAAGCGGTGTTGGCAAAAGGCGGTCACTTTGAATGGCAGAACGAGAGGGTGAGCGATTATCTGCTCACACCAAAGGAAATTTATGTATTTCATCACCCTCGTTTAGAAAGTGTAAACAATCACGGAACAGGTTGCACTTTTGCTTCAGCGATTGGTGCGATGCTAGCAAAAGGCTTTGATTTGCCTGATTCCATCACTGTTGCCACCGCTTATCTGCAAAAAGGTTTATCAGAAAAAGAAGGCAAAGGGCAAACAGCATTAAGTTCACTATGCCACACGGGCTATCCAACCGATGTTCATTTCTTCCCACAAACTGAACTGCTTTATGCCCCGTTAGCATTGCCAAAAAATGGGTTTGCCCCGACGGATTATCAGCTTGGGCTTTATCCTGTTGTTGAGAGCTTTGAGTGGATTGAACGCTTGATTTTAGAGGGGGTAAAAACTTTACAAATTCGAGTGAAAAATCAACCGCTTGCAGACGTTGAAAAGGAGATTGCTCGCTCTGTCGCACTTGCCACACAACATAATGTGCGGCTGTTTGTGAATGATTACTGGCAGCTTGCGGTGAAATATCAGGCTTATGGCGTGCATTTGGGGCAGGAAGATTTGGCCGTTGCAGACCTTGATGCAATTCAACAAGCTGGGTTGCGACTTGGCGTTTCCACCCACGGCTATTTTGAAATTATGCGAGCCTTAGCAGTGAGGCCTTCTTATATCGCTTTTGGGCACGTTTTCCCAACCCAAACTAAAGCGATGTATTCACAACCACAGGGCTTGAAAAACTTGGTGAATTATGTCGATTTGGTTGCTCCACTTCGGATGCCAACGGTAGCGATTGGTGGTATTACTGAAAAAAATATCAAACAGGTGATGAGCTGTGGTGTTGGCAGTGCGGCGGTGGTGAGTGCGATTACCAAGGCGGAAGCGTGGCAACAAGCGGTCAAAAATCTAGAAAAATTTGCAAATGGAGGTGTCAATGAGTAGAACTCTTAGCTCGCTTAACAGCGGATTAATTTGGGCTGGGGCAGGCATTAGTGCCAGTGCAATTGTGGTTGGCACTTGGATTGCACCGCTCGGCTGGCGGCAAGGCTTGCTAGCAATTATACTTGGGCATTTGCTAGGCGGTATTTTATTTTTTGCGGCTGGCTTTATCGGGGCGAAAACGGGAAAAAATGCGATGCAAACGGTACAAATTTCCTTTGGTAAAGGCTCAGTGTTTTTCTCGCTTGCCAATGTGTTGCAACTTGTTGGCTGGACGGCAATTATGATTTACACAGGAGCTGAAATCAGCAATGCGTTAAGTTTGGCGTTATGGGGATTTTCCGCTTTTAGCCTTTGGGCTGTCTTGCTTGGTGTGCTGATTATTTTATGGTTATTCACAGGCTCAAATCAGCTGGGAAAATCTAAACTCGCCACACTCATCGCAATGTTTGGATTGACGTTATGGCTAAGCGTGAAAGTGCTAAATGGGCAACCCAATTCCACTATTTCAGGCGAAATGCCATTTAGCACAGCAGTAGAACTTGCTACTATTATGCCGCTTTCTTGGTTGCCACTGGTTTCTGACTATACCAGCAAGGCGAAAAAGCCATTTTCCGCTACCTTTTTCGCAAGCGTAGGCTATTTGCTGACCAGTGGGTGGATGTACGCTCTTGGTTTGGGAATGGTGCTGTTTACTGGGCAAAGCGAAATTGCGCCAATGCTTTTGCTGACAGGAATGAGCTTGGTAGGTATTGTGGTGATGATTTTATCTACAGTAACGACTACTTTTCTTGATGCCTACTCCGCAGGGGTGAGTACTAGCAATATCAGTGCGAAGCTGAAAGAAACGCCGACAGCCATTGCAGTGACGCTCATTGGCACGCTGTTAGCCTTGAGTTTACCCGTTACGCAATATGAGAATTTTCTGCTGCTGATTGGCTCTGTTTTTGCTCCAATGATTGCCGTGCAAATTGCGGATTTCTTCGTACTAAAACGTACCGAATTACAGGCAAAAATGGATTGGATAGCTTGGGGATTATGGTTTACAGGCTTTTTGCTCTATCACATTCTCTCTTACAATCACGTACATTTGCCGCTTGGCTTAACAATTCCTGTGATGTTAGTGATTTTTATGGCAACCATTATTGTACGAAAGCGAATAAAATAGCGATACAAGCGGTTAAATTTAGCTAAATTTTTGCAAATTATGAGGGCAAACAGATGAGTTTGCCCTTATTTTTGTGGGTTAAATTTCCGCTAATTCCAAATCTTTGGTTTCGTGAACTTGCCACAATGCCCAGAAGCTGAGTAATGAAGCGGCGGCTAAATAGCCTCCAACCCCAAATAAGCCGAAGTTTTCGTTAATTTTCACTGCCACAATGGTGAATACGCTTGCCCCTAAAATACCCGCGGTGGTATAAGCAAGCGATGCCCCTGTGTAGCGGACTTCAGTGGGGAATAATTCAGGTAAGATGACTGCCATTGGACCGAAGCTTAAGCCGATTAAGATCATTCCGATGCTCAAGAAAATGAAGATCGAGATTGGTGTGCCGTTTTCTAAGAAGAAGGGCATACTGAGACCGTAAATTACTGTTGCCCCAGTGGCAATCAGTAGTAATAATCGGCGACCAATGCGGTCGGAATATAAGCCAGAGAAGAAAATGGCGATACCAAAAATTACCGAAGTAATCAGTAAATATTTGGTGTAGAGATTGGCAGGCAAGCCTAAGCCTGTTGCATAGCCAGCCTTAGAAATTGCCACAGGACTTTTCACGAAAATGGGAGTAAAGGCAACCAAAATATAGAATAGAACATAGCCAGCAGTCGCAATCAGTACGCCGATAATAAAGGGTTTGAAATGCTTGCTAAATAATGTTTTCAGCGGTGTGTGGTGATTTTTTCCTTGTTGCTCCGCTTTCAGAAAAATTGGGCTTTCGCTGATTTTAATACGGATGTATAAGCCGATAAAAATCATCACAATAGACGCTACAAATGGAATCCGCCACGCCCAGTCGAGGAAGGCTTGCTCGCCATAAATTAGGTTTACGAGATAAAACGCTCCGTTGGCTAACAATAAGCCGATTGGCGCTCCCATTTGCGGAAAAATGCCAAAAAATGCCCGCTTGTGTTTCGGTGCGTGTTCAGTTGCAACTAAGGCTGCACCGCCCCATTCGCCACCTAAGCCCAAACCTTGCCCTATACGGCACAAACAGAGCAGCACCGTTGCCCAAATACCAATTGCAGCATAGTTTGGTAGCAAGCCGATAGCTACAGTGGATAATCCCATTAACAGGAGCGAGGCGATAAGTGTTTGTTTTCTGCCATATTTATCGCCAAAATGTCCAAAAAGAATTGATCCCATCGGGCGAGTGAAAAAGGCAAGAGCTAGCACAGAAAGTGACATTAATTGGTTTGATACAGGGTCATCACTATTGAAAAACTGTACATTAAATACCAGTACGGCTGCCATTGTGTAAATATAATTGTCAAAATATTCAATCGCGGTACCGACCATTGAGGCAATTGCTACTTTTGCTGGGCTTGATTGTGTGTGATGAGTATTAGACATATTCCACCTTTGCATATTGTGTGATGGCTTCTGTTGTTAAAGCGCCTAATTCATTTAAAAGATTAACGGCAAATTGTCCATACTCGGTTGATTTGAGAGATTGGGCGGCAATTTCGCCAGAAACGGCATAAGCAGTGCAAGCCTCAATCAGTGAATTAAAGTATTGATCTTTTTCTGCTACGGCTAAAAATGCTCCGCATACTGCACTGAGTAAGCAGCCAGAAGCCGTAATTTGTGGGAACATTGGGCTGCCATTTTTCACTAAAACTGTGCGTAAGCCATCGCTTACTACATCGGCTTCACCACTGATGGCGATTAGGGTTTGGTAGCGTTTAGCAACTTGTTTGGCGATTTCTACCATATTGTGTGAGCCTTCTCCAGCATCAACCCCCTTGGCTTGCCAATCTACTCCTGCGATAGTTGCTAGCTCCCCGGCATTACCTCGAATAGCGGTAAATTGAATTTCGTTTAGTAACGTTTCAACGGTTTGGCGACGAAATGATGTTGCCCCAACGCCCACAGGGTCGAGTAGAACAGGGATACCTAAATGGTTGGCCGTTTTGCCAGCAAGCACCATTGCATCGATTTCTTTTCCGATTAATGTGCCGATATTGATTACCAAGGCAGAACTTAGTTTAGGCATATCTTCCATTTCTTCAATGGCTGCAGCCATAATTGGCGAAGCACCGAGAGCCAATAAGCCATTGGCGGAAAAATTGGCTGCAACAATATTAGTAATGTTGTGAACAAGCGGTCGATTTTGCCGAATTTTTTGCAAAAAGCGTGGTTGAAATGATTTGGTCATCGTTTATTCCTCAAGGTTGAAAAAAGAAACGCACCAACACAAACGGGGAATGAACAGCGGAGATTTGGCTTGCTTTTAGTTTCCTACGTCAGTGCTAACTGCATCAGGTTCAACGGGTATTTCTCAGCTTGCATTATGGGTATAAGGCAAGCACCCCGACTAAATGAGTGGCTAATATAATCTTTAAAAAAAGGGTTGTAAAGTAGATTATCGCTACTTTGTTTCTAAGCCATTTTTCGGCACGGCTTGCTAAACAATTTGTTCTGAGGAGAGAATGGTCAGTTTTTAGCGAAAAAAACCGTGTATTTTCTACACGGTATTAAAAAGATTAGTTGATTTCGATCACATCAAACAATTTGTCTAATTGATGAGTTAATAGTGAAAGCGGGCGTTGGCTGGTTAGGGTGAGTTTTAAGTCAAATACGGTATCATTTTCTTCCACATTCAAACTTTTCACCTCAAATCCACGGTGGCGGATCACACGCAAAATACGCTCTAAGGTTTCTGGGCGTTTGTTCGCTTTAATCGTTAATTGGTAGTGTGCCATTTGGTTCTCCTATATATCATCATCTAGCATATCGGCATTACAAGCACCAGGTGGAACAAGTGGCCAAACGTTTTCTTCTTGTGGAATGCAAACGTGAAGTAAATATGCCCCTTTGGCATTTAACAAGCGGTCAATTCCGTCCGAAACTTCGCAAGCCTTTTCAATACGTTCGCCCTCAATATCAAAGGCTTTAGCGAGCATAACGAAATCGGGATTGTCGTCTAAAATTGTTTGGCTGTGGCGACCGAGGAAGAAGAGCGATTGCCATTGACGAACCATACCTAAGCGTTGGTTATCTAACAGTAAAATTTTAACAGGTAAATTGGCTCGCTTGATTGTACCAAGTTCTTGGATATTCATCATAATTGAGCCATCACCTGTAATGACAATCACTTGGTCATTAGGGCGAGCAACTTGGGCTCCAATTGCAGCAGGTAAACCAAATCCCATTGAACCAAAACCAGCTGAGGTGATATAGTTTTTCGGATCATTATAAGTGAGGTGTTGTGCCGACCACATTTGGTGCTGCCCTACGTCTGTTGTGACTACACTATTTGGAGATTTACGCTCTGAAAGAGTGTGCAACAACGCCGTAGAATCAATATGTCCTTCACCACTATTTTCTTGATATTGGAAATCAAACTGCTGCTTGAGATTACGCACATTGTCACGCCATAAATCAATGTTTAATGGCTGAGCTAAGCTATTTACAGCCTCAATTAGATCACCTTTTAACGCAATTTGTGCTTGGCGTAGTTTATTGATTTCCGCATTATCAATATCAATATGAATGACTTTTGCGTGTGGGGCAAAAGTATCTAATTTACCTGTTACACGGTCGTCAAAACGTGCACCGCAGGCAATCAGTAAATCACACTCTTGTACTGCATAGTTTGCAGCTTTTGTGCCGTGCATTCCGATCATTCCCATATAAAGCGGATCGGTTGGATCAATTGTGCCTAAGCCTTTTAGGGTGGAAACAGAGGGGATATTTGCAATTTTTGCAAAATTTCTGACCGCTTGTACGCCTTCTGCCATACCCACACCACCACCAACGTAAAGTACAGGTTTTTTTGCCTCTAGCAATAGTTGCTTAGCTTGTGCTAATTGTGCTTTATTTTGTGCAGAGGCTTTTTCTTTGGCATAGACAATAGGCTTAGCATTCGTTGTGGCTAATTGTATATCACGTGGTACATCAACTAGAACTGGGCCAGGTCTGCCACTTTGGGCAATTTGAAAGGCAAGGGCTAAAATTTCAGGTAGTTCTTCGATATTCTGTACGATGAAGCTGTGTTTGGTGCAAGCAAGTGATAAGCCTAACACATCGGCTTCTTGGAAAGCGTCGGTACCGATTAAGTGGCTGGCAACCTGCCCTGTAATTGCAACGACAGGAATGGAGTCTAAGGCTGCATCACCTAAGCCAGTAATTAGATTGGTTGCACCTGGTCCTGAAGTGGCAATACAAACGCCTACTTTGCCAGTTGAGCGTGCGTAACCAATCGCCGCCATTGCTGCACCTTGTTCATTGCGACAGAGCAGATGATCTAAACCTGAGTCGTAGATGGCATCGTAGGTGGGCATAATTGCACCACCTGGGTAGCCAAAAATCGTGGTCACAGCGTGAGCTTTTAGGCTTTCAGTAATTAATCTTGCACCATTCATTATGTTGTGTCCTTGAGATTTTTTATTATGTAAAAATGAGCTGTATAGATACCATAAATTTATCATTTTTTAAACTCTATTTTTGCACTAAATAAAAGTGCTTTTTAGATTTCAAATTAACCATTAAGAGGTATTTTTTCAGGGTTTTATTGATTTAATTCAATAAATCTTCACTTTGAGATAGTCGAGTTGATTTAAATTGAATATTCTCCCAAATGAGTTATAGGATTTCCTTATTAATTTAATAGGCAAAATCCTTATTTATATTTTTGATGATTTTTATCTGAGTGGGAGAACCAAAATGAAATTTTTAGCAAAAAGCCTAATAACGGTGACAATTTCAATATTGGGGTGTTTACAACCAGCTTTAGCTGAAGAAGCAAAAAAAGAGTCTTTAACAGATAAAGCACTTAAACACGAAAAATTAGGGGTAACAATTAATTCTGCAAACCATACTTTTGCAGAAAAATATCCGTTGCAATATAACTCTTGGAAAGCAACTTCCGAATCAACAGATCGTGGTAGTGCATTAGCAGCAGATCCACGTTATGTGGTGTTATGGGCAGGCTATGCCTTCTCTAAAGACTATAACAAACCCCGTGGTCACTATTATGCGATTACTGATGTGCGTGATATTTTGCGTACTGGTGCACCAAAAGATGAAAATGATGGTCCACAGCCAATGGCTTGCTGGACGTGTAAAGGCCCTGATGTCGCCCGCTTAATTGAAGAGAAAGGTGAGCGTGGTTATTTTGATCCTAAATGGGCAAAATATGGTTCAGAAATCGTGAACTCTATCGGTTGTGCTGACTGCCACGATACTAACTCAGAAGAATTTAAACAAGGTAAACCAGCGTTACAAGTAGCTCGTCCTCACGTATTGCGTGCCTTAAATACTATCGGCTGGAAATTTGAAGAGTTAGACAAACACGGCAAACGCCCAGCAGTCTGTGCGAACTGCCACGTGGAATACTATTTTAAAGATAAGAAAGATGTTACTTTCCCTTGGAAAAACGGCGTAGATGTGGATAGCATCGAGAAATATTATGATGAAATCAATTTTACCGACTGGACTCACGCTTTATCTAAAGCTCCGATGTTAAAAACACAGCATCCAGATTTTGAAGTTTGGTCACAAGGTACTCACGGCAAAAACGGCGTAACTTGTATTGACTGCCATATGCCTAAAGTGAAAGATAAAGAGGGTAACGTTTATACTGATCATAAAATCGGTAATCCATTTGATAACTTTGAATCAACCTGTAAGACTTGTCACGAGCAAAGTAAGGAAACATTACAAAAACGTGTTAAAGAGTATAAACACGATGTTAAAGAGGCAATGATCCGTTTAGAAGATCAATTAGTGAAAGCTCATTTTGAAGCGAAAGCAGCTTGGGACGCAGGGGCAACACAAGATGAGATGAAAGACATTTTAACTGCAATTCGTCATGCCCAATGGCGTTGGGACTATTCAGCTGCAGGTCACGGTAATCACTTCCACGCACCAGATGTTATGTTACGCACTATTGCAACGGGTATTGATCGTGCAGCAGATGCGCGTGCGGCACTTGGTGTGGTACTAGCGAAACACGGTGTAGCAACGCCTGTTGCAATTCCTGATATTTCAACTAAAGAGAAAGCTCAAAAAGCAATTGGTTTAGATATTCCTAAAGATCAAGCCGCGAAAGATGAATTCTTAAAAACTGTTGTTCCACAATGGGAAAAAGAAGCTCGTGCGAAAGGCTTGTTGCCAGCAGAAGATGCACCAAAAGCAGATACAAAATAATGTAGCTTGAGGTGAACTATGAAAAATGTAATCTTAAAAACGGGGCGATTAATTGCCCCAGTACAAGCGGTCATATTTGCAGTTTTTTTTGCAATTTCTAGTGCAAATGCGGTAATGCCTGAACAACCAAAGCCACTTTGGCAATCAGAAAAAGTAGATGATGCACAAATTGCGACTGATGCAAGACGTGACCCAAACAAATATTGTACTCAGTGCCACGAATCTGCTAATGCAACGGGTAAACCTTTCCATCACGCAGGAAAACATTTCCAAAAAGAGGTGAAAAGCCCGAATACTGGCGAGCAACTCACTTGTGTGAGCTGCCACGGCAATATGTCTGAAAGCCACCGTAAAGGAGTAAAAGATGTAATGCGTTTTAACCCTCACGGTAAAGCAAGTAATGCAGATCTTGAGCGTTCTATTAATGAACAAAACCAAGTTTGTGTAGCTTGCCATACTCCAGAGAAATTACGTGAGAAATTCTGGGCTCACGACACACACGCAACTAAAATTACTTGTACAAACTGTCACGAGATTCACCCAGAAAAAGATCCAATGAAAGGCATTCCTGAAAAAGATCGCATTAAACTTTGTACGGATTGTCATACCAAAATTCATTCAGGCGAATTCAAAAATCCTGAAATGAAAGCTAGAGAAGCAAAAGGAGCGAAATAATGACTTGCACCCGTAGAGATTTCGTCTCAGGGGCTAGTGCTATCGCAGTTGTGGCAAGCACAGGGCTTGCCACCTCTATAACTCTTGCTACTGAGAAAGAACAAAAGAAAATTCGCTATGCGATGGTACACGATGAAACTGCTTGCATTGGTTGTACCGCTTGTATGGACGCTTGCCGTACTACGAATAAGGTGCCTGAAGGTGTATCTCGTTTAGAAATTATTCGTAGCGAGCCATTTGGTGAATTTCCAAATGTACAATATGAATTTTTCCGTCAATCTTGCCAACATTGTACTCATGCCCCTTGTGTGAGTGTTTGCCCAACAGGTGCATCATTCATTGATTCTGAAACTGGGATTGTTGATGTAAATGCAGATTTGTGCGTAGGTTGTCAATATTGTATTGCGGTTTGCCCGTACCGTGTTCGTTTTATTCATCCTGAGAAAAAATCTGCCGATAAATGTAACTTTTGCCGTGATACTAACTTAGCAGAGGGTAAACAACCAGCCTGTGTTGAGGTTTGTCCGACTAAAGCCTTAACTTTTGGTGATATGAATGATCCAAATAGCGATATTTTCCATAAAGTGAAACATAATTTTGTTTATCGTACCAAGATCTCATTAGGCACAGAGCCTAACTTATATCACATTCCATTTGGTAAAGGAGAGCGTAGATAATGAATGAATATGTCCCTTTCCAAACCCCAAACCTTGTTTGGGATGGCACAATTGCTATTTACTTGTTCTTACTGGGTATTTCATCAGGAGCAGTTCAGTTAGCGATTGCTTACCGTAATAGTGGAGCCAAACTTGAAAAACCGAGCCAGAACTGGATTATTCGTAGTGGCGCAATACTTGGCATATTGCCAACATTAATTGGTTTAACGTTATTAATTTTTCATTTAACAAAGCCTTGGACCTTCTGGAAGTTAATGTTTAACTACAGTGGTACATCGGTAATGTCTATGGGGGTAATGTTATTCCAACTTTATATGGCCGTCTTGCTTGTTTGGATTGCTATTATGTTTAAAGATTGGGTGGCTGTTTTTATCAATCGTTATCTTCCATCATTAAAATTATTGTTAGGTTGGATTGATACGCTTGAGGCAAAACTCCTAAAACCGATTGAATTTATCTTATTTGTATTAGCCGCTGTACTCGGGGCGTATACAGGTTTCCTACTTTCAGCGTTAATTAGTTACCCAATGTTAAATAACCCTGTATTGCCAGCGTTATTCTTAGCTTCTGGTGCATCATCGGGTATTGCAGCAACATTCTTAATGGTGCTACTGGCTGGCAAATTATCAGGTGAAAGCCACGAAATTTACTTTATGCACAAATTTGAAGTGCCTATTATGGTAACGGAACTCGGCTTAATTGTTGCGTTCTTCGTAGGATTACACTTTGGTGGAGCAGATAAATCACTTGCTTTAACGAATGCACTTAGTGGCTTTTGGGGAACGCTTTTCTGGATTGGGGTAATGCTCATCGGTATTGCCATTCCGCTGATTGCCAATATTTTTGGCAGCCATCGCTTAAAGCATAACGTAAAATTTATTATCTTGATTTCTGTTTTCGATTTAATCGGTGTACTCTGTTTACGTTACTTTATTCTTTACGCAGGGCAGCTTACTGTGGCAAGCTAAAGGCAACATTGAATAAAATCATTGTTATGGGAGCTAGTTCTTTTTTGAGATCTCGCTCCCCTCTTTGCTAAAGAGGGAAATCTACTTGAGTGTATATTATATTCTTTGCTAATTTTTCTTCACAAGCGGTTATTTTTTGGATAATTTATGCTACCTGAACTGGGCTATTTTTCACTTTTATTGGCAGCGATTACAGCCATTTTTCAAGTCAGTTTTGCGATATGGGGCGAAGTTCGTAAGCAATATCATTGGCTGGCGTTATCGTCTTTGTTTACCTATTTGCAAGCTGCTTTCATAAGCATTTCCTTTTTTGCCTTAGTTTGTGCTTTTTTAACTGATGATTTCTCCGTGATTTATGTTGCTGCTCACTCTAATATCCAACTTCCTCACTTTTTTAAATTTGCAGCCTCTTGGGGTGGACATGAAGGTTCAATGCTGTTTTGGCTTATGGCGTTAGTGCTTTGGTCAGCCGTATTTTGTACATTTTCCTCGAAAATTGACCGCTTGTTTGCTCATCGAACCTTAGTAATGCTTGGGCTAATTTCACTTGGTTTTTTGCTTTTTATTTTATTTGTCTCTAATCCTTTTGAACGAGGCTTTCCACCGCCGCCAGAAGGACGAGATCTCAACCCAATGTTGCAAGATATTGGCTTGATTTTCCATCCTCCGTTGCTTTATTTAGGCTATGTTGGCTTTGCAGTGAGCTTTGCGATGATTGTCGCTGCGTTGATTTCAGGTGGAATGGATGCTGCCATAATGCGTTGGATTCGCCCGTGGGCGATGATTTCGTGGGGATTTCTTACTGCGGGAATCCTTTTAGGGGCTTGGTGGGCGTATTATGAACTAGGATGGGGTGGCTGGTGGTTCTGGGATCCTGTTGAAAATGCTTCATTAATGCCCTGGTTGTTAGGTACTGCCCTTGTGCATAGTTTAATTGTAAGCCAGCAGCGTGGGGTGTTCTATTACTGGACGATTTTACTCGCTATTTTTGCCTTTGCATTGAGCTTATTAGGCACATTTATTGTTCGCTCTGGTGTTTTAACGTCTGTTCACGCATTTGCCATTGATCCTGATCGTGGAATGGCGTTGCTGATATTATTTTTCAGCCTCAGCTTTATCGCCTTAGCACTTTTTGCATTTAGAGCAACGTTATGGCAAGGCAAAGTTCAGTTTAATTTGCTGTCAAAAGAAACCGCCTTTCTGATGATTAACGGTTTATTCAGTGTAGCTGCTTGCGTCGTGTTATTGGGCACATTCTACCCAATGATCTTCACTATGATGAACTGGGGCGCAATTTCAGTTGGAGCACCTTATTTCAATAGTGTGTTTGCCCCTCTTGCTTTATTGCTGATGATTATGATGAGCTTGGCGACTACGTTACGTTGGAAGCAGCTCCCAATCAAACAAATTTTAGTGAAATTATGGCTATTTCCAGTAGCATTTGCTATCGCTATAGGGCTGATTTATCATTCTATTTCCACCCGACCGCATTTTGAGTTGGTGTTATTGCCAATTGTGTTTATAAGCCTTGCGATCTGGATTATTCTAACTCACATTCCCTATTTGCGATTTATGTTTAACATCCGCCCGCTTGCAATGCGATTAGCTCACATTGGCTTTGCAGTAGGCGTGGTTGGCGCAATGATGAACAGTTATTACGGCGATGAAATCGGCGTTCGCTTAAAAGTAGGTGAGCAGGCTGAATTAGCAGGTTATACTTTCAAATATGAAGATTACAATGATTTAATTGGCCCAAACTACACGGCTGAGCAAGCCGTTTTCTCGATTAGTAAAGAAGGTGAAACTCTCGCTAATGTGATGCCAGAAAGACGATATTATGATGTTCGTACGATGACAATGGCAGAAGTAGGGCTATACCACCACTATTTGGACGACATTTACATTGTAATGGGCGATAAATTTGGTCACCTAGAATATGCTTTCCGCCTACACTACAAGCCTTATGTACAAGCCCTGTGGCTTGGTGGGCTGATTATGATTTTAGGTGCATTGCTGGCGTTGTTGGGGTATTGCAGACCCTCTTTTTCAAATAAAGACTAAAAAATGAAGAAAATATTTTTACTGATTCCGCTGTGTCTCCTGATTGCCATTGTAGGCTTTCTTTCTGTTCCACTCATAAATAAAGATGCCCTTTCTCCAACGGAAGATTGGCAGGGCAAGCCATTTCCAGAATTTGTGGGCAAGAATTTGCTCGATAGCAACGCCCATTTGAACAATAACAGCCTACCGAAAGAGCCTTATATTCTCAATGTGTGGGCGAGCTGGTGTACTTGGTGCATTAAAGAATTTCCAATTTTGTTAGAACTAAAACAGCGAGGCGTACCGATTGTCGGCTTAACCTACAGCGATCGCCCAAATGATGCACTGAAAGCGTTAGAAAATTGGGGAAATCCGTTTAGCCTAATTATTGATGACTACGAAAAAGGCGTTTTAATTCAAATGCTTAAGGTTTCTTCAGCACCTTCAACTTATTTGATAGATCGTAACGGCATTGTGCGTTACCAGCAAAAAGGCTACAACCCTGATTTTGCCCAAGATTTTTTGCCAAAGTTAGAGGTGCTACGTAATGAAAAGTAAGCGGTCATTTTTGCAAAAAATTTGGCTAATTCTACCGCTTGTATTTGGTATGGCTGCCATAGTTCAAGCGGATATGGTGGATACCTTTCAATTTAAAAATGAGGCAGACCGAGTGAGGGCAATCTCACTTGCTCGCGCTTTACGCTGCTTACAGTGCCAAAACCAAAATTTGGTTGAATCGAACGCGACTGCAGCTTATAACTTGCGGATTGAAGTTTATGAAATGGTGAGTGAGGGGAAAAGCAATGAGGAAATTATCCGCATTATGACGGACCGCTTCGGTAATTTTGTAAATTATAACCCACCACTTACGTCACAAACTTGGGTACTTTGGGGTTTACCTGTTGGGCTATTTAGTTTGTTATTTCTTGCCATTTTATGGCGAACCCGAAAAAAAGAAATGAAATAAGAGTAAATATAATGGAAAGTCGCGATCAATTAAGCAGAGAAAATTACCAACAAGCGGTCAAATTTGCTCAACAGTTTGCAGATGATGTGAAGCAAGAATATGAGCGTGAGGCAGAGCAGCGTTACCAGTTCGAGAAAGCTCAATTTGAACAAAGTGAGTTGCAAAATAATGCTAAAAAGCGACCGCTTGCTAGAATGACAACACTTTCACTTCTTGCAATTTTATTGTTAGGCGTTGCTTACTATAGTTTCTCAGGGCGTTATCAAGTTGTACAAGAAGGCTTGAACGTCCACAAAGATTTTCAGCAACAAATGAGTGAAGCTCACGGCACGTCAAAAAATGAACGCTACATTATCAGCCTACAAAATCAGTTAAGAGAGAACCCCAATAATGGCGACTTGTGGTATGAGCTAGGGCAGGCTTATGTGTTAAGTAATGACTTCGATTCAGCCTTAGTTTGCTATGACAATGCTCAAAAACTACTCGGTAAAAAAGCGGCGATTTTAGGCGCAATCGCAACGGCTCGTTATTATGATAATGGGCAGAAAATGAACAAAGAAATCAGTGCAATGATTGATGAAGCATTGAGCTTAGATAAGAATGAAAGTGCCAGTTTGTTGTTACGAGCTTCAGATGGCTTTTTAAATAATAACTACCAACAAGCACTAGATTATTGGCGAAAAGTGTTAGATGGAAACGATAATGCAATTAATCGCCGAGCCATCATTCAAAGTATGGAGATGACGAGGCAGATCTTGGAAGGGCAACAAGGAAAATAAATATAAGTGGTATTTTTCTAGAGATGTTGAACATGACGAACAAAAAGCAGCGTCTAAATTCCTATTTAAACGATGTTTTATTTTGAAAATCAATTCATCAATTCATCAATTCATCAATTCATCAATCAATTCTTGTACGCTTTTGATTTTGTCAATTTGTGATATGCCTGTACCCACCGACACATAGCCATTATCAAAATCGCCTTCTAGCATACCCAAACGCATTCCCGTGCCTGCATTCATAACGACTGCAATCTCGCTACGGCTCGCCCCATTTTCACTAAGTTCAAAGCATTTTTGGGCAAGTGTGGTTGGCAATGAGCGGTAATAATACGGCTCGGTGCGAAACAATAACAAATCATTAGCCGTTGAATTGACAATCCATTCTTTGACTTTTTGATGGCTTCGGCACTCGGTTGTGGCGATAAACGCTGTGCCAACCCACACACCTTCTGCCCCTAGTACCAAACTTGCTTGCACCGCTTTTTTGTCGCCAATGCCCCCTGCAAGCATTATGGGCAAATCCACCTTACCGACAAACTCTGCCAAAACGCTAAAACTGCCCACTTCTTTCATCGGCAAAGTTCCGCCTTCGTCAAAGCCTGTCAAAACCAAAATATCCGCCCCAAGTTTTTGGGCTTTTAGGGCATCGGTCAAATTGGGATTGGGCAGACGGCAGATGATTTTGATGCCCGCAGTTTTGAGTTTGGCGTAAATGGCAGGGTCAAGCCAGCCGTTGTCCAGCACCACAGGCACACTCTCGTCAATCAGCAAATCCACCATTAAGGGAATGAGCGACAAATCATAAGACAGCATAAACGGCACGCCAAAGGGCTTATCGGTCAAGGCTTTGACCTTATGGATTTCGTTACGCATACGCTCTAAAACTTCTTCGTTGGAGCTTGGGTTGGTCGTCTGCCCTGCGTGTGGGGCTAAAAAGCCCAGTCCGCCAGCGTCCGCCACGCTTGCCACCAGATGAGCGTCCGTCAGCCACGACATTGGGGCTTGGACAATGGGGTGTTTGATGTTTAAGATTTGGCTAATGCGGTTCATAAAATTGCTCTGTTTGGTTGGAATGGGGGTATTATAAGATTTAAAAACTGGTAAGGGAATGGCGGTTTTTGGAAAGGTGGTTTTCGTTTTTGGAAATATTATTTTCAGACTGCCTGAAAGTTTTTAAAATAAAAACACCGCTTTATCAAAAACGGTGCTTTTGCCTTATTGCCCCTACTGTTTTAGCCAATCTTCCATCAGCTTAATTTCAGGCTCTTGGGCATTGATGATTTGCTTTGCTAAATCTTGCATTGCTTTATCTTTGCCGTATTCTAATTGCACTTTTGCCATATTGACCGCTCCCTTGTGGTGGGGAATCATCGCTTTGGCAAAGGCGACATCAGGGTCGGTCTCATAAATTGCCGTCATCATTTCGCTGTGTGAATTGTCCAAGGCATAGGCTTTGGCGTGTGGGGCGTTGGCGTTTTGGGTGGTCGTGTCTTTGCCATTCAGCCAGCCATTCATCAAGTCAATTTCGGCTTGTTGCCCATCAATAATCGCTTGGGCAAGTTTTCTCATTGTTTCATCTTTACCATATTCAAGCTGTACTTTTGCCATCTCAACTGCTCCGATATGGTGCGGAATCATACCTTTGGCAAAAGCAGTATCAGCATCGGCAAGATTGCCCGCTTTGCTCATCTCATCGCCCATCTTGTTCATCATTGCAAGATAGGCTTGGGTATGGGGCGGAGCATTTTGAGTGTCCATCGCCATAGCAGAGTGGTTCATATTAGCGTGGTTCATCTCTGCGTGCCCGTTTTGGTTATTTGGGCTGTCGTGGGTGGTTTGGGTGTGGTTATTGTCGCCTACCATCGAGTGCGTCGGCACTTCGTTTTTGCCGTCGGCACAAGCGGTTAAAGTCGCCAAAATAAGGGCAAGGGCAGATAATTGTACGGCACGGTTTTTAAACATTTTCATTACAGTTTTCCTTATCAAAATGGGATTTGGCAAACATTGGGCAAACATAAGTCCGCCCAATGTTTTTAGCTAATCAATTACTTGCAATCACAATCGCCACAAGTGCAGTTTTGACAAATGCACGGCTCGCCATTTTGGCAGTTGCATTTTGGATTGCAATTTTGCCCTGTGCAAGATTGGCAACCGCAGTGGGCGTTTGGGTTTTTGATGATGTCGTTCATAACAATTCTCCAAATTAAAGGTTGATTATCAAAACAAAAACCGTTTTTAAACCCATTAATAAAAAAATGCCATTTAAAACGGTCACTTTTGCACAAGCAACAACCAATGATGGTCAATCCTTATTAGCGGTTAATGACTTATTTATTGGCCCTAAAAGCCACACTTCCGCACAGTATATTTTGCAATGGAATGGCGCTGAAGAAGTGCAATCTTCATCAGGCATTATTGTATCAACAGGATTGGGATCAACGGGGTGGTTTCAATCTATTCTTGCTGGTGCGATGGCAATTACAGGAGAAGCTTCGCACCCTCTATTACAAGGCTTTAGCTGGAGTGATCGAAAGCTACAATTTAGTGTAAGAGAGCCATTTCCAAGTAGAACAACAGGTGTTGCACTGACTTTTGGCACTATTGAGCCTGACTCACCACTGCAATTAGGATCTTTGATGCCAGAGAATGGCGTAATTTTCTCTGATGGCATCGAAGATGACTATTTACAATTTAATGCAGGTTGTATTGCTCACATTGGTATCGCTGACATACAAGGGCAACTAATTAGCCAAAAAGGGCGTCAGCGAATTTAGATTTATTTAGCGCTCTTTAATACTGTTTCAAGTCCAGAGATCATCACATCAAGGACAAACAAAAATGCAGCATCACCATTATCACTATCCATAATTGCAACGGCTTGGGTTAATAATGGCGGATAGGCAACAGTATCCGTCTCTACTTTTTCACGCTCTTTTTGGCTTTCTTGATGCTCTTGAGTTTCCAGTACGGAGCCTAATGTAAAATGCGCAATAGAGCTTAATGCATACACGGCTTGAGATAGACTAAACCCAGCATCACACAAAAACTGTAGTTGCTGTTCTGATGTCTCAAATTGACTTTCAGAGGGGCGTGTTCCCGCATGAATTTTGCCACCATCACGATACATTAATAAGGCTTGGCGGAAGCTTTTCGCGTTATTTCGCAAAAAGTCCTGCCATGTTTCATTCGGCAATGGCAAAACATGATGATGGTGCTTTTGCAAAATAGTTTCTGCTAATGCATCTAACAAAGCGCGTTTATTTTTTACATGCCAATACAATGTGGGTTGTTCCACACCTATTTTTTGCGCCAGCTTACGCGTTGTTAATCCTTCAATACCAACTTCATTAAGTAAAATCAACGCATTATCAATAACTTGTTCTTTATCTAGCTTTGCCATTACCTACCTCAAAATAAAATAGCCTTGACAATCTATCACTGATAGAGATATATTACACCCACTCCATCACTGATAGATTTTTAGGATCTCAATGAATAAATCAATTATTATTATACTGCTGATCACCGTATTAGATGCCATTGGTATCGGGCTTATCATGCCAGTACTCCCTACTCTATTAAATGAATTTGTCAGTGAAAATTCACTGGCAACCCATTACGGTGTGCTATTAGCGCTCTATGCTACCATGCAGGTTATTTTTGCTCCTATTCTAGGACGACTGTCTGATAAATACGGCAGAAAACCCATCTTGCTGTTTTCCCTTTTAGGCGCGGCACTCGACTATCTTTTAATGGCATTCTCAACCACACTTTGGATGCTCTATATTGGGCGCATCATTGCGGGGATCACAGGCGCAACAGGTGCCGTATGTGCATCAGCGATGAGTGATGTGACTCCCGCTAAAAATCGAACTCGCTATTTTGGTTTCTTAGGTGGTGCTTTTGGTGTTGGCCTTATTATCGGCCCAATGCTAGGGGGATTATTAGGTGATATCAGTGCTCATATGCCATTTATTTTTGCCGCTATTTCACACTCGATATTATTAATACTCTCTTTGCTCTTTTTCCGAGAAACACAAAAAAGAGAAGCGCTTGTTGCCAATAGGACACCTGAAAACCAAACTGCCTCAAATACAGTCACTGTTTTTTTTAAGAAAAGCCTCTACTTTTGGTTAGCAACCTATTTTATTATCCAGCTTATCGGGCAAATTCCTGCCACCATCTGGGTGCTGTTTACACAATATCGTTTTGATTGGAACACAACTTCTATCGGTATGTCTTTGGCGGTTCTGGGTGTATTACATATTTTCTTTCAGGCGATTGTCGCTGGGAAATTGGCACAAAAATGGGGCGAAAAAACCACCATTATGATCAGTATGTCTATTGATATGATGGGCTGTTTATTATTAGCGTGGATAGGCCACGTTTGGGTCATCTTACCAGCATTAATTTGCTTAGCGGCAGGAGGTATGGGGCAACCCGCATTACAAGGTTATTTATCAAAATCTGTCGATGATAATGCGCAAGGGAAATTACAAGGTACTCTGGTGAGCCTAACCAATATTACCGGGATCATTGGTCCCCTTTTATTTGCCTTTATTTATAGTTATAGCGTCGCTTATTGGGATGGTCTGTTATGGCTGATGGGGGCAATACTTTATGCTATGTTGCTTATTACCGCTTATTTTCACCAAAGAAAAACCACACCTAAAGCTGTTAT
Organism: Mannheimia pernigra; assembly: GCF_013377995.1. Classification (NCBI taxonomy): domain Bacteria; kingdom Pseudomonadati; phylum Pseudomonadota; class Gammaproteobacteria; order Pasteurellales; family Pasteurellaceae; genus Mannheimia; species Mannheimia pernigra. The sequence continues at coordinate 992,598 of NZ_CP055305.1, forward strand.
TTCAACCCCTTAATACTAGAAATTATAAAGATCATAAAAGTCCTGTCCGCTCTTAATAACGTTGATAGGACTTTATTTTTATCGCTTGAATTTTCCCCCAAGCGGTGTTTTTTTTAATGCCCACCCATTTTGGACAGCGTATTCATCATTATCACACCTGCCAAAATCAAGCCAATGCTCGCAATTCCCCAAAAATCGACCTTTTCGCCAAACACCACCACGCCCACAATCGCCGTCAAAACCAAGCCCACGCCAGACCAAATCGCATACGCCATTCCCAAAGGAATGCTTTTTAACGCCAATGACAGCAAATAAAACGCCAAGCCAAAACCCAGCACAAAACCAATACTCGGCAAAGGCTTACTAAACCCTTGTGATAATTTTAGCATCGTAGAGCCAAATACTTCGCAAACAATGGCAATCGCCAAAAAAACAGACCAATGCATAAAAATCTCCAAAATAAAAAGTTAAAAATTAATTTTCCAAACGCTGTGCCAGCATTTTTTGCAACGCATTCATTTCATTGAGCAAAAATACAAGTCGTTCAATGCCAAATTCATCAATCACTTGCCCTTCCTGCCTTAATAAAGGGGCGATAATCGGGCGGGCAAACGCTTTGCCTTTATCGGTCAAAGAAATGACTTTTTCTCGTTTGTTATTTTCTTTGACATCGCTTGCGATGAAACCGTCCGTTTCAAGGCGTTTGCACAAGCTGTTAATGGTTTGTTTGGCAAGATGATATTTGTCGGCAATGTATTTTTGCGTGGCTTGTTCTTGCGTCCAGAGTGTATAAAATATGGCAAGTTCATTGGCGTTCATCTGATGATTTTTGGCAAAAACTGCATAACTTAAATTGACCTGCGTGCAAACATCGCCAATTTGTTCCAACAGATTGGGGGAATGGTTAAAAGTTGTCATAAAAATAGTCCGAAAATTGACCTTGAAACTATTATAGTCAATTTTCAGACTGTATGCAAGTTTTTTTTGTAAAGAAATGTTATTTTCAGGCTGTCTGAAAGTTTTTAAAATAAAAACACCGCTTGAACATCAATCCAAACGGTGTTTTAAATCAACTGACTTTTAATTCCGCCCAAGCCCTTTTGATGATTTCTTGACTGGCTTGTAATGCCAAAAATGCCAAAACAAACGCCACAATTAAATCAGGATATTTTGATTGAAAAAAATAAACTGCCATACCCGCCAAAATTACCGCCACATTACCAATCGCATCGTTTCGGGAACACACCCACACACTGCGGACATTGCTGTCGCCATCACGAAATTTTAATAATATCAACACTGCCGACACATTGACCAATAACGCCAAAAATCCCACAATGCTCATTTCAGAAGAACTGGGCATTTCCCCATAAAACACACGATAAATGGTCGTCATTAAAATAAATAAACCAAAACCGCCCATCGTTAGCCCCTTAACCATAGATGCTTTGGCTCGGTAACTTAACGCCATTGGCAAAACAATCAAACTTATCAAATAATTGGCACTGTCGCCCAAGAAATCCAAACTGTCCGACAACAGCGAAGTTGAACCCGATTTAACCCCCATCACAATTTCCACAAAAAACATTGATAAATTTAATATCAAGACAATCCACAAGGCTTTTTTGTACTTGGGCGATTGATGAATGGGCTGATTTGAAGTGCAACAATTTTGGCACGCCATTTTTTGCTCCTGTTTTAAGATGAAATTTGCTACACTATAAACTCCGTAGTCATTACAGGGTCAAGCCAAAATGTCAAAATTTTTTAAAATAAAACAAGCCAGTGAACAAACAGGCGTGCATTTGGAAACCATTCGTTATTATGAAAAACAAGGCTTAATCGCCCCCACACATCAACAAAATGGCTATCGTGTGTTTGACGAACAAACCCTTGCTCAATTACGCTTTATTAAAGCCTGTCGCAATATCGGTTTTTCTTTAAATGACATCAAAACGCTGTTGCAATTACAACAAACGCCTAACAAACAATGCAATGAAATCAATGCACTTGCCGAACAACATTTGGCATATTTGGACGAACAAATTAAAGAATTACAACAAGTTAAAACTTTTTTAATGCAATTTGTGGGTTGTGAAAATAAAACGGTTGATAAGTGTCAGATTATTCAAGGTATTAAAGAAAAAGAATAGCGGAATATTTTTCAGGCTGCCTGAAAGTTTATTTTTCAAAATTCCAATCAAAAAAACACCGCTTGCCTTTCCCCAAGCGGTGTTTCCCTTTCCCTTAACCTTTCAACCCATACTGATACGGCACGCCCAAATGCTCCCTTAGTGTATCGCCTTCATAATCGGTATGATAAATCCCACGCTCCTGCAAAATCGGCACGACTTTTTCCACAAATTCACGCACGCCCATTTGACTGTCAGGGGCAAGTGAAAAACCGTCTTGGGTTTTGATTGTTTGCACAAGCGATTTTGATAGACTGACCTTAACAAGCGGTTTTGGCGTTTTGGCAACTGCCACAGAACCAAAAGACAAAGACAATGCCAAGGCAATGGCGGTTGATTTTAATAAGGTTTTCATAAACTTCTCTTGTTTGATTGGAATGGGGATATTATAAAATTTAAAAATTGGTAAGGGAATGGCGGTTTTTGGAAAGGTGGTTTTTAAAAATGAAAATGTAAATTAAAACCTGCTAAAATAACCCAAATGTTTAAACAGTCAAACCAATGAATCTCAACACCCTACATCTATTTGTTGCCATTGTCCAAACAGGCTCGCTTTCCAAAGCGTCCGAACGCACAGGCGTACCGATTGCCACCATCAGCCGTCAAATCAGTGAGCTTGAAAAATCCTTGCAAATTCAACTGTTTGACCGCCAAAAATCAGGCGTTAAGCCCACAATGGCAGGGCAAAAACTCTATGACGAAGTGCATTTGTCTATTGACAATTTATTAAATGCCAAACAAGTGCTTCTTGACGATGAGAAAAATTTAAAAGGCGTGTTACGCATTTCAGCACCGCCTGCTTTTGAGCCTTCGCTTTGGTGGATTGGCAAATTTCAACAGCAATTTGCCCACATTCACATTCATTGTACGCTGACCGAACGCTATTTGGATTTGGCAAATGACGGTATTGATGTGGCGTTTCGCATTGGCGACTTGCACGGCGATGATTTTATTGCCAAAAAAGTATTGACGCTTGGCACCAAATGGGTGGCAAGTCCTGATTTATTGGCACGACTTGGCACACCAAAAACCATATCCGATTTGGCAAATTATCCCATTGCCAGTTGGGCAAAAAATGGCGAAAGCGAAATGGTCATTCAAATGAACAAAGAAAAAATTGCCTTGCCGATAGCATTTGCCAGCAATGACAGCTATGCGGTGGAATATATGATTTTGCAAGGCTTATATATTGGACAAATGTCTGCTGTTACCGCTGATAAATGGATAGCCAAAAAGCGTTTGGTGGAGATTTTGCCCCAATTTGATGCCCCTACTTTTGAAGTGTTTATGTTATACGCTGCTCATCGTTATCGCTCTGCCATTGTCAAAGCCTTTGTGGAATTTGTATTGGATGAAATTCAGACTGACTGAACATAAAATACCATCCAAATGAAAGTTTGGGCGGTATTTATTTTTTAAAGCAACCCATCATCAAAATAGGCATTAATGCGTATCTAAAATATCCACATCGTCTTTGTCTGATTTGCCAAAATTATCCACCAGCGTTTTGCTGGCTTCGTTTAAGCCAAAAACTTGCACGCTTGCCCCTTGTTTTTTGTAGCGTGTTACCACTTTATCCAAGGCACTGACCGCCGAAATGTCCCAAAAATGGGCGAGACTGACATCAATGCTCACGGTTTTGACGGTTTTTTTATCAAAATCAAAACTGGCGATAAAATCATCGGTTGATGCAAAAAACACCTGCCCTGTTACCCCATACGCCAAATCGCTCTCATCTGCGGTAGGCAAATTTAGCACCTTCATGTAACGCCCAATTTTATTGGCAAAAAACAACGCCGACAACAACACCCCAAAAAACACCCCCAAAGCCAAATTATGACTGTACACCACAATAGCAACGGTGGTTATCATCACCACATTAAAGCCCAAAGGGTGCGTTTTTAGCTCTTTGATGGACTGCCATTTAAAGGTGCTAAGAGCCACCATAATCATAATGGCAACTAGTGCAGGCATTGGAATAATTTTAATCCAATCACCCAAAAACACCACCAAAATCAACAAAAATATGCCTGCCATCAGCGTAGAAAGTCGGGTGCGTCCGCCAGATTTGATGTTAATTACCGATTGCCCAATCATCGCACAGCCTGCCATACCGCCAAACAGACCGCTGACAATGTTGGCGATGCCTTGCCCTTGGCATTCTTGGTTTTTGTTACTGTCGCTTTCGGTCATTTCATCAAGCAAATTGGCGGTCAATAACGATTCTAACAATCCCACCGCTGCAAGGCTCAATGAATAGGGCAAAATAATCCACAAAGTGTTCAAATTAAACGGCACATTCGGCAACAAAAACGCAGGCAAGCTGTCTGGCAACTGCCCCATATCGCCCACCGTGCGAACATCAAAGCCAAGCCCTACCGCCACTAAAGTAACCAGCACCACCGTTGCCAATGGCGACGGTATTAATTTGCCAATTTTGGGTAAATAACCAAAACCATACACCACTAACAACCCCAAGGCGGTTAAGGCGTAAGTTTGCCACGACACGCCTGCTAAATTGGGGTTTAATTCGGGCAACTGTGCCAAAAAAATCAAAATCGCTAAAGCATTGATAAAACCAATCATCACCGCCTGCGAGATAAACCGCATCAAACTGCCTAGTTTCATCCAGCCTGCTACAATCTGAATCATGCCTGTTAAAAGTGTAGCGGCAAGCATATAGTCCACACCGTGATTTTTAACCAGACTTGCCAGCACTAATGCCATTGCCCCTGTAGCGGCACTAATCATCGCAGGGCGACCGCCAAAAAAGGCAATCACAATGGCAATGCAAAAAGACGCATACAAGCCCACCTGTGGCGAAACCCCTGCAATGATAGAAAAAGCAATAGCTTCTGGAATCAACGCCAACGCCACCGAAAGTCCTGATAAAATATCTGCTCTAGGATTGGCAAGCCAGTTTTGCGAGAAATGTTTAATAGAAAAAGCAGAAAATGCTGTCAAAATAGATGTCCAAATTGTCAAAAAAATCGATTGTAACACAGCTTTTGGTTTGATTTAAATGATAAAAAACACCACTTACCTTTTTGCAAATGATGTTTTAAATCGTCATTATTTTACTTCAAAATATGCTATTTTATCGCGATAAAAAGAGTTTAAATAAGTCATACCTCGATGCAATACGGTAGAGACGTCACTCAAATCTTACGTATATTTGCCTTAAGTAAACGGGTGTTGCTGCCAAATTGTCGGGGTTGATGGTGGTGATGTGATAATTTGTCTTAACAGCTTGTCATCCGCCCAGTGCAAACTTTCAAATACGCCATAGCAAATAGCAATGTGGTTTGCTTAGTCAAGTGATGGCCAGCGTGGCAGCATTGGCATTCACTTCAAAAAATCTCAATGGTTACACGGATGATTTTTTTCAAAGACATTGTGATTGACCGTATAAAGTAGCGATTTTCTCCCGCCAATCACACTAATGCTAATGGCGTGAATTTGTATTTTGTCAGCATGTGGCGGTGTCAGATGTGCTTGTGGTAAACGTATTCCAGACCATACTCCCTTTGGATAAGTTGTTTAGTGTTTTTAATTGGCGAGCCAAATTATAAGGTTAGTTGTAAGTGGTTAGAAATTACACTTTTGTCATTAATGATGTGTATATCATTGAAAAATACGGTAAAAATGAACGAGGTATTGGAGTGGCTTTCGTGCTTTCACACTCAATGGAACATTGTTTGATTGGTGAATATGGCTTGGTAGAGGAGGCACGTCTAATTTAGACGTGGTTTGCTGTCTATTAAGGATCGCGAACAATCGGTATTTATGTGGGAGTTTTTGGATTTTATGAATAGTAAATTACTTTAAGCAAAAAATAAGGTGGGATAAGCCCACCTTATAAGTTCACTATGATTTATTGTAAAATCACATAGAAATTGCCACCGTCACGCAAGATGTTTAGTGCAACTACGGATGGTTTAGCATCTAAAATTTTACGTAAATCAGCGATGTTTTCGACTGAATGACGGTTTATGCCAATGATAATGTCACCTTTTTTCAAGCTACGCATTTCAGCAATAGAACCTTTTTCTACGCTTGAGATTTCAACGCCTTTAACCCCTTTTGAGTTATAGTTGTTAAACTTAGCCCCTTTTAATGCAGGAATAATGTTTTCTGCTGTGGTTTTCACTTCTGAGTCTGATTGTAGGGTAACTTTTGTTTTGGCTTGTTTTCCGTCACGTAAATAGGTTAGTTCGAGTTCCTTGCCAACACCAGAGGTTGCCACTTTAGCCCGCAATTCGCTGAAGCTATGGATTTTTTGACCGTTAATTTCAGTAATCACATCGCCAGCTTTAAAGCCAGCTTTGGCTGCGGCAGAGTCTGGTAATACTTCACTAATGAAAGCACCTTGTTGCGTTGAAATATTAAACTCTTTCGCTAGATTCGCATTTAGCTCCCCGCCTTTAATACCCAGCATACCGCGTTTCACTTCACCAAATTCGATAATTTGGCTCACAAGACTACTTGCCATATTGCTAGGGATTGCGAAAGCAATACCAGCATTACCGCCACTTGGCGAAATAATTGCCGTGTTGATACCGATTAATTCACCATTTAAGTTAATGAGCGGACCACCTGAGTTACCTTGATTGACTGCAGCATCAGTTTGGATATAGTTTTCATATCCTTCATCGGATTTGCCAGTTGAGCGACCCAGTGCAGAAACAATGCCTGATGTTACGGTTTGTCCTAAGCCAAATGGGTTACCAATGGCTACAGTAAAATCGCCCACCTGTAATTTGTCAGAATCAGCAAATTTAATTTCAGTGAGGTATTTTGGATTTTCAATCTGAACTAATGCGACATCTGAAAGTGGATCGCTGCCGACTAATTTTGCGTTAAATTCACGACCATCTTCGAGTTTTACGGTCATTTTATCTGCGTTATCAATAACGTGGTTATTCGTAATGATATAACCTTTTTCTGCATTGATGATAACACCTGAGCCTACACCACGAAAGTGACGAGGAGCAGATGAACGGTTACCGAATAGATCGGCATTCGGTCCGAAGAAAAATTCAAATTCGGGTGGAATTTCACGTGTGTAGCGAGAATCTTCTTGTGTTTTACCTTCAACTGCAATGCTTACCACGGCAGGGCGAACTTTTTCTAACATTGGCGCAAGGCTAGGCAGTGCTTGTCCATTTACTTGTATTGGTAATGTAGCCTGTGCAGCCATTGGTATGGCGGTAATACTTGAACCTAAAATTATGGCGCTGAAAAATGAATTTTTGAGAGTGTTATTCATATTGTATATGTTCCTCATATCTATTTATTGCGTTTTTATAATCTACGAGTGAAATAGCTCGTGTTTACTAAGACAAAGCTTTTTTTTTTCAGTTCATCAATTTGCAAAATTTTTATGAAAATCGACCGCTTGTCAGAATAATTTTGCAAGCTTATTTAAAAGTTTTTTGACATTCGGTTAAATTTAATAGACCATACACCAATTTTGTTAATTTGAGTCCTATTTTGATGTCTAGAGAAAATTTGGTTGAAGTAAAGCATCTGACCTTTAAACGAGGGAGCCGAGTGATTTATGACAATCTCAATTTGCAAGTGCAAAAAGGTAAAGTAACTGCCATTATGGGGCCGTCTGGAATAGGTAAAACTACGTTGTTACGCTTAATTAGCGGTCAAATTTTACCTGAATCAGGCGAAATATTGTTTGATGGCAGAGATATTTGTAAAGCAAATAATAAAGAGCTTTATGAAATTCGCCAGAGAATGGGGATGCTGTTCCAATCAGGTGCGTTATTTACCGATATTTCTACATTTGATAATGTGGCTTTCCCTATTCGTGAGCACACTTGTTTGCCCGAAGAGCTAATTAGAAAATTAGTGCTGTTGAAACTAGAAGCCGTTGGGCTTCGGGGCGCGGCAAGTCTAATGCCTTCCGAATTATCTGGTGGTATGGCGCGTCGTGTCGCACTTGCTCGTGCGATAGCACTAGATCCTGATTTGATAATGTATGATGAACCCTTTGCAGGACAGGATCCGATTAGTATGGGTGTGATTGTAGAGTTAATTAAAGAGTTAAATCAGGCATTAAATCTCACCTCTATTGTTGTATCTCACGATGTAAAAGAGGTGCTAAGTATTGCGGATTATGCTTATATTGTGGCGGATAAACGCATTATTGCAGAAGGAACACCAGAAATGTTACTCGAAAGCCAGGATCCACAAGTAGTGCAATTCTTAGCAGGTAAATCTGACGGCCCCGTGCGTTTCCACTACCCGGCTAAAGATTATACGGAGGAGCTATTTAATGGTTAATTTTATTAGCTCTGTTGGGATTTGTGTTATTAATTTTATCCGTACGTTTGGGCGTTCCGCTTTTATGTTATGGGGAGCATTAATTGGTAAACCTGAATTTAGAAAACACAAACCGTTATTGATTAAGCAGCTTTATGTGCTAGGGGTACAATCGCTTTTAATTATTATGCTTTCAGGCTTATTTATCGGTATGGTGTTAGGTTTACAAGGTTATGTGGTATTAACAGATTTTGCCGCTGAAAGCAGTTTGGGGACGTTAGTATCGCTTTCGCTATTGCGTGAATTAGGGCCTGTAGTTACCGCTTTATTATTTGCAGGGCGAGCTGGCTCAGCATTAACAGCAGAAATTGGTTTAATGAAAGCGACAGAGCAACTTTCCAGCCTTGAAATGATGGCCGTTGATCCATTAAGAAGAATTATTGCACCTCGCTTTTGGGCTGGAGTAATCTCAATGCCTATTTTGGCAGCCATTTTTACCGCAATTGGTATTTGGGGAAGCTCGCTTGTTGGCGTCGACTGGAAAGGTGTTGATAGTGGAAGTTTTTGGTCTGTAATGCAAAGTTCTGTTAATGCTAGCGATTTAGTTAATGGTTTCATTAAAAGTATTATTTTTGCCTTTGCTATAGTGTGGATTGCTTTATTTAATGGTTATGATTGTATACCTACTTCAGAAGGTATTAGCCAAGCAACAACAAAAACCGTGGTAAATGCATCACTTGTGATTTTAGGATTAGATTTTATTTTAACTGCGATTATGTTCGGTGGTTGATTTTAGTAAAAGGAATAGACAATGCGTCAATCAATTAAATATGAATTCTGGGTAGGGTTATTTGTGCTACTAGGGTTAGCAGCTCTTGTCTTTTTAGGTTTAAGAGTGGCCAATGTGCAAGGGTTCGCTAGTGAGAAAACCTACACGCTTTATGCAACTTTTGACAATATTGGTGGACTAAAGGTACGTTCGCCAATAAAAGTGGGTGGCGTAGTAGTAGGGAGAGTTACAGATATTTCTCTTGACAAGAAAAGCTATACGCCTAAAGTTGCCTTAGCTGTGAATGAGAATTTTAACCAAATTCCAGATACCAGCACGCTTTCAATTAAAACCTCTGGCTTATTAGGCGAACAATATATTGCGTTAAATGTCGGCTTTATGATTGAAGGCGAAACGGCAATAATGAAAGAGGGGGATACTTTTGTAGATACTAATTCTGCAATGGTGTTGGAAGATTTAATCGGTCAGTTTTTATATGGCGATAAAAAGTCAGATAAAATTGAAGGTGAAAAAGCGGTTGATTCTGTCACGGCAGAATAATCAACCTAACAACAATAACCTCTAATTTAGAGTTTGGAGATTATCAATAATGTTAAAAAACATTAAAAAAATTATCGTAACAGGTTTAGTGGCAGTTTCTGCCTTATTCTCAACTTCTGCATTTGCGGAAACAAGTCCTTATGTATTAATGCAACAAACAGCAGATAAACTATTTGGTAATATCAAAAGCAATCAAAGTAAAATTAAATCAAATCCTGAATATTTGCGTACTATCGTGCGTAACGATTTAATGCCATACGTCCACGTTAAATATGCAGGTCAGTTAGTATTAGGTAAAAATTTATCTTCTGCAACGGACGCACAAAAAGAAGCCTTTTTTAACGCATTTGGTCAATTTGTCGAGCAATCTTATGCACAAGTATTAACTCAATATCAAGGTCAAAATGTACAAATTGAAAGCCCAAAATCAGTTGATGGTAAATCAATTGTAAGCATTCGTGTGAATGTAGCAGGAAAAGGTGCTGCACAGCCAATTAAATTAGATTTTAAATGGCGTAAAAACAGTAGAACAGGTGAATGGCAAGCATACGATATGGCTGCTGAAGGCGTGAGTATGGTTGCAACTAAACAAAATGAATGGGCAGGTGTTATTCGTCAAAAAGGTATTGATGCTTTAACTGCTCAAGTTGCTCAATCAGCAAAACAGCCTATTATCTTAAAATAAGTCGCTTAGTTATGCCGCAAAAAAAATTACAATGGGATGTTCAGCAAAACAATGAAAGTCTTTTTGTGAAACTATCGGGCGAATTAACTCGTGACACGTTGCTTCCATTGTGGGAGCAACGTGCTTCTTTTTTATCTCCTAAAACTACTCAAAGATTGTATTGGGATTTAAAAGAGATCACGCGTGTTGATTCTGCTGGTTTTACATTACTTGCTGAATTATTAAATCACTATCATAAAATCATACCAAATAGCTTAATCCATACACCAGATTCTGTGAGAACATTAGCAGAACTGTACGATTTAAACGATTGGTTTGAGCAATTTATTATTTAGAGAACTAGAAATTAGGACTTAATAATGACCCCATCACAAATTGAAGAAATTTTAAAACAAAGCTTAACCGATGTTGCGGAAGTGTATGCACAAGGCGAAAATGCACATTTTGGCGTTATTGTCGTCAGTGATAGCATCGCTTCACTTTCAAAAGTAAAACAGCAGCAAGCTGTTTATGCACCATTATCAGACTATTTCACTACAAATGAAATTCACGCATTAACGATCAAAGTATTCAGTACAGAAAAATGGAAAACTGAGCGTTTACTAAATATGGTAGGATAATGGATAATATTTTGACAAGCGGTTAAAAAATTCATCTTTTTTGCAAATTTCTAGACAAAAATGACCGCTTGTATTTCGTTACCACTTACATATTCTTAATTTAGGACTCCCAAATGGAAAAATTTCGTGTGTACGGGCCATTCTCTCTGAGTGGAACGGTAGATATTTCAGGTGCCAAAAATGCAGCCCTGCCTATTTTATTTGCATCTATTTTAGCTGAAAAACCGGTGACATTAAAAAATGTACCTGATTTAAAAGACGTTGATACCACTTTTAAAATTTTACGCCAATTAGGCGTGATGGTTGAGAAAGCAGAAAAAGGCGTTGTATATATTGATGCAAGTAACATTAATAACTACGTTGCACCATACGAATTAGTCAAAACAATGAGAGCTTCTATTTGGGCATTAGCACCGTTGGTTGCACGTTTCCAAGTTGGACAAGTTTCATTGCCAGGTGGCTGTACTATTGGTGCTAGACCTGTTGATATGCACATTTCTGGCTTAGAGAAAATGGGCGCTAGAATTGAATTAGATGAAGGCTATGTAAAAGCAACCTCTCGTGGGCGTTTAAACGGTGCCAGAGTTTATATGGATAAAGTAAGCGTAGGGGCAACCTTATCAGTGATGATGGCTGCAACCCTTGCAAAAGGGACTACTGTAATTGAAAATGCCGCACGTGAGCCAGAAATTGTGGATACTGCCGATTTCTTAAATGCAATGGGTGCAAAAATTTCTGGTGCAGGTAGCGATATGATCACGATTGAAGGCGTTGAACATTTAGGCGGCTGTGAGCATAGCGTAGTGCCAGATCGTATCGAAACGGGTACTTTTTTAGTGGCAGCAGCAGTATCGGGCGGCCACATTACTTGTCGCGGTACTAAAGCAGATACGCTTGATGCAGTAATTGAAAAATTACGTGAGGCGGGTATGCAAATTGATGTGACTGAAGATACCATCACACTAGATTCATTTGGTCGTCGCCCGAAAGCAGTGAATATCCGTACAATGCCACATCCAGGTTTTCCAACAGATATGCAAGCTCAATTTACGTTGTTAAATGCGGTAGCAGATGGTACAAGTCGTATTACTGAAACGATTTTTGAGAACCGTTTTATGCATATTCCAGAGCTTATTCGTATGGGAGCTAAAGCTGAAATTGAAGGCAACTCCGCGATTTGCTATGGTGTAGATCGATTAAAATCAGCAGAAGTGATGGCAACCGATCTTCGTGCTTCAATTAGTTTAGTATTGGCAGGTTGTATTGCAAATGGTGAAACTATTGTTGATCGCATTTATCATATCGATCGGGGTTATGAACATATTGAAGAAAAATTACGCAGACTTGGGGCAAGAATAGAACGATTTTCCACGCCATCTGAAGATGAGTAATTGCAACATTTCCTGAAAAGAAGACCGCTTGTTAGTATTTTTTCAAGCGGTTTTTAATTATGCTTTCAACCTAAATCTTCCTCTACTATAACGAGTTTTTATTAGAGCCAAAATTTGCTCTTTCTCACTATTTACACGTTGTTGGCTTTGTTTTGCCACAATTAATGAGTGCTGTATAGAATGAGCGTGAGTAATAGCAATTGCTAACGCATCAGCGGCATCAGCTTGTGGCTGGGCAGAAAGTTGTAGCATTCGCGTTACCATATCTTGAACCTGCACTTTATCTGCTGAACCAATCCCTGTAACTGTTTGTTTCACGAGTCTTGCTGCATATTCAAAGACTGGCAAATCGTGATTAACTGCCGCTACAATCGCAGTGCCCCGTGCTTGCCCAAGTTTTAAAGCTGAATCGGGGTTTTTCGCCATAAAGACTTGCTCAATTGCAAACATATCTGGGTGAAATTGGGTGATAATTTCGCTCACGCCAGCATAAATACGTTTAAGGCGGGTAGGTAAATCGTCAGCTGTTGTGCGAATTGCACCGCTTCCAAGATATTCTAGATGCCGCCCCTTTTGGCGAATGACACCATAACCTGTTACCCGAGAGCCAGGATCAATTCCTAAAATAATAGACATTTCTGTTATAAATAAAATAAGCGAGAAGGTATATCTTCTCGCTTATGGTTGAATTAATCAATTCTTATTTATTTAATTTTTTCGTTAATTTGCTATCAACATCGCAAAGTTTTGCAAGGATTTCATCTGTTTCTTTTCCTAGCTTCGTGAGCATACCAGTAGTTTCGTCGGTTGCATTTGATAGCATAAATCCAGTTGAAACATTCCAAATATAACGATCAGACTTAAATGATGTAAAGTCTTTATTTGCAACATCACGTGTTAACGTAGGGATTTTTTGTATTTTTTGACCGTTCTGTAACAGAATGTTTACGGCTTTAGCTTCTTCGCCTTGGAAAACATAATTTGCTGTTACCCATTTACCACTTTGGCAACGATATACAATTGATTTTGAGGAATCAGTTGCTTTTTCTACTTTAACAGCTGCAACTCCATGAGTGACATTACCTGCAATATCATTTACTTGTTGAATTGCTTGATCTGCTACTTTTGCTACAGGATCTACTGTTGGTTGAGGAACTACCTGGTTATTCGCATTAGAGCAAGCGGCTAATACTAAAGTTGCTGCTAGAGCAGGAACGAATTTGACTAATTTCATAGTTTTCTCCTTAAGTAATTTTAATATATAGAAGCAACAAGTAATTTTAATATATAGAAGCAACAGCTTCGTTTAATTAGTATAGATTTTTTTATAAAAGTTCATTTATTTTATCGCTAAACATAAACCTAATTTCGCATATAAGTTATAACTATTTGATTTTATTATTTTTATTTTATGGATTTATAAATAATTTCTTTTGCAAAAAATTTTACTTTTTTAACCGCTTGTAGATCTTCAATTAAAAAAATAAATGAATATTTTGTATTGTCATAAAACTGTCATAAAACTGTCATAAAACTGTCATAAAACTGTCATAAAACTGTCATAAAACTGTCATAAATCTTTGCTATTTTCCTGGTGTGCGAAATGCACAATGCTTAATTAACCTATCAACCATAGCGAGGTTTAAATGAAACGCTTATTGACTAAAACAGCATTAATCACTGCAATCACATTAGGAACCCCAGCGTATGCTGCGACAGAAATTCAATGGTGGCATTCAATGGGAGGGGCATTAAATGATTGGGTAAATGGTTTAGCACAAGAATTTAATGATAGCCAAAAAGAGTATAAAGTTGTGCCTGTTTTTAAAGGCTCTTACCCTGAGGCGATGGCGGCGGGAATTGCTGCAGTAAGAGCTGGTAATGCACCGGATATTCTACAAGTGTATGAAGTCGGTACTGCATCAATGATCTATGCAAAAGGGGTGACAAAATCTGTTACACAAATTATGAAAGATGCCGACCTGAAGTTTAGCCCGTCAGATTATATTCCAGCTATAAGTAGCTATTACACTGCCCCAAATGGCGAAATGCTCTCTCTCCCTTTTAACAGTTCGACAGCTGTGCTTTATTACAATAAAGATGCTTTCCAAAAAGCAGGGTTAGACCCTGAAACAGCACCAAAAACGTGGAAAGATGTTCGTGCGGTCACCGAAAAATTAAAACAGTCTGGTAGCACTTGTCCTTTAACCGTGTCTTGGATGGGCTGGACGCAATTAGAAAACTTCTCTGCGTGGCACGATGTTCCTTTTGCAACTAAAAATAATGGTTTTGACGCTTTAGATGCAGAATTAACCTTTAACTCTGAATTACACGTTCGCCATATTGATAACTTAGCGGATATGGCAAAAAACAACTTGTTTGTTTATAAAGGGCGTGAAAGTAGCTCTCAACCTGCATTTGCTTCAGGCGAATGTGCGATTTTCATCGGTTCGTCAGGCTCTTATTCAGGCATTAAACGTGATGCCAAATTTGCTTTCGGTGAATCAACTCTACCATATTACGATGATGTTGCAGCCGCTCCTCAAAATACAATGATTGGTGGTGCAAGTTTGTGGGTATTGGCAGGTAAGCCAGACTCTAACTACAAAGGTATTGCACAATTCTTTGACTTCCTTTCTAAACCTGAAGTACAAGCCAAAAGCCATATGACTACAGGTTATTTGCCAGTTACGTTGAAAGCCTATGAAATCACAGAAAAATCAGGGTATTACACACAAAACCCAGGGACAGATGTGCCTGTAGAACAAATGGTTCGTAAAACAACTGAGCGTACTCGTGGTATCCGTTTAGGTAATATGCCGCAAATTCGTACGATTGTTGATGAAGAGCTAGAACAAGTCTGGACGGGTAAGAAAACCGCTCAACAAGCACTGGATAATGCCGTTAAGCGTGGTAATGAGCTACTAGAAAGATTTAGAAATGTAAATAAATAATATCGACTATTGCTCTTCCATCGATATTGGGTGGGAGAGTATATTTATTTCTAGGAATAATAACTATGACAAGATATACAGGATATCGTTTTTTATCGTGGTTACTGTTATTGCCCCAATTATTGATTATTGGCATTTTTTTCTACTGGCCTGCAATACAGGCGTTATACCAATCATTTCAAATGCAAGATATGTTTGGTATAACCAGTTACTGGGTAGGGTTCGATAATTTCAAACGTTTATGGAATGATCCAACCTATTGGGAATCAGTTTATACCACCATTTACTTTTCCTTTTGGGTCACCTTACTTGCGTTAGTACTTTCCTTGCTGCTCGCCTTTTTTATGTATCGCATCACAACAGGTGCTGTTTATTACCGCACTTTTTTAATTTTACCTTATGCGGTTTCACCTATTGTTGTGGGTGTTTTATGGGCATTTATGTTTTCTCCCTCTTTTGGTGTGATTGCTTATGCATTAAAGCAAATCGGCATTGAGTGGAACCACCAAATGAATGATTCACAGGCGATGTGGCTTGTGATTTTAGCCTCAGTCTGGAAACAAATTTCTTATAATTTCCTATTCTTCTATGCAGGCTTACAAGCGATTCCTAAATCACTGATTGAAGCCGCTGCGATAGACGGTGCAGGCCCTTGGCGACGCTTTTTTACCATTCAATTTCCGCTACTTTGGCCAACAACCTTTTTTCTTTGTGTCATTAATATTGTTTATGTGTTCTTTGATACTTTCGCCATTATTGATTCTTTAACAGAAGGCGGACCGGGTAAATCCACATCGACACTCGTATATCGTATTTATGTAGAGGGTTTTAAATCGATGGATTACGGCAGTTCCGCAGCACAATCGGTGATTTTAATGACAGCTGTATTATTGCTGACCTTGGTGCAATTTAAATATATGGATAAAAAGGGAGGGCATTAAAAATGGTTGAAAATCGTCCTTGGTTGAATTTCTTTTCCCATTGCAGTTTATGGATTGCGGTATTACTTATCTGTTTTCCGATTTATTTGGCATTTGTAGCTTCTACGCATACGGAAACGGATGTGATTTCCGTACCGATTTCACTTCTGCCGGGCGATCAAATTATTCAGAACTATACGACCGCCCTTTGGGGGAGCGAATTTTCAGCCACCGCATTGCCGGTTTCTCGAATGCTTTGGGTCACCTTTGTGATGACAATGCTCATCGCTGTGGGGAAAATCACGATTTCTTTGCTCTCTGCTTTTGCAATCGTTTACTTCCGTTTCCCATTGAGAGGGTTAATTTTTATCCTGATTTTCGTCACGCTGATGTTACCAGTTGAGGTTCGAATTATCCCAACTTATGAAGTGGTGGTGAATTTGCATTTAATTAATAGTTATGCAGGTTTAACCATACCGTTAATTGCTTCTGCTACCGCAACATTTTTATTCCGCCAATTCTTTGCTACCGTGCCGCAAGAGTTATTGGAAGCGTCAAAAATGGACGGAGCAAAGGCAATGACATTCTTTAAAGATATTCTTGTGCCACTTTCTATTCCAAGTATTGCAGCATTGTTTGTGATCCAATTTATTTATGGCTGGAACCAATATTTATGGCCACTATTAATGACCACCAGCGAAGATATGTTCTCGTTGGGTATCGGCGTGCGAAAAATGCTGGATACAGGCGGCGGGCCTATTAGCTGGAATGTAGTGATGGCAAGCGTGATATTGATGCTTATCCCACCAACCCTTGTGATCTTATTGATGCAAAAATGGTTAGTGAAAGGACTAATTGATTCAGAAAAATAATAATTTAAGGAAATTTTATGGCAACACTTGAATTAAAAAATATTACCAAACATTATGGAACGGCAAAAAAACCGCAAGATTTGATTTTAAAAGGTATCAATATAGAAGTAGAGGCAGGGGAATTTATTGTCGTGGTTGGTCCGTCTGGCTGTGGGAAATCTACGCTATTACGCCTTATTGCCGGTTTAGAAACGCCTACAAGCGATGATATTTTGATTGGAAATTGCAATGTTACGCAATTAGAGCCTTCACAACGCAATATCGCAATGGTGTTTCAAAACTACGCCCTTTATCCACATATGACAGTGCGTGAAAATATGGCTTATGGCATTAAACTTGCCAAAATGCCTACCACTGAAATTGAACAACGCATCAACGAGGCTGCCAAAATGTTAGAGCTCGAGGCTTATTTAGATAAAAAACCGAAAGAGTTATCCGGTGGTCAAAGACAGCGTGTTGCAATGGGGCGAGCCATTGTACGTAAACCCATTCTCTTTTTATTTGATGAGCCACTCTCAAATTTAGATGCGAAATTACGCACATCAACCCGTTTGGAAATTCGCCGTCGTCATAATCGAATTGGGGTGACCTCACTCTATGTTACCCACGATCAAACAGAGGCAATGACACTGGCGGATCGCATTATTGTGATGAATAAAGGCAAAATTGAGCAATTTGATACACCAGAAAATATCTTCTCTCGCCCAGCTTCAATTTTTGTCGCTAACTTTATTGGTTTACCTGCAATGAATTTATTAAATGTTGAAGTGAAAGGCAACGATGTTTACTGTGATAGGCAATTACTAAAAGGTGTATCTGCGCCAAGTAGTATTAAAGCACAAGGTGGCGGGAATTGGATTTTAGGCATTCGACCAGAGTATATTACTTTGGTGGAAAACAAAACAGAACATAGTTGGGACGCTTTAATTTCTATTAGTGAATTATTAGGTTCTGAGCAGTTAATTTACGGCAAATTAGGGCAGCAGCCGATAATTATTCGCTACAATCAAATTCGTACAGATTTATTACATCACGAAATTTCTGACACATTCCATATTGAAGCTGATTTATCACAACTACATTGGTTTAATTCGATAACGGGTTTACGCCAAGAATAAAAAAATAGAGAAGGATTTTATGTCATACCCATATCCAAAACTGATTGCCCATCGAGGTGGTGGCAACCAAGCACCTGAAAATACACTCGCTGCTTTCCAACTTGGCTTGCAACACGGCTATAAGATGTTTGAATGCGATGCCAAATTATCTGCAGATGAACAGCTATTTTTATTACACGACGATACTTTAGACAGAACTACTTCAGGAAAAGGCAGTGCAAAAATTGAGTGGCAAACCTTAAATCAGCTTGATGCTGGCAGTTGGTTTAGCCGTGAATTTCAGCAAGAATCAATCCCATTATTAGAGAAAATAGTGCCATTTGTATTGGAAAATAACTGTTTTTTGAATGTAGAAATTAAGCCAAATCCTAACCAAGATTATAAAACAGGTATGGCGTGTGCCAAATTTCTTGAGCAATTTGTAAATGCTGAAAGCAAAGAACATTGCCCGCTTTTGCTCTCCTCATTTAGTGAAGATGCCCTCAAAGGGGCTTATGATGCACACACTTCTATTCCAAGAGCATTGCTATTGGAGAAGTGGCGAGATTCTGCTTGGGAAACGGTAAGTGAATTGGCGTGTAGTGGTTTTGTGCTAAATTATAAAATTGTGACCAAAGAGCTTGTTGAAAAATGCCATAAAATTCAACGGTTTGTAATGGTTTATACGGCAAATGAAGAGAAAGAAGTGGCAACATTATTTGAAAACGGGGTAGATAGTATTATTACGGATAATATGCAATTGGCGAAATTATATCTCGATAAAAATTAGTTTGAAAAATAAGGGCTAATCTAGATTAGCCCTTATTTTTTATATTTGATTAAAGCAACGCCGCTACTTCATCGCTGATTTCGCCGTTGTGGTATACGTTTTGCACATCATCACAATCTTCAAGGCGGTTGATTAAATCAAGTAGTTTTGGGGCAGTTTCCGCATCAAGTTCAACGGTGGTTGATGGAATCATTGTGACTTCTGCAGATTCAATTTTAAAACCTGCTTGCTCAATGCCATCACGCACATCGCCTAAATCTTCCCAAGCGGTGTAGATTTCAAATGAACCGTCTTCTTGAACTTGAATATCATCAGCTCCAGATTCGATTGCCGCTTCCGTTAAAGCATCTTCATCGCCAGAAGCAATTAAAATTAAGCCTTTTTTGCTGAACAGATAACCTACAGAACCTTCGGTGCCTAAGTTGCCGCCGCACTTGGTAAAACTTGGGCGAACTTGTGAAATGGTGCGGTTGGCGTTATCGCTTAAACACTCCACCATCACCGCTGTGCCGCCTGGACCGTAACCTTCGTAGATTTTGGTTTCCATATTGGTGTCATCGCCACCGCCTACACCACGTTCAATTGCACGGTTGATGGTATCACGCGTCATATTGCTTGATAACGCTTTATCAACGGCTGAACGTAAGCGAGGGTTTGCATTCACATCACCTCCGCCTAATTTTGCAGCTGTTACTAATTCACGAATTAATTTTGTGAAAATTTTACCGCGTTGTGCATCTTGTGCTGCTTTGCGGTGTTTAATATTTGCCCACTTACTATGGCCTGCCATTTTGTTTTCCTTATTTTAATGTTGTTAGATATTGTTTGATCGCCTGTGCGTTGTTCGGGGATTTCGTCATTTCGACCGCTTCCTCAACCGAAACCCAACGGTAAGCCAAATGCTCGCTTAAAATCGGCTCTTGTTCACTTTCAAGCAGTAACAAAAACCAATGCTCGACACAATGTGTGATATTCGGTGCGTATTTATACCGAAAATGCGGAAAAATTTCAAATTCTATCTGCTTTTGGCAATCAACAAGCGGTTGTTTTTTCTCTGAATTTTGCAAATGGGAAACTGGCAAGCCAATCTCTTCAAAAACTTCACGCTCGGCGGCTTCAATCGGTTTTTCGCCTATTTCGATAGAGCCTGTTACGGATTGCCAAAATTCAGGATCGTCTTTACGTTGTAGCATCAATACTCGATGAGTATTTTTAGCATAAACGACAACTAACACGCTATTAGGATTTTTATAATTCATCATTTACAAAATATTTAGTGATTTTAACCGCTTGTAATATTACCCAAGAACAACAAGAACCGCCGCGAAAACGACTAGCACCAGCCCGACAAAATCTTGAATTTTCAGCCGCTCTTTAAAAATAAAGTAGGAAATGCCTAAAATAAAGAAAATTTCCACTTGCCCGAGGGTTTTTACAAAGGCAACGTGGTTTAAGCTCATTGCATTAAACCAGCCGAAAGATCCCAGAAAGGAAAATAGGCTAGTGAGTATGCCCAGTTTAGGCAAGCGGAAAAATTTAGCGAGTGTATCTCGTTGGAAAAGTGCTAAATAGATCACAAGTACCACCGCCTCAAACGTAATAACAGCAAAAAGTACCCAAGCGGCAGAAAATAAATAGTGGCTATGAAGTTGTAAGCTAGCTTCTCGTACCCAAAGGGAGGTGAGAGCAAAGCATAAACCGCTACCAATGCCGAGCAACGGCGTTTTCCACGAAAGCTGGCGTAAATTGCTACTGCCTGTCATTAAAAAGATTGCGACACCGCCGAGAATGACGCCAAACCACCCAATACCACTGATTGTGACGCCAAAAAATATTACGCCAAGTAAGGCTGCCCAAACTGCCTCACTTTTCGCAAGCCCAACGCCGATAGCATAATTTTTTAAGTGAAAGAGCTTAACCATTAGAGAGGTTGCCATAATTTGGGCTAGCCCTGCGGCTATCGCATACACAAAAAACAGTGGCGGAAAGTCAGGAATATTGAGCGTTTCATCATATTGGTACAAAAAATATAAATAGCCACTTGCTAAAGGCACGGCATAGAAAAAACGAGCCAGCGTGACGCCCAATACAGGCACATTTAGGCTAAGTTGCTTTTGAAAAGCATTGCGAACCGCTTGTGCGATAGCTGCCAGTAAGGTAAAGCAAATCCACATAACAATGATAAAATAAGAACAGATAGCCAAATCTTACTCCTTTATTAGCGGTTTGCAAGCGGTCTAAAAAGCTCTAAAATTTGCCAAAACAATTTTGGCAAGAATAATGATGACTTTACCTCATATTTACATCGGCACAGGCGGCTATGCCGACACCGATCTGCTTGGCACGCTTTATCCTTTCGGCACGAAAAAAGAGGATTTTCTGGCGGTTTACAGCCAGCATTACGATACGCTTGAAATCAATAGCACCTTCCACGCTCCTATCGGGCAGAAAGCCTTTGAGGGAATGGTGCAAAAAGCGGAAGGGCGGCTGAATTTTTCAGTGAAATTACACCAAGATTTCAGCCACCAACGCACGGCAACTTTAGAGCAGGCTCAAGCCTTTTTGAATGCGTTGCAACCGCTTATGGAGCAAAATGTGTTGGCGAATTTGTTTATTCAATTTCCAACCCAATTTGAACGCACGCCACCCAATCGCCGTTATTTGGGCGAATTGATAAAATGGTTTGAAAATCAACCGCTTGCAATTGAGTTCCGACACCCAAGTTGGCATATTTCGCCTGTGTTTGACACTTTCGCAAACAGCTCAAATCTGATTTGGTGCAATGTGGATTATCCGCAGAATATTGGCTTGCCAGCGTTTCATTTTTTCGCCAACCAACGCACTGCTTATTTACGGCTGCACGGACGCAACCCTGATTGGTGGAAAGGGCAAAGTGCTTCAGAACGCCACGATTATCGTTATTCGGACGAAGAGTTGAACGGTTTGGCGGATTTGCTGTTTCATCGAAAAGCCGAGTTCGACAGGCTCTATCTCTACTTTGAAAACACCACTAAAAGCCACGCATTTTATAATATCCAAACGCTAAAAGGCTTTTTGGCGGAGAAAGGATTTCAGATAAAACCTGTGCCAGAAATATTGCTAGGACAACAGAGTTTGTTTTAACCCAAAAAGAAAAAAGAGCAGCAAAGCTGCTCAATGATGCGTAACCCAGCACGGCTCGTGCTGGGTAATAAACAATTTGCAAATTATTGTGCTTTTTCGACCGCTTTTACCGTAATTGCCAACTCTTCCAACGCTTTCGGATTTGCGTAGCTTGGCGCTTCGGTCATTAAGCACGCTGCTGCGGTGGTTTTCGGGAAAGCGATCACATCACGAATGTTGTCGGTGCCGGTAATTAGCATTGTTAAACGGTCTAAACCGAACGCTAAACCTGCGTGTGGCGGGGTGCCGAATTTTAACGCATCTAATAAGAAGCCGAATTTCTCTTGTTGCTCTTCTTCGTTAATGCCTAAAATGTTGAACACGGTTTGTTGCATTTGTTGGCTGAAAATACGCACTGAGCCGCCGCCCACTTCGTAGCCGTTGATCACCATATCGTACGCATTTGCCACTGCATTTTCAGGATCTTTTACCAGTTCTTCTGGGCTTAAATCTTTCGGCGAGGTGAATGGGTGGTGCATTGCAGATAAATTGCCTTCGTCATCACGCTCAAACATTGGGAAATCAACTACCCACAGCGGTTTCCACGCTTTGGTGTCGGTTAAGCCTAAGTCGTTGCCCACTTTCAAACGTAATGCCCCGATGGCGTTGGTTGCCACGTTCCAGCTGTCTGCACCGAAGAACACGATGTCATCTTTTTGCAGATTTAAACGTTCAAATAAGGCTTTTAACACCTCTTCGTTTAAGAATTTCGCAACCGGGCTTTGAATGCCTTCTAAGCCAGCGTTTACGTCATTCACTTTCAACCACGCCAAGCCTTTTGCCCCGTAAATGCCAACAAATTGGGTATAATCATCAATGTTTTTACGCGTAAGCGATGCCCCATTTGGTACACGAAGAGCGACAACACGCCCTTTCGGATCGTTCGCTGGGCCGCTAAATACTTTGAAATCGACCGATTTTAAAATATCCGCCACATCGACCATTTCTAATGGGTTACGCAAATCTGGTTTGTCTGAACCGAAACGCTGCATCGCTTCCGCCCACGTCATCATTGGGAATTTGCCTAAATCCACGTTCAAGCGGTCTAACCACAAGCCACGAATCATCTCTTCCATTAATTCACGCACTTCTTCGGCTGTGAGGAATGAGGTTTCCACATCGATTTGGGTAAATTCCGGCTGGCGGTCTGCACGCAAATCTTCGTCACGGAAACATTTTACGATTTGGTAGTAGCGGTCAAAGCCTGACATCATCAGCAACTGTTTGAAAAGCTGTGGCGATTGTGGCAAGGCATAGAATTTGCCTTTATGCACACGGCTTGGCACAAGGTAATCTCTCGCACCTTCAGGGGTGGCTTTGGTGAGCATTGGGGTTTCTATATCTAAGAAACCGTGGTCGTCCATAAAGCGGCGAACGAAACTCGTGATTTTGGCACGGGTTTTGAGTTTTTCTGCCATTTCAGGGCGACGTAAATCCAAATAGCGGTATTTCAAACGCTGTTCTTCGGTATTGGTTTGGTTGAAGTCAAGCGGTAACACTTCAGCGTTGTTATACACTACTAAATTTTTTACCAAGACTTCAATTTCACCCGTCGCCATTTCTTTGTTAATTTGCGATTCATCACGAGCGATCACTTCACCTTGAATTTGTACGCAAGCCTCTGACCGTAACGCTGAGGCTTGTTTGAAAAGTGCCTCGTCTTTCTCATCGAAAAATACCTGCACAATGCCTTCACGATCACGAATTTGCATAAAAATAAAACGACCAAGGTTACGAACACGGTGAACCCAACCGCTTAATGTTACGGCTTGCCCAACGTGAGTGCGGTTTAGGTTGCCGCAGTAGTGAGAACGCATCATATAAATTATCCTTTTGAAAATGGTTGCCCGAATATCGGAGAAAACCTGAGAATTATAGCGGAAATTAGTGTGAAAAGGAGAAATAAAAACATACAAGCGGTGATTTTTCATAGAAATTTTGCAATTTTTTAGTGAAAAACAACCGCTTGTTGCTATCCTTCCAGCCCGATAAAAATCGCCAGTAGGAGCGGTGCAGCAAGATTCACAATAAACCCAAAGCTAATCGCCAATGGCACAATTTGAATGCCGCCTGATTTTTGAATAATTGGGAGCATACAATCCAGCGAGGTTGCACCGCCAATGCCAACTGCCGTGGAGGGGAATTGTCGCATAAAAAGTGGCACTAAAAACAGGCATAAAATCTCACGCGAAATATCGTTAAAAAAGGCGATACTGCCGTAAATCGGGCCCCAAGCATCATTGACTAATACGCTTGAAAGGGAATACCAGCCAAATGCAGAAGCAAAGGTTAAGCCTTTCGCGAGTGAAATATTGAGTAAAAATGAGGCAATAACCCCACCAATGATAGAGCTTAGGATCATCACCATTGAAGTGTAAATGCCGCGTTTGTTGAAAAATACTTCACGCAGTGGGATGCCACTGTTACGGAGCTGAATCCCTACCCCGAAAATCATCACTTCTAAAACGTAAGTACTTGCATATAAAGGAAAATTGACTAAGCCTTTTGTGAAATAGCCAATAATGCCGCCTAATAAGGTGACGCCAATTAATTTAAAGGAGTCGAATAATAAATGCAGGCGAGATGGAAGTTGATCCTGATTGACTTGCACTCTTTGCATTGGTTGAAGTTTGTCATAAATCACTAAACCGACGATGTTTGAAAATAGTAATATTGCGACTAAACTAAATGCTATTGTGCCAATTTGTGGGAGTTCGGTTAATATGTTATCTATTTGACCGAGCGAGATGCCCATTACCAATAAAATAAGGTAAAGGCAGATATTTACCACTTTATTGACGAAAGTTAAATAGCTAGGATTTTTAAGTGTAACCAGGTAACCAAGGAAAAGTGGAATCAGCACAATCGCTAAACCGTAGAGCATTTTTTTATCCTTATTTTTAAATTGAAAGCTCGGAATTGTAACAATAAGACCATAAAATAAAACTGTTTTTATATACAATACTTAGGCTGCAAGCGGTTATTTTTGCAGAAATTTTTACCAATACTTTTTGATAAATCGGTATTTAGAATTGAACTAAATATTAGTGTTAAATTTCATTAACTAACGTTAAAGATGAGGAAAATTATGAACAATTGCTTGAAACTGCTGACAAAATCATTATCTTAGTTAGGCAATATTGCACCATATATTTAATTATTTCGGAGATTTAACACATTATGGCAAAACGTGTCATTCTATTTTTATTAACTAACTTAGCAATTACCTTAGTTTTAGGGATTGTGTTAAATATTATTTTTAATGCTACAGGCATTCAAGGGCAAAGCATTGCTGGGATTTTAGTGCTTTCTCTAGTCTTTGGTTTTAGTGGGTCTTTAATTTCGTTATTTCTGTCTAAATCAATGGCATTGCGTTCAGTTGGGGCTGAGGTGATTACACAGCCTCGTAATGAAGCAGAGCAATGGTTATTCAATACTGTTCAACGTCAAGCACAACAAGTGAATATTCCGATGCCAGATATTGCGATTTACCATTCCTTAGATGTAAACGCATTCGCAACAGGTGCGACAAAAAAGAGCTCATTAGTTGCAGTCAGTACTGGCTTGCTTAATTCAATGACCCAAGACGAAGCAGAAGCAGTGGTGGCACACGAGGTGGCACATATTGCGAACGGCGATATGGTAACAATGACGCTGTTACAAGGCGTGTTAAATACATTCGTGATTTTTTTAGCGCGTATTATTTCCACTGCTGCGGCAAGCTCTCGTGATGAAAATGGCAACTCAAGTACCAACACTCTAGTGTTTTGGGTGGTAGATATTGCATTACAGATGGTGTTTGGTGTACTTGCAACAATGATTGCAATGTGGTTCTCTCGCTATCGTGAATTCCGAGCAGATGCAGGCTCTGCACAATTAGTGGGTAAAGAGAAAATGATTGCTGCTTTACAACGCTTGCAACGTATTCACGAGCCACAAGAATTACAGGGTTCTCTCGCAGCGTTTATGATTAATGGCGTGCGTGGTAAAGAATTATTTATGAGCCACCCACCATTAGAAAAACGTATTGAAGCGTTAAGAGGCTTATAAATACAAGCGGTTGTTTTTAGTAAAATTTTTGCAAAAAACAACCGCTTTGCTTTATAAAACATACGTCAAAATATGGCGAAGCGTTGCCAGTAGAAACAGATAACGCAGTAGTTTACCCATCGTAATCAAAATGATGCTTTGCCAAAGGTTAAACCGTAGCCAACCTGCAATGCCACAGAAAATATCTCCTACAATCGGAAGCCAACTAAAAAGCAGAACTAAAACACCATATTTCTTGCATTTTTCTAATGCCCATTGTGTATAAAAATTGTCTGCTTTTTTCGGATAGGGAAGCTGCAATCCCATTACATAAGTAATTAGGCTGCCTAAGCTATTTCCTACTGTTGCAACACTCAATAGAGCAAATAGTGAAGATGAATAAATAGTTTGATTTGCTAAAATGTGCTGGCTTGCAATAGTCGTAAAAATAATTTCAGAGTTTCCTGGTAAGAGTGTTGAGCTAAGTAATCCGCTGAAAAACATTGTGATTAACTGATTTTGCTCAGAAAAAAAGAAACTAAAAAATGAAGTTAAGTATCCTGTCATAAATTTATTGTTAATTTGTTAAGAAATTGTTTGTTTAAAATTGATTAAATGTTGTACTTTTAAAGAATTTTGTTCTATATCAAAAAAAGAGGTGGAAATACCTCTGATTGCGTAAGATTTTATTTAAAGAACAACTGAAGACGTCTATAATTCTTGCAAAATATATCCGTTTTTAATTCTCGTATTTAAGGTTGTCTGATGTTTTCTCCTGCTGAAATGGCAAAAATCGCAGAAGATGGTGCGGTTTATAAAGCAACAAAAAATCAATTATATTCCTTTCTTTCTGCGATTACCGCAGGCGGTTTTATTGCAATAGCTTTTGTATTTTATACCACAACCCAAGTAGGTGCGAGTGAAATGCCGTGGGGTATGGCTAAACTGATTGGCGGTTTGGTGTTTTCACTTGGTGTGATTATGTGCGTAGTATTTGGAGCAGAATTATTTACCTCTTCAACGCTTACCATTGTGGCGAGAGCAAGTAAAAGAATCAATTGGCTGCAAATGTTCAAAAACTGGGTAGTTGTTTATTTTGGTAACTTTATTGGTGCTATTTCTATTGTCTTGCTTATTTGGTTTAGCGGCCAGATTATGGTGGCGAAAGGGCAATGGGGATTGGTAATTTTAAATACCGCACAGCATAAAATTCATCATTTATGGTTTGAAACATTTTGTTTGGGTGTTTTCTGTAACATTATGGTGTGTATTGCGGTATGGATGTCTTATGCAGGTAAAAGCCTAACCGATAAAGCCTTTATTATGATGTTGCCAATTGCAATGTTCGTGGCCTCAGGCTTTGAGCATTGTGTGGCGAATATGTTTATGATTCCAATGGGAATGGCGATTTCTCACTTTGCAAGCCCAGAGTTTTGGGCGGCAATTAATGTTGATCCAGTACAATTTGCTGATTTGGATTGGCACCACTTTGTATTTAAAAATCTCATTCCTGCCACGTTAGGTAATATTGTTGGTGGTGTATGCTTTATCGGTTTAATGCAATGGTTTTTGTACATTAGAAAACACTAGGATTTTAGAATCAAGCGGTTGATTTTGGAGAAAAATTTGCAAATCAGCCGTTACCCATTTTTACTTACTAATAAGAGGACTTAAAATGACTCAATTAACAGACGCTCAACAAAAAGCCTGGGAAGGTTTTACGGGTGGCGATTGGCAAACTGAAGTAAACGTTCGTGATTTTATCCAAAAAAACTATACGCCTTATGAAGGCGATGAATCTTTTCTTGCAGAAGTAACGCCCGCAACTGAGAAATTGTGGGCAGATGTAATGGAAATGATCAAAGTTGAAAACAAAACACACGAACCGTATGACATTGACTGCGATACACCCTCTACCATTACTTCTCACGCAGCAGGTTATATCGACAAAGATTTAGAGAAAATCGTGGGTCTTCAAACAGATGCTCCTTTAAAGCGTGCGATTATGCCATTTGGTGGTATCAATATGGTGAAAGGCTCGTGCAAAGTTTATCGTCGTGAATTAAAGCCAGAAGTAGAGAAAATTTTTACTGAGTATCGTAAAACCCATAACCAAGGCGTATTTGATGTTTACACTCCAGATATTTTACGCTGCCGTAAATCAGGTGTAATTACTGGTTTACCTGATGCTTATGGTCGCGGTCGTATCATTGGTGACTATCGTCGTATGGCACTTTACGGTGCAGATTTCTTAATGAAAGATAAACAGCGTCAGTTTGCATCATTACAAGCTCGCCTAGAAGCGGGCGAAGATATTCAAGCAACCATTCAACTTCGTGAAGAAATTGCTGAACAACATCGTGCATTAGGCAAAATGAAAGAAATGGCGGCAAGCTATGGTTTTGATATTTCAGGCCCTGCAACGAATGCACAAGAAGCGGTGCAATGGACATATTTTGCGTACCTTGCAGCGGTGAAGTCGCAAAACGGTGCGGCAATGTCGTTCGGTCGTGTATCTTCGTTCTTAGATATTTTCATTGAGCGTGATTTAAAAGCAGGCAAAATCACCGAACAAGAAGCTCAAGAATTAATTGATCACTTAGTGATGAAATTGCGTATGGTGCGTTTCTTACGTACTCCTGAATATGATCAACTATTCTCAGGCGATCCTATGTGGGCAACGGAAACGTTAGCTGGTATGGGCTTAGATGGCCGTACATTAGTCACGAAAAATAGCTTCCGTATATTACACACCCTTTACACAATGGGGCCTTCACCAGAGCCAAATTTAACCATTCTTTGGTCTGAGCAATTACCTGAAGGGTTCAAACGCTATTGTGCGAAAGTGTCTATTGATACCTCATCGGTGCAATATGAAAATGATGATTTAATGCGTCCGGATTTTCAAAATGACGACTATGCAATTGCGTGCTGTGTAAGCCCAATGATTGTGGGTAAAATGATGCAATTTTTCGGTGCACGAGCAAACTTAGCGAAAACATTGCTATATGCAATCAATGGCGGTATTGATGAGAAATCGGGTGAACAAATTGGTCCGAAATCGGAAGCAATTACAAGTGAATATTTAGATTATGATGACGTGATGACTCGTCTAGACAGCTTTATGGACTGGTTAGCAACCCAATATGTGACGGCGTTAAATATCATTCACTTTATGCACGATAAATATGCATACGAAGCAGCATTAATGGCACTTCACGATCGTGATGTATTCCGTACGATGGCGTGTGGTATTGCTGGATTATCGGTTGCGGCAGACTCACTTTCAGCGATTAAATATGCGAAAGTCAAACCAATTCGCAGTGATATTGAAATTAAAAACAAAGCGGGTGAAGTGGTTGGTGTGACGAAAAACGTGGCGACTGACTTTGAAATTGAAGGCGAATATCCACAATTTGGTAACAACGATAACCGTGTAGACGAAATTGCTGTCGATTTAGTTGAGCGTTTTATGAAGAAAATTCAAAAACTCAACACATACCGCAATGCAACGCCAACTCAATCTGTACTTACTATCACATCTAATGTGGTTTATGGTAAGAAAACAGGTAATACCCCAGATGGTCGTCGCAGCGGTGCACCATTTGGACCAGGTGCGAATCCAATGCACGGACGTGACCAAAAAGGTGCGGTTGCTTCACTGACTTCTGTGGCTAAATTGCCATTTGCGTATGCAAAAGATGGTATCTCTTATACCTTCTCAATCGTACCAAATGCGTTAGGTAAAGATTACGAAGCACAAAAACGTAACCTTGCAGGCTTAATGGACGGCTACTTCCACCACGAAGCAACAGTAGAAGGTGGTCAGCACTTAAATGTGAACGTATTAAATCGTGACACATTATTAGATGCGGTTGAAAATCCTGAAAAATACCCGCAATTAACGATTCGTGTATCAGGTTACGCGGTACGTTTCAACTCTTTAACTAAAGAGCAACAAATGGACGTAATTACCCGTACCTTTACTGAAAGTATGTAATAGCAATTTGCAAAACTTTTAGAAAAATCAACCGCTTGTGGTATTTATGCCACAAGCGGTTTTTTTGTGATCTCGCTCGAAAAAAATAGTTATTCATTTACACAGCTTTAGAAATATTGTTTATAATTACAGTGTTCTATATGGGAGAAAGAGATGTCTAAGCAAGATTTAATTCGTTCCTCTGTGGCAGAATATCTGACCTTTATCACGGCAACAGGGGAAAGCCAAGTTGATGCTATTTACTCTGATGAAAATGTTTGGCTAAGACAAAAAATGATGGGAGTACTTTATGAGGTAGAGTCTCATACTATTACTTACCATTTACAAAAAATATTTTTTGATAAGGAATTAGATGAAAATTCAGTTACTCGAAAATTTCGAGTAACTGCCCAAGACGGAAAAAACTACCAGACGAAGCACTATAATTTATCTGCCATTATCGCAGTAGGTTATAAAGTTAATTCCGAGCGAGCAGTGCAGTTTCGCAAATGGGCGACTGAAATTGTACAGAGCTTTGCGATTAAAGGCTTTGCGATGGACGATGAACGGCTAAAAAATGACGGCACAATTTTAGGCAAGAAATACTTTGAAGAACAGCTTGCCCGCATTCGGGAAATTCGATTATCCGAACGCAAGTTCTACCAAAAAATCACCGACATTTACGCAACCTCAGTGGATTACGACCGCACCGCCACTGCCACCAAACGCTTTTTTGCTACAGTACAAAATAAATTGCACTGGGCAATTCACGGACATACTGCTGCTGAGCTGATTATGGCAAGAGCCAATGCTGAAAAACCGAATATGGGGCTAACGAATTGGAAAGACGCTCCGCAGGGTAAAATTTATCTGTTTGATGTAGTCGTTGCCAAAAATTACCTGTCTGACAATGAGCTTGCACAATTACAACGGCTGGTATCGGCTTATTTAGATATGGCGGAAGATATGGCAGAACGCCAAATTCCTATGACAATGGCAGATTGGGAAACCCGCCTCAATCGCTTTCTTGCCGCCACAGACCGAGAAATTTTACAAGATGCTGGCAAAGTTACTGCTGAAATCGCTAAATCGTTTGCCTTAAGCGAATTTGAAAAATACCGAGTGAAACAAGATTTGAGTTATGAAAGTGATTTTGACTTACTGGTAAAAGAGATGGCAGCTAAATACCACGCAGGTTAGGTTTGCAAATTTTTACGGAAAACTGACCGCTTACAAGCGGTGAAAATAGGTTTAAAAAATGCAAAAATTTAAATATAGCGTATAATTCCAATATGTTATTAATTTGTTTATATAAGGTTTCTTTAATGTATCAAAATTTTTCTGCTGAATTAAATTGGGCAACACTACATATGACCCGTACGCGTGCAGCTGTTGAGGCTTTACCTGATTTATCCCACGTGCGTTTAGCGTGCAATATGCACTTAGATTTGAAAATGGCTCCGTTAGTGAAAGGCTTGCTAGATAAAGGGGCAAAAGTGTTTTTAACCACTTGCAACCCAACCACCGTACAAGATGATGTGGTGGCGTATTTAGTTGAACACGGTGCAGGTGCCCATGCTTGGCGTGATATGTCCAATGCCGACTGGTACGAAAGTTTTCAAAAAGCAGTAGATTGGCAGCCAACCCATTTATGCGAAATGGGGTCAGATTTAACCTCGCTGATTCATTCAAAAGGCTTACAAACAGGCGTGAAAGCAGGATTGGAGGCAACAGGTTCTGGCGTGAATCGCTTAAATGGTTTGAAACCTTATTACCCGATTTTCAACTGGGACGATTTGCCGGTGAAAGAGGGCTTGCACAACCGCTATATGGTCGGCTTAACCGCTTGGCATACTTTCTTACAAACCACCCACTTAAGTCTGCACGAAAAAACGGTAGTTGTTATTGGCTATGGTTTGGTAGGGCAAGGCGTGGCAGCCTCAGCAAAAGCCTACGGCGGTAAAGTGATTGTGGCTGAATTAGATCGTGCCAGAGCGTTACAAGCCGAATATGACGGTTGGATGGTAATGCCGCTTGCTGAAGCCATTAAAATTGCCGATGTAGTTGCCACAGCAACAGGGGCAAAAAACGTGCTCTCAGGCAAGATGATTGAACAAGCGAAATCAGGCTTATTTATTTTAAATGTCGGACACGTTGCCGAAGAAATTGATGTGCCGTTTTTAAAACAACACCCAATGAGCGTGCCGATGCCCTATGTCAATGCTTACCAAGTAGGCGAGAAAACCGTTTATCTGCTGGCAGACGGCTCAATGTTTAACCTCACAGCAGGTTATGGCGACAGTATTAATGCTTTTGATGTTACTCTTGCGGTTATGGCAAGTGGTATCGGGCATATTGTTGGCGAAGGCGAAAAGGCAGAAAAAGATGTTTACTTACTGCCGAAAGCTGTTTGGCAAAAAGTGTTATAAAATCGACCGCTTGTAAGCAGTGGAATAGCCTTAAAACAACATATTTTAAAAAAATAGGGGCTGTAGTAGATTAGCCCTAAATCTCACACCATTTTCGCAACGTTTTGAGCTGTTCTTTTGGTGTACCAAAGTTAAACCGAAATTCACATTCCTTCAAGAATAAAGGGAAATTTTTTCGGTTAATTCCGTTATATTTTCGGAGTACTCGCTTCGCTTGATTCCAAAAATTTTCAATGCCATTGATATGGTTTTGTTTCTTCGCAAACAGTTCGGAATGGTTGATTCGCTCGTGATGAAATTCGCTCACATCAAGGGCATCATAGCTACGATAGGTATCCGTATAAACCCAGCTGTCAGGCTTGATTTTCCTTGTAATAACCGGCACTAGCGTTTCTGATTTGGTATTTTCTACCACTACGGTAAACACCTTTCCTTGACGCTTCAACAAACCGAATACAGCGACTTTCCCAGCCGCACCTCGCCCTCGTTTTCCTTTGCGATGACCACCAAAATAGCTTTCATCTACCTCAATTTTTCCCTCAAAAATTTCATGAGCTTCAAGGGCTAAATGGTGTTCAATGACCAGCCTAATTTTGTGGTAAAACAGGGCTGCCGTATTGGGTTGAATACCTAATAAATCAGCAGCGGTTCTAGCGGTCACTTCAGCAACAAAAAATTCAAGAAGCTTTTTCTGCAAAGATTTCTTTAATTTACAATGGGTTATCTTCATTTTTGTAGTATGGCAGTGATGCTAATCTACTACAGCCCCTTCTTTTATATCACCTTTTTTAAATGCAAGAATAATAAGGCAACTAATAGAAATCACTGTCATTGCCAAATTAACAAAATGTTTCATTTCATAAGTAATAGATAAGTTAAACAGTGAAAGAATATCTGCCCATAAAATAGCTTGGAATAACTTATTGCCTGTCGCTTTTTCATTGAAATCGTGTATACGTCTAATAATAAGGGAATATTTGAGCACAATAAGTAATGCAAAAATTGCAGATAAATATACAAGATACTCGGTATATCTCGTTGTGGGATTATTATAGAGAACTCGCCCTATATTCATGAGTTCTAAAATCATACTAGCAAATAGATAACTTACAGCCAAGACTAGCAAGAATAAAGCATAGTGAAGTCTCCCTATTCGTCCTTTAAATCCAAAGAAAAAACCGAAAAAATTTTTTAAGCTATTCATTTTTTATCTCCTATAAAGAAATTTTAGTTAGTAGGTGAATAATTTTTGCTAATTGTATTCCTCTACTGGTATTCCTCTACTGGTATTCCTCTACTGGTATTCAGTCAATGCACAAAATCACAAAAAATTATGCCATAAACGCATAATTTTATGAGATAACTATGGCACAGCTGATTTCAACAGACATCGACCGTCTTGTCGGTCAACGCATTCAACAAAAACGCAGAGAAATGGGATATTCGGCGGAGAGGTTGTCGGAGTATGTAGATATTTCCCAACCACAGCTTTCACGCTATGAACGAGGGGCGAATAAGATCAACGTGGCACATTTGGTGGCGATTGCCACTTTTTTGAAAACACCGATTAGCTACTTTTTTTCCGATTGTATGGAAGGGTTTGATTGGAATAGCGATGACGCCGACCGATATTGGCAGGAATTAACCCAAACGCAAAAATCGCTATTCGTTGATTTTCTGAAAGAGATCAAAAAATAGTTGGGATTTCTCGCCGAGTAAAGTTTAATGGCTTGATTTATTTCTGCGAACAATCTAAAAATTTGCTACAATTTGTCAAAATTTTTTGAGGTTCGAAGTAAGCAAATGTCTGTTGTTGGATGTATCCATTCTTATGAATCCTGTGGCACGGTAGATGGTCCGGGGATTCGTTTTATTCTTTTTTTACAAGGTTGTTTAATGCGTTGTAAGTACTGCCATAATCGTGATACTTGGGATCTCGATGGTGGCAAAGAGATCAGCGTGGAAGAATTGATGAAAGAAGTCACCACTTATAAGCATTTTATGAAAGCCACAGGCGGTGGTGTGACGGCTTCAGGTGGTGAGGCGGTGCTGCAAATGGAATTTGTACGAGATTGGTTTCGGGCCTGTAAAGCAGAGGGCATCAACACCTGTTTAGACACCAATGGCTTTGTGCGTAACTACAGCCCTGTAGTGGATGAAATGCTAGAGGTGACCGATCTTGTTTTGCTTGATTTAAAACAACTGAACGATGAAGTCCACCAAGATTTGATCGGCGTATCTAATAAGCGAACGTTAGATTTTGCTCGTTATTTACACAAAATGAATAAGCCAACTTGGGTTCGTTATGTGGTAGTTCCAGGCTACACGGACGATGACGATTCTGCCCACCGTTTAGGGCAGTTTATTCAAGGAATGGACAACATCGAAAAAGTCGAGCTTCTGCCATACCACCGTCTTGGGGCTCACAAATGGGAAACTTTGGGCTATAAATATGAGCTTGATGGCATACTTCCACCGCCAAAAGAAGATTTAGAACGTATCCAAAAAATTATTGAAAGTTATGGGCATACGGTGAAATTCTAACTGGGCTTTACGCCCTTAAAAATTTAATCATAAAGGTGTATTTATACGCCTAAAATGTAAGGAAAAATAATGTCTAACCCTCTTTTAAATTACACGGGCTTGCCAGCCTTTTCGCAAATTAAACCTGAACATATCAAGCCTGCAGTTGAAACGGTAATTAAAAAATGTCGTGAAACGGTTGAGATGGTTGCCAAAATTGAGCATCCAACTTGGGAAAATTTCTATTTGCCACAAGTAATCGCAGGTGATCAATTCTCTCGTGCCTGGTCGCCAGTGAGTCATTTGAATGCGGTAAAAAATTCCCCTGAATTGCGTGAAGAATACCAAGCCTGCTTGCCGTTATTATCGGAATACAGTACTTGGGCAGGGCAACATCAGGGGCTTTATCAAGGCTACTTAAAATTAAAAAACAGCCCTGAATTTGCTAACTATTCACCTGCACAGAAAAAAGCGATTGAAAACAGCCTACAAGATTTTGAATTATCTGGCATCTCTTTACCCGCTGATAAACAAAAACGTTATGGAGAAATTTCCGCCCGCTTATCTGAACTTAGTTCACAATTTAGCAATAACGTGCTAGATGCCACAATGGGCTGGGACATCGTAATTACTGACGAGGCACAATTAAAAGGCTTGCCAGAATCTGCACTTGAAGCCGCAAAATTATCCGCAGAAAGCAAAGGCAAAAAGGGCTACCGTTTCACCCTTGAAATCCCAAGCTATTTGCCTGTGCTAACGTATTGTGAAAACAAGGCATTGCGTGAGGAAATGTATAGAGCATTTGTAACGCGTGCTTCTGATCAAGGCCCGAATGCAGGCAAATGGGATAATAGCCTCATTATTGAGGAGATCTTAAAACTTCGCCACGAAAGATCGCAACTGCTCGGTTTTAACACCTATTCTGATTATTCATTAGCGACAAAAATGGCAGAAAATCCGCAGCAAGTGCTAGGTTTTTTAAATGATTTAGCCGAACGCTCAAAAGCTCAAGGTAAAAATGAATTATGTGAGTTGAAGAAGTTTGCCAAAGAACATTTTGGTGTGGAACATCTTGATTTATGGGATATTACATTCTACAGCGAAAAACAGAAACAAGCGTTATATTCAGTCAATGATGAAGAACTTCGCCCTTATTTTCCAGAAAATCGTGTGCTTTCAGGCTTATTTGAGGTGATGAAACGCATTTTTGCAATGCGTGTGGAAGAGCAAAAAGGTGTGGACGTTTGGCACAAAGACGTGCGTTTTTTCAATATTTTTGACAAAAACGACCGCTTACGTGGATCGTTCTACCTTGACTTATATGCTCGAGAAAACAAACGGGGCGGAGCTTGGATGGACGACTGCATCAACCAAAAACGCCTAGCAGATGGCACCTTGCAAAAACCAGTAGCATATTTAACCTGTAACTTCAACAAGCCGATTGGTGACAAACCCGCGTTATTCACTCACGATGAAGTCACCACCCTATTCCACGAATTTGGGCACGGCATCCACCATATGCTCACGGAAATTGATGTGGGTGATGTTGCGGGTATTAACGGCGTGCCGTGGGATGCTGTTGAGCTGCCAAGCCAATTCTTAGAGAACTGGTGCTGGGAAGAGGAGGCTCTCGCCTTTATTTCAGGGCATTATGAAACGGGCGAACCGTTGCCGAAAGCGAAGTTAGATCAGCTCTTAGCGGCGAAAAATTTCCAAGCGGCAATGTTTGTGCTTCGTCAGTTAGAGTTTGGCTTGTTTGACTTCCGCCTGCACACCGAATATGACCCGAACAAACAAGGGCAAGTGTTGGCGTTGCTTAAAGAAGTAAAAGATCAAGTTGCGGTGGCAAAAGGTGTGGAATGGGCAAGAACGCCACATAGCTTCTCGCATATTTTCGCTGGCGGCTATGCGGCAGGCTACTACAGCTACTTATGGGCAGAAGTGCTTTCAGCCGATGCTTACTCACGCTTTGAAGAAGAGGGCATATTCAACGCCGAAACTGGGCAATCTTTCTTAGATAACATCTTAACCCGTGGCGGTTCAGAAGAGCCGATGGTGCTATTTGAACGCTTCCGTGGCAGAAAACCAACCCTTGATGCGTTGCTACGCCATAAAGGAATTTCGGGGAATTAAAGGCAGGTAGTTTAACGTGCTAAGACAAGCGGTCAAATTTGCAAAATTTTTTGCAGATTTGACCGCTTTGTGATTTGCCCCTCAAATTAGGTATCCAGGTTTTGGGGAAGAATCAAGGTTGCGTTATTGGCTTACTTAGCTAAAGAAACTCGATAAAACGAAGTATAACCGAATGGATTTGGTACAAAACCTTGCACTCGTTGGCTGAGTGGAACATAGTTAATTGAATGGGCAAGCGGAATAAATGGAGTTTGCTCATTCACAATATGCACCGCCTCTTGATAAAGTTTTGCTCGCTCTTCACGATTTTGAGTTTGCACAGCTTTGGCAAGTAAAGCCTCAAAATTTTCATCCGTCCAACGTCCATAGTTTGTCCCAGGAATATTGGCTTTACTCAGTAATGGGAACAAGAAATTATCAGGATCACCATTACGACTTGTCCAACCATAAGTACCAGCAGAAAATTCACCTTCACGGGTGCGTTTATTAAAATCAGCCCATTCATGGGTCACCAGTTTCGCTTTTACACCGATTTTTGCCCAATCTGCCTGAATAATTTCCGCAGTGCGACGTGGGTTTGGGTTGGA
Source organism: Mannheimia pernigra (assembly GCF_013377995.1). NCBI lineage: Bacteria > Pseudomonadati > Pseudomonadota > Gammaproteobacteria > Pasteurellales > Pasteurellaceae > Mannheimia > Mannheimia pernigra. Next base: position 1,030,567 of record NZ_CP055305.1, read on the forward strand.
AGGACGAACCACTGGTTGTACCCAAATTTCCGTTTCAAAACCATCTGCAAAACCAGCTTCAACCAGCAATGCTTTTGCTTTTTCTAAGTTAAACTCATACTGCGGTAGGTTATCGTTATAGCCTAAAACTGCATTTGGGAAAGGATTAGTCGCAACCGAACCACTGCCTTGGTAAACAGCCTCTACAATGCTTTTCTTATCTGTAGCATAGTGTAAAGCTTGGCGTACTTTGGCATTATTTAACGCTGGTTTCGTGCTGTTTAGTCCGATATAAGCTAAATTCAGTCCATCTCGTTGTAATAGATTTACCTTCGGATCTTGTTTCATTTGTGCAATATCGGAAATATTCGGGAAATCAATCACATCACATTCGCCTGCCCTTAATTTGGCATAGCGAGTTCCTGCATCTGGTGTAATGCTAAAAATGAGGCGTTCAAATTTTGCCTTTCCTTGAAAGTAATCAGGGTTAGCAATGTAACGAACCGCGTGGTCGGTCTGATAGGTTTGAAAAATAAATGGCCCAGTGCCGATAGGCTCTTGATCTAATACTTCCGGATTGCCTTCTGCCAACAATTTATCTGCATATTCTTTAGAATAAATGGATAAAAAATCCATTGCTACCGTTGTTAAAAATGGGGTATTTGGTTGTTGTAAAGTAATTTTTACCGTGTAATCATCCGCTTTTTCGATAGATTTAACGATTTTCGGTAAATTCATCCACTGGTAGTAGAAATAAGTTCCACCCGAAACTTTATGGTAGGAATGTTTTGAATCCATTTGGCGTTGGAATGAAAAAATCACATCATCTGCATTTAGCCCACGACTTGGAGTAAAGTTTTTATTGCTATGGAATTTCACATCTTTTCTTAAATGAAAAGTATAGGTCAAACCATCTTCTGAAACTTCCCATTTTTCCGCCAAACTCGGCTCAATGTTCAACTCCCCTGATTTAAAATCTAATAATCGATTATAAACTTGCTGGGAGCTAGCATTGAAATCGTTTGCATCATTGGTAATCGCAGGGCTTAATTTTCCTGGGGGTGTGGCAACACAGCTAATCAGTGTATTAGCTGGAGCCGCATAGGCGATAGCGGTAGAAAATAAAGTAAGGCTTAAAGCTAAGTTGGAAAGACGCATAAAAACTCCTTCAGTTAATATTTAGCTATAACTTACCTAGCATTTCATCGTTTGCAAAATAACCAAAGATTATGTTTTATATAAATTAGTGATGAGCTTTCACTTTCGGGTGGTTTGTTGGTTTTTCAAAGCCTTTTTCTTTTAAGCAGGCTTCAAATTTAGCACGGTCTTTTTTGCTTTTTACTGCAAAGTGCTAGTAATTTTTTCATAAAAACTCCATTTGGTTAGCCATTACTCGGCGAGTGCCGAGTTCGAGGCTATTCTAACAAAAAATCGGTGAAAGAAATGCTTTTCTATACTATAGCAAGCGGTAGAAAAATCCGAATTTTTTGCAAATTTTATTGCAAAATCAACCGCTTGTCTTTCCTTTATTTTTGAACAGGTTATAATTTCAGGCAAGCTATTATTGAGAGAATGCACAATGTCTTTAGATTTATCCGATATTCGAACACAAATCACCAACCTTGATCGCAATTTATTAAAACTACTTGCTGAGCGTCATCGCTTAGCGTTTGATGTGGTGCGAAGCAAAGAGATTACCCAAAAACCATTGCGAGATTTAGAGCGTGAAAAAGTATTACTTCAAGAGTTGGTTAATTTTGCTGAGGCGGAAAATTATCAGCTTGACCCGCAATATGTGACTCAAATTTTCCAACGTATTATTGAAGATTCGGTGCTCACTCAGCAAAATTATTTACAAAATAAACTGAATGAACAGAAAGAGCAGCAGGTTTCTATCGCATTCTTGGGAATGCGTGGTTCTTATTCCAATATGGCCTCTCGCCAATTTGCGAAAAAATATCAAGGTTCGATAGTGGAATTAAGCTGCGGATCTTTTGATGAAGTTTTTTCAAAAGTTAGCCTTGGTGAAGCGGATTTTGGTGTGTTACCGCTTGAAAATACCACTTCAGGTTCGATCAATGAAGTGTATGATTTATTGCAACACACGGATCTCACATTAGTGGGTGAGTTGGCGTATCCAATTAAACATTGTGTGTTAGCCAACGGCAATGTGGATTTAGCGGAGGTGGACACCGTTTACACCCACCCACAGCCAGCTCAACAATGCAGCCAGTTCTTGGCAACGCTAGATAAGGTGCACATCAAATATTGTGAGAGCAGCTCACACGCAATGCAAATGGTGGCTCGTTTAAATAAACCGAACATTGTTGCGTTAGGCAATGAGGATGGCGGTAAATTATACGGTTTAACTAATATTAAAACCGATATTGCTAATCAGCCGAATAATATTACCCGTTTTATTGTGTTGTCGAAAAACGCAGTTCAAGTTTCGCCGCAAGTGCAAACTAAAACTTTACTGCTAATGACCACGACTCAACAAGCGGGTGCGTTGGTTGATGCGTTGATCGTGTTTAAAAATCATCATATCCGAATGTTAAAATTGGAATCTCGCCCTATTTATGGTAAGCCTTGGGAAGAAATGTTTTATGTAGAACTTGAGGCGAATATTCACTCAGAAAATACACAGAATGCTTTAGCACAATTAGAGCAAGTAACAAGTTATCTTAAAGTATTAGGCTGTTACCCAAGTGAAATTATTGAACCGGTAAAGCTTTAATATAGAAATTAAGGGTTGCTTTCAGTGAGGGCAGCCCTTTATGTTTTTAGCAACTTTGTGTTTGTTTGCTTTCTTGTGTTGCTAGGTAGTCTAAATGTTGACGGCTTTGAAATGGCACAATAGACAATTCGCCATTAGGAGAAATCAGCTGATAAAATTGTGGGTGGTTAAAACTACCAAATGCAACTTCAGTTTCTGTTTTTAGTCGCTTATTATGTTGTAATTTATTGATTTTTCTGATTTTTTCTTCTTTATTGCCAGAGCAGTTATAGTAACTTTCCACACTATTTTTCTCATCAACAACATACACATTAAAACTGTTGTCTTGGTTATCTTCAAAGAAAAATTGCAAGAAGCCCTCGCTGGCAAATTCGCTGATTTTTTGAGGAAATGCTTTTTTTTCTTTTGTTATATTCAAGGCTGGATTTGCAATATTTTCACGATTTTCGACCGCTTGTTCTTCAATCTGCTTAATACCAACAGTCTGTTTACGGAATATAACCTGCCACGTTTTTCCTGCAATTTTTAAGTGGCGTAGCTCATCAGCGTGCAATAAACAGCCTGTTTGGATCGTAATACATTTATGGACTAAGTCGGCGACAAACTCACGCAAATCACTGCGTAAATATTTGCTATAACAAAAAATATTGACAGAATTGGGTGATGCTGCACCTTGATAAATACGGTTAGAAACCAATTTAAGGGCTTTTAAAATCGCATCTTCGCCGTCAAAATGTTGGGTGCGAATTTCATTCCAAACATTGCGATAAATAATACTTACACTGCCAACTAATGTTTTTTGGGCATTGCCGAAGTTGAATAGATCGCTTGGATAAACTTTTTTAGGCAATTCGGTAATGGTTTCTGTTGGATCTTGCACTAAATTAATCGCAATAGCTAAATTGCGGATTTTATTTGGGTGGTGCATATCCTCCTGTGTCATTTCTGATGCTTGAATTGGGAAAGTTAAGCGTAAATCGGTAATAAATTGGCGTAGTTTCTGCGTATTTAAGTTATCGCTTACGGTATGTAAATGGGTGTTGACATTAATAATGCCGTTAAAGTATCCCCAAGCAATCAGTTTGATTGGGCTTTTATTGTACTGAACATAGCGAAGATTTGAATCATATTGACTTTTAGGAGCTTGGTTGACTAAATACCAACCTGCTTGCATTAAGCTACCCGCTTTTACTTCAATAAAGGTTACGGCACTTTCAGCTAAATTAGAAGATATTTTGGGGTTAATCAGTGACACTTTACCTGGTAGAACTTCAAATACAGAATACAGTCTTCGCATTAAAATATCGGTGTCATTGGTCATAATACTTGGATTAAGGTGGTATTTTCGGGCAAAGTGAATTAAGTTTCGATAACTTTGCAGTAGGTGATCAATCAGCATATTTTCGTGATTCATCACTTGTTTAATTTTCCAATGCTGGCGGTTTTGCAACAAAGTTGTTTGAGCTTCGCTCCAACACCATTCTTCTACCAATAATTGCAAGGCTTCTGTACGCCAGTTTTTTCTGATTTCCCCTTCAATTGCTTTGGCATAAAAACAGATACGCAAGCGGTCTAATTTTATCCATTCTTTGCGAATAATGAGATGTTCGGTAACCAGTTCAAGCATTGCTTGATAAGGGTCAAAGTGATATTCAATCGCCTCATCGCTAAGTATTCTTTTCTTAAACTCTTTCGAAATGAGCTTTGTTTTCGGGTAAGTGTGGGCGTAGCATTCTAATAGAAAAATCTTAATTGCGGATTTGTAAGGATTATTAATACCTTTATAAAGTTGCCACAGGCTAGCACCAAAAAATTCGCTGGTTGAAAGGCTAGAGAAGTCGCCAAAATCTATCCATTCATTTAAATCAATTTCAGGGTTGTTATGAGCATTTTGATATTCGTTTTTATGCAGATGTAGCCATAATAAGCGTTTACCCGCAAGTAATATTGCAGAACGATAAAATTCGTCAAGCAGGAAAAAATGTTGGGCAGAGCCACTGTGTTCATCCGTTACACCGCTACTATAGGTTTGGGTTTTAAACTGCTCTGGATTCATTAAAAAAATATTAATATCAACGTCAAAGGTTTTTGCCCATTCTTGTAGCTTGGTGATTTTAAGCTCCATTAATTTATATTGTTCAATGGTGAGTGTGTTTGAATAGCATAACCATAAATCTAAATCGGATAGGCTGGTTTGGGTAATGGAGCCAGTGCTGCCCATACAGTAGAGGGCATCAAAATGAGTTTGGTTTTTTATATGATGATCGGAAATTGCTTCTTGGAAGCTATAAGACATCAACGAATGCTTTTGGTAGTCAGATAGCTTAAAATTCCAAATTCCTCGCGGTGCATTTTCTACATAAGCAGGCAGGCTTGGATAATTAAGATGAATGAGTAAAGGAAGTAATGAAAATACGTGTACAAAGCTTTGGTTATTTGCATTAATAGCTCGCTCAATCCGATAGGTATTGAGTTTATCTATTCTTTTTTTAGTGAATTCTAATTTTTGGTAAAAACTTCCCTCGTTTACCTTAGTAGCTTTTTCTTCCACTATTGTTGCTGTATTAGCTTTAAGGGTTAGTGATTTCACGTCAATTTCCTTTAAAAATGTGAGCTATTTAGCATTCTAGCTTAAAAGTAACTATTGTGTAAGGCAATAGCCTAAAAAAGTAGAAATACAATCTTGTATTAAAAGAGTTCAGACCAGTCAGGATTTTTTGTAAAATAATCAAGTTTTAGTAGCTTATTTGAGCGAACAAGTGTAAGCTCAACCAACTATTTTTTTCAGAACAAAATGATGAAGGAAACAAAATGAAAAGAGTTGTTATTACAGGTTTAGGCGTTATTTCAAGTATTGGTAACAATAAAGATGAAGTGTTAGCCTCATTAAAAGAAGGTAAATCAGGCATAGAATTTGTTCCTGATTTTGCTGAAGTAGGGATGCGTAGCCAAGTTGCGGGTACAATTAAATTAAACCCTGCAGAGTTAATTGACCGCAAAGTTTATCGCTTTATGGGCGATGCAGCAGCTTATGCCTACATTTGTATGAGAGAAGCTATTGAAGATTCTGGCCTAACCGAAGAGCATATTTCTAATGAGCGTACTGGTTTGGTTATGGGGTCTGGTATTGGTTCAGCTCGTGGTCAAGTAGCAGCAACAGATGCAGTGCGTGGTCCTCGAGGTGTGAAAGGGGTTGGTCCTTATGCGGTAACTAAAACAATGGCATCAAGTGTGTCAGCTTGTTTAGCAACACCATTTAAAATTAAAGGTGTGAACTATAGTATTAGTTCAGCTTGTGCAACGTCAGCTCATGCAATCGGTAATGCAATGGAGTTAATCCAATTAGGTAAGCAAGATGTGATTTTTGCTGGTGGAGCAGAAGAACTTTGCTGGGAAGGAGCAACTCAATTTGATGCAATGGGAGCAGTTTCTTCTAAATATAATGATACTCCAACTAAAGCTAGTCGTGCTTATGATGCAAACCGCGATGGCTTTGTGATCTCTGGCGGTGGTGCAGTTTTAGTGATTGAAGAGTTAGAGCATGCTCTTGCTCGTGGTGCGAAAATATATGCTGAAATCGTTGGTTATGGTGCCACTTCTGATGGTTACGATATGGTTGCACCAAGCGGCGAAGGTGCAGAACGTTGTATGAAACAAGCAATGGCAACGGTAAATGGCGATATTGAATACATCAATGTACACGGCACATCAACTCCAGTAGGCGATGTGAAGGAGTTAGGTGCGATCCGTAATGTGTTTGGTGATAAAAAACCTGCAATTTCTTCAACTAAATCAATGACTGGACATTCACTTGGTGCAGCAGGTGCACATGAAGCTATTTATTCACTATTGATGTTAGATAACAACTTTATCGCTCCAAGTATTAATATTGAGACTCTTGATGAACAAGCAGAGGGCATGAATATAGTCACAGAGCGTCAAGACACAGTCTTGACTACCGTAATGTCTAACAGCTTTGGTTTTGGTGGTACGAATGCTTGCTTAGTGTTCCAACGGTATTCAAAATAATCTTATGTGAATATAAAAAGTGCGGAAACGCACTTTTTTATTGTCTCAAGCGGTCAGAATTTGGCTAAAAATTTACAAATTTAACCGCAGGCTCTCCTAATTCTTGAATGTTCATAAAAAATAAAAAATTTATTTTTATCTAAAAATTGCTATTTTCATAGTGTTAAATACTAATTTTTTATTTGTATATTTGTTATATATGAAAATTTCAATCTGCTAAGTAGAATAAAAAAATTAGCATTTTTTTGACATTGAATTAAGTGATCTATTTTTCTATCTATTTTATGAGTAGAATGGTGACTAATTTAAGATCTTATACATAATCTTGGGGAATATATGACAGAACAAGTAGAACGTTCAACGTGGCAGAGTAAATTTGCCGCAATGGGTCCTGGTATTTTAATGGCGTCAGCTGCTGTGGGGGGCTCTCATATTATTGCCTCTACTCAGGCGGGAGCAATTTATGGCTGGCAATTAGCCATTATCATTGTTTTAGCAAACTTATTTAAGTATCCGTTTTTTCGTTTTGGCGTGCAATACACGCTATCAAGTAGTAAAAGTTTATTAGAAGGTTATAAAGATAAAGGCAATATTTATCTCGTCATTTTCTTTATTTTGAATGTCATTGCAGCAATGATTAATACGGCTGCAGTGGGAATCGTTTGTGCAGCAATCTTGAAATTTCTTTTTTCGGCTTTAGGACTACCTTTTGATTTAAGTATTCCAATAGCAGGCACAATTGTGATTGTAGTAACTTGGGGCATGTTACTTTTAGGTAAATATCGCTTCTTAGACTCCCTCTCTAAGTGGATTATGATTGCTTTAACCATTTCTACCGTTACTGCTGTCATTATTGCAGCATTAAAAGGGGGGATTACAGTTGCTCCTGATTTTATTGAGACATCACCTTGGAACTTAGCCTCACTTGGTTTTATTGTGGCGTTAATGGGCTGGATGCCAGCACCAATTGAGATTTCAGCGATTAACTCTATGTGGGTTATTGCCAAAAAACGCTTCAGCAAAATTAGCTATCAAGATGGTATTTTTGACTTTAATGTAGGTTATATCGGCACAGCAATTCTAGCGATTGTATTTTTGGCACTTGGTGCTTTAGTTCAATATGGCTCAGCTGAACAAGTTGAGCAAGCTGGCGTAAAATATATTGCTCAACTAATCAAAATGTATGCTTTTGCAATTGGTGATTGGTCTAAATTATTAATTGCATTTATTGCCTTTATGTGTATGTTCGGTACAACGATTACGGTTGTTGATGGTTACTCTCGTGCGAATGCAGAAGGATTGCGTATTTTAACTGGGCGTAAAGAGTACTCTCAAGTGGAGCTGGCAATTTGGCTAACAGTAACATCAGCAATTGGTATTTTGATTATTAGTGTATTTATGAGTGATGTAGCGAAAATGTTAAAGTTTGCAATGATTTCATCATTTGTTTCAACGCCAATTTTCGCTTGGTTGAACTTTTCATTGGTGTTAAAAGGTGAGCATCGTGTAACTGGAGGATTGTTCTGGCTTGCGGTAGTTGGTTTGATTTATTTGACTGCGTTTGCTTTATTATTCTTAGCACAGCAGTTTGGCATTATTGGTTAGTCATAAATAAAGAAATAAAAAGGCGAATTTAATTCGCCTTTTTATTTGCTCTTTTTAAGTTATTAATGTTGTTTTATGCATAAACAGGTAGACGTTTACAGATATCTAGTACTTTTGCTTTTGTTTCTGCAATTACTTGTTCGTGGTTATCTTTACCAATGCTTTCTAACACATCACACATCCAGCTTGCTAGTGCTACTACATCTTGTTCTTTAAAGCCACGACGAGTAACAGATGGTGAACCTACACGAATACCTGAGGTAATAAATGGTTTTTGTGGATCATTTGGCACAGAGTTTTTATTAACTGTAATATTAGCTGCACCTAAAGCTGCATCAGCAGCTTTACCTGTTAAGCCCTGTTTTACGAAGCTAACAAGAAATAAATGATTTTCTGTCCCGTTTGAAACCACATCAAAACCACGTTGTTTAAACACTTCTACCATCGCTTTCGCATTTTTTACAACTTGTTGTTGGTAAGCTTTAAATTCAGGTTCCAAAGCTTCTTTAAAGCAAACAGCTTTTGCCGCAATAACGTGCATTAATGGACCGCCTTGACCTGCGGGGAATACCGCAGATTGCAATTTTTTATACATTTCTTCATCGCCAGATGCCGATAAAATTAAACCACCACGAGGACCAGCTAATGTTTTATGCGTTGTAGTGGTAACAACGTGTGCATATGGAAGCGGGTTTGGATAAACACCAGCCGCAATTAAGCCTGCAACATGTGCCATATCCACAAATAAGTAAGCCCCTACTTCATCAGCAATCTCACGCATTTTTGCCCAATCAATCAATTGGGAATACGCAGAGAAACCTGCCACAATCATTTTAGGTTTAACTTCTTGTGCTTGTTTACGCAAAGCATCGTAATCGATGAAACCTTCAGCAGTAATGCCATATTGCTCTGCTTTATAGACTTTACCAGAGAAACTAACGGAAGCTCCGTGGGTTAAATGACCACCATGAGCTAAACTCATACCTAAAATGGTATCGCCTGGATTTAATAATGCCATATATACAGCAGCATTTGCTTGTGAGCCAGAATGTGGCTGTACGTTAGCATAATCTGCACCAAATAATTCTTTTGCACGGTCAATTGCTAACTGTTCAATAATATCTACATATTCACAACCGCCATAATAACGTTTATTAGGATAACCTTCTGCATATTTATTGGTTAATTGTGAGCCTTGAGCTTGCATTACACGTGGGCTTGCGTAGTTTTCTGACGCAATTAACTCAATATGCTCTTCTTGACGGCGATCTTCATTTTGAATAGCCTGCCATAAAACAGCATCATAATCTGCGATATTCATATCACGTTTTAACATTGTTGGACTCCTTTAAAGCTTAAGTAAACGTTTGCGTAAGTTAAATTGCTATTATTTTACGCATTTTTAAGGCTAATGGATAGTATTTATTTCCGCAGTCAGGTGAATTATAAAGCTAATGGAGTTAGTAGCATATTTACCAATTTTTTGAAAAAATGACCGCTTGTTAGAGTGATACTATTAAGTCATCTCTTTTTTTAAAAGTAGAATTTAACTATTTTTTATTTATATTATTCCATCGCTAATTTATACTAGTATAATAAGAATTAATGAATAATTGGAATATTAAATTTCAATAAAAACTTTGACTTGTCTGGAGTAATTGTGAACCATAATCAATCAATCAATCAATCAATCAATCAATCAATCAATCAATCAATCAATCAATCAATCAATCAATCAATCAATCAATCAATCAATCAATCAATCAATCAATCAATCAATCAATCAATCAATCAATCAATCAATCAATCTAAACCAATTTCTCTCAAACTATTAACTGTTTTGGTTAGTGGTATTATTTTGTCTTTGTCATCAGCTTCTTATGCTAATGAGTATGTGAATGTAGATTCTTTTTCTAAATATAATAAAAATAAAGAGAGTAGTGGGGCTCTTGCTGTTCGAAGTATTGCTATTGGAGGAAATGCCTATGTCGATAATATTTATGGAGCAGGTTCAATAGCTATTGGTGAAAATGCCTGGGCTAGTGCGGAAAACTCTGTTGCGTTAGGACAAAACGCTATTTCTGAAAATGCTGTTAGTACATCTGAAATAGAGATTAACGGAAAGGTTTATAAATTTGCTGGTGGCGTAGCTTCTGGTACTGTAAGTATTGGTGGCAAATCAACGGTAAGTTATCCTGATGCTACTGGGACTGTAAGCTCTACTATTTATAACGTTGATGCTGTCCCTGTTCCTTTTGTTGTTGATGATAGCTCCGTAGATGTGCCTACCTATAGGCCAGAGATTCTTTCTTTTGATGGTGAACTACCACCAGTTGTTCATGTGTTGCCGAACGATGATGCTAATAAAGAAACTCGCACTATTACTAACGTTGCTGCTGGTCGAATTTCTGCCACCAGTACCGATGCTGTAAATGGAAGCCAGCTCTATGCTGTAATTGATAGTCTCTCTTCGATTACAGCCTCATCTGGAAGGCGGGGAGAAAAAGGCGAGCAAGGTTTACAAGGTTTGAAAGGTGATAAGGGAGAGCGAGGAGAGCAAGGTTTACAGGGTTTGAAAGGTGATAAGGGGGAGCGAGGAGAGCAAGGTTTACAAGGTTTGAAAGGTGATAAGGGAGAGCGAGGAGAGCAAGGTTTACAAGGTTTGAAAGGTGATAAGGGAGAGCGAGGAGAGCAAGGTTTACAAGGTTTGAAAGGTGATAAGGGAGAGCGAGGAGAGCAAGGTTTACAGGGTTTGAAAGGTGATAAGGGGGAGCGAGGAGAGCAAGGTTTACAGGGTTTGAAAGGTGATAAGGGGGAGCGAGGAGAGCAAGGTTTACAGGGTTTGAAAGGTGATAAGGGGGAGCGAGGAGAGCAAGGTTTACAGGGTTTGAAAGGTGATAAGGGGGAGCGAGGAGAGCAAGGTTTACAGGGTTTGAAAGGTGATAAGGGGGAGCGAGGAGAGCAAGGTTTACAAGGTTTGAAAGGTGATAAAGGTGATCCTGCTTTAGTAGATGTAAAAGCAGGAAAGAATATTAGTGTGAAAGAAGAAAATCACCCAAATGGATATCGTTCTTTTACCATTTCAACGGCTGATAATGTTTCATTCAACAGTGTAAAAGTGAATGATTTAGAGATTAATCAGGCTGGCATTAATGCAGGTAGCCAAAGGATTGCTCAAGTTGTTGATGGTATTAATGATACCGATGTAGTGAATGTTCGTCAGCTCAAGCGGGTTAAAAATTATGTTGAAGAAACTGCTCAAGAAATTCGCAATGTTAAAGGTCAATTAAACCAAATGAATCAAGAGTTAAGAGCAGGTATTGCGGGTGCATCGGCACTAGGGATGTTACAAGTCTCAAGTGGTGCTGGGAAAAGTGCGTTATCAGCTTCATTAGCCAACTATAAAGGACAATCAGCAGTTGCAGTAGGTTATGCTCGCTCTTCTGATAATAACCAAGTTCATATTAAATTAGGTGCCGGTATTAATACTGCGAGTGATGTGACCTTGGGTGGTAGTGTAGGCTTGCATTGGTAATTGCTATTAGTATTTTAGACTAAGTAAAAATTAAGGAGTATCCTCCATTTGTTGAGAATGCTCCTTTAATTTTATTTACTAAAGTCAGCCTAGAAATTGCAACTTTATAAGAAAATATGACCGCTTGTAAGATAGTAAGTTTTGCTTTTCTAGCCCACCAATTCTGCTCTAATTATCGCTGCACCTTGACTAAGTGCATTGAGCTTGCCACGAGCGACTTCACGAGAAAGTGGTGCCATACCGCAGTTAGTACAAGGGTATAGTTTATCTGCATCAACAAATTGCAATGCTTTACGCAATGTGTCTGCCACTTGCTCTGGCGTTTCGATAACATTGGTGGCGACATCAATTGCACCTAACATCACTTTTTTACCACGTACTAACTCAATTAAATCCATTGGCACACGTGAGTTTTGACATTCAAGTGAGATAATATCGATTTTTGATTGTTGCAGTTTTGGAAAGCTCTCCTCGTATTGACGCCACTCTGAACCAAGCGTTTGTTTCCAATCAGTGTTCGCTTTAATACCGTAACCATAGCAGATATGTACAGCAGTTTCGCATTTTAAGCCCTCAATAGCTCGTTCCAGTGTGCGAACGCCCCAATCGTTTAATTCTTCAAAAAATACGTTAAATGCAGGCTCGTCAAATTGAATAATATCTACCCCTGCTGCTTCTAGCTCTTTAGCTTCTTCATTGAGAATTTTGGCAAATTCCCAAGCTAATTTTTCACGGCTTTTATAATGTGCATCATATAAGGTGTCAATCATTGTCATTGGTCCTGGTAGTGCCCATTTAATTGGCTTATTGGTATGTGCACGCAGGAATTTTGCATCTTCAACAAATACTGATTTAGGGCGAGAAACTGCACCAACTACAGTGGGTACACTGGCATCGTAACGGTTGCGAATACGGACGGTTTCACGTTTGTTAAAATCTACGCCGTCTAAATGTTCAATGAAGGTGGTTACAAAATGCTGACGAGTTTGTTCGCCATCACTTACAATATCAATACCTGCTGCCGTTTGCTCAGCAAGTGAAACTAAAAGTGCATCTCTTTTTGCTTGTCGTAATTCACTGCCGCTGAATTTCCATTCAGACCAGAGTTTTTCAGGCTCAGCAAGCCAAGCTGGTTTTGGTAAGCTGCCTGCAGTAGAAGTGGGTAATAAAATTTTGCTCATATGTTCTTCCTATATAAAAATGCGTATGGGCGGGTCCTGTACCCGCCCACATACGATGGCTAATCGTACTATTTTTCGTTCATCCAAGCATCTAAAATTGTTTTATATGGTTTGATGAAATGCTCTTCGGTATATTTACCTTGCTTAATTGCTAATTGAGTACGCTCTTCACGATCATACTCTACTTTTGTGACTGAGTAATCATTATAAGTTAAGCTTGCTTTGTAAACTTGTCCTGCAACTGAGTTTGCATTATATACTTCTGGACGATAAATTTTTTGAAATGCTTCCATTGTTGCTATTGTGCTTATCAATTCCAGATTAGTGTAATCATTTAACAGATCGGCATTACTATCAAAATAGAAAGCATACGGAGCAACTGATTTTGGTGGCATAAAGTAGCGCACCGATAAGCCCATTTTAGCAAAGTAGTCATCAGTTAATGAATAGTCATTTTGCACATATTCTACGCCTAAAATTGGATGAATATTCGTGGTTTTGTGGTAAGTGCGAATGGTTGCCACGCTTAAACAGATTACTGGTGGTTTCTGGAATTTGGCTTTGTACTCTGGTGAATTAAGCAAATGCTTATACAATTTGCCATGTAATTCACCATAGCCTTCTGGCACGCTGAAACTTGGTTTATCTTTATTGTAATCGTTGAGTAAAACGCTGAAATCGTAATCACGTACATGGGAAGAGAAGTTATTACCCACGATGCCATCAATTTTCTTTCCTGTTTTATGATCGATCACATAAGTTTTTAACCATTCAATAGCAGGGAAAAATTGCCCCTTGCCTTCAACATCAATATCCATTGATACAATATCTAATTTTACTGAATAGCGATCAGCATTTGGGTTGTCCCAGTTCGCCAAATCATTAAAACGATTGTTGATCATTGCAATAGCATTTTGCAAATTTTGTTTGCGGTTTTTACCACGTGCAAGGTTAGCAAAGTTGGTTGTTAAACGAGTGCTGTGAGCTGGCTCATAGTTTTCATCGAATTCGATTGTGTGAACTTGGCATTTAAAATCTGTAGTCATCTTACATTTTCCTTGTGTTATTATTGTTTTGAGATGAGCTTATTGAACCATAAATTTTTCTTGAAGAAAAATGATATGTTTTTGAGAAGATTATGAATAAAATTCATATTGATTTGCAAATTTTCCCGCAAAAAGAACCGCTTGTACCAATTTGTATCAATAAACCCACAACGTAATAGAATATTATTTGGGGCTTCAAAACAATTTGCTCGCCCAGCCTAATTTAGAGCTTAACACAGTAAAGTAATTATAATCTTTCAAATGTAATAATTGTAACTTGTCTGCACTTTTTCTTACCAATACCCGATCTTCGGGGGTAAAACTCATCTTTACTTGCCCATCACAAATCACTTCTAAATCAGGGGTATTATATTTAGCAAAACGGAGTGAAATTTGGCTGTCACCATCTATCACTAAAGGACGAGCCGACAGCGTATGGGGGTGCATTGGGACAAGTGCGATTGCGTTCATATTTGGGGTAAGAATTGGGCCTCCTGCAGAAAGCGAGTAAGCGGTTGAGCCAGTTGGTGTTGCAACAATTAACCCATCTGCTCGTTGTGAAAAAGCAAATTTACCATCAATATAAACTTCAAATTCAATAATGCGAGCAACTTGTGTTGGGTGAACGACAATTTCATTTAATGCATTATTTAACGAAATAATCTTACCATTACGCTCAATATAAGCCTCTAACAAGAAGCGTTCTTCAATCACATATTCATTTTTAACCAAGCAACTATAAAGTTGCTCAAAAGCCGTTTGAGGGGCAATATCGGTTAAAAAACCTAAATTGCCACGATTAATGCCAATGAGCGGCACTTGATATTTCGCCAAAGCACGTGCAATACCAAGCATATTGCCATCTCCCCCAATCACAATCACTAATTCGGCACGTTGCCCGATTTCATCTAAAGTGTAGCTCTCTTCGAGAGCTATCTGTTTTGCTACATTCTTTTCAACCAAGATCTTATACTCACGATCTTTTAGCCAATTATAAACGGCCAAATGGGTTTCAAAAGCACTATCGTGGCGAGGAGTACCAACAATGGCAATTACTTCAAATGGTTTTTGTTGGTTCATTTTCTATTCCTATTATCAGCTTAGAGAATATGGGTTTGATACCATTGGTTAAGCAAAATACCAGTATTGACAGCGACATTCAAGCCGCTATTTAACGGATTACTAAAGGAAAGCTGAATAGTGGTATCGTCTGCATAAGCAATTTCACTCGCTGTTGTTTCGCTTAATACAAATACCACTTTCTCTGCCAATTTCGTTTTAGTTAAAGAGGGAGCTTGCTTATGACGAGTTAAATGCACAATTTGATAACCTGCTTGGCGAAGTTGCACCAAAGCAATCTGCTTGTTTTTAGTTTCTAACGCTCGCACAAACTCTAAACCGCCCTCTGCTACACGAGCGGTAGCACTTGAATTCAGGCTATCTACATTTTCTGTGATTATTCCTTTCACACCATAAAACGCACAGGTACGAATAATTCCCCCAACATTTTGTGCATTATTTACACCATCTAACAATACCAAACAATCTTGTTTTTTCGGTACTTGTAAATACCCCTCTAACACGAATGAGGGCGATTTTTTCACTAACAAACACATATCGCCGTGGTGTTCTGTGCTGGTGACTCGCTCCATTTCTTCACGATCGATAACGTGGTAGGCTTTTTTGTTTTCCGCCAAATAGCTCATCATTTCGCCAAGCTTTTTCGCCCCTTCCACCGTTGCCCATAAACGCACAATCGCGTCAGGACGCTGCTGGAACAAGGTAAGGCAAGCATTTTCGCCATAAACTTTCATCTCTTCTAAGCGGTTTTTCTTAATTTTTTCTGGAGCACGTGGAGAAAGTGGACCTGTTTTTTTCTCTTTGCTTGAATTATTGCCACCTTTTACCCAAATTTTTACACTGCCTTCGCCATACGGTTTTCTGCCTTCGCCATACGGTTTTCTGCCTTCGGTTGGATAGGTCTGCTCAGGGCGTTCACGTTGAAAGTGAGCTTTGCGGTTATCATTTCGTTCGTTCTTATGTTCAAAGCCTTGCGCTTTTCCTTTTTCTGAAAAGCGAGGGTTGCGTTCATTTGTTCTCTTCTCCTCTCTAGTTTTAAAGCGAGGTGCATTATTTTCTTTAAATTTCATTTTTATGCCTAAACAGTGGTTAAAATTGAGCTTATTATAGCGAATCCGAATTGCAAGCGGTTAGAAAATGCGAGTTTTTTGCAAATTTTTTCTCAGAAACGACCGCTTGTTATTTCTTTATGAAGCTACTTTCTTTATAATCCTGAGTTCTTAATTGTTCTTTAAAATCTGGTGGAAATATGAACCCAATGTTAAATATTGCTATTCGTGCTGCACGAAAAGCAGGCAATATTATTGCCAAAGGCTATGAGCAATCGCCTCAAGATACGCAAGTGTCACAAAAAAATACAAATGATTATGTCACAGAAATTGATAAAGTCGCAGAAGCTGCAATTATTGATGTGATCCGCAAATCTTACCCTGATCACTCAATCGTAACAGAAGAGTCTGGCGTGCTAAACGGTAGCAATGAAAACGTGCAATGGGTAATTGATCCATTAGATGGTACAACCAACTTCGTAAAACGCTTACCGCATTTCTCGGTTTCTATTGCCATTCGTGAAAATGGCCGTACAACCGTAGGGGTGGTTTACGATCCTATCCGTAATGAACTTTTCACTGCCGTGCGTGGCGAAGGGGCAAAATTAAACGAGTTCCGTTTACGTATTGATGCAGAACGCCGTGATTTAAAAGGTGCGGTATTAGCCACAGGCTTTCCTTTTAAAGTGTTAAGACACCGTGCGGCTCATTTAAATATGCTTGAAGCGTTAATGAACAATGGTGTTGCTGATTTTCGCCGTACTGGCTCGGCTGCACTAGATATAGCGTATGTTGCTGCAGGCAGAGTAGATGGTTTTTTTGAAATTGGTTTAAAACCTTGGGATTGTGCTGCAGGTGAGCTAATTGCACGTGAGTCTGGTGCAATTGTGACTAACTTTGTTGGTGGAACGGATTATTTAAAATCAGGCAACTTAGTGGTTGGTAATGGCCGTGTTGTAAAAGAAATTTTAAACAGTATTCAGCCAACTTTAACTGAAGAGCTAAAAGCTTAATTTATAACAATATCATTGAGTTATTGTAAATAGCATTGTGGGAATAAATATGATGGAAAAGAAGTATCCTCTGTTAAATGAAATCAACTCCCCTGAAGACTTACGTTTGCTCCCGACAGACAAACTGCAAGAGGTGGTTGATGAACTGCGTGCCTATTTGCTGGAGTCTGTGAGCCGAACAAGCGGTCATTTAGCCTCTGGTTTAGGCGTGGTCGAGCTTACAGTTGCTTTACATTATGTTTATCAGACCCCGTTTGACCAACTAATTTGGGACGTGGGTCATCAGGCTTATCCTCACAAAATCTTAACGGGTCGCCGTGAGCAAATGCATACTATTCGCCAAAAAAATGGTATTCACCCTTTCCCTTGGCGAGAAGAAAGTCCGTATGATGTGCTAAGTGTGGGGCATTCTTCTACTTCCATTAGTGCTGGCTTGGGTATCGCAGTTGTGGCTGAAAAGGAAAATGCAGGACGAAAAACGGTTTGTGTAATTGGTGATGGTGCTATTACTGCTGGTATGGCATTTGAAGCATTAAATCACGCAGGTTCATTGCATACTGATATGTTAGTTATCTTAAATGATAATGAAATGTCAATTTCAGAGAATGTTGGGGCATTAAATAATCATCTTGCTCGCATTTTCTCTAGCTCACTTTATACCTCTGTGCGTGATGGCAGTAAAAAAATTCTTGATAAAGTACCCACTATCAAAAATTTTATGAAAAAAAGTGAAGAGCATATGAAAGGTGTTATCTTCTCACCAGAAAGCACGTTATTTGAAGAATTGGGCTTTAACTATATTGGGCCTATTGATGGTCATAATATTGAAGAATTAGTGAAAACGCTAAGCAATATGCGTGAGTTGAAAGGGCCACAATTTTTGCATATTCGTACGAAAAAAGGTAAAGGTTATAGTCCTGCGGAAAATGATCCAATTGGCTACCACGGTGTGCCAAAGTTCGATCCAACTATTGATGAACTACCAAAATTGAAAGCATTACCAACATATTCTAATATTTTTGGTAATTGGTTATGCGAAATGGCAGAACGTGATGAAAAGGTGATCGGCATTACTCCAGCAATGCGTGAAGGCTCTGGTATGGTGGAGTTTTCTAGACGTTTTCCAGAACAATATTTTGATGTAGCAATTGCCGAACAACACGCCGTTACCTTTGCGGCAGGTTTGGCGATTGCAGGCTATAAGCCCGTTGTCGCAATTTATTCCAGTTTTTTGCAACGGGCTTACGATCAACTTATTCATGATGTGGCAATTCAAAACTTGCCAGTGATTTTTGCCATCGACCGAGCCGGTATTGTGGGGGCAGATGGGCAAACCCACCAGGGGGCGTTCGATTTGAGCTTTATGCGTTGTATTCCGAATATGACGATTATGGCACCGAGCGATGAAAATGAAATGCGTCAAATGCTTTATACTGCCTACACAATGAATACACCAACCGCTATTCGCTATCCTCGTGGTAATGCAAAAGGGGTAGAATTGCACTCAATGCAAAAATTGGAAGTGGGTAAAGGCAGAGTAATCTATGAAGGAGAAAAAGTCGCCATTCTAAACTTTGGATCATTATTAGACGAAGCAAAAATCGTGGCAGAAAAACACAACTATACCCTTGTAGATATGCGTTTTGTTAAGCCACTTGATGAAGAGTTACTCCAAAAAATGGCAGACTCATATGAGCTTCTCGTTACGCTTGAAGAAAATGCCATTCAGGGTGGGGCAGGCAGTTCTGTGAATGAATATTTGCAAAATATTTGCAAAATTCGACCGCTTGTAATGCTTGGTATTCCTGATTTCTTCGTACCACAATCGACGCAAGCAGAGGCTTATGCCGATCTCGGTTTAGATGCAAAAGGTATTGAAACGAAGATCCTACAATTTATGTCTTCATCAAAACTGTAAAGTAGAATTTCTCTTTCTTGTAATCTTTATCTATATTTATTGCCTCTGCTGCTTATGAATAGTAGAGGCGATAATTTTCTTGCTTTTCGCTTCTTTATTCTGATTTACTTGGAAAAGTAAAAATTTTGTGATCATCATCTCTCTTTCGAAAAAGTAAAATTGATTTGTTTTTTACATCATTTATACTTTTAATTTGAAAGTAATCGTAGCTGAGTGAGATTTCTTATATAGAAGTTCAACTCAATCTCCTGATGTATGAGGCAAATTAATTCCAAATAACCTTTAATCTCTAGGGATAGAATATGAATGCAAGAATTATATTGGCTATAACATATATATTATTGATGGGATTAGGTTTTCCTATAATGAGATATATGAGTATACATTTTGAAACAATTAATAATAATGCAGTTAGATTTTTATCTGGTGGATTAGTGTTCGTTTTCATATGTATATTAAGATTTAGGAATGAGATAAGAAAAATCATAATAAATCCCAAAATAATATCTTGGCTAATTATTCTTGGTTTTTTTATGACTTTAAATATGTTCTTTTTTATTAATGGAATAAAATATACTTCAGCATTAGCTGGAAGTATTTTTGGAATAATTGCTATGCCTCTTGCCGTAAGTATGGCTGCAATTTTCTACAAGGATGAGCGTGAAAAAGTAAAAAGTTGGTGGTTTGTATTAGGTGCGATACTTTCAATTTTAGGTTCATTGATCTTTGTTTTTAATAATGGCAGCTCTTTGGATGGAAATGATTTTATCAAAGGTAGTCTATTTCTGAGCATAGCTATACTTATACAATCTGTCCAAAATCTTATTGTAAAAAAAGTATCAAAAAACCTGCACGCAATTGTGATAAGTGCTTCTACTGCTACTTTATCAGGACTTATTTATCTTATAATATCTATTGAAACTAACACTATACTGGAACTTAATAGTGTTCCCTCTAGCCTTCTGATTGGCTTAAGCCTTGCTGGAATATATGGTATGTTAACAGGAATGTTAATGGCTTTTTATATTGTCCAAAAAGAAGGGGTTGTGACATTTAATATAATACAATTACTGATACCATTATCTACCGCATTTATAGGATATATCACATTAGGAGAAACAATAACCCTATTACAAGTATTTGGAGCAATCATCGTAATAATTGGATGTACTATATCATTAAAAAAATCTACTTTAAATAGAAGAGAATAGTTGTATCAAGTTGGAATATAGGCAGATAGTTTACCATATTTGTTATTCTATGTGTTAATTATATACAAAGATGGGACGACTTTAATAATCAAATCAAATTTCTCTTAGAAAACAATGTGATGAGAAAGACTATTTATAACCTTTCAAACCAGAGGAAAAGATTTTCTTTTACACGGTAAGTGGTTCAAAGTGTCGTATTAATGTCAAAGTATGCAGGGAATTTTTGACATAGTTCACATTTCTGACAAAATATTTCACACAAATCTCACAATTTATTTTACTTTAATCATACTCCTACTTAAAATGGCACGACTTTTTAGTATTTATACTAAAAATCTTTCTTCATTCATTTATAGGTTATAGGATTTCTATTATGTTATGGTTCTTTTTCTGTGTAGCCGTACTTGTACTTGGCTATTTTACTTACGGAAAAATCATTGAAAAAATCTTCGTGATTAATCCAAGTAAGGTAACACCTGCTAACTCAATGAGAGATGGTGTGGACTATATGCCAATGTCTAAAACGAAAATTTGGCTCATTCAATTATTAAATATTGCAGGTACAGGCCCGATTTTTGGTCCGATTTTAGGTGCGTTATACGGACCAGTCGCAATGCTTTGGATTGTGCTTGGCTGTATTTTTGCAGGTGCCGTGCACGATTATTTCTGTGGTATGTTAAGTATCCGCAATGGTGGTGCAACTATGCCAAATCTTGCTGGTCAATTCTTAGGCCGTCCAGTAAAATTCTTCATTAACGTGATGGCATTAGTTTTACTTTTATTAGTAGGGGTAGTATTTGTTGCAAGCCCAGCCCAATTATTATCAACGATTACAATGGATATTGCGGGTGCAACTCAAGGTGCAATGGAATTAGGCAATGTTGAGGCTATGCAAGAAGCTGTTGCGTCAGGTGGTGTAACAGTTTGGGGAATGGATAAAGCAGCGGTAATCTCTGTTTGGACCATCATTATTTTTGCTTACTACATCTTAGCAACATTATTACCTGTGGATAAAATTATTGGTCGTATCTACCCAATCTTTGGCGCGTTATTACTCTTTATGTCTGTTGGGATGGTGTATGGTTTAGTCAGTGCCCATTTAAGTGTAGCAGATCCAATTGACTTCTTCCGTACTGTAAATGCTGATGGTCAAGGCTTAACGTGGGAAAAATTCACGCAAAATTTCCAAGTAAAAGGTGATGTACCAATTTGGCCTTTATTATTCTTAACGATTTCTTGTGGTGCGTTATCAGGTTTTCACGCAACACAAACTCCATTAATGGCACGTTGTGCACAAAATGAAAAAGAAGGTCGCTTTATTTTCTATGGTGCAATGATTACTGAAGGTGTAATTGCATTAGTATGGTGTGCAGTAGGTCTTTCATTCTATGAAAATCCGCAAGCATTACAAGATGCAATTTCTGCAGGTTCTCCTTCTAAAGTGGTATATGACAGTTCATTACACTTCTTAGGCTTTATCGGTGGTATCTTCGCAGTATTAGGTGTGGTTGTATTACCAATTACTTCAGGCGATACCGCATTCCGTGCAGCACGTTTACAATTAGCAGAAATCTTTAACTTAGAGCAACGTACGTTTGCAAAACGTTTATACATTGCTATTCCATTATTTGTGCTTGGCTTTATTGTATCAAAATTGGATTTTAGCGTGTTATGGCGTTACTTCACTTGGGCAAACCAAATGACAGCAATGGTAATGTTATGGACAGCCGCAGGTTACTTATATCGTTATAACAAATTCCACTGGGTATGTTCGATTCCTGCGTGGTTTATCACAGCCGTCTGTGCAACTTACCTAGCCTATAACAAAATCGGCTTCGGTTTAGATTACCAATTATCGGTGTACATTGGCTTAGTGATTACGGTGGTGTGTATCATCTGCTTCTTCACGTTACTTAAACCATATAATGTAAGTGATAAAGATGAGTTAGCAACCAGTTAAACTTGATTAAAAATGCAAAAGTGGGGACAATAAGTCCCCACTTTTTTGGTTATACGACTTTGATTATGCGATTTTTTGATACTCACACTCACTTGGATTATCTTGCAGAAAGCCTTAATTTAAGTATTTCTACGTTGGTAGAAAATGCTCAAAAATATCAAGTGGAAAAAATATTAGTAGTTTCTGTGTTTGCAAAAAATTTTGAAAAAGTAACCGCTTGTGCTAATGAAAAGCCAGAAAATATTGTTTATGGTTTAGGTTTGCATCCGCTCTATATTCAAGAACATTGCCTTTCAGATTTAGATTTATTGGAAAATGCGTTGAGTCTAAAAGAGCCGCAATGTACTGCGATTGGCGAAATTGGCTTAGAAAAAGCCGTGGCAGAAGTTTCTTCCCCTGAATTATGGAAAAAACAGTGCTCATTTTTAGAGGCACAGCTCTCATTTGCTCAAAAATTCAAGTTACCTGTGAACCTCCATTCACGAAAAAGCCACGACCAATTATTTGTATTTTTGAAAAAAGCTCAGCTCTCAAAAAATGGAGTGGTTCACGGTTTTGCTGGTAGCTATGAGCAGGCAAAACGCTTTGTGGATCTTGGCTATAAAATAGGAGTTGGGGGAACAATAACTTATCAACGAGCAAACAAAACACGTGAAGCAATCCGAAAATTACCGTTAAACAGCTTGCTGCTTGAAACCGATTCTCCTGATATGCCTGTCTTTGGTTTTCAAGGTCAGCCTAATCGACCTGAGCGACTTATCGAAATTTTTTCTAGCTTATGCCAATTAAGACACGAGTCGCCAACTGTTATTGCAGAAACCATTTGGCAAAATAGCGAAGGTTTATTTTCTTAATCTTAATTGAGCTTGTTGTGTAGATATTGCCAAATTTGCTCTCCGTAATTGGTATTAAAATAAGCATAAATTGCTTCTTCTTGTGCTTTTATTTCAAGATTTTCACAACAATTTACCATTTTTTGCTGATAAATGACCGCTTGTAACTCAAAATGCACCCCCGATAATAAGTAATAGCCTTTTCCTAGTTGGCCCTCTATTATTGCTAATGAACCATCAGGATAGTAAGCTAATGGGCGGTAAGCGGCTGTTGGGTTTGGTTTGAAGCAGCAACCACCATGATAATAAAAAGGGGTTTTTCCACCTTCTGCAAGTGTTATTTCAACCATCGACTTGCTTTGAATTCCTTCATCATACAGCTGCCCGTGGGTAAATTGGGGTAGACTGCCTTTTGCCATACCGTCAAATAAAGCAAGCTCTCGGCTGCCTTTTACGCTATAGTTAAGCCCTTTGAAATCTAATTCAGCACAGCCATAATAGGCTCCAGCACAGATGCCGAGATAAGCTCCACCTTGCTCAATAAAATGGCGAATATAGCGATTGCCTTCTCCGTTTAATTTTTGGCAGTAAGGTAAATCGGCGCCGCCGGGCATAATCAATAAACAGCTATTGGCTAATTTGCCTTGAATAATTTGCTCAGCGTTGATAAGACGAGTTGGGCGTTGTAAATGCTGTTCTACCGCTAATAGCAATGATTGAACACCCATTTCGCTAACGCCATCATCAGAATAAATATAAACTGGTTTTACCATTTCAAATTTACATTTGCTCAAAATATATCTTCCTATATAATCCCTTGCGAACATTCCATCATATTTCATTTAAGGAGACATTATGTTCGCCACTCAATTAACTCAAACCAAACGTTGGCTAGAAGCTAATAGTACAACGGCATTTTGGTTGAAAACCTTTATTGGTGCAACCTTGCTTGCCATTTTTGCTCAAATTTCTGTGCCGATGTACCCTGTGCCAATTACCGGTCAAACACTTGCGTTAACGGTTGTTGGTTTTGCTATGGGGCGTAAAGCCGCAACCGCAGCGGTTCTACTTTATCTCTTTGAAGGTGCTATTGGCTTACCTGTTTTTGCAGGCGGTGCATCAGGTTTCCATCACTTCTTTGGCCCAACTGGCGGTTATTTATTAGGCTATATCCCAACTGCATATTTTTTAGGTTATTATAGTGATAAAGGTGTATTAAACTCGTTCTGGAAAAGCTTATTTGTGGCGTTAATTGCTAGTGTAATTACCTTTGCTTTTGGCTTAGCTCAGCTTTCTTTCTTTGTACCAGAAGGTACGGTGTTACAAGCTGGCTTATATCCATTTATTTTAGGCGGTGTGATTAAGGCTTTGCTGGCAAGTGTTTTAGTCAGCCCAAGCTATAAATTTTTCTCTAAACTCTAATCGTTATAAAGGCTTTGTTTGTGGCAAAGCCTTTTCTGATAAATTTTGATTGTCCTATTTTTGATATTCACATTTCTTCATTATTTTTCAAAACTCTGAATTTAAGCATCTTAGCAAAATAGCAAAAAGTTATTTTCTCTTTCTATATTATCACTTTTTTGCTTAAAATCTGCTAACTCGGTACAATAATGGGCTGCACAATAGCAAATTGCTTTTAAGGAGAATTCATTGAATAGCACTAAATTTTACTCCCTTTATTCAGGTATCTTTTTTCTATTTTTCGGTTATGGTTTATTTCTAAACTCAGCGGGGATCAAACTTGCCGAAATGGGGGTGACGGATATTGTTATCGGTTTACTCAATGCTGCTTTCTTTATTGGGGCAGCTTTAAGTACGATTTTTGCTCACCGTATTGTGTCAAGTGTTGGGCATATACGCTCATTTAGCGTGTTTTGTGCTATTTTTGCTATTGCTGCATTAAGCCATATGATGGTAGATAATTTATGGAGCTGGGGTGTATTACGCATCATTTTAGGATTTTGTCATTATAGTTTATTGTTATTGGTTGAAAGCTGGCTGAGCGAAAAAACCAATCTGGATACCAGAGGTAGAGTGCTTGCTACCTATAATATCATTTTCTATTTTGCTTTTATTTTAGGGGTAAGCTTATTAAGCTTGGAACTTAGTAGCCAAAATATTTTTACCTTATCGACCATTTTAGTTGTGATCTCGATGATTCCAATCGCACTGACTAAAATGGTTCAGCCCGATATTCCAGCTCGTGAACGCATCAGCATTCCTAAATTGTTTGCAATTTCGCCGTTAGCCCTAGCTACGAGTTTTATTAGCGGAATGTTGGTAAATGGTTTTTTTACGATGGTGTCAGTATTTTTGCTGAAATTTAGCTTTTCGTTAAGCGAAATTTCACTCTATTTAATGATATCAATGATAGGTGGTTTTATTAGCCAGATTCCAATGGCAATGTTATCAAACCGTATTGGCAGACGTAATATCATTTTATCTTGTGCAATAATTGCAACTATAACCTCACTCGCAGGGCTATTTGCAATTTTTCAAGAAAATATGACCGCTTGGGTACAATACATCATCGCTTTTTTATTTGGCTGTAGTTTATTTAGTTTATATGCGTTAAGTATTGCTCGTGCCAACGATGAGCTACCCAATAATATGAACACCGTTGAGGTAAGCAGAGGCTTGCTATTTTGTTATGGTATGGGAGCATTAGCCGCACCACCACTTATCGGTTTTGCAATGGCACTTTCTGCTGAATATGGTTTTTATTCACTCTTTGGACTGTGTTCGTTGATGTTATTAATCTGTGCTTTCTTAACTAAACCCATTCCAAAAGCGGAACGTGCAGAGATGCAATATGCCACCCCAATTGCAACAGCAAGCCCGTTGGAAGAGATTGAAACAGTTGAAGAAGAGCTTATTCCATTTGATGAAGAAGTGGTGCAGGAATACCAAGCTCAGTTGGAGACACTTGAAGAAGAGCAAGAAACAGAGCAAGAAAAATCTGAAAATAGCAAAATTTAATTTTGATTTGTTTTATGCTAGAATGCCAGTGCTTTTATTCCCCACTTGTAAGGGAAATAATAAGCACTGCAAAAGTTCACAAAAATCAAACCGCTTGCAAGCGGTTTTTTCATTATCAAACTCAACAAGTAATCTCTCGTATGGGTTACCACTGTAAGGATTTATTATGCCAATTATTACTCTACCAGATGGTTCACAACGTTCATTTGAGAACTCGGTTTCCGTAATGGAAGTTGCTCAATCTATCGGTGCAGGTCTTGCGAAAGCAACGATTGCAGGGCGTGTAAACGGTGAGCGTCGTGATGCGTGCGATATTATCAGTGAAGACAGCACTCTTGAAATCATCACAGCAAAAGATGAAGATGGTTTAGAGATCATTCGTCATTCAACTGCTCACTTATTAGGCCACGCTATCAAACAATTATTTCCCGATGTCAAAATGGCTATTGGCCCGACTATCGAGAACGGTTTCTACTATGATGTTGATCTAGACCGTTCTTTAACACAAGAAGATATTACTGCTCTTGAAAAACGTATGTTAGATCTGGCGAAAACTAACTATGATGTTGTTAAACGTCCAGTAAGTTGGCAAGAAGCTCGTGATACATTTGAAAGCCGTGGCGAGCCATATAAAATGGCTATTTTAGATGAAAATATCGATCGCACAGAGACGCCAGCGTTATATCATCACGAAGAATATATTGATATGTGCCGTGGTCCTCACGTGCCAAATATGCGTTTCTGCCAACATTTCAAACTACAAAAAGTAGCAGGGGCTTATTGGCGTGGCGATAGTAAAAACAAAATGCTTCAACGTATTTACGGCACAGCTTGGGCGGATAAAAAACAGTTGAGCGAATACTTAACGCGTTTAGAAGAGGCGGCAAAACGTGACCATCGCCGTATCGGTAAGGCATTAGATTTGTACCATATGCAAGAAGAAGCACCTGGTATGGTGTTTTGGCATAATGATGGTTGGACAATTTTCCGTGAATTAGAAACTTTCGTACGCACCAAATTAAAAGAGTACGATTACCAAGAAGTAAAGGGTCCATTTATGATGGATAGAGTACTTTGGGAAAAAACAGGCCACTGGCAAAACTATGCAGATTTAATGTTCACTACTCAATCTGAAAACCGTGAGTATGCGATTAAGCCGATGAATTGCCCAGGTCACGTTCAAATTTTTAATCAAGGTTTGAAATCTTACCGTGATTTACCGATTCGTATGGCGGAATTCGGTTCTTGTCATCGTAACGAGCCTTCAGGCTCTTTACACGGTTTAATGCGTGTGCGTGGATTTACGCAAGATGATGCCCACATTTTCTGTACGGAAGATCAAATTGAATCTGAAGTAACTTCGTGCATTAGAATGGTGTATGACATTTACAGTACCTTTGGCTTTACTAACATTGCTGTGAAACTTTCAACTCGTCCAGAAAATCGTATTGGTGATGATGCAATGTGGGATAGGGCGGAAGAAGGGTTAGCGAATGCACTTCGCAATAACGGTTTAGAATACCAAATTCAAGAAGGTGAGGGGGCGTTCTACGGTCCGAAAATTGAGTTTGCATTACGCGATTGTTTAGGTCGTGAGTGGCAATGTGGTACGGTACAGCTAGACTTTGCCTTACCTGGTCGTTTAGAGGCTTCTTATGTGGCGGAAGATAATGCTCGTCGTACACCAGTAATGATCCATCGTGCAATTCTTGGCTCAATTGAGCGTTTTATTGGTATCATCACCGAAGAGTACGCGGGTTTCTTCCCAACGTGGCTTGCTCCAACTCAAGCGGTAGTGATGAATATTACCGATAGCCAAGCAGATTATGTACAACAAGTGGTAAAACAACTTTCGGATGCAGGTATTCGTGTAAAAGCAGACCTTCGTAATGAGAAAGTTGGCTTTAAAGTGCGTGAACACACTCTACGTCGTGTACCTTATATGTTGGTTTGTGGAGATAAAGAGATCGCAGAGGGAAAAGTTTCTGTGCGTACTCGTACAGGAACTGATTTAGGCGTTTATGCGGTAGCTGAATTAGTTGAAATTCTAAAGAACCAAGTCAAATTGCGTGAGCTTAAATTATTAGGCGAAAGCTAGTCTTTTAAACGTGAATAAAAATGCCCTCAAAATTATTTGAGGGCATTTGTTTTAGAGGGTAATTATTATTGAATTTCAAACTTAATGGGTACAGTAATGTTTGATGGGAAGCCAGCTGGTGGTGCGGATACACTTAAACCTTCTGCACTTTTAACGGCCGCTGCATCTAAATTACTATTGCCTGATGAATTAACAACAGAGACATTTGAAACTGAACCAGAGGGCGAAATATTAAATTTGATCGTGACTGTTCCTGTTCTACGCATCATCTTTTCGCGTTGCGGGTAAGAGTTGTTTGCTCTACGCTGTAATGCTCGCTGTAATAAGACTTTATAAGCAGAAATCTCACTCGCATTTCCTCCATTTGCTCTATTATTTGCAGTGGTGGAAGTTGAGTTGAGAGAGCCATTTTTTTGCCCACCAACAGCACCGTTAACCTCTTTTTCACCTTGAACTTCACTAGGAATTGCTTTAGCTACAATACCTTTTTGTGCCTCGGGAGCTCGTTCTAATGCTTTAATTGGTTTAGGTTTCTTTTTAGGTGATTCTTTACGTTTTTCTTGTTTTTTGGGCTTTTCTTTCTTTGGTTCTTCTTTAGGTTTTAAGGTTGGATCTGGAATAGCTTCGGGCTCTGGCTCAGGAGCGATTTTTTCTTCCTCAGCCTCTTTCACCTCTTCCTTTACCTCTTCGAGCGTTTCTGGTGCAGTGGCTACCTGTGGTTGTTCTAAAAGAGCTGCGACCATTTCCATAGATAACACATTTTGTTCTGCCATTTTTTCTTGTTGATGTTCTTTCAACCAAAAAAAGCCACCACCAAGCAATATGGCGTGAAGAGCTAAAGAAACGATAAGACCAATATGGGAATGTTTTTTTCTCATTCTTGTGTCCTATTTAAGGTATCTTTTCTGGTTCTGCTTGAGCAGGTGTAGTTTTGGGAGAACTCTCTTTTTGGGTGACAATTGCCACATTTTTAATTTCATGCGTAGATAATAAATCAGTTAATTCAACAAATTTCTCAAATGCTACTGCACCATCTACTTTTAATGAAACTTTTTGGGTTTTATCCCAAGTGGAAACCTCTGTAGTGAGTTGCTCTTTAGTGATAGGTTGATCATTAAAGAAAAATTGATTATCTGCTGTAATAGTTAAGAGTTTTGCTAAATCATCCGCTTTCATTGGCTTAGTAGAGGTTGCTTTAGGCACATTTACTTGAATTTTACCTTGAGAGATAAAAGAAGCGGTGACTAAAACAATTGCCAGTAGCACCAACATAATGTCAATAAAAGGGATAATATTGATTTCATCAAATTTCTTCATTGGTTACGCCTTATTCGTTATAAAAATAAACTAAGCTTTTTTAGCTTGTTGTGCTAACCATTTCAATTTTTTTTCTTCTACTTTACGACCAAAACCGTTGTAGAAAACCATTGCAATAATTGCGACTAAAATACCTACAGCCGTTGCTTTTAAAGCCAAAGAAAGATTTACCATAATTGAGGCTGCATCAATATCGCCACCAGATTGCCCTAAATGGTAGAATGTTAAAAGAATACCAATTACTGTTCCTAATAAACCAATATAAGGGGCATTTGAGCCTATAGTTGAAATAGTGGTGAGATTATGGGTTAAATCAATTTCTAACTCTTCTAATGTAGTGTATTGAGTGATATCAACTTTGGAATAAAACATAATACGTTCAATTGCTTTCCACACACAAATAATACTGAGTAAGCCCAATAATCCTAAGATAACAAGATCGGTATAGTTTTCTAAAAATTGAAATAATTGATTCATTTTGTAAGCCTCAAAAGGTAATTTTAATACGCTGTGCATTTGAAAATAGTTCTTAATTATATATAGAAAACATTGAATTTTCAACTTGAAATAATAGCCATTCCTTTTGGGATTTTATGATATAGTCACCATTTTAGTGAGATTGAGGATAACTTATGCCAGAAGTTACGTTTAAAGAAATTACCCCGCAACAAGCGTGGGAATTAATGGAAACCGAAGGAGCCGTGCTTGCTGATGTTCGTGATGCACGTCGTTATGTTTACAGCCACCCACAAGATGCGTTTCATTTAACAAACCAAAGTTACGGCAAGTTTTTAGATGAAGTTGATTATGATGAGCCTGTTTTAGTCATTTGCTATCACGGTGTGAGTAGCCAGAGTACCGCTCAATTTTTGATTGAACAGGGCTTTGAAAATGTTTATAGCGTAAAAGGTGGTTTTGAAGCGTGGGAACGAAACGGACTGCCTATTGAAACTTCTTATTAATAGATAAAGCGTCATTTTTTAGCTCAAGAAGGTTTTGTATGGATTATTTTGTCAATGTAAATGAACAGAATTTTAGTGAAGTTTGGAGTATGGCTGGGCAAATGCCGACCGTATTTCTTTTTATTTCGCCTCGTGAGATTGCCTCACTGGAAATGGAGGCTACACTTCGACGTATTGCTGATGAAAATCCTCAGCAATTTTTGTTAGCAACCATCAACAGTGATGAACAACAGGCGTTAGCAGCACAGTTTCGTATTCAACAAATTCCAACGCTTTATTTATTCTCGGATGGTCAGCCGATTGATGCTATTCAAGGCGTCATAAGCGAGCAAGAATTGCGTATTCGTCTTGCTAATATTTTGCCGAAACAGGAAGATCTTAAATTTAATCAAGCTTTGGAGCTACTGCAAGATGAGCGTTATAAAGAAGCGTTACCTCTTTTGAAATCTGCTTGGGAAATGACAGATAAGAAAAACAGTGATTTTGGCTTGCTTTATGCTGAAACCTATATTGCAATGAAAAGCATTGAACCTGCACGCGACATTCTAAACGCAATTCCAATTCAAGATAGAGATAGCCGTTGGTATGGTTTACAAGCTCAGATTGAGTTGTTAGAGCAAGCAAATGATTCACCCGAATTACAACAACTTCAAGCAGATTATACTCAACACAAAACCCCTGAAATTGCGATAAAATTAGCGAACCAATTACATCAATCTCATAAAAATGAAGAAGCACTCACGCTCTTATTGGATTGGTTAAAATCAGACTTAAATGTGGCGAATGGCGAGGTAAAAACGCAATTTTTAGCGATATTATCTGCACTTGGTACAGATCCTATTGTACCGAAATTTAGAAGACAGCTTTATTCACTTTTATATTAATTTGCAAAATTTTGGCAAAAAATAACCGCTTGTTGTAAAGCTAAAGCGGTAAAAATAAGGATTTATTATGACAACTAAATATGCAAAATTATTAATTTTAGGCTCAGGCCCAGCAGGCTATACGGCGGCAGTTTATGCGGCTCGTGCTAATTTAAAACCAGTATTAGTAACAGGTATGCAACAAGGTGGGCAATTAACCACAACGGATGAAATTGAGAACTGGCCAGGTGAATTTGAACAAATTACGGGCACAGAATTAATGAATAAAATGCTTAAACACGCAGAAAAATTTGATACTGAAATTGTGTTCGATCATATCCATAGCGTTGATCTCTCTAAACGCCCATTCACGTTAAAAGGGGATCTAAATACCTTTACTTGTGATGCGTTGATTATTGCGACAGGGGCCTCTGCAAAATATTTAGGCTTGCCATCTGAAGAGCAATTTAAAGGCAGAGGTGTGTCTGCTTGTGCTACTTGTGATGGTTTCTTCTATCGCAACAAGCCTGTTGCGGTAGTCGGTGGAGGCAATACCGCGGTGGAAGAGGCACTTTATTTAGCGAATTTAGCCAGTGAAGTGCATTTAGTGCATCGTCGTGATAGTTTCCGTGCGGAGAAAATTTTACTTGGCCGCCTACAAAAACGTATCGAAGAAGGCAAAATCATTTTACACACTGACCGCACGGTAGAAGAAGTGCTAGGCGATAATATGGGCGTAACAGGCTTACGTTTAAAATCGACTAAAGCAGAACTTATGGAAGAAATTAGGGTAGATGGCTTCTTTGTGGCGATTGGGCACGCACCAAATACTGCGATGTTTGATGGTCAATTAGAGCTTGAAAATGGTTATATCAAAGTAAAATCAGGCTTAGAAGGCAATGCCACAGCAACTTCTGTTGAAGGCGTATTTGCAGCGGGTGATGTGATGGATCACAACTACCGTCAAGCAATTACATCAGCTGGCACAGGGTGTATGGCAGCCCTTGATGCAGAACGTTTCTTAGATGCTCAAGAAGCATAAGGCAGAATTATGAAATTTACCGTAATTATTCCAGCCCGTTACGCCTCTAGCCGCTTACCTGGCAAACCACTATTGGATATTGCTGGCAAGCCAATGATTCAACGCGTGTGGGAAAAGGCTCAACAAGCAGGAGCAAGTCGTGTAATTATTGCCACAGATCATCCCGAAATTGAAGCTACTGCAAAAGCCTTTGGGGCTGAAGTTTGTATGACTTCAGACAAACATCATTCAGGCACAGAGCGTTTGGCGGAAGTAATTGAAAAAATGCAGATTGCGGATAATGAAATCATCGTCAATATTCAAGGCGATGAGCCGTTAGTTCCCCCCGTGATTGTTGAGCAAGTCGCTCGCAATTTAGATGCTTATCAAGTTAATATGGCAACCCTTGGTGTGAAGCTAGAAACCTGCGAGGAATTATTCAACCCTAATGTAGTAAAGGCTGTATCAGATAAAAATGGTATGGCACTCTATTTTTCTCGTGCTGCTATCCCATTTGCCCGAGATAGTTTTCCTGATTGTGATGATGCTTTTGTGGTCACTTATGGCTACTTACGCCATATTGGTATTTACGCTTACCGTGCAGGTTTTGTGAAACAATATGTTTCTTGGCAGCCCACGGCGTTGGAACAGCTTGAATCGTTAGAACAGTTGCGTGCGTTATGGTATGGCGAGAAAATTCACCTCGAATTAGCCATTGAGGCACCACAAGTAGGCGTAGATACGCCAGACGATTTGGAAAAAGTGCGAGCCATTTTTGCTTCTTAATATGATAGCAAGCGGCTTAATTTTTACGTTTTTTTGTAAATGTTGAAAAACAGGGCTGATATAACATCAGCCCTATTTTTATAAAGATTTTCCTGCCTCAGGGAGTAATTCAGGAATGCCATTTTTAATCGGGTAAGCAATATTGAGCTTACGGTTGATTAATTGGTTGCTCTCTTTGTCCCATTCTAATTTTTCATTAGAGATAGGGCAGACAAGGCCACGGAGTAGGTTTTCATTCATTTTATTTTCCTAGTTTTTGTAGAATGGGAGCTAATAAACAAGCGGTCGAATTTTCCGAAAATGTTGCAGAAACAGGCACATACCACCAATTTTCTTGCGCAAACGCTTTACATTTTACGGCATCTTTTTCGGTCATAAATAATGGCGTTTGGTTATCGGCTAATTCGAGAAGTTGAGCTTTATCAAAGGTTTGATGATCGGCAAAAGTGTGTGTTTTAGCAAGCTCAATACCTAATTTTTCCAACATCGTAAAAAAGCGAGGAGGGTGCCCGATACCCGCAATCGCAACACAAGGCTGTTTAAATTCGTTTAAAGGTTTGTGTTCATTGGTAAGCAGATTAATGGCATCAGAGGGTTCAAGTGTCATTAAATGCTCATTTGGTTTGGCTTGCCCACCATTACAGATTATTGCATCAACTGATTTTAAACGATGCGGCAGCTCACGCAAACCACCTGCAGGTAACACGAAATTGTTGCCAAAACGCCTTACTCCATCAACTACCACCCATTCCATATCACGCCGCAGTGCATAATGCTGTAAACCATCATCGGTAATAATGATGTCTAGTTCAAACTGATTTAACAGCAATTCAATGCTTTGTTGACGATTTGGCGAAATGGCCAATGGTACATTTGTACGTTGCACAATTAATACAGGCTCATCACCTACCATTTCAGCTGAGCTTTGGTGAGTAACTAATTGCGGAAAATTTTTCATCTTACCACCATAGCCGCGAGAAATTACGCCCACTTTCACACCACGTTGCTGAAGTTGTTCCACTAGCCAAACTACCACAGGGGTTTTACCGTTACCGCCCACAGAAATATTTCCCACCACCAACACAGGCACAGGTGAGTGGTACGATTGCAAAATATTCCAAGAATATAACCGCTTGCGAACGTGGCTAATCAACCAAAACAGCAACGAGAATGGTGCAAGTAGCCAAGTAATAAGGGATTTTGTTTGCCAGATTTTCATATTATTTATTTTTTTAGTGTTTCAACTAAATCTCGCA
The DNA here is from genome assembly GCF_013377995.1 of Mannheimia pernigra. NCBI lineage: Bacteria > Pseudomonadati > Pseudomonadota > Gammaproteobacteria > Pasteurellales > Pasteurellaceae > Mannheimia > Mannheimia pernigra. The sequence goes on from NZ_CP055305.1 coordinate 1,065,025, forward strand.
ATAAGGCTAATTCACGTTTTTGGTTTTCGATGATTTCTTCTTTGTGGGCTAATAATTCATCTTTGTGAGAAATAATTAATTTTAAATTTTCAGTATATTCATTTCCATTTCCCAATGAAACAAAAGAATGAGTGAGATTATTAGCTGAGTGATTGATATAAATTTTACCTTCTTCCCCATAAGCTAACAATTCACAAATATCCATATTAAAGACTTCTGCAATTTGCTCTATTCTTGGTAGATTAGAAATAGTCTCACCACGTTCAATTTTTGCATATCCTTTGGTTGTCATACTTAATTTTTGAGCCATTTCTTCTTGTGTCCAATGATTATTTTCTCGCAATAATTTGATTTTTTCGTGTACTTTCATATGGTGCCTATAAAGTGTGGGGGTTATGGGTATTATGTCGGGTGGTAAGGGGTAAATGCTGTGGATTGTAACATTTCTTAGCCTAAATTAGAATCTTCAACGGTTTTTAACCATTAATTTAATTTTTTAACTTAAGGAAACGATTATGAATTGGTATCTTGATGTACTTAAAAAATATGCAACATTCTCCGGCAGAGCAAGACGAAAAGAATATTGGATGTTCTCATTATTTAATGTTATTTTCGCATCCGTATGCGGCTTTCTAGATGGACTTCTTGGTTTTATTAGTTATGAAACAGGTCTAGGTATTCTTGGCTCACTTTATATCTTAGCTACATTTTTACCAAGCCTTGCCGTATTGGTTAGACGGTTGCACGATACAGATCGTAGCGGATGGTGGGTATTAATAGGCATTATTCCTCTTATAGGTGCAATTGTTTTATTAGTCTTTGCTTGTTTAGATAGTAAAGTTGGTGAAAATAGATTTGGTCCAAATCCTAAGGAATTATCATGATAAGATTTTTACTTACTTCTATTTAATAAGTTTCCATATTTGAGAAAGCATAAACTCTGGGACAATCATTTTTGGTCGAGAGGTTACTGCGAGGACACCGTAGGTGTCAATGCAGAGAAAATATGTGAAATTGAATTAGAAGATAAACAATCAAGGTTATCGGATATGTAAAAATTCGGTTTCTAATAATTCGAATTTTAATTGCCCCTTCTTGGGGGCTGAAACAAAGCCACCTTCTATGAAGGTGGATTTTTACTTAAGCCCACTTAAAGTTTCCAAAATCATCTCCAACATAAACTCAATAAAGCCGGTAGAATCATTTTGGCTGTCTGCGAGTGAAAGCATTTGATAATAACGTTGTTGATTTTCGTAAACCATTGTTTCAATCGGCAACCACGCAAAAATCGGATTCCATTTGGTTAAAACAACATTTTGCCAAAGTCTGCCAATTCTACCGTTTCCATCGCTAAACGGATGGATCATTTCAATTTCATAGTGAATAACCGAGCTTTTGATAAGAGCTGGCGTATCATCTTGTTTTGCCCAAATAAAAAGCTCACGCACTAAATTCTCTACAAATTGTGGGCGAGCGCCCATATGGATTAGCTGCCCATTTGAATTATAGATTCCTACATCTTTTGAGCGAAATTCACCTGCTTCATTAACTAAATTTGCTGTTAAAAATTGATGAGCCTTGAGAAAATCTTTGATCGAATAAGGATCGTAATTCATCATTTCATCGTAGGCATCATAGGCATTTTGAACTTCCCTAATATCTTTGGGGTGTCCGAGTACTCGTTTTCCCTCAATAATATCAGTAACCTGCTCAAGTGTTAATGAATTGGCTTCAATCGCTAATGAGGCTTGAATGGATCTCAAGCGGTTATTCTTTCTCAGGTGCAAGTTACGCTCAAAATCCAATTGTAGCGTTCCCAATTTATGAGAAATTTCTACAACCAGATTCAGCATTTTAGTGGTAACTGTAAAAGGTGGTTTATAAGCCATTTTGCAATAATCCTAAAAAATTAAACCGCTTGTCATCGTTACTCCACCTTCGGCTTATCACCGTTTTCCACACAACCTTTGCCGATAGTGACTTTTTTCGCATTTAAGGTTGGGAGATCGTACATTGTCTCGAGCAGTAAGTTTTCCACAATGGAGCGTAAACCACGTGCACCCGTTTTACGGGCAATGGCTTTGCCTGCAATGGCGATTAATGCTTCTTTAGTAAAGTGCAATTCAACGCCCTCCATTTGGAATAAGGCTTGATATTGCTTGATGATCGCATTTTTCGGTTCGGTTAAAATTTGAATTAAGGCTTCTTCGTCTAACTCTTGTAGTGGCGTCACTACAGGTAAACGACCGATCAATTCAGGAATTAAGCCGAATTTCACCAAATCTTCTGGTTCAACTTGTTTGAATAATTCCGTTAAATCTTGGCGTTCTTTATCTTTTTTCAATGCCGCACCGAAGCCAATTCCGCCTTGGGTATTGGTGCGAGATTCCACAATTTTATCTAAGCCTGCAAAGGCACCACCACAAATAAATAAGATTTTTGACGTATCAACTGGAATAGTTTCGCCTTTGGGGTGTTTGCGTCCGCCTTGTGGGTTGATGTTTGCCACCGTGCCTTCAAGCAGTTTTAATAAGGCTTGTTGAACGCCTTCGCCTGAAACATCTCGGGTAATTGAAGCACTTTCCGATTTGCGGGTGATTTTGTCTATTTCATCAATAAAAACGATGCCTCGCTCAGCTTGTTCTGCTTCAAAATCGCATTTCATTAACAGTTTTTGGATAACGTTTTCTACATCTTCGCCTACATAACCAGCTTGGGTGAGTGTGGTTGCATCAGCCACCGCAAATGGCACATTTAAACGGCGAGCAAGCGTTTCTGCGAGCAGGGTTTTACCGCTTCCTGTTGGTCCGATGAGTAAAATGTTACTTTTACCTAACTCTACGCCATTTGTGATTTCATGGTTTGATAAGGCACTTCTTAAGCGTTTGTAATGATTGTAAACCGCCACAGAAAGGACTTTTTTAGCGTGTTCTTGCCCAATGACATAATCATCTAAATGTTGATGTAATTCGTGTGGCGTTGGTACATTGGTAAAAAAGTTCGCATCATCTTCTTGGTTTTCCTCAATTAAAGATGCTTCTTCACCACGTAATAATGCGTAAGATTCCTCAACACATTCATTACAAATATGGCTTTCTGTGCCTTCAACTAACTGATCGACTTCCGTGCGTTTTTTGCCGCAAAAACTGCAATGGGGTTCTTTTTCAAATGCCATTATGCCACCTCGCTGCGAGAGGTTAATACTTTGTCGATTAAGCCATATTCAGCGGCTTCTTCAGCAGACATAAAATTATCACGTTCAGTATCCGCTAACACTTTTTCATAATCTTGCCCGCTGTGTTCTGCCATACGGCGGGTAAGCGTTGCTTTTAAGCGTAAAATTTCTTCTGCTTGGATTTGAATATCGGTTGCTTGCCCTCTAGCACCGCCTAAAGGTTGATGAATCATTATACGAGCGTGTGGAAGAGCAAAACGTTTACCTTTTGTTCCAGCAGAGAGTAAAAACGCTCCCATTGAGGCAGCCTGTCCTGTACAAAGCGTTGCTACATCGGGCTTGATAAAGTTCATTGTGTCGTAAATCGCAAGCCCTGCTGTTACCACACCACCTGGTGAGTTAATATATAAATAAATATCTTTTTCTGGATCTTCTGCTTCTAAAAAGAGCAACTGAGCCACAATTAAATTCGCCATCTGGTCTTCAACTTGACCGTTTAAAAAAATAATACGCTCTTTCAATAAACGTGAATAAATGTCGTAAGAACGTTCACCTTTTGAGGTTTGTTCTACCACCATTGGGACTAATGCCATTATTATTTCCTCTATCGTAATACGAAAAACACCCTATTCTAACAAATTTTCAGAAAATCATTAACAACAAGCGGTCAGATTGTTAAAATCTTTTGCAAATTTATTGAGGATACTATGACATTATCAGACATTTATCAAAAATTTGAACATTGCAAATCGTGGGAAGAAAGATACCGCTTGTTAATTCAACTCAGCCGTGAGCTTCCCAAACCAAGCGAAGCAGAACTCGCTGCGTTGCCCGAAATTGAAGGCTGTGAAAGCCGATTATGGTTTGAATTTCAGCTTGAACCAAGAAAGGTGATCGCCTACAGCGATGCCAGACTAATGCAGGGGATTTTGATGATTGTGCAAACTGCGTTAATGGAAAAGTCGATGGATGAATTGAAAAGTTTCGATTTAAAAGCGATGTTCGATGAATTGAAAATTTCCCCTAATTTGACCAGTACGAGATTGAATGGTTTGGGTAGATTGCAAACATTAATCACGGCGTGATAGACAAGAAAAAACCTCTGATTTCTCAGAGGTTTAAATTTAGTGGCGGAACGGACGGGACTCGAACCCGCGACCCCCTGCGTGACAGGCAGGTATTCTAACCAGCTGAACTACCGCTCCGTACTGGTGCGTGAATGATAGTGCTTTCGCTTAAATTAAGCAAATATTTTTTGGCAAAAAATAATCAAATGATTGCAAAATAAACACTTAAGCGTTGGTTGCTTTTACAAAAAGCAGGGGAGGGCGGTGCTGCAAATCTTTAAATTCATTGTGCCATTCAGGTTTTTCTGTAAGCATTGGCTCTTCAATTTGCTCAATACGAAATCCACATTGAATCAGATTATTCAAAATGGTTGCCATTGTACGGTGGTAGGTTTTAAATGATTGTTGAAACCAGCTGCGATCTCGCTCACCTTCGTCTCGATAATAATTTAACCGATATGCAACTTGTTGTTTTGCTTCATTTTTCTCCCAACGGTAGCCCTCTTTGTAGCAAGTCACAATCGGATGTTCTTGTGAGAAAACCAGTGTGCTACAAGCGGTCATTTTTGCCGAAATTTTTGCAAGTAAGTCGGGAAAGTTCTCAATATAGTGGAACGCAAAGGAGCTTGTTATGACATCAAAATCGCTTTCTGCGATCTCATTTAAACGCTCCATCGGCAAGCAGTAGAGCGAAAAATCTTGCCCTTTTTTCCAACGAGCGGAAAGATCCGTTTCTGCTTGTTGCAGCATTAATGCTGAAAGATCCAACCCGACCACTTTTTTCGCCCCTAGTTCTAAATAGCGAGTCAAATGCACGCCAGTGCCGCAGCCGAGATCCAGCACTTTTTTGCCTGTTAAATCAGGTAAGAGTGAAAACATAATAGGCTTTTCCACTACTTCATTTATGCTAATTGGATTTTGGCGGAGTTGTTGGTATCGCTCGAAAAAAATCGGGGTGTCGTAAATGCTTTTTTTTATTAGTATTCCTAACTTTGCAACCATATTTTTAACTCGGGTAACGTTAATAAACGGCGTTGGTAAGCCAGAGATTTTTCGCTGAAATAGCGATGCAAGCTGTAGGTTTCAATGCGTAATGCGATGGGCAGGAAAAAGGCATCAACAGCGGTGAACTGCTCGCTGGCTAAAAAGTTGCTTGCAAAACGGTTCAATCCCTCTTGCCATAAGTCATTAAGACGAGCAAGTTCGTGGACTAATTCGTCAGGAATATCAGCTAACGTGATGCGATCAAGCGGTCGAAAATCACAAATTTCTCGTAATACGTGAAAGCCAGAGTGCATTTCCGCACACGCACTTCGGCTCCACGCTCGTGCAGTCTTATCTTCTGCCCAAACTTGTGGGTAGCTTTCTGCCACATATTCGGTAATGGCTAAACTGTCCCAAATGGTATGGTCGTTATCCACCAAAACAGGGATTTTTGCGGTGGGAGAAAACTGCTGAAATTGTTGACGTTGTGCGTTTAAATTAGATTGGTAGCGGACGATTTTTGGCTCAAACGGAATATTCAGTGTTTTGAGCAAAATCCAAACTCTGAGCGACCACGATGATTTCGGCGGATTAAAGTAGAGTTGTAGCATAGGTTTCCTTAATGGTGACTAAGCGTTATATTGAGACAATTTCACCAACGTTTCAAACGCTTTTTCGCTAGCGAGTGTTTCTTTTACTTTTTGTACGTTGGCTTTTAAATCGTTTTCGCCGAATGTCTTCATAAGTAAAGCAACATTTACGGCTACCGCATCAATTTGGGCTGGTTCGCCTTTGCCTTGTAAGATAGCGGTCACTTTTTTCGCATTTTCTGCAGGTTCACCCCCTTTCAGTGCGTCTAAAGCGTGGCGTTTAATACCAAAATCTTCGGGGGTTAATGTGTAGTATTCAATCTGCCCATTTTGGATTTCAGCAACCTGCGTGTTGCCGTGAACTGCAACTTCATCCAATCCTGCTCCGTGTACTACAATAGTATGAGTGTAGTTTAAGGCTTTGGCCGCTTCAGCATAGATTTCGATTAACTCGGGAGAATAAACCCCAAGTAGTTGGCGTTTTGCATAAGCCGGGTTTACTAAAGGCCCGAGAATATTGAATAGGGTACGCGTTTTTAACGCTTGGCGAACTGGAGCGGCATATTTAAAACCGCCGTGGTAGGTAGGGGCGAATAAAAAACAGATATTGGTTTCATCAAGGGCAAGGCGAGCAGTTTCTGGTGAAATGCCAATATGAATACCTAAATGGCTTAATACATCGCTGGAGCCCGTTTTACTGGATACGCTACGGTTGCCGTGTTTAGCCATTTTATAGCCCATTGTGGCGGCAACAATCGCACTTGTGGTTGAAATATTGATAGTGTTATGTCCATCGCCACCTGTGCCGACAATATCTGCAAATGGATAATTGGGCGTTGGGAAAGGGGCTGCATTTTTAAGGGCTGCTTTGGCTGCCCCTACAATTTCTGCAACGGTTTCACCGCGTAATTTTAAGGCAATTAACGCACCAGCAAGTTGTTCGTTAGACACATTACCTTTAATCACTTGATTAAAAAAAGTATTAGATTCCGTTTCAGTTAAGGCTTGGTTGGAGAATAATTTATCTAAAAGTGCTTGCATACGGTATTCCTTTTTAACTTGTTTATTTTCTGGCAATGTGCTTGATATTCCAGAGCGGCTTGTCTTAGTCTAAGTAAGACTCAGCAGTTTTCGGGTTATTTTTTAATAGCCATTCAACGGATTGTTTTAATAATTTTGTGCCTTGTACGGTTAAAATAGATTCAGGGTGGAACTGAAAGCCACAAATTGGTAATGTTTTATGACGAATTGCCATAACAATATGTTCAAATTTCGCATTAACGACAAACTCATCAGGTAATTCATCTCCCATTAATGAGTGGTAACGTGCTACGGACATTGGGGTGTGGATGCCTGCAAACATCGCTTGATTATCGTGTTCAATGCGAGATACTTTGCCGTGTAGAACCGTTCCTGTATGTATTACTTTTCCGCCAAAGGCTTCGATCAATGCTTGATGCCCTAAACAGATACCAATCATCGGTACTTTGTCTTTCAGATGGCGAATAATTTCTAGCATATTCCCTGCTTCAGCAGGGGTACCTGGACCAGGAGAAAGTGCCACCAAACAGTTTGGGGTATTTTGTGCTTTGGCTAAGAAATCCTCAAGTGGATAGTTGTTACGGAAAATAGTTACTTGATGACCCAACTCACGGAATTGATCGACCAAGTTATAAGTAAAAGAGTCGAAATTATCAATAAAAAGAATATTTGCCATAGTTTATCCTTACGCTTTTGTATTCGTTTTTGTATTTACTTGCCCAATCGCTTTTAACACTGCTCGTGCTTTATGGCGTGTTTCGTCTGCTTCTGCTTGTGGGGCGGAATCTAATACTTCGCCACAGCCAGCTTGTACATAAGCAATACGATTTTGAACAAAAGCAGAGCGGATCACAATACAGGTGTCTAAATTGCCCTCTGAGGTTAAATAACCTACTGCACCGCCGTAGCTATGACGTTTTTGCTGCTCTACTTGATAAATTAGCTGCATCGCTTTAATTTTAGGTGCACCAGTTAAAGTACCCATATTCATACAGGCTTGATAAGCGTGAAGTGCGTCTAAATCGTGACGAAGGGTACCGATTACACGTGAAACCAGGTGCATAATTTGCGAATAGCGGTCAATTTGCATTAAATCGACCACTCGGCGACTGCCCGATTCACTGACTCGCGCTACATCATTTCGAGCAAGATCGACTAACATTAAATGCTCGGCGAGCTCTTTTTGGTCTAAGCGAAGTTCAAGTTCTAAGCGAGAATCTAATTCAGGATCGATATTGCCTTGTTCATCAAAACCACGAGGGCGAGAGCCGGCGATGGGGTAGATCTCTAATTGGCGGTTGTTTTGCGAATATTTCAACGCACTTTCTGGCGAAGCACCAAACAGAGTGAAATTTTCCCCTTGCATATAGAACATATAAGGGCTTGGATTATTTATTTTAAGCTGTTTATAGCTAGCAAGTGTGTTTGGGCAAGGCAAACTAAAGCGACGAGATGGCACAATTTGAAATACATCACCGATGTTAATATGATGCTTGAGCTTGCGGATAATCGCTTTAAATTCCTCATCTTCAATATGAGTGGTGGACGCATCGCTTGCTTCTTCGATGTCTAATGAAAGTTCAGCTTCTGAAATAGTTGCAATTTTTTGGGAAAATTCGACCGCTTGTTGATGGAGATTAGCTTGTTCGTTCGGTTCAAAACAGAAGGTATTTAATACAGCTTTTTGCGTTTGGTGATCGATTGTGACGAGCTGTTCGGCTAAATAGAAACTGTAGTCAGGGCAGCTTAGCCCATCATCTTGTAAGTGGATATTATCCATCGGGATAAAATTTGCCACTAAATCGTAACTAAATAACCCTCCTAAATAGATTGGCGATGAGGCGTTTGCAAACAGTCGGCTTACGGTACGTAAGCCATCGAAAACGGTGGTGGTTTTGAGTTTACTGTCTTCGTCTAAATGGTTACTGATAGTGGGAAAGACTGCTTGCAAGCGGTTATTTTTTTCTAACATTTTACAAGTGGGCGCTGGCGAGAGTTGGTTTAATGCTTTTTCAATCAATGGTAATACCGACTCACCGTTTTTGGTTAATGCCTGAAAGGTAACATATTGATCTTCACAAAAAATATGCACAGCGGATTTAGCAAACAACAGGCTTTTTAAACTGTTTTTACTCTGAATTTCAGCGGAGTCTAGTAATAATGTATGTGGGCGATCTTCACATAAGGCATAATAAATGCAGGTTGTATCTGAAAAATAAGGGAGCTCTTTTTGAGTAATAGTTAAGTAAGACATTGATAATTCCTATAGAAAATCTATTTGCACTATTAAACTAGTACAAAAAAGATAAGTCAAGCAATTATTATAGATATTTATAGAGCTTCAAGCATATTGGTGTATAATTAGCCCAATTTTTTATAAAGCTTTTTGTAAAGCAAAGACTTGGAGACTATGACGCAATTTTTTTATATTCACCCTGATAATCCGCAGCAACGCTTAATTAATCAAGCGGTGGATATTATTAAAAATGGTGGTGTAATTGTTTACCCAACTGATTCAGGTTACGCCTTAGGTTGTGCAATCGGGGATAAGCACGCGATGGATAGAATTGTAGCTATTCGTAAATTGCCAGAAAATCATAATTTTACTTTAGTTTGTAGTGATTTATCTGAGCTTTCTATCTATGCGTTAGTGAATAACCAAGCCTATCGTCTCATTAAAAATAATACACCAAATCCCTACACATTTATTTTGCCAGCAACCAAAGAGCTGCCACGCCGACTGCTCACAAAACGTAAAACAGTGGGGATTCGTGTGCCAAATAATGCGATTGCATTAGCCTTAATTGCAACATTAGGCGAGCCGATTCTTTCTTGCTCATTAATGTTACCTGATACTGAAATAACCGAGTCTGACCCTGATGATATTCGTGAACAATTAGAACATCGTGTTGATTTAATTATTCACGGTGGCTACTTAGGGCAGCAACCTACAACCGTGATTGACTTAACAGATAATTCACCCGCAGTAATTCGAGAAGGCTCGGGCGATCCGACGCCTTTTAATTAATCATTTCGCCCCCTCTAAAAAGGGAGAGCAATAAAAATTCAGACGCTTGTGAAAGCGACAAAAGGAACTTTATGACAACTTTTCAAAAGAAACCAACCAACACATTCCGAACAGAGAAAAATGCGGATACTCGCTCTTTTTTTAAAAAAGGTGAACCAAAATCAAATAATAACGCTGAACGTAAATTTGGAAAAAAAACAGATCAGCTACAAGGAAAGCCGCAACGCTCAAACGCTCATCTCTTAAACTCTAGAATTGCAAAAAAAGTCGTAAAAACGACCGCTAGCGATGCTAGCCTTCAAGAGAAAAAAGCGAAGGTAATGGGTGAAAAACTGCAAAAAGTATTAGCACGAGCAGGTCAAGGGTCTCGCCGTGAATTGGAAGAAATCATTGCAAATGGACGTGTGAGTGTGGACGGAAAAATGGCAACATTAGGCGATCGTGTGCAGGTAAATTCATCTACTAAAATTCGTATTGATGGGCATTTAATTAACTTGCAGCCAGCTCAAAAAGAAATTTGCCGAGTGTTGATGTATTACAAACCAGAGGGTGAGTTATGTACACGCTCAGATCCAGAAGGTCGAGCAACGGTATTCGACCGCTTACCTCGCTTAACCGGTGCACGTTGGATTGCGGTAGGGCGTTTAGATATTAACACCTCAGGCTTATTACTTTTTACGACAGATGGTGAGTTAGCAAACCGTTTAATGCACCCAAGCCGTGAGGTGGAGCGTGAATATTCTGTGCGTGTATTTGGCAATATTGATGATGCAATGTTACAACGGTTACGCAAAGGTGTTCAGTTAGAAGATGGTCCAGCAAACTTTAAACAAATAAAAACCGTTGGTGGTACAGGGTTAAACCAATGGTTTGATGTGACTTTAACCGAAGGGCGTAATCGAGAGGTTCGCCGTTTATGGGAATCACAAGGTGTGGAAGTAAGTCGCCTAATACGTATTCGCTACGGTAATATCAAATTAGATAAAGGTTTACCACGTGGTGGTTGGGAAGAAATGGGGCTTGAGCAAGTGAACTATTTGCGTGAATTAGTCGGATTGCCTGCTGAAACGGAAACGAAAGTTGATGTCACTGCAAATCGTCGTCGTACTAATATTAGGCAAATTCGTAAGGCTGTTAAGCAACATCAGAAATATCGTAGTTAATTGATGAGAAAATAGAGAGCTGATTATAGTTGTGTAATCAGCTCTTTTTGTATTTTTAAGTTAAATTTAGAGACAAACACAGAGCCTTAATTTATTATTGCTACCCGAATTATAGTTAAAATTGGAGTAAAAAATGTCTTTGGATATACTGGCAACACTCGCAGTAACATTTATTGCGGTGTTTTTATTTGCAACCGAAAAAATTCGTATGGATGCAGTTGCCATTTTAGTATTATCTTCTTTGGTTCTATTAGGACAAGTTGATGCGAAATCAGCGTTAAGTGGATTTTCAAATTCCGCAACAGTGACTGTTACTGCAATGTTTGTGTTGGCGGCTGGCTTACAAAACAGCGGAGCACTAGATAGCATAGGTAGTTTTCTGTCAAAGGTTAAAACGCCTTGGGTCTTTATTTTAGTTTTATGCGGGGTGAATGCAGCTATTTCTCCTTTTGTAAATAATACCGCGGTAGTTGCAGTATTAATTCCGATTGTGATTGCTGCGACTCAAAATATTAATTTAGCCCCTTCCAAAGCATTAATCCCTTTATCGTTTGCCTCTCAAATGGCAGGTGTTTGTACTCTTATTGGAACATCAACTAACTTATTAGTAAACTCTATTGCACAGAGTCAAGGGCATTCTGGCTTCGGTATGTTTGAGTTTGCTCCTTTAGGTATTATTTTCTTCCTAGTGGGTGTCGTTTATTTACTATTTACGAGCCGTTTCTTACTACCTGAATCTCATTTACAGCTTGAAGAAGGTGTAGGATTTGGCAAATATGTATCTGAATTAAGGGTCAATAAAAATTCACCATTAATTGGTAAAAGTTTAGCAGAATTAGGCTTAACAGAAGAATTTAGCTTATTTGCTGTTGGATTGTTGCGTAATGGTACACGCCTCTCTACTCCGAGCCATCAAGTGCTACAAAAACACGATATCTTATTGCTGCGTGGAGAGTCCGATGATTTAGCGAGAGTGCGTGAAAAATATAGCTTACATCATGTTGTTTATGGTCGCCGTGATATTCCTGAAGAAGAGTTTGATGATTTAATGATGGTAGAAGTGATGATTTCGCCAACTTCACGTTGGGCAGGTGGAACAATTCCAATTTTACAGCAACGTTGGAATAAAGATGCTACTGTATTAGGTTTACAGCGTCGCAGCCGAGTTGTTAGAGAGCGTTTACGTGGCATTAGTCTTAAAATGGGTGATATTTTGTTATTAACCTTACCTAAAGAAGATATGGAGGATTTACGTAAAGATAAAGATTTTATTGTACTCTCTTCTGGTGAGTTTAAAGCTGAAGAATCTTTGCGTGCTAAATTTGCCTTGTGGGTGATGATGGGTGTCGTTGCTACAGCTGCATTAGGTATTGTTCCTATTGCTATAAGTGCTTTAGTTGGTGCAGTTATAATGTGTTTATCTGGCTGTTTAACGGCAGATGAAGCTTACCAATCAATTGATTGGAAAATTATTTTAGTGATTGCTGGTTTACTGCCTTTAGGTGAGGCAATGGCAAATAGTGGTGCGGCACAATTTATTGTAGATAATACACTTGGCAAAGTAGGGCATTTTGGTCCATTAGCGGTGCTTGCCGTACTTTACTTAATGACGTCTATATTAACAGAATTTATGAGCAACGCTGGAACCGCTGTATTACTGACACCTATTGCTATCTCAACGGCTCAAATGTTAGGCGTTGATGCATCGCCATTTATTATTGCTGTAATGTTCGCAGCAGCAACGAGCTTTATGACTCCAGTAGGCTATCAAACCAATACAATGGTTTATGGTGCAGGGGGCTATAAATTTACGGATTTCATTAAGATTGGATTACCGTTAAATATTATATTCTGGATTTTAGGGATTATTTTCATCCCAGTCTTCTTCCCATTTAACCCCTAAGTAAAAATAAATCGGCTAATCAATGATTTCCCCAAAAAATTAGCCGATTTATTATTTCAATGAGATTAATGGCCACTTAATACTTTCGCTGGTTCTAATTTCGTGGCTCGCTGAGCAGGATAAAGACTAGCCAAAAGACTTAAGATAATAGTGGCGACTAATACATAGCCCACATCTTGCCAATGTAACTCGCTTGGTAAGAAATCAACAAAATAAACCCCGTCTGAAAGTAGTTTTATTCCCAGAAAGCCTTCAATAACTTTAATAATAGCGGTCAAATTTAGTGATAAAATGACGCCTAAAGCAATTCCAAATAATGCTCCTTTCATACCTGAAAGCAAACCATACCATAAGAATATACGGCGAATAAAGCGATTGTTTGCCCCTAATGTTCGTAAAATAGCGATATCGCTTTGTTTATCTTTTACCGCCATAATCAATGTGGAAATAATATTAAAACAAGCTACGCTAATGACAAGTACCATTGCGATATACATTACAGTACGAACTAATTGAATATCGTTATACATATAGCCAAATTTTTCGATCCAAGTATTCAAATAAAGTGGCTGCGGATAACCATTAAGCTGTGGCATAGCAAGGCTTTGCACAGCAAATGGATTGCTCAAATTTATTTCGATACCTGAAATTTGATTCGGTGGGTACCCCATCAACTCTTGGGCTTTATTTAAAGGAATTAAGGCATAACTATGATCTAATTGCCCATCTAAGCGTAGCATACCTGTTATAGGCATATTAAAACGCAATGGCTGATTTAGTTTCCCATCTTTTGTTGATTGGGGAATAAGCAGGCTAACCTCATCGCCTACGGTGACGCCTAAAGCTTTTGCAATACCTGCCCCTAGAATTAACCCATCGTCATTCGCTTTAAATTGTTCTCTGAAAGCTCGCCATTGTTCTAATGGAATAAATTGGCTGAGTTTACTGACCCTATCTTGCTTATACGGATCAACCCCACGCACTTGTGCGATTTTTAACTGTGAGCCGTTTTCAATTAAGGCGGTAAAGCTGACAAAAGGGGAGCTAGCGGTCACATTTTCCGATTTTTTTACCAATGCCTCTAGTTTTTGGCTATCGGCAATTGGCTGAACTTGATTGTCCCGAAACGAAATCAATTCTGCGTGAGGTACAACTGAAAGTACTCGGTTGTTTAGTTCTCGCTCAAAACCGTTCATTGCACTTAGACCAATAATTAACACCGTCACTCCCAGTGCAATGCCAATGCTTGAAAACAGCGAAATCAATGAAACCAGTCTATTTTTTTGCTTTCCCCGTTGATAACGCCAGCTAATAAAAAAGGGCGTATTCATAGGCTTTCCTCGCTTAACACCCCATCTCGCATCACAAGATTGCGTGAGAGTTTATTTGCAAGGTTCAAATCGTGTGTAACCAATAAAAATGCAATATTTTGCTCTTGGTTAAGTTGTTGAATCAGCTCAAAAATACTTTCTGTGGTTTTTTGATCTAAATTGCCTGTAGGCTCATCAGCAAGTACTAAGGCGGGATTATTGACTAACGCACGAGCTATTGCCACTCGTTGGCGTTCTCCCCCTGATAATGCAGAAGGGCGATGTGCGATTCGATGAGCTAATCCGACCGCTTGTAACATTTTTTCAGCTCGATGTGCCGCCTCCGTTCTGTTTTGTTTACCGATTAACATCGGCATCATTACATTTTCGAGAGCGGAAAAATCTGCCATTAAGTGATGAAATTGATAAATAAAGCCTAGGTTTTGGTTACGAAGTAACGCCAATTTATCAGCGCTCAACTGCTGTAATGATTGCCCTCGTATCCAAACTTCGCCACTGCTTGGCTGATCTAGCCCGCCAAGTGTGTGTAATAAGGTACTTTTGCCAGAACCTGAGCTACCAATAATGGCTATTAATTCACCTTCGTTCATTGAAAATGAAACATTATTTAGCACTTGAACTTTCTGTTCGCCTTCATCATAAAATTTGCTGATATTTTCACAGCGAAGTAATTCTGTCATTTTATTTCCGTTTATTTATTCGTATCTTAATGCTTGTGCAGGCTCAATTTTTGAAGCGCTATAGGCGGGGTAAATTGTGCAAAGCAATGAAAGTAAAATTGAAACACCTACAATCATCGCAATTTGTGTGCTTGAAATCAGGGTTGGTAAATGGATTTCAGGGTTGAATAGAAAAATAATCTGATCTAAGTTAGAAACTACTGATACGCCCAATAAACCACCCATAATCGAACCAATAACCCCAATAATTACCCCTTGAAACATAAAAATCTGCATAACTTGTTTTTTAGTTAAACCTTGGGTTTGTAAAATGGCAATTTCGCCTTGTTTGTCCACCACCATTAAGCTTAAGGAAGTGACAATATTTGAAATAGCCACCACAATAATCAGGCTAATCAATAAGCTCATCATATTTTTTTCCATTTTTACCGCTTGGAAAAATTCACCTTTTTGCTCACGCCAATCACTGATCTGGTAGCGTTCTTCATCGAAATAGCGACTAAGTTCAGTGACTTGGAAAGGATCTTGCAGGTATAAACGTATGCCTTGTACCTGATCTTCTGTAATTCTCAATAACCGCCCAACATCGGCTAAATTTGCAAATAGGGTAAATTCACTGGCCTCTTGATTAGAATGATAAATGCCTGAAATCTCAAATAAACGCTGCACAGGCACACGCCCCATTGGCGTATATTGGCTATTTTCTGTGATCATTAAACGCAATTTATCGCCTTCGTTTACGTTCAGTTTATCAGCTAGTCGAGAACCCACTAATACTTTAAATTTGCCAGCAGGCAAAAGCTGAGAAATATTTTTGTCTGCCAATAAAGGATTATCGGTAGTATGTTCAACACCAATGAGTTGTCCCGTATTAATTCCCCCAGTACTTTGAATAACCACATTTGTACTGTTGATTAGTACGCTCTGAGTAACAAATTCAGGTAATGTCAGTTTTTCTGCTTTGGAAAAATGTCCTTCCTGAGGGGTAATAATGGCGTGGGGTAAGGCGGAAAGCAGGTTGTTTTTCTGCATATTTTCCAGCCCATTCATAATGGATAATACAATAACCAGTGCCATTACGCCAAGTACTATGCCAAGACTCGCGAGATGAGTCACTAATCGCCCAAAACGATCTGCACTTTTCGATCTAAAGTAACGGAAAGCAATAAAAAGAGGAGTTAAATTCATCTGTTTCTTCTAAAAATATATGTGATACAAGCGGTCTTTTTTTGAGAAAAATTTGCAAATCTCTGATAAAAAATGACCGCTTGTTATCCTATTTGTATTATTTACCTTAGCTAGCGAAACCTCTCCATATTTTGTGTAATCTGATTGATTAGCACCGTTAGAGCATCGCTCATTCAAATTAGGTTAAGAAACGTAGCACGGTATTTAATACGCAGAGAGTTATTTTGAAGTATCGATTTCTTCAAATCCCTTAACCAAATCATCAATCGCTTTCATTTGAGAAACAAATGCTTCTAATGTTGAAAGCGGTAATGCTGACGGGCCATCGCATTTTGCTGAATTTGGATCTGGGTGAGCTTCTAGGAAAAGCCCTGCTAAGCCAACAGCCATACCCGAGCGAGCAAGTTCAGTTACTTGGTCTCTACGACCGCCTGAAGCAGCCCCGAATGGATCTCGGCATTGTAAAGAGTGGGTAACATCAAAAATGACAGGGCAACCTTTGGAGGCTTTTTTCATAATCCCGAAACCTAGCATATCAACAACTAAGTTGTCGTAGCCAAAATTTGTACCACGATCACAAAGAATGACTTGATCGTTGCCACATTCAGCAATTTTCTCCACAATATTGCCCATTTGACCTGGACTTAAAAATTGAGGTTTTTTTACATTAATCACGGCACCTGTGCGAGCCATTGCCTCTACTAAATCTGTTTGGCGAGCTAAAAATGCAGGTAGCTGAATCACATCAACCACTTCCGCGACAGGTTTACATTGATAAATTTCGTGTACATCAGTAATAATATTCACACCAAAAGTCTGCTTTAGCTCTTGGAAGATTTTTAAGCCTTCTTCCATTCCTGGTCCACGATAGGAGTGGATCGAAGAACGATTCGCTTTATCGAATGATGCTTTAAATACATAAGGCACGTTGAGCTTATTCGTTACTTCAACATATTGTTCACATACTCTAAGTGCCATATCACGATTTTCTAGTACGTTCATACCACCAAATAGCGTAAATGGCTTGTTATTTGCCACTTCAATATTACCAATTTTTACGATTTTATCTGCCATAGATTTTTCCTTATTTGATAAATTCTAATCTGTCAAAAATGATTTTTTCAAACAATGTGTTATCCACATAAAGTGAAGAACGCTCCGATGCTCTAATCATCTCTTGCTGAGTTACATTTTGAAAATGTAAGCGATAGTTAAATTTTAATGCGAATTGAATAATAAACTCTCGTTGAGTTCGCCCATTGCCCTCTCTGAAAGCATGCAAAATATTGATTTCACCGAGATAATAAGCTAATTTCTTTGCAAAAGTTGCTTTATCATAATGTTCAAAATCATCTAATTCGTCATCAGATGTTGCCCCAAGTTTATTACGCAAAACACCGTTTTTATCAGTGTAACGGTCGAATTCCGCATATTTCATATATGCTCCGCTTCAACTCATCAAAACTCATTTCATATCAATGCACCACACTCTCTTGGCTTTTTTGCTCTAAGCCTTTTACTTCCATTTTTAAAATTTCGGTAGAAGGATCTTCTGGGCATTGGTCAATGAAATAATTAATATCTTCTAATGCGGCTTGGTAGCAATCCATACTGGCTAATACCATTCCACGATCGCGAATTTCATATGGATCTTCAGGACTACAGGCAAGGCGGTATTCAATTAATCGCAAGGTTTCTTCATATTTTCCCTCACGAGTGAGTGCCATTTTAAACACCGTTTCAACCCGCTCAAGCAGTTCTTGTGCTTCTGCTCGTCTTAATAGATCTGGGGTTACTTCTACGCCAAAGCCCATTTCGCCTTCAAGCCATTTGTTAAGCATTTCAATGCTGATAAACTCACCATTCCACGGATTAATAAAACGCACTTTAGTTGCTCGGTTTGGTTGTTTAATTTCTGCTCTTATCACTAATTGAGTTGGAAAATTTACTGGATAAAGCGGTAAATCTAATACAGACGCTAAATAAAGTACCACCGCCCCTAATGAAACTGGCATTCCACGACGCTTTTTGAGCACCTGATTGAGCAATAAATTTTCTGTGTGGAAATAATCCTCATAGTAGCAATGAAAGCCCCACTCTTTATAGACCAAATTGAGCAGCTGATTAATCCGCTCTTCGTCCCCTTCGCCATTTACGTTGTAGCGCGCTTTTTTCGTTAATGCGGACATCTGTCCAAATATTCGCTGCTCGTTTACATTATCATCAATAAGCTTCGTTAGCCGTAAGATTTCACGATAGAGATATTTTTGTAATTCTATATCGCTTATCGTGATTTTGGGCTCTGCCAACTCTTTCAATAATTCTTCAATAATATCGTCCATTTACTGCCTTTATTTTAGGATTGCTTGGGTTACTCTATCATTACCGCCGTAATCTTGAGCGGTTTCAATCGCTTCCCACACATTCAAATCAAATAAATTTCTTACTTGCTCGCCCTGCTGCCAACCGTGTTCGAGCATTAACGCCCCTTGTGGTTTTAAGTAAAGCGGTGCATTTTTAATAATGTTTTGCAAATCGCTCAAACCATTATTATCGGCAACTAATGCGGTTAAAGGTTCAAAACGCACATCGCCCACCGTTAAATTTTCATCTTCCGCATCAATGTAGGGCGGGTTAGAGACAATCAAATCAAACCGTTGATTGGCAAGTGCAGAGAACCAATCGCTTTGCAAAAACTGCACATTGCTAAAGCCTAAATTTTCACGATTTTCTTCCGCCAATTTCACCGCTTCAGCTTGAAAATCCACCCCGATAATCTGGGCTTTTTCACCCAGTTCACTCGCTAACGCCAAAGCAATCGCCCCCGTTCCCGTGCCTAAATCTAAAATTTGCAAATTTTTCTGATTTTCTAACCGCTTGTAGGCAAAATCTAAAGCCAGCTCAACCAGACGTTCTGTATCAGGGCGAGGAATAAGGGTGGCGGTAGAAACCTTTAACGGCAAAGACCAAAACTCTCGTTGCCCCAAAATATACGCCATTGGCTCGCCTTTCACTCGGCGAGCCAATTTCTCCGCTAATTCCACTAATTCACTTTCTGAAAGCATTGTTTCCGAAAAGGCGAAAATCGCAGATTTCGAGCGTTTTGTGACCGCTTGCAGCAGTAAGTTTGCATCAAATTTCGCATTTAAAAACGGATCGCTTTCTGCATTTTTAAGAAGTTGCTGTTCGGCGAAAGAAAGCCATTGTTGGTAGTTCATTTGCTCATTTTCAACATCACGCGTTTTCCGACAACGCCGCTAGCTGATCCGCTTGATATTCCGTAATAATTGGCTGAATCAATTCATCAATTTTTCCGTTCATTACTTCATCTAAACGGTAAACAGTTAAGTTGATGCGGTGGTCGGTGACACGCCCTTGTGGGTAATTGTAAGTACGGATTTTGTCCGAACGGTCGCCCGAGCCAAGTAAGTTACGGCGAGTGTCTGCCTGTTCTGCTGCTTGGCGTTCTTGTTCCACTTGCACAATGCGAGAGGCAAGCACGGCTAAGGCTTTCGCTTTGTTTTTGTGTTGTGAACGTTCGTCTTGGCACTCCACCACAATGCCGGTTGGAATGTGGGTGATACGCACCGCAGAGTCGGTAGTATTAACGTGCTGACCACCTGCACCCGATGAACGGTAAGTGTCAATGCGTAAGTCAGATGGATTAATTTCTGGCATTTCGCTTTCAGGTAATTCTGGCATTACTGCAACGGTACAAGCTGAGGTGTGAATACGCCCTTGTGATTCAGTTTTTGGCACACGTTGAACACGGTGTCCGCCCGACTCAAATTTAAGCTGTCCATATACGCCTTCGCCACTAATTTTAACGATGATCTCTTTGTATCCACCTTGCTCGCTTTCGTTGGCAGACATTTCTTCAATTCTCCAACGTTTGTTCTCACAATAGCGACTGTACATACGATATAAATCGCCTGCGAAAATCCCTGCTTCATCACCACCTGTGCCGGCACGAATTTCTAGGAATGCATTATATTCATCGTTCGGATCTTTTGGCAGTAATAAAATTTGTAAATGTTGCTCAAGGTTCTCAATTTCTGCTTTGTTTTCGGCAATTTCTTCTGCTGCCATCTCTTTCATATCGGGGTCGTCTAACAATAATTGAGCGTCTTCAATATCATTGTTTAGCTTTTTCCAATGGTTAAAAGTGCCAACTACTTCTTCTAATTGGGAATATTCTTTGGAATAAGCACGGAATTTTTCTTGATCGGAAATCACCGAGGCATCACCTAAAAGTGCCTGTAACTCTTCGTGACGTTCGCTTAAACTTTCTAATTTATTAATAATAGAATCTTTCATTGAAAATATCTCTTTACTAGCGAAAATATTTCGCTTCTATAAATTTAAAAAAACAAAGGTTTGAATAGGGAATAACTGGCGAATTATAGCGGATTTTTCGTTAAAAATCTTGTTCAATCGCAAGCCAATTTTCTAGCATTTCTTTTCCATATTCGGTGATAAAGGATTCGGGGTGGAATTGCACGCCGAAAATCGGTAAATCCTTGTGCTTAAAAGCCACTAGCACATTTTGTTCGCAAATTGCTGTTGCCACAAGCGGTGTATTTTCGAGAGAATTTTGCAAAATGCCCCAAGAGTGATATAGCCCGATTTGAAACTGCTTCGGCAAGCCGTTAAACATCGGGTTGGGCTCAATTTGGGTAAGTGTGCGTTGTTGCCCGTGGCGGACATTCTCCAAATTGTATAGCGTACCACCGAAAAATTCGCAAAGGGTTTGATGCCCAAGGCAAACGCCCAAAATTGATTTAGTTTGATGATAGCGTTCGAGCATCACAAAAGTCTGCGGATAAGCCTTAGGCACATCAGGGCCAGGAGAAATCAGAATATGGCTGAAGCTTTCTACTTCATCTAAGTTTAGTTCTTCGACTAAAACGACTTTCGCAGATATATTGATTTTGCGAAGTAAATCTACCAAATTGAAGGTAAAAGAGTCGTGGTTATCGATGATTAATAGTTTTTTTTGCATTTGGTTAGTTCTTTGTTATTTCAAATCTCCCCTTCTTTAAAAAAGAAGGGGAGATTTGATCTATTCTTCCAATAATTCCTTTGATACCATTTCCAGTTTGATAGTATCTACTTCGTTTTCAATCAATTCTACCTGTGGGACAAGTTGGCTTGCTTTACTGGAAAGATGCTGAAAACGCTCCACTTTGCCAAGTAATCCCCTTCGCCCAACAAGCGATGTAACGGCTTGATTATATTGATTATTTGCTGTGTTTAGCGTGTTCCCTAATTTGGCTAAACGATCCGCTACAACACACACTTGATTATAAATTTCACCCGCTTTTTCGCTGATTTCTCGGGCTTCATTATTACCTCGTTCAATACGCCATAAGTTTGCCACTGTACGTAAAATCGGCATTAACGTCGTGTGAGAAACTAAAATCACGTTGCGTTCATAACCGAAGTTAAATAGTTGCGGATCGTGCTTCATCGCTTCAATATACGCAGCCTCAATCGAGACAAACATCAGCACAAAATCGGGGCTTTTAATGCCAAGCAAGGCACTGTAATTTTTCTTTGATAAGCCCTCAATATGATTTCTCAAAGAGCGACAATGCTCGTCCAATGCTTGTGAAATTGCAAAATTTTCCTTAGATCTGACCGCTTGATCGTACGCCAATAGCGACACTTTACTGTCAAGAATCAGATGTTTTTGATCGGGCAGATGTACTACGAAATCAGGCGCAAAGCGTCTGCCTTCTTCATCACGAAAACTTTCTTGAGATTGGTAGTGTTCACCCGCTAGCAAACCTGCTGATTGTAACGCCGTTTCAAGCTGTACTTCGCCCCAGTTGCCTGCAACTTTGTTATTCCCTTTCAGGGCATTTGTGAGGTTTTGTGCCTCTTCTGACATCGACACCCCAATTTGTAACACTCGCTTAATTTCCGCCTCCAAATTTGCTGAGCCTTTGAGCGATTCACTATGCACTTCATTCACACGTTTTTGAAACCCCTCAATTTGCTCTTTGAATGGTTTGAGCAAAGCTTCAAGCGAACTTTGATTCGTTTCGCTAAATCGCTTGCTTTTTTCATCTAGAATTTGCTGTGCCAGATGTTGAAACTCCACATTAAGTTGTTGTTTTACTTCAATAAAATTACGTTGTTGCTGTTCAAAATTTGCTTGCTTTTCCGAAAGCATAGTACGTACTGCGGTCAGCTCGTTTTGCATTTCATTTAAACGACTAGAAATTGATTGATTTTCCTTCTCTTTTTGAGAAAGTGAACTCTGACTAAATTGTAGCTGTTCTTCCAAATTTTCTACTTTAGTTTGTGAAGACCCCATACGTTCTTTGAGTTCATTGATATAGCGTTCCAACTCACTGTGTTGCTGTTCGGCGATCTCAATTTTTTGTTGAAAACGTTGTAATTGTTCATTTCGTTCACTTAAATTTTCGCTTATAGCTTCATATTTTGTTTGTTGCTGTACTGCCCATTGCTCAAGCTGATTTTTCTCTTGAACTAAAACCTCATATTTTTGTTGAATTTGAGTGAAATCTGTGTTGGTTCTGTTAAGATCTTGGTTTAACTCATAAGCATCTCGCTGATAACGAGATTTTAAGAAAAAAAGATAAATGCTAATCAGCATACAGATAGCGAGGGCAATATAGCTCCAAATGTCTTGAAAATTAATTGGTGTATTCATCGGTAAAACCTTTTTTAAAAAATGCTTTTCAAAATGATTGCTTTGCATTATAACAGAGCTTTTACATATTAAGCATTTCACCTTATGCAAGATTTTATAAACAAAGCTAATCAATATGGCAAAGTTAAACGCCCCTTTTTCTTCGTTATTGATTTTGAGCAGGAAAAGCCTCTCCTTTTTCCGCTTGAAGAAGCACAGGCAAGCGGTCTTTTTTTTGACTTTTTTTGTAAATCTAATATACAAAAGCGTTTTGAAAAAGCCTCTCAACTTTTCGAATTCTCAACAAATCCAATTACTTTTAGCGAATACCAAAAAGGATTTGAGCGAGTCAAAAAGGAGATTCAGGCTGGCAATAGCTATTTGCTGAATTTAAGCTATCCAACAGCGATTGAAACTAATTATTCGTTGTCTGAGATTTTTGCGAATAGCCAGGCAAAATATAAATGTTATTTGCAAAATGAGTTTGTTTGTTTTTCGCCAGAATGCTTTGTACGGATTGAACAGAACCGCATTTTTTCTTACCCAATGAAAGGCACAATGAATGCAGATGAAGAAAATGCGGAACAGAAATTAATGGCATCAGAAAAAGAGTTTACGGAACATAACACCATTGTGGATTTGATCCGAAACGATCTGGCCTTAGTTGCAAAAAACATTGAAGTCACGAAATATCGTTATGTAGAGAAAATTCAAACTCATCGTGGCGCCATTTTGCAGACAAGTTCAGAAATCTGTGGCGAACTTGCCGAAAATTGGCAAGAAAATATCGGATCTATTTTAGCTATGTTACTACCTGCAGGCTCAATTAGTGGCGCGCCAAAAGAGAAAACCGTTTCTATTATTCAGCTGGCAGAACGAGGCAAACGTGGTTATTACACGGGCATTTTTGGCTATTTCGATGGCGAAAGTTTAGAAAGTGCGGTAGCAATTCGCTACATAGCCAAAACGCCAAACGGACTGGTATTCCATAGTGGTGGCGGCATTACCTCACAAAGCGTGCTAGAAGAGGAATATAATGAGATTTTAGAGAAAGTGTATGTGCCAATTTCCACTTTTTGAAACCGTTTCGATTATTGATGGGCAAATACAGAATCTGCCTTATCACCAACAACGTTTTCAACAGGCTGTTCGAGAGTACTTTGGTTGCGAGCCTAAATTTACCCTTTTACAGATTTTGCTTGTACCAAACACTTATCAGAAAGGTAAAGTGCGGTGTCGAATTGATTATAATGCCACAGAATTTGAGATAAAATTTTTTGATTATTCACCAAAACAGGTACAGCGTTTTCGCTGTGTAGAGGTAGAAAATTGGGATTATCACTTAAAATTTAGTGATCGTAAGCAGTTTGATTTTCTCAATATTTTGCAAAATGAGGAAGTGATTATTATCAATAACGGCAATGTAAGTGATTGCTCAATGGGTAATTTGCTCTTTCTGAAAGCAGGTATTTGGTATAGTTCACAAGATTATCTGTTAAAAGGCACTCAATTAACCCGATTGCTAGAGCAACAAAAGGTGCATTTAATTAAAATAATCAAAGCTGATTTGGGAGAATATGAAAAAATTATGCTCATCAATGCTCTTAATCCATTTGATGAATCAAGGGCATTACTTTGTTCACAAATTTATTTTTGTGATCTCGATCGTAAATCTTAAAAAAAGACTTGCAACTGGATAAGTATATACTATAATAATATACAGTTGTTTTACGCATAAACGTTTATCATTTCAAAGGACAAAATATGGCAGAGAAGAAAAGTCAAAAAAGTACACCTGTAAAACAGGTTGAACCAGAACAAAAAGAGAAGGCACTTGCTGCTGCATTAGCTCAAATTGAGAAACAGTTCGGCAAAGGCTCAATTATGAAGCTAGGTGATACTCAAACATTAGATATTGAGGCTGTTTCAACAGGTTCTTTAGGTTTAGACTCCGCATTAGGTATCGGTGGTTTGCCAATGGGGCGTATTGTTGAGATTTACGGTCCAGAATCTTCAGGTAAAACAACTTTGACTTTATCTGTTGTGGCTCAAGCACAGAAAAATGGTAAAACTTGTGCTTTTATTGATGCGGAACACGCACTTGATCCTGTTTATGCTCGTAAATTAGGAGTAGATACAGATGGGTTATTAATTTCACAACCAGATAACGGTGAGCAAGCATTAGAAATCTGTGATGCATTAGTTAGGTCTGGTGCGGTGGATGTAATTATTGTCGATTCTGTTGCAGCCCTTACGCCTAAAGCAGAAATTGAAGGTGATATGGGCGATTCACATATGGGATTGCAAGCACGTTTAATGTCACAAGCATTACGTAAATTAACGGCAAATATTAAGGCTACAAATTGTTTAGTTATCTTTATTAACCAAATTCGTATGAAAATTGGTGTGATGTTTGGTAACCCAGAAACCACAACAGGTGGTAACGCGTTAAAATTCTATGCTTCTGTACGTTTAGATATTCGCCGCTCTGGTGCAGTAAAAGATGGCGATGAAGTTATTGGTAGTGAAACCAAAGTGAAAGTAGTGAAAAACAAAGTTGCACCACCATTCCGTGAGGTTCATTTTGATATTATGTATGGTGAAGGGATTGCACGAACCAATGAATTATTGATTCTTGCAGAAGCAAATGGCTTTATCAAAAAAGCTGGCGCTTGGTTCTCTTATGAGGGCGAGAAAATTGGTCAGGGTAAAAACAATGCAATCAAATGGTTGAAAGAACACCCTGAAATAGCAGAAAAAATAGAAAAAGATGTTAGAGATTTATTGATTGCTAATCCAAATTTGGTTTCTACTCAAGAATCTGAAAACTCAGATGATAGTGAAGAATTTAACGAAGAAGAACTATAATTAATCAGATTTATGCGGTTTTCACATTCAGAGAAAATCGCATTTTTATTTCAATTTATGGAAACAATTTCTACAACTAAAACAAATAAATACACAGCGGCTAACTATTTATTATATTTACTGTCAAAACGTGATTATAGTGAGCAAGAGCTTCGCCAAAAACTTAAGCAAAAAGAGTATGATCTTGATGAGGTTGAGAATGCGATTAAAAAAGCACAAGCTAATAATTGGCAAAGTGATGAACGTTTTTGTGTGGCTTTTATTCGATACCGCTCAATGCAAGGGATTGGTCCCCGTCGGTTGAAACAAGAATTAAAGCTCAAAGGCGTTAAAGATTGGTTAATTAGCCAAGAACTTGAAAAGGCAGAAGTAGATTGGTTTGAGTTAGCTGAGCAAATTTTTGAGAAAAAACGACCGCTAGTATGGAATTTGAAAGCAAAACAGAAAATGTGGCGTTTTATGTTAAGTCGTGGTTTTTATAATGACCATTTCAGCCATTTGATGCATTTGGACTATGAGAATAGTGAATATGAGTAGAGATAAAATTACCTTTTTTAGTCGATTTGAAGCGGATATTTTAAGCGGTAAAAAAAACATTACAATTCGAGATAAATCGGAATCCTACTTTCGTCGGAATCAAGAATTAGCGGTCTTTACTAACGAAACGGATAGATTTTTTGCTAATATCAAGATACTTTCTGTGACACCTATTCAATATGATGAGTTAAACGAACAGTATGCTCAGCAAGAGAATATGAGCTTAGCGGAGTTGAAAACGGTTATTCGAGAGATTTACCCGAATGATAATGCATTTTTTGTGATCCACTTTGAATTGATTTAGCTTAAAACTATGACACTTTTTAAATCCACCAAGCAAGTTGAGCTATGTCCACAGTGTAATTCTCCTCTACAACTTAAGCAGGGTAAGAAGGGCTTGTTTCTTGGGTGTTCTATTTACCCAGAGTGCGATTATATTAAGCCATTACACCAAGCTAATCATATTATTAAAGAGCTAGATGAATGTTGTTCTGAATGTGGGCATCATCTCCAATTAAAGCAAGGTATCTATGGTATTTTTATTGGTTGCAGCAATTATCCTGAATGTAATTTTATCGTTCAGGAAGAAGCAGATGTGGCAGAAGAATTTAGTTGCCCTGAATGCAAACAACACAAATTACTGGTCAGAAAAGGACGTTCAGGTAGAACTTTTTATGGCTGTGCTGGTTTTCCAAATTGCAAATTTACCTTAAATACAAAGCCGATTAAATATGAATGTGAAAAATGCGATTATGAATTAGCAATTATCAAAAAAATTAAAGGTAAGCAATATTATATTTGTGCTAATAAAAATTGCGAAGCAAGAACACAAAAAGAAGTAGAATTTTAGATGAATAATTTTTTAGAGATAGTCAATCAATTAAGGCAAGAAGAAGTTGTTGCTTATCCTACTGAAGCTGTTTTTGGCTTAGGCTGTAATCCACAAAGTGAAAAAGCGGTGAGAAAATTACTTGATTTGAAACAACGATCCGAAGAAAAAGGCTTAATCTTATTAGCCTCAGATTTAAAATATCTACTGCCTTATATTGATGAAACACGAATGACAGAACATTCTTGGCAACAGCTAAAGCAAATAAGCAAGCAAGCTATTACTTGGATTGTGCCAGTGAAAAATAGTGTGCCGAGTTATCTCACCGGTAAATTTGATTCTATTGCAGTACGTTTATGTTATGTACCCGCAGTAATGGAATTGTGCGAAGCTACGGGGTTTGCCTTGACTTCCACTAGTGCTAATTTGACTGGTCAACCATCTTGTCGAACCGTTCAAGAAGTGAAAGCACGGTTTGGAGAAGATTTTCCAGTATTGAGAGCAGACACGTTAGGCAGAGAAAAAGCCTCTGAAATTCGAGATATTTTCACCCAACAGATTTTTAGACAAGGATAATCTAAGATGAATCAATACGCCGTTTGGGGTAACCCAATTGCTCAAAGTAAATCGCCTCGAATCCATCAACTTTTCGGCTTACAAACGCAACGCAATATTGAATATGTGGCTAAGTTGGGAGACGAAATTACCTTTGAGCAACAATTAGCGGAGTTTTTTCAATTAGGGGCGAAAGGCTGTAATATTACGTCTCCGTTTAAGGAGCGAGCATTTGCTCTGGCGGATAAATATAGCGATAGCTGTTTATTGGCTGAGTCGTGTAATACACTTAAACGCTTGGAAGATGGCAGTTTATATGCAGATAATACGGATGGAAAAGGTTTGGTTGCTGATTTGAAGCGTTTAGGTTGGTTAAAAGTAGGGCAAAAAACCTTAATTTTAGGAGCTGGTGGTGCAACCAAAGGTGTGCTTCTTCCACTCCTTCAAGCTGGATTAGAAATTAGTATTTATAATCGTACAGAAGATAAAGCGGTGATTTTAGCTGAAAAATTTACAAAATTTGGCAGAATTCAGACCGCTTGTTTAGAAGAGATAGCAGAGCAGCAGTTTGATTTAATTATTAATGCCACTTCGTTAGGTTTGCAAGGTAAATATGTAGAGTTGCCGAAAAGTCTAATGGCGTCAGCAAAAATTTACGATATGCAATATGCTGTTGGTATGAAAACCCCTTTTCTCAATTATGCGAGAAATTGTGGTTCCACAGAATATCAAGATGGATTAGGTATGCTTGTTGGGCAGGCGGCTTTTGCGTTTGCGTTGTGGGAAGATGAATTCCCAGATATTGAACCAGTGCTAATGCAATTAAAACAAGAGATGCAATCTGCTAAATAGTAGATAAGCTATTATTTTATAAACAAAAATTGTTTGATTCTAATTAAAATGATGAATATGTATACAAGCGAGCTAAAAAATCAAATTTTTTAAGAAAAAGTATTTGACGGAAAGCACTAAAATTAGCATAATGCACTCCGTTAACCGAATGGTGAACGCAAATGGCTACATAGCTCAGCTGGTTAGAGCACAACACTCATAATGTTGGGGTCGCAAGTTCGAATCTCGCTGTAGCCACCATTGCGGGACTGGCGAAATTGGTAGACGCACCAGATTTAGGTTCTGGCGCCGAGAGGTGTGTGGGTTCAAGTCCCTCGTCCCGCACCATTTATCGATTAACAAAAATTAGTGTTGGGGTATCGCCAAGCGGTAAGGCACCGGGTTTTGATCTCGGCATCCCTAGGTTCGAATCCTAGTACCCCAGCCATCTAATTTCAATTTTTCCAATCTAATAGTTAGGCTAACGTAAGTTAGTTTTTTTCATTTGGGGTATCGCCAAGCGGTAAGGCACCGGGTTTTGATCTCGGCATCCCTAGGTTCGAATCCTAGTACCCCAGCCATCTTATTTTCCTTCTTTATTTTTAATTTCTGTACTGAAAATTTAATTCAAGGCATAATATAGCCATAATTAATTTTGAATAAGTAATGAAAATGAAAAAATTTGTGGTATTAATTTCAGGTAATGGTTCTAATTTACAGGCAATTATTGATAGTCAGAAATCAGCTAATGCAAGCGGTCAAATTTGCGGTGTAATTTGCAATAAGGCAGATGCGTATGGTTTAGTGCGAGCTAAAAAGGCAGGTATTCCAACCTTTGTATTTTCTCGTAAAGATTATGAAAGTAATTTAGCAATGGATTTCGCTATTGCAGAACAAATTGAGAAGCTAGGGGCGGAGTTAATTGTTCTGGCAGGCTATATGAAAATTTTAACACCTGAGTTTACCCAGCGTTTTGAGGGGAAAATTCTGAATATTCACCCTTCATTATTGCCAAAATATCCAGGATTAAATACATATCAAAGAGCGATCGAGGCTGGTGATTCTGAACACGGTACAACCATTCATTTTGTTAATGAGGAAGTTGATGCTGGAGCAATTGTGTTGCAAGCCAAAGTACCTATTTACCCTGATGATGAAGTTGAAGATGTGGTAGCTCGTGTGGTTGAGCAGGAGCATCAATATTATCCGTTGGTAGTTGAGTGGTTTTGTTCGGGACGTTTACTTGCTGAAAACGGAAAAGCTTATTTAGATGGGAAAGAGCTCTCTTCAACAGGTTATGCCGAGGAGTAATTGTCCGATCATTAGCCAAGAATAAAAGAGGCTAGAAATGCAGTTTCTTGTTATATATTTTACAAATTAGAGGTTAAAATCAACCGCTTTGTAAATAGAGGTTAATCTTGAATCGTTTTATGTTAAAAAGGAAAAATGATGTCAGAGCATTTTGAAAATAGGGCAGAAAATCGTCGCCCGCTAAGCTCTCGCAACAATAGATGGCTTGCAGAATTTGCCGCTTGGCTTGCCCGTAAAAGCTTCCCAACACCTAATCAAATTTCGTGTTTAAGTATGTTGTTTGCGTTATTTGGGGCAGCCGCTTTATTTTTTAGCCAATCTATTTCGGCTCTGATTTTCTGTGCTTTGATGGTGCAAATGCGTCTGCTATGTAACCTGTTTGATGGAATGGTAGCAGTAGAAGGCGGAAAGAAAACCGCAAATGGGGCAATTTTTAATGAATTTCCAGACAGGGTGGCAGACAGTCTATTCTTAATTGCATTAGGCTATGCTACACCATTTTTCTGGTTAGGCTGGCTGGCAGCATTGTTGGCGGCTTTAACTGCCTATATTCGTATCTTTGGCGGAAGTTTAGGATTACCGCAACGTTTTCAAGGTCCGATGGCAAAACAACAAAGAATGGCAGCAATCACGGTGGGTTGTTTGCTTGCTGCGGTAGAAATCTATTTTAATTTAACCGCTTATACACTTTCTGCAACCTTAATTATTATCACACTTGGCACCGCTTATACTTGCTATGTTCGTACAATGGCGATTTCAGCCGAACTTAATTCTTTGGAGAAACAGAATGAAAAGGTTACTCGCTAAATTTATTGACCATATTATTTGCTTTTTTGCCTCTTTTATTACAGGTGTTCGTCCTCAACAATTAACTAAAAATAGCGTACCGACGGTTTATTACGCAAATCATCATAGCCACGGTGATTTTATCTTAGTTTGGATTTCATTACCGCAACATTTACGCCTAAAAACCCGCCCTGTTGCTGGGGCGGATTATTGGCAGAAAGGAGCTATTCGCCGTTTTATTGCGAATGCTGTTTTTAATGTATTGTTGGTAGAACGTAACAGTGATAATCCGCAACTTGCGATTGAAAATATGGCTAACCAGCTTTCAACAGGTGAAAATCTGATTATTTTCCCGGAAGGTACACGTAATTTAAGTGAAGAAGTACTACAACCTTTTAAAAGTGGGATTTATCATCTCGCCAAACAACAAGCTAATATTCAATTTGTACCGGTCTGGATTGATAATATGAAACAAGTTTTACCAAAAGGAACAATTTTGCCTATTCCGCTAATGTGCCAGGTTCGTTTTGGTGAAGCAATTTCATTGCAAGAAGGCGAAGAAAAAGCCGATTTTATCGAACGCACACGCCAAGCGTTGCTTGCTCTTTCCCCAACGCATAAGGAGTAAATAATGACAATGAGTACAATTTTTCTCTCTTTTTTCGGGATTTTAGTGCTAGCTTCGGCAATTGGCTTTATGCTTAAAAAACACAAGGGCAATACGAATACTATTGAGAATTTAAATGCTCGTATCTATGCCTGGTGGGTAATGCTTTTTGTGTTGTTATTTGCTTTTGCATTCGGGCAAAACGGCACAATTTTGCTCTTTTTCCTTATCTCTTTTGCGGCATTGCGAGAGTTTATGACGCTGGTCTATCAAGACAGGCACGACTATTACGCCTTAGTAGTCTGTTTCTATTTACTACTACCGATACAATACTATTTTGTGTGGACAGAATGGTATGGAATGTTCTCTATTTTTATTCCTGTTTATGGCTTTTTATTATTGCCGATTGTAGGGAGCTTAACAGGCAAAACCGAGCATTTTTTAGGGCGTTCAGCCAAAATTCAATGGGCGGTGATGATTAGTATTTTCTGTCTTTCGCACGTTCCAGCATTGCTTACCTTAAATGTTCAAGGATTAGATAAACATCAAAATATCCAACTGCTGATTTTCTTAATTGCAATTGTTCAATTAAGTGATGTATTGCAGTACATTTGGGGCAAATTAGTCGGTAAACGTAAAATTATGCCAAGTCTATCGCCATCTAAAACAGTTGCCGGCACAGTAGGGGGTATTTTAAGTGCAACTGCTATTGCAATCTTGCTTGCTCCTATTACACCATTCTCAACGTTACAAGCAGGTGTTATTGGTTTTGTGATTTGTTTAATGGGCTTTTTTGGCGGATTGGTGATGTCTGCAATTAAACGAGATTATGGCGTAAAAGATTGGGGCAGAATGATTAAAGGACACGGCGGAATGTTAGATAGAGTAGATTCAATTTGTTTTTCTGCTCCTGTGTTCTTCCATATTGTGAGGTATTATTGGGCATAGAGAACAATTTACAAGCGGTCGTTTTTGCCTAAAATTTTGCAAATTTTTACACAAAAATAACCGCTTGTGAGTTAATCAATTTTAGTCATACCAAGGTGTGCATAAGTTCTATTCGTCGCAATTCTGCCTCTTGGTGTGCGTTGTAGAAAGCCTTGTTGAATGAGATAAGGCTCTAGCACATCTTCTATTGTATCTCGCTCTTCGCCAATCGCTGCTGCAAGGTTATCCAAACCAACAGGTCCGCCGTCAAAACGCTCTACAATCGCTTGCAAGAGTTTGATATCCATAAAATCAAAACCTTCAGAATCCACATCAAGCATTGCTAAGGCTTGCTTTGCAATATCAGACGTAATAATACCGTTATTGCGAACATCGGCATAATCTCGCACACGGCGAAGTAGGCGGTTAGCAATACGAGGTGTGCCACGAGAGCGGCGAGCGACTTCATAAGCGCCATCTGCTGATAAATTTAGATTGAGGCAGTCGGCACTGCGTTTAACAATTAACGTGAGATCGTCGACTGAATAAAACTCCAATCGTTGTACAATACCAAAACGATCTCGTAATGGTGAGGTGAGTGATCCAGCACGCGTAGTTGCCCCCACTAAGGTAAAAGGGGGTAAGTCGAGCTTAATTGAGCGTGCGGCGGGGCCTTCGCCAATCATAATATCAAGTTGATAATCTTCCATTGCGGGGTAAAGCACTTCCTCAATAGCGGGCGAGAGGCGGTGGATTTCATCAATGAAAAGAACATCGTAGGGCTCAAGATTAGTCAGCATTGCAGCTAAGTCGCCAGCTTTCTCTAACACTGGACCAGAAGTGGTTCGGATATTCACGCCCATTTCATTTGCCACAATATTGGCAAGGGTTGTTTTACCTAAACCAGGTGGCCCGAAAATAAGTAAATGATCGAGAGCTTCATCACGCAATTTAGCGGCTTTAATAAAGATTTCCATCTGATCACGGACAGAAGTCTGCCCAACATAATTAGCGAGCAATTTAGGGCGAATTGCACGGTCGATGACTTCTTCCTCACGTTTTGGTGAGGCACTGATGATTCTATCTGCTTCAATCATAATTTAATGTTTATAACGAATTTTTTAATGCCTCACGAATGAGCTGTTCACTTGTTGCGTCAGATTTATTGACTTTCTTAATCATTTTTTCTGCATCGGATGGTTTATAACCTAACGAAATGAGAGCATCAAGGGCTTCATTCGCTGGATCTGGCGTATGATTTACTATAGTGTGATCTGAAGCTTCAACAAAGAAGTCAGTTTGCTCAATGCCTTTAAATTTTCCTTTTAGCTCAACAAGTAAACGCTCGGCGGTTTTTCGTCCAATTCCTGGAATTTTAGTTAATTTTGTTAACTCTTCCTGTTCAATGGCGGTCACAAATTGTGAAACTGACATTGCTGAAAGAATAGCGAGTGCAAGTTTTGGACCGACTCCATTAGTTTTAATCAGTTCACGAAATAACGATCTATCTTGTTTTTGCGAAAAACCAAAGAGCAAGTGAGCATCTTCACGCACTACTAAATGAGTAAAAATAGCGGTTTCATCACCTATTTGTGGCAGGTTGTAAAAACTCGTCATTGGGAGCAGTAGCTCGTAGCCTACACCCTGCACATCGAGTAAAATTTCTGGTGGCTGTTTTTCAATAATTTTGCCCTGTAATCGTCCTATCATTGTTTTATCCGAAAGTTAGAGTTGGCAGTAGCATAGCAGAAACTGTATAAAATAACACTGTTTTTTCTGTGCGGATTTTGCAAATTTTTTGTCAAAAACGACCGCTTGTTATTTAATGAGATGGGTAAATCCTTCATAAATCAACATCAGCCCAAACAGCATAAAAATTATGCCTGAGATGTTATCAATATAGCGGCTATATTTGGCATAGAATTGTCTTATTGGGCGGCGAGAAAAGAGCAGTGCAACCACACAAAAATAAGCCAATGTGCTGATAACAAATAAAAAGAGTAACTCAAACATTTGTGATGTTTTTGTAAAATTGCCTAAATAAGCAGAAATAACGCTGGTAAAGTAAATTCCTGCTTTAGCATTGAAAATGTTGATGAATAGGCCTTTTCGGATTTCTTCACAGTTCTTTAGCGGTGTGAGTGTGGTTTTATGTTCTGTAAAAGTAATGCTTGCAGTTACTCTTACCATTTTTGAGCCTATATAAATAAGGTAGCAGCCACCTATCAGCATAATGCTATATTGGAAAATTTCGCCGATATTTTTGCTTAACCAACTTAATCCGAAAATGGCGAAACTTGCCCAGAAAATAATGCCAAGAGAAATGCCGATTGCGGCTAAAAAGCCTTTTTTAATTGAATGGCTTGCAGATTGCCTTACAACATAAAAGAAATCAGGGCCAGGGCTTACTAGCCCTGCTAAGTGAATAAATAAAATCGTCAGCATAGTGAGATAAAATAGTACAAAATATACAGTGAAGCGAGTGCGAAAATAGCGGCGAGAATATCATCTAACATAATGCCTAAGCCGCCTTTTAATTTTTCGTCGAAATAGCGGATTGGGAACGGTTTGATAATATCAAATATTCGGAAACTGATAAAAGCCAGTACATAGCTTAATAGATTATATTCAGGTAAATAAGCGAACATTAGAAAGATAGCCGTAATTTCGTCCCAAACAATTCGCCCATCATCGTGAATATTGAGGTCTTGGCTGGCTGTTGTACAAATATAGCAACCCGCAATAAAACTAACCAGCGTTAGAAAAATAAAAAATAAGCTAGATTGAGCGATTGTCCATAAGATAATGGAAAGTATTATGCCGACAAGGCTTCCCCAAGTTCCTGGAGCAGGCGTTAGCAAGCCTGAGCCAAATCCAAAGGCAATAAAATGAATGGGATTTTTAAGATCAATTGGTTTCATTGTATTTATTTTTTGAAATGGTCAAATCCACTTTTAGCGGGCAATCTTACTGCTTCATTATGACGTAATAAGGTTAATCCTTCTTTGGCTGAGCGAATTTGCCCGATGCAAGTATAATTTACACCGATGTTAGTTAAGGCTTTTTCTAATTTTTGTTTGTTATCGTTATGAACAGTAAAGCAAAGCTCGTAATCTTCTCCACCACTTAATGCAAACTGTTCGGCTTTTTCTTTTGAGTAGCAATTTAATAGCGATTCAGAAAGTGGCAAATCATCGAGGTTTATGATGGCACCACAGCGACTGCGTTTTAGAATATGGCCTAAATCAGAGAGTAAGCCATCTGAAATATCAATTGCTGCATTAGCAATAGAGGCAATAGTCAGACCAAGCAATACTCTAGGTGTTGGACGTAAATGACGTTGAATAAGGTAGCTTTCATCTTTATTCCAATTTACGTTGTCTGTTTTTTGATTGAGTAATAATTGTAAACCACCTGCACTGTCACCAAGTGTTCCTGAGACATAGATCCAATCGCCAATTTTGGCATTATGGCGAAATAACGCTTTATCTTGTGGCACAATCCCTTGTGCGGTAAGAGTTAAGGATAAATGCCCTTTAGTGGTGTCGCCACCAATCAAGTCAACATTATAATGATCTAAAATATTAAAGAGATGTTTACTAAATTCAGCAAGCCAGTTATGATTAATTTCAGGTAAGGTTAAGGCTAAAGAGATCCAAGCAGGTTCTGCACCCATTGAAGCAAGATCGCTTAAATTTACCGCTACACATTTATAAGCAAGATCGGCTGCTGAAATTGTAGGGAGAAAATGAGTGCCACAAACTAAAGTATCTGTTGTGATTGCAAGTTGTTGATTTAGTTTAAGTGAAGTAACAGCACAGTCATCGCCAATAGCCAGCACCACATCTCTACGGGCTGGGCGTTGAGACGCATTGAAATAACGTTCGATAATATCAAATTCACCCATAAAATATCCTTAAATTTTATGCTCAACAAAATCCCCAATTTTAGCTAAAAATTGGGGAATATTTTATTTCCTACCGAGTGCGGGTGCTAATTTATCTAAAATACCGTTGATATATTTGTGGCTGTCATCGGAACCGAATACTTTTGCCACCTCAATACCTTCATTGATTGCCACACGGAAAGGCACATCCTCTTCAAATTTCAGTTCATAGCCAGATAGGCGAAGAATGGAACGCTCGATAGGATCAATGTCGTTCTCGTGACGATCTAAAAAAGGACGCAATGCCTCATCAATTGCCTCAACATTATTTACAACACCACGAAAAAGTTTACGGAAATAAGGCATATCCACACCTTTCATATCCTGATCGGCAATAAACGCTAATTCCACTTCTTCAACTGTATTTTTAGAAATATACCAAGAATAAATGGCTTGTATTGCACACTCTCTTGCACGACGACGTGGGGAAACTTTCATAAAACCTCTAAATCTGTAACACAAAAAATGACGGCTGATTTTATCACAGTTCCCCTATTTTTGCTCACGTTTATCTTGGCTATTTTGATTTTTTCACACCACCTAATTTTTCATTTGATTGAATAATGTAAGGGGTAACAAAAATCACAAGTTCTCTTTTGCTAATTTTATCTCGAGTTTGGCTGAATAAGCGTTTGATAAACGGAATTGAACCTAAAATAGGTACTTTATCTTCTCCTTTTTGCGTTAAATGTTGGAAAACTCCGCCTAAAACGATCGTTTCGCCGTGTTTCGCAAAAACTTGTGTATTCAATTCTTGTTTATCAATAGTCACTAAGCCACTACTGCCTGATTGCGAATTAGGAGAATTTTGAGTAACAATCAGATCGAGTAATATTTGATTTTCAGTCGAAAGATGAGGAATAACTTCTAAGCCCAGCACGGCTTCTTTAAATTCCACATTAGTAGCTTCCGATTTTTTATTGTACATCACATAAGGAATTTCTGTACCTTGTTTGATACTCGCTGGTTTTTTATTCGTAGTCAAAAGGCGAGGGCTGGCGATAATTTCTACACTATTTTCTTGCTCTAAGGCACTCAATTCCAGATCCAGTACTCGGCTATTAATAGAAGCGACTTGTAAAACTGCTGAAGCACCATTCGTAACAGGAAAACTCACATTGAGATTATTAGCAACATTGCTTAATCCGTTACTTTCAAGTCGCCCACCAAATTTATAGTGATCAGCCCCTTTTGAGAACATTCCCCAACGCACCCCCAATTCTTGTAAATGTTCACTGCTGATTGTGACAATGCGTGCTTCAATTGCAATTTGCTCAGTTGGTTGGTCAAGCTGTTTAACTAACTTTTCTATGTGTTGAAGTGATTTTGTACTGTCTTTGATAATTAAACTATTACTTCGCTCATCAAAATGGATATAGCCATTTTCAGATAAAAAAGTACCGCTGCCTTTTGTTAAAGATTCAATCACTTCTGAGGCTTTAGCATAATGTAGTTTTATTGTTTTAGTAATGAGTTTGGGTGTGGTAACAAGCGGTGTATTTTCTATATTATTTTGCAAATGAGCGATTGGAATTGTTTTTAAATCGGTCAATTTTTCTTCTTTTTTACTGATATAAATAACATCACCTTCTTGATGTAGCGATAATTTATTCATTGTGCTTATTACTTTGAATATATCGTCAATGGATTTATTTTCTAATCTTAATGTTGATTTTGTTTGAATATTATCATCTAAAACAATATTTTTTCCTATTTCTTCGGATAAATAAGTCAAAATGGTTGCAGTGGGTGCATTTTTCACAGCAAGAGAAATTGTGTTAGCAAATGCTAATGAGGAGCTAATAAATAAAAAAAGAAAAATTCTAAACATACTAACCTCTATAATTTTAAGGTGATTTCGTAAGGCATATTACAATCTTGAGTTAATTTCCAATTAATATAAGTTATTGATTTAAGATTAATATTTTTTATTTCAATTTCTTTATTAACTAAATCCGTTTCTTTAAATTCAAATAACTGCTCTTTTTCATCAATAAATAAGGCACTAAAATTTTGATTGATCTTAATTATTCCAATAAGTTTCAGCTTCTCAAAATCTGCCTCTAAATTTAAGTGAGATTTTCTTTCTAGAGGCTGACAAGCGGTTAATTTTTCCAAATTTTTTGTAATTTCCAACGTCGTGTTAATTGTATCGGATTCATTTTTTATATGAGATTGTTCACCGAAAAATGGATCTATAGCTAATACACTCGAACTAATAAATAAAAAAGAGAGTAAATAGTTACGCATATTATTCCTTATTTGTTACAACCACTAATATGGCATTTAATTCAATTTTTTTGTTTTGAGTAGATTTGGTTAAAGTGAGTAAGTTATATTTCAAATAGTTGGTTTTATTTATTTCATTAATAAAGCTAAACAGTAAATGACTATTGCCAACTATTTTTAACTCAATGCTTTTCCCTTGTTCTAAATTCCAATTTAGGCTATCAATGTTAAGTTGATGTTTTTGAGCAATTTTCTTTATTGTATTATTAATGGTGGTTAAGTTATAGTCTGTTTTTTCACTTTTGCCTTTATTAAATAAACTCTTGTATGAGGTCTTCTGATACTCAAGTTCTTTATTTTGGATTTCTATTTTTTCTAATAAATTATTAATTTCTAAGTGATTTTTTATTATGTAAGTGATTGGTAGTACTATAAATGTAATAAATATAGATAATTGTATGATTTTCTGATATTTCTTAATGAGATATATAGCTTTAAAAAGGTTACTGCTTGGGTTGGAGTAAATATCGTTAATTTTATTTTTAATTAAGATCATATTAGTTCGCTTTATACTTTATGTTAAAAATAAAGGTGATTTCATTTTTATGATTTACACTCACGGATTCTGTTTTTGTTTCAACAAAATCTTGGTTATATAGATATTGTTCTAACTTTTTAAAATCATCTTCCTCACTTAAATTGCCACTCATTTTTAAATGTAGCTCGTTTTCTTGATGGATTTGTATTACTTCTATCCCCCCTCTTTTTAATGGTAATTTATTAATGAGTGTTAGTAATTTTGCTAGTTTATTATTTTCAGCAAAAGATAAACTATTATTTTCTCCACTTTGCAGAAGTAAGATTTTATTTTTAAATTCTAATACCTCATTCTTTTTCTGCTCTAACTGTTGTGTGAGAATATTCATATCTTTATCTTGCCTTGAACCATAAAAGATAAGGTATAAGCTGATAATGCCCGTGAATAACACAATGTAAGTGATATTTTTGATACTGCTATAAGCAATGTGTATCCATTTTCGTTTTTTATTATCGCTTAAATCAATACCTTGCCATTCCATAAACTTGCTCCAAGTGCGAGACAATAAAGTTGTTTATCATCATCAGATTGTATATCAATATCAGTAATGGAAATGTTAGATAAATAAATACAATCTTCAGGTGCTATTTCATAAAAATAGAGCTCTGTTTCAGTAAATTGGCATATTTTTTCCTTAAAAGAGAAACTAAAAGATTTTTTAGTGTCATATTCACTCATTAAATAAAAAAGACCTCTCATATAACAATGAAGCTCGCAATCTAATATACTGCTAAATTGGTTTAAACTTTCGGCATACTTTTTATTTATTGCATAGATGATAATTCTATCAAGATTGTTATTACTACTCGGAAATCGCTGATAATCAAAATTAAGTAATTCAATAGCAAGCGGCTGTTCATTTTTTAAAATCAGAATAATTTGTCGATGTAATTGGATCTCATCAAGATTTTTCGACATAAAAACAGTTTTTCTCCAAATGTATTGGTAGGGAATAGCACGTACGAGGCTAAAATTTTTACCGGATTTTGCCATATCTTTTTGCATTATTGTTTGAATAGAAGATTCAAGTCCTTCTCTCTTTTTCTGCCAAAATACATTGAATGTATTTTCCTCATTTTTGACTAAACAATAATATTGTTCATTTTCGCTTAAGCCAATAATAGTAGGCTGTAAAGGCTTTTTTGATGATTTAAGTAATTTCATAATCGCTACAGTTAAGTAAAATTTATGGTAATTTAGTTAGGCTAAATCAGCGTTTTCGCTTATACTTAGTAACTTAATATTCGCTTTAAATTTATATTTAGTCATTAACCAAAAGAGATTTTTTCGATGCGGATCGCAAAAATAATATTTAGTGCTTTACTTTCACTGCTAATTTTAGGTGGGGTAATTGGCGGTTTACTTTATATGCACATCAAGTCTGATTTGCCTGATGTGGCAACACTTAAGAATGTTCAGTTGCAGCAACCAATGCAGATTTTTACCTTAGATGGTAAATTAATTGGTGAAGTAGGGGAAGAACGCCGTATTCCTGTCAATCTTGAAGAGGTGCCTCCAATGCTGATAAAAGCGATTTTAGCTACAGAGGATGCGCGTTTTTATGAACATAAAGGGATAGATCCTAAAGGTATTATGCGTGCAGTTTGGCGTATCAGTCAGGGTGACAGACAAGGTGCGAGTACTATTACTCAGCAGTTAGCGAAAAACTTTTTCTTAACACCTGAGCGTAGCCTTGAGCGTAAAGTGAAAGAGGCTATTCTTGCATTAGAAATTGAGCAAGTGCTAACGAAAGACGAAATTTTAGAGCTTTACTTAAATAAGATTTATTTGGGATATCGCTCATATGGTGTTGTTGCAGCAGCAAAAACCTATTTCAATAAAGCGTTGAAAGATTTAACACTTTCTGAAATTGCAATTATTGCAGGTTTGCCAAAAGCACCATCAACGATGAACCCGCTTTATTCCGTAAAACGTGCTGAAGAGCGTCGTAATATCGTTTTAGGACGAATGCTTGAAACCAGAGATATTACCAGAGATGAATACGAAAAAGCGAAAGCAGAGCCGATTGTTGCTAATTATTATGGTGCAGCGTTAGAGTTTCGTGCTGATTATGTTACAGAGATGGTTCGTCAAGAAATTGTAAAACGTTATGGTGAAAATATTGCTTACAATAAAGGCTTAAAAGTTTATGCAACGGTGCTTTCAGCTGATCAAAAAGCGGCACAAGATGCATTACGTGATAACTTGATTGATTATGATCGTAAACATGGCTGGCGTGGTGCTGAAAAATTATGGACAGGAAGTGAAGCTTGGGATGATGAGAAAATTATCGAGTATTTAAGTAAATTGCCAAAATCAGAGCCTTTTACGCCAGCGGTAGTAATGCAAGCAGATAAATCGAAGTATGCTATTTTATTAGCAAATGGAGATACGTCCACTTTAAAACGTACTAATGCTTCTTTTGCTCCTAAAGGGCTAAAAGTGGGTGAACAAATTTGGGTGAGACAAAATAAAAACAAAGAGTGGGCTTTAGGTCAAATTCCAGAAGTAAACTCTGCTTTAGTTTCAATTAATAGTGAAAATGGAGCCATTGAAGCTATTGTTGGTGGTTTTAGTTTTGAGCAGAGCCGTTTTAATCGTGCAACTCAATCTGTAGTGCAAGTGGGATCTGCGATTAAGCCATTTATTTATACAGCAGCAATGAATAAAGGTTTAAGTCTTTCTACTACAATCAGCGATGGTCAGATTGTCATTAAAAAGAAAGGACAGAAAGAATGGAGACCTAAAAATGCCGATGGAGTTTATGGTGGACCAGTAAGGGTAAGAGTTGCGTTAGGTAAGTCTAGAAATATGGTGGCAATTCGCGTGTTACAAATGGCTGGAATTGATTATGTCGCCGACTATTTACAACGTTTTGGCTTTAACCCTAATCAATATGTAGCGACAGAATCTCTGGCATTAGGTGCCGCTTCTTTCACGCCATTAGAAATGGCCCGAGCTTATGCCGTATTTAATAATGGTGGTTATTTAATTGAACCATATATTATTGATCGCATTATTGATGCTCAAGGCTATGAGCTTTATCAAGCGAATCCTGTTGTCGCTTGTTTACTTTGTAATCATCCTGTTATTTATTCTGAACCGCAATATTTCGATTCCGTAAAAATTCACGATGAAACACAGGTTGGCACTATGCCTACAACAACATCTAATAACAATGAAGAGGTTGTTGAAGATATCACTGATATAGAACCTGAATTACAAGCCGATAACGCTGAAAAAAGTGCACCTAGTTTAATGGCAGAGTCTTCTCACCACATTAAAGGATTACGCTATGCACCGCATGTTATTAGTAATGAATTAGCATTTTTAATGCGTAGTGCTTTAGCTACCGCTGTTACTGGCGAGCCTGAATATGGTTGGAGAGGGACGAGTTATAAAATGTTAAACACAATTAAGCGTGCTGATGTAGGTGGTAAAACAGGTACAACTAATAATGCAAAAGCAACCTGGTATGCTGGCTTTGGTGCAGATATTTCAACCGTAGTTTATGTTGGCTTTGATAATAATAAACGTTTAGGTAAAGGCGCTTCAGGCTCAGCCACAGCATTGCCAGCTTGGACGAACTATATGAAAGTTGCATTAGCGGATAAAAAGGTTGAAAAAGAGATTGTGCCAAAAAATATTGTTGAGGTGAAAATTGATCCTAGCAGTGGTTTTTTAGGCGATGGTCGTAAAGAGTTCTTTATTAAAGGAACTGAGCCCACAAAACGCTATGTGATTGAAAGAGGTTATACGGAAAAACCTCCAATGCAAACTTCTCCAGATCAATTAGGGCTTCCGCCGTCGGGTGGAGCACAAAGTGGTGAGTTATTCTAAAAATTACAAGGAATATGCTCTTAAAAGTTGAAAAATAGGGGTGTTTTTTGCGATAATAACGACCAATTTTACTTTGGGCGATTTGTGAGTTTATTTGTATATTCTTTAGTCAATAAATCAATTTTATTGCAATTTTTATAAGAAATCAGACCGCTTGTATAACAAGCGGTCATTTTTTCTTTTAATTTCACAAATCAGATGTTTATAAATTTTAATAATAGAAGAAGAAATAATGGCTGAAAAACGTAATATTTTTTTAATTGGGCCGATGGGTGCTGGAAAAAGCACAATTGGTCGTCAGCTTGCTCAAACATTGGGTATGGAATTTTTAGATTCTGACAGTATTATCGAAGAAAGAGCTGGTGCAGATATTGATTGGATTTTTGATGTTGAGGGAGAAGCTGGTTTTCGAAAACGTGAAGAGCGTATTCTAAATGAATTAACGCAAAATTATGGTATTGTGCTTTCAACGGGCGGTGGTTCTATTTTATCAAAAGATAACCGCAATGTGTTATCAGCTCGTGGGATTGTAATCTATCTAGAAACAACAGTAGATAAACAATTCGAGCGTACTCAGCGTGATAAAAAACGCCCGTTATTGCAAACCGAAGATCCACGTAAAACCCTTGAAGATCTGGCAGCGATTCGTAACCCTCTTTATGAAGAAATTGCAGATATTACTATCCACACGGATGAACAAAGTGCAAAAGTAGTCGCAAACCAAATTATTGATATGATGGATAATTTACAGTAAATAAGGCTTGAAAAGCAGGAGCTAAGTTATGTTACAAGTTAATGTTGAACTGAAAGAACGAGGTTATCCAATTACTATTG
Organism: Mannheimia pernigra; assembly: GCF_013377995.1. Lineage (NCBI taxonomy): Bacteria > Pseudomonadati > Pseudomonadota > Gammaproteobacteria > Pasteurellales > Pasteurellaceae > Mannheimia > Mannheimia pernigra. The sequence goes on from NZ_CP055305.1 coordinate 1,108,534, forward strand.
GTGAAGGGTTACTCAAGAATCCTAATAGCTATAGCCCTTTAAAAGCAGGCGATAAAGTGATGATTGTCTCCAATCCAACGGTTGCTGAGTATTATCTTAGTCTTGTTACTGAAGCTTTAACTAAATTAGGCTGCAAAGTAGATTCTGTATTAATTCCGGATGGTGAAGAACATAAAACGCTTGATTCATTGAACCTAATTTTTACTGCATTGTTAGAAAAAAATCACAACCGTGATAGCACTTTAATTGCTTTAGGTGGCGGAGTCATTGGTGATGTGGCGGGCTATGTGGCGGCTTCTTATCAGCGTGGCATTCGTTTTATTCAAATCCCTACTACTTTATTAGCACAAGTTGATTCCTCGGTTGGCGGTAAAACAGCCGTTAATCATCCTCTTGGCAAAAATATGATTGGTGCTTTCTATCAGCCTGTTTCGGTGATTATTGATACCAACACACTTCACACCTTACCAAAAAGAGAAGTGAGTGCAGGTTTAGCAGAAGTTATTAAATATGGTGCCATTTTTGATATTGCTTTTTTTGAATGGCTAGAAAGCCATATTGATGGTTTAGTTAGCTTAAAACAAGATGATCTTGAATATTGTATTCAACGTTGTTGTCAATTAAAAGCAGATGTTGTTGCTCGTGATGAAACAGAAAAAGGTGAGCGTGCTTTACTTAATCTTGGGCATACTTTCGGTCATGCTATTGAAGCTCGAATGGGCTATGGTGTATGGCTACATGGTGAGGCCGTCGCTGTTGGAATGCTTGAAGCTGCTGCTTTATCGCATATTCTTGGTGATTTAACAGAGGTAGATGTCGCTCGTTTAGAAAAATTACTGGCGAGATCAAATTTACCCACCATTTCGCCAGATGGTATGGAGCCTATGGAGTACTTGCCTTATATGTGGCGGGATAAGAAAGTGCAATGTGGTCAATTGCGTTTAGTTTTACTGAAATCGCTAGGGCAAGCGTATGTTTTTGCAAAAGCAACGGAAGAGCAAGTATTAGCAGCTATTGAGCGTTTTACTCAGCGAAATTAAATGAGCCATTCTAAACACCGAGCCTTTTTAAAATGGGCTGGCGGTAAATATCGCCTAATTCCAGATATTCAGACACATTTGCCCCAAAAGGCTTGCTTGGTAGAGCCCTTTGTTGGTGCTGGCTCGGTGTTTCTTAATACTGACTTTGAACACTATATTTTAGCTGATATTAATCCTGACTTAATCAATCTATTTAATGTAGTAAAAGCAGATATTGAGCATTATATCGCTCAAGCAAAATTACTTTTTCTACACCCTCAAGCAAATACAGAAGCCTTTTATAAAGCACGTCGTGCCGAGTTTAATCGTTCTAAAGATATTTTTCGCCGCTCGGTGATTTTTCTCTACTTAAATCGTTTTGGTTATAATGGGCTTTGTCGTTATAACCAAAAGAAAAGGTATAATGTGCCATTCGGGCGTTATAAAACACATTATTTCCCTGAAAAAGAATTACATTTTTTTGCAGAAAAAGCACAGAAAGCAACTTTTATTTGTGCAGATTTTGAACAGGTTTTTGAGATGGTAAAAAATAGCTTAATAGATTGTGCTATCTATTGTGATCCTCCTTATGCTCCTTTATTGCAAGAGAGCAATTTTACCCAATATGCAGGCGGGGGATTTAGCTTATTACAGCAAACTCGTTTGGCAAATTTAGCTCAAGAAATGAAAGATCAGGGAATTCCTGTATTGATTTCAAATCACGATACTGATTTTACTCGCTTGCTCTATCAATCGGCGAAAATTACGGAAGTACAAGTTCAACGCTCAATTGGGCAGAAAGTAGATTCTAGGATTAAAGTCGGTGAATTATTTGCGTTGTTTAATTAAGTGATTGCAAATTTTTTTAAAAATATGACCGCTTGTACAGCGATATAAAACGTGGTCAATAAAAATATTGATTTTTAAGTTAAAATCCTGTATCTATTCGAGTTTTAATAACAATAACTTTTTAGGAGCAAACACAATGCAAAACGTAGGTTTTATCGGCTGGCGTGGAATGGTCGGTTCAGTATTAATGGATCGTATGGTAGAAGAAAATAATTTTGCCAATATCAATCCAATTTTTTTTACAACATCGCAAGCAGGTCAAAAAGCCCCTGTATTTGGTGGTAAAGAGGCAGGTGAATTAAAAAACGCCTTTGATATTGAAGAACTAAAAAAATTAGACATCATTGTAACCTGCCAAGGTGGTGATTATACAACTGAAGTGTATCCAAAGTTAAAAGAGAGTGGCTGGAATGGATATTGGATTGATGCAGCCTCCACTTTACGAATGAAAGATGATGCAATTATCGTATTAGATCCCGTAAACCAGCACGTTATCGCTGAAGGCTTAAAAAACGGTATTAAAACTTTCGTAGGGGGTAACTGTACCGTTAGTTTAATGCTAATGGCAATTGGTGGCTTATTTGAAAAAGATCTAGTGGAGTGGGTTTCTGTTGCAACCTATCAAGCTGCTTCTGGTGCTGGTGCGAAAAATATGCGTGAATTACTTTCACAAATGGGTGAATTGCGTGATTCTGTTGAGACTGAATTAGCAAATCCTGCTTCTTCAATTTTGGAGATTGAACGTAAAGTCACGGAAAAAATGCGCTCTTGCGATTTCCCAACAGAAAATTTTGGTGCAGCATTAGGCGGTAGCTTAATTCCTTGGATTGACAAATTATTACCTGAAACAGGGCAAACAAAAGAAGAATGGAAAGGCTATGCCGAAACCAACAAAATTTTAGGTTTAAGTGATAACCCTATTCCAGTTGATGGTTTGTGCGTGCGTATTGGTGCATTGCGTTGCCACAGTCAAGCCTTCACGATTAAGCTGAAAAAAAATCTGCCACTAGCGGAAATTGAGCAAATTATTGCTGCGCATAATGAGTGGGTTAAAGTTATTTCAAACGATAAAGAAGCTACATTACGTGAATTAACACCAGCTAAAGTAACGGGGACATTAAATGTGCCAGTAGGGCGTTTACGCAAATTAGCGATGGGAGATGAGTACTTGGCGGCATTCACAGTAGGTGACCAATTATTATGGGGGGCCGCTGAGCCTGTACGCCGTATTTTAGTGCAATTAACTCAATAGTTTATTTTAAGAATTTATACAAGCGGTCTGATTTTGTCATTTTTTTGCAGAATTTGACCGCTTGTTTGTTATAATTATTTTCATCTTATTTGACTTTTAGATGAATAAATTATGAAACCCATTTTCCTCGAAATCCGCCATTTACGAACATTAGTTGCTTTAAAAGAAAGCGGTAGCGTATCCCTTGCGGCAAAGCGTGTGCATTTAACCCAATCGGCACTTTCACATCAAATTAAATTATTAGAAGATCAGTACGATCTTACCTTGTTTGAACGTAAAAGCTCACCTATTCGTTTCACTCAAGCGGGAGAACGCTTAATTAAACTTGCCTATGATATTTTGCCACAGGTTATTGAGGCGGATTTAGATCTGGCTCGTGTGAAACAAGGTGAGGTTGGGGAAGTGCGTGTTGCAGTGGAATGCCATACCTGTTTTGACTGGTTAATGCCTGCAATGGACACTTTCCGCCAGCACTGGCCTTTGGTAGAGTTGGATATTGTATCGGGCTTTCATACCGATACAGTGGGGTTATTGATGAGCCATCGGGCTGATCTCGCAATTGTAGCGGAAGAAGAAGATAATGCAGGCATTATCTATAAACCGCTGTTCTCTTATGAAATGGTGGCGATTTGTTCGAAAGATCATCGACTTGCAGCAAAAGAAGTTTGGGAAGCAGAAGATTTTAAAGACGAAACTCTCATTACTTACCCTGTACCTGATGATATGCTGGATTTATTGCGTAAAGTGTTAAATCCTGCTGGAATTAAAGTTACTCGCCGTAATAGTGAATTAACGATTGCGATTATTCAGCTTGTAGCAAGCCGTCGTGGCATTGCTGCTTTGCCTTATTGGGCAGTGAAACCTTATTTGGATAGAGGTTATGTAGTGGCAAGAAAGATTACTCAAAAGGGTTTATATAGCAAACTCTATGGTGCAATTCGTGAAACAGATGCCGCTCTTGCTTATCTAGATGATTTTAATGAAACCATAAAAACGCAAAGTTTCGCGACTCTGCCAGGCTTAATGGTATTGGAATAAATAACAAGCGGTCTATTTTATCTATTATTTTGCTATTTGAGAAAATAGGCCGCTTTGATTTTAAAAAGATTATCGACTACCGATTCTTAAAATATTTCGCATAGTTGCAATTTTGGCAGATAACCAACCAATAAATATGCAAAGTACGATTAAGAAAAACGCTTCGCTAAAATTTAAATTACTCAATTCAAATTGAACTACAAAGATATCCGTAACATATTTAACCACACCTGTAAAATAGCTAATCGTTACGGCACTAAATAATACTGCTAATAGACTGCCGAAGAACCCGTAAATCATTCCTGTATAAAGAAATGGTCGGGCAATAAAGTGATCAGTTGCTCCTAGAATTTGTTGAACTTCAATCATTGCTTTGCTGGTTGCGACATCGGTTCTTACACTATTGCCAATCACTAAAAAGACAGCTAACAGCATTAATAATCCACAAACAATGGCCACTCTTGCGATTAGCCAGGTTAAGGCTGTTAATTTCTCTAACCAGCTGTTATCTAAACGGACTTCCTGAACACCTTTGATCTGTTGTAAACCGTTGCGTAATTCAATCATCGCCTCATTATGATTAAAATTCGCTTTCGGTTTTAGCGTTACTACTGCAGGTAGTGGATTTTCATCTAAAATATCTAACGCTTCTTGAAAACCCGACCAAGAACGAAATTCTTCTAAGCTTTGTTGGCGAGAAATATAATGAAACGAAGCAATTTTATCTGATTCATAAGCACGAATTCGATCCACAACCGTATTTGCACTATGCTCTGTCAAGTTTTTATGTAAATAAACCGTTAATTGTGGTTCAGGATAAAATTGCGTTGCAGCAATGTGAGTGTTTTTCCAGAGTAAATAGCTTATCGTTGGAATGGTAAGAGAGACGGCAATCACTAACACCGTCAAAAAAGTACCTAGCTTACGTTTCATTAAATCTTGCCAAGCTGCTCTTAACGAGTAGCTAGTTTGAGCACTTAATTTAGTAAATGAACGAATCATAATCTTTCCTTAAAATTTAAGATGTCCTTGTTCCAACACTAAACACGGCTGTGGGCGTTTTGAGATAATATTCGTATCGTGAGTCGCAATCAGTATTGTTGTGCCTGTTTGATTAAACTCCTCGAATAAACGAAAAATTTCAAATGAGAGCTTTTCATCTAAATTGCCTGTTGGTTCATCTGCTAGTAAAAGAGTTGGGCGATGTACAATTGCTCTGGCAATATCTACACGTTGCTGTTCGCCACCAGAGAGATGTAATGGACGATAATTTGCTTTATCTGCCAAGCCTACACGCTCTAGTGCAATTCGAGCTTCACGTTCTACAATTGCTTTATTCATACCTAAAATAATCAAGGGTAGTGCAACGTTATCTAAAATAGTTCTATCTGTTAATAGGCGATAATCTTGATGCACCATACCGATTTGACGGCGTAAAAACGGCAATTCGTGATGAGAAAGTCGTGTAATATCATATCCGTTAAACAAAATTTGTCCGCCATTAGCTCGCTCAATGCCCATAATTAATTTCAGTAGCGTACTTTTACCCGCACCAGAGTGCCCTGTAATATAAGCCATTTTTCCAGCGGGTAGGTGGAAATCAATGCCCTGTAAAGCCGGTTGACCACCTTTGTAAACCTTGTTCACGTTGGTGAATTTAATCATTGTATTCGTCCTCGTGACTAAATAAGGCTTCGATAAATTCTTCGGCATTGAATGGACGTAAATCTTCGATTTTCTCGCCTACGCCAATAAAGCGGATAGGAATATTGAACTGATCCGCAATAGCAAAAATGACTCCTCCTTTGGCAGTACCATCTAATTTAGTTAAAGTAATACCAGTTAAACCGACTGCTTCGTTAAATAATTTTGCTTGGCTAATGGCATTTTGACCTGTGCCTGCATCAAGGGTAAGCATAATTTCGTGCGGTGCGGTTTCATCATATTTTTTCATCACACGCACGATTTTCTTTAATTCATCCATTAAGTTATTTTTGTTTTGTAACCTACCTGCCGTATCCGCAATTAATATCTCAATCCCTTTTGCTGCTGCAGATTGCATCGCATCAAAAATCACAGAGGCTGAATCTGAACCTGTATTTTGTGCTACCACTGGAATATTATTTCTCTCGCCCCATACTTGTAATTGCTCCACAGCAGCAGCACGGAAAGTATCGCCAGCAGCTAACATAACTGACTTACCTTCATCTTGGAATTTGCGGGCGAGCTTACCAATTGTTGTCGTTTTGCCTACACCATTTACCCCAACCATTAAAATCACATACGGTTTTTTCTCTTCAAGTACTAAAGGCTGAGCCACGGGTTTTAAAACGTCACTTAACTCCACTTTTAACTGTTGATAGAGCAAATCAGCATCGTTTAACTGCTTTTTCGTGGCGTGTTGGGTTAAATTATGGATGATTTTTTGCGTTGTTGGCATACCTAAATCTGCCACCAGCAACTGCTCCTCTAGCTCTTCAAACAACGCATCATCAATTTTTTTTCCGCTAAAGAAATGACGGAAACCTGAACCAATATTTTGCTTGGTTTTAATTAAGCCTTGAATTAAACGGCTAAAAAAACCGCCCTGACTTGGTTTTTCTTGGTATTTGGTTTGAATGGTTGGCGTTTGTTGAATTTGCACATCGGTAGGCATTTCCTCAATAGCAACTTCTTCTACTTGGTAGATGACTTGTTCTTGTTCGTTGAGATCTAATTGCTCAGTGGCAATATTTTGTAGATTTTCGACCGCTTGTTCAGCTTTATCTTCTTCTTCAAATGTTTGTTCAATTTTGTCTTCCACATCATCAAAGAATGATTTTATATCTTCAACTTTATCTTCAACAAATTCTTTGAAATCTTCAGCTTTTTGCTCAATGTTATGTTCAAGATCATCTAACTTTTTAGAAAATGATTTCTCAGCTTCCCGTTCGACAGCTTCGGGCTCTTCTGGTTGAATAATTTCTTGTGTATGTGGAACCTCTTCCTGTTTTGCTTCTTCTTTCTTACCGAATCCAAGCCAAGACCAAAACCCTTTTTTATTCTCTGACATATTTTTCTCTCATTTATAATGAAAATAGACTAAACTTATATAGTCTATCAAAAAAATCCTTTATTTTCCTTTAGTGAGTATGAAAAAAAATCGAAATTCTCCGCAATCGGTGCATCAAATGGGTGAGGTGCGTATTATTGCGGGTCTGTGGCGGGGTAGAAAATTGCCTGTATTAAATGCACAGGGGCTGCGTCCAACGACAGATCGTGTGAAAGAAACCCTATTTAACTGGTTAATGCACGACATTCCCTATTCTCGCTGTTTGGATTGTTTTGCAGGTAGCGGCTCTCTAGGTTTTGAGGCACTCTCTCGTCAAGCACAAGCGGTTATTTTTTTGGAAAAATTTGCAAATGCGGCTAATCAATTAAAAAAAAATCTGCAAACGCTAAAAACAGAAAACAGCACAGTTATTCAGACCGATACCTTGCAATATCTCGCAAATAAAAATAGTGGCAAGTTGTTTGATATTGTATTTATCGATCCGCCTTTTCATCAAAATTTAGTGCCACAAGTATTAAATTTATTAAAAGAAAACAATTGGTTGGCAGAAAATGCGATTTTGTATGTGGAAACCGAGAAAAACCATAGCCCGTTAGATTTGCCTGAAGATTGGCAGATTTTAAAAGAGAAAGTATCTGGAATGGTCGTAAGTCGCCTAATTCAAACATAATCTTTTTGTTTTTTATAACTAAAAGATATAGAATAAAGGCTGTCTATATAACATTTTTGTAACAATACAAAGAATTAATATGAAAAAATTAACACCTGATGAAGCAATTGATATTGCTTACGATATCTTCTTAGAAATGGCGGGCGAAAATTTAGATCCTGCTGATATTTTTCTGTTCAACCTCCAGTTTGAAGAGAGAGGTGCAGTTGAAATGGTCGAAACCTCGGAAGATTGGGATCAGGAAATCGGTACATTAATTGACCCAGATGCTTTTGCTGAAGTCTGGGTTGGTTTAGTTAATGAGCAAGATGAAATGGACGATGTGTTTGCCCGTTTTTTAATTTCTCACGATGAAGAAAATCGTGAATATCACGTTGTTTGGAAAGAATAAATAATAAGGAAAAATATGTCGAACATTGATATTTCTCAACCAATAGAAGCTTCATTACAATTTCGTGAAGCAATGGCTCATTTATCATCAGCGGTCAGTATTGTGACGACTAATGGCGTGGCAGGCAAAGCAGGGCTTACGGTGTCGTCTGTTAGCTCAGTAACGGATGCTCCACCAACAATTTTGTTTTGCATTAATAAAAATAGTCACGTACACGATATTATCAAACAAAATGGGAAGGTTTGCATTAATGTATTAAGCCACGAACAAGCCGATATTGCTAAGCATTTTGCGTCAATTCTTGAAAGCACGATGGAAGAACGTTTTAGCTGGGATATTTGGGATAATGGCTTTGATGATCAGCCTGTTTTACGCAGTGCGATTTCTGCTTTGCAAGGTAATATTATTGATGCTCATGCAGTTGGAACGCACACTATTTTTGTCGTTGAGATAAGCCATATTGATGTAAAACCAAACCATAGTCTCATTTATTTCGCTCGTCAGTTTAGATGTGTGAATATTGATTAATAAAATATATTTCATATAAATTTGATCAAATCCGACTTTTTTAGTCGGATTTTTTATTGTCTGTTATTTAAAAGTGGTAAAATTTCGACCGTTTATATTTTAACGAGAAAGGAAAACGCAATGGAAAACTTAATTTGCTATAAACAAATGCCAGTGTGGACAAAAGAGACCTTACCACAAATGTTTCAAGAAAAACACAACACTAAAGTAGGTACTTGGGCAAAGCTTACCATTTTAAAAGGCTCACTTAAATACTATGAATTAACTGAAGAGGGTGAGGTAATTAAAGAAGATATTTTTGATGTCAATCACCAACGTCCAATGGTTGAGCCACAATTATGGCATAAAGTGGAAGCTCTATCTGATGATCTAGAATGCCAGCTCGCTTTTTATTGTAAGCCTGAAGATTATTTTGCCAAAAAATACAATCTCACCGCCACCCACTCTGAAGTATTAAATGCCGTCAATTATGTGAAAGGTGGAAAAGCCCTAGATTTAGGTTGCGGACGAGGGCGTAACTCTCTTTACCTAAATTTATTAGGCTTTGATGTTAGGGCAGTTGATCAAAATCAGGAAAGCATTGATTTTCTCAATTATATGATAGAAAAAGAGCACGCTCAGCACATTACGGCAGATATTTATGATATTAATGAGGCGACGATTGGCAATCAAAATGGCGAATATGATCTTGTTATTTCAACTGTGGTAATGATGTTTTTAAATCGTGATCGTATTCCCGCGATTATCGAAAATATGCAGAAAAATACTAAAGTAGGTGGTTATAATCTCATTGTTTGTGCGATGAGCACTGAGGATTATCCTTGTCCATTGCCGTTCTCTTTTACTCTTGCCGAAGGCGAGTTAGCAAATTATTACAAAGGTTGGGAATTGGTAAAATACAATGAAGATTTAGGACATTTGCACAAAACTGATGAGCACGGCAATCGTATTCAGCTTCGTTTCACAACAATGCTTGCGAAGAAATTAGTTTAAAATCCTTTATCAGACGGGGTAAATGATAATTTGCCCCTAAATTCATATTATCAATAATGACATTTCTTTTAAAATCCGCGTTTCGCAAACGTTTGCTTATGCTATAATACACTCGTTTTTTATTCATTTACTGTTGAGGTTAAAGTGAACAACACACAACTTAGTTACAAAGATGCCGGCGTTGATATCCACGCAGGAAACGAATTAGTAGAGCGAATTAAAGCTGATGTTAAACGAACTCGTCGCCCTGAAGTAATGGGAGGATTAGGTGGGTTTGGTGCATTATGTGCTTTACCAACCAAATACAAAGAGCCAATTTTAGTTTCAGGCACAGATGGTGTTGGCACAAAACTGCGTTTAGCGATTGATTTGAACAAACATAATACTATCGGTCAAGATTTAGTTGCTATGTGTGTAAATGATTTAGTAGTACAAGGTGCCGAGCCCCTTTTCTTTCTAGACTATTACGCAACAGGCAAGTTAGATGTTGATGTTGCTGCAAGCGTTGTAAAAGGCATTGCTGATGGTTGTGAAATATCAGGTTGTGCATTAGTGGGTGGCGAAACTGCAGAAATGCCAGGAATGTATCACGAAGGCGATTACGATTTAGCGGGTTTTTGCGTTGGCGTAGTTGAAAAATCAGATATTATTGATGGTTCTGCAGTAAAAGCAGGTGATGTGTTAATCGCATTAGCTTCAAGCGGCCCACACTCAAATGGATATTCATTGATTCGTAAAGTGCTAGAAGTAAGCAAAACCGATGCCGCAACTGAATTATTAGACGGTAAACGACTTAGCGAACATTTACTTGCACCAACCAAAATCTATGTAAAATCGGTTTTAAAATTAGTAGAAGAAGTGGATGTCCACGCTATTGCTCACTTAACTGGTGGTGGTTTTTGGGAAAATATTCCACGCGTATTGCCAGAATCGGCCAAAGCAGTCATTGATGAATCAAGTTGGCAATGGCCTGCGGTGTTTAAATGGTTACAAGAAAAAGGTAATATCAGCCGTTATGAAATGTATCGTACCTTTAACTGTGGTGTTGGAATGGTGATTGCCTTATCTGATACTGATGCAGAAAAAGCCTTAAAGATTCTCGGAGACGCTGGCGAGAATGCTTGGATTATTGGCAAAATTGAAGAATTAGGTGCAGAAAAAGAGCAGGTAGAAATCAACTAATTTGCAAAATAAATCACTTTTTTGACCGCTTGTAGACAAATTACAAGCGGTATTATTTTTATCAGAGAGCGTTATTTAACGCTTCTCTTTTAATTTAACGTTTAACCAAGCCACGCCGATTGGGTGAGTGGTTTACCAAAGTGGCTTTCAATCAGCCTTTTTGTAATTTGATGCTCAGGATTGAGTAGCACCTCTTTTGTTTTACCATATTCTACTACTTCTCCATTTTGCATAACCATAATTTTATCTGCAATATGCTTAATCAGCCCAATATTTTGCCCAACATAGATGTAAGCGACTCTTTGCTTTTGCTGTACATTGAGCATTAAATTAAGCAGCTGAGTTTTTACTGAGAAATCGAATGAGTTAATTGTATCATCAGCAATAATAATTTCTGGTTCTAAAATTAACGCTCTGGCAAATGCAATACGCTGTTTTTGCCCGCTCGAGGTGTCAGAAATTGGAATAAGTGCGTGCTCGGGGTACATACCAACCAATTTTAGCGTATTAAAAATACGCTCATTTCTTTCCTGCTCGTTTAAATCCGTGGCTAATCGCAACGGGGCATCTAAAATTTGTCCAATATTATAGCTTGGATCAAAGGCATCATTTGGGTCTTGAAACATCATTCGGATATGCTTCGCCCGATATTTGTAATCGCCAAAGCGGAGTGGAGTGCCTCTAAAAATCATTTCTCCTGAAGTTAGTTCAACCATACCCGCAATCATTTTTGCCAGCGTGGATTTACCTGCCCCATTTTCGCCGATAATGGCTAATGTTTCTTTCTGGTTGAGGGTAAAGTAAACTTTTTTTACCGCATAGAAATCTTGTTTATGAAACAGGCTGGTTCGTTCAACAAAACGCTTGCTCAGATTCTGAACTTCAAGTAATGCCATAATATTTAATAGAGAGAAATAAAGTCATAGTGTACCGTAAAAAATAAATAAAAAAAGACCGCTTGTATGATCTGCCCCAAAACCTAGGTACCTAATTTTTCAAATTGAGACATAACCTAGAAAGGCGTCGTGTTCTCTAGCGGCTATTTTCCTTAGAATAAAAATAATCAATTTATTTGATCTAGGTTAGACCAAAATGATTAGAAGCTGATATAATCCAAGCGTTATCACGTTTTAAATTCTAATCAAAAGAGGAACAAACTATGTCTGTTATTAAAATGACTGATCTTGATTTAGCAGGTAAACGCTTATTTATTAGAGCTGATCTTAATGTACCCGTAAAAGATGGCAAAGTAACATCCGATGCTCGCATTGTAGCAACCATTCCAACGTTAAAATTAGCGCTTCAAAAAGGAGCAAAAGTAATGGTGACTTCACACTTAGGTCGTCCGACAGAGGGCGTTTTCGAGGAGTCTAACTCATTACAACCTGTAGTAGATTATTTGAACGCATCAGATTTAGGTGTTCCTGTGCGTTTAGTCCGTGATTATTTAGACGGCGTTGAGGTAAACGAAAATGAAGTTGTTGTACTTGAAAATGTGCGTATTAATAAAGGTGAGAAGAAAAATGATCCTGAACTTGCGAAAAAATATGCAGCATTATGCGATGTATTCGTAATGGATGCATTTGGTACCGCTCACCGTGCAGAAGGCTCAACTTACGGTGTGGCAGAGTATGCCCCTGTTGCCTGTGCAGGTCCATTATTAGCCGCTGAATTAGAGGCTTTGGGTAAAGCATTAAAAGAGCCACAACGCCCAATGTTAGCAATTGTAGGTGGTTCAAAAGTATCCACTAAATTAACTGTTCTTGACTCTCTCTCAAAAATTGCCGACCAATTAATCGTTGGTGGCGGCATTGCAAATACCTTTATCGCAGCAGAAGGGCACGCGGTTGGTAAATCATTATACGAAGAAGATTTAATCCCTGAAGCAAAACGTTTAGCACAAGCAACTAATATTCCTGTTCCAGTTGATGTGCGTGTCGGTACCGAATTCTCTGAAACTGCACCAGCAACAGAAAAAGTGGTAAGTGAAGTGCAAGCAGAAGAATCTATTTTCGATATTGGTGAAAAATCGGCAGAACAATTAGCAGACATTATCCGCAATTCAAAAACAATTCTTTGGAATGGCCCAGTAGGCGTGTTTGAATTCCCTAACTTCCGTAAAGGAACTGAAGTGATTTCAAATGCGATTGCTGAAGCAACCGCAAACGGTGCATTCTCTATTGCAGGCGGTGGCGATACCTTAGCAGCAATTGATTTATTCGGCATTAAAGATAAAATTTCTTATATTTCAACTGGCGGTGGAGCATTCCTAGAATTCGTTGAAGGTAAGGTATTACCAGCGGTCGAAATTTTAGAGAAACGTGCAAACGGCTAATGAGTTACAAGCGGTTGAAATTGCAAAAAATTTTGCAAATTTGACCGCTATTTATTATTTATTTTAACAGTGTGTTTCACACTTTATATAAGGAAGCAAAAAATGTCATTATTAAATATCGTAAAACCAGGTGTTGTTACAGGCGACGATGTACAAAAAGTTTTCGCTTATGCTAAAGAGCACAATTTCGCAATCCCTGCGGTAAACTGCGTAGGTTCAGACTCGGTAAATGCTGTATTAGAAACAGCCGCTCGAGTGAAATCGCCAGTGATTGTCCAATTCTCAAATGGTGGTGCACAATTTTATGCAGGTAAAGGCATTAAACCCACTTCAGGTGCTCGACCTGACGTATTAGGGGCAATTGCAGGTGCAAAACACGTTCATCAATTAGCTGAAGAATACGGTGTGCCTGTTATCCTTCATACTGACCACGCAGCAAAAAATTTACTTCCGTGGATTGATGGCTTACTCGAAGCGGGCGAAAAACACTTTGCGGAAACGGGCCGTCCGTTATTTTCATCGCATATGATCGATTTATCAGAAGAACCAATCGAAGAAAATATGGAAATCTGCCGTGAATACTTAGCGCGTATGGATAAAATCGGTATGACCCTTGAAATTGAAATCGGTGTAACTGGTGGTGAAGAAGATGGCGTTGATAACTCAGATGTAGATGAATCCAAACTTTATACCCAACCGTCTGAAGTATTATATGTTTACGACCAATTAAGCCCAATCAGTAATCGTTTCACGATTGCAGCAGCATTTGGTAACGTACACGGTGTTTATAAACCAGGTAATGTAAAATTAAAGCCATCAATTTTAGGCGCATCGCAAGAGTTTGTATCTGCTGAGCGTAATCTTCCAGCGAAATCATTGGACTTCGTGTTCCACGGTGGCTCAGGTTCAAGCCGTGAAGAAATACGTGAAGCAATCAGCTACGGTGCAATCAAAATGAATATTGACACAGACACCCAATGGGCAGCTTGGGACGGTATTCTTCAATTTTACAAAGCAAATGAAGCATACTTACAAGGTCAATTAGGCAATCCATCAGGCCCAGATGCACCAAACAAAAAATACTACGATCCGCGTGTTTGGTTACGCAAAATGGAAGAATCTATGTCTAAACGCTTAGAGCAATCTTTTGAAGACTTAAACTGTGTGAACGTATTATAATTGGTAAAAAATGAACAAATTCATACCGCTTGCGTATGATTTACCACAAAGTTAGACAGTTTATTAACTAAATATTGAGCTCGGTATTGTACTGGGCTCAATCCTTTTAAATCGCATTTAATGCGTTTTTGCTTGTTAAACCACATATTCTTCAATTTCTGCCTGTAATTCGGCGATGGAAGTATAAGTGCGTGAGTATTGCGAGAAGTTTATTGTGCATTTTATAATGATAAAAATGAGAATGCCTAAGAGAGATAAAATAAAATTTGATTTAGGTTATAAAGTGTTGGTTTTAAATATTATGCCAACACTTTTTTATTTCTAGCCATTACAATATAATGATATTCTCTTTAAAGGAGATAGATTATGTCAATCAAAATACAAAATACACCTCGTAAAATTGTTCCAGAACAAGTAACTTTTTCTAAAAATTCGCCAGTCTATATTCCTCTTTTTTTCTCAGATAAAACCATAAAAGTGCAATCGGTTTGGGAGTTAGAACTTGAAAATGGTGAGCGTGATGCAGGCAAGGTAAAGCGTAATCGTATTCAATTTAACTGTTTACCTGTAGGTTGTCATAAATTAACCGTTATTAGTGGAACCCCTCTTTTAGGGCAAGGCACAAAGATTTGTGAGTGTTTATTATATATTAATGAATAGTAATGAACCGTGAATTTAAGTATAAAATGTGAATGGCTAAAGCGGTCATATTTTCTAATTAATTTGCAAATTATGTAAAGACAAATAATAAAAAAACCTGATTTGCTAAGATAGCTAGTCAGGTTTTTATTTTAGTCAAATGAGTTTATGCTTTTTTTCTTACTACTAACTGGCTTAATAATACAAGCGTTAATGAGAATATAATCATAATTGTTGCTAATGCATTTACCTCTGGGGTTACTCCTGTTTTAACCAATGAGAAAATCTTCAATGGTAAGACTTCGTAACTTGGGCTTGTTACAAATGAGGATACGATAACGTCATCTAATGAAATCGTAAAACTCAGTAACCAGCCTGAAATAATTGAAGGTAATGCCAGTGGTAAAATAATTTTGCGTAAAATCGTTACTTCGCTTGCACCTAAATCTTTCGCTGCTTCTAACATTTTTCCATCAAAGTCGCTTAAACGTGATGAAATTGCAATCACGACATAAGGTAAACAGAACGTAATATGAGCAATTAAGAGCGAAATAAAACCTAGTTTAATACCTAAGATCATAAATAATACAAGCATAGCTACTGCCATTACGATATCAGGCGACATCATTACCACAAACAACATACCGCCTACTAATTTTTTACCACGGAAACGGTAACGATAAAGTGCAATTGAGGTTAGTGCACCTAAAATTGTAGAGAGTGTTGCGGCAAAGAACGCAATCGTTAATGAGTTCAGTGTCGCTTGTACCAGGGTGTCGTTGTTGAATAAACGCTCATACCAATTCCAAGTAAAGCCTTTCCAGTTCAAACCAAAGCGGTCTGCATTAAAGGAATTTAGCACTAAAATAATAATTGGAATATATAGATACGCAAACACCGCTAACATAAAAAGGTTTTTAAACATCTTTTTCATTATTCAAGCTCCACCTTTTTATTTAACAATTTATTCGCACGGTAGTAAACATAGAGCATTAATGCCATTAAAAGAGTTAAGGCAATACTGACTGCAGAGCCTAAAGCAAACTGATTAGTATTTAAGAACAAGCTCTTAATAATATTCCCTACCAATGGAGTTTTACCACCGCCTAATAAGTCTGCTACGTAGAACATTCCCATTGCCGGGAGTAAGACTAATAAGCAACCAGCTACAATTCCTGGCATTGTAAGTGGAATAGTAATTCGAACAAAACGTTGGAATGCATTTGCTCCTAAGTCTTTTGCAGCTTCTAATAAGCGATGATCAATTTTCTCAATTGATGAATAAAGTGGCAAAATCATAAATGGTAATAGGATATAAACTAAACCAATAATAATGGCAATTTCTGAGTTTAATAAACGCAGAGGTTCATTGATTAGCCCAATTGCTAGCAAGGTTTCATTTAAAACCCCTTTCACACCTAAGAAAATTTTAATACCGTAAATACGAATGAGTGAGTTAGTCCAGAAAGGTAACACTACTAAGAAAAGTAAAAACGGACGCAATTTTGCAGGCATTTTTGCGATGAACAACGCAAAAGGATAACCAATAATTAAACAGAAAAACGTTGCAGTACCTGCCATATAAAGCGAGTTCCACAATACGGTTGCGTAAGTATCATTAAATAATGATTTATACGCATCTAAACTAAACGCAAAATCAACAAAGTATTGGCTTTGACGATTTTCTGTTAAGAAACTGATAATTAAAACGAGTACGTTCGGTACTAATACGAAAAGTAATAACCAACCGAAAATAGTTGCGACCGCACCATTTTGGAATTTGTTATTCGCCTTCATCGTTTAACACAACCTCCCAGCCTTCATACCAAGTTAGAGCCACTTTTTGACCAACCTCGTGGTCAATATTGGGGTCATCTTCATTGAAGAACTCACTGACTAATACATTCATACCGTTATGATCTAACCTCACGCTAGACTCTAACGTCATACCTTTATAGTTACGATCGATAATATGGCCGATAATCGCTTTAGAGCTTTCGTTTTCATCTAACTCTTCAATTAAGATATCTTCAGGGCGTAATAATACTTTTAATTTTTGGTTCGGATGAACTTCCAAATCTTCAACTTTAATGTTGCAAATTCTACCTTCTACATTTGCTTTTACATTTTTTGCATCAACTCGTTCAATTACTGTTGCATCAAATACGTTAATTTCACCGATGAAGCGAGCGACGAATAAGTTGCTTGGTTCCTCATAAATTTCACGAGGTGTGCCGTCTTGTGCTATCTTACCCGCATTCATTACGATAATACGATCAGACATTGTTAATGCTTCTTCTTGATCATGGGTAACGAAAATAAAGGTAATGCCTAATTGGCGTTGCAATGCTTTTAACTCATTTTGCATCTCTTTACGTAATTTATAGTCTAATGCAGAAAGTGATTCGTCTAATAACAACACTTTAGGTTTATTAACCACTGCACGTGCAATGGCAATACGTTGTTGCTGACCACCAGAAAGCTGTGCTGGCTTTTGTTGTGCTCTATCATCTAAGCGAACCATACGTAATGCTTCCATTACACGAGGCTCAATCTCTGAATTTGATACTTTCTGCATACGCAAGCCGAACGCCACGTTTTCGAAAATAGTCATATGTGGGAAAAGAGCATAGCTTTGGAATACTGTATTCACAGGACGTTGTTCTGCTGGAAGGTTAGAGACATCTTGCCCATCAAGAATAATTGAACCCTCTGTTAAATCTTCAAATCCAGCAATTAAACGTAACGCAGTTGTTTTTCCACAACCTGATGGACCTAAAATTGTTAAGAATTCACCATCATTAATAGTTAAATTTAAATTTTTAAGAATCGTTTTACTACCGTAGCTTTTTGTTACATTTTTAAGCTCAATGATAGCTTTTTTTTCTAATTTTTCCATCTACTATTATTTTCCCTTAAATTAAAAAGAAAAGGACTAAAAAATCAGGCATTCTGCCCCCAAAAAATCAATTGATTATAATATAGCTAAAGGTGCAAGATTGAAAGGAAAAATTTGTGTTTTCTGGATTTTTCTCAGATTGTAATGGTCTAACCCACTGCAACAAACCAAAGACTATTTTTGATAAATTCTCTCAAAATGGAGAACAGCAAAATGGTTAAACTTTTTACCCCTGAGTATAAAAAGCAATGTGTTGAAATGGTGTTAGACGGCAAACATAGCGTCAGTCAAGTGTACAAAATGATGCGAGTCAGCCAATCTGCCTTGAATCGTTGGAAGCAGCAATTTCTCGCCGAGCAGCGGGAAATTCAGCGTTTACGGGCGGAGAATGAGCCGTTGCGTAGCGACAATGCCTTACTAAAAAAGGTGTCCGCCTTCTTGCTCGAGAAGTCTTGAAATCCTGTGTGGTAGATTTACGGCGAGAAGGCATTTCCCTCGCACAACTGTCCCGTTGTTTTTCGTTGAACCGTTCTACCAGCCATCGTTGGGAAAAATCGCCACCTAATCAAACGTTGATGAGCTTGCAGGAAACGTTGCTATCTGTCTTTGAGGCAAGCGGTGAAACCTATGGCTCACGGCGTTTATCACAGGCGGTGACGGATTTAGGGATAAAAATCGGGCGGTTTAAAGCTCGCCGTTTAATGCGGGGGCTTGAGATAAAAGCCAAGTGCCCGAAAGCTAAAGTTTGGCGAAAACAAGCGGTCGATTTTGCGGAAAATAGTGCAAATGGGCAGTGTGCAATGATGCCCGACACCATTTGGGCAGGCGACATTACCTACATTCCCACTGATGAGGACTGGCTCTACTTGGCGATTGTCATTGATTGGTTTTCACGGTTAATTGTCGGCTGGGCGGTATCGGATACGCCAGATAGCCGCTTATGCGTTCAAGCCTTGCGACTTGCCATTCACCGCCGCAAGCCCCCTGCGGACGTTATTTTCCACTCAGACCGCGGCTCCCAATACAGCCAGCCAAGCCTTTCGGAATGTGCTAACAGAAGCGAAAATGGTGTATAGCCAAAGTAGGGCGGGGAAATGTACGGACAATGCGGTAACAGAGCGTTTTTTCCGCAGTTTAAAGGTGGAGAAACTCAACCGCTACCGATTTAAGACACGCGAGCAAGCATTGCTTTGTGTGGCGGAATACATTGAAGATTTTTACAATCCGAGACGACTGCATTCTGCATTAGGAAATCGCTCCCCAATGCAGTTTGAAATGGATTGTTTAAGGATTTAAATGTGGTTGTGTCTTTGGAATGTTGCAAGGAATTGAACTATTACAAGTAGAGTAGCATTACCAGTAATATCGCCTTTTTTCGCCATAGCATACACTTTCGGTACAAGCACTGTTTCAACCTTACCGTTTGGTAGTCGAACAGACTGATTTTCAAACCAGACAATATCGGTGGTGAGTTTTGCAACTTGGCTTGGCGAAAGGGTAATGCCTGGGCGTAAGTTGAATTTTTGGGCGAAAGTAACGCCTGCATCAATTAAGTGGCGGTATTTTTGATCGATTGTTGAAAGTGAAAAATCAACAAGCGGTCTTTTTTCAGAAAAATTTTGCAAAATGGAAACAATATCTACCGAACCGGCAGAAACCGCTTTTGGCTTTCCAGCTGATTTAGCTAGTTCCGAAACTACAACAAATTGTTGAGTGGATTTGTTGAAAATAACTTGATGGATGTTGTTCATACCTACGTTTCTAAAATTTGTAAAATACCTAATATAATTAACCGCTTGTAATTTGTGTTAGATGGCACTAGAGTGGAAGCTAGTGCTAGCTGGGGTATTGTTAATAATTCCAGAAATACAGAAATACAGAAATACAGAAATAGATTATATTTTTATAAATGGAAAAAACCTTTCAAATCTTTCTAAAATATATCTATTTGAATTTAGTAAAATAACAGCCCTATCTTTGCCAATTGGGCATTCATAAATAGGATTGTTTCTTAAATATGCAATCCCATATATACTATATTCTTCCGATTTAGATAAATCATTAATAATATCAAAACCAATGACCTTTGATATATGATACAAATCTCCATCAAAATCAAGCATGTCATATATATACGCTGGTATATCTTCTAATTTTGAGCTAGATATAACTAGCTCTATCCAATATTTAAATTCATCTATATTTATCGCATCACAAAATAAACATCCAATAGCAAAATTGAGATCTGAGTGATCATCTTTATAAATACTCCACATATTATTTTCCTTTCTGAATATAATCTCCGCCGATATGGCCTGTTTTAGAATGTTGCCATTCAGGAACTAACTGCATTCGCCCCGTATCTTGATGATGATGCTATGTAAATCCAGGAATTTTGCTATTACCACTTTTAATAGCATTAATCTGTTCTTTATTAAAATGCTTTTCCAGTCCTTGTTCTCCTAAATCCTTGTATAATTGTTTAGTTGCTATTCTCATCTGCTCTACATAGCTTGCTTCTCTAAAAGATTTAATTTCCAATCTTGTATCGTATTTAGCTATATCATCAAAAATCGGATAACCTTTACTATCAAATGGCACACCTGTCTTAGGGTGTCTCTTATTTGCTAAATCTAAATTTCTTGTTCCAGTTGGAGCAATTGTTGTAGATTTTACATTTTCCTTACCGAATTCCTTCTCTAATTTTTCCCTTGTCTTCGCCAAAACAAGCGGTGGACTTACAGCTAAAACTCACAAAATTCTCAACATATTAACTGCTTGTAACCAATAAGAATTAACACTCCGTCAGGAGACGAGTGCCATCAGGAAAAGAATCGTAGCAAAAACTGTTTATATAGCAAAATTTCTATTTTTCAGGATTAAAAATAGAAATATCATCTAAAACGTCTTCTATAGTTCCATTAAGAATATCTTTATGTTTCATATTTTTGATTTTTTCAATTAGTTCTCCTTTATCAATATTACGAAAAACTCTAGCCATATGAGATATAGATAACAGAGAGATGCGTTCAAGTTCAACATCTCCAGATGATAAAAAAGAAAACAATATATCTTTTGTTTTAGAAGGTTCATCGGTGTACATACCTAACGACAAGATTACTTTATGCTTTATATAATTCTCAACTTCAGGAGAAGTTAATATTACCATTCCATCTTTAAAACTAATCTTATCTAAATTTTTATATATTAATTTACTCATTTTATTTTTCCTTTATCATTAACTAAACCTGCTTCTTTCAATGCATTCTTCATCTCTGTTGTTAATTCATTCCAATTTCTTACATGACCGTGATAAATATTTTTCTCTGTTTGATCAAAAACTACATATTCTCCCGTTAATTTATCAACTCCAACTCTTCTAGTTGAAGTAGCTTTCACCTGAATTGATTCATTTAAAACCTCCTGTCCAAAAGTTGGATTAGCTGATTTGATAGAATTTCCAACCTTTGAATGATAAGGAGCTTTATCAAAAACGAAATTATTGGTTTTATGAGCGCTAATTCTCTCCGTTATATCAACAGCCTTTCTATCTGGCTTAGTATTTTTCTTCGCAAAATTACTGTGGATATTAGAGTTACTAAGATTATTCTCTTTGGTAAACAATCGAGAAGTATCCATCGCCAATTCAATACCTTTCTCTATCCCAGTCTGTTTTTCTTTTATCGCTTCAATAGTTTTCAGATTTTCTGCTTCAACCAATTGATAGAATTTGCCTTGTTCTTCAAACGGCAAACCTTGAACCCAGCTATTCAATGCGCCTGATAAATCATCGGCAAGACTTACTGCACCTAATAAGGTTTGTGGCACGGTAACTCGACAATCTATCTCACAATCAGCCAATAATTCCGCACGTTGTTTTTCGCTTAACTCTTTAAAATACTTATGCACCTCTTCAACGCTTTCACCTTTCTCAATCGCTTTTTTGAGTGCGCGTTGATAAGCATAAACATCACGATGAGATAAATAGTTATTCTCCACTGCCCGTTTCCCAATCTCCGCCCCTGAGATAAAGTCTGCCGTGCTGTCTCCTGTTACCCCACCTGCCAACCCAGCCGCAATTTGGCTTAGATTAGCAATGTTTTGTTTTTGGCTCTCCGTGAGATTTTCAGCTTTGTCCGTATTGTAGAGCGCTTGCATTAAGTAAGGGGCAGCTGCCTCCGCCGTAAATGCACCCAACGCACCAGCTGTTGCATTGTTGCCCGTGATATGGGCTTCCACTGCACCTAATACGGTGTGGGCTATTAAATTGGCTTCGGTGTTATCACCTGTTTGCTCTTTTATCAGCTTATTCGCATAAGGTGAAAGTAACCCAACTGCCGCGTGGTTCGCATTGCCTGTTGCTAAGCCTTGCAGTGCTGCTGTCGCTGCACGAATGCCCATTTGTAGATTGCTGCCTAAGCCGTATTCCGCCTCAATCGCTTGGGCTTCTGCTTTAAGTTGGGCCGATTTCAGTGGGTCGGATTTTTCAATCTTTTCTGCCTCTTGCCGTTTTTTATTCGCTTCTTCTAAATGCGGTTGCACCAAGCGGTTTGTCCAAGATTGAGAGAGCTCTCCAATAACTTGTACCGTTTCCTGTTTCTCCTGAATTGCAACTAAATCCGCTTTTTTGACCGCTTGATTGGCGTTTTCGGTGTCTCGGTTTAGGCTTTGGAGTGTCTCTTCTGCGGTTTTGCCTGTTTTCTGTTTTTGGGCTTCGCTGTCGGTAATCGTGAGATTGATGTTATCGCTTATCGCTGCCTTGGTTTGGCTGCGTTCGCTTTCACGCATATTCCCCAACGCACTTAATGCAGCCCCGATTGCAGACGTGGCTATTTTCGACATCTCCGAACTCATACTCACTGAGACCGAGCTGACTTTCACATCACTGCGGTTCTCAATCTCTTCCGTGGTGAGTGTGCCAGTTGTCATTTGGTGGTTTGCTTTGTCGCCTTGAGCATTAATCATTCCACCTTTGATATGCGTGTTTTCTTGCACATTAATGTTGGCGTTTTCTTGAATGTTAAAGCCAGATTGTTGATTGACTTGGGCATAGTTGACCTTGGCTTTGTTTTGGCTTGCCTGTGAAGATAACCCCCACCCACTACCATAAATCGCCACCGAGCCACTTACGCCTGCTTGGGTCTGTTTGCTGTCATATTTTTCTGTGTCTTGCACACTTTCAATATGCAGATTTTTCGTATCAAGTGATAAATGCTTAACATTCGCGACCGCCCCTTTAAGTGTGGTGGTCTCTTTGGTGTTGATTTTTAGGCTGTCACTGTTAATCTCCGTCAAGTTTTGAACGGTGGAATCACTGTTGGAATGCCCTTTGCCGACATTCACTGCACCCTCCACACCAAAGCCAGTGGCGCCTTGTGATTTACCCACAAACACACCAACGCTCCAACTACTGCTTTTATTGTCACTTCGGTTGGTTTGGCTGTTTGTTGTGCCAAGCGGTCTTTTTTCAGAAAAATTTTGCAAAATGGAAACAATATTCACCGAATCAGCCGAAACCGCTTTTGGCTTTCTGGCTGATTTAGCGAGTTCAGATACCACAACGAATTGTTGAGTGGATTTGTTGAAAATCACTTGATGGATGTTATTCATATTTTTATACATTTTATTTGAAAGGTAATTTCAAAAATAAAATTTATTTTCTCTTATAAATACTTGTGCAATATTTAAGCGCTTCCATTACAGCCGCCCCTAACTCTTCATCAGATAAATTGGCTGGGTATTCAAACTCGATAGCTTTTCCATCTTGTCTATTTACCGAAGTAAACCCTCCTAAACTATCTTGATGATGAGGGGTTATAGTTAATTTACATCCTTCTATATCTATAGAGACAAAATCCATATCCTTATATATTAATTTTTTATTCCTATAGTTAAATTTTTTTTTCAACTTCATCTCTAGCCTTTCAGTGAAATCTTTTATCTCATTAGAATAAAAAAGTTTATTAAATTCTTCTGTATTTATAATTCGACTATTTTTTAATTTTCTGGAGATATAATTACCTAATTCTAAATCCTCTATATCACAAGGGAGAAAATTAAAATCTTGAGTAGGGTCTGAAATGCTTATACGCCCAATCAAATAATGGCTAACAAAAATAAAGTCCTTGTTTTTCCTAATTAGTACGCTTTTCCTGCTATTCATTTTATTTAACCTCTTTAACTATAATTTTAACACCCTGAGACCTCGCGTAATCAACAGATTTTTTAATTGCTTCCATTTGTTTTTTAGTGGTTGAATGAGGTATCGCTAGATACATTTCTCTGTTATTAATATCTGTTGATGTAATTTTAAAATCACCTTTACCATCCCCCCTAAAATTAACCATTTCATCAACATACTTATTCAATTGATAAGTAATGCGTTTTGGATCTTGGTAAGTTTTAGAACCTACAGTATCCATTGTCTTCGCACTAATTGCTGTACCATCAGGCAGTAAATGGTCAAATGTTTTAAAACTTGGTTTAATTTCATTCAAATTCAACGTACCTTCAGGAAGTGAAGTAGTTTGTAAATACTCTTCCCAAGCCTTTCCTTGTTTTTGAATACCTTTACCCCATTTGATATTAACTTCTTTATTGGATAATACCCCCTCCTTAATCGCTAATTTACCAACATTTCTTATACCTGAATGAGCTAATCCAGCAATACCTGAAAGAGCACTAATTGCTGTCAATTCATTTGACAAATAAACTTTCATTCGAATTAAATCGGCTTCATCTCGATAGCCTGCGGTTTCTAATTTATCTGCTTCATTTAATTCTGCTCGGGTATTTTCAGATAGAGTATCAATCGGTGATAGCACCGATTTTTTAATTTCGTTGCCAATTTCTCTTAATTGCTCTTTTGCCGTTTCATCTCCTTTTAAAGCTTCTATCGTAATTTGTGTTAAAATAGCAGCGTTCTCAACAGGTTCTTTTACGGAAATTTCCATTAAAGCCTGTTTTGCAATATTTTCCATTCTTTGGCTTTGCATTTCACCATGAAGTCTGGAAGCTTCTTGGAATTCAGCATTAACCAAATGATTATAATTTTTTTGAGAAGTATAGTTTTTGAAACTGGGATGAGCGGCAGAAAGCGTAACAAGCTGTTTGGCACATTCGGTTGTCATTTTGTTGCGACAAGCCTCGTCCAATTTGTGATTTCTTTCTCGATCTAACACTCCTAATTCGTTAATTCTTGCTTGTAATGCCGAGCAATCACCGCCTTGAGCTAAACACTGACAACAAGCGGTAGATTTACCGCTAAAATTTGCAAAATACTTAACATAATTCACCGATTGTAACTTATATTAAATAGCACTAGCGTGGACCCTAGCGCTATCGGGGCTCCTGCCTAATAAATCTTTTATTTATATTAGCCATCTTCTCTTCTTTTACCGATTTAGCGACATAATTATTTAATAGGCACTTCATGATTTATCTTTTTCTACAGATAAATATTCCCTTATTCTTTTCAACCAAGAAATTACATTACCATTAACATCTGCACTAGGTATCATAAAACAACCAAGAGAATATATATAATGCTCATCCACATATCCCTCCTTTATTAATAAATCTAGCTCTAAAATAACCTCTTGACAAATTTTGTGCATTTCATTTTTTTTGAAATTACTCAAGACATCTTCTAATGTTTCTCCCTCTAAAAGAAACCAATCTTGATGAAAATAAGTGCTAAAAAAATATCTTAACTTAGGGTGCATATGTTTCTCCTATTTATCTGGAAATGCAGTAAGAATTCTCCATCCTTTAGGCTCAAGAGAGTCTTTAACAATGATAACTGTTGCCTTGCTAGATATTGTTGAAGACGAACTTCCTCTATCCATTATTCGCCCTATAGAGAAGCCAACATCTCCTGCCAAAGCTAACCTACTTTGACTACTGACCATAAATTCAGATAGTAAATTAGAATTATTATGAACAATAGTCGATATAGCTTTTTCAGCAGTCTGAATATCGGTAAATGAAGAAGACATTCGTAAATTAGGCTCCAAATTTAATCTATTTGCCAATTCAATATCTTGTTTACCAACATGCCTACTAATTGTATGACCACCAATGTTTTCATGATAAATTAGGGTTCTACCCACATTTGACTTAAAATCAGTTAATTCATAATCTGACATTTTTCCAATAATTGGTGCCTTATTATTAGAATTAACGTCGCTTGGAATTTTCCTAGAAAAATCACTTAGCTTAGAATTATTTGATACAACTTTCGTTGGTAATAATAATCCTGTCAAAATACCAGAGAAATTCTCCAACGCTTGTTGATCTCCTGCATAAGCTTGTTTAGCAACTACTTTTACACTTTCCCAATATTCTCCCGTCATTAAAGCATTTAATGTATTTGATACAGCCTGGTTCTTACCTGCTAAATCAGTCTTTGCTTGATTACAATAACTATCTCCGACAGCACAAGTAGCTAACAGAGCAAATGTATCAAATACTGTATCACCAACGAATAAAGCAGAATCAGTTCCTTCCTCAACAACATCAATTACACCATTAATAAACTGTGATGCAGTATTATTGCCAAGTTTCTCTCTGACTTTTATCTTCCACTGTTCAGCATCTGCTCTTTTATTTTCTCTCAACCTATCAACTACAAGAGAATTATTCTCCACCGCCCGTTTCCCAATCTCCGCCCCTGAGATAAAACTTGCCGTGCTGTCTCCTGTTACCCCACCAGCCAACCCCGCCGCAATTTGGCTTAGATTTGCAATGTTTTGTTTTTGGCTATCCGTCAGATTTTCAGCGTTGTCCGTATTGTAAAGAGCTTGCATCAAGTAAGGAGCTGCAGCCTCCGCCGTAAACGCCCCCAACGCACCGGCTGCGGCATTGTTGCCCGTGATATGGGCTTCCAATGCTCCTAAAACAGCGTGTGCCATTAGGTTAGCTTCTTTGTTGATTGAGCCGTCTGCGTTGGTGGTTTGTTCTTTAATCAACTTATTCGCATAAGGGGAGAGTAGTCCGACAGCGACTTGATTTGTATTGCCTGTTGCCAAGCCTTGCAATGCTGCGGTTGCTGCACGAATGCCCATTTGTAGATTGCTGCCTAAGCCGTATTCCGCCTCAATCGCTTTTGCCTCAGTTTTCAGTTGAGCCGATTTCAGCGGGTCGGATTTTTCGAGTTGCTCCGCTTCTTGCCGTTTTTTATTCGCTTCTTCTAAATGCGGTTGCACCAAGCGGTTTGTCCAAGATTGAGAAAGTTCACCGATAACTTGTACCGTTTCCTGTTTCTCCTGAATTGCAACTAAATCCGCTTTTTTGACCGCTTGATTGGCGTTTTCGGTGTCTCGGTTGAGGTTTGCTATTGTTTCTTCTGCGGTTTTGCCTGTGAGTGCCTTCTGTTTGTTGCTATCGGTAATACTGAGATGGATATTACTGCTTATCGCTGCCTTCGTTTGACTGCGTTCGCTTTCACGCATATTCCCCAATGCACTTAATGTAGCCCCGATTGCAGACGTGGCTATTTTCGACATATCCGAACTCATACTCACTGAGACCGAGCTGACTTTCACATCACTACGGTTTTCAATCTCTTCCGTGGTGAGTGTGCCAGTTGTCATTTGGTGGTTTGCTTTGTCGCCTTGAGCATTAATCATTCCACCTTTGATATGCGTGTTTTCTTGCACATTAATGTTGGCGTTTTCTTGAATGTTAAAGCCAGATTGTTGATTGACTTGGGCATACTTGACCTTGGCTTTGTTTTGGCTTGCCTGTGAAGATAGCCCCCATCCACTGCCATAAATGGCCACCGAGCTACTCACACCCCCTTTGGGTCTGTTTGCTGTCATATTTTTCTGTGTCTTGCAGGCTTTCAATATGCAAATTTTTCGTATCAAGTGATAAATGCTTAACATTTGCGACCGCCCCTTTAAGCGTAGTCGTCTCTTTAGCTTTGATTTTTAGGCTGTCGCTGTTAATCTCCGTCAAGTTTTGAACGGTGGAATCACTGTTGGAATGCCCTGTGCCCACATTCACCGCACCTTCCACACCAAAGCCAGTGGCGCCTTGTGATTTACCCACAAACACCCCAACATTCCAACGGTTACTTTTGTTATCGCTTCGGTTGGTTTGGGTATCTGTTGTACCAAGCGGTCGTTTTTCAGAAAAATTTTGCAAAATAGAAATAATATCCTCTGAACTGGCTGAAACAGCTTTGGGCTTTCCGGCTGATTTGGCAAGTTCAGATACCACAACAAACTGTTGTGTGGATTTGCTAAAAATAACTTGATGGATGTTATTCATATTTACGTTTCTAAAATTTGCAAAATATTTAGCATAATTAACCGCTTGTAACTTATATTAAATATCACTAGCGTGAACGCTAGTACTATCGAGGGCTAATCTACTACAGTCCCATTATTTATGATAAACATAATATAATGTTAGCCCTACTATAATGACTAACCATTCTTTTAAAGATGACTTTCTGTTTTTGGGTGTGTTCTCATAACACTCTATTATTTTTCCTCTTGATAAACTATTCCTATAACTTACCACTGCTGATATAGCTAAGACAATACTTCCAAAAAGTGTAGGCAAAGTTATTAATGCCACTTCAATAATTGAAAGTTTTTTAAATATAATTAATTCGCCTGCATATATAACATTTAGAATATTTCTTATAAGAAAAACCCCAAAAAACATAAATAGTAAGAAAATTATATAACAACGAAAAAACACAATAAAAAATAACTTTATCATTTTTTATCCCCGATGGTGCGAGCGTCCTCGCTCGTACCAAACAAGCGGTTGATTTATCACTGAAATTTGCAAAATACTCAATGTAATTAACCACTTGAAGCAGATAAGCATTGACACTCGTCAGAGACGAGCGCCATCTGGGGGGCAAAAATTTTTAGCTGAAAGTAGCATGTTACCATTCCCTTTAATCCTCTAAAATTTGCAAAATATCTTCTGATTTTTTCATAATCACTAGTTCACAAGCGGGTTCAATTCCTAATCCTAAAAAAAATAAAACCACTCCCCCACTATCCAATATATAATTAATCCAATCATCATATGTTTCTATCTTGTAATTATCTCCCCCTCCTATAGAAAAATAAACAACGTCTATGGTATCTAGTATTTTTTTTATAATATAATAGTCCTGAATGCTAATTCTTCCTTCTAAAAAAAAATCCAGCTTTTCTTTTTTTTCAAACATAATTTCTTTTTTATCATTTATTTTATTGATATCAATATGATGCTTTAATAGCCCCCACCCTCCTTTATATTTGATAACTCTAGTATTGGGCTGATCACATAAATACATCATAACCCTTATAGAGATTGCCTGATTATTTATTTTATGACACAAATAAGATAATAATTCATATCTATCTTCTGATAATTTCGTATATTCATCATTTTCAACACTAATGGCAGACACTCCATTAGAAGGAGAAAAGTATATAGAACTGAAATCGGCTATCTCATTATTAGATGAAATATCACTAGCCTTTCGAATAATCAATTTTTTAGTAATCATAGTGTCCTCCCTTGGGATCATTAAAGTGAGGACCTCTATTTTGAGGATCACTGTCGCCAAAAAAATGACCTTTAGTATCATCTCTAATTATAACTTTTCGGACTCCGCCTCCTTCTTTAGGGAGTTCAAATTCATACACTTTACCAGGCTGCTGAGTGCCTCTCCTGTCTATATTAGGATAAACTTTACTAGGCTGCTGGCTTGTTGGTATTCCTGATTGACGTTTAGCCTCATTAAAGGCCCCTTGCCTTTTTGCCCCTTCTGGAGATAAATTTTTAGGTTTTTCATCTAAAGTATATTTATTCTTTTTAGCAAAAGAAGCAATCTTAGGAGAAACTTTAACTCCCTGATTTTCCCGCCCTTCAACAAAAGTATCTACCAATGAAACAATCGCTTTTTCCATCGGTGTTCTTGCCCCATTGATAAAATCTATCTCTTTAGCATTTTCTTCAATGACAAATTCAATAAATCTTTCCTGAGTAGTGCCTGATAGTGTAGATAAACGAGAGTTAAAGAATCCTACTAACTCTAATGCTTTTTTGTTTGCTTCCTCATTAAGTTTCTCAACGCCATATCGACATACTACGGAGTCGCAATTTTCTTGAATATCTTTAAACTGATTATCACTGAGTTGTTTATATTCAGTAAAAATCTCTTCTAGAGATTTCCCTTCTTTTTCGGCGTTTTCTAATTTTCTAAATAGATCCGATACTTGAGAATCCAATAGACCATTATTCTCCACCGCCCGTTTCCCAATCTCTGCTCCCGCGACAAAACTACCTGTACTGTCGCCAACCAAGCCACCTGCCAACCCAGCCGAAATCTGACTTAGGTTTGCGATGTTTTGTTTTTGGCCGTCCGTCAGATTTTCAGCGTTGTCCGTATTATAAAGGGCTTGCATTAAGTAAGGTGCAGCTGCTTCCGCCGTAAATGCACCTATTGCACCTGCTGCGGCATTGTTGCCCGTGATATGGGCTTCCAATGCTCCTAAAACAGCGTGTGCCATTAGGTTAGCTTCTTTGTTGATTGAGCCGTCTGCGTTGGTGGTTTGTTCTTTAATCAACTTATTCGCATAAGGTGAAAGTAACCCAACTGCCGCTTGGTTGGCATTGCCTGTTGCTAAGCGTTGCAGTGCTGCTGTCGCTGCACGAATGCCCATTTGTAGATTGCTGCCTAAGCCGTATTCCGCCTCAATCGCTTGGGCTTCTGCTTTCAGTTGGGCCGATTTCAGTGGGTCGGATTTTTCAATCTTTTCTGCCTCTTGCCATTTTTTATTCGCTTCTTCTAAATGCGGTTGCACCAAGCGGTTTGTCCAAGATTGAGAGAGCTCTCCAATAACTTGTACCGTTTCCTGTTTCTCCTGAATTGCAGATAAATCCACTTTTTCGACCGCTTGATTGGCGTTTGCGGTGTCTCGGTTGAGGCTTTGGAGTGTCTCTTGTGCGGTTTTGCCTGTTTTCTGTTTTTGGGCTTCGCTATCGGTAATACTGAGATGGATATTACTGCTTATCGCTGCCTTGGTTTGGCTGCGTTCGCTTTCACGCATATTCCCCAATGCACTTAATGCGGCCCCCATTGCAGAAGTGGCTATTTTCGACATCTCCGAACTCATACTCACTGAGACCGAGCTGACTTTCACATCACTACGGTTTTCAATCTCTTCCGTGGTGAGTGTGCCAGTTGTCATTTGGTGGTTTGCTTTGTCGCCTTGAGCATTAATCATTCCACCTTTGATATGCGTGTTTTCTTGCACATTAATGTTGGCGCTTTCTTGAATGTTAAAGCCAGATTGTTGATTGACTTGGGCATAGTTGACCTTGGCTTTGTTTTGGCTTGCCTGTGAAGATAGCCCCCACCCACTACCATAAATTGCCACCGAGCCACTTACGCCTGCTTGAGTCTGTTTGCTGTCATATTTTTCCGTGTCTTGCAGGCTTTCAATATGCAGATTTTTCGTATCAAGTGATAAATGCTTAACATTTGCGACCGCCCCTTTAAGCGTGGTGGTCTCTTTGGTGTTGATTTTTAGGCTGTCGCTTCGGTTGGTTTGACGGTCTGTTGTGCCAAGCGGTCGTTTTTCAGAAAAGTTTTGCAAAATGGAAACAATATCTACCGAACCGGCAGAAACCGCTTTTGGCTTTCTGGCTGATTTAGCGAGTTCAGATACCACAACGAATTGTTGAGTGGATTTGTTGAAAATCACTTGATGGATGTTATTCATATTTACGTTTCTAAAATTTGCAAAATACCTAACATAATTCACCGCTTGTAAATTATATTAAATAGCACTAGCGTGGACGCTAGCACTATCGGGGGTATCACCTAATCTAATCCCATCTACTAGTTCTTCGTTAAGATTCATATCTAAAATTAATTCTAAAATTAAATTTTTAGTATGATGGTCTATAGCTTTATCATATTCATACAACTGAACACATATTAACTCTAGTGCAATGCCATATTCTTGATAATTAATAAAATCATCAGCATTATTAATATCTTCTATAGGAAGAACTCTATCAAGATATCTTAATAACTTCTTCATTTTATTTTGTACTCTCACTATCACCTCCTATTTAATTGGGAATGCCGTAATAATCCCTTCACCAGCTGGTTCAACAATAACTCTAATTTTAACTCCATCAATATAGCCTTCTACTTTGAATCTACTCGGAACACCTTTTTTAGTATATAAACTTCCTTGAGTTCCCGTTTGTTGAATCCATTTCAAGCTTGGATCTGTAGCCACATTAGAGACAGCATCAAGAATTTTCTTTTCTCCCCAATGTACAGGAAATTTAGATTTTTCATTAAAGATTCTCATTAAACCAAATTTATGACCACCACCTGTTTCATCGCCATATAACATATGTTTTGCTCTTTGAGTATTTACAAGGGAAGCCATATTTTTTCTAGCATCAGTAAGACTAGATATTTTTGTACTAACGATTTTTCCTGCTGGATAGCCTGTTGCCCCCAGAACCATATGAAAACGGTCCAAAGATATAACTAAATCTCTCGCTTCTTCAACAGAAATGCCTTTCCCTTTTGCAACTAATTTAGCTCGTTGCTCAAAATCTAAAGCAACACCTGTTTTGTCATATAACAGTTCATTAAATTTGTGGTAGTCACTCACCAGAATATTGCTATAGTTTCTCCAAGTTTCATTTGGATAACCTTTATGATAGCCTTGTTGAATAACGAGTGCTTCAGCAACAGCATTTTGACAACCATTGCTTGTAATATCGCTCTTACAAGCGGTGATGACTTTTTGGTCGTTTGCAATATCTTCTGTGTCTAAAACTTGCTTACGAGCTAAATCCACTTCTGTAGCAATACCCAATTTAATTCGGTTTTCAATTTCAAAACGCTCTTTGGCTTTATCTGCACTCAGATAATTATTCTCCACCGCCCGTTTCCCAATCTCAGCCCCTGAGATAAAGTCTGCCGTGCTGTCCCCAGTCACGCCACTAGCTAACCCAGCCGCAATTTGGCTTAGATTTGCAATGTTTTGTTTTTGGCTATCCGTGAGATTTTCAGCGTTGTCCGTATTGTAGAGCGCTTGAATTAAGTAAGGGGCAGCTGCCTCTGCCGTAAATGCACCCAACGCACCAGCTGTTGCATTGTTGCCCGTGATATGGGCTTCCACTGCACCTAATACGGTGTGGGCTATTAAATTGGCTTCGGTGTTATCACCTGTTTGCTCTTTAATCAGCTTATTCGCATAAGGTGAAAGTAACCCAACTGCCGCTTGGTTGGCATTGCCTGTTGCTAAGCGTTGCAGTGCTGCTGTCGCTGCACGAATGCCCATTTGTAGATTGCTGCCTAAGCCGTATTCCGCCTCAATTGCTTGGGCTTCTGCTTTAAGTTGGGCCGATTTCAGTGGGTCGGATTTTTCAATCTTTTCTGCCTCTTGCCGTTTTTTATTCGCTTCTTCTAAATGCGGTTGCACCAAGCGGTTTGTCCAAGATTGAGAGAGCTCTCCGATAACTTGTGCCGTTTCCTGTTTTTCTTGAATTGCAGATAAATCCGCTTTTTTGACCGCTTGATTGGCGTTTTCGGTGTCT
Organism: Mannheimia pernigra; assembly: GCF_013377995.1. NCBI lineage: Bacteria > Pseudomonadati > Pseudomonadota > Gammaproteobacteria > Pasteurellales > Pasteurellaceae > Mannheimia > Mannheimia pernigra. The sequence continues at coordinate 1,142,148 of NZ_CP055305.1, forward strand.
CGATTTAGGCTTTGGAGTATCTCTTGTGCGGTTTTGCCTGTTTTCTGTTTTTGGGCTTCGCTATCGGTAATCGTGAGATTGATGTTATCGCTTATCGCTGCCTTCGTTTGACTGCGTTCGCTTTCGCTCATATTCCCCAACGCACTTAATGCGGCCCCCATTGCAGACGTGGCTATTTTCGACATCTCCGAACTCATACTCACTGAGACCGAGCTGACTTTCACATCACTGCGGTTCTCAATCTCTTCCGTGGTGAGTGTGCTAGTTGTCATTTGGTGGTTTGCTTTGTCGCCTTGAGCATTAATCATTCCACCTTTGATATGCGTGTTTTCTTGCACATTAATGTTGGCGTTTTCTTGAATGTTAAAGCCAGATTGTTGATTGACTTGGGCATAGTTGACCTTGGCTTTGTTTTGGCTTGCCTGTGAAGATAGCCCCCATCCACTGCCATAAATGGCCACCGAGCCACTTACGCCCCCTTGGGTCTGTTTGCTGTCATATTTTTCTGTGTCTTGCACACTTTCAATATGCAGATTTTTCGTATCAAGTGATAAATGCTTAACATTTGCGACCGCCCCTTTAAGCGTAGTCGTCTCTTTAGCTTTGATTTTTAGGCTGTCGCTGTTGATTTCGGTCTGGTTTTGAACGGTGGAATCACTGTTGGAATGCCCTTTGCCCACATTCACCGCACCTTCCACACCAAAGCCAGTGGCGCCTTGCGATTTACCCACAAAAAACCCAACATTCCAACGGTTGCTTTTGTTATCGCTTCGGTTGGTTTGGCTGTTTGTCGTGCCAAGCAGATTGACATTGTTGCCCTCCAGCTCAGTATGAGTGGCATTGATTATTGAACCTACAATGATATTATCGCCCTCTGTGGTTCGCACAATGGCTTTTCCTGCATTCAACTCACTGCCTTTGTGCGTGGTTTGTTGCGTGTGGCTGGTGGAAACCGATTGATTTGAGCCAATGCTGACTGAGATTTTAGCCTCGCTATTTGCCTGTTTTTCTACGCTATCACCATTTGATTTCAGTGCGTCAATTACTTTTGTTGCGTGCTGTAACGTCTCATAGGCTTCATTCGCGGCTTTTACTTTTAACACGTTACTTAAACGTTCATCTTGTACTTTTTCAGCACGGTTAAGTGCTTGTCTTACAGCCATCACGCCATCGGTTACGGCTGAACTAAAGGTAATACTTAAGCCCGATTGTTTCTGTTCGTGGCGTTCTTTTGAAGAAAGCGTATCTTTGCTCGCACCAATATAGGTCGATTTACCTTCCACTAAAATCTGTTTGCCTAGCTCTTTAGAAACAATCGCATCTACACCGGCAAGCTGTGCGTGATTACCGGCAGATACCGTAATATTGCCGTTTAAACTCCCCAAGGTGCTACGGGCTGCACTGCCTTGCCAGCCTTCTATTTCGTGCTCGTGTGTTTCTGATTTCTTGCCAAAAGTAATGCCAATGCCGCTGCCAGAGAATACGCCCGATTTGGATTTTTCTTCAAAATGTGTTGTTTTAAAGCGATTGATGTCACTACCTATCGTCACATTATTGCCGCCTTGAATAATCAGGTCGTTATCGGCTATTGCTTGTAGATTGTGGGCTTCTACATTATTACCTGCGGAAAGAATAATTTCTCCGCCCCCTAATTTAGTCCCCACTTTTAAGGTTTGTTGGTCTGTGTCTAGCGAGGTTTTCTTCGAGCTGCCGAAAGCACCACTGCTTTTTATGCGGTGATACTCCGCATAATCACTGGAACGTGTCGCACTGCCTAGCATGATGTCATTTTCAGCCAATGCAATCAGTTTCTCTTTAGCTGCTAAATCAGCCCCTTCGGAATAAATATCTCTAGCAACCAGTGTCACATTGCCATTGCCTCTAATATTAGATACAACCACATCATTCACCGACTCATTGCGATAGTGGTTTCCTCCGCCCATTTTCTCATTAAAGCCCACCTGTAAAGCGGTCAGATTTAACAGATTTTTTGCAGAAAGATAAGTGCTGCCTTGCCCGTCATTAATGACATCAGCCCCAGATATATCAATGTTGTTCGTATTAATCTGTAATCTGCCGTCCTTGCCTTTAACGTGGAGTAGTCCTTTGCGGGCAATTGTCGTATCTGTACGTTGGTAGTCTGCCTCGTTCACTTTTGTTGTATGGGTGGCGCTACGGTGGGTAAAGTTACCGGCTATATTTAATAAAATGGCTCGGTCTGCTTCAATCGTGCCGCCGATATTCTCAACCTTTCCACTGATATTGCCAGTAATTGCCCCTGCTTGAATTGTGCCACTGTTACGGATACTGTTGCTGTCAAACTGGACTAATTCACGGCCGGCAACGGTGCCGCTATTAATAAACTCACCGCCTTTATGGGTAATTTTATTGCCAGAGAGTAGAGTAGCATTACCAGTAATATCGCCTTTTTTCGCCATAGCATACACTTTCGGTACAAGCACTGTTTCAACCTTACCGTTTGGTAGCTGAACAGACTGATTTTCAAACCAGACAATATCGGTGGTGAGTTTTGCAACTTGGCTTGGCGAAAGGGTAATGCCTGGGCGTAAGTTGAATTTTTGGGCGAAAGTAACGCCTGCATCCATTAAGTGGCGGTATTGAGTATCAAAGTCTGTATAGTTGCCTACAAATTGTCTGCCGGTTAAGCGGTTGATCTGCTCACGGATTAAACGTTGCTCGTAAAAACCATCACCAATACGTTTTTGCATTTGGTTTGGCTCGTAACGGAGAGCATTAAACATATAGTCAGAACTTAGCCAACGTTTTTTATCCGTAAAATGAGGGTCGGTTTCAATTAATACGCGGCTGCTTGGCTCAGGATTTAGCCGATAAAGCACGTTTTGTGGAATAGCTAAATTAGGCTGAATGCTACGAACTTCAACATTATTTGCTAAGCTAATTCGCTCTAACTGGCGTGTATTCGGTTTTTTCGAACTCAAAAAACCAATTTCTCCTGCTAAGTCTTGTGAATGTATAGGTTGTTTTTCACCAGACCACACTTGGGCTGTATTCACATTGTGGTTGCTACTTAACGTTAACGGCGTAAAGGCAATATTAGCTTGACTTTCTAATTCACCGAATGCCTGTTTGCCTACGCCAATCAGCTCTTTACCGCCCTCAACCTTGATTTCAGTGAGAGAAAGACGATGATTTGTGCCTAATTTAAGTCCTTCGGAAGCTTGTTTGTGTGCGTTAAAATTAACATTCTCCTCAACTCGATAAACGTCCATATCGAAAGGAGTGTCAATAATCCGTTTATACGTTCCGTAATTTTCCCATTTACGCTGGAAATAGCGCTTAAGACCTCCACGCCATTTATCAAAAGTAAACACTTTTTCACCTGTATCAGTAATGCGGTGTAGCCCTTCTTCTCCAATATTTTTAATGTCATTTTCTAATAACATCGCTTTCCCTGACATTACCGTACTACGTGCATTAGTGAATGATTGGCTGTTAGACTTTAACTCCCCGCCTGCCAAAATTTGCCCTGCAACGGTTTTAGTCACTTTACTTTCATCAACACGGTGATTATTGATATGTAATTGCCAAAAATCACGATAATATTTATTTGCTAAATCACCGAGTCTATTACGATTATGCTTTTCTATTCCAGCATCCACTTTATTGATACTATCTGCATTTTCTCTTTCCCAATCTTCTAAAGGCTTGATGTGCTCTACATAATAGCTCCATTTTACTTTTTGAGCCCGATAACGTTTACTACTTGAAAATCGTAATGGTCGAGAGGGTCTTTTAAATGCACCATCTTCATCAAACCATTCTCTTTCAACAAACCAAGGTTGCTCGGTTAAATCATCAAATGGGAATTTGGGTTGTGGTGTTGTCGGTGGAGTAGCCCCAAAATAACCCCAAATTGGGCTATCTTTACCATATTGTCCCGCTGGAGTGTAACTACAACTTTCTTTTCCATTAATGTAATCACAATTTACTTGATTGCGAATCGCTAATGGTGTATCTGGGGTGATTACATCACTAGCTTTTAATACTACTGGCTCTGCACCATCACTTTTATAAACTAATTGTCCAGCACGGCTCCAGCCTGCCCAACGCAGTAGTTTCATCGGAATATGTGGGTCGTGATGATTAATACCTGATTTATCGCCATTTAACGCATTAGTAAATTTTTCGACTAAATTACCTCGTGCATCACGATGCATTGGCACAATATAAGTTTCACTTATCCGTCTATCTTCTAGTTTTGTTACTTCTGTGGGTTGCCCATCTTGTTGAACGTGTTCAACCTCGAAATGTCTATTGTTGTTGTGAATCTGTTTCACATTTAGTGCAATAGTACCTTCAGATTCAATAAGACTGCTGCTATTAAGCAATGAATCTGCCTGACCCTCCGCGCGCTCTTTTGCATTTAACTCCCGACCAAAGGTCATATTACCCACACTAAACAAGGTTGAGCCTACTTGGTTATCCGATAAATAATGTGCCGTATCATTGATAATTTCACGACCAGCAATATCTAAATTACCACGAGCAGCCACCACTGCCGATTTAATCATTTCATTACCATAATCTTTATCACGGTTTTCAATGATGTCTGCCTGCAGGGCGACATCATCGCCGTAAATTCGTCCATTACCTATATTTAAGAGGTGTCCGCCTGCTTTCACAAGGGTTTTTGCATTATCTGCTAATCTAATACTGTTAATTAGCCCTTCATTTGTTACATTTCCCTTGGCAGTCAGTCGAGTCAAAGCACTACTGATTCGTCCATCAAGTCCGTTGATAATGTGATAAGCATTTAGTGTCACACTTTCATCTGCGTACAAATCGTGTTGATTAGTTAGATTGCCCAAAGTCGTAATTGAAAGGCTATTTTTAGCATTAATATGCTTACCCGTTACAAAATCTTTTTGCTGAGTAAGCAGGATATCGCGTCCTTCAATATGCCCATTCGTTGTCATCTCATTTGCAAAAATCGACAAAAAATTGACCGCTTGTAAGCGTCCATCTTGATTATTAACCAGTAAACCCTCTCCTTTAATTGCCAGATCCTGTTCGCCTGTGATCTTCCCTTGCTGATTGTTCAACACATCTTGAATGTTAAAACGACTGCGTACACGGCTATGAATTTGACCTTGTTGGTTATCAACCCTTTTTGCAGAAATATCCAATACAGAGGCTAACACACCCTGTGTCATTATTTCTGATGATGATTGAGTATGACGGTTATCTAGTTTTTCAGTATGAATCGTTAGCTCATTACCACTTTCAATTAATGAGCCTGTGCTTCCTACTTTTTGGTTGTTAATTTCTTTTGTGATATTTAAGGTCAGTTTATCTTTTGTGCGAACCTCGCCATCACTGTTATCCAACTGATTAGCGTTAATTGCCATTTCACCTAATCCGTGAATTTTACCGTTATTTTTGTTATTAATTAGTCCTGTAATCTGTAACTTGCCTTGATTTTCTGCATAAATCACCCCTTCATAGTTGGTGATCGTCCCTGCCTCCATTTTGAGGCTATCTTGACTAATTATTTTCCCTTGTTGGTTATCTAATGCGTGTTGTTGTAAATCAAGATGAAGTAAACCTTGTTCGTTATAAACTATACCTTGTTGATTATTTAATCCATCAGCAAGAATATAAGTAGCCTGTTTCGCCGTGATATTACCTTGAATATTATTGATTTTTTCAACCATTTTGAGTAATACGTTGCCTTTTATTGCTCCAATATTTCCCGTTTGGTTGTTTAAGTGATGAGATTTGATTTCAAGCCTATCATTCGCCTTTATTTGACCTTTTTGGTTATTTAAAGTGTCTTTAGCGTCAATATTCAGTGAGAGGTGGGCTTGCAGTAGGCCAGATTGGTTATCTACGGATTGTGCACTGATCGAGGTTGTCTCAGCATTCATTCTGCCTTTTACATTGCTAAGATGCTGGCTTACGATTGCCTTTTGTGAGGCGAGAGAGGCAAGCACACCAGCGTCATTACCAATAGATTGTGCATTAATAGTTTGGCTATTTCGGCTAAGCACATAGCCCTCTCTATTTAAGAGTTGCTGTGTGTTTAGTGCTAATTGCCCCAACGAGATAATACCTTTTATTTGTGGTACTTGTGAGTCAGTTTTAGTTTGCTGGTTATTTAAATGGCCTTGATGTGTGTTAATCACCATATCTTGACGACTCTGAATTAAACCTGCTTGGTTATTAAGTTCGCTACTTTGAATGGTCAAGTTTGCACCTGCACTTAATTTACCTTGTTGGTTTATTAATGAGTGTTGCTGAGTGTCAATCTTCAAATCGCCTTGTTCAGCCATTAGCACAGCATCACGATTATTCAACTGTTTACTACGAATAACCGCATTCTGTTTTGCCACAATTTCAGCATGCTGATTGTCTAAGTTCCCCGCTGTAGTAATATAGACATTTTTTCCACTCAATTGGCTTTGTTGAGTTGAATAAGTTTCTCCATCCACTTTAACATTTAATGACTGCTCAGCTTTTACTACACCGTTTTTTTGGTAAAGATTACTGATAGTTGCAGTAATATTATGCTTAGAGGCAATCGCGCCTTCATTGTTACGGACTGTGCCCGCATTTAAGTTTAAATCGGAACCTGAAGAAATGACCCCTTGCTGATTAAATAGCGCAGCTGAGCCTAGCTGAATACTCGCTTGCTGTGCTGATTGCAGATAGCCTTGTTGATTATTTAGCTCTCCTGCAGCAATCTTTAAGGTTTGTTGGCTTATAATCGTGGCTAAAGTGTTGTTGATAGAGTGATGATGAGTATTGAGGTTCACACCTGTTTTTCCTTGCACGACCCCTTGTTGATTATTTAACGCACCACTCTCAACACTAACGGTTTGCCCTGAAACGATTTTACCTTGCTGATTATTCATGCTTTGTTGCTGCGTATTAATGCTTAGATGACCTTGCTCTGCTAATAATAAACTTTGCTGATTATTCAAGCCTTGGCTTTTCACGTTCAAATGATGAGTCGCTGAAATCTCGCTATTCGTATTGACAAGACTACGAGTAATCGCAAGTGTGACATTATCCGCTGTAATCACACTTTGCTGTGTAGAGTCTAATTGACCTGCATTGATGATTAATTCTCTTGCACCTATTTTGCCTGTTTGTTGTTGTAAACTACCTATTATTGAAATATTCGCATTTGATTTTGCTGAAATAATGCCACGATCATTTTTAACGGACTGTGCAATAAACTGGATACCTTGATTAGTTTTCATCAAACCCTGAGTATTATTTACCGCCAATACATTCATCTTTAAATGATGTTGGCTTGCAATATAACCTTGCTGATTAGCTACATTACCGCTATTAAGCGTTAGATTGCCAAGTGCAATAATGCCTTTATTCGGAGAAAGGGTATTATCATTTGTCAGTTTTTGGGTATGCGTATTCAACACAATGTTATTTTCACTATGAATTGCACCTGTTGTATTATCTATTTCACCACTATTAATAGTGATCTCTGATTTGGCGAGAAGCTTGCCTGATTTGTTCGTCAATTTTTGCTTAGCAGTATTGATCATAATCGCATCTTGCTGACTTGCGATCTCGCCACCCGTGTTGTCAAGTTGCTGGCTTGAAATGACGATATTTTGTTTATTTGCTTGAATGAGGCTATTTAAGTTTTCTAGCTGATTAGCCACATTTAATGCAATGCTGTCTGCAATAATTTGACTCTTATCGATACTTTTAATCTGTTGAGAGGTAACATTTATATGCTCTGCCTCAATAACCCCATTTTGCTGACGTAAATTCCCTAAAAGGGCAATCTCTGCGTGCTTATTCGCTTTGATTTTACCGCCGCTATTGATAATATTCGCACTATGTAAAGTTAAATTTTGTTGGGTATAAATTAGACCTTGTTGACTATCAATATCCGCCGTGTTTAGATGTTGCTTACCACCACTGACAATCCGCCCTTGTTGATTAGCTATATTGGCTGAGCGAATATCAAGCGTACCCCGTGCCACAATCCCTTTATCTTGAGTGTCTGTTAAAGTTTGTTTATTAGATAAGGCTTGTTCCTGCGTATGAATAGCAATATTGTGATGAGATTGAATTAAACCACGCTCATTAAGTAGCTCACCAGAGGTTATCGTGAGATTTTGATTCGATAGCAATATACCATCGCTTGAATCAACCTTGCCCTTGCCTGCATAAATATCAAGTCTGCCATTTGCCAATAAACGGCCTTGTTGGTTATTCAGCCCATTCGCTTTAATGGTTAAATTACCTTGGGTTTTAAAGGTGCCTCCGTTATTTTGTAACGTATCAGCCACGTCTAGCGTTAATTCATCTGTGCCAGTTTGTTCCCAAGTAGCATTTTGGGTATTAAGAGAACGTTGCTTGGTCTTAATGCTTTCTGCTTTTAAGTAGCTGTGTTGGGTTTCCAGTGCTGTTGGTGTGGTTAAGGTTAAATCCTGACGTGCCATCACAACTGATTGATTGGCTTGAATAGGACCTTGAGATGCCGTGACATTGATTGAATAAGCCGATGTGTGGCTGTTATCTAAATGGGCGTCTGAGCTAGAGATATTAAGTTTACCCGAGGCAATGTTTTTGCCTTGTAAAGTGGTTGTGCCTGAAGTGGTAATGGAAATATGCTTACCCTGTGTAGATGTATGTTCAAGCGTACGCACTTCACCCTGTGCACTATCTTGTACATCAACACCTGCCGCGATAAGTGAACGCGTTGACGCAGTGAGGGTGGGGGTTTTATAGGTGATATTGCCTTTTGCCACGGTTTCACCGTGTTGGGTAATGCCTTGTTGTGCCGTTTTATGAATGTGACCTGCACGTGCAACAATTGAGCCATCTTGCCGAATGTCCGCAAGGGTATTGAGCGTAATATCCCCTTGGCGGTTCTCCATTTTGCCACGGTTTTCAATCCCTTGACTGGCGGTAAGTAGCATCGGTTTAGCTGCATTAAGTGTACCGGTATTGACAATTCGCCCTTGGCTATCAATTTGCAGGGTGTCGGCACTCGCACCAATATGCCCCGCATTACGTACACCCACGCCATTTTCCGTGCCGATAAGATGAATTTTGCCCGAGTACATTCCGCCCAACTCACCCACGTCAATCGCCCATTGTGGCTTAGCCTCTTCTGCAAGCGGTTGTTTTGTGTGGACAATTTGCAAATTTTTGTCGTTTTCTGACCGCTTGATGGTATTTTTACCCGTGATAACGTTAGTCTCTTTTTTCGACCAAATGCCTGCATTAACCTCGGCTTCTCGGGCGAGAATTTCAGTGTAATCCACACGGCTATTATCCATTCCTTTGCCTGAGACGCTTACCTTGCCTTTTTCCACCACAAAACTTTCAAGGTTGCCACTCACAATCTGTGGCTTGCCTGTGGTAAAGGTTGCTCGGTTTGAATGGATAATGCCGCAGCCCTCACAATGTAAGCCTGACGGGTTGGCAATAATCACCTCCGCCTTTTTACCTGCCACTTCCACATAGCCTTTTAACACAGAAGGGTCGGACGAATTCACCTCATTTAAAATCACTTTCGCCTCACCGCGTGCCAGGTAAGGGTTGCCGGTAATATAGCCTGCCAATTGAGTTTGAGTGTGTGTGTGGCTGTTGTTGAGAATCGCCCCTCGGGTATCGACATCGAATTTTGAATATTTATTATGCGAAAGCCCTTTATCGTTTGGGGTTTGGATATTGATTTGAGGCAGACCATTTGCGGTTTGCAGAATAATGGGTTGCTCACTTTTAGGGGCGGATTTATCCGCTTGAATAATGAGATTCGCCAGCGCTGAATCTGAAAATGCCACAAAGCCCAAGGCACAAAATAGGCTAAAGACAAGCGGTCGGATATGGGCAAAAAGTTGCAAAAACGTGGAAGGGGATTTTTCAGTTGATTTACCCTCAGACTTTGCGAGTTCAGAGGTCACCACTACGCGCTGTAAGGTTTTGCTGAAAATCACACGAAAGCATTGTTTGTTCATATTCAATTCCTTTATGTTGTAGAAATAGTGGGTAAATCCACCCTACGAGAAATATAAAACCCTATGTCATTAAAAAGGGTAATTTAAATTAAAACCTGCCACGGTATCGGAGGTGCTAAACCCTTCTGGTTTACGCACAGGTTTACCCACAAAAACATCATAAGACATCCCTTTGATATTGCCTCGCAAGCCTAATGCTGCCCCCATTAAATGATGCCCCAACTGATTTTTAGTTGACCAACCCATTACCCGCCCGCTGTCTAAAGCAAAATAAAGTTGATGACCTAGGCGATTGACCTGCCACGCTAATTCATTACGCCACAACCAACCGCGTTCGCCTGTAAGGGTTAATTCGCCATCAAAACCACGCACGGTATAACGTCCACCAAGCGAAAAGCGGTCTTGCAAAATGAGAGGGGTTTTATTCCATTGAGCATTCACACTAGTTTGCCATTGCCACGATTGTGTTCCCCATTGAAAAGGCTTCGTTAAACTCACACTTGCCGTGATGATTTTGGGGCGGGAAGTGCCTTCGCCAAATAGCTCTTCGGGGGAAGATAACGCACCACGAGCCGCCGTTCCCCGTTTGAAATTTGCCGAAAGTTCCAGTGTAGCTGTAGGGAAATATTCTTTATGATTAAATCCGGCTTCCCAACCGGCCATTCGCCGTTTTTGCACCTCAATTTCCGCACCGTCAATATAGTTTTGCGATTGGCGAGACCAAAGTGACGCGGAAATCGTCGTTTTACGCACACTATCACGGTAAAGCAAATAAGACAGCGTGAGTTTGTCGTTATCACTTACACCTGAATAACGATAGCTATTATCAAAAGCACCAAACACTTCTTGGTGATAACGGCTTTGGTTGTGAGAGAGGGCTAAATGCCAATAGCCAAACGGAATAGAGTAATACAATGTTAGATTTTTGCTGGCACGACTACCTTTATCATCGCCTTTTTGCTTGAGGCTGTGGGTAAATGAGGTGTAAAACAGGTCGTTGGCTGAAAAAATATTATCTACAGAAAGGGTCGCTGAAGCTTGCAGTTTACCTGTTGATTTTGAGCCAGCATCATCCAGCCCTAAATTCAGCCTAAACGGAAAGGCTTGTGCATAGCTGATTTTTAAATCACTGTCACCGACTGAGGCTAAATCCCCTTCACTCGGTAAAATCTCAATATTGGCTTCTGCTGTGGGGACACGTTTTAAATTTTCAAGCGATTGCTCAATATCTCGGATATTGAGTAAATCACCAGAATCAAAGGTAAAACCCGTTAAAGCATGCAAGGTAGTAAAACGCGGAACATTCCCACTATCTACCACGATGATGTTGCGAACGTTACCTAAAATGACGGTTAAATGGAGTTTACCCCCACGCAAATCTTGTTCTTCAGTAACAACTCGTGTCGTCACATAGCCTTTCTCAATAATATTGTTTTGCACCTGCTTCATTAAAATACCCAAACCGTCACCACCAAAACAGTGTGGCAACCTTAGGTTTAAATCATTCACTGCTTTATCAAATGCCCATTGAAATTGGCTTTGTGAAGAGGTTGAGCCGTAATCGGTAAGTGAAATTTGGTGAATAAGGTAACAAGGGGATTCGTGATGAGGAAGGGATAGTGTTTGATGAGTAGACGTATCTAATCTCACCTCCACTGAGCGCTGAATTTGTTTTTGTTGGGCTTGGTGATGTTGTTGCTGGCGTAATTTTTCGGCAGCATCGAATTGGTTTAACTGAGGTAAGTTTTGAGGTTGGTTTGCAACAGAAAAAGTTGACGCTACGGAAAGCACCACTATTGTACAAAGATTTTTGTAGAACGCATCCATACAGTGAATTTTTATATTGTATTTAATTTAAATATTAATTATAAACGTCTAAGAGCACATTATCAAATAGTTACATATTGAATTAGTCAAACAAAAAGATAAGAAAATGTAGCAGAAACATAGAATTGAGTCTTTGTACAGCTGCTAAATAATGTTGCTACTTTTTACAAATTTCATAAGAAATTCGACCGCTTGTTTTCTTTTCGTTAAAATAGCCGTCAAAATTACTTTTCAATCGGTCTAATGAAACTCAATTCTCAACAACAGCAAGCGGTGGAGTACACCAGTGGCGCTTGTCTTGTGCTAGCGGGGGCTGGCTCGGGCAAAACTCGGGTGATTATTAACAAAATCGCTCATTTAATTGCACATTGTGGCTATTTGCCCAAACAGATTGCAGCAGTCACATTTACCAACAAGGCAGCTCGTGAAATGCGGGAGCGGGTGGCTCACTCCATCGGGAAGGAAAACAGCAAAGGGCTGACGATTTCGACTTTTCACACGCTCGGTTTTGATATTTTAAAGCGTGAATACAAGTTACTCGGTTTTAAATCGGGTATGACGTTGTTTGATGAACACGATCAAATCGCGTTGCTTAAACATTTATTGCCCGAAAATGTGACGGAAGATAAAGATTTACTCAAAGCGTTAATTTCTTCTATTTCAAATTGGAAAAATGATTTGCTTTCGCCTGAAATGGTCATCGCTCAAGTTCGTGATGAGCGTGGGCGGGTGTTTTCGCATTTTTATCAACGCTATCAAAATCAGTTGAAGGCTTATAATGCCTTAGATTTTGATGACTTGATTATGCTGCCAGTGTTGTTGTTTCGTCAATTCCCAGAGGCGAAAGAACGCTGGCAAAACAAAATTCGCTATTTGTTGGTCGATGAATATCAAGACACTAACACGAGCCAATATGAGTTAATTAAATTGATTGTGGGTAATGAGCCAAATTTCACCGTAGTGGGCGATGATGATCAATCTATTTATTCGTGGCGTGGGGCGAAGCCTGAAAATATGCAACGCCTGCGTGAGGATTTTGATTTAAAAGTGCTCAAACTGGAGCAAAATTACCGCTCTAGCCAACGAATTTTACATTGTGCCAATATTTTAATTGATAACAATGAGCATTTATTTAGCAAACGTCTGTTTTCTGAGTTAGGAGAGGGCGAAAAACTGAGTGTGATTGAGGCAAAAAATGAGGAGCACGAGGCGGAACGGATTGTTGGAGAGTTGATTGCTCACCGTTTTTCTCGCAAAACTAAATATAAAGATTATGCGATTTTGTATCGGGGCAATCATCAATCCCGTTTATTGGAAAAATTGTTAATGCAAAACCGCATTCCGTACAAAATTTCGGGAGGAACGTCGTTTTTTGCTCGGGCAGAAATCAAAGATATGATGGCGTATTTGCGTTTGTTGGTGAATCAAGATGACGATGCAGCATTTTTACGCATTGTGAATACACCAAAGCGTGAAATTGGGGCAGCAACGTTGGAAAAATTGGGGACGCTTGCCAATGAAAAACAGGTAAGCTTGTTTGAAGCGATTTTCGATTTTGAACTCATTCAACGTTTAACGCCGAAGCCTTACCAAGCCTTGCAAGATTTTGCAAGTTGGATTGTGGAAATTGCTGACCAAGCGAAACGCTCTTCTCCCATTGAGGCAGTAAAAGATCTGCTAGAAAAAATGCAATATGAAGCCTATTTGTATGAAATGGCAACAAACCCGAAAGTGGCGGAAATGCAGAGCCGTAATGTTCAAACTTTATTTGAATGGGTGCAGGGAATGTTAGAGGGAGATGAAATTGAAGAGCCTATGAATTTGGTGCAGGTGGTGAATCGATTAACTTTACGAGATAGGCTAGAGCGAGGCGAGGACGAGGAAGATGCCGATCAGGTGCAATTAATGACGCTCCACGCTTCTAAAGGATTAGAATTTCCATACGTTTTTTTAATCGGAATGGAGGAGGGCATTTTACCGCACCAAACCAGCCTTGATGAAGATAATATAGAAGAAGAACGTCGTTTGGCTTATGTAGGTATTACTCGAGCTCAGCAAATGCTGACCTTTTCATTTTGTAAAGAACGTCGCCAATATGGAGAAATTATCAAACCAGAGCCAAGCCGTTTTTTAATGGAATTACCGCAAGACGATTTAGTTTGGGAAAGTAATAAACCAAGACTGACAGAAGAGCAAAAAGAGGCAAAATCTTCAGCCAATATTGCGAATTTAATGGCGATGTTGAAAGCAAATAAGAAATAAGCACAAGCGGTTAAATTTTGAAAGTTTTTTGCACATTTTCATTAACATTTGACCGCTTGTATGTGAGATAATTTGACTTATCTCAATAAATCTGCGGAATACCTATGTTCAATTATTACATTGTGGATTTTGACGTTATAGACTAAAAGGGTCTATATAGGAGAAACAAGATGGAATTAAAAACGGTTATTGAGCAACGCAAAACTATTAAAGCGTTTAATCCGACAGTGAAAATTAGCCGTGAGAAGCTGCAAGAAATGTTAATGTTAGCACAGCTTGCGCCTTCTAAGGCAAATTTGCAGCCTTGGCGATTTGTGGTAGTTGATGATGAAGCACTCAAAAAAGAGCTATCTACTCAGGTTGCATTTAACGGCCCGCCGTGTGAAACCGCTTCCGTTGTCGTTGTGGTCTTGGCAGATTTACACTATGAAAAATTATTAGACGATCTTGTTGATCAGTCGATAGAAAAAGGTTGCTTGCATCAAGATTTCCGTGATCGGAAAATTGATTTTTTACTAGGGCTTCATCAACAATTAACGGAATTGGATATTCGCGATCAAGTTTTAATTGATAGCAGTTTAAGTGCGATGCAACTTATGCTAATTGCCAAAGATAAAGGATACGATACTCATGCAATCGGAGTGTTTAACCGCAGTGCAGTAGTTAATTTACTTGATATTGACAATAATCGTTATTTACCTGTAATGTTGTTAGCCATCGGGAGGGCTGCAAATCCACCATTACTAAGCTGTCGTTTGGGGTTAGAATATACAGTGTCTTGGAATAATGGGAGAGGATTTAAAAAGTAATACATATCTTACGGTGGCCAAATTTCTTTATTTTTTGCCAAAAACTGTTAGAATTTGACCGCTTTTATGACGATATTTTAGATGTAAAGTATTAAAACTTTAAATCGAATTCTTGGCAAAATGATGTTTTCTAGTCACTGGCTGACGTAATTTGATTACAAAATACATTTTGAGTGAAAGCGATTATCATAAAATTGCTTTATAATTTTAAACTTGATTGATAAGAGGAAGAGAATATGGCTAAGCATTATGATTATCTTGCGATTGGCGGTGGCAGCGGTGGCATTGCTTCTATTAACCGTGCCGCAAGTTATGGCAAGAAATGTGCAATTATTGAAGCAAAACATTTAGGCGGAACCTGTGTGAATGTGGGGTGTGTACCGAAAAAGGTGATGTTCTATGGTGCTCAGATTGCAGAAGCTATTCAGCATTATGCGCCTGATTATGGTTTTGATATTTCTGTTAATCACTTTGACTATGGCAAATTGGTAGAAAACAGACAGGCTTATATTAAGCGTATTCATACTTCTTATCATAATGTACTCAGTAAAAATAATGTGGATATATTAAATGGTTTTGCTCGTTTTACAGATGCAAAAACTGTGGAGGTCAGCTATGAAGATGGCTCGAAAGAAGTAGTCACTGCAGATCATATTTTAATTGCAACAGGCGGTCGCCCAGCTCTTCCTGATTTAGACGGTGCAGAATATGGTATTACTTCAGATGGCGTATTTGCGTTAAATACGTTACCAAAATCGGTTGCAATTGTTGGTGCTGGCTATATTGCAGTAGAATTATCTGGCGTTTTTAATAGCTTAGGCGTACAAACGCATTTGTTTGTGCGTAAAGATAGCCCAATGCGTCAGCAAGATCCATTAATTATTGAAACCTTGGTAGACGTGTTAGCTGAAGATGGCATTGAGCTTCATACTCAAGCCGTGCCGAAAAAAGTAGTGAAAAATCAAGATGGTTCCCTGACTTTAACACTAGAAGATGGGCGTGAAACAACAATTGAAACTTTAGTTTGGGCAATTGGACGAGAACCCGCTACTGATGCGATTAATTTAGATGTAGCTGGTGTTGAAACCAATGAGCGTGGTTTTATAAAAGTAGATAAATTCCAAAATACTAACGTGCCAAATATATATGCGGTTGGCGATATTATTGAAGGCGGCATTGAATTAACGCCCGTGGCAGTGGCAGCAGGCCGCCGATTATCAGAGCGTTTATTCAACAATAAACCCAATGAGCATTTAGACTATAACTTAGTGCCAACCGTCGTATTTAGTCATCCGCCAATTGGGGCGATTGGTTTAACGGAGCCTCAAGCTATTAAGCAATATGGGGAAGAGAATGTAAAAGTCTATAAATCTTCTTTTACCGCAATGTACACTGCAGTTACTCAATATCGCCAGCCTTGTCGAATGAAATTGGTATGCATCGGTAAAGAAGAAAAAATCGTTGGGTTACACGGTATTGGCTTTGGTGTTGATGAGATGATTCAAGGGTTTGCGGTTGCGATTAAGATGGGGGCAACAAAGGCTGATTTTGACAATACTATTGCAATTCACCCAACTGGTTCGGAAGAATTTGTTACAATGCGATAATTAAAAATATGAAGGTATCACTTAATTTAGTTGCTTTATGTTTGTTGACGGTTGGAGAAGCTTATGCTCAGACGCATAATAAAGTCAATATAAGTGAACCAATACAACAAGAAAATAAACCGAGATTTAAAATTTCTGAACGTAGAATACTAATACCAACTAAAGAAGAGCAGGTGAGTAGTTTTTCGATGGAGGAATTGCGTGTAGGTATTCAGCGAATTCTTGATAAAGCAGAGATACAATATTATAAATCTCAATGCCGATATGCTTTTATGTCTGACAGAGAGGTAATTGAACACCGTTGTGAAACTAAAAAAATTGCGATGCCAGACTAAAAACGGAGCCTATGCTCCGTTTTATTATGCTTATTCGCCTTGAAATAAGAATGGATTTACTCCACTTCTTGATAAGCCTTTTTGCTCCATTTCAGAATCTAAAAATAGGCTGGCTAAATCGTCAGCGACAGCTTCAACGTTAAAGTCTTTATCTTGATAAAGCACTTTTAAGTAAGAGTGGCAATCTCCGCAGCTTTCTGCTTTAACTGCCGCCTCTACGCTATTTAGGCTCCAATAATCTAATTTACCCGTTTCATCACAATTGGTGCATTTTGAACGCACAATATGCCATTCACTTTCGCATAAAGAACAGTGTAAATAACGCAACCCTTGTACTTCACCGAAATGAATAACACTGCTAACAGGTGCGGAATTGCATACAGGGCAAAAATGTTTATGACCAACCTCAGCTCTTGTATTGCGAGGTAGCTGTTGTGCTAGTTGTACCCAATATAGCGAAAGAGCCGCCCAGATAAATACAGCTTTATCTGCAGGCACCAGTTCATAATGCTCATTTAGAAGATTATCTGCTAAGTTTTCTAATTCAGAAATTGAGGCTTTTTCCAACCATTCTAATGTTGGTAGAATGGTATCGTTAGCGTAAGATTTGAATTTTTGAATAATCGCGAAGAGCAACTCTCTCCATTCGTCGCTACGTTGAAAATTTTTGCTGTTTAGCGGTTTATCGCCTTGTGTTAATTCTACACAAGCGGTTATTTTTTCAGAATGATTTGCAATGGGTCTGCTAGTGAATAATTCAAGTTGAATATCTACTAAATGGGCGGTAAATTCCATATAGTCGCTAAACGGATTTTCTTTAGCTAATTCTCGTAAACGCTTTGCACGGCGGGAATAGAGATTTTTAGGGTTAGCAAAGAGTAATTCGGGTTGTTGAAATGAATTTGCAACTTGTTGAATTTCATTTTGTTGTAAAATTTTGATACTCATAACGATCCTAAGTCATAAAATAAAAGTGCGGAATTCTCCGCACTTTGTGTGATTATTAGACAGTGTTATTTTTTAACGTGTTTGTCGATTTCCGGTAATATTTCTTCACGATACCATCTTGGGTGATGTTTTTTCGCCCAGCGAACAGTTACCCAACCTTCAACCATACCTCTGATTGAGCCTTTTACCCAGAATGCCATATAGATATGTACTAGAATGCCAGTAAATAACATAAATGCCATTGTAGAGTGAAGTAAAATCGCAATTCTAATCACAGGAATGGAAAAATATTCTGAGAAGAATTGTCTCCACATAATAATCCCTGTAATTAAGAGAGTAAACATAGCAATAATCAGCGTCCAGAATAGTAATTTCTGACCTAGATTATATTTGCCGTTATCTGCAACAGCGTGTTCGTTACCTTTTAACACCTCAACAATGCCTTTTGCCCAGCGAATATCGTTTTTCTCAGGAATATTATGATGCCAGTACATTAATGCAACAATGCTAAATGCAATAAACATAATGATCCCCGTGAAGGGGTGTACCGCACGAGCAATTTGTGGCGTGCCTAAGATCTCTGTTAGCCAGGCAAAATCAGGGAAGAAGAATGCTACACCAGTAAACATCGTCATAAAGAATGAGATCACGAGAAACCAGTGACTAACACGAGCTAACGGCTTATGACGAACGATTTTAGTATCATTCGTAACGATGTATGGCTTACTCATCTCTATCTCCTTCTCTAATATTATGGTGATGATCTTCCACATCTTCTTCAACGTTTGGACCAACGGTTACATAGTGTGCTACTTCCGCTAATGCTAAGCCACCTAATGCAACAGCTGCAACTGGTTTTAAGATGTCTTTCCATAAAGTGATGGTTGAGTCAATTTTCGGATCCTTCGGTAATCCAGAGTAAAGTTCTGGCTTGTCTGCGTGATGTAAAACATACATAACGTGTGTTCCACCGACACCTTCTGGATCATAAAGCCCTGCATTTTCATAACCACGTGCTTTAAGATCTGCAATACGTTGTTCGGCGTAGAACTTCATTTGTTCTTTGCTACCGAAGCGAATTGCGCCTGTTGGGCAAGTTTTCACACAAGCGGGCTCTTGACCTACAGTGACACGATCCACACATAATGTGCATTTGTAAACACGATTATCTTCTGGATTCATGCGTGGGATATTAAATGGACAACCCGCGATACAGTAACCACAGCCTATACATTTATCAGATTGGAAGTCCACAATACCATTAGCGTATTGAATAATTGCACCTGGAGATGGGCAAGCTTTTAAACAGCCTGGCTCAGTACAGTGCATACAACCATCTTTACGAATGAGCCACTCTAAGCGGTCATTTTCTTCAACTTCGTTGAATTTCATCACCGTCCACGCTTTTGCATTCAGATCAGCTGGATTATCATACACACCGACACAAGCAGCATTGACATCAGAGCGGATATCATTCCATTCTGAGCAACCTACCTGACAGGCTTTGCAACCAATACAGGTAGTGACATCAATTAATTTCGCCACTTCCACCTGGTGGGAACGAGCCTGCGGTGCTGGTGTTAAACCAGAAGTTGCGGAGATCTTAATAATGTTTTGAGATTGAACTACACCCATTTTTAGCCTCCAATTCTCTCAATGTTTAACAACATACACTTCGATTCTGGCGTATTAGAACTAGGATCGCCCGAGCGTACTGTTAGGTTATTAGCAAAATAACCTTTTTTCGCTCCAGTAGTTGCTGCAAATCCCCAGTGAATCGGAATACCGATCGTATGAATTGGCTTGCCGTCAGACACTAATGAGCGAATACGTTTAGTCACTACTGCAACCGCTTTAATTTCGCCACGTTTAGACCAAACACGGACTTTATCACCATTTTTAATGCCTTTTTCTTCAGCTAATTTCTCGCTGATTTCAACAAATTGCTCTGGTTGAGCAATCACGTTGAGAAGCACATTTTTCGTCCAATAGTGGAAATGTTCGGTTAAACGATAAGTGGTACCAACGTATGGGAATTCATCACTTGTACCTAAATCCTCTTTATCCGTTGGTAAAATACGAGCAACAGGGCTGTAAATTACATTAGGATGTAATGGGTTAGTGCCGATTGGTGTTTCTAATGGCTCATAATGTTCTGGGAATGGGCCATCAATCATACGCTCACGCACGAATAAACCAGATACTCCCTCTGGTTGCATAGTAAATGGCATTGTTGGAGAGTTTGGAGGTGCAGTACCGAAGTCAGCAACATCAATATAGTTCCAGTTTTTACCATTCCATTTCACTAATTGACGTTTTGGGTTCCACGGCTTACCGCTTAAATCTGCTGAAGCACGGTTATAAAGAATACGACGGTTTGCAGGCCATGAAAATGCCCAGCCTAAGGTGTTACCCAAACCAGATGGATCTGAATTATCACGATTAGCCATTTGGTTACCTCTTTGAGTCCATTGACCAGTATAGATCCAACACCCACCAGAGGTTGTACCATCATCACGCATTTGACCAAAGCTTGAAAGTAATTCGCCTTGTTTAACAAGAATATTGCCATTAGCATCTTTAACATCAGCTAAGGCATAACCGTTATTTTCTTTTGCAATTTCCTCTGCTTTCGGCTCTAACGGATTTGCGTAGTTCCAGGTCATCGCTTCGAGTGGTTCTAGCGGTGCTTTACCACCTTCTTTATGATAGAGGTGGATTAACTCCGCTCGAATTTCAGACAAGATATCAACATCTGGTTTTGCTTCGTGTGGAGCATCAGCCGCTTTCCAGTGCCACTGTAGCCAACGACCTGAGTTTGCAATAGAACCATCTTCTTCTGCGAAGCAAGTTGTTGGTAAACGGAATACTTCAGTTTGGATTTCTGCAGAATTTACATTATTGAACTCGCCGTGGTTTTTCCAGAATTCAGACGTATCGGTAATAAGCGGGTCAAAAATGACTAAATATTTCAAATTACTTAACGCTTTGATAATTTTCTGTGAGTTCGGGTAAGAGGCAACAGGGTTCATACCTTGACAGAAGTAACCATTGATTTTGCCTTCATACATTTGCTCAATGAAACGGAAGTGGTCGATGCCCCCTTTTTGTAACTTCGGCAGATAGTGGAAACCAAACTCGTTTTCAGCGGTTGCGTTATCGCCATAGAATGATTTCATCATACTGATGAAGAATTTCGGTGCATTTACCCAATAGTTGACCTGGTCTGCTCCCATTGCTTTCGGTGTAATACGTGTTAAGAATGCTTCTAATGAAACATCGGTTTCGCTAGGCAGTGGTAAGTAAGCTGGAAGCCGTGCTGGGAATAAACCTAAATCAGTAATACCTTGCACGTTTGAGTGACCACGTAATGCGTTTACGCCACCACCCGACACACCGATGTTACCGCACAATAGCTGGATCATCGCCATAGAACGGATATTTTGCGAACCAACGGTATGTTGTGTCCAACCTAACGCATAAAGGAAAGTAGCTGCTTTATCTGGAGCAGAGGTTTTCGCAATTTCTTCACAGAAAATCAAGAAATCTTTTTGTGGTGTGCCTGTAATACGCTCAACCATTTCTGGCGTATAGCGAGAAACGTGTTCACGTAGCATATTCAGTACGCAACGAGGATCTTGAAGGCTCATATCTCTTAACGGATTGCCTTCTTCATCCATTTGGTAAGTCCAAGTAGATCTATCTTTATAGGTACGCGTAGCTTCATCATAGCCAGTAAATAGACCGTCTTCGAATTTGAAGCCTTCGTGTATTAAGAAAGTTGCATTGGTATAGTGTTTAACATATTCGTGTTGAATTTTATCGTTTTTTAACAAATAGTTTATCGCACCTAGTAGGAACGTAATATCCGTACCTGAACGTAATGGCATATAGATATCAGCCACCGCAGCACTTCGGTTAAAGCGTGGATCTACCACCATTAACTTAGCACCATTTTGTTTTTTCGCTTCAATTGCCCAGCGGAAACCTACAGGGTGAGCTTCAGCGGCGTTACCGCCCATAACAATAACGAGATCAGAGTTTTTAATATCAACCCAGTGGTTGGTCATCGCACCGCGACCAAATGATGGAGCAAGACTTGCTACCGTTGGTCCGTGTCAGATACTCGCTTGGTTATCGGTAAATACCATACCGAGAGAGCGAACCCATTTTTGGGTTAATAAACCAGTTTCGTTACTACAGGCAGAACCTGCTAAGAAGCCAGCGGTTAACCAGTGATTAACTGGTGTACCTTCTATATTTTTTTCAATAAAGTTAGCATCACGGTCGTCTTTAATGTGGCGAGAAATACGTTCAATAGCCTCATGCCAAGAAATTCGTTTCCATTCGCTTGAGCCAGGCTCTCGCACCTCAGGATAATGTACACGGCGGTCACTATTTACATAGTCTAACGCGCCTGCTCCTTTAGGACATAATGCACCACGGCTAACAGGATGGTCAGGATCGCCTTCAATATGGAAAAGTTTCCCTTTACTATTCATTGCTTGTCCGCCTAAAGAATACATTAGCATTCCGCAGCCTACAGCACAGTAAGTACAGGTTTGGCGAGTTTCTTTCGCTCTTAAGAGCTTATATTCGCGAGGGGCTGCTAATGCTGCTGTTGGTGCAAAACCTAACATTGCAGCAGAAGTGCTTGCCATTCCACCTGCACAGACCTTAAAGAACTTACGTCTTGAGATCTGCATAATCACTCCAAATCATATAAATGGTAAATAAAAGTAAATGTGATCAAAAAATTGATTTAATAAATCTCTCGAAGAGGTGTATTATTTTCCTGCTAATGAAGGAAAATGAACATACTCTTTTTGGGTAAAAAATAGGCTAAACACCAAAGAAATTTGTTTTAAACCAAATTTAAGCCGCATAATGATACAACTTTTTAACAAAATAAACTACTTTTAAGCATACAAGAGATAAATATTGTGAATAAGATCACAAAAATAGAGGTTAAAAAATTATTATTCTTAACAACTGGGCTGGAAAAGCAATATTGTGAGGATAATTTGATTTCAGAAGTACCCGTTGCGCTAGTTTATAATGGGATTTCGCATACAGTTATGATGGCAACGCCTTCAGATTTAGACGACTTTGCGTTAGGTTTTTCTTTGGCAGAGGGAATTTTGAATGCCCCACAAGAGCTATATGGGCTAGATATTATTGAGCAAGAACAGGGAATAGAAATTCAGCTCGAAATTTCTACGCGTCAATTCGTAGAATTAAAAGAGAAACGCCGTTCAATGGCTGGGCGAACAGGCTGCGGAATTTGTGGTGTTGAGCAATTAGAGCAAGTCCATCAAAGTTGCAAAATTGTTAAAAAAAATAACCGCTTGCAGGGCGTTAATCCGCTAATTTTAGCATATTGTTTAGCACAACTAGAAAATGCTCAATCTTTATCAAAGGAGACGGGAGCAAGCCACGCGGCCGCCTTTTTCAGTATTGATGGAACATTGTTGGCTATTCGTGAAGATGTTGGGCGGCACGTTGCCTTAGATAAGTTGATTGGCTGGTATGCTAAAGCAGGTTTCCCTAATGGTTTTGTCTTTGTGACCAGTCGAGCGAGTTTTGAAATGGTGCAAAAATGTTTGGCAGTGGGGATTGAAATGTTATGTGCGATTTCTGCTACTACAGAAATGGCGACTAAAATGGCTCGTGATAATCAATTCACTTTATTAGCTTTTGCTCGCAAGGGGAAAGCCACAATTTATTCAGGCGCGGAGAGATTGTTTCTTAAATAGTTATGGACATAGCAATTTTATTGGCAGACAAAATTTTACAGCTTACCTTAATGGTATTGCTAGGCTATGCGATTGTAAAAACGAAACTGTTAACCTCAGAGCAAAGTTATCCTATTTCAATTATTGGGTTATATATTATTAGCCCAGCAATGCTGATAACTGCATTTCAAGTTGATTACACCTCTGAAACGCTTAACGGATTATACCTTGCGTTTTTTCTCTCAATTATCTTCAGTGCTTTGTTGATTTTCTTAGGCTGGCTACTCAAGAAAACGGCAAAATTAGATAATATTGAACAAGCTACGTCTATTTATTCCAATTCTGGCAACTTGATTATTCCGATAGTCACTTCTCTTTTAGGAAATGAATGGGTTATTTATTCTACAGCATTTATTGTGGTGCAGACCGTACTTTTTTGGTCGCATTTGCGGACATTAATATGTGGAAAGGGAACGGTGCCGTTGCGAAAAGTCATCTTCAACATCAATATTATTGCTATTGTTGTTGGGTTAATGTTATTTCTATTACATATCAAATTACCAACAACGATTGCCAGTACCTTATCCAGTTTAGGTTATATGATAGGGCCTTTATCTATGCTTGTAGCAGGAATGCTCATTGCGGCGGTTCCATTTAAAGAAATTATTACCGATAAGCGGATTTATCTAGTCACTTTCCTGCGTTTACTTTTTATTCCTTTGATTTTATTGCTTGTGATTAAATGGTGTGGCTTTGAAAATTGGGTTATCAATGGTGACATTATTGTGATGATTACTTTCCTCGCTACAATTAGCCCCTCAGCGGCAACAGTAACCCAAATGGCGGTTGTTTACGGGCAAGATGCCAAAAAAGCGAGTGCGATTTATGGCGTAACGACATTATTGTGTGTATTTACAATGCCATTTATTATCTGGCTTTATCTAATTATTTAAGTGTTAAGTGGCAAGCGGTGAGATTTTTGCAAAATTTTGTAAAAATCTCACCGCTTGTGTTACTACATTAAGCGACAGTGACTGATTCAATCACCACATCTTCAACGGGAACATCTTGGTGGAAACCTTTGTTACCTGTTTTTACGCCCTTGATTTTATCAACCACGTCCATTCCTTCAACCACTTCGCCAAAGACTGCATAACCCCATTCTTGTACTACACTCTTGCCGAACATCTCTTTTGAGCGATAATCTAAGAAAGTGTTATCTGCCACATTGATGAAAAATTGTGAGGAAGCCGAGTGCGGATCAGACGTGCGAGCCATTGCCAACGTGCCACGTTTATTGCTTAAACCGTTGTTCGCCTCATTTTGGATTGGTGCTTTGGTTGGTTTTTCGGTCATTCCAACCGTCATACCGCCGCCTTGAATCATAAAACCGTCAATCACACGGTGGAAAATTGTGCCGTTGTAGAAGCCTTCTTTGCAGTAATCTTCAAAGTTTTTTGCCGTGATGGGCGCTTTTTCAACGTTCAATTCGATTTTGATGTCACCCAAATTGGTGTGTAATGTAATCATTCGATGTTCCTTATAAATAAAAATGGAATGAAAAATAAATTTCGCTCGCTATTATTAAAAAGTTTAAACGAAATTGCAAAAAAATCTCAAAATCAGACCGCTTATTCGCTATACTTAGCCCTATTTTTACCGAATCTTTTAATCAGAGGACACTTATGCTCAAAATTTATAACACCCTAAAACGTGAAAAAGAAGAATTTAAGCCGATCAACCCGAATCAAGTGGGAATGTACGTTTGTGGTGTGACGGTTTATGATCTTTGTCATTTTGGGCACGGTCGTACTTTTGTGTCGTTTGATGTGATTGCACGCTATTTACGTTATTTGGGCTACAATTTGCGTTATATCCGCAACATTACGGATGTGGACGATAAAATCATCAAGCGTGCGTTAGAAAATAATGAAACTTGCGATGAATTGGTGGAGCGAATGATTGCTGAAATGCATAAGGATTTTGATGCGTTGAACATTCTCCGCCCAGATGTGGAACCTCGTGCAACAAAGCATATTCCTGAAATTATCGCAATGGTGGAAAAACTCATCAAAAACGGACACGCTTATGTGGCAACCGATGGCGATGTGATGTTTGATGTGGAATCTTTCCAAAAATATGGTGCGTTATCTCGCCAAAACTTAGCACAGCTACAAGCAGGGGCAAGGGTAGAAATCAAATCGGTGAAGAAAAATCCGATGGATTTCGTGCTTTGGAAAATGTCGAAACAGAACGAACCAAGCTGGGAAAGCCCGTGGGGCAATGGTCGCCCAGGCTGGCACATTGAATGTTCGGCAATGAATAGCAAAGAGCTAGGCGAACATTTCGATATTCACGGCGGCGGTTCAGACTTAATGTTCCCACATCACGAAAATGAAATTGCCCAATCTTGCTGTGCCCACGGTGGTGATTATGTAAACTATTGGCTACACACCGGAATGCTCACGATTGATAAAGAGAAAATGTCGAAATCGCTCGGCAACTTCTTCAGCATTCGCCATATGTTAGGTTTGTACGATGCGGAGTCGCTGCGTTATTTCTTCCTTACCGCACATTATCGCTCGCTACTTGATTACAGCATTGATAACTTAGATTTGGCTCGCTCCGCTCTTGAACGTTTATACACCGCTTTGCGTGGTTGTGATGTATCGGGGGAAGCGATTGGCGGCGAGCAATATGTGGACGCGTTCAAAACCGCAATGGATGATGATTTCAACACCCCAGGTGCATTAGCGGTATTATTTGAAATCGCCCGTGAGCTCAACAAAATCAAAACCGAAGATATGGTAAAGGCGAACGGTTTAGCCGTTCGTTTAAAAGAGTTGGCAGGCGTGTTAGGCTTGCTTGAGCAAGACCCAGAGGCTTTCTTAAAAGGCGATGCGAACGATGACGAAACCGCCGAAATTGAAGCCTTAATTCACCAACGTAATGAAGCCAAAGCCGCTAAAAACTGGGCGGTGGCAGATGAAGTACGTGATAAACTCAAAGCAATGAATATTGTGCTGGAAGACACCTCGAATGGCACGATTTGGCGGAAGGCTTAATTTTAAAGTGTTACAAGCGGCTGTTTTTTGCAAAAAAATGGCAAATTTCGACCGCTTGTTTGTTTAGATGAAAACCAATCATACAGAATCGTAATTTATTTCAAGTGCAAGCGCTTATTTTATGCGTTATGCTTATTCGGAATAAAAAAATTAGGTTTGTTAATTGACATAGCATTCTAGACGTCTAAAATAGGTCGAAATAGAACGATTAATCAAAATTGGATATAAAAATGATTCAGCTGAAAAATATCAGCAAGCAATTTGAGGTGAAAGGTAAAAAAATTACTGCTCTTGATAATGTGAACCTTGATGTTCCCAAAGGCACAATTTACGGTGTAATTGGGGCATCAGGTGCGGGGAAGAGCACCTTAATTCGTTGCGTAAATTTATTAGAACGTCCAACAATCGGGCAAGTGATTGTAGATGGGCAAGATTTAACCGCAATGTCGGATAAAGAGCTGATTTCCGCTCGTCGCAACATTGCGATGATTTTCCAGCATTTTAATTTGCTCTCTTCACAAACCGTGTTTGAAAATGTGGCGTTATCGTTACGTTTAAGCAATACGCCAAAAGAGCAAGTGGAAAGGAAAGTCAATGAATTATTAGAGTTGGTTGGGTTAATGGATCGTAAAGACGTTTATCCCGCTAATCTTTCAGGTGGTCAGAAGCAGCGTGTGGCGATTGCTCGTGCTTTGGCAAGCGATCCGCAGGTGTTATTGTGTGATGAGGCAACCAGTGCGTTAGACCCTGCTACCACCCAATCTATTTTGCAATTACTACGAGATATTAATAAACGCCTTGGCTTGACGATTTTATTAATCACGCACGAAATGGAAGTGGTAAAACGTATTTGCGACCGTGTGGCGGTAATTGATAAGGGGCAGTTAATTGAATCAGGTTCGGTGAGTGAGATTTTCTCGAATCCGAGAACGGCGTTGGCTCAAAAATTTATTCAATCAACGTTTCATTTTGATTTGCCACAAGAATATAGAGAGCAGCTTTTAAGTTCACCAACAGAGCATAGTCAGCCGATTATTAAATTTGAATTTACAGGGCGTTCAGTTGATGCTCCGCTGCTTTCGATAGCATCGAAAAAATTTGGTATTGATTTCAGTATTTTGATGTCGCAAATTGATTATGCAGGTGGCGTAAAATTTGGTTTTGTGATTGCAGAAGTCAGCGGTAACTCAGATTCTATTGCGGAAGCGAAGTTTTATTTAATGGATAATAATGTAAAAGTTGAGGTGTTAGGCTATGTGGGATAATTTTATGGCTGAATTAACGCCTCAAATGTGGAGCTTAGTTTGGGCTTCTACCTTTGAAACCATTTATATGGGCTTTGTAGCAACGGCATTGTCAGTAATTATTGGTTTGCCAATTGGTTTTTTAGCCTTTTTAACAGGTAGGGGTGAGATTTTAGAAAACCCAAGATTGCATCAAATTTTAGATGTGGTGATTAATATTGGGCGTTCTATTCCGTTTATTATTTTGTTGATTATTTTACTGCCATTTACTCGTTTAATTGTAGGAACAACACTTGGCACAACGGCAGCGATTGTTCCGTTAAGTGCGTCTGCAATTCCGTTTTTTGCAAGACTAACGTCTAATGCGTTATTAGAAATTCCGTCAGGTTTAACAGAGGCTGCAAAATCAATGGGGGCAACGAATTGGCAAGTAGTCACTAAATTTTATTTACCTGAATCCTTACCGATTTTAATCAATGGCATTACATTAACTTTGGTGGCATTAATTGGTTATTCGGCAATGGCGGGGGCTGTTGGTGGTGGTGGCTTAGGTAACTTAGCAATTAGTTATGGCGAACACCGTAATATGGTCTATGTGAAATGGATTGCCACGATTATTATTGTAGCAATTGTAATGATAAGCCAGAAATTAGGTGACCATTTAGCGAAACGTTACGATCATCGTTAATTTATTATAAAAGAGGATTTTTTATGAAGTTGAAAAACATATTAGGTATCGCTTTAGTTTCAGCACTGGCACTAACTGCCTGCAAAGAAGAGAAAAAAACAGAGTCAGTTGCAGCAGAGCCTGCAAAAATTAAAGTGGGCGTAATGTCTGGTCCTGAGCATACTGTTGCAGAGCGTGCTGCACAAATCGCAAAAGAAAAATACGGTTTAGAAGTAGAGTTTGTATTATTTAACGACTACGCATTACCAAACACCGCAGTAAGCAAAGGTGATTTAGATGCAAACGCAATGCAGCATAAACCCTATTTAGATAAAGACAGCCAATCAAAAGGTCTAAACAACTTAGTGATTGTAGGCAACACTTTTGTTTATCCATTAGCGGGTTACTCTAAAAAAATCAAAAATGTGTCTGAATTAGCAAATGATGCTGTGATTGCCGTACCAAACGATCCATCAAACTTAGCTCGTGCGTTAATTTTATTAGAAAAACAAGGATTAATTAAATTAAAAGATAACACTAACTTGTTCTCAACCTCGTTAGACATTATCGAAAATCCGAAAAACCTAAAAATTAAAGAAGTAGATACTTCTATTGCGGCTAAAGCGTTAGATGACGTAGATTTAGCTGTAGTAAACAATACTTACGCTGGTCAAGTTGGCTTAAATACGCAAGATCACGGTGTGTTTGTAGAAGATAAAGAATCTCCATATGTGAATATCATTGTGGCTCGTGAAGATAATAAAGATTCAACAAATGTACAAAATTTTATTAAATCTTATCAAACTGAAGAAGTGTACCAAGAAGCTCAAAAACATTTCAAAGATGGTGTAGTAAAAGGTTGGTAATCTAATTTTTATTAGTAGCGATTAGTCTAAGCTAATCGCTTTTTATATCTTTAAACCCTTACATAAGAAGGAAGCAGAATGAACTTTAAAAAACTATTAGGCGTGGCATTAGTGTCAGCATTAGCGTTAAGTGCTTGTAAAGAAGAGAAAGCCTCTACGGTAGTGAATGAACCAGCAAAACAAGCTCCATTAAAAGTGGGTGTAATGACTGGTCCTGAAGCACAAATGACAGAAGTTGCAGTGAAAATTGCAAAAGAAAAATATGGCTTAGATGTAGAATTAGTGCAATTTACTGAATATACACAGCCAAATGCAGCGTTACACGCTAAAGATTTAGATGCAAACGCATTCCAGACTGTACCATATTTAGAGCAAGAGTCGAAAGATCGTGGTTATAAGTTAGCGATTATCGGTAATACTTTAGTTTGGCCAATTGCAGCATACTCAAAGAAAATCAAAAACATTTCTGAGCTGCAAGATGGTGCAACAGTTGCAATTCCTAACAATGCAAGTAATACTGCACGTGCTTTATTATTACTTCAAGCTCACGGTTTATTGAAATTAAAAGATCCAAAAAATGTGTTTGCAACAGAAAATGATATTGTTGAAAATCCGAAAAACATTAAAATCGTACAAGCCGATACTTCACTCTTAACTCGTATGTTAGATGATGTAGAATTAGCGATAATCAACAATACTTATGCAGGCCAAGCAGGTTTAAGTCCAGATAAAGATGGTATTATTGTAGAATCTAAAGATTCTCCGTATGTAAATTTAGTCGTTAGTCGTGAAGACAATAAAGATGATCCTCGTTTACAAACTTTCGTAAAATCATTCCAAACTGAAGAAGTATTCCAAGAAGCGTTAAAATTATTTAACGGCGGTGTTGTTAAAGGTTGGTAATTTAGATATTTGAAATAAGGCGTAGTAAAACTATGCCTTATTTTTTTATCTTTTATACTATTTTGTGTTGGAGTGTTACTTTAATTCGGTATGGATTTGGTAGTAATCGCTTTGTAAGCGGTCAAAAAAATTGCAAATAATGCAAATGCCTGATTTAGAAAGCGTATTAAACTTTCTTCAGTTCATAAAAAAAGCTAGAGAACACTCTAGCTTTTGTACTTATTGCTAACTTATTTAGCTGTAAATCTTTTTTCTAGCTCTACATTTAATTTTTGCAGCTCGTTACCTGCTTCAATTAAGGTTTGGGTTTTTTGTTCTGCTGCTTGTTTTGCCGCTTCATCATTTGGATTAGAAATCACTTTTACTTGTTCGTTAATTACTTCACTTGAAAGCGTTAAAACAGATTTAGTTTTCTCTTTGAACTGTTTAAGTTGGGCATCAGAGACTTCAACTTTTTCTAAGCTCTTGATAGTATCTTCCACTTTCTTGTTAAATTCATTTAACCCTTCTTGCATTTGTTTAGGATCTTGCGTTGCTAATTTTTGTTGTAATTCAGCTTGTGCAGATTTCATCGTGTTATCTTGTTCAGCATTCCAAGCAATTAATTTTTGGTAATCTGCTTTTGCAGCTTCACTTGGTGTTGCTACTTGAGTTGTTTCAGTCGTCGATGTAGTTACTGATGCTGAATTTTGTGAAGGTTTATCACAAGCAGCTAAAAATAAAGCCACTAAGGCAGTTGCACTGATTTTAGTAAATTTGTTCATTAAAAATTCCTCAAAAAGATGAAAATAAAGCCACCAAAGGGTGGGGCTTGTTCGTTATTGTACCAACTAATAGTCAGCTAGTCTCAATATTAGTTCATAAAAGATGATCTTTATGTTATTTGAATATCATTTCTTATAGATAAATGGCTTGCTGAATTAATAATTTTTTGGCAAAAGGAAGCTGGTTAGTTATGTTTAAGCCAATCCCTCTTATTAATTTTTTCAAAGGATGATCACC
The DNA here is from genome assembly GCF_013377995.1 of Mannheimia pernigra. Classification (NCBI taxonomy): domain Bacteria; kingdom Pseudomonadati; phylum Pseudomonadota; class Gammaproteobacteria; order Pasteurellales; family Pasteurellaceae; genus Mannheimia; species Mannheimia pernigra. The sequence continues at coordinate 1,173,404 of NZ_CP055305.1, forward strand.
ATTGAATAGCTGTTTTAATCCTTCCATTGTGGCTAATAATTTAGCTGCTTGAGCTTTACGTTCCCGTTCAAATTGACGTAAGTGGTGATATTCACCTATATCTTTGCCGCTAGCGAGATGTTTTTTGATTTCATTGGCTAAAGTGCTTGCGTCTGCAAAACCTAAATTTACGCCAAGACCCGCCAAAGGGTGAATGGTATGGGCGGCATCTCCAATTAACGCAATGCGAGGCTGAGCAAAATTGCGGGCAAAGCGTGCAGTAAGCGGGTAAATTTCACGTAAACTTTGCACTTCGACTAAACCAAGTCGGTTATCGAATGCAATGCTCAGTGCTTTATTAAATGCGTGCTCGTTACAATTTTTTAACTCATCTGCTTTTGTAGGCGGTAACGCCCATACAATAGAACAAAGATTTTCATCAGCCATTGGTAAGAAAGCTAAAATACTGTCTTGTGCAAAAATTTGGCGAGCAACTTTGTTATGTTTTTCAGTCGTTTTCACATTGCAAACTAAGGCAGTATGTTGATAATCTTTGCTCGTTAATGGGATATGAGTTTGATTACGTACCCAAGAATTTGCCCCATCAGCCCCTACTACTAATTTAGTCGAAAGCATTTCCCCGTTATCGAGTGTTAGAAATGCCCCGTTTTCGCTGACCCCTAAGGTTTGAGGAGAGGCGACAATATATTCAACATTAGCTTGTTTAGAAACTTCCTGCCAGAGTGTGTGCTTAATAACAGCATTTTCGATAATAAAACCAAGTTGAGACAAGCCTAATTGCTTAATTTCTTCATCGTTATTGTTGAAATGAATATTGGCAAAGCTATCTTTTTCCCATACCGACATTTCTGTATAAGGCGATAGGCGATGAGTTGGAATTTGTTGGAAAGCACCAACGTGTTCTAATATTTTTTGGCTTGATGCATTGATTGCACTGACACGGTGGTAAATCGTATCCGAATAAAATTTAGGCGTGTTTCGCTCTATAATTTTGATCTGGCAGTTTGCGTCTTTTAAAAGTCCTGCGAGGGTAAGCCCTACCATTCCACCGCCAATAATAACAATATCTGTAGATTTCATATAATTGCGTTTTAAAATGTACAAGCGGTCAAATTTTCTTTAAAAATTGCAATTTATGGAATAAATTTAACCGCTTGTATCCTATTAATTTAATTAGAGGATTTTTTGTGATGTTTTTCCAAACTTTTATGACGAAGTTGTATATTTTTGCCCTTCGCTCGGAAGTATTTTGCCAGTTGCTCAGCAATAAAGACAGAGCGATGTTTTCCACCAGTGCAACCAATCGCAATAGTAAGATAGCTACGGTTATTTTTTTCTAACATCGGTAGCCACATTTCTAAATAATTGCGTGTTTGATAGATGAAATTATGTACATCAGTTTGGCGTTCTAAAAAATCAATCACGGGTTGTTCTAAGCCTGTCATTGGGCGGAGTTCTGGATGCCAATGTGGATTTGGCAAAAATCGAACATCAAACACATAATCGGCATCAGTAGGCAAGCCGTATTTAAAGCCAAATGATTGGAAAATAATTTTTAGCTCTTTGTCGCTAGAACCTTGCAATAAATAACGAAGATTTTCTGCTAGTTCGTGTGAAGAAAGGTTACTTGTATCAATAATATAGTTTGCATTTTGCACCAATGGAACGAGCAATTTCCGTTCCAAATCAATAGCACTTTCTAATGATAGATCATCTTGTGTGGAAAGTGGGTGAATTCGACGAGAATCGCTATAACGGCGTATGAGCGTATTACGTTCACAATCCAAGAAGATAAGCTTAGTGTTTAAAGGTGCTAACTGAGTGAGTAATTCTTCAATCGCATTAGGGGTATTCGGCAGATTGCGAATATCTAAGCTGATAACAGCAGAACGCTTTTCTTGGGTGAGGTAATCAGTTAAAGTTGGAATTAACGCTAAAGGAATATTATCAACACAGTAATAACCTACATCTTCTAATGCTCTTAATGCAACTGATTTACCCGAGCCAGAATGCCCACTTATAATGATTAACTCCATATTGCCTCAATGTTATTCTTCATTTTTTGAGTGATTATCAGCATACATTAAAATTTGCCAAATATCTTCTGCTGATTCTGCTGCTCGGAGCTGTTTTAGTAAGGGTTTATCGGTTAATTGCTTAGCAATTTGCGGTAAACAGTTTTTGTATTGTTCGCAGCTATTTTCGGGAAACATAATGGCATAGATTAAGTCAATGTCTTTATGGTCTTGAGCAACATAATCAATCGCTTCTTCCAATTGTAAAAAAACCGCAATCGGTTTATCTAAAACTAAGGTTTTACAAGCGGGTAATTTTGCGTGAGGAAGTGCAACACCTTGATTTAATCCTGTTGAGCCTAGCTTTTCACGTTTAAATAAGTTAGAAAAGCAGCTGATAGGGCATATTGTTTCAACCTGCTCTTCAGATTGCTGTGAGCATTGGGATTGATTAATATGTTGTGCCACTATTTTTCCAATCAATTCTAATGCTCGTTTTTTACTGGAAACCAGCACACCGTGACGAATATTCTCAGGGCTTAAAAATTCAGTTAATTTTGTCATAATTTTCATCTAAAGATGAAATCCCCTACAAGGAAGATTTGGTTAGAGTTTGAATTGTTCGCCTAGATAAACACGTTTTACATTAGGGTTTTCAAGTACTTCTTGTGGTGTGCCGTTAGCAATCATCTCACCACTACCAACAATATAAGCACGCTCACACACATCTAGCGTTTCACGCACGTTGTGGTCAGTAATGAGAACACCTAAACCACGCTCTTTTAAATTCACAATGATTTTTTTTATGTCAATGACTGAGATTGGATCAACGCCAGCAAAGGGTTCATCTAGCAGAATAAATTTTGGGTTTGCAGCTAATGCCCTGGCAATTTCCACACGCCGACGTTCGCCCCCTGAAAGGGATTGTCCTAAGCTATTACGAATATGTTCAATATGAAATTCTGAAATCAATTCTTCGGCACGTGCTTTTCGTTCTTTATCGTTGATGTCTTTACGCACTTGGAGTACAGACATTAAATTATCATATACACTTAAGCGACGGAAAATAGACGCCTCTTGTGGAAGATAGCCAATGCCTTGTTTTGCTCGGTCGTGCATTGGTAATACGCTGATGTCTTCATCATCAATACGGATTGTGCCACGGTCGTGGCGAACTAAGCCAACCACCATATAAAAAGTGGTTGTTTTACCTGCACCGTTCGGACCAAGCAAGCCTACAATTTCACCTGATTTTACCTTAAGACTTACGTCTTTTACGACTTGGCGTTGTTTATAACTTTTCGCTAAATGTTCTGCATAAAGCACGGACATATTACTAACCTTATTTTTTCTTATTATTTTGAAGTTCGTTTGGGATAAGCACGGTTTTCACACGTGATTTACCTTGACTTGTTGCTTTAAGTTGCTGTTTTTTCACATCATAGGTAATTTTATTGGCTTTAATAAAACTGCCTTGTTGTTTTAATTCAGCGTTACCGATTAAGGTTAAAAATTCAGCATTTAAGTCGTAATGAATGCGACTACCTTTTCCGTTTACAGACGTACCGTTATCTAATGTTTGTTGGAAAGTAACGGGGGAGCCTGTGGCATCAATGGTTTCTTTTTTACCTTCTTGGCGAGTAATTTTTACATTCGCTGCCGTTACTTTTATTGATCCTTGCGTAATGACTACGTTATCGCTAAATGTCACGATATTATTTGTCATATCTAATGATTGACTGCCTGAATCAATATTAATTGGCTGTTCGGTATCACCTTTTAACGCATAAGCCGAAAAGCTACTACTTAGTAACATTGTTACTAAAATAGATTTAAACATTAATTTCATTGTTATTCCTTATTTAAAAGCAAATTATTCTTTTGTTTCTTTAATAATAGTTGGTTCAATATAGGATTTCACCTCTTTTTGTAAAGTAGCAACTTGCTGTTTTAAATTACCTTTTAGTCCAACCCCTGTTGTTGTAAAACCCGAACCGATTGATTTGACAGCACTTTCGGTAAAAATATTCTGTGTATTTAAATCAACAGTTAAGGTATCCGTTGTAATTTGTTGTAAACGTGAAGCTGGGTCTAAAGCATCTAGTTTGATATTACCTTTTAAATTTAATATTTTTTCTTTTGTAATTTCCGCATAATCGGCACTGACTTTCCATTGTTTTTGCGTAGAATCTTTAGCAAAAAGCTCAATAAAAGGTTGAGAAAATTCAGTTCGTTCGGTGGACTCATAGCGTTTAATGTTAGACGCTTGAGCAAAATATTGCGGATTGCCTTTCAAGTCATAAACGGTGGTAGATATTTTACTACCCACATACTCTGGCTGCCCTTCTTTTTTTATGAGGTGATCAAGCCCTATATTATCTTTTTCTTTCAAACTGTAATACCAACCACCTAATATGGCAACAATAATAAGCAAAATAATGGTGAAACGTATATTCATAATCTTAAAATCGGCTAAAAATAGTGCGTGATTGTAGCATAGATTTGAATAGGGATATAGTATGCTGTAGAAAGTGCAAAAAATAGAGAAAAAATAACCGCTTGTATATATGAAAGCGGTTAAAAAAGTAAGATTTTTGGCAAATTATTTAAAGGTTGCCCAAACAGGGGAGTGGTCTGATGGTTTTTCCATTGCTCGAATGTCTAAGTCTATTCCTGTTTCTACGCAACGCTCGGCAAGTGATTTCGACGCTAAAATTAAATCAATGCGTAAGCCACGGTTATCATCAAAGCCTTTGGAACGATAATCAAACCACGAGAATTGGTTGTTTACTTCTGGATTAGCCACACGGAAAGTATCCACCAAACCATAACGGTGTAAACGATCTAACCACTCACGCTCTTCTGGTAAAAAGGAGCATTTTCCGTCGCGTAGCCAACGTTTACGATTTGGTTCTCCGATGCCAATATCTAAATCAGTTGGGCTAATGTTCATATCGCCCATAATGATAATTGGATTTTCAGGTTTGAGTTGCGTTTCTAAATAATGTTGTAAATCAGAATAGAATTTCTGCTTTGCTGGGAATTTGGTTTCGTGGCTACGATTTTCCCCTTGTGGGAAATAACCATTTAGTACGGTTAAAACACCAAAATCGGTTTCAATATCTGCCATAATCATTCGCTTTTGGGCATTTAGCTCATCAGTAGGGAAACCTTTACGTACCGCAATAGGTGCTTTTTTTGTCAGTAATGCTACGCCGTAATGCCCTTTTTGCCCGTGATGAAAAACGTGATACCCCAAATGATTAACTAAGTCGTAGGGAAAATCTTCATCGGCTACTTTGATTTCTTGTAAGCCGAGGACATCTGGTTGATGTTTTTCGATAATCGCCTCAAGTTGATGTGGACGGGCTCGTAATCCATTAATATTAAAAGAGATAAATTTCATTCTATGTAACCTGATGTGTAAAAAATAAATGAAAATAGACCGCTTGTGAGTATGACAAGCGGTCTTTTTTTAGCAAAATTTTGCGTATTATAACTTAAAGTGTCATTGCTGCAATCCAACCAAATACTAATAACGGAATATTAAAGTGAATAAAGGTTGGCACAACAGAATCCCAAATATGGTCGTGTTTTCCATCTGCATTTAAGCCAGATGTTGGGCCAAGTGTGGAGTCGGAAGCGGGAGAACCTGCATCACCAAGTGCAGCGGCAACGCCTATAATTGACATAGTTGCTAATGGCGAGAAACCAAAAGATATACAAAGTGGCACATAGATTGAGGTAATAATTGGCACAGTTGAAAATGATGAGCCAATACCCATTGTGATGAACAAGCCCACAACCAGCATTAAGAGTGCGGCTGTTTCTTTTGAGGAAATAATATCACGTAGGCTCTCAACGAGCATTGCTACACCACCTGTTGAATTGACGACGCCAGCAAAACCAGACGCTGCAATCATTACAAAGCTAATCATTGCCATTAAACGTAAGCCTGCTTGGAAAACATCATTGCTTTCTTTCAATTTAAATACACCGCCTAATGCAAAGATCACTAATCCGACTAATCCGCCAATAATTGTTGAATTTGTCGCTAATTGCACTGAACAGGTTGCGATAATCGCTAAAATGCTAATACCAATATGGAAAGGTTTTACACTAGCAACACGAGCTTGAATATCATCTGTAGTGGGTTCAAGCGTCTGTTCTACATACACGCGAGGTTTGCGATATGAGACAAAGAATGCAAAGAGTAAACCTAAAATCATACCCGATACAGGAATCAGCATAGCTTTTGTCATTTCTGCTGTTGTACTGACTAATTGGAATGGTTCACCTGCTTGGTTAATATTTTTAACTAAAATGCTTTCAATAAAGATTTGTCCAAAACCTGCTGGAATTAACATATAAGTTGCGGTTAAGCCAAATGTTAAAGCACAAGCGACTGCACGGCGGTCAATTTTTAACTTATTCATCACACTTAATAACGGTGGAATTAAGATAGGAATAAAGGCAATATGAATTGGAATTAAGTTTTGTGATGACATTGAAAAGGCAACTAATACAAATAGCACAATGTATTTAAACCACATTACAGAACGCCCTGATGGGCTATGCCCGAAAGATTTAATCACTTTATAAGCTAATAAATCAGTCACCCCTGATTTTGAAAGTGCGACAGCAAAAGCACCAAGAACTGCGTAGTTCATAGCTGTTTCTGCACCACCGCCTAAACCGCCAGTGAAACTTTTTATCGTTTTTTGCAGGGCATCAGCCAAGCCGACCCCTTCAATACCTAAGTTACCGATTAAGCCACAGGTAAGTGCAGAAATAATAAGGGCGATCACCACGTTAATTCTAAGCAGGCTTAGTATTAACAAGACGATAATCGAAATAAAAACCTCATTTGATAGCATTGTATTTATCCTCTATTTTTTTAAACATTAAAATGAAAAGTTATTTAATTAATACAAAAAATAACCCCTCGAAAGTGGACTTCCGAGGGGTTGAGATCGTAGTTTAGCTTATACACTTATCGGCTTCACTTGCTCGGAGTTTATCTTCCAAGCATACCAAAACGCCCGAAAGATTATTCAGGAAAGTGGCAGTGATGATAAACTTTAGTAAAGCGCATAATATTCTCCGAAATTTAGTGGTAGGAATATAACTTAGTCAAAAATGAAAATCAAACTGTTTTTACAAAATTATCAAGGTATTCAATAGGCATTTGAACCGCTTGTAATGTGGTGAAGAGGACAAGCGGTGATATTTTGCGATTATTTTGCAAATATAAAATTCTGTTTGGATTATAGTAAAAAAGGCAACATTAATGATGTCGCCTTAATTTTATATTTAATGGTTATTGCCCTTTACGGATAAAATTTACTTTCTTTAATAGATGTTGAATATCTGGATCTGAGAATATTTCCTCAATATTCATAGTTAAACGTCGCCGCCAGTTAGCGTATTGTGTACTGGTGCCTGGAATATTGACAGGCTCTGTCATTCCTAACCAGTCTTCGGGCTGGAAACCGAATAAACCACTACTCACATTTGCGACATAGGTTTGCAAATTGTGAATAAACTTAGTATTAATTGCACTATTGAGTTGTTGATTAATTTCAGGATCTAGCTTAACTTGATGTTGTGCTAGGCGTTGTAATATTTTTGATTTCGCATTTATACGATCTTGTTTTAAGATTGCCAGTATTTCTGCATTTGGATATACACCAAATTTTTCGCCTAATTCAAAATCGTAACCACGCCAATAGCCATTAATTGTTGGTAAATCGTGAGTACTTAGGGTAGTCATTGCTTGATAAGGATAGTTTTTTAAATCACGACTTTGTCCTTGTTCATCAAATTCAAAGTAGAAAATTTTGTAAGATAAAATTCCTGCGTTTTTAAGCTTACTCACGATTTCTTTTGGTACAGTCCCTAAGTCTTCACCAATAATAAGACATTGATGGCGTTGGCTTTCAAGAGCAAGAATCGCAATTAAATCATCTACTGGATAACGTATATACGCCCCATTGGCTGCACTATCACCTTTAGGTATCCACCATAAACGTAATAACGACATAATATGATCAAGACGTAAAGCTCCGCAATGTTTCATATTTGCTCTTACAAGATCAATGAAAGGGCGGTATGACTGCTGTTTGAGTATATGAGGATTCATTGGCGTTAATCCCCAGTTTTGTCCTTGAGGTCCTAAAACGTCAGGCGGAGCACCAATTGAAGCTTTCAAGCAATACAGTTGTTTATCATTCCAAGTTTCTGCGCCATTCGCACTGACTCCTACCGCAAGATCACGATACAGACCGATAGTCATATTTTGTTCTCGGCATATTGTGTCGCATTCAGCTAGTTGCTGATCTGCAATAAATTGTAACCAAATATAAAAGTCAATATCTGCTTTATGTTCTGCTCTAAATTGTTGTACCGCTATAGAATGGTAGTCTTGGTATTCTTTTGCCCAAAAATCCCATCCCCACTGATCATTACGTTGATTAGATAAATAGTGGTGGAGAGCATCAAAAGTTGCTTGCACCTGCAGGCTTTCCCCTCCTTTTTTTATAAATTCTAAAAAGCCCTGATGAGGACAAGCGGTTATATTTTGCTGAAATTTTGCAAAAGCAAAGCGTAGTCCTTTTAATTTTAATGGAATAATTTTTTCGTAATTGAGCCAGTCTTGGTTACGTAATTCGCATAGCTGTTTTTGTACTTCATCGGAATTGAACCAAGCTTGAGCTTCATCATTTTCCTGAAATTCAATTAATTGATTTATATTGATATAGGCAATGTTTAACCACAGTCGAGAAGATGGGCTATAAGGGCTAGCTGAGTTTGGATTAGCAGGGAAAAGAGAGTGAATCGGGTTTAAACCGATAAAATCAGCTTGATAGCCCGCAAATTTTTGAATAAATACCTTTAAATCACCAAAATCACCGATTCCCCAGTTGTGTTCTGACTTTAATGTATAAAGTTGTAGGAACGTTCCCCATAATTTTTTATGTTCAAGTAGTGGTTGAGGTTGATAACAGCGTTTAGGTGCAATAATAATTGTGCAATTAAATGTGCTATGCACCATGTTTAATTGTAAGTGATGATAGCCTAAAGGTAGATCTTTAGGCAGCGTAATACCACGAGTTTTAATTTTTCCGGCAATAACTTTTTTTGAATCTTCTAACTGTAGCTGCCAAGTTCCTGTAAGTGAGCGTTTTTTATCTACTAAGTTAAAAGGTAAAAAATAGGGTTGGTTTTGATAAAATATTTTTACTGTTGGAAGTGGCGTTGTATTTGTTTGTATATTTCCGTTAAATGTTTTTAGTAATGTTGTTTTTATCTTTTTGCAAGCATATTTTTTTACGCCTCGTTCATCGAAAAAATAGGGAATTATACCTGCACGTTCGAATTGCTTGGCAGTGATTGTCATAATATTTTCTCCCAGAATATATGAAATATAAATGAAGGCGGCTTCTTATCTTAGAAGTCGCCTGAGTTGATTATCTATTTAGCCAAATACGTTGTTGATAATCTCGAATTGAACGATCTGAACTGAAAGTGCCTAAGCGAGCGGTATTTAAAATGGCACTATTTAACCACGATTCTTGGTTTAAATACGCTATACCGATTTTTTCCTGTGTTTTACGATAACTATCAAAATCAGCAAACACTAGGAATGGATCTCTTTCAAGAAGGCTATCTAACATTAATCTGAAAGTTTCTGTATCACCATGTGATGCTTTGCCTGTGGCTAAGAAATCAATTGCATTTTTCAGTATAGGGTCTTGATTATAGTATTCCTTCGGTTGGTAACCTTTAGATAATAAATCACGTACACTTTCTACTGTGTGACCGAAGATAAATATGTTTTCTTCTCCCACTATTTCAGCGATTTCTACATTAGCACCATCTAGGGTACCTACAGTTAGTGCACCATTTAATGCAAGCTTCATATTACCTGTACCTGATGCTTCTTTTCCAGCCATAGAGATCTGTTCTGATACGTCTGTAGCAGGAATAATTTTTTCTGCTAGGCTGACTCGGTAATCAGGTAAGAATGCAACTTGTAAACGATCATTTACTTGTTTGTCGTTATTGATAATATTTGCAACGTTGTTAATTGCGTGAATAATATTTTTAGCTAAATAGTAACCTGGTGCAGCTTTACCTGAAAACAAGAATAAACGAGGTGTATAATCTTGATTTGGATTCGCTTTTAATGATTGATAAGTTGCAATTATATTTAATAAATTTAAATGCTGACGCTTATATTCGTGGAAGCGTTTAATTTGCACATCAAAAATAGCATCTGGATTTACATTTAGACCAAGTGTCTTATTTATTTCATTAGCTAAAATGATTTTATTATTATGCTTAATATTTCGATATTCTTCACGGAATCCTGCATCGTTAGTATATTTTTCTATACCATTTAGTACTTCAAGGTTGTTAGTCCAATCTTGTTTTAACGTGCGATCTAATAAATCACTTAACTGTGGGTTCGCTTGCCTAATCCATCGACGAGGAGTGATGCCATTGGTAACATTACAGAATTTTGTTGGAAATAATTGATGGTATTCAGGAAATAAGTCTGTAACCAATAAGTCTGAGTGAATTTTTGCTACACCATTGACACGGAAGCAAGTTACTACACAGAGGTTAGCCATACGCACACGATAATCAAAAAGTATAGCAAGCTTTTTCCATATTTGGGCATCTTCGCCAAATTTTGAGCTAACTTGATCATGGAAAATAGCATTAATCTTTTCTACAATTTGATAATGGCGAGGTAATAATTGTTCGAATAGGTGTTGATCCCATTGCTCTAGTGCTTCTGGTAATAAAGTATGGTTAGTGTAAGCAAATGTGTTAGAGCAAATATTCCAAGCTTGATCCCAAGTGAAGCTATATTCATCTAATAACACTCGCATTAATTCAGGAATAGCAAGAGTTGGGTGAGTATCGTTAAGCTGAATAACTTGATATTTAGCTAAATCCGCTAGCGGATAACCTTCCGTAAGGTGGCGATCTAAAATGTCTGCAATAGAACAAGCACAGTGGAAATATTGCTGCATTAGACGTAATTTTTGCCCTGCTTCGTGGTTATCGTTCGGATAAAGTACTTGAGTGAGGGCTGCCGCATTAACAATTGTTTTATCTGCAGTTAAGAATTCACCCTCATTAAAGGCATCAAAATCGAAAGACTGATCGCTATCTGCTTGCCATAACCGTAATGGTTGAATGATGTTATTTTTATATCCTACAATAGGTAAATCAAAGGCTTTGCCCTGGATAGAGAGTGTGGGTATCCATTCGTATTTATCAGCTTGAATATGTTTGATTTTTCCACCAAAACTAATATTGCGAGTTTTAGACGGATTAAAATGATGCCAAGGATAATGATCTCGGTTCCAAGTGTCTGGAGACTCTTTTTGCACACCATCTTTAAAGCTTTGCTTAAATAGGCCATATTGATAATGAAGGCCGTAACCTGTTGCATTTTGACCCAATGTTGCCATAGAGTCTAAAAAACAAGCAGCAAGGCGTCCTAATCCACCATTTCCAAGAGCAGGATCACGTTCTTGTTCTAAAACATCTACTAATTCAACCTGATATTGTTTAAGATAGTCACTAATTTGTTCATAGTAGCCTAAATTCATTAAATTATTGCCAGTTAGACGACCAATTAAAAATTCCATAGATAGGTAGTTGACATGACGAGACTCAGTTGGCTTAGTGGCAGGTTGGCTGTAAATAAGCTCAAGAGATCCTTCCGCAACAATTTGATACCATTGTTGCAAGGTAAAGTTTTTGGGATCTGTTACATCAAAATAACGACAGTATTTTTTTACAATAGACTTAAATGGCATGGGATGCTCCTAGTAAATAAAGGTTGATTGTTGTCATTATGTGAGATCTGAATAAAATCAAATCATCCTTGTAATCATCTTATGTGGTATGATTTTTAAGAAGTAGTTAGAACTCAAAAGGAGGATATATCATCCTCATTTTGTTATGTGAGAAGATTGGATTTATTATGTTAATACCATCAAAACTTGTTAGCTCTTTTAGATTACAAAATAGTATTCCCCGAAAACGCTTACTTCAAGAATTAGATAAATCATTTAGCTATCCAGTTGTATTAATTAATGCACCTGCTGGTTATGGTAAAACCACATTAGTATCTCAGTGGATTGAAGGTAAAAAGAATATTGGTTGGTATACCTTAGATGAAGGTGATAATAATCCTGAGCGTTTTGCATCTTATTTTAGTGCAGCACTGCATTCAGCGATTAATACAGAGATAGATATTAGATTGGAGGAAAACCGTAAAGCTAACTTGTTAGCTTTATTTAACCAGTTATTGATTACATCGGGAAAGTTTTCTGAGCATTTTTATCTCGTTATTGATGATTATCACGTTATTGAAAATGATGAAATCCATGAGGCATTAAAGTATTGGATTAAACACCAACCAGCTAATATGACTTTAATTCTTATTTCTCGTTCTATTCCTCCTTTAAGTATTGCAAGCTTGAGAGTTCAGGAACAGCTATTGGAAATTGATATTAATCAGCTTATGTTTGATCATCGAGAAAGTACAGAATTTTTACAAACAAGATTAGGTTCTGAGTTAAAACAGCAGGATATTATTAAATTATGTAATGAAGTTGAAGGATGGCCAACAGCATTTCAATTAATTAGCTTGTTTGCTAAGAATAAATCACAATCTTTCAATGTTCCATTACAAGATATTGCTAAACGATTATCTAAGTCGAATAATTTTCATATAAATGAATATTTAGCAGAAGAAGTATTAAATAAAGTAGATGATGATACACGTTTATTTATTTTACGTTGTTCTGTATTACATTCAATGAATGAGTCCTTAGTACAAGCAGTTACTGGTGAACAATACAGTAGAGTAAAGTTAGAGAACCTTGAAAAACAAGGAATGTTTTTACAACAAATGGCAAATAGTAAATGGCAAAATATTGATGACAATTGGTGGAAATTTCATCCTCTTTTTGCTTCTTTTCTCAATTTATGTTGTAAACACGAGCTATATGATGAATTACCTTTATTACATCGAAAAGCTGCACTGGCGTGGTTAAAATTAGGATATGTAACGGAAGCCTTATACCACGCAATGCAACTGTCGGATACGAAATTATTGCTAGATATTTTAGAAGAGCATGCTTGGGCAGTATTCCATCAAGGGGAGCTAAAACTATTAGAAGAGAGTTTGCATTGCCTCGATTACACACATTTAACAGAGCATACCAATCTTGTACTATTAAAAGCTTGGTTAGTGCAAAGCCAACATCGTCATATAGAGGTTGGTGGAATTTTGTCTGCTTTTTCTCAGGCATTAACTGAAAACAAAATCGAATTAAGTAAAACTGCAAATGCGGAATTCAATGTATTGAGAGCTCAGGTTGCGATAAATTCTGGAGATGAAAATACGGCACTCCAATTAGCATCAGAAGCATTGAATGATCTCTCTGAAAGTGCTTATTATGCGCATATCGTGGCGACTTCTATTATTGGAGAGGCTCATCATTGTCAGGGTAATCTTTCAGAAGCGTTAGGAATGTTGCAGAAAGCAGAACGAATGGCTAGACAGCATCATACTTATCACAATATTTTATGGGCGCAACTTCAACAATCAGAAATTTTACTTGCTCAAGGATTTTCACAAGCAGCTTATGAGATGCTAGATAAAGCGAGTGAATTTGTTAAAGAAAATCATTTACAAAAAGTGCCAATGTATGAATTCTTACTGCGTTCAAAGGGTAAAATTTTATGGGAATGGTATAATCTTGATAAAGCAGAATCTATGGCTACTGCTGGTATGAAAGCATTATCCAAGTTTGAAGATAAATTACAATCTTTAACATTATTGACCAAGATTTCTTTAGCAAGAGGTAATTTAGATAATACTTCTCGTTTATTAGAAGAAGTTGAGCAATTAGAACATTCTCATTCTTATCATCATGATTGGATCGCTAATGCTGATCAGGTAAGAATATTTTATTGGCAAATGACCAATGATATTTCTGCTGCGAGAAATTGGTTGATTCAAAATCCCTTCCCTGCTTCTAATAGAAATCATTTTACTCAAGTACAATGGCGTAATATCGTAAGGGCTCGGATAATACTTGAGGAGTATGCTGATGCTAAAGATATTTTGGATAATTTAATTGAAACTGCTGAAAAATTTTCTCTCGTTAGCGATTTGAATCGCGCATTAATTTTGCGTAATAGGCTTTATTTTTTACAGGGAGAGAAAGAATTAGCACAGAATGATTTAATTCAAGCACTAAAATTAACTAGACAAACTAATTTTATTAGTGCTTTCGTCATTGAGGGCGATGTAATGGCACAGCAAATTCGCCATTTATTACAATTAAATGTATTAGATGAATTAGTGTTGCATAAAGCACAGTTTATTTTACGAAATATTAATCAATTTTATCGTCATAAATTTGCTCATTTTGATGAGGCTTTTGTCAATCAGTTATTAAAAAATCCTAAAGTGCCTGAACTACTGAAAATTAGCCCGCTTACTCAACGTGAATGGCAAGTTTTAGGGCTGATTTATTCAGGTTATAGCAATGAACAGATTTCAGATGAACTACAAGTTGCCGCTACAACGATTAAAACTCATATTAGAAATCTATATCAAAAAATAGGCGTTACTAATCGTAATGAAGCGATTAGTTATACGAAAGAGCTACTAATGTTGATGGGGTACAATTAAAATATAGTGATGTTTATAAACGCTTTTCAAGAGAGACAAGCGGTCATTTTTAGACAAAATTTTGCAGACCAAAGCTGGTCTGCAAAAAGAATACCTATATTTATTTAGCCTTTTACGCCACCAGCGGTTAATCCACCGACTAACCAGCGTTGTGCGAGTAAGAAGACGAATGTAATTGGTATAGCAGATAATACCGCAGCTGCAGCAAAGTCTCCCCATAAATAGTTTTGTGGGTATAGATATTGCTGCATACCAACAGCTAACGTATAGCTGTTTACATCACGTAATAATAAAGAGGCAACGGGTACTTCAGTAATCGCTGCAATAAATGAAAGAATGAATACAACGGCTAAAATAGGCACGGAAAGTGGTAATAAAATTAGACGGAATGCCTGCCATGGTGTTGCACCATCAAGAGAGGCGGCTTCTTCTAATGAGCCATCAATTGTTTCAAAGTACCCCTTAATTGTCCAAACGTGTAATGCAATACCGCCTAGATAAGCAAAGATGACACCACCGTGAGTATTTAAACCTAAAAATGGTACATATTGTCCGAGTCTATCGAATAAAGCATATAAAGCCACTAAAGAAAGTACTGCTGGGAACATTTGAAAAATGAGCATTCCTTGTAAGATGGTTTTTTTGCCTTTGAATTTCATTCGAGCAAAAGCATAAGCACAGGTCGTAGATAAGGTAACTATACCGATAGAGGTAATAGTTGCGATTTTAATTGAGTTCCAAAGCCAACGTAATACAGGAAATGGAGGGGGAGTAACAGTGCCATCCGCGTGTGTTACATCAAAACCTAAGGCGGCTTGCCAGTGTTCCCATGAAATTTGGCTTGGTATAATATCCCCAAGGGCAAGATTGCCAGGGCGTAAAGAAATGCCAATGACCATTAATAGCGGAAAAATAATCAGGGCGATAAAAGAAATCAAAATTAAATGAGTTGCCCACACCCGATAACGTGCAGATTTAGATTGAACAATTGCCATATATACTCCTTTCAATTTATGCAAGGTTAAGGATCATAATCACTTAAGACCTTTTTATAATTCCATCTTAGTTGCTTTAATATTTAATAGTGCAAGACCACCTACTAATAAGAATATAATGGTTGCAATGGCTGCAGCTAAGCCAAAATCTTGAGTTCCACTACCTTCAAATGCAATTCGATAAGTATAACTGACTAATAAGTCAGTATAACCAGCGGGGGTCGTTGTTCCAATCATATCTGGGCGACCATTTGTTAATAATTGAATTAATACAAAGTTGTTAAAATTAAATGCGAATGAAGCAATCATTAGCGGAGTGAGGGGTTTTAACAATAATGGAAACGTAATTTTACTAAAGTTTTGCCAAGTTGATGCTCCATCCATTGCTGATGCCTCGTATAAATCCGCTGGAATAGCTTTTAATAAGCCCATACATAAAATCATCATATACGGATAACCTAACCAAGTATTAACGATAAGAATCATTACTTTGGCAAGAAACGGATCGTTAAACCACTCTGGGCTGATACCAAATAATTGATTTAAGATCATATTGATTTCACCAAAACTTTGGTTAAATAAGCCTTTAAAAATAAGAATAGAAATAAATGAAGGAACTGCATACGGTAAAATTAATAGTAACCGATATATTGCTTTACCTTTGAGTGCTTCCCATTGTACTAAACAGGCGAGTATCATACCCAGAATTACAGTAAAAACTACAGTTAATAAAGAGAATACAACTGTCCAAATAAAGATCTGCACAAACGGTTTTTGGATTCCTTCATCGGTGAAAATTTTAACGAAGTTATTGAAGCCTGATCCTACTGTATAACCAGGTTCCAGTGTCTCATTTAACCAGTTTCCGTTAGCATCAATTTCTTGAAAGAAACCTGTTTCATCATTTGCTTGATAGAGTTTACCGGTTTCATTATTTAATAGAGTTTTACTCTCTTCGTTGAATTGATAACGTGGTTTTTGTTCTGAAAATTGACGTAATGAACTCATTGTCAACTCATTATTGTTCGGCAGAATGATTGTCATTGACTGAAGTGCAGAACGATTTTGTGTAATTGTTTTGAGTGGAGCAGTATTTCCAACTGGGGCTAATTGTTCTGTTACCGCAATGCGATTGCCTGTAGTTAATACAATACTCTCTGAAACAAAAACTTGTTCTGTAGATGGATTAGTTAATGAGATTTTATATTTGTTATTTGGTTGGGAATAAAGAGAAAAATTGTATTTCTCTCCAGAAAAATAGTGTTGTTCCGTGAGTACAGAAACTGCACGCTCAAAGGCTAATTGATTAGAGCCACTATAGTTAGTAAAAGCAATTGCAATGGTAGCAACTAGAGGGAATAAGATAAAAATGACCATTCCCGTAATACCTGGATAAACATAACGCCAAGCATAAGTATTTCTACTACTGAAAATGTAAACGCCAGAGGTAAGAAGGATAAGAGTTAAAATAGCAAAAAGATATTCACCTTGTGAGTACATTAATACAACAAGATAGAAGTCAAGCAATAATACTAATCCTGCTGATAAATATTTTAGCCAATTAGTTGATTTAGATTGGGATTGAGCGAGCATAAGAACACCTCGAAATTTTTACTGCACTTAGGGGTGAATATGAAAATAGAGTGGGTAGTTAAAACCCACTCCAAATTTTGAAAGATTATTATTGTTTTTGAATACGAGAATGCGCATCATCTAACGCTTCTTTTACAGATTGACGACCTGTTACAGCATTATTGATTGCAGCTTTTTCAGCATACCAGAAAGCAGACATCTGTGGAATATTTGGCATAATTTCACCATTTTTCGCATTTTCCATGGTTGCTGTGATACGAGGATCTGCTGCTAGTTTTTCTTGATAAGATTTTAATGCAACAGCACCTAAAGGCTTATCTTTATTTACAGTATCTAAACCATCATCTGTAAGTAGATAATTTTCTAAGAACTCCTTAGCTAAGTCTTTATTAGGGCTAGAGCTATTTATTCCCGCACTTAATACCCCTACAAATGGTTTAGAGGCTTGACCATTTAATGTTGGCAACACTGCTACGCCGTATTTAATACCACTTTTATTAATGTTGCCCCAAGACCAAGGACCATTAATAGTTAATGCTGTTTGACCTTTATTGAATGAGGCTTCAGCAACCGCGTAATCCATATCTGCACTAATATGTTTGTTTTTGACCATGTCAACAACAAATTGTAGTGCTTTTACTGCTCCTTCATTATTTACACCAACATCCTTCACGTCATATTTACCATTAGCAAATTTAAACGCATAGGCTCCATTTGAAGCCGCAACTGGCCAAGTGAAGTATGGTTCTGATAAATTCCACATAATCGCATTTTTGCCATCTTTTTTGAGTTTTTTATCTAACTCAATAATTTCTTCCCAAGATTTTGGAGCCTCTTTTACTAAGTCTTTATTATAAATTAACGAAATAGCCTCAATTGCAACTGGATAGCCAATGATTTTTCCATTATAGGTTTCGGCATCCCAAGAAAAATCAACAAACTTGTCTTTGAATTCTTTGCTTACATTAACTTCAGCTAATAAGCCTGATTGTGCATATCCACCAAAGCGGTCGTGTGCCCAAAACATAATATCAGGACCATCGCCAGTTGAAGCCACTTGTGCAAACTTTTCTTCCATTTTATCTGGATGTTCCACTAAGACGGAAACACCAGTATCCTTTTCAAATTTTTTACCAACTTCAGCTAGCCCATTATAACCTTTATCACCATTAATCCAGATGACGAGCTTGCCTTCAGTCATTTTGGCCATAACAGTGCCAGAAAGAACTAAGCTTGCAAGTGTAGCTAAAGTAAATTTGATACATTTGTTTTTCATAAAAAACTCCTTGTGATTAAATGATAGAAATAGATATTTACTATCTACCTCTTAGGTTATAGCAAATTATCAACTATTCATTCTATTTGAGATCATCCCTAATTCTACGCCCCTTTGTCTAAAAGTATGAATTAAGCAACACTTTTTCTAATTTTGTGATCGAATTCACAAAAAGAAGGTAAAAAAATGAGATATTGATCACAAAATTTATAAGAATTTTTAAAATAGGAACCTTAGGAATAAAGTAAATAGCATGATGTGTCTAATCCTAAAAAAAATTGTTCTAGGATGATTTCTTCTTTAGGTAAAAACGTGACTATTCTGCTAAATTCAAACCACAAACAAAAAACAATATAAGAGGTTTAATTATGGCAAGTGTATTATTACGCAAGGTGGGCAAATCTTACGGTGATATTCATATTTCTAAAGATATTAATTTAGAAATTAATGAAGGAGAATTTGTTGTTTTTGTTGGTCCGTCAGGGTGCGGAAAATCGACTTTATTGCGTATGATTGCAGGCCTTGAAGATATTACGACTGGCCAACTCTATATTGGCGATAAATTAATGAATGATATAGAGCCTTCGAAGAGAGGAATTGGTATGGTTTTCCAATCTTATGCACTTTATCCTCATTTAGATGTTGCAGAGAATATGTCATTTGGCTTGAAATTAGCTGGCATAAATAAAGTAGAGCGTGATCAGCGTGTAAAGCAAGTTGCAGAAATTTTACAACTTGCTCATTTACTAGATAGAAAACCTAAAGCGCTTTCAGGTGGGCAGCGTCAACGTGTAGCTATTGGTAGAACGTTAGTGTCACAACCAGAAGTCTTTTTATTAGATGAACCTCTTTCTAATCTTGATGCAGCTTTGCGTGTACAAATGCGAGTTGAGATCTCTAAATTACATAAAAAGTTAAATCGTACAATGATTTATGTAACTCATGATCAGGTAGAGGCTATGACTTTAGCGGATAAAATTGTGGTATTAAATGCAGGTGGTATTGCTCAGGTTGGCAAACCATTAGAACTTTATCATTATCCTGCTAATCGCTTTGTTGCTGGTTTTATTGGGTCACCTAAAATGAATTTCTTACCCGTGAAGGTAATAGATGTAGAAGCTGAAAGAGTAAAAATTGAGCTGCCCGATGCAAATCATCACAACTTTTGGATACCCGTTTCTGGTGAGGGGGTAAATACTGGAGATAATTTATCTTTAGGTATTCGCCCAGAACATTTATTGCCATCCGAGCAAGCTCAAGTAACCTTACACGGTATTGTGCAAGTAGTAGAATTGCTCGGTAATGAAACTCAAGTCCACCTTGAAATACCAGAAATTAAACAGCCAACCTTGATTTATCGTCAAAATGATGTGCTATTAGTTAATGAAGGCGATGAAATGAATATTGGCATCGTTCCAGAGCGTTGTCATTTGTTTAAAGAAGATGGAACAGCTTGCAAACGTTTATTTGTAGAAAAAGGAATATAAAAGATTTTATTTACTGATTTTAAGGGGTATCTCCTCAAGTAATCATTAACCTAAGTTAGACTACATATTAAGAGAGGTTCTATTATGAAAAAAGCAGTTCTAGTAGTTGCAATTAGCAGTGCAATGTTTGTCGCTAGTGCATCAGCGGTTGATTTCCACGGATATGCACGTTCAGGTATCGGTTGGACATCGGGGGGGGGGGAGCAATCCGCATTCACGGTAAATGGTGGTGGTTCAAAATACCGTTTAGGTAACGAATCTGATACCTATGCAGAATTGAAATTAGGCCAAGAATTATTTAAAAGTGGTGAGAAATCTATCTACTTTGATACAAACCTTGCTTATGGCGGTACGCTTCACAACAACGACTGGACAGAAACCAGCCCGGCATTACGTGAATTAAACGTACAATTCAAAAACTTTGCGGATAGCTTACCGGGTGCAACCTTATGGGCTGGTAAACGTTTTTACCAACGCCACGATGTTCATATGAACGACTTCTACTATTGGGATATTTCAGGTCCGGGTGCTGGGGTTGAAAATGTTGATTTAGGCTTCGGAAAACTCTCTTTAGCGGTAACTCGTGATACAGAGAAAGACGGTGCATTCTCTTATTACTATGACTATGCTAAAAAAGCGTATGTAAATAACCGCGATGCGAAAAAAGAAGTATATAACGATATTTTTGATGTTCGCTTAGCAGGTATTGAACTTTGGAAAGACGGCTCATTAGAGTTAGGCTTTGATTATGGCAATGCTCATACTAAAGATGGTACTAAACTCAATAATGAAAAAGCGACCAAAAACGGTTATATGGTAACAGCGGAATACACTCAAGGTAACTTCTTTGGTGGTTTCAATAAATTTACTGCACAATATGCAACCGACTCTATGACTTCTTGGAATAATGGGCACGCACAGGGTTCGAAAGCAGATAATAAAGGTAATATGCTTCGTTTAATCAACCAAGGGGTAGTACAAGCGAGTGATAAAGTTGAAGTAATGTATGCCTTAATCTACGAAAAAACAAAACTAGATAATAAAAAAGGTAAAACTTGGTACTCTGCAGGTATCCGTCCAATGTACAAATGGAACGATACAATGAGTACATTATTAGAAGTTGGTTATGATCGCATTAAAGATCAAGCAACAGGCAAGAAAAATGACTTGGTAAAATACACCGTTGCACAACAATGGCAGGCTGGTAATAGCATTTGGGCTCGTCCAGCAATCCGTGTATTTGGTACTTATGCACATTGGAATGACAAATTTAAAACTAAAGATCGTACTGATGCTGGCTACAAAGCCAAAGACGGCGAGTTTATCACAGGCGTTCAATTTGAAGCTTGGTGGTAATCATTAAAGATATGGTGGGTGGGGAATTGACCTACCCACTCTTCCATCACTTTATCATTTTTCACAATTTTTAGAGGTTAATATGAAAAAAACGCTTCTTTCAACAGCAATTTTATTTGCTAATTTATTTGTTGTTTCGCCAAGTATGGCAAATAGCACAGCAGTTAAGCCTATTCATATTAATTCGTCTGAGTTAGCTCAAATTCAATGGCAAGATATACCATTTTCACAGACGGTAAAAACAAATTTAACAGCAAGCAAAAAGCAAGCATTTACGGCTTCTTTTGCTGGTATTGCAAGTCCAGTTGCAGCTTATCGTATTCCAGCGAATCAAGGAACATTAGAGATTGAAATTGAAAGTCCTGTAATGGATCGAAATGTTTTTGTACCAACAGCGGTTGTATTAGATAGTAATTTTAATGTGGCGGCAACGTATTCATCTTCTGAATTTAAGTTATTGGAGGAACGTGGCTTAAAGGGTAATCGCTTAGGTGCAAAGCTCAATTTAACGCCAGCAAGCAATCAAGAATACATTTATCTGCTTATCTATACGACACAACAAGATTTAGACAAAACAACGATGATGCCACATCCTGCAAAAGTATATGCTAAGGCGACAGGAAAGCAACCACCAGCGATTAGTGATATTGAAGTTGCTCATAGTTTGAATGGTCAAATTCACATTAATGTATTAGGTTCAAATGGCACTAAATTTATCGGTTTACCAACAGATATTTTTAGTTTAAATTCCAATAAAGTGGCAACACCAGTAGGTCAAAGCAGACAGAACTCAGTAAAAGAGAATTCAAATGCAATAAACGCAGCAGTAGATAAAGATACGGAAGCCTATTTTAATCAGGCGGTAATGAAAGCGATTAAAGCGAAAGATATTAACAGAGCGATGAATTTAGTTAATGAGGCGGAAAAATTAGGTCTCACCTCGCCACGCCAAATTTTCCTAAAAAATGTAAGTTCAAATTAATTCACTCATTGTTTTTTTCATAGACATTTCCTTGTCATCGAATAGATGGTTCTTCTCCATCAACACCCTATCAGGATAATCTGATAGGGTGCTTTTTTAGGGAAAATTTGCAAAGTTTCCTGAAAATTTGACCGCTTGAAGCTTAGTTTACTGCTTTAAATTGAATCACGCCAGCATCGGTAAAATTATTGTCATCATCTTCATCTAAGAAAGTTTTCGGTTCGATTTTGATGTTATCAAAAGCTGTGTCGCCTTCCACACCTTCGATTATTTGACCGTGTTTAATCCCTTTGAAATCGAATAAATTCGGATCGCATAAGTGTGATGGCACAATATCTTGTAAGGCACTAAACATTGTTTCTAAACGCCCAGGATATTGGCGATCCCAGGTGTTTAACATCTCTTTTACTACTTGGCGTTGTAGGTTAGGTTGAGAGCCGCACAAGTTACACGGAATAATTGGAAACTGCTTTGCTTCTGCATATTTAATAATATCTTTCTCTTTACAATAAGCCAGTGGGCGAATCACAATTTGCTTTCCATCATCAGAAATTAGTTTTGGCGGCATACTTTTCATTTTGCCTCCGTAGAACATATTTAAGAAAAGGGTTGCTAGCATATCATCACGATGGTGTCCTAGTGCGATTTTAGTTGCACCCAATTCAGTTGCGGTACGGTATAAAATGCCACGGCGTAGTCGAGAGCAGAGCGAGCAAGTGGTTTTGCCTTCAGGAATTTTTTCTTTTACGATACCGTAAGTGTTCTCTTCTACGATCTTATATTCCACCCCAATGCTTTGTAAGTAGCGAGGCAGTATTTCTTCAGGAAAGCCTGGCTGTTTTTGGTCTAAATTAACCGCCACTATGCTGAAATTCACTGGGGCACTTTGTTGAAGGTTAAGCAAAATATCAAGTAGCGTGTAGCTGTCTTTTCCGCCTGAAAGGCAAACCATCACACGATCGCCCTCTTCAATCATACCAAAATCAGCAATGGCATTACCCACGTTGCGGCGTAAGCGCTTTTGCAACTTATTGAAATTATAAGTGATTTTTTTCTCAGCTTTTTGTTGAATATCGTCTGTCATAATGTTTTTAATAGCCTGATAAAGCAGCGTATAGTAAAGATTTCGCTACATTTTGCAAGTTAATTGTTGAGTTTAAGGGTAGCAATATAGTTGCAACTGACATCATCATTCATCCAAAATTTTTCGGTTAATGGATTGAAATGATAACCTTTGATTTCTTGACAACTTAAATCTGCTTGATCGCACCACGTTAAGAGTTCCGCAGGTTTGATAAATTTCTCAAATTCGTGGGTGCCTTTTGGTAACATTTTTAGTACATATTCTGCCCCAATAATCACCAACATATAGGCTTTGAAGGTACGGTTGATAGTGGATAAAAATAATACACCATCAGGTTTAAGTAAGGATTTACAGCTTTGAATAACCGACAGTGGATCAGGAACGTGTTCGAGCATTTCCATACAGGTGATGACATCGAATTTCTCCGTTGGATTTAACGAAGAACAAGCGGTCGTTTTTTGCAAAAAATCTTCAATTGTAGTTTGTTGATAATCGATTGCTAAATCACTTTGTTTGGCGTGCTGTTTCGCTATTTCAAGCGGTTGTGAGGTCATATCAATGCCAGTGACAATTGCCCCTTGTTTTGCCATCGCTTCACTTAAAATGCCACCACCGCAACCAACGTCTAATACTTTTTTGCCGAATAAACCGTTCGATTTTTCTAAAATATAGGACAAACGTAGTGGATTGAGCAGGTGAATAGGCTTGAAACTGCCGTTCGGATCCCACCAAGTTTGTGCCATTTTTTCAAATTTTGTAATTTCGTGTTGATCGACATTTTCCATAAGTTGGTTCCTGTGGTAAATTTAGGCGTTACTATAACCTATTTAATTTGAAAGGAAAATCAGAATGACTAGAATTAACCTTGTTCCGCCTGCGGAATTGTGTGATCAACATCTGCTTGCCGAACATCGAGAACTTACCCGAATTCCGAATGCCGTGGCAAAAGGGAAATTCAGCCTGAAAGGACAGCCCGCTGATTATAAATTAGGAGAAGGACACGTGCGTTTTTTCTTTAATAAGCTCACTTTTTTGAAAAAACGCTACGATGCTCTGCACGAAGAGTGTTTAGCAAGAGGCTTTAAGATGCAGTATTTCTGGGCGGAAGAGCTACCGCAAGATCCGAGTTTGTGGCTAGATTATGAACCTACAGAAACAGCGCTCTTTGCTAACCGAGAACGGATTGAGTTGAGAATGCCAGCAAAACCGCGTTTTACTGAAAGAAAATAACCGCTTGCACGCCTTTTTATGCTATAATCTCGCCAATTTTTTGCCTTGTTTACGTAAGGCTCTTTTACTACTAAAAATTAGGAAATTTCAATGAGCGAATTAGCCAAAGATATTATTCCCGTAAGTATTGAGGACGAGTTAAAAACTTCTTACCTTGATTATGCGATGTCGGTAATTGTTGGGCGTGCATTGCCTGACGTGAGAGACGGCTTAAAGCCTGTTCACCGCCGAGTGCTTTTCTCAATGGATCAAAACAGCAACACTTATAATAAACCGCACGTGAAATCAGCCCGTGTAGTAGGTGATGTGATTGGTAAATACCATCCACACGGTGACTCTGCGGTGTACGACACGATTGTGCGAATGGCTCAGCCGTTCTCATTGCGTTATATGTTGGTAGATGGTCAAGGTAACTTCGGTTCTATCGATGGTGATGCACCAGCGGCAATGCGTTATACCGAAGTGCGTATGCAGAAAATTACCCAGGAATTGCTCACCGATTTAGACAAGG
The DNA here is from genome assembly GCF_013377995.1 of Mannheimia pernigra. Lineage (NCBI taxonomy): Bacteria > Pseudomonadati > Pseudomonadota > Gammaproteobacteria > Pasteurellales > Pasteurellaceae > Mannheimia > Mannheimia pernigra. The sequence goes on from NZ_CP055305.1 coordinate 1,198,666, forward strand.
AAACGGTGGATTTCTCGCCAAACTATGACGGTAAAGAGATGATTCCTGATGTGTTGCCAACTAAAATTCCAGCCTTGTTAGTAAATGGTTCTTCGGGCATTGCAGTGGGTATGGCAACCAATATTCCGCCCCATAATTTAGGCGAAGTGTTAGACGGCTGCTTAGCGTATATTGAAAATGAAGAGATCAGCATTGAAGAGCTAATGCGTTATATTCCTGGTCCAGATTTTCCAACAGGGGCGATTATTAATGGTCGTAAAGGGATTGAAGACGCTTACCGCACAGGACGAGGCAAAGTTTATGTACGGGCAAAAGCAAGTGTAGAAAGCACAGACAAAGGACGTGAGCAAATTGTTGTTACCGAGTTGCCTTATCAAGTAAACAAAGCAAAATTAATTGAAAAAATTGCAGAGCTGGTAAAAGAGAAGAAAATTGAAGGCATCAGCAAAATTGACGATTATTCAGACAAAAAAGGGATCTCGATTGTTATTGAAGTAAAACGTGATGCAGTGGGCGAAGTGGTGTTAAATCACTTATATTCACTGACTCAAATGCAAGTTACTTTCGGTATCAATATGGTCGCGTTAGACAACGGTCAGCCGAAAGTGTTGAACCTCCGCCAAATCATTGAAGCCTTTGTGAAACACCGCCGTGAAGTAGTAACACGCCGTACTATTTTTGAATTACGCAAAGCCCGTGAGCGTGCTCATATTTTAGAAGGCTTGGCGATTGCATTAGCGAATATTGACCCTGTCATAGAGCTTATCCGTGCTTCAAAAACGGCTGAAGAAGCGCGAGAAGGTTTACTTGCTCGTCCTTGGGCATTAGGCAACGTAGCCCCAATGTTGGAAGCTGCTGGTGTAGGGGCTTCTCGCCCAGAAGATTTGCCTGAAAACTTAGGCGTGCGCGATGGCGAATATTACTTATCTGAAGCTCAAGCTCGTGCGATTTTAGAGTTACGTTTACACCGCTTAACTGGTTTAGAACACGAAAAAATTGTTGAAGAGTATAAAGAACTCTTAACTGTCATTGGCGAATTAATTCATATTTTAACTAGCCCAGAACGCTTAATGGAAGTGATCCGTGAAGAGTTAGAATTAGTGAAAGCCACTTTCAATGATGAACGCCGTACAGAAATTACTGCCGCCTCTGGTGACATCAACATTGAAGATTTAATCGCCCAAGAAGATGTGGTGGTCACGCTTTCACACGCAGGTTATGTAAAATATCAACCGCTTTCAGACTACGAGGCCCAACGCCGTGGCGGTAAAGGAAAGTCGGCAACAAAGATGAAAGAAGATGATTTCATCGAAAAATTATTGGTGGCAAACACCC